>CAVZGW010000029.1:0-151575 GCA_963774825.1 uncultured Actinomycetes bacterium | reverse complement strand
CACTAGCGGGTATCGCCGCTATGAGCCAGGGTGTCGGCCTCGGATCAGCTACGGCAGCTAGCGGCCGGAGCACGAAGCCGGTCGTCGTCTACTAGCCGGGCCGCCGCCATCGGCGCGCCAGCGCTGAGCCGACCGGGCTGAACGCCGACACCTACTTGCGCGGCCGGGCGGTGGATTTCCCTATCCGGTCAGTTCGGCACCATGGATCGGACATCGGTTCTGAGAACCGGCCAGGCTCCGGAATCCGGTCGGCAATGCGGTGCCAGTGCCCGTCACCAGCATCAACCAAGGTGGACTTCGCCCTCTTTCTACCGGCGCCCAAGCGGGTGTCGGCGACTCAGGCCTTGCTCGCGATGCAAGTCTGGAGGGCATCATGAAGATCATCAGGAAGATCGTTACCGCAGGGGCAGCACCCAGTCCTGGTTCTGGGACTGGCACCAGCCGCCCGGCTCCTGGTGGATCCTCAGCCACCAGACAGGTGGCGGGTTCTGACCGCTGGCTCTGGCCCTCTCCGGAGGCCTGGAGGGAACGTTCAGCCGAACGGGCCAAATCAAAGGGGGAGGTGTTATGGAACTCAATATTAACGGGAAGCTGGTGGCCATCGTTGCCGCAACAGCCGTTGCATGCGCTGGTCTCGGCCTGGCTGTGTCACAAGCAGTCAGCTCACCGGCCCCGCAGCACGTGGCTGTTCACAAGGTGGTAGCACCGGCACCGGAAAAGGCGACAGCACCGAAACCGAAAGAGACACAGGCGGCACCGCCGCAGAACCAGATCATCATCAACAACAATCCAATGGCTACGGTTCCACCGGCACCGCCGCAGGCTGCCGTAACGGCCGATCCGTGGGGTGTCGTACAGACATACTACGGAGATATCCAGTCCGCCGACTATGGTGATGCGTGGGCACTTCTAGGGAGCGGTGCGACCATTGGCCAGACCTACGGTCAATTTGCCGCAGGCTTTGCGAATTCCGCTAACCAAGTGGTCACGGAGAATTGGGAGTCGGGCGATACGGTCAACGTTAACGTCTCCGCTTTGGACACGGCAACTGGAGTGGTCCAGTACTTCACTGGGTCCTACACGGTGGATAACGGCATCATCACGTCCGCCAGTCTGACTCAGACCGGCTGAACGCTGGCTCTGGCCTCTCCGGAGGCCTGGGGAACGTTCAGCAGAACGGGCCAAATCAAAGGGGGAGTTGTTATGCAACTCAATATTAACGGAAAGGTGGCGGCCATCGTTGCCGCATCGGCCGTTGCATGCTCTGGTCTTGGCCTGGCCGTGTCACAAGCAGTCAGCTCACCGGCACCGCAGGCCGCGCCTGTTGCCAGGGTGGCAAATCCATCATCGGCACCCAAGCTGACGCCCACACCAGCACCGCAGAACAAGATCATCATCAACAACAACGCGGCGTCACAGAATGCGCCTGTTCCGGCGAATCCCAATTACGGTGCTGGTCAGTTCCCGACGTACGAAGCCGACATCGCCAATGCCGGCATCGTCGCGCCGACCGGATGGCTGGACACCACAGGTGAGCAGCTCTGCAACGACTGGGCTGCCGGTGAAGGGACTTCCCAGACCGACCAGCAGCTGCTGGCTGGCGGGATCTACCAGCAACATCTGGCGATCTTCGACCAGATCACCAACAACGATCTCTGCCCAGGCCTTACGCCCGGACCCTGACGGCCGGCCATGACTCCCGCTGAGGGGCCAGGGTCGCGATGTTGCCGATCACGCCCAGCGCCACGTAATCTCGACGGACCCGCGCTCCGGACCGGCAGCCAGACATGGACCAGGCGCCGTCCGCAAGCTGCGGGGCGTCGCCGTCCAGCCAGGCGGCGGTCATCCGGGCGGTGCTCCGGGTTGTCCTCGTGGCGTGTCGAGCGCGGTCCGGAACATGTCCGTTGCCCGGGCGTAGGCGTCGGCTGTGGAGTGCAGGTCGTCGGGCCAGTGGGTGACCTCCGCAGCCGCCCAGGCCGCCCAGTCCTCGACGGCAGAGTAGAACTGCCACAGGAAGTTCCACATCAGCCCATTGACCGCGAGATCCTCGGGAAGAGGCACGCGCGCGGCCGAACAGCTCAAAGGGGCCCGTGTTAGTCGCGGTCATGGTCCAGTGCCACTCTGGGGTCGGCAGCGAGCGCTTTGAGCTTCGGAGCTTTCTGCGGCGATCCGAGGATGAATTGATCACGGTCCCAGTGGAACCAGATCGGCACAACTCTCGGGCTGCCGTCGATCCAGGTGTAGGCCAGCCTCGCCGGGTTGACCGAGCTCAGAAACGCTGTGGCGACAGGATCCTCAAGCAGTTCCAGGCTGCCTTGGCCTGCCATCTCAGCTCCATTCGCTTGGTAAGCAGGGAGGTGGCTGGTTGCGGACGTGATCGTACACCTGTGCGCCCGACGAGAACATAGGTCTAGAACACGCACTTTGCCGGACCGAGTTAGAGCCTCCGTCCTGGCCGCTGCGCGTTGCCCAAGTGCGCCATCAACAAGACCGTTGACCACGCTGAGGCGGATCCCACCTTGCTGACCGGCCGGAAAGCCGGTCCTGGTAAAGTGACGGGCGCTCCGCTGACAAGTACCCTCCCGAACCCCGCGGGCTATACGGTTTCGAGGCGAGTTGGTCCGGCACCGAGTGAGAGAGACATGGATCAGTTGGCAACACTCGAGTACGCGTTGGACGAGCTCCGGGGTGTGGTGGCCATGCTCGACGACGCGCACATGGACATTGTCACGAACTGCGAGCCTTGGACAGTTCGTCGGCTGGCGAGCCATGCGCTGAACAACCAGCTGCTGTGGGCCGGCATGGTCACCGGCCAGGAGCTCGTGTCGGCAGCGGACACGATGGGGGCAGTTCCCATCGGGGGCAACCTCATACCCGTCGCCGACCAGACCGTCGAGCGGGCGTTGGCGATGTGGGGCAGGGACGGCGTGCTGGAGGCGACGCACGCGACACCATTCGGGGAGCTGCCCGGGGCCGTGGTCGTCAACTTCCCGACCGTTGACGCGATCATGCACGCCTGGGACCTCTCGGCAAGTGTGGGTCACCCGATCGAGTTCAGGCCGGACGCGATTGCGGCAATCTCTGCCGTGGTAGAGGCGACGTGTACCGACGAGGCGAGGGCGGCCGGCCTCATCCGCCCGCCCGCCAAGCCCCCAGCCGATTCATCGGCCACGGACCGCTTGGTGGCTGCCGCCGGACGGAGCACCCGCCGGTAGCACTTGGTGTCGCCCCCGGCACCTGGCGCCCCGGGCGCCTCGCGGCGAGGGGCGGGCACATCGTGTGCACGTACTTCGACGAGAACTTCCTGAACCTGGTGCCGGCCGAGCACGTCGAGGGCCTCTACGGCTGCCTGGACTACTACCGGGACGTCAAGGATCCGTTCAGCACCGAGCTGGCAGTGACCTACGCGGGGCAGAAGTTCCCGGACCTGGCGTCCGGGAACTCTGCGCGTACGCGTCGGGTGCGCTCATGGACGTTTCAGGAACCTCAAATAGAACGCCCCGAACACCAGGACAATTCCGACGTTAACTATCAGCCGCTCCCAGAACTGGTTCCTGAGGAACAGGACGTCCACGCCGACCACGACGGCTACCAGCGCGAGCACGTAAAGCACGACGCCCGCCTGTCTTCCCATCGTTCCTTACGGAGTGGAGCAAGCGGCGCTAGTTTTAGTGAAACGCTTGCGCTGGCTGAACCATTTGATGCCCTGTTCTCCCGAGGTGCAAGGACCGTGGGACTCGAGCTGGGGTCAGCTGCAGTTTGAACTCGTCGCGTCCGTGAAGCTCTTAACCGAGTTCACCACGCTGGCCGCGTCTTTGCTGACCGCGGTGATCTCCGCTGCGGAGGGACTCGATGACAGGGCCGCGACGGAACTCTTGAGCGCGTTGACTGACGACGTGATGGCGCTGGTCTGGCTGGGGAAGTCGCTCTTAGCCGAGCTGACCAACGCGGTGGCGTCGCTTTCGATCTTCTTGACCTGCGATTCCAGGCCGCTGATCCCGCTGCTGGTGTTCAGGCTCGTTAGCCCCTTGACGGAGTTCTCGAGGTTGGTTCGGTCCGAGCAGTAAGCCGGCTTGCTGCTACCGCAGCCGACCAGCGCAACTAGCCCGACCACGGCGACGCAAACCGCGAGAACGGGGGACCAGGCGCCACCTTGGTGGGCCCGTGATCTCTCAGACCTAGCACTCATTTTCATCCTAATCACGATCAACATAGCATCCGGCAGCCAGACTACTTCGTCAACAGTCGGCAGCCAGACTACTTCGTCAACAGGCCGCGGTTGCGGCCTGGGGGCCAGGGGCAGCTGAGCCGATGCTCGCGGTGCCTTCAGAGCACGGCAGGTGCCACCTGGTGCCGATGCGGTGGGGTGGGCCGGCGGAGCCAGGATCGCGTTTCGGCAGCCGGGCCGACGCTCAACAGGAGGTTCCGCCAGCGCTCCTCTCCTAGGCTGGGCTGATGAACCCGATCGCCGTCACAGCAATCCAGGCGATGGTGGCGCCGGTGGTGCTTATCACGACGGCTGCGATCCTGTCCGGCGCCCTGCTGACGATGTACAGCTCGGTCAACGACCGCATGCGCGCCATGGATGGTGAGCGCCTGGACATCTTCACCAGCGCCGCCGGGACACTGCTGTCAGCCGCCGAGGTGCCACCGGCTGGCCGGGAACGGCTGACCCAGATCGATACCCAGCTGCCCATGCTCTTGCGCCATCATCGCCTGCTGCACAATGCCGTTCTTCTCATCTTTGCCGGCGTGGCCGTGCTGGTGCTCAGCGTCATCGCCATCGGGGTCGCCGTGACTGCAAGCTCCGGAGCGGCAGGGACTACCGCCCTGGCTCTGGTCCTGGCCGGGACCGTGACGCTGCTCGGCGGGCTCTTGTTCGCTGCACGATCGATCATGATCTCCATGGACGCGATCGACTACGAAGTGCGGCGCACCCTGTCACTCGAGTCCTGATCACGGCGCCTGCCGGTGCATGGCCAGCGGGACAGGGACCAGATCCCGGCACGCTGGCGCCCCGGCTCCCCGTCGCCATGGTCGCGGGTGCTGGCGCGTCGCTGCTGCGCCGTGCCGGGCTTGATCGTCATGCCGGGCGTAGGCTGCTGGGGCGGAGGGCCTCAGGGCCTGTGGAGGGGAATCGTGAGCATGGGCTGCGGGGAACAGCGTGTCAGAGTACGTGCTTGACCACCGCCGGGAAGGCGAGCGCCAGCGGTTGGCCCTGATGTCGCGGCTGCTCGATCCGATGCACCGCCGTCACATTGAGCAGCTGGGCGCGGGGCCGGGAGCGCGGACGCTCGAGGTTGGCTGTGGCAACGGCTCCATCTCGGCCTGGCTCGCCGAGCGGATCGCGCCCAGCGGGCGGGCGCTGGCAGTAGATCTAGACCTGTCCCTGGTCAGCGGGGGGCCGCCGGGCCTGGAGTTCCGCCAGGCCGACATCGTCGCGGGGCCGGTCGAGCCGGGAGACTTCGATCTGGTGACGGCCCGCGCCGTGCTGCATCACGTCACCGATGCTGCGGCTGCCGTGGCCAACCTTGTGGCCAGCGCGCGACCAGGCGGGGGGATCCTGCTGATCGAGCCGGATTTCCTGCCGGTCAGTATCGCCGAGCCGGCCGAGGTCCGGGCATTCTGGGAGGGATGGCTGGCCTGGTCGCGCGAGCAGGGGATCGACTACTTCATCGGCCGGCGGCTGCCGGCGATGCTGTCCGGGCTGGGAGTGGAGGACGTGCAGGCTACCGCAGAGACTGCCCTGTACAACGGCGGCTCACCGTGGGCTTCGTACTGGCAGCAGACGATCACCGAGTTGCGCGCTGGGCTGGTGGCCTCCGGCAAGCTGGATGACCGGTCCATCGACACGTTCCTCGCCCGGTGCGCCGATCCGGCCTGGTGGACGCAGACCATTGCCTTCACCGCCGTGACCGGGCATGCGCCCCCCGGCTGAGCCCTCGCTCCCGCGGGCGGCTGCTCACTGTCCCGCTGGGACGTCGTTCATCGCGCCTTGACCGGTCGATTCGGATGGCAGGCCGGGGACCGCCTACCCGGTCCGGGTAGGTTCAGAGGATGAAGAAGCTTCTCGAGATTCTGGTCTGTTTTCTGCATCCGATCGCCGTTGTGCTGATTTGGATCGACTTGGCCTCCGACCGGCCCGACTTGGGGACGGGCGGGAAGCTGGCGTGGGGGATCTTCAGTCTCATCCCGCTCGTGCCGTTCCTGTACGTGCTTACTGGCGGCGATCTGTGGTAAACGATTTCGCGCGAGCGATTGGCACGTCGATCCGCAGGCCTGGCTGTTGCTCCTGCGACGTAGGATTCCGGAGGTGGACACGACAGCCCCGACACCCCAAGTCCTCGTGATAGGGCTCGACCTGTTCGAGCAGGTGCTCAATCTGGTGCGGCGATACGCTCCCGATGCTGCGATCGCGTTCAACAGCACCCCGGCGGACACGTTCGACGCAGCTGCCCGCTGGGTTGACAATCCCGGACCTGCCAGCGCCCGTTAAGGCCTCCGGCGGTACACCTCGGCCATCGTCGGCCTACTGGACCCGACAGCCGGGCCGGTTCGCTGGGCTCCGAACAGGGGACTGTGGCGCTCGAACTCGATTACCATCCGTCCTACAGCGACCGCAGTAGCCTGAAAAGTCGTCGTTGGCGGTCCCGCGCTAGTGTGTCCCGGGCATCATCGGGCCGGAATCGCAGCAATATTGGGCGACTAACAGGAAGGCGAGCCATGGCCATCTTCAGTTCTGGCCTGCGGTCAGGGGGGGAGCCCAGGGACAAGGGTCTCAAGACGGGCGCTCTTGGCCTGGTGTCCAGCGTGGTCATGGGCGTGGCCTCCACCGCCCCGGCCTATAGCCTGGCCGCGACGCTGTTCTTCGTGGTGGCCGCCGTCGGGCTGAAGTCCCCGCTGGTCGCCGTGCTGGCGTTCGTGCCGATGCTGCTGTGCTCGATCGGCTTCAGCGAGCTGAACAAGGCCGATCCCGACTGCGGGACGACGTTCATCTGGGCGGCCCGGGCGTTCGGGCCGAAAACCGGCTGGGCCGGCGGCTGGGGCGTCGTGGCGGCCGACGTCCTGGTCATGGCCAGCCTGGCCCAGGTTGCCGGGCAGTACCTGTTCTTCCTCATCCAGGGACCGAACAGCGCGATCGGTAGCAATGCCTCCAGCGGCTGGGTGCTGCTGGTCGGCATTTTGTGGATCGTCGCGATGACCTACATCTGCTACCGCGGCATCGAGGTTTCGGCCAACTTCCAGAAGGCGCTGCTGTCCATCGAGATCATCCTGCTGCTGGCCATGTCGGTCACGGCGCTGGTCCGGGTGTTCGGCAGTCATCCGCCGCCCGGTTCTCTGCACCTGAGCTTCAGCTGGCTGTCGCCGTCGCACCTGCCCGTCTCGGCCTTTGTGTCCGGGATCATCCTGATGCTGTTCATCTACTGGGGCTGGGACACCGCCTTGTCGGTGAATGAGGAGACCGCGGACAAGTCCCGGACGCCGGGCCGAGCGGCGATCATCTCGACGGTCGTGCTGCTCGTCACCTACGTGATCGTGATCATCGCCGTGCAGGCGTTCGCCGGCATCGGCGGCAAGGGCGTGGGGCTGACGAATCCGGCGCACCAGTTCGACGTGCTGTCGGTCACCGGGGGCGCGATCTTCGGCACCTCCGGGCTCGGCACGGTCTTGTCCCGACTCCTGATCCTCATGGTGCTCAGCTCGGCCGCCGCCTCGACCCAAACCACGATCTTGCCGACCGCGCGCACGACGCTGTCGATGGCCGCCTACGGGGCCCTGCCCGAGTCGTTCGCCAAGATCAACCCCAGGTACCTGACCCCGACGGTGTCCACTCTCGTGATGGGCGCGATCTCGATCATCCTGTACATCCCGCTGAACTACATCTCCGGCGGCAACCCGATCGCTGACGCGGTCACCGCGATTGGCCTGTACATCGCGTTCTACTATGGGCTCACTGCGTTCTCCTGTGTCTGGTACTACCGGGCCACGCTGACCAGCAGCGGCCGGAATCTGTGGATGCGCGGCATCCTGCCCGGGCTAGGCGGGCTGATCATGTACGCGGCTGGCTTCTACAGCCTGCAGAGCGACTGGGTCGCGTCCAACAGCTACACCAAGTGGACGGTGCCGGTCCTGCACTGGCAGATCGGCGGTATCTTCATCATCGCCGCGCTGGCCGCGGTGGCCGGAGTGATCGGATTTGCCTTCATGCGCGTCACCGCCCCCGCCTTCTTCCGCAAGGATACACTCACCAGGACCACCCCCGTGCTGGCCTTCAGCCAGGAGCTGTGAGCCAGGCCGGCGCTGGGTCAGCCGCCGCCGGGCACCGGGCCAGTGCCTGACGAGTCGGCGGCTGGCCCGGGAACGTCGGGCACGTCGTTCGCGCCTTTCCCGGATCGGGCCGCGTCTTGCCGGAGCGGGCGGCATCCGGATGCCATGGACCCGGGAAATGGCCTAGTCACTGGAGGGGATTGCCTATCCGCGCTGATAATTGGCAGGCTAGGGCAACGATGTGCCGCTCGCTGGTTTCGCCGACGAAGGCAGACTCGGCCGGGGCCAGCGGTGGGAAAGGATATGGCCTCTTCATCTCGGCCAGCCGACGTCGGTGCAGCCAATGAGCCGGAACCGGCTCCGCGCGCCGGTCGGTCCGGGGCCCGCCATGCCACCGTTGCACGGACGGTGCAACCCGACATGACCTGCTCAGCCAGGCAGGCCGGCCCCGGCCGGGCCGCCCGCGTACGGCGGGCCGTGGGCAGCGCGCCATGAGCAGCGCAGTGCCGCCCGCGGGCCCGGCAGGCGCGGCCCCCGGCCGGCCGTCCTGGCCCATCCGGTCCGGGACAGTGCCGCCGCTGGCCGACGGTTTCATTGCCAGGCTGGAGACGGCCCCCGGCCTGGCGGCTGCGCTGCCGGCCGGGGCCGCGGTCGCGCTCGTCCCCGATAGGGCGTCGGCCCCGGCTCCCGTCCCTGGCCCGGGGGCGGCTCCCGATGCGCGGGACTGGCTGAGGTCGTCGGGTAAGACCCAGCTCGCCGCAGCTTTCGCCGAGTCGCTGTGGCAGTCAGGCGGTGTAGACCTGCTGGTCTGGATCGAGGCCACGAGCCGGGCCTCGGTGCTGTCCGGCTACGCCGCGGCGACGGCCGCCGCGACCGGCCGGGACCAGGCGAGCAGCTGTGAGTCAGTCGCCGCCCAGTTCCTCAGCTGGCTGGGCGAGACCAGCCGTTCGTGGCTCGTGGTACTCGATGACCTGGCCGACCCGGCGAACCTGGATGGTCTGTGGCCGGCCGGTCCGGCCGGCCGGGTGCTGGTGACCTCCGCCGACGCTGCGGCCGTCCCCGGCGGCATGCGGGTCGTGCCGGTCGGGCCGTTCAGCCTGCGTGAGGCCATTAACTATCTGAACGGGCGCCTGTCTGCCTACCCGGACAAGCGGCACGGCGCGATCGAACTGGCTCAGGACCTGGACTTCGAGCCGGTCGCGCTGGCCCAGGCCAGCGCGGTGATCGCCAACTCCCCCCTGTCGTGCCGCGAGTACCGGGCCCATTTCGTGCGCAGGCGGGAGCAGCTGGCGGAGTCGTCCAGCGCACGGCCGTCGGCAGCCGCGGTGACGTGGACGTTCTCGTTCGGACGGGCGGACCAGCTGGCGCCGGGCGGATCGGCCCAGTTGCTGCTGGCCCTGGCCGCGCTGCTGGACGGGCACGGAATTCCCCAAACCGTCCTCGCCGCTCCTGCGGCAGGCGATTTCCTCGGCGACGACGGCGTCCGGGCCAGCAGCGAGCGCGCCCGCGC
Source organism: uncultured Actinomycetes bacterium (assembly GCA_963774825.1). Lineage (GTDB taxonomy): Bacteria > Actinomycetota > Actinomycetes > Streptosporangiales > Streptosporangiaceae > DATBGO01. The sequence continues at coordinate 141,797 of CAVZGW010000029.1, read as the reverse complement.
GGCGCTGGCGGCGCTGGAACAGGCCGGCCTGCTGACCGTCGAACCGTTCACGGCACCGCCGATCGTCCGGATCAGCCCGGTGCTGCAGGCGGCGCTGCGGGCCGCGATGCCCGAAGGCATGCCGGATCAGGCGGCGAGCTCGGTCGCGGACGCGCTGCTCCAGGCCTGGCCGGAACGGGAGCTGCCCGGCTGGCCTGCTTCCGGCCTGCGATCCTGCGTAGCGACCCTCCGGCGGATCACCGGAGACCTGCTGTGGGACGGCGGCTGCCATCCCCTGCTGGTGCGGGCGGGGGACAGCCTGGACCGCGCCCGCCTGACCGAGCCCGCGGTGGACCATTGGCTCGACCTGGCCACGACCGGCGGCCGCCTGCTCGGCGGCGGGCACCCGGACACGATGCTGGCCGGCCAGCGGCTGGCCGACGCCTACCTTGCGGCCGGGCGCGCGGACGACGCCATTCCGTGGTTCCAGTGGGTACTCGACGGCCTGACCCACAAGCTCGGGCCGGATCACCGTGACGTGATCGAGGCGCGGCGCCGCCTGGGCCACGCCCTCGTGGCGGCGCTCCAGCTCCCGGCTGCGATCACCGTCCTTGAACGCGCGGTTCCCCAATTCGAGCAGGTCTGCGGGCCCGGGCATGCCGGCACGCTCGGCGCGCGGGACGAGCTCGCCGCCGCCTACCTGGCTGCGGGCCAGTACTCCGACGCCATCACCCTCTACCGGCGCACGCTGGCCGACCGGGAGCGCGCCCAGGGAGCCCGGCACCCGCAGACGATGACTACGCGTCACGGCCTGGCCGACTCCTACCTGGCCAGCGGCCGGGCAAAAGAGGCAGTCGCGGCCTACAAGCGGGTGGTGGCCGACCGGGAGCGCGTCCTTGGGCCCGATCACCTGGACACGCTTACGGCGCGGAACAACCTCGGCGCCGCCTACCAGAAGACGGGCAAGACGGCGGCGGCGGAGCTGGCCTACGAGCAGGCCTGGGCCGGGTTCGAGCGGGTGCTCGGCCCCCGTCACCCTGATTCGCTGCGGAGCCGTGCGGGGCTCGCCCAGGTGTACCGCCGGCTGGGGCGCTATGGCGACGCCCGCGTGCTGCTGCGCGACACGGTCGACCGCCTGGAGCGCGCCTTGCCCGATGGCGATCCGCTGATCACCGAACTGCGCCAGAGCCTGGCCGACATCGGCGAGGAGTGACCCGCGGAGGAAGCCTAAGGTCGGGATGGGGCCGAGGATTGCGTCTTGCGCGCGATGCGCCAGCTGGGCATCCGCTCGGTCGAGGGTAGGTCCCGTGTTACGGCCGTCGGTGTTCTCCGCCAGCGGTGCCAGCGGGTGGTCCCGGTCCGGGCGCCATGCCTGGTGGGCAGGTCCCCGTCGTCATGTACCTCGAGCCCGGAGGCGATGAGCTGTTTGAGCAGGCCGGCCGAACGCAACGCCGCAGGCGCCAGGTCCTGGCCGGCCGCATAGCTGGCCGCTGCTCGGAACGCCCACGACTGAGATCCTGCTCACGAGGGAGAGGCTACCGGCGCCCGCCCCCCACCTCGATCTGGCCCACGCCACGCCGCGTGCCCCTGCTTTGAGGTCTGGGACGATGTGGCTATGAGTGACATGGTCGCGCGGAATCCAGGCTACGAGGACGTGGTCCGGTCGTCGTTCGCTCAACAGGGCCTGATGGCATACTACGGCGCAGACCTGACCCGCGTGGAGCCGGGCTCTGTCGAGATCGAGGTGGAGTTCCGAAGCGAACTGACGCAGCAGCAAGGCTTCTTCCATGGCGGGGTGACGACCGCGCTGGTCGACACCGCCTGTGGTTACTCGGCACTGACGCTCATGCCTGCGGGCTCTGAGGTGCTCTCGGTCGAGTTCAAGATCAACCTATTCGCGCCTGCGCGAGGCAACAGGCTCGTGGCGCGCGGTCGCGTCCTGCGTTCCGGACGAACAATCACGGTGTGCCAGGGAGACGCCTACGCGGCCACTGCCGACGGCGAACTTCACTGCGCCACGATGGTGGCGACCATGCTTTGCGTCGATCACACCTGATCTGTGCGGTCGCCGCCCTGGCTGAACTCGCCGCTGGCGCTCGGGACGCCGACCGCAATCGGGGGTGAGCCGTTCATCCCAGCGTGGCTCAGGAATCCACAGTTACCAGGTCGCCGATCGCGAGGTGGCTGAAGGCGACCTCGGCGGTCGGAATGGGCAGCTCCACGCAGCCGAGGCTCTGCGGGAACCCGTACGAGCCTCGCTCGAACCCGTGCACGGCGTCGCCGCCGTTGAAGTAGTTGATCCAGTACACGATGTCGTCGTAATGGCTGCCATCCGGGTTGGTGCCGCTCATCGTGTTCACCGTGTATCGAACGTAGATGGGATATGTGCCGAGAGCGGTCGGATCCTCGGGGATGCCGGTATTGACCGGCGCCGTGAGCGCCGTCCTGCCGTTCTCCCACAGGTTGAGCGTCTCGGGCAGGGTCTCCGAAACGTGCACATACGAGTATGGCTCGGGGTCCATATGGTTGGCGGCGGCGGCGCTGAGGAGCGCCTTCCACGAGGCGTCCGCAAGCTGGTTCACGGTCTCGTCGTCGGCGGTGTAGCCGTTGAAGGAGCGTTCCGTAGCGGCCATGAAGGCCATCAGCGCACCCTTGACCACGGCGGTGGGCGCGCCGGGCTGCCACTGGGCCTGGAGCGACGCCGGGGTCGACTGCCAGCGCCAGGAGAAGCTGCCCTGCAGCGGGCTGCCGAGCGTCGCCACCTCGCTGGCGAAGGTGGTCGGCGAGCGGACGCCTGGCGCCGGGGTGAAGTTAAGCGGCAGGTAGTGCAGCTGGGCAAGAATCTGCTGCAGGCGCAGCACCGAGGCTTGCGTGACGGCGAAATGGTAGGACACTGAAGCGGCCACGACCACCGAGCCGTCGGAAGAGCCGCCCACGACCGTCACCGGGCGGTCAAACGAGACTCCTACCGCGGTGCCGGGTCCGAAGCCGAGGCCCTGTGGTGTGAACACCAGCGTGTCGGGATCCGGCTCGGTCCAGGTTCCCGCTGTGGCTGGCGAGACTCGCGGGCGGGCCGTACCAAGGGCCCTGGCCACCGGTTCGTCGAAGGTCAGCGTGATCGGGCTGTCGAGCCCGGCGTGTGCGCTGCCCGGAGCCGGATCCGCTGCTGCGACCGGCACGCCGTCCCGCGGCGCCTCGATCCAATCCACCGTGGTCGACCGGGCGGCCAAGCGCTCCCACCGCCATGCCGCGGCGGTCACCTGAAGCGCGCCTCCCGACTGGGTCTCCGGCACGGCCAGCTGGGCCGTGGTTGAGGGCTGACCGAGCCGGATGACCCGGGTCGGCCCGTCGGCCGCTCGGTAATCGATGATGCTCACCGGACGGTCGAAGCCGAGCGTCACCCGCCCCGGGTGCGCGGCCACGGCGACCGGCGCCGACGGCGCGGCCGACGGCGCCCGCAGCGTCGCCGACGACGAGACCCCGGAGCCCAGCAGCCAGCGGAGCCAGGACGGCGGAGCGGCAGTGACGCGCACGTGCACCGTCCGGCCCTGCGGCAGGGCGGCGACGGGCACGAAGCCCGTGCTCTGGTTTGCCAGCGCAAGCGGCCGGCCAACACTGGTCGCGCGGATGCCGGTCACCTCGGTCCCGACGCCGCCCAGGTGCACCTGGACGAGCGCCTCTCCCGATGACACCGAGACCGCCGGACGCCCCAGGAGCGCTACCAGCGCAATGCCGATGCCCACTATCACGAACGCGGCGGCCGCGCCGATGCCCGCGCGGATCATCCAGGTCCGGTTCTTCTGTTCCGCCGATGGTCCCGTCATCGGGCCCCTCTCGAGCCACTCCCCGTTGCCACTCATTTCTTATCACGGCCGGATGAGTCCTTCGGCGACGCCCCGGCGGGGTGAGCCGGGCCGGGGCGGGAATGCGGCGGACCCAGCGCGACCAGCGGCGGGAAGAATAGCGGTCCGCGGTGTCCGGTGACCCGCATCTCGGTCCGGTTGAACCGTCTCCGGATGGCTTCGCCAGCTGGGATGCGTACTGGCGGGACGTCGGGGTGCCAGGGGATGAGCTGGGCATTGGCGCGGACTGCTACGGCGGGTCCTCCTCGCCCGCTGGGCCGGGATCCGTTACCGGGCACCCACTCAGCTCGGGCGCCACCGCCCGCAGCGGCGCGCGGATTCCCGCGAAAGGCCGGGGCCAAGAGCGGGCCCTCCGCTCGATCCGGATTCTGCGCTGTCCCTCGCGGTTTGGAACTGCCCCGGGTTTGTCGGCGTCAGGCGCCACGGAAGATCGGCGGGCGTTTCTCGGAAAAGGCCTTGAGGCCCTCGAGATAGTCACTGCTGTCGTAGGCATCCCGTCGCAGCCCCTGGATGCGTTCGTACACTTGCGACGCGATGGGCTGGTAGTCCATAAGGACACGGAGCTGTTCCTTGATGACCGCGATGGCCATAGGCGACTTCGACGCCATGGTGGCGGCCAGGCGGAGGGTGAATTCCTCGAGTTCGGCGGACCCCACCAGGTGGTTGACCACCAGCCAGTCCCTGGCCTTCTGGGCGTCGATGGGCGCGGCGGTGAAGAACATCTCCTTGATGAGGTTGACGGGCAGCCGTCCGAGGAAATGGAGCAGCCCGGTGATGTTGTACGGCAGTCCCAGGTTTGCGGCTGTGATGGCGAACGTCGCTGTCTCGTCGGCGACGACCAGGTCACAGCTGAGCACCAGATCGAACGCTCCGCCCCACACCGAGCCGTGCACCATGGCGATGACCGGGAACGGGAAGGTGCGGATCGCGCGGAGCAGCTGTTCGAGAGGGTCGTTGTAGCCCAGCGGGTCGCGCCGGCCATGGGGAAGTTCGTCGATGTCATGGCCCGCGGACCAGACGCGCAATCCCGCTGCCGCGCGGAGCACAACGGCGCGCATGCCCTCGGCCCGCAGGCTCTCGAGCGCGGCGACGATGCCGCTGACCGTCTGGGCGCTGAGGACGTTGCGCGTGCGCTGGTTGTCAAGGGCGATAAGGCCAACTTGCCCGCGTTTATCAGTGCGGACGGCGCCGCCCGCGAGGCCAGCAGCCACAGCCGGGCCGCCTGCCCCGCCATCGTCCCGCGACGCCGCGGGTTGGTCCAGCGGACCGGCTCCCCGGCTGGCCAGGGCCACATAGGTTTGGGCCAGCGCATCTCTCCCCGCCCCGAGGATGGTGTTCACCAGCCCGAGTGCCTCGATCCGCTGGTCGCCGGCGAGGCTGCTGGCCACGTGACGCCAGAGCACCTCCTCCAGAACGTTGAAAGTTCCCTGGATCTCGGCGATGTCGAAGCCCGCCTCGAAGCGGTTCGTCGCGATCTGCCGGGACGACGCGATGATCGGCTCGGCGCGGCCCTCGTGCACGCACTGGACGACCAGCTCGAACAGGTCCCGCACGGTGCGACGGTGCTCCTCCGGGCTGACCACGTGGTGGTGTGCCTGATGGCGTCGCTCCAGCGCGGCAGCAGCTTCCTCGACCACTCGCTCCTCGGCATTGGCGAGAACTGCTGACGTCTCCACGACCGGTACCTCCGTTTCCTGGTTCAAGGTGGCCAGTATTGCTGGCAGCCACCACATCATGCGTCATCCCGATGGCCGCGGGACCACGGAGCCGGTACATGGGTGCCGGTACATGAAGGTCGCGACGTAGCCAAGGGAACGCTGCGCAGGATCCTTCCCGATACCGGCATGCTCGTCGACTGGAGCACAGGCGAGCTCAGGTGGTGGGCGACTTAGCTGATCGCCGGTGCCTCAGGCCCGGGCCGTAGTGCGCCAGGTGTGCGCGGGCTCGTAGCCGAGGACCGCGCGTGCCTTCTCGATAGAGATCAGGGATTCATTGCCGCTGAAGGACCTGCGGCGTTCCACGTCGGGGAGCATCTCGTCCAGCAGTGCGCTCGTTGGCCGCAGCATGACCGTGTCCGTGCTCGCGATGCCGAAGACGTGCGCGCCGGTAGCCTGGTGCTCCAGTGCTCTGCGGACTGCCTGCGCTGCGTCCCGCGAGTCGACGTAGGACCAGAGGTTCCAGCTGCGCCCGGGCGGATCGCGGTCCAAGCCGGGGAACTGCGGATAGTCCGTCTCGTCCATGACGTTGGAGAACCGCAGGCCGATCATCTTGAGCTGGGGATCCCAGCGGCATAGCTGCCGGGCCATCTCCTCTTCCAGGCACTTGCCGAGGGCGTAGGCCATTTCCGGCCGGACGGGGTACTCCTCGTCGACCGGGACATAAGGCGGCGGGCGGTGAAAGGGGTAGCCGAACAGCGTCTCGCTCGATCCCCAGACGATGTTGGTGATCCCGGCCGCGCGCGCCGCCGAGTACACGTGATAGCTGCAGATGATGTTGTTGTCGAACGTCGCAGCATTGCCGGCCTGGGTCGGGCCGGAGATAGCCGCCAGGTGAACGAGCGCATCGACACCGTCGTGCAGTGAGTCGATGCCGCTCAGGGCCTCGACAGCCTGCCCGTAGTCCCGGAAGTCGATCCGGGTGAAGGTGGCGGGCCCAGGCCACGATGGCGGCGCGAGGTCAAAGTTGAAGACGGCATAGCCGTGTCCGGAAAGCTCGCTGATGACAGCGCGGCCAAGCGTCCCGCTGCCACCGGTAACCGCCACTCGCGTCATCTCGGCTCCGATCGGCTCATGCGCTCAGCGCGCTATGCCGGACAATGTCGGCGGCGGCGTCAGCGATGGCCGTGGCGAAAGCAGATCATCCGCCACACTCTGAGTGTAGTTGGTCTGGGTGCGCAGGAAAACGACGGCCACCTCAGGCGGGTCCAGGATCGGTGCCTGCCCTATCGGGCCAGCAGCAGCGCGCACGCGCTGATGGCCGCGGCTCAGCTTTCGGTCGATCGGCGGCGGGAGTGCCCGATGGCACGCTGCTGCGGGCGCATGACCTCGACATCGCCCAAGATGGCATGACCGTCGATCTTCACGACAAACCGGCTGGCGGCAACGGGCACCGGCGGGACCATATTCGCGTTGTCACCCATGACCGCGACGCCCGACAGGTCGACGGCCACTCCGTCAGGAACGATGATTTCGACGTCTTTGAGGATGGCGTCCAGCCTGCCCGCTGCGCAGGCCTGGTTGAGCTGGGCGATGACGGCGTCTCGTTCGGCGTCCGAGGCGCGGATGACCGACAGTTCGGCCCGGGCTGGCTGGATTTCCGCCCCTTCTTGTTCTTCGTCCGGGTGCTGTCCTTCGCCCATGTGGCGGCTCCTCGCACGCGATCATCCGAAGGCGGGCACTGTCGCGCGGAAGATCTTTTCGGCGCCGCGGACCGACCTGGTCACCGCGGCGAGCGCGTAGTCCCGCATGTGCGCCTCATGTTTGCACCATAGCGCTCAGCCGATCCGCGTGCCCGCGACCGACGGCGGTGAGGCCACGTGCTGGTCCCAGGAGCGGTGACGAGCTGCCGAACAGCGAGCTGGCGCTGAGATCGCTGCTGCGAGTCGGCGATCTTGAGGGTGGGTTCAAGCCCGCGGCCGGATCTGGCCGGGTAACTCGGGTCGAGGCGCTTCCGTTAACGACAAGGCTGAGTCACGGATGAGTCCATCTGACGAGCTGGCAGGTCGACTCGGAGTCGATTGCGCCCGTCTGCCCAGCCGCGAACGGGGCGTTGACGACCGATCCCCAGGGGGCTTCGGTCCAGGTCAGCGACTGTCCCGAGGTGATGAACCTGTCGAAGCCGTGCTGGCTATCCGAGCCGGTCCCCGCGCCGCTGTAGTCATGGAAGACCACGGCGAAGCCGGTGACCTCCGCGGTGGCTGTCGAGTGATTCGTCAGGGTCACCTGGTAGGCCCCGACAACGGTGTCGCCAGACGGGATCAGGCTGTCGGGCCTGCCGACGGTGCTGGCCGGGTAGAACAGGCGGGTTGTCTGGTCCTCGACGCCCGTCGTGCACTTGCTGGCGAGGCTGGCCGCCGTAGCGACAGGGCTGGGCGTCAGAGGGCTGGCGCTCGCGGGCGGGAGTGTCGATGACACAGGGCGCGTCCCGGCTGTCCGGCTGGAGCGGGCCTGTGCTGTACCTCGCGGGAACGCGCCGGACGCGTCGAGCCCGGCTGCCACGCCACCGACAACAACAAGAAGGCTTGCGGCCGCTGCCATGGAGATGATGGCATCATGGCGGTCCATCGGCCCTTAACCTCCCGTTACCTGCTGCCAATACGCTATTGGCAGTCCCGCCGTTGACAGACCACGGCAACCGGCCTGGGCCCCGTCCACGCGCATGGCCTGGCCGGCCGCGGCGGCCGGGTGAAGCCGACCAAATGGAAGGCAAGTGGGCTCCTCAGCCTGAGCGGTGCCCCGAGCGCATGCCGCCGGCCCGCCTGCGCGCACGAATCAGGCTTTCACTGCGCCCCGGTGCACGTCCTAGAATAGATTCCTATCCGCCCGGCCTCCACGGGCCGCCTGACACGTAAGGGTGAACGACGATGGAACCTACGTTGAGTCTCAGGCTCCCAGTCCAGAGCCCGCCCGTTTCCCGGAACCCCATGACAGGCCAAGGCCACAGGAATGCGGCCGGCGTCGAAGCAGCACAATGCCAGGGCATGACCGGGATAGGGCGATGCGATTATCCGAACGGAGATTCCGAGCTGCTTTATTGCCAGCCCTGCTGCGCCGGAGGTGGCCTCTGGAGGAAAGGCCCCGGCATGCGAGCGGACTGCAGGGCAGAACAGGCTGGATAAGTCCCCTGAAGGACGATCCCGGTCCGGGCAGCCGGTCCCGAACCCGAATCGCCGCGCGATCACGGGACTGCCGGGGTCGATGGTGAGGCCTTCGGCGCCGAGCTAGCGGGAGAGGACTGGGACGGTGCCGGGGTGGCCGTGACTGGGGCGGTCGGCGACGGCGCGGTCCGCTGTCCAGGGGTGGCCGCGCCCGTCGGCGTGGCGGAGGCCGGTGCGGTAGCAGCCGGCGACGTGGATGGTGCGGATGGTGTCGCATACGGCCTGGCAGTCCGCGATGGTGCGGGACCGGATGACCGAGGGCCCACAGTGCCGCCCGTGAGCGACGTGCCCGAGCCAGGTGAATGGGTGACGATCGCGGCGACTGGCTTGCGCGCTGCCAGCTCCAACGTCACGATCACGGCGCCGGAAAGCACTAACACTGCCAGGGCGCTGGCTGACAGCGCCCGGTACGGGACGCTGAGATGGTAGCGCGGGACAGTCCGGGGGGTCTGGCGTCCTGGCTGCCTGGCCTCGCGCCGGGCTGCCCTGAGCTGATCCGCTTTCCGCCGCGCTGTGCGGTGGGCGAGGGTAACCCACTGCTCGTAGAAGAACGCGGACACCTGGGAGATCACGGTGCCGACGATGAGCCCGGTCACCGTGCCCGCCACACCCAGGAAGCTCATGGCTACCGTGACGGTGAGGGTGGCACCGACCTGGGCGGCTATGACCGGAGTCTTGGACCTGAGTTTTTCGCGTTCGCTTTCCGCCAAAACTCGTGACCTCCTCCTGCTGATCTTGCGCGCGACTGGCCGGCAGGCCAGGCTCCGCGACGGGGCTGCCGGGCGATGGGGACGGCTCGCCGACCGTTTCACCCGCGGGCTCGCACCGGTCACACTCAGCCGGGCACGAAGGCTAGGAGCCGTCTCCACCCGGGCGGTGAGGGACGAGCACGCACGTGACCGGGCCGGACTCCTGGCTCAGCGGGATCTGTCCACACCCCCGCATGTCATCGAGCGCGTCGGCGACGGCCATGGAAGCGGGAGGACGAGTCGGCGACGTCTGCGCCGCATCCGGGCTTCCCCGCTTTGAGCCCACGGCTACGCGACATACTTCAACGTACCCGACGCCGCCCGGCAGTTCGTTCAAACCCGCGCAAAGCCGCGTTTATCGTTTGTCGCGCGATGTCACCTCGGTGGTGGAGCACCCGCTGCGGCTTCCCGGGCCGCGGGGAAGATCATCCACCGGAGGGGCCGTGCAGCGGCTGCGTGATCAGTCCGTCGGCGCCCAGGCAGGCGACGAGGCCGCAGCGTTGCGCGGCGGGCCGCAGCCGGTCCGGGAGCCGCACCGCGACGCGCCGCGGCGCCGCATCTGCCCGTTACCTGCCGCCACGGCTGGTGCCGCGCCGGGCTCGCCGTTGGAATTCGTCGCCGTCTCCCCGCCGACTATGTCTGGCATTCTGGGTTAACCTCTATTAGTCTCCGTAACGTCCGGCATTGCCGGAATATGCGCCTTCCGGACTGGCATACCAGTGGTCGGGAGACTCCGGCCATACGGAGCCAATGCGCGGGTTTGCCTGGGTATGAGAAAGACCACGGGTCATGGAGTGAGCCGCGGCGGTAATGAAGCGATGAGATTTCCTGTCATCGGTAATCCAATCAGCTAGGTGAGGCGTCTTAATGGAGGGTAACAACTGCTTGCATTATGCTCATGTCAGTGGTGCCGTCCCGGGGGGCAACCCGAAACGGCACCTTGAGCCCACCACCTGACTAGGACGGGAAGCGGACTCTTGCGCCACCATAACGGTGCCGCCCAGATCGCTGTGCTGCCGGCACGTGCTGTCGCTTGCTCACTTCACGGGCGGCAGGCTCTTATCTCGCTCGGCGAAGCACTGGCGTTAGCTGGCTACTGCGAGCGGCGCGGGCGTCCGCTTGAGACAGTCATCATCGTCTCGGCCCGGAACCACGAGGCACTGGCGGCTCAGCCGCGGCCGAGCCGCCAGCGCCGCGCTCTGCCGCATCGCCTGGTCCCCCTGCGCTGGAACCAGACCGACCCGTGACCGCCCCGCCAGCGCACAGGCGAAGGGAGACGCCGGGAAATCCGCTGCGGCAAGATCGCGCGAATACCTGGCCACCAGGCGGGTCACTGTTGCAGTAGCCCACAGTTAGAAAGGCGCATGATGAGGCCGAAGCTGGTTGCTGCGGTGCTTGCGGGGGGAATTCTCGTTCTGGGTGTGGGCAGCGCGGTGGCCGCATCACTGCCGTCGTCCCCGTCGCGGCTGGCACGCACGGCCACGACGGGGATGCCGACGGCCAGCACGGTCTTGCGGCCCGCGAGGTCTCGTGCCGATTCCAGTGCCACCTACACGGTCAAGGCGGGCGACACGCTGTCGGGAATCGCCGAGTGGTTCAAGTTCCGTGGGTACGGGGCGTTGTATGCCGCCAACGAGGCGGTCATCGGGTCTAACCCGAACCTGATCCTCCCGGGCGAGCGCATCACGATCAGCAAAGGCGTGATGAAGCTCAGCGGCCCCCCCTAACGGCTTGCCGCGAGCGTGGCCGTCAGACGGCGGCGTCCCATCCCCCCGAGGAGTCTTATGAGCCCAAAGAGCGGCGTACCTGTCATGTCCGCGGCCCCTGCTGACCCCGCCTCGATCCTTATCGTCGGTGACACCGCTGCCACCCATCAGGCGGCGGCCAGTCTCGAGCTTGCCGGGGTGACCATCATTTCGGCTGCTTGCGGTCGCGATGCGCTGGAGCGGGTTGCGGACCTCGCGCCCGACCTCGTCGTGATCGGAAAGGGCAAATCCCATGATGTGACGGATGCTGGCGTGGTCCGCCAGCTGCGCGCCCGGTCCGGGAACTGGCCCCCGGTGGTCGTGATCGGCAGGCCCGAGAGCGCTGGCGGGGACTTCGGTGCAGGGAGTTACGATGATCGGCCGGCGGCCGGGGAAGATTACCTTCCGGCCGATGTGGGCGCGGCAGAGCTGGTCGATCACATCCGCGCGAAGCTCAGCTGGCTGTCGCCACCGACGGCCGCGCCGCGTCGCCCGGCGGTGGCAGAGCAGCGGCTACGCGAGGAGATCGGCCGGGAGCTACAGCGCGCTGAGCTCTACCAGCGGCCTGGGATCCTGGCAGCGGTCGGCGTCGCCGAGCTGCCTCAGCTTCGCGAACGGCTGGGGACTCACGCCGAGCACGCGGTCGCCGCCGCGTTCGACGAGCTATTCGCCTTGGACGCCGGGGTTCTTGAGCAACACAGTGCCCGTCCCGGCGGCGGGTTCTGGTTGCTTATGCCCGAAACAGATTCGGTGGCGGCGCGCAACCGCCTGGAGAGGCTGGCGCGGCGGGTCGCCGGCGTCGTTCTCGACATCGGCGGTGAGCAGGTGCGCATGACCCCGGTCATCGGCTACGCCCCCTACGCACACGCCGCTTCCACGCGTGAGCTGTGCGATCGGGCCGACGCCGCGTTGCAGGATGCGTGCCTGCACCTGGATCTGGTACCGGTGAGATTCTCGCTTGGGCTGGTCGCTTCGGCGGTCCCCGTCGCCAAACGTGACCGGCTGCTGTGGCTGGTCGAGCGGCTGCGCTCCCCGCTTGAGGTCGTCTTCACCATGGCGATGCTGCTCAGTCTGCCGTTCATCGTCTACGTGATGGTCTGGTACGCCGGTTTCGACCTGACGGCGGTGACCTACCCATTGATGGCGGCAGCCCTGGCTTTCACGGCAGCCGCCCTGTGGATCGAGAGCTTCCAGGCCGTGGGGGCGGTCGAGGTTCCCGCCGGGGGCGGGGGACCGTCTCCTCCTGCGACCGCCATTATCGCCGCCTACCTGCCCAACGAGGCGGCCACGATCGTCGACACGGTGACCCACCTCCTCAGCCAGGACTACCCGGGAGACTTCCAGGTCATCCTGGCGTACAACTCTCCGCGGCGCCTGCCCATCGAGGACACCCTGGAGCAGCTGGCCGTCCGCGATTCCCGGTTACTGCTGCTCCGGGTCGAGGCGAGCACATCGAAAGCCCAGAACGTCAACGCTGCTTTGGCGTACGTCCGGGGAGAGTTCGTAGGGATCTTCGACGCCGACCATCACCCGGCACCGGGGTCTTTCTCGCGGGCGTGGCAGTGGCTGTCCGACGGCCACGACGTTGTGCAAGGTCATTGCGTGGTGCGCAACGGGGACGCGTCATGGGTAGCGCGCATGATCGCAGTCGAGTTCGAGACCATCTATGCCGTGAGCCACCCCGGGCGCGCCCGGCTGCACGGCTTCGGGATCTTCGGTGGCTCCAACGGCTATTGGCGACGCGATGCCCTCCGGCTGATCAGGATGCAGCGCATGCTCACCGAGGACATCGAAGCGTCCATGCGAAGCCTGCGTGCCGGGTTCAACATCGTGTCTGACCCGGGCCTGGTCTCGACTGAACTCGCCCCGACCACGATCAGGGCGCTGTGGCATCAGCGCATGCGCTGGGCGCAGGGCTGGAGCCAGACCGCCCGGCGTCACCTCCGGCCCGCACTGACCTCGGACCGGTTAGGCGGGCGCCAGAAGCTCGGCGCCGCGTTCCTGCTCGGCTGGGCGCAGGTGGTCCCCTGGGTGACCGTTCAGGTGATCCCCATCCTCGGGTTCACCGCCTGGCGTGACGGCGGCCTCGGGCACCTCAACTGGCTGATACCGCTGTTCGTCCTGCTGTCAATCTTCACCTTGAGCGCAGGAGGCGCCCAGACGATCTTCGCCTACCTGCTCGGCGACCCCCGGATACGACGCCACCGCGCATGGTTCGTCCTCTACGCGATCCACTCGATGCTGTGGTTCGGTGAACTCAAAAATCTCATCGCCCGGGTGGCCCAGCTCAAAGAGGTTACCGGCGAACGTCAGTGGCGAGTCACACCACGTGGCGGGGCCGCACCCGGCGCTCATGCCAATCGCAGCCGCGCCGGCAGCGCCGACCCGTCTGAGCGGCCGCCGCTGCCCACCGTCCGGGCCGGGTAGTGCCGGCCGGAGGCCCGCTGCGCGCTCAGCGGCCGCAGCGCCCGTCGGCTCCGGCGGCCATGGGATCGGTCGTCGCTCCCATCGGCCCCGTACCCGCCACCCGGGAGGCCGAGCACCACGAGGAACTCGACGGCCACCGCGGCATCGCTGCGGTCGCCGTCGTAATATTCCACGTTTACCAGTTCTGCAACGTCGGCCACTTTCTGTATTTCGGGACACCGGCGTATACGCTGCTCAACTCACTCGACGCCATGGTGCCGTGGTTTTTTGTGCTCACCGCCTTTCTCCTGTTCGAGCCCGTCGCCCGATCAGCCATCGAGGGCCGCCAGCCGATCTCGGCTCGAGGCTTCCTGACCCGCCGGGCAGTCCGCCTTCTCCCCGTGTACTACGTCGCCGTGGTCGTGGTCTGGTTCTCCCGCCAGCAGACTCTGCCTGGCGACTGGCGCGACCTGCTCGAACACCTGACCTTCACGCAGATCTTCGACGAGAAGCGCATCTTCTACACCATCGGGCCGGCCTGGTCGCTCTCCGTCGAAGTGTTCTTCTACCTGGTTCTGCTAATCCTCAGCATCGGCCTGGCACGCATCTGCCGACGCCTGGCCAGCAGAAAGCAGCGCATCCTCGTGCTGGCGGCCAGCACAGCCGCACTCGCCGCTGTCTCCGTCGCATGGAAGGCATGGTCGTTTTCCGTCGGACACAGGCCGACAACCGGCGCGTTCACTACCTGGTTCGGCCCCATGGCCAACCTCGACATTTTCGCCGTCGGCATGGCCATCGCCGTCATCGCCGCTGCCGTCGGCGACAAGCGGCCCCTCAAGCCGCGGAGCCGCCTGACGCTGCGCCTCACCGCCCTCGCAATCTTGTTTGTTGCGTTCGCCACCCGGCAAGCCAACTCCTGGTCAGGGGTGTACTTCACCGCGCTATGCGCCGTCGGCTTCGGGTGCCTTATTGCCGCCGCGGTGCTCGGGCCGCCCAAAGACCGCTGGGGGCGGGCGTTGAGCTGCAGGCCGCTGCTATGGCTCGGTGCCATCTCCTACAGCATCTACCTATGGCATGAGCCGATACTGCTGGCACTAGCGGGATGGGAAGGCCTGGTCCGCCAGGCTCCCGGTGCGTTCCTTCCCGATACCGTTATCGTCGTGGTCGCCTCGATACTGGTCGGCTGGCTCAGCTACTCGTTCATCGAACGTCCTACCAGCCAACTCGGAAATGTATTCGGACGCGACGGGCACCTCATTCCGCGCACCACCGGTGCCGGCGGCGACCACATCGAATGGGAAAGCTTCCGCAGCGGCAACCCCTTCTGAGCCCAGCCGACGACGACCCGCCCGCTCAGCGCTGCCGGGGCGGGAAGTCATCGGGCAGGTGCCGCCGCGGGCAGCCGGTCCGGCCTGCGTACAAGATCGCGTCCACGACCCGCCGGGAGGGGTGAGCCCGGGGCCTGCCCCGCCTGCCGGTAGCATGTTTTCGCAGGTAGGGGGATCAGCGGCAACCCAACCGATTTCCCGACACTCGCTAGGGAAAGCGGGACTCTGAGAAGATATTCGCTGCCTTTGGGCGTAGCGATGGCAAGCTCCGTTGCCACGCTGCTAGGCGTCGGGGTGCCCTCCGCACAGGCACAGCCACAGGCACGGGTCAGTGACGGTGGGGGCACTTCGCCCCCGCAGGTGAATGTCTGGATCACCACAGCTAATGGCCGGCAGAAGTTGAACGCGCAAGCTCCGGTGGCGTTCAGTCCGAACGCCCCGGCCGCCTTGACCGTGACGGTTGACCCTAAACGCAGGTTCCAGGCCATGACGGGCTTCGGCGGCTCGATCACAGACTCCTCGGCGGCCGTGCTGTACTCGTTGTCACCACCAGCGCGTGCCGCAGCGATGCATCTCCTTTTCGACCCGGCGGCAGGCGATGGCCTGGACTTCCTCCGGCAGCCGATCGGCGCATCGGACTTCGTCGCCACCCGGGACTACACCTATGACGACATGCCGCCCGGCCAGGTTGATTACTCTCAGCGGCACTTCTCCATCGCCCACGACGAGGCAGAGATCCTGCCCCTATTGCGCGAAGCCGAGAAGATCAATCCAAAGCTCACCATAATGGCCACCCCATGGAGCCCGCCCGCCTGGATGAAGACCAGCGACTCGCTCATCGGGGGTCGCCTGATCGATAACCCGAAGATCTACTTCTCCTACGCTTTGTACCTGCTGAAGTTCGTGGAGGCGTACCGCGCTCAGGGGGTTAACGTCGACGCCATTACCGTGCAGAACGAGCCGCAGAACCGCAACCCCGGTACCTACCCGGGCAGTGACATGCCGGCTATCCAGGAGGAAAAAGTCATCGAGGATCTCGGTCCCATGCTGCGATCCGCTGGGCTCGGCACCGAGATCCTCGCCTATGACCACAACTGGGCCGAATACCCAAAGGACATTGCCTCGACCCCCCCGGACGAGATCTCCGATATCGACGACTACCCACGGGAAGTCCTCTCATCACCGGCGGCAAAGTGGGTCTCAGGCGTCTCATATCACTGCTACTACGGTGACCCCAGCGCCATGACCGCACTGCACAATCAGTTCCCGGACAAGGACATGTACCAGACTGAATGCTCGGGAAGCCAGTCCGGCGATCCGGCGAGCACGTTCTCCGACACGCTCAACTGGCAGGCGCGCAACCTCGAGATCGGCTCCGCCCGAAACTGGTCCAAGACGGTCGTGAACTGGAACGTCGCCCTCGACCCCAGCGGAGGGCCGCACGTTGGTGGCTGCGCTACCTGCACCGGCATCCTCACGGTCGGCCCCGGCGACACCGTGACTCCCGGCGCCGAGTATTACGCCCTTGGCCAGCTCAGCCGGTTCGTTCAGCCCGGAGCAGTGCGGATCGCCAGCACTTCGTTCGGCACCACGAGCTGGAACGGCCAGATTATGGACGTGGCGTTCGTCAACCCCAGCGGATCAACCGTGCTGGTCGCGGACAACGAAAACGATAACCGCCAGAGCTTCTCGGTCAGCGAGAACGGGCAGCGGTTCGACTACACGCTGCCCGGCGACTCCCTCGCCACTTTCGTCTGGGACTCCGTCAGGTGAAGTGCCAGGGTTCCCACCCGGTGGTCGCGCTCAACAGGGCCGTCGCGGTGGTCGCGCTCAACAGGGCCGTCGCGGTGGCCATGGCCGACGGGCCGACCGTCGGTCTGCTGCTGGTGGAACAGCTCGGACGCTCGTCGGTCACGGGGTGCGATCACGAGCGCGGCCGCGATCCCGCTGCTCATTCCGTACCCTGGCGAAGGCCTGGCTACGGCCAGCGCGGACGGCACCGTGCGGCTGTGGGATCTGGCTACTGGCGGCGTGCGCCACGTCCTCCGGCACCGGGCCCCCGTCCGGCACGTGGTCATGACGCCATCCGGGCACCTCGTCACAGCGGGCGACTCGGGGCGGGCGCGCTGGTGGGACGCGACCACTGGCGCCCAACTGGGCCTGCCGTTCGGCCATAGCGGGGGGATCACCACCCTGACCGTGCTCAACGGTGCCGTCATATCAACTGCCGACGACGGGACCATCATCCGGTCGCGGGCGGAGTCAGCCGCCGTCGTCACTGACGAGTGGGCGCGGCCAGGGCCGGCCATCCTGATGGCCGCTGGCTGGTCCGATCAGCTCGTCACCTGGGACGCGGCAGGCCGGTTGCGGTGGCTTGAGGGACGACCGCAGGGCGAGAGCCGCCCGCCCGGCGTCACCGGGGAGCCGCTGTCCCTCCACCCCGACGCTGCAGGCTCGGCGATCGTGCTGGTGCACACCGACGGGGTGGTGGCCCAGCAGCCCCCGACTTCGGCGGGGGATGCAACCGATCGCGGTTATCTACGCCAGCTGGTGATCCGGCCTGACGGTTTCGTTGTGATGGGCTCCCCGGACAGGGTGCTGCAGGCCGACAACGCCGAGCACGGCGAGTGGTTCTCGGATATCGTCGAGCTGGCGGTTGGCGTGCGGATCGCCACGCTGGCCCCGATAGCTGTCGCCGCGGACACTAACCGGGTCGGGGGCCGCGCCCGGGATGTTGGCCTGCATGACGAGCCGACCACCTCGCTGGTCGGCGAACTCAGCGCCCCGCTGGCCGAACTACGCGCCCTGGCCGATCGCCTCCACCCCGTCAGCTAGCGTCCTGCTGGCGCGGTGGCCTGGGCTCGCGTACGGATGCCAGGACTTTCGGCGAGCCTCCCACCAGATCCGCAGCAGCCGCTAACTGCTGGGCTTCGGCGTGGAGCAGTGGATTTGAGGGTTCGCGCCCAGGTAGTTGAGGGGGCCGGCGAGGATCGTCACAGCGGCCGTACCAGCCTTGCTGCAGCTGCCGATGGTCCCGTGGTAATCGCCACGCTGCCCGGCGGCGAAGGCGCCGATGATCAGCCAGATGATAAGAAGCACCGATCCGATGTGCATGTGGCCTCCCTTAGCATCATGAGCCTTAAATCAAAGAGACAGCCAGAAACAGCTGCCGGGCCTTTATCCCGGGCCCGCCTTTATCCCTGGCCCGCCTTTATCCCGGGCCCGCCCTGGAAGAAAGCCTACCCAGGCGCGGCGATGCGAAGTCCAGTATGCGCAGGCGTCCGTGCATTTCCAGAAATCTGGAAGCTGGCGTGGCCTTTCAGGACGCTCGGCGGGCAGTGCGGCAGCGGATGCGCGGGCCGACCTGCGTCGCTGGCCGGTCGTGCCACCGGGGCCGCACCTCGACGGCGCCGCGGAGGCTAGCATCTCCCTTTATGCAGCAGCAACGAGATAGCAAGCGACCGTGACGAACACCATCCTGGATCACGTGGCGATTGGCACGCTCGCGCTAACGGATGGCTGGGACCTGTTCGGCGGGCTGCTCGGCGGTTCCTGGGTCTACGGGGGTGACTCGCCCGGCTTCTGGTGGGGTCAGCTGCAGTTCCGCGCCGGCCCGAAGATCGAGCTGCTCACGCCGGCCGGGGGCCCCGACGCTGCCTTTCTCGAGCGATTCCTGGCCGCCCGCGGCGCTGGTCCGCATCATTTCACCTTCATCGTCACCGACATCGCCGCGGCGCTGTCGCGGGTACGGGCGCTCGGCATCGAACCGGTCCAGATCAATCTGTCGAGCCCGGCCTGGAAGGAAGCGTTCCTGCACCCCAAGGACGCCTACGGCATCGTGATCCAGGTTGCCGAGCAGGCCGGCCCGGCGCCGGAGCTGGCGGCGCCCGCTCAGCTTCCGGCGCCCGGGCCGTCGTCGGCCTTCGCCCTGGTCGAGCACTACGTGGCTGACATCGACGGCGCGGTCCGGCTATTCGAGGAGGCATTCGAGGGCGAGGTCGTCAGCCGGCAGGACACCGCGGAGGCCTCAGTCGCGGAGCTGACCTGGAAAAACGGCGCACGCCTGCGACTCGTCCGCGAAACCCCGGCCGCCGGCCATGCCGGACCGCGCCGCGACCCCGGGCCCGGGCACCTGCACTTCATCCGCGACGCAGCGCCGTTCAGCCCGGCTGACCGCAGCCGGGCAGCGGACCTGGCGCAGCGCCTCGGGATATCACTGCGGCTCGGCTCGCAGAGCTGAATCTGACGTCGCGCCCAGCTTAGGCAGTCAGGTGACAGACGCCCCGCGGATGAGGCCGAGGGAGCGGGACCGGCTGACCGCCTCGTCCCGGCTGTGGACGCCGAGCCTCTTGTACAGACGTGCCGCTCGCTCCTTGGCTGCTGACCGGGAGATGCCCAGCTTGTCGGCGATGACGGAGAACGGGAGTGGTTTGGGGAGGTACCGCAGAACCTGGGCCTCTGCCATGGTGATCGACGCAGCCCTGAGCCGTGCCTCGGCTTCGCCGGCGGCTTCGGCCGCCACCTCGTCGGCCGCGGCGATGG
This sequence comes from uncultured Actinomycetes bacterium, assembly GCA_963774825.1. Classification (GTDB taxonomy): domain Bacteria; phylum Actinomycetota; class Actinomycetes; order Streptosporangiales; family Streptosporangiaceae; genus DATBGO01. Next base: position 122,309 of record CAVZGW010000029.1, on the reverse strand, counting down.
TGGCGAGGGATTCGGTCAGGGACTCGGCGGTCACTTCGCCCGCGGCTTCCACGGTGGCGGCGTCTTCGGCTACGGAGTCCGCGGCGGCCTGGCCGGCGGCGGCCACGATCAGGCCTGCTGTGGTCAGCGCCGTGACCGCCTCGTGGGCGGCCGCCTCCTCCACCAGCCCGGCAGTGATCAGCGCCCGGACAGCTGCTGCGGCAGCGGCGGACTGGACCCGCTCCGAATCGGCCACCGCCTCGGCCGCTTCGGCTTCGGCCGCAACCGCCGCGAGCAAAGCGTCCGCCTCATCGGCCTGAGCCTGGGCAATCACCTGAGATGCCTCCTCCAGGGCGGCGACCTCGGCTCCCACCACCAGCCCGGCATCGGAGGTCAGGAAGCCCTCGCCGATCAGCGTGCCCCCAGTCTCGGCGATGGCGTCAAACAGCGGGGCGGCCCAGTGGTGCTCTACGAGCAAGAAGGCCAGGGCTGTCCCCGGCTGGAGAGAGCCGGCCAGCGCCAACGCATCGGCCGGGTCAAAGGCCGGGCCGCCAGCTGGCACCGGCACGGCCGGACCGCCGTTCGCAACGGGAACGACCGCCGCCAGCAGCGAGCCGAAGTCCTCGTCATCACCGATGGCCAGCCGTTCGATCATGCCGTCCTGGCCCTTAGCCACGAAGAGCATGTCGAGCAGCCGAAGAACTCCCCGCCCGCGCAGACGGTCGACCTCTGCCAGGATCCGGTCCTCGGCGCCGGCGTTGCGGCTGAAGCTCAAGGCGATCACTTGGAGCGGTGCGGTCATCGTTGCCTCCTTGTCCTGTTGTCCTGGCCCGTAATCGCTCGCACCGGCGGCGGTTGCCACTACTTTTGCGCGCCCGGCTGGCAACTGAGGGCGGTGCGCGGGACACTGAAGTGCGTGTCACCGACTCATGACGGCTACTATCGCAGCGATCTCGCGCGCGTGCACCACCGCGGTTTCGGCTTCCACGCGCAGGCCTGCGCGCCGGGAATCTTAGCGCTGCTTGAGCCGGTGCGGGCGCGTGCCGGGCTCGTCCTCGAACTTGGCTGCGGGAGTGGCCTGCTCACCAAGATGCTCGCTGAGGCGGGCCACCGCGTCGTCGCAACTGATGCATCACCGGCGATGCTCCAGCTGGCCCGTGGCTACGCGCCGGGCGCCGAGGATGTCCGCCAGCTGACGCTTCCCGACGACCCGCTGCCGCGGGCGGATGCGGTGGTTTCCGTCGGCCACGTGCTCAGTTACTTACCCGACGAGCCGGCCATCGACCGGGCGCTCGTGGCGATCGCGCGGACGCTCCGGCCGGGCGGGCTGTTTCGCGGTCGACATCTGCGACCTGCAGTACGGTAAAGCCCGGCGGGACGCCGCGAACGTGGGCCGGGTCGGCGATGACTGGGCGATCATTACCCAGTTCGCGGTCCCCGCACCCAATCGGTTTGTCCGCCAGATCACCACTTTCGTGTCCAATGACGACGGCTCCTGGCGTCGTGACGACGAGCGCCATGACAACACGCTGATCGACACTGCGCGCGTGCCCGCTCTCCTCGCGGCGGAGGACGTCGAGGTGACGGTCACCCGCGCGTTCGGCTCCGAGCGCCTGCCGGTCGGACTGCGCGTGCTCATCGGGCGGCGCCCCGCCTAGGCACGCACCTCGGCCTGGTGAGGTAGGTCCTGCTCCCGATCCCGGATGGCCAATTCATCGAGTCACGGCAAGACCGCTGGCGGGCTTCAACCGCGCCGCATGTCGTCGCCCTGGTCCGCGCCGCCCGCAGACAGCCGGCGCCGGACCCGCGAAGGGCCCGGCGCCGGATTCCGCGTTGTCTAGTGCAGGAGGTTGAGCGTGTTCGTGTCGTCGTCCACGAAGTACACGCCCGCACCCGGTGGCGCCACCGCGAGGCCGAACAGGGCGCCGGCACCGGCCGGGCCTGGCGGGGGGCCCGGGTTGGGAGTGGTGTCCAGCGGCCTGACCGCAACCCGCGTGCCGTTGGGCGTGGTCTCGACGATTTTCCCGTTGCCGCCGTTCACGGTGAGAATGTCGCCGCCGGGCGCGATCGCGAGGCCGAGCTCGCCGTTCAGCGCACCGCCCCGGCTGACGGTGGCTCCCGTACTAGCCGAATTCAGCCGGGATACCGCGTCGGGAATTGCGGCGATCCTGTTGTTCAGGGTGTCGGCGACGTAGAGCGTGCCGTTGGCGCCGAGGCCGACCCCGGTCGGACCGATGACGAGCGCTGCCGGGTCCGTCCGCTCCGCGAAACCCGATCCGATCTTCGTGACGGCGACCAGCCGGGGCGGCTGATCGCCTGCGATCACGAGCAGCAGCCGCAGGACCGTGCCGCCGTTCACTACATCGGGACTAGCAGCGACGGTGCCGTTCAGGACGTTGGTGACGAACAGTTCAGCGACGCTTCCGCCATCGAGCGCGGTCATGTCCCACGGGCCGTTGATGCCGTGGCCAGCGAACGTCTCCCGCACATGACCCTGGCTGTCGAGCACGATCAGGCAGCCGGCCTGGCCGATGCAGAAGCTCCGCCGACGGTGGGCAGGCTGCCCACTATGACCCACCCGCTGCGCAGCACGGTAAGAGCCGTTGTGAGGCCAACACCGCCGGGGCAGGCGCCCGGCAAGCTGGCCGCGTTGATCTGGGCGAACTGGGTCACGCTGCCGGCTGGCGAGACCTCCACGATCGTGCTGCCGGTGCCCTGCTGATTCGCGCTGTTATTGAAGTTACTGACGAGCGCATCGCCCTTCTGGAGAAGGCCCTGGCTGCGCTGGACGACAGCGACCCCGTACGGGTTGACGTCGCCGTTGGCTGGAACGGTTGACGGCCCGGTGCTCACGGTGCGGAAGTTGTTGATGAACGGCGTCGCCGTTGTCGTCTGCGCAGCCGCGCCGGACGCGGCGGCAATCATTAACCCGCCGGCAATTCCCGCCGCAGCCATCCCCGATAGCGTGCGACGTCTAAGTACTCTCATGTCCTCCTGCTCCCTTTTCCTGACGACTCGCGCTTCTGGCTATGACGTGCGCTTTGTGTCTCGCCCGGCCTGACGTGGGCACACCGCGCCGACGGGGCTCGCGTCAGTGACCGTCGCACGCCTTTGCCATTACAGCCCTTACACGGGCCGCACAGCCGACAGGTTCAGGCGTCAGGAAGCAGGCCGGTCCGGCCGCCAGCCTGCGCGGAACTAACCAGCCTGCGCGGAACTAACCAGCCTGCGCGGAACTAACCAGCCTGCGCGGAACTAACCAGCCTGCGCGGAACTAGGAGGTTACGCCGCCGCCTGTCCAGGCGCGGGCTTGCGACCATCGCCACCAGTCGGCCGGCTCGCACTCGCGTTCGGTACCCAGATCGGGATGTGGCCATCCAACCGACGGCAGGTCATACAGCATCGCGGCGAGGCTGGAACAGACCACATGCCCCGGCAGCAGGTTGTGGTTCGAGGGCCAGCGCCACAGCGGGTCGATCAGCGCGGAGAGGTCTTCGACGTGCAGCGCGCCCAGCGCGTCCTCAGCGATGCCTACCCAGTCGTAGCCGATGCCAAGTGATTTGGCCGCGCTGGCCAGGAAGGTCGCGAGCTGACTATGGTCGTCTGGCTTCGGCTCGTCGTGATTGGACATGGTCCGGGTGTCAGACAGGAAAGGAGTGCAATCGACCGGCCCGACGCCACCGGGTTGTCCCTGGATCCCTATCCACCGGCCTACCTGGTCTTTGTGGGTGACGATGACGACATGATTGGCGACCGCCGGCTTGCCCTCCAGCGCCTCGCCCACGCGGATGAGATCCTGGACCATATCATCGCCCGTCCAGACGGCCAGAACGTCGCCGGGGGCGGCAGGCAAACTCGTCATCGTGCGCTCCTATCTGGGCCTGCGGCAGGTCACCGGGCCGGGGCATTGCAGTCGCTTCGCATGGGGCCGGCTGACGCGGTGCCGCCTTCACTATCACGCCTGATTATGGTCGCCAGGGGCGCTGATGGCGCACCGTTTCTGCCGGGCCGATTCGCGGGCCTGCACATATCCAGAGATGACCGGCGGCACGCCGTCTTCAGGCACCGGCGCTCATGCCGCCGAGCACGAGCTTGAGCGAAAACCGGCCAGGTCTGGCGGTTCAAACGGCTGCCCCAGGTGCGCCCTCTAGGCTGCGGAGACCGGGTCGCCAACGGAGATCTGGCCGTCCGTCAGGATGTCTGCGTTGAGTCCGCCGCGGTGGATGAGTTCCCTGATGATCCCGGGCCGGGTCAGCTGCTGCAGATGCAAGCACGGCTCGCAGAGCTTGACGCCCAGGCACTCGACATCCCCGACCCGAAAGCGCCTGCCGACCAGATCGCCCAGCCGCACGCCCCGCACGACCACCTGACGGCGCGATTGAGCGCCGGTCAAGCCGACGTCCTCCAGCGCTTCGGCCTCGATCAGCGTCAGCGCCCGGCCGGGCTTGGCGCCCTGCGCGCGGAAGTGGCGGTCGCCCGTGAGTCCCCTGCCCGCAACCGCGCTGACAGCCCCCACAGGCCTGATCGCCTCGCTCGGGCCGATGTTGATCGCCTCGACGCTCACGAGCCCATCATGGCGGTCAGCGCCGCCGAGGCCAACCCTGCATCGGCCGAGGCGGTCCGCGAACACGCACCCGGGCATGTCCTGCCTTCTCGCTGTCGATGGGCTCCCGATCAGTGACCTGGAGTGGGGATCCCGCCCGGATCATGGTGACGGCCCCGTTGGCCGGGACCGGCTCGTGCGGCTAGCCTTTCGCGCGGTTCCTGGCAGCGAGGATGATCTGGGTCACGGTGTAGGCGCTGAGGCCGAGCTTGTGCGCGATCTCGGCTGGCCGGAGCCCTTGCTCGTTATAAATGAGCGCGAGCTTCTCCTGGCGCTGGGTCCACGGCCGGCGGGCCGCCGCGGGGGCGGGTGAACGTCCCTGCCGCTCCCGCTGCGGCCGGGCGCGACGATCTGCCTGCCGTGCGGATATGGCGGCAGCAGAAGCGGCCCGGGGCACAGGCGCGGGGGCCGGAGGGCCGAAGGAGCCTCGCCGTTGATCACGGTACTTACCGCTGGCCAAGTCCTCGCGGGTGCGCTCGTCCAGGATCAGGAACTCATCCGCCGCCTTGTTCATCCCGACGGCCACCATGGTCAGGCCCGTTGCGTTCTTCTCCTGGCACTCACGGGCCATGCAGTAGTTATACTTCTGCGCTCTTTCGGGATGCAACGCCGTCCCGCAGGTGATGCACTGCGCCATTATCTGTTCTCCCGCCAGCCAACGTCACCTGGCAAAACGTCAGCGGCACGCGCAGTGTTCCCGCAGTCCGATGCTGCCGCCAGCGCCCGCCGCGCAACACCTGCTCGCAGCGCGTTCCCGCGTCGCGAGCGAGCGCAGGCCAGCGTCAGTCCTGAGCCGGCGGGCCGGTACGGCTCACCGGCTCAGGACTGCGGCGGTAGCGGCGGCGCCGCTACCGCCGCCTGAGCCCTCAGGACAGTCGTTCGAAGATCATCGCCATGCCCTGGCCGCCGCCCACGCACATGGTCTCCAGGCCGAAGGTCTTGTCATGGAACCGCAGGCCGTTCAGGAGCGTCGAGGTGATCCGCGCCCCGCTCTGGCCGAACGGGTGCCCGATGGCGATTGCTCCGCCGTTGACGTTCAGCTTGTCCTCGTCGATGCCCAGCTCACGGTAGGACGGAATCACCTGCGCCGCGAACGCCTCGTTGATCTCCACGAGGTCGATGTCGTCAATGGTCATCCCGGCCTGCTGCAGCGCCTGCCGCGAGGCCCCGACCGGCCCCAGGCCCATGATCTCGGGTGACAGCGCGGCCACGCCGGAAGAGACGATCCTGGCCAGCGGTGTGATCCCGAGTTCGGCGGCCTTGCGGTCGCTCATCACGATCACCGCCGCGCCGCCGTCGTTCAGCGGGCAGCAGTTGCCAGCGGTGACTGTCCCGTCGGGCCGGAACACCGGCTTCAGGGTGGATATCTTCTCCAGCGTGGTCCCCGCCCGCGGCCCGTCGTCGGCGGAAACGACGGTGCCGTCCGGCAGCGTCACCGGGGTGATGTCCACCTTCCAGAAGCCGGCGGCCTCCGCTTTCTCCTGCAGGTTCTGCGATCGGACGCCAAACTCATCCTGCTCTAGCCGGGTGATCCCGCGCAGCGCCGCGAGGTTCTCGGCGGTCTGGCCCATGGCCAGGTAGACGTCGGGGATCTCGCCGTCGTCGCGCGGGTCGTGCCATACGTCGGCACCGCCCTTGGCCTCTTCGGCACTGCGCGCCTCGGCGCGGGCGAACAGCGGGTTCATGGTGTCCGGCAAGCCGTCGCTGCTGCCCTTGGTGAAGTGGCTCACGCACTCGACGCCTGCGGAGATGAATGTGTCGCCCTCGCCTGCTTTAATCGCGTGGAACGCCATCCGGGTGGTCTGCAGCGAGGACGCGCAGTACCGCGTGACAGTCGTTCCCGGGAGGTCGTCGTAGCCGAGCAGCACCGCGACCACCCGGGCCATGTTGTAGCCCTGCTCGCCGCCGGGCAGGCCGCAGCCAAGCATCAGGTCACTGATGTCTGCCGGGTCGAGCTGGGGCACCTTGGCGAGGGCCGCAGCGATCATCTGGGCGGCTAGGTCGTCGGCACGGATGCTCTTCATTGACCCTTTGAATGCCCGGCCGACCGGCGACCGAGCGGTGGCGACGACGACTGCTTCGGTCATGGGGACTCCTGGTTGCTAGTTCGTAACACGCTCGTAACTAGACACTAGCCCCATGCGGCGGCGCGGGCCATATCCGCCGCGAGCCCGCCGCCCGCCAAGGCCTGACCGCAGGTTCTTCGAGCCTGCGGAGCTACTGGGCGGGCTCGGCTGTCCTGGTGGCCTGTTCAGCGTGACCGGGTCCCCTTGCCGCCCCCGGTGACCGGCGCCGCCGCGGCAGCTGAGCCTGTTCCGGGCCTGCGCATCCGTCCGGGCCCGCGGGTTCGCCGGTATCGCAGCGGCGGCGATAGAGCAGGGCAGCGGCGACGATAGAGCAGGTGGGTGGCGCCTTGAGGGGCGGTCGAGGGCACGACGTTGGGCTGCCCGGCCATGCCAGGGGCGCCCAGATCCTGGACCGGCACAGCGCAGAACGGCCGACACCTTCAGCCTGGCGGCGTTGATTGCCCGCGGCGGGTGGCGCTGGAGGAGTGACTGCAGTTTGATGGGGGGTGGGCGTGTTTATTGCCAATATGCGGAAATTCCGCACAGAGGAATCGTTGGGCGACGATTATTCTGACCTGGAGGGCGGGCGCCTAGGATCTGTACTGGAGGCGGATGACCATGACCGGGATCGCGACAGGGGCCGGCCTCCGGCCTCGGCCTAGCCGGCCATCTGGGCCCCTGAACCTGGCCCGTGAACCTGGCCCGGCTGCTGGTGAGCACGCCAAGGACACATCCCGACCACTGCTAAGCACGCTGCACGCGCTGATCGAAGCCAAGGCCCGTTGAGGAGAGTTGCCAATGTCAACCAACACCGGCGCCCAAGAGGCGCGTGCTATCGCCGAGGCGGCGCGAGAGCAGGACTGGACTCTGCCGAGCTTCGGCAAGGGCCTGTTCCTGGGTGACATCCGCCTCGATGTCATCTACCCGCAGCCCAAGCTTCCCGCGGAGGAGGTCGCCAAGGGCGAGCAGTTCCTCGCCACCTTGCGTGACTTCCTGCAGGAGAACGTCGACCCCGATCTCATCGAGAAGGACAGCCGGATACCGGAGGAGGTGATCGACGGCCTCAAGAAGATCGGCGCGCTGGGGTTGAAGATCCCGCAGCGGTACGGCGGCCTGGGCCTGTCGCAGGTGTACTACAACCGGGCCATGATGCTCGCTGGTTCCTGGCACATGAGCATTGGCGTGCTGCTGTCGGCGCATCAGTCGATCGGCGTCTCGCAGCCGCTGCTGCAGTTCGGCTCGGAAGAGCAGAAGGAGCGCTGGCTGCCCAGGGTGTGCGTTAACCTGTCCGCGTTCGCGCTCACCGAGCCCGGTGTCGGGTCTGACCCGGCGCGGATGAGGACGCTGGCCGTGCCGACGCCGGACGGCTCCGGGTACCGCATCACCGGCCGCAAACTGTGGACCACCAACGGCACCATTGCCGATGTCATGGTGGTGCTGGCGAAGGTGCCGCGCAGCGAGGGCCGCAAGGGCGGGATCACCGCGTTCATCGTGCCGCGGGATTCGGAGGGCATCGTCACCGAGACGCGCAATCAGTTCATGGGCATCCGCGGCATCGAGAACTCGCTCACCCGCTACACCAACGTGTTCGTGCCCAAGGAGAACGTCATCGGCCGCGAAGGGCTCGGCCTGAAGATAGCGCTGAGCACGCTCAACACCGGGCGGATGGCTATCCCGGCGAACTGCGCCGGGGTCGCGAAGTGGTGCACCAAGATAGCCAGGGAATTCGGCAACGCGCGCGTCCAGTGGGGCAAGCCGATCGGGCAGCACGACGAGGTCGCGCAGAAGATCGGGTCCATCGCCGCCACCGCGTTCGGGCTGGAGGCCATGCTTGACGTGACCAGCCGGCTGGCGGACGAGAAACGCAACGACGTGCGCATCGAGGCGGCGCTGGCGAAGCTGTACACCACCGAGCGCGGCTGGCAGGCGGTCGACGACCTGATGCAGGTCTGCGGCGGCCGCGGCTACGAGACGGCCGCGTCGCTGAAGGCGCGCGGGGTCCGCGGCGTCCCGGTCGAGATGGTGATGCGCGACATGCGCAGCAACCGCATCACCGAGGGCTCGACCGAGATCATGCACCTGATGATCGCGCGGGAAGCGGTCGACCAGCACCTGGCGGTGGCCGGCGGGCTGATCGCCGAGGGCGTCCCGCTGAAGGAGAAGGGGAAGATGCTCGCGCAGGCGGGCGCGTTCTACGGCAAGTGGTACCCGAAACTGGCGGTGGGCGAGGGCCAGAACCCGACCGCCTTCGGTGAGTTCGGGCCGCTGGCCAAGCACCTGCGCTACGCCGAGCGGGCCAGCCGCAAGCTGGCCAGGTCCACCTTCTACGGCATGGCGCTGTGGCGGGCGGAGATGGAGCAGCACGGCGCGTTCCTCGGGCGGATCGTGGACATCGGCGCGGAGCTGTACGGTATCTGCGCCGCGGTGGTCTACGCCCGGACCATCGCAGCCGAGCGGCCCGATCGCGCGGCGTCCAGCCAGGAACTGGCGGACGCGTTCTGCGAGCAGTGCCAGCAGCGCGTGGAGCGGCTGTTCTACGGCCTGTGGCACAACGCCGACAGTGCCACGTACTCGCTGGCGCAAAACGTGCTCAGCGGCCGCCACACCTGGCTGGAGGAGGGCGTGCTCGACCCGTCCGGCGAGGGTCCCATGGTGCCCGACCCGGGGCAGGCCGACGGTACCGCGCCGCTGGCCCCCGTCGAGGCGAAGGCCCCCATCCAGGCCAAGGCCCCCATCCAGGCCAAGGCGCCCTGACAGCCTCGCGAGTCCTGGCGCAGGAGGCCGCGGCGGTGATCGACGAAACCGCCGCGGCCTCGGCGCGCATAGCCGCGCGGGCCGGCGCGCGGGCTCAGTCCATCTTCCGCTCGCGATGGTAGTCCGCGACCTGGTCCAGCTTGGGATACCGTCGGGGCCGGCGGGCCGGTCTTGTAATACTCCGGCGAGGCCCCCGCGGTCGCTGCCGGGCCCCGCGGCCTTGCAGGCGGCAGCCCCGGCCCGCGTCAGCCCCAGCCCGCGTCAGCCCCGCTCAGCGTCAAATTTGCCGGCGTCAGCCCCGGCCCGCGTCAGCCCCGCTCAGCGTCAAATTTGCCGGCGTCAGCCCGGCCGGCGTCAGCCCCGCTCAGCGTCAAATTTGCCGGCGTCAGCCCGGCCGGCGTCAGCCCCGCCACGTCAAATTTGCGGCGTCAGCCCCGGCCGGCGTCAGATTTTCCGGCGTCAGCCCGCCCGGCGTGAGCCCCGCCCAGCGTCAAATTTTCCGGCGTCAGCCCGGTCGGCGGCAAATTTTCCGGTGTCAACGTTAGGGAAGGCGGCAAATGCGTTGCGTGGTGGCTGGCAGGCGGCCGCCGGCGAGTGGACATCGGCCAGCGCCGCATGGGGGTCAGATTGGGACCTTTGGCCGTGCGACCTGCGGATAGACCGGGACCTTTGGCCGTGCCGACATGAGGATAGACCAGGTGGACGGGGACCTTTGTCCCCTCTTCGTTCCTTACGGCGGAAAGTAGGACCAGCATATCTTCCGCTAACGCCCCAGGCTAACTAGCTTGATGGATACAGCAGAAGAAGGGCGATAGCGGACATAACCGAAGCCGACAGGACAGAAACGAGCAGACTCGGCTAGGCGCGCGCCCTGCACTGACGATCTTGGTCAGTTATTCGAGGAGGTCTGCAATGACAGCAACATCGAATCGTCCCGGCGTGGCAGAGGCTCTGGACGGTCACGTCTCGCGCGCCCCCGGGCCGGTGGGCGCAGAAGAAGACCCCACCGGGAGCGAGGCGTCGCTGCTGCGCGCAGCAGAACAGCCCTTCGCCCTTGGCGATCCGGTGCCTCTGGGGCTCGTGGCGCTGTCGATTCCGCTGCTGGCGCTGAGCTGGATCAACATCGGAGCGATCAAGCCGACCGCGATGCCGGTGGTGCTGGCGACGATCTTGCTCTACGGCGGCCTGGGGCAGTTCGTGGTCGCGATGTGGTCGGTCCGCACCGGCAACACCTTCGCGGTGGCAGCCTTCGGCACGTTCGGCTGCTTTAACCTCTCGCTGTGGTACTTCTTCACCTACGGCCTGGCGAAGATCCCGCCCGCGGCGCAGGCGAGCTCACTCGCCTTGTTCCTGGGGATATGGGCCATTCCCGCGCTCATCTTCTTCATCGCGTCGTTCCGTACCTCGCTGGTGGTATTCCTGATCTTCGGGCTCGCGACGCTGCTGTTCATCGTCGCGGCTTGGGGCCAGGGCGATGGCAACGCGACGCTGATCAAGGCCTCGGGCTGGCTAGGAATCGGGATTGCGCTGGTCGCCTTCTACGGCTGTCTCTCCGCGCTGACGGCTGAGACATTCGGGCGCGTGCTGCTGCCCAATCCTGAGCTCAGGATCGGGCAGAAGTAACCACAGGTAACTCACAAAAAGAAAACTCGCAAATCATTCGGGAGCCGAACAAACCCAGGCAGGAGGCCGACCATGGGTTTCAATCTAGCCGTGATCCTTCGGGAATCCGCCCGGCATTGGCCGGACAAGCCGGCGCTGATCTTCGATGACGGTCAGATGACCTATGGCGAGCTCGAGGCGGCGTCTGACCGGGTGGCCGGCAACCTGCGCAGGCATGGTGTCGAGCCCGGAACGGCGGTCGGGCTTCAGCTCCCGAACGTGCCGCAGTTCGTGATGGCGTATTTCGGCATCCTGAAGGCCGGCGGGGCGGTCGTCCCGATGAATACGCTGCTCAAGTCCGCGGAGATCGGCTTTTACCTTGGCGATTCCAACGCCCGGATGCTCATCTCCGCCGCGGATCTGGCCGAACATGCGGCCAAGGGCGCAGCCAAGGCCGGCGTGGACGACGTCTTCGTCGTCTACCCGGCTGCTGCGCCCGGCGGCGCGGGCGACCTCGCCTCCTTTGATGAGCTGCTGGCCGGCGACCAGCCCGAGAAGCCGCTGTACGAGCAGCGGGACCCGAATGACACCGCCGTTCTCCTCTACACCTCCGGCACGACCGGAAAGCCGAAGGGTGTTCAGCTCTCGCACTTCCAGCTCTACATGAACGCGGATGCGCACCGGCAGGGCTTCGGCATGATTGACACCGACGTCATGATCGCGGTCGCGCCCATGTTCCATACCCTCGGCCTGACCGGCGTCATGAACGCCACGATCCTCGCCGGCGGCACATTGCGGCTGATGCAGCGCTTCGATGCAGGACGGATGCTCGAGGCCATCGAGCGCGACAGGGCAACCATCTTCCATGGCGTTCCGACCATGTACCACGCGCTCCTGAACCACCCGCGGATCGACGACTACGACACCTCAACGCTGCGCGTGGCGGGATCCGCTGGCGCAAAGCTGTCCCCCGAGCTGATGGACAGCCTCGAGAGCAAGCTCGGATTCGTCATCCTCGAGTTGTACGGGTTGACCGAGAGCGGTCCGGTGGCGACGTTCAACCGGCGGGACGACCGGCGCGCCTACAGCGTGGGCAAGCCCATCTGGGGTGTCGACATGGAGGTCTGGGACGGCGAGAGCCGGCCGTTGCCGCCCGGCGCGGAGAACGTGGGCGAATTCGTGATCCGGGGCCATAATGTTACGAAGGGGTACTACCGGAATCCGGAGGCCACCGCCGAGGCTTTCACTGACGGCTGGCTGCGCACCGGCGACCTGGGGTACCAGGATCATGATGGCTTCTACTTCATGGTCGGCAGGAAGAAGGAGCTGATCATTCGCGGTGGGTACAACGTCTACCCGGCGGAGATCGAGGACATGCTGTACACGCATCCCGCTGTCAGCGAGGTGGCAGTGCTGGGGGTCCCTGACGATCGGCTGGGCGAGGAGGTCAAGGCGTACGTCACCATCAAGCCTGGCCACTTCGTCACTGAGCAGGAACTGGTCGATTTCGCGAAGGAGCGGATCGCCGCTTACAAGTACCCGCGGTCCGTCGAGTTTCTCGATGAGATGCCGAAGGGCCCGTCGGGCAAGATTCTCAAGAAAGAGCTCAGGACCGATTGACGCAGTCCGAGCAGAACGGATCGCACGCCATGCAGAAACTCAGCGGTATCGACGCGATGTTCCTGGCCCTCGAGACGCCGACGACCGCTGGAGTCGTGGGCCAGCTCCTCATCTACGACCGGACGGGCGCGCCGGACGGAGCGAGCCGTGCAGCGATGCGCGGGCACTTGCTCGACCGGCTCGATGACATCCCGCCGCTGCGCTGGCGGCTCCGGGAGGTCCCCCCGCGCTCGGGCATCAAGTACTGGGACAACGATCCCACGTTTAACATAGACGATCATCTCCATGAAGGAGTCCTAGCCGCGCCGGGAAGCGACGCACAGCTCAGTGCCGAGGTCAGCAGGCTGATGATGCAGCCGCTGTCGCTGCAGCAGCCGACATGGGACTTGTACGTCATCGAGGGCCTGGCGGGTGGACGCGTCGCGCACCTGCTCAGGCTCCAGCACGCACTAATCGACGGCGGTCTCATGGCGCTCGTGACCTCCATCCTCGCGGACGACTATCAGCACACCCCTTCGCCCGGCTCGAAGAAGCCGCAATCGTCGGGCGCCTTGCCGGCGGTGCGGTCGCATCCCCTGACGCAGACTGTGGCCTCCGCCCTGGGGGCACCGGTACGGGCCGTCAGCCTCCAGACGGAGCTCGCGGTCTGGCTCGGCAAGCGGACCTTGCAGGGCGGTATCCGGACCGTCCCCGGCCTGGTCGCACGCAATCTCCGCGATGCCATCCAGATGTCGGCCCGGGCCGCGAAGTCGACCCTGCGGCCCGACTTCAGCGCGGACGGGCGCAGCGGAATCGCGGCGGCACTGCCGAAGATCGGCGGCCCCCTGACAGCACTCAACGGGGCGCTGACGGCCCGGCGGGAATACGCGTTCACGCCTGTATCCCTCACCGAGGTCAAGCGAATCGGCAAGGCATCCGGCATGACGGTCAACGACGTGGTGATGGCGATGACCGCCGCCGCCGTGCGCCGCTATCTCAGTGAGCGCGGTGAACTGCCCGGCTGGCCGTTGACGGCTGTGGTAGCCGTGTCCACGCGCACCGGCAAGGAACGCCCGAAGTGGACGAACTACGTGTGGATGCTTCTCACACCACTGCCGACAGATGTCGAGGACCCGATCCAGCGGCTCAAAGCGTCACACACGAACATGAGAGCGTCCAAGGCCACCTTCGATGCGCTGCCTATCGGACTCCTCCAGTCGGCGAGCTTCTTCTGGCCCGCCCCGCTGATGTCTGTCGCAACCCGGCTCGTCGCCAGGCCGGAAGTCTCTGGGCACATCCCTGTCACACCGTACAACCTGACGGTCTCGAACGTCCGCGGCCTGGCCAAGCCGATCCGCATCACCGGTGCCAAGGTCGTGGGCAACTACCCGGTGACGTTCCTGCCCCCCGGCACCGGCCTCGGCATCACAGCGGTGAGCTACGGCGACGACCTGCAGTTCGGCGTGATGACATGTCCCGACCTGGTGCCCGGCGCCGAGCGGCTGAAAGGCTACCTGGAGGACGCGCTCGCCGAGCTGAGCCAGGCCGTCGGAAAGCCTGACCGGTCGGGCAAGGGTGGCTCCGCATCCGCCGGCACCGCGTCAGCCCGTGGTCTGTAGCGCCAGATCGGCGTCGATCCGCTCGGTCGAACCAAGGAACACCGGACCCGAAGGAACTGAGGGCCGACTGATGCCCTCCGAGCAGAACGGAGCGGGCCAGATGCAGAGACTCAGCGGTCTCGACACAATGTTCCTGGCCATCGACACGTCGACGACCAGTGGTCTCGTTGGCACGCTCTTCGTCTTCGACCGGAACGGCGCGCCGGACGGAGCGAACCGTGCCGCGATCCGGGAGCGCTTGCTCGACCGGCTCGATGCCATCCCGCCGCTGCGCTGGCGGCTCCGCGAGGTCCCCCCGCGCTCGGGCCTTCAGTACTGGGACGACGATCCCGAGTTCGACATAGACGATCACCTCCATGACAAGGTCCTCGCCGCTCCGGGCACTCATCGGCAGCTGACCGCCGAGGTCGCCAGGTTGATGGCGCTGCCGTCGGCGCCAGACCAGCCGCCATGGGACCTTTTTGTCATCGAGGGCCTGGAGGGCGGAAACGTCGCGTACCTGCTGCGGATCCACCATGCACTGATCGACGGCGGTCTCATGGCGGATGTGACCGCCACGCTCGCGGACGACTGGAAGCGGCCGCCTTCGCTTGGGAAACCGTCCGGCGCCTCGTCACGGGCGCTGCCGGACGTGCTTACGCAAACTGTGGCGTCCGCCGTGGCGGCACCGGTGCGAGCCGTCGGCCTGCAGACGGAGTTGATGGCCTGGTTCGGCAAGCGGGTTGTGCAGGACGGTATCCGGACCGTCCCCGACATGGTCACCCGCGGTCTCCGCGGGGCCATCGGGATCCCGGGCCGTGCCGCGGCGGGACTGCGACCCGCGGACGGCGGCCGCGGGGAAGCCGGGGGAGGACTGCCGAGGATCGTAGCCCCCAAGACGATGCTGACCGGGGCGCTGACGGACCGGCGCGAGTACGCGTTCACCGCAATGTCCCTCCCCGAGGTCAAGCGAATCGGCAAGGCAACCGGGTCAACGGTCAACGACGTGGTGATGTCGCTGGGCGCCGCCGCCGTGCGCCGCTATCTCAAGGAACTCGGTAAGCTGCCCGGCAAGCCATTGACGGCCGTGGTAGCCACCTCCACGCGCACCGGCAAAGAACGCTCCAAATGGACGAACCATGTGTGGATGATGCTCGCGGAATTTCCGACGGACGTCGAGGACCCGGTGCAGCGGCTCAAGGCGGCGCGCGCGGACATGAAGAAGGCCAAGGCCGCCTCCAATGCCCTGCCCATGGGGCTCATCCAGTCAGCGAGTTTCTTCTGGCCGAGCGCGCTGATGATGGCCGGAGCCAAGTTCATGACCAGGCCAGCAATCGCCAAGCGCATCCCCGTCACACCGTGGAACCTGGTGATGTCGAACGTGCGCGGCCTGTCCAAGCCGATCTCCATTGACGGTGTCCGGGTCGTGGGCAACTACCCGGTGACGTTCCTCACCCCCAGCACCGGCCTCAGCATCGTCGTGGTGAGCTACGGCGACGATCTGGAGTGCGGCGTGGCTACATGTCCCGACCTGGTGCCGGACGCCGAGCGGATATCTGGCTACCTGACGGACGCGCTCGCCGAACTGGGCCGCGCCGTCGGTAAGTTACGCGGCCGTCGCCCGTTGGCTGACGGTCGAACCAATGAACACCGGACCCCGAGGGGGAGTAATGGCCGCGAGCCGCTCCACGATGCCGGATATTAGCGTGGGCGCCTGGTTTGCCGCCCGGGTCGCACGATCGGGGAGCCGCCGGGCGCTGACCTTCGAGGGGAAGACGCTGACCTACGGGCAGTTGCTCGATCGGGTGGATCGCCTGGCGGCGGGATTGCGGCAGCAGGGTCTTTGCCACGGGGACCGCGTCGGCTTCCTGGGGACCAATCAGCCTGCCCTGCTGGAGACCTTCCTCGCGGCCTCGCGTATCGGTGCCATCTTCGTGCCGCTGAACTTCAGGCTGACGGGCGCGGAGCTGGCCTTCATAATCGGTGACGCGGGCCTGCGCACGCTGGTCGCTGACGGCCCGCGCCAGGCGGTCATCGATGGTGTGCGCGGGCAATTGCCGGTCGACAGCTACGTCGGTGCCGAGGGCGCCGGTGCCGGCTGGCAGCCCTTCGAGTCGGTGGTGGCGGGCAACGACCGGTTGTCCCGGCCGGACGCCGTGGCGCCCGACGAGGTCGCCGTGCTCATGTACACATCGGGGACGACGGGCCATCCCAAGGGGGTCATGCTCACGCATGCCAACCTGTGGTGGAACAACATCAACCAGATGTACCTGTCTGATATTTACGCGGACGACGTGACCCTGGTCCCGACGCCGCTGTTCCACATCGCCGGCCTCAACGTCACCATCCCCATCACCTGGCAGAAGGGCGGCGAGGTGGTGCTGCACCGCGCCTTCGATGCTCAGGCGACCCTCGATGACATCAGCCGTTACCGGATCTCTACGCTGTTCGCGGCGGTGCCCATGCTCCGGGCCATCAGCGAGCTTCCCGGCTTCGAGTCCGCGGACCTGAGCAGCGTGCGGATGATCATCGGTGGCGGCGGTGTGGTCCCCGAGGCGCTGATCAAGCTGTACCAGGCCCGGGGCATCTCCTTGCTGAACGGCTACGGGCTGACCGAGACGGCGCCCTCCGCGTCCTTCCTTACTGCTGAATACGCGCTGACAAAGCGGGAATCGATAGGCCAGGCTCCGTTGCTGAGCGAGGTCAGGGTAGTAGACGGTTCGGGTGCTGTCATCACCGAGCCGCACGTGCAGGGCGAGATCTGCGCACGCGGGCCCAACGTCATGAAGGGCTACTGGAACCTGCCGGAGGCTACCGCCGAGGCCATCGACGCCGAGGGCTGGTTCCACACCGGTGACGTCGGGTACTTCGACCCTGACGGGTTCCTGTACATCGTCGACCGGGTCAAGGACATGGTGGTCTCCGGCGGGGAGAACGTGTCATCTGTGGAGGTCGAGAACGTCATCTCCGCGCACCCGTCGGTGGCCGACGTCGCGATCATCGGCCTGCACCACGAGCGCTGGGGCGAGACCGTCGTCGCAGTCGCGGTGCCCCGGCCGGGGCAGCCGCTGACACTCGAGGACCTGCGTGATTTCGCCGGGCAGTCCCTGGCGCGCTACAAGCTGCCCACCCGGCTCCTGGTCGTCGATGAGCTGCCTCGCAACCCGGCCGGCAAGGTCCTGAAGCGCCAGCTACGCGACGAGTACCGGACTTGGGCTAAAGGGCTCAGCTGATCAGCGGAACCCGTGCTGCCGCGTCCGCCGGGAACCTGTCAGCCGGTGGTCTGTAGCGCGAGATCGGCGTCGATCCGCTTGGCCGCGGTCTGGATCGCGGTGACTAGCTCCTTGACCCGGTCGCCGGAGAACCTGACGGCGGGAACGGACACGGTCACGGCGGCGAGCGGGTGCCCGTCGTATCCCCGGATAAGCACGCCGAGCGCGGCGATCCCGCGCTCGCTCTCGCCCATGTTGATCCCGTAGCCGCGCCGCCTCGTTGTCTCAAGCTCGCGCCGGAGGATCGCCGTTTCGGTCATCGTGAGCAGCCCGCGACCAGCCTGGCCGAGCGGGTAGAGACGTTCGATCTCCTCCCTGGGCAGCGCGGCAAGCAGCGCCTTGCCCCCCGACGTACGGTGCGCCGGCAGCACTGCTCCCACCCGGGCGCCCACCCGCAGCGGCCGCCGCGCCTCGGCACTGGCGATGAAATGCACGTCGTGGCCGATCAGCACGACGAGGTGCGACGTCTCGTCGAGGGTGGTCCGCAGCCACTCCAGGTGCGGCCGGGCCACGCCGCAAAGGTCGATCGACGATGCATGACTCGCGGCAAGTTCGGTGAACGCGGGCCCGGGCCGGTAGGTGCGATCGCCAGCCTGCACCGCAAAGCCGCGGTAGCGCAGCGTCGACAGGAGCCGGTGCGCCGTGGACGCCGCCACGCCCAGCTCATCGGCCGCGTCGGTGACCCGCAACTGGCCGTCCCGGCCGAGCATCTGCAGCAGCCGCAGGGCAGCGTCGACCGACTCCAGATGGCCCGTCTTGTTCCCCATGAAGGAAATAGTACCATCAGGACATTCCGCGGCCGTCGCCTGTTAGCTTACGGTCGAACCAAGGAATACCGGACCCCGAGGGGGAGTAATGGCCGCGAGCCGCTCCACGATGCCGGATATTAGCGTGGGCGCCTGGTTTGCCGCCCGGGTGCGCACGATCGGCGAACCGCCGGGCGCTGACCTTCGAGGGGAAGACGCTGACTTACGGGCAGTTGCTCGATCGGGTGGATCGCCTGGCGGCGGGATTGCGGCAGCAGGGTCTTTGCCACGGGGACCGCGTCGGCTTCCTGGGGACCAATCAGCCTGCCCTGCTGGAGACCTTCCTCGCGGCCTCGCGTATCGGTGCCATCTTCGTGCCGCTGAACTTCAGGCTGACGGGCGCGGAGCTGGCCTTCATAATCGGTGACGCGGGCCTGCGCACGCTGGTCGCTGACGGCCCGCGCCAGGCGGTCATCGATGGTGTGCGCGGGCAATTGCCGGTCGACAGCTACGTCGGTGCCGAGGGCGCCGGTGCCGGCTGGCAGCCCTTCGAGTCGGTGGTGGCGGGCAACGACCGGTTGTCCCGGCCGGACGCCGTGGCGCCCGACGAGGTCGCCGTGCTCATGTACACATCGGGGACGACGGGCCATCCCAAGGGGGTCATGCTCACGCATGCCAACCTGTGGTGGAACAACACGAACCTGATGCACCTATGGGATGTGCTCGCGGACGACGTGACCCTCGTATCGACGCCGCTGTTCCACATCGCGGGCCTCAACGTCACCATCCCTACCACCTGGCGCAGGGGCGGTGAGGTGGTGCTGCACCGCGCCTTCGATGCTCAGGCGACCCTCGATGACATCAGCCGTTACCGGATCTCTACGCTGTTCGCGGCGGTGCCCATGCTCCGGGCCATCAGCGAGCTTCCCGGCTTCGAGTCCGCGGACCTGAGCAGCGTGCGGATGATCATCGGTGGCGGCGGTGTGGTCCCCGAGGCGCTGATCAAGCTGTACCAGGCCCGGGGCATCTCCTTGCTGAACGGCTACGGGCTGACCGAGACGGCGCCCTCCGCGTCCTTCCTTACTGCTGAATACGCGCTGACAAAGCGGGAATCGATAGGCCAGGCTCCGTTGCTGAGCGAGGTCAGGGTAGTAGACGGTTCGGGTGCTGTCATCACCGAGCCGCACGTGCAGGGCGAGATCTGCGCACGCGGGCCCAACGTCATGAAGGGCTACTGGAACCTGCCGGAGGCTACCGCCGAGGCCATCGACGCCGAGGGCTGGTTCCACACCGGTGACGTCGGGTACTTCGACCCTGACGGGTTCCTGTACATCGTCGACCGGGTCAAGGACATGGTGGTCTCCGGCGGGGAGAACGTGTCATCTGTGGAGGTCGAGAACGTCATCTCCGCGCACCCGTCGGTGGCCGACGTCGCGATCATCGGCCTGCACCACGAGCGCTGGGGCGAGACCGTCGTCGCAGTCGCGGTGCCCCGGCCGGGGCAGCCGCTGACACTCGAGGACCTGCGTGATTTCGCCGGGCAGTCCCTGGCGCGCTACAAGCTGCCCACCCGGCTCCTGGTCGTCGATGAGCTGCCTCGCAACCCGGCCGGCAAGGTCCTGAAGCGCCAGCTACGCGACGCGTACCGGACGGCCTTGGCTGATAAGTGAACGCGTGCTGACTGGACCAGTGCTGACTGGAACCTTGCGGTCACTGTTGCGGGAACATGGGCGCTAGCTCGTCCGGCGTCATCGCCGTCGGCCCGTAGAGCCAGTCGACGTAGCTGTAGTCGTGCACGTCGCGTTCGCGCAGTACCTGATTGCGCCACAACCGCTTGTCGCCGTCGTGGTGCCACAGGTTGCCCCAGGCCCGTGCTGTCGTGAGCACCCGGCCGCAGTGCACCGGCCGAACCGCGTTGTAGGCGGCGAGCGCGGCGTCCCAGTCGATGCCAGTCGGGGTGCCATGCTCGGCGGAGCCCTTGACACCCTGCCGCTGCACATGGCCGGCCAGCACCCAGGCGTCTTCCATCGCCATCACCGCGCCCTGAGCGAGGTACTGAAGCGGCGGGTGGGCGGCGTCGCCGGTGAGGGCGACCCGGCCCTGCACCCAGTTGTCGATCGGCTCACGGTCGAACATCCGCCACCAGCGGTCCCGCCATATGTGGCGCAGACCGGCCCGCACCTGGCCGCAGGTATTCCCGAAGGCGGCGTCGAGTTCGTCGGGCGTCCCCCAGGGCTCCTCGCCGGCCAGGGCCTTGGGCGACTGGAAGACCGCGACCTGGTTGAACATCTCGCCTTGGCGCAGCGGGTACTGCACGAAATGACGCCTGGGCCCGATGTAGATGACGACGTCGTGCAGGCTGATGCCGAGGTCCCTGACCTTCTCGATCGGCACCGCGCCGCGGTAGGCCACGTATGCGGAGCTGACCGGCTCGTCGTCGCTCAACAGGGGGCGGATGACCGAGCGCAGGCCGTCGGCGGCAAGGACGATCTCGGCGGAGTCGGTCCGGCCTTCGCTGATCGCCGTTGCGCCGCCAGGGACCTGCTCCACCCGGGTGACCTTGCAGGCCGTGACGAGATCGGCCCCGAGCCGCTTGGCCTCGCGGAGCAGCGCGGCATGCAGGTCGCTGCGGTGAATGACGACATATGGTGAGCCGTAGCGCGCACGGGTGTCAGCGAGGTCCATCCTGGTCAGTTCCGTGCCGTCGATGGCGTCGCGCATGATGATGTTCTCCGGAGTCACCCCGAGGGAGATGACCTCGTCGAGCAGGCCCCAGTCGCCCAGGATGCGCGTGCAGTTAGGAGCGATCTGCAGGCCAGCGCCCACCTCACCGAATTCGGGTGCCTCTTCGAGCACCCGCACCTTCAGCCCGGCCTGCGTTAGCGCGACAGCGTTGCTCAGGCCGCCAATCCCGCCGCCCACGATGACGACGTCGGCGCCATTGGTCTTCTTCACGAGGTTGTCCTTATCTCGACGCGGTGACCGGCCATCACAGCCAGGCCGGCAGTACGGGGACGGCCGTGCCGTCAGTCGTGTTGATCCCGGCCACCGCCCGGCCGGTCAGCCAGCTGGCGACGGCTGTGAGCGATCCGGCCGCAGTCAGCCGCTCACCGGTCCCGTTGATGTCCCATGACTCGCCCGTGTCGGTGGCCCGGACCGTGAGGGACGGGCCATTCGCGCTGGCCGAGCGCTTGACGGCCACGTCCGCGACGAGCGCCTCGAGGAAGGCGGCCGGGAGGTCCGCGAACGTGGTGCCCGAGCAGAGGTCGACCGCATGCACCATGACCTCGCGGCTGCGCATCCATGGCAGCGCCCTCGCTGTGACGGTTCGTCCCTGGGCGGTAACGACGCAATGGCCCCACTGGGCAGCTGAGAGCCCGCTCAGGTCGTCCGAGAGCTTCCGGGCCGACGAGCGGACCCATTGGCGCAGGTCAGTGGCCGGCAGCCGGGACCCGTTCTCGATGTCGTCGTTACGCTGCTGCGGTGAGGAGTACATGCGGCACTCCTCGCCGGTACTGGCCCAG
The DNA here is from genome assembly GCA_963774825.1 of uncultured Actinomycetes bacterium. Lineage (GTDB taxonomy): Bacteria > Actinomycetota > Actinomycetes > Streptosporangiales > Streptosporangiaceae > DATBGO01. The sequence continues at coordinate 100,566 of CAVZGW010000029.1, read as the reverse complement.
CGCACGAGCCGGCCGAGCGCCTCTGCATTCGCGGCCACGTGCGCCATCAGATGGCGGCGTGTCCAGCCCGTCAGCGCGGTGTCCTCGCCGAGGCTGTCGTCATCGATCCGGTCCGACGCAGCGATGAACGCGGCGGTTCCCTGCTCCATCCAGCCCAGGCTCAGCGCACAGGCGCGTTCTTCAGCCGTCATCGCGGTCATCGCAGGACGGTCTCTGCCACGGCGATATTCTCCGCGCGGCCCAGCCCGGCGATCTCGGTGACCAGGGTCGACCCGGCCGTGAGATAGCGCGCCGGCTTGCGCGCGTGGCCGACTCCGCCGGGAGTGCCAGTCGCGATCACGTCGCCCGGGTGGAGCGTGAGGATCGTGGAGATGTACTGCACGAGCGCGACCGGGTCGAAGACGAGATCTGAGGTGTCGGCCTTCTGCACGATCTCCGCGTCGACCGAGGCCATCAGCTGCAGGGCCGGGCGGGTCCGGCCGGGCAGTTCGTCAGGCGTGACGAGGTACGGGCCGAACGGCGTCGACCCTTCCCAGGTCTTGCCCTGTAGCCATGCTGGCGAGCGGTACTGCCAGTCGCGCATCGTCACGTCGTTGAGGACCGCGAAGCCTGCGATCGCCGCGGCCGCCTGCTCCTCGGTGGCCCGGCGGACCGTTGCCCCGAGGACGACAGCTAGCTCGGCCTCCCAGTCGACGGAGTCCGACTCCGGCGGCAGCTGTATCTCGTCGGTGGCGCCGATGAGCGCCTCGGGATACTTTGCGAACAGCGTCGGGTACTTAGGCAGTTCCCGCCCCATCTCGAGGATGTGGCTGCGGTAATTCAGCCCGACGCACAGCACCTTGCCCGGTGCCGGGACGACCGGTGCGAATGAGCCCAGGTCCGCGGCTTCCAGCTGCCGGGAGCCGGGCGCTGCCGCCTGGCCGGCCCAGTCGTCTTGCCTGAGCAGTTCGCCGACGTCGCGGAAACCGAGGTCTATCAGGCCGTGCGGCGCAATCCGCACGGCCCGTGTGGCCCCGCCGGCGGTGCGGACGGTGGCTAGCTTCATGAGTGCTGTCCTTCGACCTGGATGCGGTGAGCGTGCAGGGCCTCGAAGATCGGGGCGTCGCTGAACCGGAACAGGTCCAGTGCGCCTGAGTCCGAGTCAGAAGCGGAGGCCTCGGACTTCGCCGAGTAGTAGACCCAGGACGGGACGACGAACAGGTCGCCCCTCGTTACCGTCCAGGTATGTTCACCGACGGTCACCGCGCCGGTGCCGTCGAAGACCTGGTAGACCGAGGAACCGACCTCCCGGCGCGGCGCGGTCTGCGCCCCGCTGCGGACGCGGTGCATCTCGGCGCGGATCGTCGGCAGGACGTCTTTGCCGTTGCTGGGGTTGGTGAACCGGACGGCTGCGTGGCCGGGGCCGACGGTGCCGTCGAAATGCTCGTCCTCAAGCGCCAGCTGGTCGCTCAGAGCGCGGTCGGTGTCGGTCCAGCGGTAGGCGAGCAGCGGTGAGCCCGTCTGGGCGTCCGGCTGGGATACCGGGCGCAGACCCGGATGACCCCACAGGCGTTCGGAGCGGGACCGGTCGGGCGTTGTCTTCTCGGCCGGGGTGATCTCATCCCGCCCGGGCTCAAAGAACTGCGACTCCGTGTAGTACTGGAACGGGATGTCGAGGCCGTCGATCCAGGCCATCGGCCTGCTGGCGGCGTTGTGGTGGGCATGCCAGTTCCAGCCGGCCTGCGGCAGGAAGTCGCCGCGCCGCATCGGGACGGGATCTCCGCCCACGACGGTCCACACGCCCTCTCCCTCGACCACGAACCGGAAGGCGTGCTGGGTGTGCCGGTGCTCAGGGGCGTTCTCGCCCGGCATCAGGTACTGGATCGCGGCCCACAGCGTGGGGGTGGCGTACGGCTTGCCGCCGAGCGAAGGGTTGGCCAGCGCTATCGCCCGCCGTTCCCCGCCGCGGCCCACGGGGACCACGTGGCCAGCTTTGTCGGCCAGCGCAAGAAGATTCCTCCAGCGCCACAGGTGCGGTACCGCCTTGGACTGCGGGTGCAGCGGCATGAGATCGCCGATCTCGGTCCACAGCGGCACGAGCAGTTCTTTTTCGAATCCGCGGTACAGCTCCTCCAGCTCGGGCGAGGGGTCAGGCTGGCCCGGTCTCGCCTCGGCCGACAGCCGGACGGGGGATGCGGTAGTGATGTCGACGGCCATGCCGACCTCCTTGATCAGGTTGGGCTTGGCGGCGAGCGTCGCCCTGGCACACCAGACCTCGCTTGAGAAACACCTGGGCCCTCTCTAACCTTAAACCAGGTTCCATGTTGGAGAATACCTAGATTCCGCTATAAGGAATACCTTGGCGGCATCATCGCGGCGCCATCAGGCGCCAGCAGCGGCCAGGGCGTCATACGTAGTCTCGCCGCTGCAGGAGCCGCCAGCAGGCCCAGCCGGGCGCGACGGGCAGCCAGTAGGTGGCCAGCCGGTAGGTGAGGACCGCTGACACGGCGGGTCCGGGGGCGAGGCCGATGCCGGTCAGCCCGGCGACCAGGGCTGCCTCGATGGCGCCGAGGCCGCCGGGGGTGGGGGAGGCGGCGGCGATGACCGCGGCGCCCAGATAGACCGCGCCGAGCGCGATGATCCCGGGTCCGCCGCCGAAGGCCTGCACCGAGGCGGCCAGCCCGGCGATATAGGCCAAGGTGATCAGCGCCGAGCCGCCGGCCAGCAGGGCCAGCTTGACCGGGCTGACCGCCACGCCCCGCAGGCTGGCGGCGGCTGACCGCAGGGCCGGCAGCAGCTTGGCGGCGGCGAGCCGCCTGCCCCGGCGGGTGGCCAGCACGATTCCGGTGAGCGCGGCGACCACGGCCAGGGCGAGCAGTAGCTTGCTGGCCGGCGGGAGCTTGAACGCGTGCCCCAGCTGACGGCCGGCCAAGGTGAAGAAGATCACCAGCAGGATCAGGTGAGCGATGGCACCCATGAGGGCGTTGACTCCGACCGCCGCGACCCCCGCGCTGGGCGGCACTCCTGACTTTTGCAGGAACCGGGCGTTGAGTGCCATGCCGCCGACGTTGGCGGGGGAGACCCGGTTGACGAACGATGAGGCGCCCTGGGTCAGGACGGCCGGCCAGAACGGTACCGGTCCGGGCACGGCGCCGATCAGCGCGGCCGCGCTGGCCAGGTAGGTCACGGCTGAGGCGGCGATGATGACCGGCAGCCAGGCCCAGCGCACGGACTGCAGGGCGTGCCAGCTGCTGCTCACCTGGGCGAGCTGCGGCAAGATGAAGTAGAAGGCGCCGGCCGCGGCGGCGATGGCCAGCAGCGTCCGGGGCCGGACCCGCTGCAGGCGGGCCAGCGGCTGCGCGCTGAGCCCGCTGGCCGCTGCGGCGGCGGACCTGGTCTGCGTCAGCAGGCCGTCAGACCGGGCGATGGCGTGCCGGGTGGCGGCCGACAGGGCCAGCGGCTGCAGCAACGGTACCGCGGGTGCCAGTTGCCTGGCGCCGAGGACGGCGGCGGCGCTGGACACTGCCCGGTCGGCGCCGACCAGCACGGCCAGCGACGCAAGCAGCTCGGCGAGGTCGAGGTCTTGCTGCCGCCCGGTAGCGGACAGCTCGGCGAAGCTGAAGTCGGTCAGCCGCGGCAGCGCATCGCCCTCGACCATCACGTTGGCCGCCCGCAGGGACCGATGGGCGATCCCGGCGCGGTGCAGCCGGTCGACTTCGGCCCACAGCCGCCGCAGGAGCTCGTCGCTGATCTGCTGCGCCGGGAGCCGGCCCAGCGAGCTGCCGTCCACCCGTTCCATGGCCAGCAGCGCGGTGCCGCCGCCGGCCTTGATCACCCGGTCGATGCGCGGCACGCGGACGCCGGCCCGCTCGGCCAGCACGGCGACGAGGGCCTGGTGCTCGACCGCCCGCAGCACCGAGCCCGCGGGCCAGGTGTCGCCGACGTCGCGCAGCCGGGCGAGCCGGTAGGCGCGGTAGAGCAGGTCGGCGTCACGCTGATCCGAGCCCAGGGCCTTGATGAACAGCCGCCGCCCGTCATCGGTGACCGCCACGAACGGCCGCGAGCCCCTCGCCTCGACGCCCGCCGGCTCCACGCGGGCGGCCGGCAGCCCGGCGGACCGCAGCGCGGCACCGATCCCATCAGGTCCAATCCGCCGGTCCGGCACGCCGAACGCCACCAGCACGGCCGCGCCGACGGTCACTCCTGCGGCCAGCGCCAGGACTACCTCGGCCGGCCGGACAGCCCCGGTGACCAGCCTGGCCACGGCCACAGCGCACAGTGTCAGCCACGCGGCCCGCCGCCACGGACGGCTCAGCCACGGCGCGGCGGCCACCGTTACCGCCGCCGCCGCGGCGAGCAGGGCCGGCCCTGGAAACGCCGCGCCGGCCAGCCACGAGCCGCGCCCGGCAGCGGACGCCATCGCGTGCGGATACTTGTCGCCCGCCAGGTACAAGATGCCCGCCAGCATGGCGCCGGCCGCTACGGCGCCTACTCCCAGGCCGGCCAGCAGCCGGAACCTGCGGTGCCGCAAGGCGGCGGCCGCCAACCCGGCGGCCGCGACGACAAAGGCCACCTGCGCCAGCGAAGTCAGCAGCCGTCCGGCAGGGTCAGCCGCGAGCCAGGTCACGGCCGCCGCGCCAGAGCCGAGCAGCCGGCCAGGCGCCACCGCGATTATTATGAGCGTCCCGGTCAGGACCAGCCCGCCGACGATGAGACGGATGACATCGCCAGGATGACGGTAACGCGAGGGCGGCAGCAGCCACCAGGCGTGCTTGGAGATCTGTCCCGGAGCGCCGGCTGGCGGCTCGTCGATGGCCGTCAGCTGGTGGCCTCGATGGGCCGCGCCTGCCTGACCATTCCGGTCGGGATTCATGCCAGTCTCCGTCCTTGCTCCGCGCGGGCGGGGGGAGCGACGCCAGCCGGGGGCCGCGTCCCGGCCGGGAGCTGCCTTTTGTCCTGCCGCCAGCGCTGAAGCAGGCCGACTACCAGGGCGGTCACGAGGGCACAGGACGTGCCGAGCAGGATCCCGGCGGTGGCGTCGGACAGCCAGTGGGCAGCCAGGTAAGCCCGGGAGAGCCCCATCACGATCGAGAACGCCACCGCGGCCGCGCCCCACCGGGCGCGCCGCCCGGCAGGTACCAGGGCGATGACCGCCGCCACGACGGTGACCGACGCGGCCACGGCGTGTCCCGACGGGAACGATGCGCCGCTGGTCGCGACCAGCGACCCGGGCGGCCTGGCCCGGTCGTAGCTCCCTTTCAGCCAGCCGATCAGGACCTCTGACACCACCACCGCCGCGGTGAACGCGGCCAGATGCCACCACCGGCGCCGCAGCGCAAGGAACCCGGCCACCGCGATCCGCACCGGCAGCGTTACGTACACGAGCCCGAGGACGTTGAAGACCTTGGCGACCGCCGTCAGCGGGGGCGCCCGGCCGGAGATCATCAGCCGCAGCCACGCGTCGTCCAGCTGCTGGACCCGCGCCAGCGTGCCGTGGTCGGCGGCCAGGGCGAACACCACGGCCGTCAGCGCCGCCACCACGGCAGTCAGGAGGGCGGCCCGCCGGGGGCTGGCAAGAATCGCCTGCTCCTCCCCCAGGGCCGTGGCAGGCCGGGTCAGCCCGGGCATGCGGCACCCCGCCCGCACAGGGCCAGGCCCTCGGTGCGCCGGACGTAGCCGACCAGCACCGACCGCGGCACGAACGCTAGCCCGCCGCCGGCAGCCGTGGCCAGGACCGGGGACAGACCTCGCGCGAAGCGGAACTGGTAGGTCGCGCAGCCGCCGGGGAAAGTGTAGTAACGGAGTTCGGAGTACTGCGGGACCAGGCTCGCCGGGCGCTCGAACAGGCGGATGCCCGGCTGGCCTGAGGGGATCTGCCGGGCGCCCGAGGCATCGCAGGTCGCGGTCAGGGTGATCGTCACCGCCGCCGGCCCGGTCGGGCCGGACCCGATCCGAAGGACGAGCGGACCCGCAGGTTCCTGCGCCGCATCGTCGCTCAGCCCGAAGGTGGCCCGCCCGCTGGCGATCTCGGCGTCGGCCGCCGTCCAGCCCGACGGGAGCGCGGCGATGCAGGGCAGGAACGCCGCCGAGGGAATCGCCTGGGCTGCCAGGATCATCGCATGGCCGGTGCCGCAGGCGGGCGCGTGCACACTCGGGTTGCCGGCCGGCAACAGCAGGCCGATGCCGACAACGGCGGGTATGGCGAAGATGGCGAGCATCGCCACGGCCAGGCACACCCGCCGCGCGCTCCAGCGCTGCAGCACGATCGGCCGCCGCTGCGGGGCGAGCTTGCGGAACTCGGCGAGCAGGTCGCGGGGGTCTCGTTTCATGAAGGCGCGCAGCTGCGTCGGGCTGGCCACCCCCCGGGTGGCGGCGAACGCCTCGGCGAGCTCAGCCTCGGTGAAATATTGCAAGGCCCGCTGGTACACGCGGCCGGGGTCGGTGCGGACCGCCAGGACCAGCATCATGTTGCCCAGGTCGACCGCCTGCCGCCAGGGCGACGGCCGCACCTGGACGAACATCACGTCGATCAGCAGCAGTTGCCGGCCGCGGACCATCAGGTTGCCCGGCTTGATGTCGCGGTGGGCGATCCCCGCATCCCACAGCTGGCGGATCAGCAGCAGCCCCTGGTCGATCAGCGAGTCATCGACGTCGGCGGCGCCGATTTCCGCCGCGCCGTCGAAGTACTCGGTGACCAGCAGGTACTCCCGCTCGGGTGTGATCTCCACGATGCCGTAGGGCCTGGCGACGCTGATCCCGATGTCCTGCAGCAGGCGCAGGGCGTAGTCCTCATACTCGGCCAGGCGGCGTACGGTCTGGAAGGGGTGCTCGTCCTCCAGGGAGCCGTAGAGGATGGTCCGCCACAGCTTGTACCAGCGGTCGGCACGGACGTGGCCCTTGGTGTAGAGCTTGCCGAACAGATACTTCTGCGGGCTGCCGCGGCGCACCACGCGCGTGTTGCGGCCGGCCATGACGAACGGCCGGCCCAGCCGTCGACCCGCAGCCGCAGCGGCGTGGACCCGGCCGACGACTCCAGGCCGACCGGCGTGATGTCGGTCACGGTTAAGCCCAACTGGTCGCGCACGCCCCGCCGGATCGCCTCGCCGCGGCGGCCGGTCACATCCACGTGCGCGCTGCGGCCGCGCCGGTAGGTGACCGGGAACGCCTCGTTCGGAGTGAAGAACCGGAACGCGGTGACCGGGATCGCGACCCCGAGCGCCACGCTCAGGAGCACGTCGTCCACGTGATCGACGGCCAGGTACAGGCAGGCCAGGCAGAACACGGTCACTATGACCGCGATGGCCGCCTTCGCATAAGAACGCGGCTGCCCCGGCACGACCAGGCAGTAGGCGATGCCCATCATGAAGAACGTCAGGATCGCCGCCGGCTGCGCGGGTGCCGAGTACCCTGCCCAGCCCGCGATGATCGGCACGCCATACGGGCGCGGCCGCTGCAACCCGTCTTCAATCAACTGCATGGCAAGCTCAAGGACGAACAGGCAGCACAGGAACACCAGCAGGTGCCGCCAGCGCCGGAACGCGATCGTCAGCGCGACCGCCGACAGCCCGATCACCGCGGCCCCCCAGCCGGAGCCGGCCACCGAGATCCCGTTGGCGATGCGGGTCAGCCACGGCGTCCGGGCGTGCGCGAAAAACCGCAGCACCGCTGCGTTCGCCTCATCATCGAGCCGCAGCGACGGCGCGCGAACCGAGACCACGATCGCGCCGGCCAGGACGACAACGACGACGACCAGCCATGCCGTGGTGGTGACCGAGACCGGGTGCGGCAGCGGTGGCGGCGCGCCGGTCGGGCGCCGGCGGCGTGCGGTGTGCCCCGCAGCCGGGCCCGGCTGGAGGGCGGCGTTGTCATCAGGCGGGATCACCACCCCGGCGTTATCACTCAATGCACACGGCCAAGGCGCATGTCCTGACGCTATGTCTGAAATAGGTAACAAGCAATAGATTTCGGGAAAGTGGATGGCAGAGACCTCACCAGGGATCCCGCAGTTCGTCGGTTCCGCGCACAAGATCTCACTGCGGATGCTGGGCCTCCAGTGCGCGCCCACGCCGACCCTGAAGACCGGCTGCGCGCCGGATTCGGCCAGGGCGGCATCCAGACGGCACGGCGGGCCGGGCACCCGGATTTGCGAAGGTAAGTTGGGCGCATGGATGAGAACCGGGCCCGGCGGGTCGCCGACGCTCTCCGGGATCGCGGCATCGATGCGCACCTGGAGAAGCCGGGGGTCGATGTCTACGGTGTGCGCGTCGAGATCGGTGACCGGCGAAAGGCGATCTGGGGCACCGAGGGAACTGCGTCCCTGGAGGCGGAAGTGCTGCTCGACGGGGATCTCGTCGGCTTCGTGCCGAAGGTTCCCGGATCGGACATGTTCGATGAGGCCCAGATCGTGGACGCCATCGCCCGGGCTGACTACGACGAGCCGGTCGGCACGGAACGCCCTGAAGCCCCGCCGCCCGCTCCGCCCCTGACGCGAGAGGGCGGGGTGTTCCGCCGCTTCCTCGAGGGCTTCAGGTACGACTCGCAGTAGCGCCAAGCCCCCGCCGTGACCGGCGCGTGACGTCGCATCTCAGCCTTCTCGGGCGAGCCAGGCCCAACCTGGCAGCACTTCGGCGGGGCCGGCGGCGACGTCTACAAGCTGGCCGCCAGCGAACGCGTCGGATACCTGAGCGTGTTTCGCCGGGGGGTCCCGCTGGGCACTGCGTGAACTGACGGTGTCGATCTCGGCGATCACCCGGTTCATACTGTTCGGACGGGTCTGATCACGCGACGCGCGCCGTCGCTGCTGACAGGAGGAGCGGAAACCACGTGGTATCCCACGGCTACCGGGCAGGGGTCAAATGCGGCTGCTGCTGATCGGCGCTCCTGGTTCCGGCAAGGGAACGCAGGCGGAACGACTCGCCGCCCGGTTCGGCATCGCGCACATCTCCAGCGGAGACCTGCTGCGCCAGCATGTCAGAGCCGGGACCTCCCTCGGGCAGCGGGTGAAGTCCTACGTTGAGGCGGGAGACCTGGTCCCGGACGGCGTGGTCATGGACATGTTGCGCAAGCCCGTACAGGCCGCGGCCGCCGGCTATGTCCTCGACGGTTTCCCGCGGACCGTCGAGCAAGCGAAGGCGTCCTACGAGGTGGTGCGGGCGTTCGGGGCAGAGGTGCAGGCCGCCATCCACCTGGACGTCCCCCGAGCGGAACTGGTGCGCAGGCTCGCAGCCCGCGGCCGGGGGTCAGACGACACCGAGGCTGTTATTGACCACCGGCTGCAGGTATACCAGGAAAGGACAGTGCCACTGCTCGAGTACTACGCAGGGCGGGAATGGATGTTCACGGTCGATGGCGCCCTGGCGCCGGAAGCCGTTCACGAGGACATCGTCAGGCGGCTCCGGAGGCTAGCCGCCTTCAGCGCGTCGCCCTGATAATGCACCACGCCAGACCGTCGGTCCTCAGTTGGTGCCGGGCGCAGGACAGCGCGGCGCCGCAGGCTGGCGCGGGTTGCGGGCACTGGCGCCCGCGGGCGCCGCAGGCTGGCGCGGATGGCCGGGCAGTGCAGGCGGTCCATGGGCGGCCCCGGCGGATGCCCGGTTTGGAGGACAAGTGGGCCCGGTAGCTGCGTTGCGGCAGATCGCGTTCCAGCTCGAGCGGGCTGGCGCGCCGACCTACCGGGTGCGGGCGTTCCGCCGGGCCGCCCAGGTGGCGGAGGATCTCCCGGCGGGCGAGCTGGAGCACCGGATGGCCGAGGGCACACTCGCGGCGCTGCCCGGGATAGGCCCGGTCACCGCGGACGTCATCACCCAGGCTGCTGGCGGCCAGCAGCCTGACTACCTGGCCCAGCTGCTCGCCGAGGCACCGGCAGGCCGAGCGCACTGGCCTGCGCGCGGCGCTGCGCGGCGACTGCCACACCCACTCAGACTGGTCGGAGTGGTATATTTATGAACATGGACCGGACGCTGTTAGCGCCGCTCAGGCTCTCGCACTACAAGGACTCGTCCGTCAACCCGGCAGGCCAGCGAGCCAGGATCACAGATTATGCCGAGGACCACGGCGATCATGTGATCTTCGTGGACGTGGACATGGACGTGTCGGGGGCCGACCCGATCAGGGAGCGCCCCGGCCTGGGCCCGTGGCTGGCCCCGGACAGGATCGGGCAGATTGACGGCTTCCTGGCCGACGAGATGGACCGGCTCAGCCGCGACATGCTCGACTACCTCCAGTTCGCCCGGGACATGGCGGCGCTGGGGAAGGTCATCATCGATGTCAGCGACGGCACCGACACGAGCACCGAGCGCGGGCGCCAGCCGCTTGAGGACCGTATTCTCGCCGCTCAGCGTGAACGCGAGAGGATGGCGACGAGGCGCCGCAAGGCGGCCAAGGAGACTGAGCGATGAGGGCCGCTGGGGTGGCGGCACTCCAGGTTATGGCTATTAGCCGCGCTGCCTATGCCACGGTGAGCGCCGCTGCCCTGAGCCACCTGACCGCCAACAAGGGCTGGTGGCGGGTCCAGGACCCCGACGAAGCCCCCATCGTGAGGTGGATGGTTCAGCAGCGCATCGCGGGCAGCGGATTCAGCGCGATAGCCGGCGGGCTGAACGAGCGCGGACATCCCGGCCCCGCGCGGCGGCAAGTGGAACGCCACCACCGTCAGCAAGATTCTCACGTCGCCGCTGCTGCTCGGCCACGTCGTCGTGCTGAAGGGCGAGACCGGCGTCAAGGGCACGCCGGGCTACAAGAAGGGGCAGGTGGTCGCGACCAGGCGCGGCAAGGACGGCCAGCCGGTCACGTTCACCGACGAGCCGCTGATCGACCAGGAGACCTGGGATGAGCTGCAGGAGGCCATCAAGGCGGGTTCCCGCGCCCGGGGCAGGCCCAGTCGCGGCACATGCTCTATCGCGTGCTGTTCTGCCGGGCGTGCTCCCCCAGGCCGTTCAACCCGGGGACGGCGGTGCGCATGTACGGCTCGCGGCGTCATACGACCTGGCACGAGGTTCGACGTGAGTCGGTCCAGTTCGCTTCGCCGGATCAGCTGGCCGCCCTCGGCGCCTTCCTTCTCGGACAGCGCCAGCGGGCTGGTCTATCGCTGCGCCAGCTGGCCGAGCGGACAACGCTCTCCGACTCCCAGTTGAACAAGATCGAGCGTGGCCTGCAGCGCCCGTCAATGCGGACGCTCAGGCTGATCGCGGGCGCGTTCGGGATGACGGTGGAGACGCTCCTGGGCGAGGTCTCCCCGGATCTTGAACTGGAACCGGAACGGCTGGCTGAGCGCGAGCACCCCGCCTACTACACGTGCAAGTCATGCGGTCTGAACATCCGCATTGACCGGATCGAGCCGCTGGTAGAGGGACTGGTCCTGCACGAGGCCGGCGGGCGCGTCCTGCTGGAGAAGCGCGTTGTCCACGGAGACGACCACGCCGCGGATATCGCCCGCCTGGAGCGGGCGGCGGAACGCCGCCGGGAACTGCTGGCGGACGATCCCGGCGACGAGGACATGAAGGCGTCTCTCGCGAAGACGGAGGCGCAGATCACCGCGCTGCGCAGCCAGCCCCACGAGCCTGACTCGTTCGAGTGGCGCGAGGCCGAGAGCGGCATCAAGGTGGCCGATCACTGGGCGGCTCTCAATTCGGCGGGGCGCGCGAAGTTCCTGCGCGACTGGGAAGTAACCTGCTTCGCTGACCGGCAAGGCGCCGAGACGCGGCTTGGCTGGCTGGAGCTTTACAGCGACGCGTTCCGGCTCCGTGACGGTGACAGCCGCCTGTGTCCTGCAGCGCTGCCCGCCCTGATCACGCACGCCCAGGAGTGGCAGCGCGTGCCCGGGGCCGTGCTTCCCTCGCGGATAGCGGCGAGCCCTAGGACCAGGTTGTGATCCAGGTCCGGCGGTAGACCAGCTCACCGCCGCAGGCCGCCTGGAGCTGCCGCGCGACCTGCTCGCTCTCACAGGCCCTGATCCGGCGCCGCTTGTCGGCAACTCCCCACTCGGTCTTCGCCTGCTCGCGGATGCGGGCCTCGATCGGGTCGGCGTGCTCGGTCTGGGTGGGCCGGGGTGGGCCGATGCGCGGGCCGGTAGTCAGGGCGCACCTCCCTCGCTCCGGGCCGACGGTGGGCCGCGCGGCTGGGAAGCCATGGCGGTCCGGCTTGCCGTCTGCGGAGGGCGGGGATGGCAGTGTGCGGGGCTGGGGCGCTGCGTGCCAACAGGTTCGTCCTGGGGTATGAGATTCCCCGGCTCCTCAACCGGTCAGCCCAGGTCAGCGCGGTGAGACGGGCGCTGTGCTCGGGCGTGTACGCGCACGTGACCGGACATGGGCTGTGCGTCCGGCTTTCCCTGCTGCAGAAGCTGCCTTTCCCGGCCCGCTCGCCCCTGGAGGACATGCACTACAGCTTCATCCTTGCTCCCGCGCCCTGCCGATGGTCCCCGTGCCGAGCCTGGACACCGCCGAGGTACCCGCCACCGTGACCGCCCAGGTGGACAGCAGGCGGCCCGCTGGTTTTTCGGCCCGGCCCGGTTCGCCCGCTACCTGAAGGACCCAGCGACGCGCCCCGGCTGGCACAGCGAAGATGATGGCCGTCTCGGCGTTCGGGTCCGCGGCCGAATGGGTCGGCTGCCTGATCGTCCCCGCCCTGGTCTGCGTCCTGATCGCCGCCGGCAGCCCGCTGTACGGGTGGCAGCGGGCTGTTACGCGGCCGTCTGCGCCGCGCAGGTCGTGCTGACCGAAACCTGGCTCGGCGCACCAGGGCCGCCCGGCGCCCGGCTGGCCCGCGTTGCGGCTTCTTCCCGCTGGCCTGCGGGGTGCACGGCGCGGGCGGCATCCTGGGGTGGGTACGGCTGCTCGGCGGCGGGTCCGGCGCCGGGAAAACCGAACGGGGGCCGGGGCATGACGGCCAGCCGCTGATCGTGGCGCTGGAAGGCCCATGCTGCGCGGGCAAGACCACCCTGGGCCGCCTGCTGGTCCGGGCACCTGCGCGATCTGGCCGTTGCCTTCGTGCCCTGCTACGCCGACCACGCCGGCGGCGGCCGGTTCCTGCCGCGCCAGGAAGCAGGCTCGGTAGCCGAACGCGAGCAGGCGCTGCGCCAGCTCCTGCTTATCGAGGCCGGGCGGCTGGCGCAGGTGCCGCACGGGTGCGATGTCATCCTGGAGGACCGCAGCGTGCACACCCTGCTCGCCAACTCCTACGCCCTTCAGCGCAAGACCGGTACCGGCTTCCTGGCCCCCTCTGCCCGGCTGCTGCGCAGCTCCCCCATCCCCGCATGGCCGGACCTGGTGCTCTACCTGGACCTGCCGCAAGACGCCGTCCAGGGCCGGAACCCGGGCAAATTCCCGCCCGGCAGCATCTACACCGACCCGGACTTCAACGCCGCCGTCCGCGCATATTTCCGGCGGCTCGCCGACCGGAAAACCCCTCACGTCGCCTGGCTTGATGCCACGCTAGAGCTACCGGAACTGGCGCGGCTCGCAGCAGCGCAGCATCCGGCACGAGACCGGACAGGTGCCCATCACAGGGAGCCGTATGAACCAGGTGCCGCTGCCGGGACGGGTGATCTTCTCCGACTGGCATGGCGTGCTGTCCCGCGATCCCTTCTGGACCTCGATCCGCAACAGCGCCACCCACCCGCTGCACGCCCAGCTCGAAGCGGGCATGGCCGGGGTGTTCGATCCAGCCCGCAACATCGCCAACGAGTGGATGAAGGGCCTGCTGTCCTCCGACCAGGTCATCGCTGCAGATGGGCATCCAGCTCAGCGGCCGGTTCCGCGACGACTTCCTGGCCCGCCGCCTGGACCTGGACTGCGCGAAGATGAAGGTCAACGCCGAGCTGTTCGAGGTTCTGCGCGCACCTGCGCGCCGAAGCCATGGTCGTGATCGCCACCGACAACATGGACTGCTTCGCCCGCGCTTTCGAGCACGCCCGCAGCCGCAAGCCGCCACCGGAAGAAGGACCGCGGAACCCTGGCGGACTGGGCCGTCATCTGCGATGACATCATCTGCTCCAGCCAGGCCGGAGCGCTGAAAAGCGAAGACCCCCAAACGTTCTTCGGACCCTGGCTCGCCATGCACGGCGTCAGCTTCACCGACGCCGTGCTCATCGACGACCGCGCCGACAACTGCGCCACGTTCACCGCCCAGGGCGGGACCGCCATCCAATGGAAGATGGGGGCCAGTGTCCTCGCCGACCTTGCCGCCCAGCTCAGGCAGTGGCTGAACGCGGCCCCGCAGATGACGGCCCACCCTGCACCAGCGACTCGTTAATCTACGAGCGCTCCGGAGCGTGATCCGCAGCCGTCCGCCCAGCCGGGCCCAGCCCACGGCGGTCACCGGCCAGCCGCTGCCGCTCCACCGCAGGCCACAGCCTGGCCAGCAGGCCACCCGTCCGCAGTGCCACATCACATTGGGTGGCCAAATGCCAAGTCGGCCATCGTTCGGCTTTCTCTACCTTGGCCAACAGTTCCTGGCTATGCCAGATCAGCCCGGCCAGCGCGTGCTGCGTCAGCCCGCGCGCCAGCCGCCACCTGCGCAGCTCAGCACCGAAGCGATCACGCACGGAGGCCTCAGGTGTCAGATCGCGCGGCCATCTTCCCATCTCGAATTCCTTCACACTTGGGATCAGCCCGCCCATGCTTCACCGCCCCGCCGACCCGCTGGCGCCCACTGGGATGCTGGCTGTGCTCGGCTGGACTAGTAGTGGCCCGCTGGGCGTGGGCAGGGGCTGGCCGAGGACGGCCGCGACGGTCCGTCCGGAGGCGTCGTCGTGCCAGTCAAGGTGCTGGGCAAGGTGAGCTGCCAGGTACAGGCCATGCCCGCTCTCGGCTGGCGCGCCCACGCTGGGAGAGTCGCGGATAACCGGCCCAGCGGATGATCCCTGATCGGTCACCGCGATCCGCACTCCCAGCCGCCAGCGCATTACCTGCACAATGACCAGCCCACCCGGCTGCCCGGAAGCGGTGTGCAGGAGCGCGTTCGTGAACAGTTCAGACAGCACCAGAGCGGCGTCGTCACCAAACGGCGAGCCCTCCAGTAGCCCAGCCACGAACCGTCGCGCTGCCCGAGCATTGAGAGGGTTACCAAGAAATGCCCGAGCCCACGACGCCCAGCCGCCAGCAAGCCCTACTGGGTCTCCCGGATCTTGGCCGACGGCGTTGGGCTGTTCCCCTGAATCCCTCACGCCCTGGGTCGCATGCGGTACCCGCGGCACGGTCCCGGTTGTCTGCCCGGTTATCCGGCGCTCTCCCTGCTGCCGTATCGACATGAATACCGGCAGTCAACCGCGCCGACGACATAGCCTGAAGACGTTGCGTGTATGCCAAACAACGCCATACACGCAACGCCGACATAGCCTTTACGAGCAAATCGGTACGCGTGAGATGAATGACTTCGGCAGGGAGCTGGCGCGCTTGATGCAGGCGCGCGGCATCGGAGTGCGCGAACTGGCTCGCGCGGCCTACTGCAACCCCGGCCATATTTCGAACCTGCGCAGCGGCAAGGCCCGCCCGTCATCACAGCTGGCCGAGACGCTGGACAGGTATCTCGGCGCCGTGGGCAACCTCGCCGCGAGCGTCACCCGCAGCACACCCGGCAGGCAAGGGGGACGCGCCACCGGCTCCAGCGAGCCGTTCAGAGCCGTCGAAGCTCTTCAGGTCGTGATGAACGGCAACCGTGGGTCCGAAATCGCTGAAGACGGCCTGGGCGAACTGGTACGCCACTACGCGCGGATCGTTGCCGTCGCACCGTCCATAGCTGTCTACGACGAGCTTGTCAGCGCCCGGTCATTCGCCGGGATGCTGCTCGACCGAGGGAGCCTGGCCCGGCGGCCGGAGCTGGGCATCACGACGGGATGGGCTGTCAAGTCTGCTGGCGATCTCAGCGACTGATCTTGGCGAGCACGCGGCCGCCCTGGTGTGGTGCGCTGACACCGAGCGGCGCGGCCAGGAGGCCCGATACCCCGAGCTGCTCGGCTGGGCCGCACTCACCCGGTCACTGATTGCCTGGTACCAAGGGGAACCAGTGCGCTCTGCGGCTGCCGCACGCCGGGGCCAGGCCGAGGCGCCGAGGGGACGGTCGCACGCGCGAAGCTCGCCGCGCAGGAAATGCGCTGCCTGGCCAGGGTCGGCGACATAGCCGGCATGTCGGCCGCACGCCGCCGGGCCGCCACGGCGATGAGCCAGCTCGGGCCCGCCGCCCCAACCTCCAGCATCTACTCACTGCCGCGCGCCGAAGACCCGCCCTACACGGCTACCTCGTTGCTGCTGGTGGGCAGGCACAGCGAGGCGGCAGAGATGACGCGCCGGATCATCGAAACCGCCTACCGCCCGCACACCCGCGCGCCTGGAGACCAGCCGACCAAATACGCGCGTACGCTTGCCGATCCTCGCGCTGGCAGCAGCCGGGCTGGGCGAGATCGACGAAGCGGCAGCAGCCGGGGCGGCGGCACTGGAATCCGGGCGATCGTGTGGCCAACCATGGTGCTAGCCGGGCAGCTGGACCAGTCGCTAGCAGCCAGGTCGCCTGATTCCGCGCACGCGGCGGATTTCCGAGCCCGGTACATCGACGCGGGCACGCGGCTGGCGCTTCCCGCAGCCCGCCAGCGGCGAAGGGAACACCGATGACTGACGATGAGCTGACCGCCGCGCAGATCGCCGCGCTGACCGCCAGCGTGGACATCGACGCCCCACCGCCCGACACCGAGCCGTCCGCGCTGGTCCTGTTCGGCACCAACCAGGCCGCGCCCGCCCGCATCGCCGCCGACCGGTATCATCGCGGTCTCGCGCCGCTGATCATCGCGACCGGCGGCATCAACCGGCACAACGGCATCGTGGAAGGACGCGAGTTCGCGCGCCAGCTCGCCGCAGCGGGCGTACCCGCCAGCGCGGTACGCGTCGAGGACCAGTCCAAGGACACCTGGCAGAACGTCGAGCTTTCCCTGCCCTACCTGCGCGAAGCGCTCGCCATGGGACTGCCGCTCGTCGCGGTGTCCAAGTGGTATCACCTGCGCGCGGTGTACTGCCTGCGCACCCAGCTCCCCGAAGCCGTGCCGCTGTACGCGATCGGATGGGAACCGGTCTACGCCGGGACGTCTGGTCACCCGGGACAACTGGCCGTCGAGCCCTGACGGCCGCCGCCGGGTCATCCGCGAGTCCCAGGAAGTGCCACGGCGGGTCGCCGACGGAAGCTACCTCCCGGCCGAGAAGAAAAACGGCGCCTGGTCATAACGCCTCCCAGGCACATCCCCGGTCATGTGATCCGTCTTCTGGCCGTGAGCACTTTCTGTGCCCCTACCCAGCGCGCCTACCACGCTGTGCCAACCGCGGTACGGCGCGGTTCCCAGGGCTGGCCGACGTTGCGCGTTAGGTTCCTGGCATGGCTCCGGGCAATATGATCACGCTGGAGATCGGCGGCCAACCTATGACGGTCGCGGTTGAGCGCGAGCAGTTAGAGAACGAGCTTGCCGCCTGCGGGTACCCGACCGACCGCAACGTCTACGTGACCACTTGGGACGATCATCAGATAGATGACACTCAGACGACATCCTCGACGATGGCACCCTCGACCAGCGGGACGACCTGCTCGGCCGCCTCGACGTCGTCGTCGCCAGCGTGCATTCGCACCTGCGGATGCCCGCCGAGCTGATGACCAGCCGCATGGTGGCCGCGGTGTCCAGCCCGCACGTTGACGTGCTCGGGCATTGCACCGGCAGGCTGATCACCGGACGCGGCCGGCCAGAGTCGGTCTTCGACCCGGAAACCGTGTTCACCGCCTGTCGTGACCACGGTGTCGCGGTTGAGATCAACTGCAGGCCAGAACGGCAGGATCCGCCGGACTGGCTGCTCCGCCTGGCTGCCGAGGCCGGCTGCCTGTTCGCCATCAACACGGACGCGCACGCGCCCGGCCAGCTCGACTGGCTGGACAGTGGCTGCAGGCGTGCCGAGAGTTTCGGCATCCGGTCCGGTCAGGTGATCAACACCCTTGGCGCTGACGAATTGATCTCCATGGCGGGCCCCTGACCGGCGTCCTCAGTCATGACAGCATTGGTCGGATGCGAGCTGTGCGAACCCCCGAGGATCGTTTTGCCGGGCTGCCTGATTTCGCCTATCCGCCGCGCTATGCGGAGGTGGAAGGCCTGCGGATCGCCTATGTGGAAGCCGGGCCTGCCGACGGGGAACCGGTGCTCCTGCTGCACGGCGAGCCGAGCTGGTCGTTTCTGTACCGCCGCGTCATGGGGGTGCTCGCCGACGCGGGGCTGCGCGCGATCGCGGCGGATCTGGTGGGCTTCGGGCGGTCCGACAAGCCGACCGAGATCATTGACCACAGCTATGAGCGGCATGTGGAGTGGATCCGCGCGCTCGCGTTCGACTCGCTTGACTTGCGCGGGGTGACTCTCGTCGGGCAGGACTGGGGCGGCCTGATCGGGCTGCGGCTGGTAGCTGAGCACCCGGACCGGTTCGCCCGCGTGGTCGCGGCCAATACCGGGTTGCCCACCGGTGACCAGCCGATGCCCGAGGCCTGGCTTCGATTTCGCGAGGTCGTGCGGACCGCGCCGCGCCTGCAGGCGTCCAGGCTCGTGCAGGCCGGCTGCCAGACGGCGCTGTCCGGGGCGGTACTCGCGGCCTACGATGCGCCGTTTCCCGACGAGACCTTCATGGCCGGGCCGCGGGCGATGCCCGGCCTGGTGCCGACGGCGCCGGATGATCTGGCGGCTGCGGCGAACCGGGCAGCCTGGCGCCAGCTGTCCACCTGGGAACGGCCCTTCCTCGTTGCCTTCAGCGACCGTGACGCGATCACTGGCGCGATGGCGCCGATTCTCAAAACCGCGGTGCCGGGCGCCCGCGACATCGAGCACCCGGTGATCGTGGGAGCCGGCCACTTCCTGCAGGAGGACGCTGGAGAACTGCTCGGTGCCGTGATCGCCGGATTCATCCGGTCCGGGCCGCCGGCTGAGCTGACGGCACTCCTCGGCCGCGGTGCTCAGGCTGCGGGACCGGTGGTGAGCACCATAGTCGCGGAATGTGCCTGGCCGGACTGGTCTGTCCAGCCGATGGTGACGCTGTCCCCCGGGTGATGCTGCGCTAGCCCGAAGTTACGGCCAGTTGGGTAGGCGGTTCTGTCGCTGGCCTGGGGTTTTGCCTGCTGGCGGGGTGGTGTTCTGGCTACTTCAAGGTGAGCGGGATCGGGGTGCCGATGAGGTCGAAGGCCTCGCGTTGCTGCGCTGGTGGGCTCGGCGAGCATGGCCACGGTGGCGGTGGCGCCGGCGAAGCGGACCTGGTTGCGGGTCAGGGTGGCCAGGTGGTCCAGGAGGCCGCGGAAGCTGCGGTAGGGGCGGCCGGCCTGGTCGTGCTGGCGGGAGGCCTTGGCCTGGGCGGCGGTGGAGCGGCGGGCGGGGGCGACGGGGTCGCCTGGCTCGGGCGGGTTCTCGTCGGTGAAGGTCAGCGGCGCCCAGGCTCGGCGCAGGTGCCAGGTCAGGTAGCAGGCGAGCATGCAGATCAGCACGTGGGCCTTGACGCGTTCTTCGAGGTGGTGGTAGACGGGCCGCAGGTCCAGGTCGTCGGCCTTGATGTGCCGGAAGTCGCGCTCGACGTATTTGAGGTTCTTGTAGGCGGTGACCACGCCGGGGGCTCCAGCTGGCTGGCCGGGACGCGGGTGCGCAGCACGTAGAACCCGTCCAGGGCGGCTTCGGCGTCGATCTGGCCTGGCTGCGGGCGACGGCCAGGCTGGTGTCGGTGATGGTGACCTCGAAGTGCTTGCCGGTCTTGTACTTGCTGATCACCTTGCCGACCTCGATGCCGATCGTCGCCGGCGCCGGCCAGCTTGCCCGGCGCGTACGCGGGCGATGATCGGGGCCAGCAGCTTCTCGGTGGCGGCGAGCAGCTCGCTCGCGGGTGCGGGCGCGGTCGGCGGCCAGGACCGGGTTGCGGCAAGCGACCAGCCGCTCGCCGGGGTAGTCCGGGTTGGTGATCTCGGCCAGGTTCTGCTGGTCGAACAGGCTGAGCTGCAGCGGGCCGTCGTCGGCCATGAGCTTGTTGATGGCCGGAGCGCGCAGCGCGGTGATCCACCCGTAGATCCGCCGCTGGTCCCGTCCTCCCGCTGGTTCAGGGCCTGCGATCCGGGCGCTGGTGATCATGCCGCGGTCGCCGACCATGACCATCTTCTCCAGCCCGAACTTGTCCCGGACCACCTGCACGATCTGGGTGAACGCGGCCGGGTCGCCGGTGTTGCCGGGCAGCACCCGGACCGCGACCGGGCGGCCCGTCGGGGTCGGTGACAGCCCGTACTCGATCTGCAGCTTGCCTTCCTTGCCGTCCCGGGAGTAGCCGCGGGCGGCCAGCGGGCAGCACCGTCCTTCCACCCACGAGCTCGACAGGTCGAACAGCGCCATCCGCGCCGGGTTCGGCCTCCGGGGCCAGATGCCGTTCGGCCAGCTTCCCCTCGATCGCGGCCTGCCGGTCGTCCAGCCAGTCCATCGCCGCGTACACGTCGATCGGTGGAGGCGCCGTCCACGCCCAGGTCGGCGCCCAGGGTGGTCTCAGCCCACCAGGTCAGGTGGCCAGCTTGAATGCCGGGCCACCACCCGGGACATGATCAACGCCAGCGCCAGGTCCCGCTCGGCGCAGGCCGGGCCCAGCAGCGCCGGCAGGCCCAGCTTGGCGGCCATAGCCTACACCGCAGCGACATGCCCGTGCGGCAACGACCGCGATGATCGAACCGCTTGCGCCGGCCGCGACCAGCGTCGTGCCCTCCAGCGCCGCCTCGATCGCGTCGATCGTCTCGCCGGCAGGCCGGACAGGTTCGCCAGCGTCTCATGCCTGACCTTGCCGCCGTCGCGGTGCAGACTGGAGCGCTGAAGGTGACGAGACCGAGCGGCCGGCGGCCGAAACGATGACATCACCGTCGGTGAGGCCAGCCCGCTCCGCGGGGGATCCGGGCAGGACACCGGCCACGGCGGCCCCGGTGCCGGCCGGCACGCCGTTCGCCGCGGCGTCGGCCGTAGCCCTTACTTCGACGCCGAGGAATCCGGTAGCGCCGATGTGCACGGTGCCCGAGGAGGTGCGGGCCTCGATCTGGCTGGCAATGGACCTCGCCTGGTTGACCGGGATCGCGAAGGCCTGAGTCTGGCTCTGCCCGGGCCGGAACTGGAACGTTGAGGAGGCGGCGGTGTCGATGCCGATCACCTGACCTGCGGTATTGACCAGCGGGCCGCCCGAGTCGCCCGGCTGGATTGCGGCGTTGTGGTGGATGAGCCCGGTCAGCTGCTCAGCGGTGCTCGCCGCCTCGTCCGACGCGCTGACCGACGCGCCGAGCCCGATGATCCGGCCGGTGGCCACCGACGGGGCGCCCCCCTTGCCGCCCGCGTTCCCGAGGGCTACCACCTCCTGGCCGACCGCGGCGCTGCCGGAATCGCCCAGGGTCACGGTCGAAAGCCCGGACGCACCCTCCAGCTGGAGGACTGCGATGTCATGGCTCCGGTCATAGCCGACCACCTTGGCCGGGTAGCTTCGCCCGTTGCCGACATCGGTGGCTTTCACCGCGGTGGAGCCCTCGATGACGTGGTTGTTGGTGAGCACCTCACCCGACGCCGTCAGCACCAGCCCGGTGCCGGCCGCCTGTGCGTGCTGGTAGCCGAGCGTGGAGACCACGTCGACGAGGCCGGGACTCACCTGAGCGGCGATCTGGGATGTGGTCAGCGCGGTGTTGCCCGTCGTGGCCTGCAGCGCCACGACGGTGGCGAGCCCGACCGCGACAGCGGCGGCGGCTGCGATGAGACCGCGGCGGAAACGCCGGACCGGGCTGCCCGGGCCGTCGGGCCCGCCGCCGTAGCCGACCGGGCCGCCTGGCTCGCCTGGACCTCCGGAACCGGGCCAGGGCGGGTACGGTCCGGTCTGCTCTGATTCCCCCGTCACCGTCTGATCGTAGATCGTGCTCATGGGATCGGCTCCCCTGCGTATCGGTGCAGCTGCTACCTCATGGTTGACCGCGATCCCGGGAGCAAGCTGAAAGCATGCTGACCGCAGACTTGGTCTTTGCTGATCATTGATGGCCGGAACGAGGCAATACGTACATTTTCGTCTGCGGCCAGGCATCGTCAGGCCCGGCCAGTGGCACCCCGACAGTTCGGTTTGCGGTGCCTGCGATGCTGTCATCGGTGGTCGCGGGGAGTTTCCTGAGCCCCGTGCTGGCCCGCCTGGTGCGCCCGCCTGGCCGTCCGCCGGTCACTCCCGCCGGAAGCCGTTGCCCCCGGCCCTGGGCGGCCCGCTCGTCATTACCGTGAACCGGTCCTGCGCACGGTCTAGCTGGCCGATGATATGCGCCTTGACGGCCTCGCTCAGCGGGGTGTCCGGCCGGGCGATGAGCTCCCGCAGGCCAGGCACGAGCGGCGCGTACTTGGCGGCGAGCCTGGCCACTCTAGGCCCGGTCGTGTGGATCAGGCCGACGCCATTGTCGGTGAAATCCGAGGCCTTGATGACCCGGGCCCACGGATTTGCGGCGAGGCTGGCGAGCACGTGCTCGCGGTACTGTTCGTGGTGGTCTTGCCCTGGCTCATAGCTCGGGTTGGTGACCGCGCCGACCAGGTCTGCCACCCGGTCCCCGAACCGCGCGGCGATCACGGCCAGGGCGCCCGGAATGCCGCCCTCGGCGGCCAGTTCAGCGGCGTGATCTTCGACGGCATCGTGCAGCAGGGCGGCGCAGATCACATCGGCATCCCTGATGTCGTAGTAGCAAATGATCCGGATAGCTACCCGCAGCAGGTGGTTGAGGTAAGGCTCGCGCTGGCGACGGTCGGCGGCGTGCAGCCGCGCGGCCACCTCCAGCGCCCGGTCAAGCCGCCGCCGGTCCGGCTCAGGAAAGCTCGCGATCTCGATCGCGAACCGGTCCCGCAGGCCCGCCTCGCCGCAGCGGGCAGTAATCGCGTGCAGCGGCATCGCCGCCAGCGCCCGTTGCCTGTCCATGTCCATGGCACCACCAGTAGAGTCGCGGCTCTTGCTCGCTCTCCGTTTCACGATTATGTCGCAATCAGAAATCAATTACCATTCTCGCTCGTCTGGACTTGACTCCCGCAGGACCTCCCTTTGTTAGCTTCGCGGCCAGCTCCGCCTATACGGTGCTGCAGTTCTATCCGCCCGGGCTCACCCGCTCCAGGACAAATATGAACCGCGGCGAGACTGAAATGGCGCCGGTGGCCGCGCTGGCCGCCGCCTCGGTAGCAGGATCCGATCGGGTCCCAGCTAGAGAGCAGGCCCGGTTTCGTTTAACTGGGGACCTCATTGCCAGCCCGCCGAGCGTTTAGTGGCAAGACTGACATAAGCTGGATACCGGTCGTCGGCGGCAGCCTGCTTTGTGTCATGATCATGGTCACGTGCCTGGGTGCCGGGCGCGCTTAGGCTGACTCCTGCCTGCGAGGCCGCCCAGTCACTTCCGGTAGGGACGCCAGCGGGCGGCTGCGTTGACGGGGCGCCCGCCGATCATGGAACCTGGCCTGGCGGCGCCTCCCGGCTAAGGTGGGATGGTTGGGTAGCCTGACCCTCCGGAAGATGGGTGCAAGATGGGCCATTCGCAGTCTGAGCGGGCGGCGTACGAGGGCAAGCAGATCAAGGTCTTCCTGCTTGATGATCATGAGATCGTGCGGCGGGGGGTAAGAGAGCTGCTGGAGGGGGAGCCAGACCTCGTCGTCGTGGGCGAGGCGGGCACTGCCACGTCGGCCCTCGCCAGGATTCCCGCGCTTCGGCCTGATGTGGCCGTGCTTGACGTGCGGTTGCCGGACGGCGACGGCGTCAGTGTCTGCCGCGAGATCCGGTCGAGGATGCCAGAGGTCGCCTGCCTGATGCTGACCTCGTTCGGCGATGACGACGCGCTGTTCGACGCGATCATGGCCGGCGCGGCCGGGTACGTGCTGAAGCAGATCCGTGGCACTGACCTGGTCGGCGCGGTACGGACCGTCGCCGCTGGCGAGTCGATGCTTGATCCGGAGGCGGCCAGCCGGGTGATGAAGCGGATGCGGGATCAGGCGGTCCGATCCGATCCGCTGTCAGGTCTCACCGAGCAGGAGCGGCGCATCCTAGAGCTGATCGGGGAGGGACTGACCAACCGCCAGATCGGCGAGCGGATGTTCCTGGCGGAGAAGACGGTCAAAAACTATGTCTCCGCGCTCTTCGCCAAGCTGGGTATGGAGCGCAGGACGCAGGCGGCTGCCTACGCGGCGCGCATCTTCGGCGACGAGGACCACAGCGAACGGGTCCGGGGCAGCTGATATCCGCGGCTGCGGGCCGCGAGTCCCGCAGCGTAGATCATGATCGGGCCGGCTGGGCGAGCCTAGCCATGAGCGGGCAGCGGTACGCGCCATTCCAGCTCGGTC
Source organism: uncultured Actinomycetes bacterium (assembly GCA_963774825.1). Lineage (GTDB taxonomy): Bacteria > Actinomycetota > Actinomycetes > Streptosporangiales > Streptosporangiaceae > DATBGO01. The sequence continues at coordinate 76,250 of CAVZGW010000029.1, read as the reverse complement.
CCGCCGCCACGGGCCGGCGTGACCCGCATTGTCCCGCTCAGCTTGCTCGCCCGTTCTTCCAGGTTGGCGAGCCCGCTGCGGCGCTTGGTCTGCTTCATGCCGACGCCGTTGTCCTTGACGGTGAGGACGAGGTCCTGGCCGGCCTCGATGGCCACCTCGACACGGGTGGCACGCGCGTGCCGGACGGCATTGGACAGGGCCTCGCGCAGCGCGCTGAGCAGATGCTCGCCGATCTCGGGCGTGACCTGCTCGTCTAGCCTGCCCGCCATCCGCAGCGACGGCGCGAAACCAAGCGGGCTGCTCATCTCGGCGACGACCTCGAGGATCTGGGAACGGAGGCTAGGCGGCTGCCCGTCGCTTCGGGAATGCAGCGCGAAGATCGCCGAGCGGATCTGCTTGATCGTCTCATCCAGAGCGTCCACAGCCTTGCTGACTCGGCCAGCGGCCTCCGGCTCAGTCAGCAGCGCGGCGGTGCCCTCCAGCGACATGCCGGTGGCATAGAGCCGCTGGATGACCAGGTCGTGCAGGTCACGAGCGATCCGGTCCCGGTCCTCGAACACCGCGAAGCGCTCGACGTCCCGGCGATGCTCGGCCAGCTCGAGGGCGATGCCGGCCTGTGCCGCGAACGTGATCACCATGTCAATGGCCGCTTGCGCCAGCTGCATCGCGCCACGGCGCCGGCCAGCGGTCAGTACGCCGCGGACGTTGCCGGGCGCGCCCAACGGCACCAGCACCGTAGGCCCCAGGGGCATATGCTGGCGCGCGACAGCGGCGACCCGCTTATCGGCGCTGAAGTCCTGCAGGACCTTGGGCTCGCCGGAATCCATGACGAGCCCGGAGACTGAGCCCTGGGCAGGAAGCACCAGGCCCAGCGCCTCGGCTGCACCCTCGCCGGTCGCATGCTCGATCACCAGATGCTGCCGCCGGCCATCCGGCAGGGCGAGCGCCACGAGGTCCGCGCCGGATATCTCAAGCGCCCGCTGAGTCACCAGGGCAAGCACTTCCTCCGACGCCGACCCGGAGAGGAGCCGCTGCGTGACCTCGGCGCTTGCCCGCAGCCAGCGCTGCTGCCTGCGGGCCTCCTCATACAGCCGGGCGTTGTCAATCGCCACTCCGGCCGCTGCGGCGAGGGCGACGAGCAGGGCCTCGTCCTCCTCATCGAACTGACCGCCGCCCAGCTTCTCGGTCAGGTACAGGTTGCCGTACACGTCGTCGCGGATCCGCACGGGCACGCCCAGGAACGAGCGCATCGGCGGATGCCCGGCCGGGAAGCCGTACGACCGCGGGTGCGCCGAGATATCCGGCAGGCGCAGCGCGCGCGGATTGGTGATCAGCTCCCCGAGCAGGCCGCGCCCCTCCGGCCAGTGGTGAATCCTGCCGATCTCTGCCTCGTCCAGCCCGACCGGGACGAACTCAGCCAGCTGGCCCCCGTCCCCGATGATGCCGAGCGCGCCGTACCGGGCGTTGACCAGGGTGACAGCCGCCTCGACGATCTGGCGGAGCGCGATCTCAAGCTCAAGGTTCCCGCCCACCGCCATGACGGCCTCAAGCAGCGCATGGGTCCGGTCGCGCGTGGCCAGTACCGCCTGCAGGCGGACTTGAAGCTCGGCGAGAAGCTCATCCAGCCGCATCTGCGGCACTACCGGGCGCGAATCCGAGGGTTCCAACCGGTAACTCCCCTGCAAGCTGTTCCGGCACTGCTCTGTCCGGCACTGCTCTGATCGTACGTGAGCCGCCTAACGGGCAATGCCGTCCGCCCCGCCACAGCCAGGGAGCAGTCGCCCAGCCCGCGGGCCGGACCAAGGGCCCTCGCAGCCGGAGCGATCGTCCCGCGGCCCGGTGACCGAGGTCCGGGTGAACTGGGGACGGCCGGCTCTGCTGCCGGCTCGGCGGCGAGCGGCGGGGGGCATCCGCGAGCTGAGGGGCCGGGGCGGCCACGGCATGTCCCGGGGCCGCAATGTCCCGTAACGCGGTGTGATGGGCGCCATGTCCGGCGGCGATTGGCGCTATACGCATCTGGGTATACGGGAGCGCAGGCCGCAGTGGCGGAGCCAGGCGCCGGAGTTCCGGCAAGGACCAAAGGCCCGCCGGACGATGACCGATATCCCTGCCTGCTCATATGCGGCAGCGGCATAATCGGCCAGTCACTACTACCTCCACCCCAGCGGGTTGCCCGCAGCCAGGGAGCATGCTAATGCGCGTCCATACGATGGCCGCTGGTCCTGTCGCCATCGACCTTAACCAGCCTGGCAGCTACGTGCACTGGTCGATTTTCACGATCTCCGTTGCGAACCTGGTACTCATCGCCGTGATGGTGGCGATTTTCGGCGCTGCCCTGCTGCTGCCATTTCCCAAGGCTCACCTTGACGAGCCCGGGGGCGCTACGGCAGCCGGTCCCATTGACGATCCGCTGGCAGGGGATACCGCTGCGACAGCAAGCCACGACACGTCGCGGATGTGGACAGCGCGGGTCCGGCGCCGGGCGATTCGCTCGCTGCCGCCCGACAAGCTGCTGCCAGACCATCAGCCGGCCTACGTGGCGTCCTGGATCTACGTCTTCGGCGTGGCCTCCATTGCCGCGCTCGGCATCGCGATCGTGTCCGGTTTCGCCATCGCGCTCGGCGGCCCCGACTGGTGGCACTACAACGGGGTCGGCCATTTCTTCAACAGCCTGCACCTGTGGAGCGTCGAGTTGTTCATGGCGCTGCTTGTCATCCACTTGTGGGGCAAGTTCTGGATGGCCGCGTGGCGCGGCCGCCGGGCGATGACCTGGATTACGGGTGTGGTGGCCTTCGTCGCTTCGGTCGTGGAGTGCTTCACCGGCTACCTGTCCCAGCAGAACTTCGACTCGCAGTGGATCGCGACCAGCGGCAAGGACGCGTTCAACTCGGTCGGCGTTGGCGCCTTCTTCAACGTGATGAATTTCGGCCAGATGCTGATGTGGCACATCGTGCTCGTCCCGATCATCCTGGTCGCGATCGTCGGCGCGCATGTGCTGCTGGTCCGGGTGCGCGGCGTCGCACACCCGATCGGGGCGGAAGGCGGGGGCGCCCCGCTGCGAAAGCGGCTGACCAGGCGGCAGGTCGCCGCGGCCGAGGCCGCGCCGTGGCGTGGCCCGACCCGCCGGTACGACATCCTCAAGGAAGGCACCATCGCCTCGGTGGTGATCCTCGCACTGACGTTCGGTCTTTCCGCCCTGCTGTCCTCACCGGACGTGCCGCCGGTCACGATCGGGACCTGGGCCAGGATCATGCCGGCCGACTTCATCGCCGCGGCGGCCACGGAGCTCAACGGGACCAGCGAGACCGCCACCTACGGACCGCCGTACGTGGCCGGCCAGACCGGCAGTGTGCAGCGCCTCTGGTTCTCCCCGCAGACAATTGCCGGGGTGACCCAGCCGGTCAACGCGGCGCAGGATTTCGTGATCTCGCCACTGTCCAAGCTCGCGCCCACCGACCCGGCGCTGGCCAGGGCGCTGAGAACCTACCAGTCGGCGTCGCCTGCCCAGCAGCTGAAGTGGGCCGATGCCTACTACGCCGTAGTGCCGAAAGTGAAGTTCAGCAACGGAAACCCGGTCGTTCCCGCCGTCAACGACGGGCCGGTGCCCGCGCTGATGGCCACCGAACTGACCCTTGCCCGCAGCGGGGCCCTGGACGCCGACCTCATCGCCCAGCAGCCGTTCTACGGCACCAACCTCACCAAGCCGCTGCTGTTCCTTGAGGACGGACAGTATTTCAGCGAGAAGGCCCAGGCGCTGCACCTCACCGGCGAGCAGTGGGGCGTGATGAACGAGACCGGCAGCTATCCCGGCCAGCCGTGGCTGTGGCTGTACACGATGTGGTACCAGATTCCCGGCTGGACCAACTCGGCCAACATCGACATGATCGCGGTCTACATGACAGGCCTGGCCACGCTGCTACTGCTGGCGGTGCCGTTCTTGCCCGGACTCCGCGACATCCCGAGGCTGATCCCGCTGCACCGGCTCGTCTGGCGGTCCTGGTACGCGCGGCCGAAGGATTCCGCGCCGGACGCTGGGCCGGTCGGTACCGCTACCGCGGGCCGGCCGAAGTAGCGGCCCGGCGAAGGCCCGGCGAAGGCCCGGCGCGGGCACCGCCTTCGCGCGGCGTCGGGGGACAAGGGCCGCAAAGCCGGTTCCCGTCGCGAGCCGGGCCTGTCTGGTGCCCGAATATCTGACCTTCGTCCCTACCGCCGCATTGCCCCGGCCGCTAATGTCCGAGATCGCCACCTCCATTTCCTGAGCTGGATGGCGAGCACAACCTGGGGAGAGGATATGAGCAAGACGATCCTGCTGGCCGTGGATGCGGCACGGCACGTCCCAGAGAGTCACGTCTCCGCTGCAGTAGCCATGACGCGTGAGCTGAGTCGCGATACTGGCGACCAGGTCATCGTGGTACACGTGCATGAGTTTGCGGTTGGCAGGTTCGGCCGGCTGCAGGTGGATTGCGCCGAAGGGCAGGGCGAAAGCCTCGTCGCTGAGATTGTCGCTGACCTGAGGTCATCAGGCATCACGGCTGACGGCACTGTCCGCGAGGCTGATTTCGGGCACGTGTCCAGAAAGATCCTTGCTGTCGGCGATGAATACGATGCGCGAATGATCGTGCTGGGCTCGAGCGGCCGCACCGATATGCCGCATATGCCATTCGGCAGCGTGTCACACCGGCTGATGCACCTCGCTGCCCGGCCGGTGCTCATCGTGCCCAGGCAGGCGACGATCACCGGAGCGGCCGACCAGGCCGCCGCGACAGCCGCTCGCTGAGCGCAGGTCGGTCGGCTCGCCCAGCCCGGGCGCCGGCCGCGCAACCTGGGCGCTGGTCGCGCAACCTGGGCGCCGGCCGCGCAACCTGGGCGCCGGCCGCCCAACCCGGCCCTCTTGATTTGGCACGGCGGCTATGCCGAGCTTCTGGTGGCCGCCGATGCCTCGCGGCCGTGCTGTCGATCTGATCAGGCGCCGCTGTGACCGTTCGTTTCCCACTGGCGGGCCCGGGCGGACCAGCGGCCATGTCTACACAGGGTCTTTGGGCCCGGCCGCAGCCGAGGAATGTCCCTACTGGCCGGGCTTGCGCACATGTGACGCTTTGAGCATGTTTCCCGGTTACTCAGCCATCGTCAGACGCGCCACGTCATCAGGTGCCGCGCGGCAGCAGCCGCAGGCGCCCGCCGATCCAGGTAGCTGGATCAAGAGCCTCGTCGCCGCCGAGCGGGCGTGCTGCTGCCCGGCCAAACCCACCACGGTGGCCGTGCTTCCGGCGCGGCCTGGCCGGTACGAGGAGACCGACCTGCTGCTGTGCAACCACCATTACCGGAGCGCAAAGGCGGGCCTGGCGGCCGCGGGCGCAGCGTTTTACCAGGCACCCTGGTCGCAGGATGCTCGGAGCCATACGGCAACGTGCCTATAGGCACTGGCAATCCTGATCGAATTTCTGGCGGTTTGCCGATTCGCTGACCCTGGCGTTCAGGTGGCCAGGATGATGCGTACATGGTCCGGCCGCCAAGCATGCGAGGTGTCAAGGCGCGGTCCTGGAGGGCGAGGCTGGCCATCGTGGTGGCCGGTGGCTGCTGCGTCGCGGTCAGCGTGGCTGTCACGGTCGGCTTGCAGCGGACCGGTGCCGCGCCGACGTCGGCCAGCGCATCGCCCAGCCAGGTCACGACTGCGGCATCCGCCCCGCCTGCCAGGGCTGCGGCGCGGCGTCCGAGTCCGGCCGCCGGCCCGGCGGCTCCGCCGGCCCCGGCGGCTCCGCCGGCCCCGTCGCTCCTGGCGCTGCGCCTGCCTTGGGCGCTGCGCCTGCTTCTGGCTCCGCATCCGCTTCTGGCTCCGCATCCGCTTCTGGCTCCGCATCCGCTTCTGGCTCCGCCGCTGCGGCCGATGCCAAGAAGGGTGTCGGTGCCTGGTCATTCAGCGGAGTCAGCCGGGAATTGCCCAGATCCGGCGCCTCCTGGTACTACACCTGGTCGACAAGCCACCAGCCGCTCGCGACCCCGCGCGGCGTGCATTTCGTCCCGATGATCTGGGGTCCTGACAGCGTGACCGCTGCGTCGCTTGCCCAGGCCAAACACGAAGGCCGGTACCTGCTCGGCTTCAACGAGCCGGACCTGTCCAACCAGTCCAACATGACGGTTGCCCAGGCGCTGAGCCTGTAGCCGCGGCTGATGTCAACCGGTCTGGATTGCCGGTTTCGCTCAGCCATGCTGTTGACGTCTGCGTCCACAGTGACACAAGCGTCCCTAGGGGCGTACCGGCCGCCAGACGTGCTCGGGCCCGTACGGGCGGATGGCCGCCATCGCCAGTCGGGCCGGCCCGGACAGGCCTGCCGGGTCGGTCGGCTCCATGTCGGACACCGGCCCGGCCCGGCGGGCTGTGCCCGGCTTCGCTGGTGTCGATCACGATTGCCTCGGGCCAGGGCGCCTGAATCGCCGCCATCCGCGCCGCCACCGCCGGGTAGGCGTCAGACACATCGTCCCGCCTGCGGCTCATCCGCTGTGCCGAAAGCTCGGCAGGCGCGGTGCAGCATAGCTGTACCAGATCGGCGCTGGCCGCGTCAGCTACCGAGGCTGCAGCGCTCCGTTGCGCTGCCGATACCCAGGACGCGTCAAGGATCACCGACTCGCCCATTGCCAGCAGCTGGGCTGCCCGGCTGAGCAGCTCGCTGTAGGCGCGCTCCGTGCAGTGCGGAGCGTAGATCCCGGCGCCGTAGTCGGCCGCCGATCGCTCGCCAGGTGAGACGCCGGCCAGTTCCTTACGGATCCGGTCACTGCTGAGCACGGTCCAGCCGAGCCGCTCGGCCAGCGCGCCGGCCAGCGCGGACTTGCCAGTGGCCGGCAGGCCGCCGATCATGACGAGCGTGATGGCACCAGCCCGCAAATGCCGCAGCGTCATCGCGGTGAGCTGCCGCGCCGCCGCCGCGGCGCCGGGATCGCCCTGGGCGGCCCGCACGCAGGCGACCTTGGCGCGCACAAAAGCCCGGTAGGCGACGTAGTGGTGGCGAAGGGCAGTCGGCGCCGGGTCGCCAGAGAACTCTACATACCAGCGGGTGAATTGCTCGGCCAGGGCAGGCTCGCCGAGCCGCTCCAGGTCCATCGCGAGGAAGGCGGCGTCATCGAGCCCGTCCAGCCACCGCAGCTTGTCGTCGAATTCCAGACAGTCGAGAATCCGCGGCCCGTCATCGAGGCAGAAGATGTCGTCGGCCAGCAGGTCGCCATGACCGTCGACAATGCGGTCGCCGGAGATCCGCGCGCTCAGCAGTGCCTCCCGCCCGGCCACGAACCGCTCGGTAAGCCATTGCGCCGCATCGATGTCGCTGACCTGGAGCACGTCGGGGACGAGCGGGCGGATCTGCTCGTAGCTTGAGTTCCAGCGGCCCGCTAGCGCGCTTGCGCTGCCCTGCTCGGAGATCTCCGGTCGGCGCGGCGAGGCGGCATGCTGCGCGGCCAGCATCCGCCCCAGCTGGCGCAGCGCATTACCGACCGGCACCCCGGCGCTGACCAGACCGGAAAGCCGCCGGTCGACCGGCATCCTGCGCATTACCACCAGGGGCTCGGGAGGCGGCCCGGCCGGACCTGCGACCTCGGCGATGCCAAGGTACACGTCGGGTGCGAACCGGCGGTTCAGCTCGATTTCGCGCTGGCACGCCGCCTCGCGGGCGTTGATCGTGGTGAAGTCGAGAAAGCCAAGATTCACTGGCCTCTTCAACTTGTAGGCCCGGTCACCCACGAAGAACACCACGGCCGAGTGGGTCTGGCGGATGTCTGCGTAAGGCAGCACTACCGCTACGTCCTGCCGGGCTCGCGGGTGGCAGAGTTCGCACCCGGCCGGTCAAGGATCTCGTCAAGCGGGCGCCGCGGCGTCTGGACGGACGGCGGCCCGTAGCCGACCCTGAGAATGATCTGCGGGTGCTCGGGCCACGGCCACCAGCTGGCGGTGCCGTCCATGTCGTGCAGCTCCATCGGCTGGTAGAGGAACGATGCCGCGACGCCATGCCGGGTTGCTGTCAGGAGCACCCGCTGAAGTGCCTGCCCGGCACGCAGCCAGTCGGCAGGTTCGTCGCGCGCGGTGGAGAGCACGGCAAGCTGAGGTAGCCGCTCGAAACTTGCGGTCGGACGTGCGGCGCCGGGCGAGGCGTAGCCGAGGTCGCGAACCGGGGCCGGGCTGCGATCCGGCTGGGCGCCGAGGGCCGCGGCTGGTATCCCGTCCGCCGGGCCGCCGCCGAGCCATTTCGCTAGTTCGACCCGGTGATCGAAATCCTCGGCCAGCAGCTGGCTGGCCGTGTGCGCGATCTCGAGGACGGTGCCGGTATCCCTGACGCTCAGCATCCGCAGCACCGCGTACTCGAACCCGGCCTCCTGTTCGAGGTCAATGAGTACGGAGTCAGGGACGAGCCGCTCGGAGAATGGTTCCCTATTGGTGTGCCGCAGGCCGATCGCGTCGAACATCTCATGCTCGGCCAGGCTCGCCTGGCGTCCCTCGGCAAGCTGAACTGAAGCAAGCAGCGTCGGCTCGGCCCGCGGATTGGGCAGTGGCCATATCAGCGCCTTGCTGCCGGACATCCGGATCGCCAGCCTGATGTTGAACAACGCCGCACCGCAACTCAGGTGCAAGGCACGGCCGTGCGGGTCAGCGACCCAGAGCATGCGGTCCGGATCACCGTGCAGCTCGATGACGTCGTCGCTGGCAACCTTGACCAGCCAGGGCTGGGTGTTATGGATCGATGGCGCGGCTCCGGCTGCGCCGACGATCCGGCGCACGATCCCGTCGTCTGCAAGTGGCCGGTACACGCCCTGCACCTCCCGAAGTTGCTGACCTGCCCGGCGGGGCGGATCAGCGGTCTATAGCTGCGCGCCGACGATCGCAGTGAGGTCCGCCAGACGGCACGTGTATCCCCATTCGTTGTCGTACCATCCGAAGATCTTGGCCAGGCTGCCCGACGCCTGGGTCAGGCCGGAGTCGAAGACGCACGACGCGGGGTCCCCGACGATGTCACGGGAGACCAGCGGATCAGAACTGTACCGCAGGATGCCAGCCAGCGGGCCCGCCGCGCTGGCTTGCCCGAATGCGCTATTCAGCTCTTCGTCGGTCACGTCCCTGCCGAGCACCGCGGTCAGGTCGGTCAGTGACCCGTCCGGCACCGGCACCCGCAGCGCCACCCCGTCTAGCCGGCCTGCCAGTTCGGCGATCACCTCGCCGGTGGTGCGGGCTGCCCCGGTCGTGGTCGGCACGATGCTAATGGCGGCGCTGCGGGCGCGGCGCAGGTCCTTGTGCGGCGCATCAAGTAGCTGCTGGTCGCCCGTGTAGGCGTGCACGGTCGTCATGAGCCCCCTGATCAGGCCAAAGTTGTCATTCAGGACCTTGGCCATCGGGGCTACGCAGTTGGTGGTGCAGGAGGCATTCGAGATCACGTCATGTCGCCGCGGGTCGTAGTCACCGTCGTTGACGCCGACGACGACCGTGATGTCCGCGTTCTTCCCCGGAGCCGAGATCAGTACCTTGCGGGCGCCGCCCTTCAGGTGGATCGCCGCGTCATCCCTGGAACTGAACCGTCCGGTGGACTCGATCACGATGTCCGCCCCGAGCTGGCCCCAGTCGATCCCGGCGGGGTCCTGGCACGACGAGACTGCGATCGGCTTGCCGCCGACGAGGATCGAATCGCCCGCGTAATCGACCGTCGCAGCCATGCGGCCGTAGGTTGAGTCGAAGTCCAGCAGATGCGCGAGAGCGCGGGCGTCGGTAATGTCATTAATCGCGACGACCTGGATGTCGCCGCGCTCAACAGCGCGGCGCACGAAGGTGCGGCCGATCCTGCCGAAGCCGTTGATCCCAACTCGGATGGTCATGTGCTTTCCTCCTCGGCTGCCGGGCAAGCACCCGGGGGCTGCTGTGCTGCCGGGCTGACACCCGGGACGGGTGTGCCGTCATGTGATCATGATCGCTTCCGGCCCGCCCCTGAGCCATGGGCATTGGGCACCAGCTGCCGGGCCCTTCGGCCCTGTCGCGGGCCAGCTTCACGATGAGCTGGAACGGGAACCCACGAGGCGATGGAGGCTAGGTGAAATGTCCCGAGGTCCCGAGATGCCCGGTCCTGCCGACGTGTACCGGGCGGCGTCCGACATCGGCTGGGCGTAGGGCACTCCTGCATCGCTTGCAGCCCGCTGCTCGCCGGCAGCACCGCGAAACTGCAGGGCCCCGGGCCCGGCTCTCGGCCGGTCCGGGGCCCTGCAAGTTCGGGCGAGGTACGCGCGTACTCGTGAGTACTAGCGGGACGGAACGACGACGACAGGGCAGGTCGCGTGATGCACGACCTGGCTGCTGACCGACCCGAGCATGAGCGAGGCGAAGCCGCCGCCGCCTCGCGCGCCGACAACCAGCAGATCGGCGTCCTTGGATGCGTTGATGAGCTCCTGGGCCGCCAGCCCGTTGATCGCGCGCACAGTGACGGAGGCTGGCTTCGATTCGCCGAGTCCCTCCGCCGACTTGGCTGCTGCCGCCTCGGCCGCCTGCTGTGCCCGCTCCCGGTCTGCCTCATCTTCGGGGACGGTCATCGCGTGGCCCGTCCAGTGGTTGGAAGCGACCTCATGAACGGCTAGCACGGTCAGCGGTGCATGCCGGATCCCCGCCTCCTTCACTGCCCAATCAAGCGCAGGCTGGGCGTGGTGGGAGCCGTCCACGCCTACCGTAATTCCAGGCATCGCCCTCACTCCTTCTGACAGGGCCGCCGCCGGCGGCACGGGAATATCCAAGCTCAGTATCGCGGTGGGAAGCAAGGTAAACCAGAGACCTTGGGGTAACGCGCCGCGGGCCGTTGGTCCCCGGCCAAGACAGGCTTGCCCCGAGCACCCCGATAAGGGAGGGTCGGTACATGAACAAACGACGGCAGGCAGGCAAGCGGACCGGGCAGGGCCCGAGATGACCCATCGAGGCGACCGCACCCTTCAGGCCAAGGGCCTGGCAAGGGTAGAAGGCGAAGGCTCAATGTACGTCCGGGTCAGTGACGGCCTGGTTGAGGAGGTGCGGCTCGACATCTACGAGCCGCCGCGTTTTTTTGAGGCATTCCTGGTCGGCCGTTCCTACATGGAGCCGCCGGATATCACTGCCCGAATATGCGGAATATGCCCGATTGCCTACCAGACGAGCGCATGTCACGCCATTGAGGGTGCCTGCGGGGTGACCCTCGACGGCCCCCTCGCCGATCTGCGCAGGCTGCTGTATTGCGGGGAATGGATCGGCAGCCACGCGCTGCACATCTACATGCTCCATGCGCCTGATTTCCTTGGCTATCCGAGCGTGGTCGAGCTTGCCCGCGACCACGCGGGCATCGTGGAGCGCGGCCTGGCACTCAGGCGAACCGGTAACGTGGTGATGGAGCTGCTGGGCGGCCGGGCCGTCCATCCGGTCAATGTCAGGGTTGGCGGCTTCTACCGGACACCAACGGCCAGCGAGCTTGCTCCGCTTGCCGATGAGCTGATCTTCGCGCTGGCGGGGGCGCTTGACACGGTGCAGTGGGTGTCTGGTTTCGAGTTCCCCGAGTTCAGCTGCGACCATGAGCTCCTTGCGCTGCAGCAGCCTGGCAGCTACCCGATCGAGCGGGGCACCCTGGTCAGCACAGGCGGGCTAGCCTTCGACGCGGCCGACTTCGAGCAGCACGTGATCGAGGAGCAGGTGCCGCATTCCACCGCGCTGCACGCCAGGCTGGCCTCTCATGACGGCCCTTACCTGACCGGGCCGTTGGCTAGGTACACCCTCAACTCAGACTTGCTGCCTCCGCTTGCCGCTGAGGCCGCCCGGGCGGCCGGGCTCGGCGCCGAGTGCCGTAACCCGTTCCGCAGCATCGTGGTGCGCGCGGTCGAGATGGTCTGCGCGATCGAGGAGGCGCTGGCCATTATCGCGGCATACCAGCCGCCTGCCCGGCCATTCACGCCGGTGACCGCGCGGGCAGGCATCGGATACGGGGTATCCGAGGCGCCCCGCGGGGTCTTGTACCACCGGTATGAGTTCGATGACCAAGGCACCGTCCGCTCTGCGCGCATCGTGCCGCCCACGTCCCAGAATCAGGGAGCCATTGAGGCTGACCTGCGCGGTTTCGTGCAAGCACGGATGGAGCTCGACGATGACCAACTGACCGCTCAGTGCGAGCAGGCGATCCGAAACTACGATCCGTGCATCTCCTGCGCCACGCACTTCCTGCAGCTCGCGGTGGACCGGGGATGACCGGGCCGGAGGCGACGGTGCCGGGGCGGCGTGCACCGAAAGCGGGCGGCCGCGGGCGGGTGGCCGTCATCGGGGTCGGAAATGAGTTCAGGCGCGATGATGGCATCGGACCGACGGTAGTGGCCCGCCTTCGCGACCGGGTGCCTGGCACGGTGGATCTGCTAGTCAGCGATGGCGAGCCAGCCAGGCTGATCGAAGCGTGGTCAGGGGCGGACCTCGCCGTGGTTGTGGACGCGGTACGCGCGGCGCCGTCCGTCCCGGGCAGGCTGCACCGGCTGGTGCTGGACGAAGCGGACCTTGCAGAGCCCTATCCGGTCAGCTCCCATGGCCTCGGCCTGGGCGACGCGGTCGCGCTGGCACAGGCACTCGGCCGGATGCCGGGCCGCCTGATCGTGCACGCCGTGGAAGCGGCTGACCTGAGCACGGGCACTGGACTATCGCCGGCTGTCGCGGCTGTGACCGACGCGCTCGCCGCGGCCGTTATTGCCGACATAACTGCCGGGAACTGAGCAGGCGGTGCGGCTCGGCGAAGGTCAGGCCGGGAGGAGCAGGGTAGGCGGGCCCGCGAACCGGGCAGGCGGGCCCGCGAACCGGGCAGGCGGGCCCGCGAACCGGGCAGGCGGGCCCGCGAACCGGGCAGGCGGCCCTGGGGCCGGGCCGGAAGTCCCAATGTAACGACCCGATGGCCCCTGCCGCACTGGCCTGCGCTGTGATCGGCTGACAGTGTCGCTAATACCTGGGACACAATCAGCAGGAGCGAACATGAGCCGCCGTGAAGAACATTTCGATGCCATGCTCCGGCACCTGGGAGCCACTTACTACCAGACGCTGTACGGTCACGCGACCGCTGCGGATGTGGCGAAGGCGGTCGAGTCTGTCACGGCGGAAGAGGAGTCTGATGGCACCAGCCAGCCGTCGGCACCCGGCAGCCGTGCGGCGGTCGGCGGCACCGCACATGCGTCGCCGCGCAGCCCGCGCAGCGGCCGGTGGCGGGTCCGCGACGTAATGCTGACGGAGGTCGTGACCGCCCACAAGGAAGACACCTATAAGCGGACCGCGAGTCTGATGAGCGAGCACAAGCTGAGCGCCATACCGGTGCTCGGCAAGGACCGGCACGTGGTTGGCATCGTGTCGGAGGCCGATCTGATCCGTAAGCAGGAGCGCCACTACGGGCGGATCGGAACGGGCATGCGCGGGCGCACCCGGCACGAGCGCGCCCAGGCGGAAGGCCGCACCGTGGCTGAGCTGATGACCTCGCCTGCCATCACGATTCACCCGGACGCTCCGATCGGTGCGGCGGCCAGGCTGATGAACGGGCATCACATCAAGCTGCTGCCCGTTGTTGATCCGGCGGGAAAGCTAATCGGCGCCGTGACCCGCGGCCACCTGCTGAGCGTCTTCCTCCGGCCGGACAGCGAGATTGCCGGCGAGGTACGTGCCGTGCTCAGCAACGTCCTGCTTGATGATGCTAGCGAGGTGACAGTAACTGCGGACGAGGCTGCTATCACCCTGTCCGGCACGTTGCCGCCTGACCTGATCCCGGCGGCAGTCCGGCTGGCTGGTGACGTGGACGGCGTCGTGACCGTGGTTAGCAAGCTGACCGCCAGCGCCGCCGAGCGGGAAGCCACGCCGGGCTGAACGGGCCCCACCCGGAGGACGGCCGGCGCGGCTTGAACCAGCATGCGCGCCGGGCCCAGCCCAGGCGGCGGGCGCGCATGCGGCGGCGTGATGCCCGGCTAGCCGGAGCGGTGCTCGTGCGCCGGGTTAGCTGCCTGGCCCGCTTTTGCGGGCTGCCTCCTGGGCGGTGGCCTGCTCGCGAGCCGTGGTGAACTCCGGTGTGCCTGCGTTGAATGTCCTGAACACCCGGTCCACGCCGACCGGCGTCAGGCCGAGCATGCGCAGCTGGGGGATGAGCGCGGCAGTGTTCGGTTCCGGGACGGGGCCGAAGCAGCCATAGCAGCCCCGGCCGTAGGCCGGGCAGATGGCGCCGCACCCGGCCTGGGTCACCGGGCCGAGGCAGGGCGTCCCGTGCGCGACCATGATGCAGGTGGTCCCCCGTCTTTTGCACTCGTAACAGACGCTGTGATGTGAGATGCGTGGTTTGCGCCCCACCAGCAGTGCCGACACCACTTCGAGGAGCTGCCGCTTGTCGATCGGGCAGCCACGCAGCTCGAAGTCGACCGCAACGTGGTCAGCGATCGGCGTCGAGTAGGCGAGCGTCGATATGTACTCTGGCTGCGCGTACACGGCCGCGGTGAAGTCTGCCACATCGGCGAAGTTGCGCAGCGCCTGAATACCGCCTGAGGTGGCGCACGCACCGATCGTGATCAGGATCCGGGACTGATCGCGGATCCGCAAGATCCGCCACGCATCATCCGGGGTGGTGACGGAACCTTCCACCAGCGATACATCGTAGGGCCCGGGCACGTCAGCGCTGGACGCCTCGGTGAAATGCGCGATGTCCACCTCGCCCGCCAGAGCGAGCAGCTCGTCATGGCAGTCGAGCAAGGTGAGCTGGCAACCGTCACAGGAGGCGAACTTCCATACCGCGAGCTTGGGACGGGGCATCTAAAGCTCCCTCGTTGCGAGCAGCGAAGCGGCCAGGTCGTATTTGATCACCGGGCCATCCCGGCACAGCAGCAGCGAGCCAAGTTGGCAGTGCCCGCACTCGCCTATCCCGCACCGCATATTGCGTTCCAGCGACACGCGGATCCGGCCGGGCGCGACCCCTTTCGCGCACAGCGCCTGCGCGGATAGCCGCATCATCAGTTCCGGGCCGCAGACCAGGGCGGTGGTCTGCGATGGGTCGATGTCGGCGCGATGGATCAGCTGGGTCACGAGCCCGACATTACGGGTCCAGCCGGCGCTGGCCTGGTCCACCGTGATGCGCACATCGGCGCCCCGGGCCCGCCAGCGGTCAAGCTCCTCGGCATAGACCAGCTCAGCAGGGGAGCGGGCGCCAACAAGGATCGTGATCCGCCGGCAGGTCCCTGGCGCCGCGAGGGCCGTGAGCACCACCGAGCGCAGCGGCGCCAGCCCGATCCCGCCGGCCACCAGGATCAGGTCACGGCCCGCAGCCGCCGGCAGGTCCCAGTCAGTGCCATACGGGCCGCGTACGCCGATCATCTGGCCTGGCTTTGTTGCGCACAGGGCCGCCGTCACGTTGCTCACCGCACGGATCGTCTGGATCAGCCCAGGCGCGCTTGGGTCACCGCTCATCGAGATCGGAACCTCGCCAACGCCGAAGGCGTAGAGCATCGTAAACTGACCGGGCCGATACTGGGCGATGGGCTGATCGACCGGCTGCAGGGCGAGCGTAACGGTGTCGTGGGTCTCGTCACGACGGTCGGTGACCTGGTACCGCAACGGCATGAAGCCCGTGGTCATGACCCGCTCACCAGCGGGTGCGAGCTGGCATAGATGTCCAGCATCCGGACCCTGGTGGCATGCAGCCGGTGTATCGCCACGGTCATGAGCCGGCGGGTGAACTGATATCCGAGGGTCGGGTCAGCGTCGCACATCTCGATCACCACGCCGGTACCCAGCTCGAATGCCGTCGTGGGCTGGATGGCTTCGGCTCCGAACTCCCACACGTGCGCCGGGGACCACCAGGACAGGCCGATGACCTCACCACCGCCGAGCGTTTCCACGATCAGCCGCTGCGGCCCTCGCACATACAGGTCCAGGGCGACAACGCCGGTCCTGATCAGCCAGAACCGGTCCGCGCGACCGCCTTCATTAAAGACCCTGTAGCCGGGCTCAGCCGTGACGAGCCTGGCAACACTGGCGAGCTGAGCGATGTGATGGTCGCTTATTCCGCGCAGGAGCTCATGCTCGGCGAGGTCGGCCGGCGAGACGCCGCTCATGACAGTTCTCCTGGAATCTCGGCGCGGAGCGCGGCTACTTCCTCGGTTATGTCGATGCCGACCGGGCACCACACGATGCAGCGCCCGCAGCCGACGCAGCCCGAGGATCCGAACTGATCGTGCCAGGTGCCGAGCTTGTGCGTGAGCCACTGCCGGTACCTGCTCTTCGGCGAGGACCGTACCGGGCCGCCATGCAGGAAGGAGAAATCGAGATCGAAGCAGGAGTCCCAGTACTGCCACCGCTCCGCGTGCTCGCCGGACAGGTCGGTGACGTCATCGACGCTCGTGCAGAAGCATGTGGGACAGGCCATGGTGCAGTTGCCGCAGGACACGCAGCGGGTGGCGACGTAATCCCAGCGGGCCGCGTCATTGCTGGCTGCCATCAGCTCGTGCAGGATCCCCGCGGGCATCGACCGGCCCATCTTGCCCGCCGCATCCGCCACCGCGGCCCGGGCGCCTGCCACTGCCGCGTCATCGGCGCGGTCGAGGCGTACGTCGGCAAGCACCGCCGCGCCCGCGGGCGAGCCCACTTCGACAACAAACGTGTGCTGGTCGGAGCTGACCATCTCGGTCATCGCAAGGTCGTAGCCCGGCCCGGCTTCCGGCCCGGTCCCCATCGATGTGCAGAAGCACGTCTCGCCCGGCTCAGTGCAGTTCACCGCGATGATGAACGCGGCGTCACGGCGTGCCGCATACCTCGATCCGTCGCGGCGGAGCACCTGATCCTGGATCTGGATGGCCCGCAGGTCACATGGGCGAACCCCGAAGAAAGCCAGCTTCGGGGCGGGCTCCTTATCGTCGACCACCTGGAAGCCATCGCCTTCGCGCTGCGCTAACCACACCTTCTCCCTAGGCGGATGCAGGAACTGCTTCCACGACTGGGGCCCTGCTGAGTGACCGAAGGCGGCGCGATCGCTGCGCTCCCTGAGCTGGTAACCGCCCGGCTGCAGGCTGACCCCCCAGCCGAACGGGAGCTCGTCGGCCGATTCAAGCTCAGCGAGGATGATTGCACCGTCCCTGACGGTGGGGCCGACAACCCGGAAACCTGCCCGGCTGAGCGCGTCGTACAGCTGGGGCAGTGAGCTTGCCGCCATCTGGAGTGCGCCCTCCGCGTTCATTGCGCTCGTCACAGTGTTCGCTCCTCACCGCCGCGCGCGGTCAACCTGGGTGCTGGCCCTGCCGTACCGCGTCCCGGTCGCTCAAGCTATCGCTAAAACAGCGCATCTCGCTCCCCCAATACTGGCCGCTCCGGCGCCGTACCGCTAGGGACCAATGACCTTCCCCCGGGCAGGCATCGCGCGGCCCAAGGTCCCGCCGCCAGCGGCCGTTGGACCCTGGGCATTCAGGCGCGGGCGCAGTGTGATGACTGTGACGGGAAGGACCTGAAGCGAAAGACGCGGGGCTGCGGGGCGCCAGTCCGCACACCGCGCAATCGGGATCCGCGAGAAGCCGGATTGGTCCTTCCCGTCGTTGGTCTTATCTGCGGGGGGTTGATTGATGTTTGACGTCCGGGTGCACGGGCGCTCCGGCGCCCAGGTCACCGGCACGGCCGAATTGCTGGCCGGAGCCGCGGTATTCGCGGGCAGGACTGCGAGGGTGCTTATCGAGCCCGACTTCGGGTCAGTACCCAGGTGCCAGAGTTCGGCGGTGAAGCATTGCGTGATCGATGACGGCACCGGCGGGCCGCGGCCCGGGCCGCGGCTCGCCGGGCTCATCGT
This sequence comes from uncultured Actinomycetes bacterium, assembly GCA_963774825.1. Taxonomy (GTDB): domain Bacteria; phylum Actinomycetota; class Actinomycetes; order Streptosporangiales; family Streptosporangiaceae; genus DATBGO01. The sequence continues at coordinate 58,449 of CAVZGW010000029.1, read as the reverse complement.
CAAGGACCCTGGGGTGCTGCCCTGGCTCAACGTCTTCGATGGCATCTGCCCAGAGACCTATGTGCTGGTCAACTCGTCGCGCGGGTTCGGGGAGCTGGGCCTGAGCGAGCGTCTTGCGGGACAGTGCCGGGACCGGCTGATGATCCTCCCGGCGGCCGGGCTCAGGATCGTCCAGCAGGACGGCCCACTGCTCAGCGCCATGATGGCGGGCGGGTTCGCCGCCCTCAGTGGGATCGTGGACCTGGGCTCGGTCGTCTCGGCGATCGAGGACTGTTATGAAGGCCCGGCCGTGGACGGCTGCGCCGCTGCGGCCCGCGCTGCGCATGAGTTTGTCCGGGCCGAGAAGGAAGCAATGGTCGCAGCCTGAGCAGGACGGGCCCGCTGCCGCGCCGCTCGGGCAGGCCTCCCCGGCGCCCAGCAGATCGTCTCGGGCTGAGCCTCTCGGGCTCTCTCGGGCTGGGCCTCTCGGGCTGGGCCTCTCGGGCTGGGCCTCTCGGGCTGGGCCTCTCGGGCTGGGCCTCTCGGGCTGGGCCTCGGGCTGAGCCTCTCGGGCTTCTGCCCCGCTGATCACTCCCCGTCGAGCAGGTCAGAGAGGTCTCTAACGACGACATCCGCGCCTTCCCGCCGCAGCGCGTCAGCCTGGCCGATCCGATCTACCCCGACCACCCAGCCGAATCCGCCAGCGCGGCCGGCGGCGACACCGGCCTGCGCGTCCTCGAAAACGGCCGCCGCTGCGGGGCTGACGCCCAGCATGCGCGCGGCGGCGAGGAAGGTGTCCGGGGCCGGTTTGCCACGCAGCTTGCCGCTGTCGGCCACCGCTGCGTCCACCACTACCTGGAAGTTATCCATGAGCGCGGCACCGACGAGCACGGCCCGGCAGTTGGCGCTCGCGGAAACCACCGCGCGGCCCAGACCCGCCGCTATCGCGGCGCGGAGGAAGCGGATCGACCCCGGATACGCGAGCGCCCCCTCGTCGGCGATCTTTTGGAGCAGGATCTTGTTCTTCCAGTTGCCAAGCGCGTGGACGGTCTCGGCCCCCGCGTCGTCGTCATCGCTTCCTTCGGGCAGCTCAATGCCCCTGGAGGCGAGGAACGACCGGGCCCCGTCCGCCCTGGGCTTGCCATCCACGTATCTGCCATAATCGGAGACTAGGTCGAACGGTACGAAAGGTTGTCCGGTCCTGGTCGCACGCTGTCGCAGGAACGCGTTGAACATCTCCTGCCACGCGGCGGCATGCACCACTTCGGTCTGGGTGAGCACGCCGTCGAGGTCAAAGAGGCACGCGCTGATCCCTGCTGGCATATCGATCATTAGCCCAGCCTAGAAGGAGCGGCGCGATACGGCGCACAGATACCGGCTCTGACGCAGGCCGGCCGAGGACGTGGCAGATGAAGTCGAAACGGGCCGGGGGTGTGCAGGCCGCTATGCAGCTCCCCGGCACGCTAGGCGACGAGCTGCAGTCTCCGGCCACCCGGAGGAGGTCCGGCTACCCGTTCCGCGGGCCCGGATTTGCCGCGCGGGTGCTGCCGTTCGCCGCGGTCGCCGTCCTTGCAGAGGTAAGCGTGGCGCTGCCTCCCGGAGCTGCTTCGGTCCCGGCCACGGTCGCCAGCGTCGTACTGCTGCTCGCAACGGCGGCGGCCTTCGCGCTGCCGTGGGCCAGGCTGCCCAGTTGGGCGCCGGTCCTGGTGCCGCTGCTGTACGTGGGGTCTGTCCTGGCGCTCACCATCGGGGCTGGCACCACCTCGGGGGTGGCCATCGTCGCCCTGATGCCGGTCGTATGGGCCGCCTTGTTCCATCGCCGGTGGGAGTCGGCCGTTGTGGTCGTGGCGGTCGTCACGGCCGTGGTTATCTTCTCCCTGGTGCCGACCGCCGACACGGCTGCGGTGATCATCAGGCGGCTGGTCTTCTGGGCGGCGCTCGGAGCCCTGATCTCGGTCGCCACGCAGGGCCTGCGCGGGCGCATCAGGCGGGCGCAGGGGGAAAGCGCGCGGCTGCAGGAGCGGCTGCATGAGCTGAGCCTGATCCGGGACAGGGATCGCATCGCCAGCGACCTGCAGGACCGGGTGATCCAGCGGATATTCACCGCGAGCCTGTCCCTGCAAGCGGCCCTGGCCCTGACTGGCAACACCGAGGTCAGCCGCAGAATCGAAGGCGCTACCAGGGAACTTGATGAGGCCACGCGCCTGGTTAGGCAGTCCATCTTCGGGCTCAGGGGCCCGTCAGGCGACGGTGACCTGCGACGCGGTGTCCTGAAGGTATGCGGCGAGTTCGCGCGGGCGCTCGGCACGACGCCCGATGTCTCGTTCAGCGGGGCCGCGTACGGCAGCCTGCCGGAGCGGACCGCCACGCAGCTGCTCGAAGCGCTCCGCGAGACCCTGACGGCGGTCGGTGAGCACGCCAGTCCGACACAGGTAGCGGTGGCCGTCGGCGATGACGCGCGGCTGACGGTCATGCTGCAGGCCCGTGCGCCCGTGGGCCAGGACGTTGGCCCGGGCCTCGCCGAGACCCTGCGGGAGGGCGCACGCCAGATCGGCGCAGCGGTCGAGATCGGGCCTGATGCCGACGGCGGCACCCGGCTCGCCTGGCAGTTTTCTGATCGCCCCGGCGGCCTCCGGGCCCCGACCGGTCCGCCAACTCAGCCGGCCCCCCGCCTGCCTGGTCGGCGGGGGACCGGGGTCTGAGGGCCAGCGCACGCGGCTGACCGCGTGCTCAGGTTTGCTCGTGCGACATCGTGACCTCAAGTTCCCGTCCCGGGTTGAGGCCCGGCAGCTCCGCGCGCACCGCATTTCGACCGTCCTCGACCAGCATTGGCTGCGCGGCCAGCGGGCGGAGCATCGTCAGCGGCGACTCAAGCCAGTCGAAGAGGTCCACGAACGGGCCGCTGCGATCCCTGCGCGTGAGCGTGCTCATCGAACACCTTCCGTCACTTCTGCAATTCGCACTCTCATCACAGCCCCTGAAAGCCCGCCCGAGTAGAGGCGAAGGTGGTTGCAGGACAGGACCTTCGGGCCGTGTTGCGGTCGTCACGGGCGGTTGTCACGGGCGGTTGTCACGGTGCGGTCGTCACGGCGGGGCTGCAGCCTGGCCTAAGCCTGGCCTGGCCTGGCCTCCGTCAGGGGCCTTTCGTCCCACTGTGCGGGTATAACGCCCCTGACGGAGCCGTGGCCAGACGCGCCAGCCGTTACGGCGGCAGGTGCGGCGGGCGCACTGGCGGCCAATGGAGGCCGCTGATGAGAGCACCGGACGCTGCTGCTGGTCTCAGGCGGCGAGCGGGCCGGTGACGAGGCCATGTTCGACAAGGCGCGCGAGTCGATGGAAGCCGGCGCCACCGGCCTGATCTTCGGCCGCAACGTCTGGCAGCGTGAACACGACGAGTCGCTCCGTTTCGCGGCTCAGCTCAAGGAGGTCCTTGCGAGGTATCCGAGTTCCTGAGCCGGCCGCATCATGGGCCGCCGCGGCCGGTGACGGCAGGGCCGCAACGGCGCCCGTGCCCGTCAGGGTACCGGCCCGTCAGCCTCATCACGGCAGGTCGGCCGACTGCTGACCTGCATCGGCGGTAAGGACTGCTGACCTGCATCGGCGGTTAGGGACCAAGGTCCCATCAGCTTGGGCCTGGCGTCCCTGCCAGTTCACGCGCAGCGCCCGTGAAGGTGAAGGTGCAGCACCTGCCGCCTGGGACTAACCGGGCATGGGGATCTGGCCGGAGCGGTCAGTTGCCGGGAGCCTGACGGGGGCGTTGGCTCACCGGCACGAAGGGGGTGCGCCGCTTGGCTGGCGATGCCCGGTCCCAGGCGGCAGGTGCCGCAAATGATGGTGAGTAAACAGATGGGCTTCATGGCTTATCGGAATATTTTGGTCGCGCCGCGACGCGGCAACGATGGAATGTGGTCACATCAGGCACGCAGTGGCCGCGCGAGGCCTGGTGTCCCCCGGCCATAGGGAGAGGTCATGATCGAGGCGCGGCAGCTGCAGGAGCTGACCCAGGCCGAATCCCTGCGGCTGCTCAGCAGCGTGCCGGTCGGCCGGGTGGTCTTCACCCACCGTGCGCTGCCGGCCATCCGCCCGGTCAACCATATCGTCGTTGACAACGAGATCATCATCATCGCCAGCCTGGGCACGCCGATCAGCGCCCACGCGGGAAGCGATGGCGGGACCGTGGTCGCCTATGAGGCCGACATGATCGATCCCGAGACTCATCTCGGCTGGAGTGTTGTGGTGATCGGCAAGGCCGGCCGCGTTGTTGACGAGGCTGCTATCACTGCCTACCGGAAGGCGCTGCGTCCGTGGGTCAGCGGGACGATGGATGACGTCATCGCCATCCGGGCCGACCTTGTGACCGGCTACCAACTGGTGGCCGGCGAGGCACCGCAAGCCACCATCGGTTAGGTCCTCAGGCGAGCGGCATCAGCCCGTGGAGCGGGAACACCGCCTTCTGCGTTGCCAGTATCGTCTGGTCGAGCGGGTCCCCCGGGTCGTAGCCCGCCTCAAAAGGGGCAAACTGAGCGGGCGCGCCCTCGGTCATCCGCTCGGGCGCCAGTTGTCCGGTCCGGCGCCTGACGAAGTCACGCCATGACTGCGGGATCTCGGTGGCGGGATCGAGCGGACGGCCAGCGGCCTCGGCGAGCAGGTGCGTCCACGTCCTCGGCACCACGTGGACCAGTTCGTAGCCGCCACCGCCGGTGAGCAGCCAGCGCCCCGCAGCGAACTCATGGGCCATCTGGTGGATCTTGGCGTGCGCCGCGCGCTGCGCGTCGATGCTCAGCTGCAGGTCGGCGAGCGGATCCAGCCAATGAGTGTCGCAGCCGTGCTGGCTGACCAGGAGCTGCGGCCTGAACGCCTGCACCAAGGGCGGCGCGATGGCATGAAATGCCCGCAGCCAGCCGGCGTCTCGGGTTCCGGCTGGCAGCGCCACATTGACCGCCGAGCCATCCGCGCCCGGACCGCCGGTCTCGGACGGCAGGCCGGTGCCGGGGAACAGGGTGGCCGGATGCTCGTGCAGGCTGATCGTCAGCACCCGCGGATCGTCGTAGAAAGCTGCCTGCACTCCGTCGCCATGGTGCACGTCGATATCGACATAGGCGATCCGCTCCGCGCCCTGGGCGAGCAGCCAGGCGATCGCGATCGCCGGATCGTTATACACGCAGAACCCGCTCGCGTGCCCGCGCATCGCGTGGTGCAGGCCACCCGAGATGTTGGCGCCGTGCTCCGCTGAGGAGGCCCAGACGGCCCGGGCAGCGGCCAGCGTGGCCCCGGCCACCAATGCGGAGGCGTCGTGCATGCCACGGAAGATCGGGTCGTCCGGCGTCCCGAGGCCGTAAAGGATTGCCGACGGGTCGGGTGCGGTACCGCCTGCCTGGCGCACCGCGGCGATGTACCTGGGGTCGTGCACGAGCTCGAGCTCCGCGTCGGTCGCCGGCTCCGGCGCGGCAACAGTCACGCCGTCCGCTGCCAGCACGCCAAGCGCCCGGGCCAGCTCGATTGTCAGCTCGACCCGGACTGGCGCCAGCGGATGCTCAGGCCCGAAGTCATAAGAGGTCAGCTTTTCATCCCAGGCTACATGTAAGGTGCAGGGCATTTGCTCATCCTCTCTCAGTCACCGAGCGGTGCCGGCTTCGGCACCCGCCTGCCACATCCGGTTGTAGCCGCCGCCAGCTCCGAGCAGCTGGGCGTGAGTGCCTCGCTCGGTTACCTTCCCACCGGCCAGGACGACTATCTCGTCGAGCTTGTCAAGACCGTCGAGGTCGTGGGTGATGAGGAGCGTCGTGCGGCCCTCCGTCGCGGTGAGCAGGTCCGTGATCAGCGCCCGGCGGTTGTCGTGGTCCAGGTGGGCGGTGGGCTCGTCGAGTATGAACAGCTCGGGATCGGCTAGCAGCGCGCGGGCCAGGGCGAGCCGCTGGCGCTGGCCGCCGGACAGAGCCGCGCCGTGGGCGCCGACCGGCGTGTCCAGGCCCAGCGGCAGCGCCCGGATCCAGTCCGCCAACCTGGCCCGGGCGGCCGCGGCTGTCAGCTGCTCGTCGGTGGCACCCGGCCGGGCCAGCCGGAGGTTGTTTCTGATGGAGGTGTCGAAGATGTGCGGATCTTGCGGGCAGCCGCCGATCCGGGTGCGCACGTCGTCCGGGGCATAACCGGCAAGGTCGTAGCCGTTGAGGGTCACAGTACCCCCGGCCAGGTCGATGAACCTGAGCAGCACGGCGGCCACCGTCGATTTCCCCGCGCCGTTGGCGCCGACCAGCGCGACGCGCCGGCCGGGCGCCAGGTCGAGGTCCACGCCATCGAGAGCGAGCGGGCCGTCGGCCCGATAACGGACCTGGGCGCCGCGCAGCATCACGTGACACGGGCCTTGCGGTAGTGGCCGCGCGGTGGCCGGCTCGCGGACCGGGTCGGGTGCGTCGAGTACCGTCGCGATCCGGCCTGCTGAGACGCGGGCCTGCCCGAGCTGCATGGCCGCCGCCGGCAACGCGGTGACCGCCTCGAAGGCGGCGAGCGCGGTCAGGGTGATCACCGCGAGCGGGACTCTGGTCAGCGTGCCGTTCGCGGTGGCAGCGACTCCGAGCACCAAGACGCCCCAGAGGGTCAGCCCCGAGATGGCAGAGGTCAGGCCGCTACCAAGGCCGGATACGGTGGCACCACGGCGGGCCTGCCTAGTCAGGTCGGCATCGGCCGCCGTCACGGCTTCGAGCGCCTCGTCCTGCGCGCCATAGGCGTGCACGTCCGCGGCGCCGGCGAGCACATCGGTGAAGGCCGCGGCCAGCTGGCCGCGGGCCGGGGCGAGGCGCCGGGCCGACTTGCGCGCCGCCACTGCGGCGATGACAGGCACGCCGATGCCGGCCGCCAGCAGGCCGGCGGCGAGGACAGCGCCGGCGGGTGCCAGGATCAGCAGGCAGGCGATGACCGCCCCGGCTCCGACCAGCGCCGCGGCGAGTGGCGGGGTGATGCCCCTGATGAACAAGTCCTGCGTGGCGTCGACGTCGGAGATGAGCCGCGCCAGCAGGTCACCAGAGGTGAAGGCCGCGAGCCCGGCCGGGGCGAGCCGGTCAAGCCGGCGGTAGATGCTGACCCGCACGTCTGCGAGGATCGCGAACGCGGCGTCGTGCGAGGCGAGGCGCTCGACATAGCGGAAGACGCCGCGGCCGACGCTCAGGCCGCGGACGGCGACCACAGCGACCGAGATCGCCACGATGTTGGGGTGCTGGGAGGCACGGGCGAGCAGGAATCCGGAGACTGCGAGCAACGCGACCCCGCAGCCGGTCGCGGCGGCACCCGCGGCGACCGCGAGCAGCAACTGCCCGCGCAGCGGCCGCGCGAGCCTGAGCAGCCGCAGCAGCGGGTCGCGGCGAGCCGGGCTGGCGGCGGTCACGGCGTGACCGCCAAACCGGCCTGCCTGTCCGGCCCGGGGCCGGTCTCGGCGGGCGCGATGAGCCTGCCGCAGTCCAGGGCCAGGATCCTGCTGGTGCCGTCGGCGGGCGCTGGCGGGCGGTGGGTGATGAGGAGGACTGTGCGGTCCGCCATCTGGGTCTCGATCGCAGCGCCGAGCTGCGCCGCGCTGGCCGGGTCGAGATGGGCGGTGGGCTCGTCAAGGAGCAGCAGCGGGGCGCGACGCAGGAACGCGCGGGCCAGGGCGATCTTCTGGCGCTGGCCGGCCGAGAGCTGCAGGGCACCCTCGGTGAGGACGGTGTCGTAGCCGCGGGGGAGCTGCCCGATGAAGTCATCGGCACCGGCCAGGCGCCCGGCTACCTCGATCTCCTGCCGCAGCGCGCCTGGCTGGCCCAGGGCGATGTTGTCGGCGATGGTCCTGGTGAACAGATGCGGGTGCTGCGGAACCCAGGCGATCTGGCGCAGCCAGCTGTCGGCCTCCACATCAGCCAGGTCGCTGTCACCGGCGCTGACGGTGCCGCTGGTCGGAGTGGCGAACCGGAGCAGCAGTGCGAGCAGCGAGCTCTTGCCCGCACCGCTCGACCCGGTCAGGGTGATCCGGTCACCGGGACGGATGGTCAGGCTGACGTCATCGAGGGCGGGCTGGCCCCGGCCCGGGTAGGCGAGGGTGACCGCACGCAGCCGGATCTCCTCGTGCCACAGGTCGGGGGCGCCGGCGGCGGGGGCGGCGGCGGCGGGGCCGGCGGCAGGGGCCGGCGGGGCGCCGGCGGCAGGGGGGCCGGCGGGGGCGCCGGCGGCGGCGGGGCCGGCGGCAGCGGGGCCGGCGGCGAGAGCGTTGGCGGCGGGAGCCCGGGCGGCGCGGGCGCGAGCGCCAGCGGCAACGGCTCCGGCACCGGCCGCGCCGCGGACCGGCGTGTCAAGGATCTCGAAGGCGCGCTGGGCGGCGGTGGCGCCCTCAGTGCTCGCATGAAACTGGGCACCGACATTCCGCAGCGGCAGATAAGCCTCCGGGGTCAGCAGCAAGACCAGCAGGGCAGTCTGGTAGCCGAGGTGCCCGGCTAGCAGCCGGAGGCCGACTTCGACGGCGACGAGGGCGGTCGCCAGCGCGGCGGCAAGCTCGAGAACCAGGGCGGACAAGAACGCCACCCGCAGGGTCGCCATGGTCGCCGCCCGGTGCGCGCTCGTGACTTCCTTGATCACTTCCGCCTGTGCCTTGGCCCGGCCGAAGACCTTCAAGGTTGGCAGGCCCGCCACCACATCGAGGAAATGCCCGCCGAGGCGGGCAAGCAGCTGCCACTGCCGCTGCGTCTTAGCCTTGGTATGCAACCCGATCAGGACCGCGAAGATCGGAATCAGCGGCAGTGTCACCGCAATGATCACCGCCGAGATCCAGTCGGCGAACGCGATCCTGGCCAGCACGGCGAGCGGGACTGCCACGGCGAGCACGAGCTGCGGTAGATAACGGGAGAAGTAGGCATCAAGGCCGTCCAGGCCCTTGGTCGCGAGGGTGGTGATCTCCCCGGCCTGCTGGCCGCCCAGCCACCCAGGGCCCAGCCGCAGGGCATGTGCGCTCAGGTGGCGCCGCAGGCCCGACTTGACTGCCGCGGCTGCGCGCAGTGCCGCGACCTCGCTGCCGGCCGATGCGGCCGCCCGCCCGGCTAGCACCACCGCGAGCCCGGCGAGGGTAGCAGCGGCCGCCGAGAGCCCGGTTCCCCGCGCCGCGCTGGCCAGCACCCGGGCCAGCAGGCCCGCCTGCAGCAAGATCAGTACCGTTCCGGCCAGGCTGAGCCCGATCGTGCCCGCCAGGTAGCCGCGGGCTGCCCCGGCGTGCCGCAGCAACCGTGGATCAAACGGCCTCACGGCTGGCCGGCGGCAAACTGGGCCGACGGGGCGGCAGCCGGAATGGCGTCCGCCGGGATCGCGGTGAGGATGAACCATGCGGTAGCGAGGTTCATAACGCTCCTCCAGGCTCAGTGCGAGAAAGCGGGCAGCGGATCGCCTGCATCCGCGCACCCGCCGGCTCCTGCGGCGCGCCCGCCCGGATGTTGTGGATCATGAGCCATCCGGCGATCGCCGCGACCCAGCGTAGAGCAGGGTGAGCACGGTCCGGAAATGATCACCGACGATGCTGTTACCTCCGGGTGGACGATGCTGTTACCTCCGGGTGGACAATGCCGTTACCTCCGGGCTGTTACCTCCGGGTGCTCGTGTACCTCCCGGGGGTGCTCATGGCTACCCGGGCCGTACTTCCTGACATAGCCGCGCTCGACGTTGCTGATGCCCTGCACCGTACCGTGCGGGTCCACCGTTGCGATCAGCGAGAGCAGGTTAAGAAACGCGCACGCTCGCGCACGATGGGTGATCCGGGTTGATCCGGTAACCCGCCGGGTGCTGCATCCACGAGTTCGCCGCGAGAATGAAGAAAGCCGACAGGTTCGTGCCGATCGCGGCCAGCCAGATGTCGCTAGGTGCAGCCGCGGCGAAAGCCCGTCCCAGCCGAAGATCCACAGTTCGAGGAATACCAATTCCATGAAGGACGCGAGCACCCGAGGAGGCCCCGCCATGGCCAGCGGCGCGGCGAATACATCGCCGACGAAGCGTGAGTTGGCTGACCAGTTCATTCCGCACCGGAACTCGGGCACAATCCCCGTGACGACGCCCGCGGCGCAGCTAATCAGGAGGAGCTTACCAGAGGACTTCGTCATCCGCAGGTAGGCAGGATCCTTTTTAATGAACCATGCCGTCTGCATGGCTGTGACCAGAATCGAGAGTCCTATGGTCAGCGGCACGAAAATAGAATGATACACGCTGGTAATTCCGGATTGCCATCGTGAAAGGTCGAGCGCGCTCGCCAGGCCCTCCCTCCTGCCGTGCTATGCCTATAACCAGGCGCTGTACGACGTCAATAAGCTGACCGGCGCGGCGGGCGATGTCACAGAGTCAGGCGACCTCGCTCCCGCGGACTTAGTCACCGGGTGCCCGGCCGCCGATTGCGGGCCGAAGGTCCCGCCCGATCGGGCCGCATTGCTCCTGACGAATCTAGGCGGCATCAGCGACCCTGAATAGGACGGCGCAGCTGGAGGTGGATCATGAACGATGTGCAGGCCGGGCCCGGCCGGGGTACGCGAGTCGTCGTCGGAGTCGACGGTACCCCGAGTTCGCTGGCGGCACTTCGGCGGGCGGCTTACCAAGCCCGCAATCGCGGTGCCAGCCTGGACATCGTCTTTGTCATCCCGGCAGCCGCCAACGCGGCAGCCGAGGCATCCGGTTACGAGCTGCTGGACCTGACAGTCAGGCACGTGGCCCCGCACGGGCTCGACGCGCCTGCCGATCGCATCGTTGCCCGCGGCGAGCCGGCCGAGGCGCTGGTGCGCCTCAGCGCCGCCGCTGAGCTGCTGGTGATCGGCGCCCGCATTCACTCCGAGCACGGAAACCTGCTGGGCGGCGAAGTGGTGCCGTATTGCCTTGGCCACGCCAGCTGCCCTGTCGACATATGTACTGATCAGCTTATCCGTGCGGGTCAGCAGGCGGGGTCGGCCCGGTCGGCGGCGACGTGGGCCACGGCGGCGCCCCGCGGGTCGCGAGGATCCGGAACCGACGCGCCATGACGACGACATTCGTACCGCTGACAGATGCGGTCCGAGACGCAGAGACGGCGGCGGCGGGCGGCGCCGCGGCAGCTGGCGCGGCGCGGCGCGTGATTGTCGGCATTGATGACACCCCGTCCGGGCAGGCCGCGTTGCGCTGGGCGGTCCGCAGAGCCTCCGCAGACGGAGCCCGGCTGATCGCGGTCCGGGCCTGGGCGCTTGGGCTGCCCAGGCATGGCGGTCGCCGCCACCGGCACCCGGAACGGAGTCCGGTCGTCTTTTCGTTCGCAGGCGACAGCCAGCGTGCGGCGGCTACCGCCCTGGTCCGGCGGGCATTGCGGCGGGCGGTTGGGGTTGTCCCAGCTGCTATCGCCGCGGAGATCGAGGTCCCGGAGGGCGACCCTGCCGTTGTGCTGACGCAGATCGCGGTGACGGACGGGGATCTGCTGGTTCTCGGCGATCAGTATGGCTCCAGCATGAAAAGAATCGTGCACGGCTCGGTGAGCCGTTATTGCACTAGTCATTCGAAATGTCCAGTTGTTATCATCTCGCCAGCTAGCGCCGAATATGACGGGCCGGCGAAGAGCGCTGAAATCCGCCCCGACCGGGGACGTGAATTGCCGGATGATGCGCAGGTAAGGGGACCGTCATGAGAGCCCGGGTGGGTGACCGGCTGGTCATCGACGATGGCAACAACAGGGTTGGCATTGTCATGAGCGTCCTTGGCAAGAACGGATCGCCGCCTTATGTCATCAAATGGCTTGGCGACGGACATCTTGCTATGGTATTTCCCGATCAGTACGCCCGGGTGGTGCCCGGCGGGCACCCGGCAGGCTTGCTCCTCGAGACGGAGCCCGAACAGTGACAATGCCCCTTGCCACCGCGCCCGCCGCCACCGCGACCTACGCGTTGCTCACCGACGGCGGCACCATCGAGATCCGCCCGGCCAGCCCCGGCGACGTCGATTCGGTCCGCGATATGCACGCGGCGATGTCCCCGGACAACATGTACCTGCGGTTCTTCAGCCTCAGCCCGAGCGCTGCCCAGCAGGAGGCGCAACGCGTCTGCCGTGCGCCTGGTCCCGACCACGCGGCACTGCTGGCGTGGCAGGAGGGGACGCTGGTCGGTGTCGCGAGCTACGAGCCGACGGGCAAGGAACGTGCCGCTGAGATCGCCTTCGCCGTCTCGGACGAGATGCACGGCCGGGGGGTGGCCACCCTGCTGCTTGAGCACCTGGTATCGATCGCCAGGCGCAGGAAGCTGGAGTTCTTCACCGCGGAAGCGCTCGCGGACAACACCTCGATGCTCAGGGTCTTCGCCGATGCCGGCCTGCCGATAGAGCGGCAGAGCGCGGACGGCGTGGTGGAGCTGACCTTCCCGCTCCCTGGCGGCGAGACCGATCAGCGCCTCGATGACTACCTGGAGTCGGTGGCCATCCGGGAGAGCCGCGCCGACGTGGCCAGCATGCGGCACCTGCTGCAGCCGGCGTCGGTGGCCGTGGTGGGCGCGAGCCGCCGCCGCGGAACTGTCGGCCGTTCCATCCTGCGCAACATAGTGACCTGCGGGTTCGTGGGGAATGTCTATGCGGTGAACCCGCACGGCCGGTCCATGGAGGGCGTGAGGTGCGTAACGTCAATCGCGGACCTGCCCGAGGCGGTGGACATGGCAGTGATCGCAGTGCCGACGGCGGCTGTCGCCGGGGCTGCGGCAGCGTGCGGGCAGCGGGGAGTCAAGTCGCTGGTAGTGATCACCTCGGGCCTGGGCACCGAAGGCGCCGACCTGCTGGCGATCTGCCGCCGCTACGGCATGCGCCTGGTGGGCCCCAACTGCTTCGGCATCGCCGTGCCCAGGATCGGCCTGGACGCGACCTTCATCGCGAGGCATCCAGCGGCTGGTTCAGCTGGCCTGGTAGCCCAGTCGGGCGGCGTGGGCATGGCCCTGCTTGAGCACCTGTCCAGGCTCGGCATCGGCATATCGTCCTTCGCGTCTATCGGTGACAAGTACGACGTATCAAGCAATGACATGCTCATGTGGTGGGACCATGACACCACGACGAAGCTTGCGGTCTTGTACGTTGAGTCCTTCGGCAATCCGCGTGCCTTCGCCCGCACCGCGCGCCGCGTCGGGCAGCGGCTGCCGGTGCTGACCGTGGTGTCCGGCCGGTCGGCGGCCGGCCAGCGGGCAGCGGCCGGCCAGCGGGCAGCGGCCGGCTACACGGCAGCGGCCGCCACGCCGCTGGTCAACCAGGAAGCGCTCTTCGGCCAGGCCGGCGTGATCGCCGTGCCTAGCCTGGGCGAGCTCATCGAAGCCGCGGCCCTGATTGCCTGCCAGCCCCTTCCGGCCGGCAACCGGGTAGCGATCGTATCCAACGCGGGCGGCGCGGGCGTGCTCGCCGCCGACGCCTGCGGCGACCACGGGCTGCACGTGGCCACCCTCAGCGGCATGACCCAGCGCAAGCTAGCCAAGCTGCTGCCGAAGGGTGCCGCGGTCGCGGGGCCGGTAGACGCTACCGCCGCTGTCAGCCTCGATGCCTTCCGTGCCTGCCTCGAAGAGGTGGCGGCCGATGACGGCGTCGATGCCGTGATTGTGGTCACCGTCCCGACCGCCATCTGTGACCTGCGCCGGTCGATCAGCTCCCTCGACGTGGTCAAGCCGCTGGCGGTGGCGCTCCTTGAGCAGCCTGAGACCGTCCGGCTGCTGCGCAGGGATGGCTCTGACCAGCGAAGCGGTGATGGCATGCTGCTTGCGCCCGGGGGCGGCCGCCCTGGCGGCATCGCTGCCGCTGCCGTGCCCTCTTACGCCTATCCGGAGGATGCCGCGCGGGCTCTCGGCCACGCGACCAGGTACCAGCAGTGGCGTAGCAGGCGCCGGGGCACCCTGCCAGATTTCACCGGGGTGCGGCTCGAGCAGGCACGGGCTGTCATCTCCCGGTTCCTCGCGGCCAACCCGGCCGGCGGCTGGCTGCCGGCCAGCCAGGCGGTCGAGCTGCTGGCGTGCTATCAGATCCCGGTGGTTGCCAGCACGCTCGTCGCCGATGAAGACGAGGCCGTTCGCGCCGCGGCCGAACTCGGCGGGCCCGTCGTGCTGAAGGCACAAGCGGAGGGCCTCGTGCGCAAGACCGACGCCGGCGCGGTCAAGCTGGATCTGCATGGCGAGCAGGAGGTCCGCGCGGCCTACCAGAAGCTCGAGACCGCTTTCGGGGACCGTCTGCGCGGGGTGATCGTGCAGCCGATGCTGACCGACGGCGTCGAGGTCCTGATCGGTCTCGTGCAGGAGCCGGTGTTCGGCCCGCTGGTCGTCTTCGGGCTTGGCGGCGTGGCCACCGATGTCCTCGGCGGCCGCGCGGCCAGGCTGACTCCGCTGACCGACGCGGACGCGAAGGAGCTGATCAGGTCGGTGCGGGGGGCGCCGTTGCTGTTCGGCCACCGTGGCAGCCCGGCGGTGGACACCGGATCGCTGACCGACACGCTGCTCAAGGTCTCGTGCGTCGCCGACGACTTCCCCGAGGTGGCCGAGCTTGACCTTAACCCCGTCATAGCCCGATACGACGGGGCCCAGGCAGTAGACGTCCGGGTCCGGATCAGCCCGGCGGAGGCCCGGGACCCGTTCCTGCGCAAGCTGCGCTGAGCCGGTCCGGCGGCAGCTGAGGAGGAGGGAGCTGAGCAAGATGTCAGCACAAAGCGGCGATGCTTCCCGCATCGTGGTCGGAGCTGATGGGTCGCCGGCGTCGCGGGCGGCCCTCCGCTGGGCGGTGCGGCAGGCTGAGCTTACCGGCGCCACCGTTCACGCAGTCATCGCCTGGCAGTACCCGCTCGCCACCGGCGGCTACGCCTGGGCACCTGTTGCCGTGCTGGACAGCACCGATATGCAAGAGGTGGCGGAGAAGGCGCTAGCTGATGAGATCGGCGAGGTCGTCGGTGCCCGCAGCGATGTCCGCGTACGGCCTGAGGCGATCGAGGGCAATCCGGCCCAGGTGCTTATCGGCGCCTCAACCGGAGCTGACCTGCTGGTCGTGGGCAGCCGCGGGCACGGCGGGTTCGCTGCCGCACTGCTCGGCTCGGTGAGCCAGCACTGCGTGCACCACGCGAATTGCCCCGTGCTCATCGTCCACGCTGGCTAACGGCGATGTGGAACGCGGCAGCTGGAGCGGAGGTGGATGCGATGAACCAGAGGCTGCGACTCGCCAGGGCGCTCGGGCTGGACGGTAACCCGCTGCGGCGCCGCACCGACCGGCTGCAGACCGCCGTCATGCTGGGGCTCTGCGCGCTATTCCTGGTCAGCGCGCCGCTGCTCGCGACGGCGGCCGGCGCGAGGCCCTTGACCTGGGGCGCGTCGGTCGAGTAGTTCGGGCCGAGGACCTGGTCCATGTTCACGACCTTGATGCCCTTGGCGATCGCCTGCTGGACCAGGGAGATCAGGCCGGTGCCGAAGATCGGCTGCAGGATGATGCCCTGGTACTGACCCGAGGTGATGGCGTCCTGGAGCTGGGAGTACTGCGTCTGGGGGTTGTTGTTCGCGTCGAAGACCTTAAGCGTGGCGTTGTTGTCGCTGGCCACGGCCTCCGCCGCAGCGAGCATCGGCGCGTCGTAGCTGTTCTCCACGGCGAACGAGAGATACGCGATGGTCAGGTGCTTGCTGCTGGACGCGTTCGCGGATTGCGAGCTCGCGCTGCTTGTCGATGAGCTCGAGCTCGAGCTGCAGGCCGCGAGCATGAGCGCCGCGGCGGCCAGGGCTGCGCCGCGGCGCCAGTACCGCGGCCGGAAGGGAATGGGTTGCACGGCCAGACTCCTTGTCCCGGCTCACCGGGTTTGTCCCGGTGAGCCGGTATCCAGGGGATGGGTAGGACTGATCCGGGACGGCCGCGCGCTGGCCGTCAGGTGGTGGGCTGTTGCGTCAGATGCGGAGCCAGGGCCGGCCCGTGTTGCCGGACGTCTGCGACTCCAGACGCTGCCACGGCCCGGTCCAGCGATAGGAATGGCGGCCGGGCGGCTGCGGCGCCTGGGTTTCGATCCACCGCACCCGTCCGCGGCCCGTGTTATAGAAGCCGTGGGTCGAGCCGACCCCGGCGAAGAGGACGTCTCCGGCCCCCAGCTTGTAGGCGATGCCGTCGAGTTCGGCTTCTATCTCCCCTTCGAGGAAGAAGTACGCCTCCTCGAAGGGGTGATCGTGGGCCTGCGCGGCGCCGCCCGGCTCGTAGTCGACCATGAACATCACGAGCAGTTCGGCCCCCAGGCCGCGGTCGACCATCATCTTGACCGAGATCCCGCTGTAGGCGAGGAGGGCGGTGTCCATGCCGGCCGGTTCCCGGTCCCGCACCCGGTCATCCACGCGCAGCGCCTCCTGCTGCGGGGGTGTGCCCGCGTAGTGGCCGAGGTAGCGGCTGACCGGGCTGTTGATCGAGCTGTTGGCCGGGCTGGGCTGGGCCGGCCGCGGGTTCGGCGCCGGCGGATAGGAAGAAGGTGTCGCCGGGGCGCTGGCCGGCGGGCCGACGCTGGGGCGTGCTGTGGACCAGCAACCGGGCCTGTCCGCCGGAGGGGTTCGCCCATCCGTGCGGCATCCCGATCGGCAGCAGCGCGTAGTCGCCGACGCGCAGCTGATTCTGATGGCCGTCGATGTTGAGCACCGGAGCGCCGGCCAGGACATAGACGGCCGACTCGAACGAGTGCAGGTGCAGGCCCGTCCAGCCGCCTGGTTCGAGCTTGCTGATGCTGAGATCGGTATGCACCGCGCCGGTGTGGCTGCCGACGAGGGAGAAGCTCGAGTAGCCTTCCGCGGATCCGGCGTATCCGGCGGGCGGTTCCGAGAAGTCCCAGTCGACGTGCCCGACGTGGTGCATGCCGCACCTCCTTGTGCCATCGGACCGTCGCCTCCCGGGCGGGGGCCGGGGAGAGTAAGTCCAGGTGAGGCATGAGTTTAGTAATACTGAACAATGTGGTCAAGATCACTACACAACCATTGGGACACGGGTAAGTAACGCTAATTCTTCGGCTTCCCCCGGCTTGTGCTGGCTTCCCCGGCTTCGGCGGCGGGTGGCCGATCGCGGTTACCGCGTGTCAGCGGGACCGGTTGAGGATGACCCAGATGGCCCGGGCCGGGACGGTGCCCGCGTTCCAGAACCGGTGCGGGATCGCGGAGTCGAAGGTGAGCGAGTCGCCCTCTTCCAGCACGTACTGCTCGAAGCCGATCTGGGTGGACAGCGCGCCCTCGATGATGACCGCGTACTCCTGGCCGGTGTGCTGGATGGCGTGCTCGGCCTCGGGCACGCTCTGCCCGACGGGGTAGCACACCTCGAGGAACTCCATGTCCTTCTCGGCCGCGGCGGTGAGCCGCTCCCACATCACGCCGCGTTCCAGCGTGATCCGCGGCCGGGCGTATCGCCGCAGCACCGGCCCGGCCGGCGCGGCGGCTGCGCCGTCCGCCGTGGCCGACGCGCTGTCGCCCTCGCTGGCCACGCCTTCCTGGGCCGGGTCGAAGAGCCGGTCCATCGAGATCCGCAGCGCGGTGACCAGGGCCCACAGCGTGCTCACCGACGGAACCGCCCTCCCCCGCTCGACCTGGGAGATCAGGCTGGGCGAGCAATCCACCCGGCGGGCCAGCTCACGGGCCGTCATGCCGAGCTCGAGCCTGCGCTGGCGCAGCCTCGCCCCGATGAGCGCGCCGCGATCCAGCGACTCGGGCGGTGCGTTTTCGTCCGCGAACATCCGTGGGGCCACGGGTGCAATCCTACTGGCGCAGGTCCTGGCCCCCCGGCGCGCCGTCGGCGCGCGCGGGGGATGCGTTAAACGATACTTCACGCAGTTAACTTTGCTGTGCTCGCGGCGGTGGCGGCCACCCGAATCTGAGGTACGGCTAGCACGGTCTCCGGGCTCAGCCCGCGGCGTCGGCGGGGCAGGCCAGGGCCCGGCCTATGGGGCGGCCTCGCGGTGGATCTGGAGCGGGGCGAGGCTCTGGCTGACCGGCATCAGCTCGATGACGTTGACGTTCACGTGCGGGGGCTGGCTGGTGGCCCACTCGATCGCGGCGGCGATGTCCTCGGCGGTCAGCGGCTGCGTTCCGGCGTATACGGCGGCGGCTCGCTGGCGGTCGCCGCCGAAGCGCACCTCGGAGAATTCGGTGCCGCCCACGAGCCCGGGTTCGACGCAGGTCACCCTGACTCCGGTGCCGTGCAGGTCCGAGCGCAGGTTGAGGCTGAACTGATGCACGAACGCCTTCGTCGCGCCGTAGACGTTGCCGCCCGGGTAGGGGTAGGTGCCCGCGATCGAGCCGAGGTTGACCACGTGCCCGCGGCCGCGCGCGACCATCTGCGGCAGGAGCGCGCGGGTCATGTAGACCAGGCCCGTGCAGTTGGTGTCGATCATCTGCTCCCACTGGCCGACGTCGGCCTCCTGGGCCGGCTCCAGCCCCAGGGCCAGGCCCGCGTTGTTGACCAGGATGTCGACCTCGGCAAAGTCCGGCGGCAGCGTGGCGGCGGCTTGCTCGACGCCGGCCCGGTCCCGGACGTCGAGGGTCAGCGGCAGCAGGACGTCGGGACCGAGTTCCTTGACCAGGATCCGGAGCCGGTCGGTCCGGCGGGCCGCGGCGATGACCCGGTCGCCTCGGGCCGCGAACCGCCGGGCCGCCGCGAGGCCGAAGCCGGAACTCGCGCCGGTGATGAATACAGTCCGCACGGGGACGACCCTAGCGAATAAGCCGGGCGCGCCCGGCGTTTGGTTACACGTAAACCCCACCGAGGCTGCACCATAGATTCGCCATGACCCTTACCGACCTGCTGCCTGCCACGCCCGATCCGGACGCGGTCTTCGACGCGTTCGCCGGGTGGTCGAAGCGGCGCGGGCTGGCCCTGTACCCGCATCAGGAGGACGCGCTCATCGAGATCGTCTCGGGCGCGAACGTCATCCTGTCCACTCCCACCGGGTCGGGGAAATCGCTGGTGGCGGCCGGAGCCCACTTCGCCGCGCTGGCGGACGGCCGGCGGACGTTCTATTCCGCGCCCATCAAGGCGCTGGTCTCGGAGAAGTTCTTCGACCTGTGCGCGGCGTTCGGACCGGCCGAGGTCGGCATGATGACCGGGGACGCCAGCGTCAACCCGGAGGCCCCGATCATCTGCTGCACCGCCGAGGTGCTGGCCAGCATCGCGCTGCGCGACGGCGCCGCGGCCGACGTGGGCCAGGTGGTGATGGATGAGTTCCACTTCTACGCCGACCCCGACCGCGGCTGGGCCTGGCAGGTCCCGCTGATCGAGTTGCCGCACGCGCAGTTCCTGCTCATGTCGGCCACGCTGGGCGACGTCTCGCGGTTCGAGGCGGACCTGACCCGGCGCACCGGGCGGCCGACCGCGGTGATCTCCTCGGCCGAGCGCCCGGTGCCGCTGGTGTTCTCCTATTCCAGCGAGCCGCTGCACGAAACCCTCGCCGAACTGCTGTCGACCGGGCAGGCTCCGGCTTACGTGGTGCATTTCACCCAGGCCGCGGCGCTGGAGCAGGCGCAGGCGCTGATGAGCGTCAACGTGTGCACCCGGGCCGAGAAGGACGCCATCGCCGACCTGATCGGCAACTTCCGGTTCTCGGCGGGTTTCGGCAAGACGCTGTCCCGGCTGGTGCGGCACGGCATCGGCGTGCACCACGCCGGGATGCTGCCCCGGTACCGGCGGCTGGTGGAAACCCTCACCCAGGCCGGGCTGCTGAAGGTCATCTGCGGCACGGACACCCTGGGCGTGGGCATCAACGTGCCGATCCGCACCGTGCTGTTCACCGCGCTGTCCAAGTACGACGGGAGCAAGACCCGGCTGCTGCAGGCCCGTGAGTTCCACCAGATCGCCGGGCGGGCCGGGCGGGCCGGATTCGACGTCTCTGGCCGGGTCGTCGTGCAGGCTCCCGAGCACGTGGTGGAGAACGAACGGGCCCTGGCCAAGGCGGGCGATGACCCGAAGGCACGCCGCAAGGTGGTCCGCAAGAAGCCGCCGCCCGGTTTCGTGTCCTGGGGCCGTCCCACGTTCGAGCGGCTCGTGGCGGCCGATCCCGAGCCGCTGACGTCGAGCTTCAAGGTCACCCACGCGATGGTGCTGAACGTCATCGCCCGCCCGGGCGATGCGTTCGCCGCGATGCGCCACCTGCTGACCGACAACCACGAGGACCGCGCGGCCCAGCGGCGGCACATCCACCGGGCCATCGAGATCTACCGCGCGCTGCTGGCTGGCGGCGTGGTAGAGCGGCTGGACTCGCCGGATGAGTCGGGCAGGTTCGTGCGGCTGACCGTGGACCTGCAGTACGACTTCGCGCTGAACCAGCCGCTGTCGCCGTTCGCGCTGGCCGCGATCGGGCTGCTGGATACCGAATCGCCGTCCTATGCCCTGGACCTGGTCTCGGTGATCGAGTCGACACTGGACGACCCGCGGCAGGTGCTGTCGGCCCAGCAGTTCCGGGCCCGCGGGGAGGCGGTGGCCCAGATGAAGGCGGACGGCGTGGCCTACGAGGAGCGGATGGAACTGCTCGACGGCGTGACCCATCCCAAGCCGATTTCGGACCTGCTGGAGGGGGCCTACGACATCTACCGCCGCGGCCATCCCTGGGTCCTGGATTACGAGCTGTCGCCGAAGTCCGTGGTCCGCGACATGTACGAGCGGGCGCTGACGTTCCCCGAGTACGTCGCCTTCTACGGGCTGTCCCGCTCGGAGGGACTGGTGCTGCGCTACCTGGCCGACGCCTACAAGGCGCTGCGCCAGACGGTGCCGGACGAGGCGAAGACCGAGGAACTGGCCGATCTCATCGAGTGGCTGGGCGAGATCGTCCGCCAGGTCGACTCCAGCCTGCTGGATGAGTGGGAGCGGCTGCGCGACCCGTCCGCCGCGGACTCGGCGCCCGGCTCGGCTGACGCACGGCCTTCTCTGGTCACGTCGAACCTGCGGGCGTTCCGTGTCCTGGTCCGCAACGCGCTGTTCCACCGGGTCAAGCTGGCCGCGCTCGGCCACTACGACGAGCTGGGGGCGCTGGACGCGGACAGCGGCTGGGACAGCGGCACGTGGGCCGACGCGCTGGACGGCTACTTCGAGCTGCACGACGAGATCGGCACCGGGCCCGACGCGCGCGGCCCCGGGTTGCTGATCATCGACCAGCGCCCCGGCAGCTGGGCCGTCCGGCAGATCTTCGACGACCCGGCGGGCGACCACGACTGGGGCATCAGCGCCGTGGTCGACCTGGCCGCCTCCGACGAGGCAGGCTCGGCCGTGCTGCGCATCACCGACGTCGGCCAGCTGTAGGCCAGGGGCTGGCCAGCTCCGCGGTCAGAGGATGATGCAGGTCCGCCGATCACGCAAGCGCGAGAGGCCCGAGGATGGCCGCCGGCGGGCAGCCGCGTTACCCTGGCCTTTGATCCTCCTCCAGAAGGAGGCGCCGGGATGGCATGGCCAGGAGACGCAGCGGGCCGCGGCTACATGCGGGCGTCGCACGCTGACCGCGAGCGGGTGGTCGACACGCTCAAGGCCGCGTTCGCGCAGGGTCGGCTGACCAAGGACGAGTTCGACGCGCGGATCGGCCAGACGCTCGCTTCGCGTACGTACGCGGAACTGGCCACGGTCACCGCCGGCATTCCCCCCCGGCGGCGGGAAGCGCCGGCGCCGCGCCAGGCGCCGCGGCGGCGGGTGAGCAACGCAGTCAGGTGGGGCATATCCGGGATCGTTACGCCGGCCATTGCGGCCGCCGCTTTCGCGTTCGCTTCCACGCCTGGTGATGGCCAGTACGGCGCTATCGCGTTCGTGATCGGGTTCGTCTATTTTGTATTCTGGCTGTCGGCCGGGGCCGATATGCTCTGGGAGTGGTATTGCATGGCGCTGCCGACCGCACGAATGTGCGTCCGATGCGCGCATACCGCCGCATCGCACCGCGCGCCGCGGTCGTGCACAGTCCGGCGGGGCTCACCTAAATTGTGGCGACACTGCTCGTGCTCCGGTTATGTTCCGCCGGGGCTATCACCAAGGATCGCCGACCAGCGCCTTCTATAGACTCGCTCGGCCAGCGAGCAGGAAATTGTCGGTGTAATTAGACTGATCGAGCATGAAGACCGGAGGCGACCCTTACGATCTGCAGCGATTCGTGGCGGCTCAGGATGCGGGCGGCACGTATCGCCGGGCCACCGCTGAGCTGCGGGACGGCCGCAAGGACAGCCACTGGATGTGGTTCGTCTTCCCGCAGATCGCCGGCCTGGGGTACAGCCAGGCGTCACGGACCTACGCGATCTCGTCTCTGGCGGAGGCCAGCGCATACCTGGCGCATCCGGTTCTCGGTCCGCGGCTGACCGAATGCGCCGCCATCCTGGCCGACCTGCCGGACCGCACGGCGGAGCAGATCTTCGGCGATGTCGACGCGCTCAAGCTGCGCTCGTCGATGACGCTGTTCATGCGCGCCGCCCCCGGCGAGCCGGTGTTCCGCCAGGTCCTCGACCGGTATTTCGGCGGCGAAACCGACTCCGCGACCGAGCGGCGCATCTGAACCAGGCCTTACGGCTATCCGCATGACGCTCCCCCTCCGGTCCAGAACGGCGGCTAGTCGGCCGAACGGTCACCATCAGATGCGACACGTCGCCGCCCACGCGGTGGCGTCGATCTCCATCGGGCCGACAGGCAGCAGGCGGCGGCACTGCTCGCGCAGCTCAATCTGGCGATCCGGGGTCAGCGACGCCACGTAGGCACCGGCCGGGCCGACGCCGAGCGTGAAAGGCTCCCACCATTGCTCGAAGCTGGCGTGGCGGACCCGGACCGTCAGGGTGGTGGCCTGGGCCTGGCCCAGCCCGGCCTGGGCGAAGAGCGCAGCCAGACGGCCCTCGCGGGCACCGGCCAGGTCAGACTCGTCGTGGGCAGCCGGATCCAGCTCGCGCACGGCGGACCAGAACGCTGTCAGCGGCCCGCGGCCGCCTGCGTGGTCCCACACGCAGGCGGCGACGACCCCGCCGGGCCGGGTTACCCGGCCCATCTCCCGCAGGCCCAGCGCAGGGGGCCCCGGGTCATCAGTAGCTGGCGGGGGTGTTCCGGATGACGATGAGGGTGACGATCTTGCCGTCGCGGACGGTGAAGTAGTTGGTCAGGATGAGCTCGCCGGGCAGGTTCGTCTTGTCGAAGTCGCCGTCGTAGCGGCCGCGGACGATGGTCTCGCCGTGATGGTCGAGGACCTCGGTCACCGCGATGGTCACCCGGTCGCCGACCAGTTCCCTGGCCACCCAGCGGCGGATGGCCCCGGAGCCCCAGAACTCCCGGTGCGCGTCGTTGACCAGCGCGTCGTCGGCGAAGGTGGCGACGATGGCGTCCTCGTCGAAGGCGTTGACGGCGGCGATGTGCTCGGCCAGCACGGGGGCGAGGGCGGGGCTGTCAAGGGCGGGGCTGTCAAGGGCGGGGGTGTCGGTCATGTCGGTTCCTTCCTGAGGTGATGACTCCACCCTCGGTGCTCCCTTCGCCGGAGGGTCAAGAGCGCGCTGCGCGATTGACTGTCCGGTAACGGGAGGGTTGACAATGGCCTGATGGCAGCAGGGCTCACCGTGGGCGACTTCTCTCGCGCCACTCACCTCAGCGTCAAGACGCTGCGTCATTACCACGAGGTGGGGCTGCTCGCCCCGGCCACGGTGAACCCGGACACGGGCTACCGGTACTACTCGGCCGCGCAGATCCCGGCCGCACAGGTCATCCGGCGCCTGCGCGACCTGGGGATGCCGGTCGCGGAGGTCAAGGCGGTGCTCGCCGCGCCGGACGCACCCGCCCGCAACGCCCTCATCGCCTCGCACCTGGACCGGCTGGAAACCCAGCTGGCCCAGACCCGGGCCGCGGTCGAGTCGCTGCGCAACCTGCTGCAGCCGCCCGACGGCGCGACGGCGATCGAGCACCGTAGCGTGCCCGCCACCGCGGCGGCCGCCATCGGGGCGGTGGTCGGCCGCGCGGACATCCTGGCCTGGTGGCAGGGCGCCCTCGGCGAACTGCGCGCCACGGTCCGCGCCCAGGGCCTGCACCCCACCGGGCCCAGCGGCGGGGTGTACGCCAGCGAGCTGTTCCAGCACGATCGCGGCGAGGCCACCGTGTTCATCCCCGTCGAGGGCCGCGTGCGCTCCATCGGGCGGGTCACGCCGCTGACCGTCCCGGCGGCCGAACTCGCTATCATCAGCCACCACGGCTCGCTCAGCGACGCGGACCTCAGCTACGCCAAGCTCGGCTCGTACGCCACCACGCACGAGATCAGCATCGACGGGCCGCTCCGCGAGTACTACCTGCGCGGTGCCGAGGACACGCCGGACGAAGCGGAATGGAGGACCGAGATTGGCTGGCCCATCTTCCGCGCCGACGTCGCGGCCTGACCCGCTGCTGAGCGCCCGGGTCCGCCGGGTCACGCGCCGTTTCGCCGAGGTGGTCTGCCCGCCCGGGATGCGGGCGCACCACCGGACGGACCGGGTCCTGGCCGAGTTCGAGCTCATGCTCGGCGCGCTGGCCCCCGCGGCCAGGAAGGCCCTGACCACCGCGATCGTGGCCCTCGACCACGGCGCACGGCTGTACCCGCGGTCCCGGGGACGGCGCTTCACCCGGCTGGACGACCAGGCCGCCGAGGCGTACATCCGGGCGCTGCTGGCCCGCGGGGGCGTCCCGGCTCAGCTGGTTCAGCGGCTGCGGGGCCTGGTCGTGATGTGCTACTACGAGCTGCCCGCCGTGCAGCGCGAGATCGGCTACCACCCGGCCCCCTACATCGCGGCCGTGTCCCGCCGGCGCCTGGAGTCCTACGGCCCGGAGATCGCCGCCGCCGAGGCGGCGGTCACCGCGAGGGACACGCAGCGGTGAGGGTGCCGCAGGGGCTCACCACGGGGGCCGATGTCACCGGGAACCTGAGCGTGGACTGCGACGTGGTGATCGTGGGGTCGGGGGCCGGCGGGGCGACGATGGCGGCGGAGCTGGCCGAGGCGGGCGTGGACGTGGTGGTGATCGAGGAGGGCGGATACCACCCGACCGAGTTGTTCACCGCGGACAGCATGCGGGCGCTGCGGACCCTGTACCGCGACGGGGGCGGCGGGATGGCGGTGGGGCGCCCGTCGGTGCTGTTCGCCGAGGGGCGGTGCGTGGGCGGTTCCACCGTGGTCAACGGGGGGATGTCGTGGCGCACCCCGGCCCAGGTGCTGGAGCGCTGGTCGGCGGAGGGCGTGCTGGCCATCGGCGAACGGGACATGGAGCCCTACTTCGCCCGGGCCGAGTCACGGCACTCGGTCGGGCTGCAGGACCCGGAGACGATCGGGCGGGATTCGGAGCTGATGCGGGCCGGCGCCGCCGCCCGGGGCTGGGCTGTCGCCGCGAACCGGCGCGGCCAGCTGCACTGCGCGGGCACGAACAACTGCTCCAGCGGCTGCCCGACCGGCGCGAAACGCTCCATGCTGGTGACCAGCGTGCCGCGTGCGCTGGCGCTGGGCGCCCGGCTGTACGCCGACTGCCGGGTGGACCGGATCACCCGGGCGGGACGCGTGGTCACCGGCGTGACCGGTCACTTCGCCCGGGGCCCCGCTCTGACGGTCCGGGCCCCGGCGGTGGTCGTGGCGGCCGGGGCGATCCAGACTCCCGCGCTGCTGGCCCGGTCGGGCCTGCGTTCGGGGCAGCTGGGCCGCAACCTGGCTCTGCACCCGAACACCACGGTGGTCGCGTTCTTCGACTCCGAGGTCACCGGGTGGCACGGCGTGCACCAGGCCTTCCAGGTCCGCGAGTTCATGACGGAGGGACTCGTGCTCACCGCGCAGAACCTCCCGCCGCCCATGCTGGCCGGGATCGTGCCGGCCTACGGCCGTGAGCTCGGGGAGCTGATGGCGGACTACAACCGCATCGTGACCGCGGGGCCACTGGCCACCGACACCGGGGCCGGGCGGGTGCGCAACATCCCCGGCCTCGGGACCCAGGTCTTCTACCAGCTCACCGACGCCGACGCGGCCCGCCTGGCGCGCGGCGTGGAGCTGACCGGACAGACGCTGTTCGCGGCGGGAGCGCGCCGGATGCTGCTCCCCTTCGACGGCGCGCCCGAGGTCCGCAGCCCCGGCGAGCTGCGGAACCTGCTGGCCCGCCCGGTGCCCAAGGCCTCGATGCAGGTGTACTCGATCCACCTGATGGGCACCGCGCGGATGAGCGAGGACCGGCGGCGCGGCGTCACCGACAGCTTCGGGGCGGTCCACGGCGTGCGCGGGCTGTTCGTCGCCGACGCCAGCTTGTTCCCCGGGCCCATCGGCATCAACCCGATGGAGACGGTCATCGCGCTGGCCATGCGCAACGCGCGGCGGTTCCTTGGCGCGTTACTGCCAGATGGCGACCGGGGTGCCCGGCACGTAGACGTAGCCGCCGGTGCCCTGGGTGGCGTTCGGGTCCTGGGACAGCTTGGAGTAGTCGATGCCGAACTGGTACATCACGCCGGTCGCGACCCTGTGGTAGGTCGGGTTGGGCCCCTGGATGATCCCGTAGTCGGTGAACGACCCGTCGCTGAAGCGGCTGACCCGCTGGCGTAGGCGGCTTGCTGCACGGCGTCGATGGCGGCGTCGGTGTTCTCGGTCTGGATCTCGTAGCACTGCTCGATGGCCAGCGTGCTGGGCTGGCTCCCGCAGGCCCCGCCGGTCCGGAAGCGGGCCGGGTGGCCCGGGTCGAACGGCTCGACGATGGCCGCGAAGGGCGGCGCCGTGGAGGCCGCGGAAGCGGAGGGCGGGCCAGACGGGGCCGCCGTCGTCGCCGGGGCCGTACTGCTCGACGACGTGGAACCGCCGCAGCCGGCCGCCAGGCCGATCAGCACGGCGCCCACCGCCGCCCGCGCCAGGTACCGACTGTGCATCCGGTCATCGTAGCGGCTAACCGCATCACGGCCAGGACGTCGGCGGCCACGGCGCCGGACGGGCCGCAGATCAGCGGGTTGATGTCCAGCGCGTCCAGCAGATCGCCCAGGTCGCAGGCGAGCTGGGACAGGCCGGCGATGGCGCCGGCGATCGCGTCGAGGTCGGCGCGGGGCTGGCCGCGGGCTCCGGCCAGTACGGCGGCCAGCCGGAGCCCGGCGAGCACCACGCGCGCGCTTGAGCGGGTGACGGGTGGGAGTACCACGCTCCGTTCAGAAAAAATCTCGATCAAGACGCCCCCGGCGCCGATGACCAGCAGCGGACCGAGGGCGGCGTCGCGGACCAGGCCCAGGGCCAGCTCGGTGCCGGGCGGGGCCGTCTCGCAGACCAGCACGCGCGGGCCGAGGCGGGCCGACAGGTCGTCGTAGGCGGCGCCGGCCGCGCCGGGGCCGGCCAGGCCGAGCCGCACTCCCCCGACGTCGGACTTGTGCGCGATGCCCGGCTCGTCGGTCTTGAGCACGACCGGGTAGCCGATCTCGGCGGCGGCCGCGAGGGTTCCGGCGCGGGTGCGTGCGGCCCGGGCCCGCACGGCCGGGATGCCGTAGTCGCGCAGCAGGTCGAACAGGACCGCGCTGCCCGGGGGCCCGGCGGACAGGACCGGCGCCCAGCGCCGCCGCCGGGCGGGGTCCCCGGGGCTGGGCCGGCCGGGGCTGGGCCGGCCGGCGGCGTGCTCCAGCAGGTGGCGCAGGGCGAGCAGGCCGCTGCGGGTGCCCTCCAGGACCGGCACGCCCGCGGCGCGCAGCCGGGCGGCGGCGGCCGGATCGACGCTGGCGGGCAGGCCGGCCAGCACGGCGACCGGCTTGACCGTGCCGTTCGCGGCGGTGAGCACGGCATTGGGGTAGGCCTCGTCGCCGTCGAGCTCCGGCACCAGGTCGACGGCCAAGGCGACGGCGGCGACCTGCGGATCGGCGGCCAGCGCGGCCAGGCACTCGGCGAACAGCGGCTCGGTGTCCCGGCCGGTGCCCCACACGTCGAGCGGGTTGCCGGGTTCCAGGCCGGGGTCGATCGCTTTGGCGAGCCGGCGGGTGGTGGCGCGGCCGACCGGGGCGAACGGGACGCCGAGCTCGGCCGCGAGGTCCGCGACGTGCGCGCGTTCCAGGCCGGAGTCGTGCACGGTGGCGATGCCGGTGCCGTGGGCCGCCCGGCGCCCCGCCCCGTCCTGGCCAACAGAGAACAGCTCCAGGGTGTCGGACAGCTCGGCCAGGTCGCGGACCCGGTGCACGCCGTACGCGCCGGCCAGCGCCTCCCACGCGCCGTCGGCCGCGGCCAGCGCGCCCGAGTGCGCCGACACCAGGTTCTTCCCGGCGTGCGACAGGCCGACGCTGAGCAGCACGACCGGCACGTCGGCGGTCAGCGCGGTTTCCAGAGCGGCGCGCAGGCCGGCGGCGTCCCTGATCGCCTCGAGGACCAGGGCCAGCACCCGGGTTTCCCTGAGCTGCAGCGCGTACCGCGCGTAGGCCGCGGCGGTGGTGACGAGCTCCTGGCCGGAGGAGACGGCCAGGCTGAAGCCGAACCCGCGGCCTGCCCGCAGCAGCGTGGAGAACACCGACCCGGAGTGGGTGATCAGCGCGACCGGCCCGGCCGGCACCGGATCCGGCTCGACGTACCCGACGGCCCGCAGCCCGCGGGCCACGTTCACGAACCCCATGCACCCCGCCCCGCACAGCGCCATGCCTGCGTCCGTGGCGATCCCGGCCAGCCGGTCCCGCAGCCCGGTCGCGCCGTTCGCGTCGAAGGCGTTTCCGAAGATGACGGCCGAACGGGCCCTGGTGCGTGCGGCCAGGGCCAGCTGATCCTCCAGCGCCGTGTCGGGCACGGCCAGCAGGACCAGGTCGGCCGGCTCGGGCACCTCGGCCAGGGAGGGCAGGCAGGGCACGCCGCCGATGTCGGGGTAGCGGGGGTTGACCAGGTAGATGCGCGGCCGGGACGGGCTGCGGGCCACCTGGTCGACCATCCGCGCGCCGAGGCTGCCCGGGCGCGCGCTGGCGCCGACCAGCGCGACGGTGCGCGCCTCCAGCATGGCGGTCACCGCGGCGGTCACCTGCGGCGGCGCCTGCGGTCGGCGATCGCGGCGCGGGCCGCCTGCATGCCGGGGATGCCGCACACGCCGCCGCCGGCGTGGGTGGCCGAGCTGGCGTAGTACAGGCCGGGCACCGGCGTGCGGTAGTCGGCGAACCCGGGCGCGGGGCGCATGTGGAACAGCTGCTCCAGGGACAGCTCCCCGTGGAAGATGTTGCCGCCGATCAGGCCGTAGTCGTGCTCCATCTCATACGGGCCGACGACGTTGCGGTGCAGGATCGAGCTCTTGAAGTTCGGCGCCACCTCGTTGTAGCAGTCGATCATGCGGTCGGCGTAGGCCTGGAGTTCCTCGGTGTGCGGCTGCTGGTTCCAGTCGGCAGGCACCCACTGGGTGAACAGCGACATGATGTGGTAGCCGTCCGGGCACAGGGTCCTGTCGAAGGCGGTCGGGATCACGCCGTCGCTGAACGGTCTCGTGGCGGGCCGGCCTTCCCGCGCATCTTGGAAGGCACGCTCGATGTACGGCATGGTCGGGGCCATCTCCACCGAGCCGGTGTGGTGCTCTTGCATGCTGGTGCCGGGATCGGCGGTGAAGTCGGGGAGTTCGGCCAGGGCCAGGTTGATCTTGACCACGCCGCTGCGGGTCTTCCAGTGCTCGATGTCTTCGACGAAATCGTCGGGGAGGTTCTCCCGGCCCACCTGATCCAGGAACGCGGTGCGCGGGTGCAGCGAGCTGACGACGACCTGGGCCGTGAGCTGCTGGCCGTTATCCAGGATGACGCCGCGGGCCCGGCCGTTCTTGAGCAGGATGTTCTGGACCTTCGCGCCGGTGCGGATCTCGGCGCCGTTCTCGCGGGCGGCCGTGGCGATCGCGTCGGCGACGGCGCCCATGCCGCCCTCCTGGAAACCCCAGTTGCCCAGGTGCCCGTCGCCCACGTCGCCGATGGAGTGGTGCGCCATCACGTACGCGGTGCCCGGCTCGTACGGGCCGGCCCAGGTGCCGATCACCCCGTTGACCGCGAGCGCCCCCTTGACCTGCGGCGACTCGAACCAGTCGTCGAGCAGGTCGGCGATCGACATCGTCATCAGCCGGGTCACGTCGGCGATCGTGCGCACGTTGAGGTTCTTGTGGCGCCAGGCCAGCCGGAGGGTCTCCCTGAGGTCGCGCGGCTTGCGCGAGCCGATGTTCGGCGGGACGGTGAGCAGCAGCGGGCCGAGCACCTCGGCCAGGCCGGCCAGCCAGGCGTCCCAGCGCGGCATGGCCTCGGCGTCCTTCTTCGACCAGCGGGAGACCTCATCGTGGTTGCGCTTGGCGTCGTCGGCGTACAGCTTGATCGACCCGCCCTCGGGGAAGGCCTGGTAGTACGGGCCCATGGGGAAGATCTTGTAGCCGTGTTCGGCTAGCTGCAGGTCGTTGATGATGGTCGGGGGCAGCAGCGACATCACGTAGGACAGGCGGGTGACCTTGAAGTCGGGGGCGTCCGGCCAGGGAGCTTCGGTGGTCGCGGCGCCGCCGGTCTTGTTCCTCGCCTCGAGCACCAGGGTGCGGGCGCCGGAACGCGCCAGGTACGCCGCGGCGACCAGCCCGTTGTGCCCGCCGCCGACGACGATCGCGTCGTAGTCCGCGGCTCCTCCTGTGGTGCTCGCCGCCGCCTTGGTTGCCTTCGTAGCCATGAAACCTGGCCCTCCAAAAGATTGACTGAACATTCAGTCTAGAAGCTGCTACGATAAATTCTCAAGAGCGCGGCCCAGTCGGGGCGCGGACCTAGGCGAAGGGCACGGGGCGGCCGATGAAGGAACAGGGGGACGGCGGAGGCCCGCGGGAATCCGCGGAGCAGCGGCGGGAGCAGATGCTGCGCGCCGCGCTGGAGGTCATCGTCGAGCGGGGGTACGCCGACACGAGGATCGCCGACGTCGCCGAGCGGACCGGGACGAGCCCGGCCCTGGTCATCTACTACTTCAAGACCCGCGACCAGCTGCTCACCGAGGCGATCAGGTACTCGGAGGACACCTGGTACGCCGAGTTCCTGCGGCGGATGGCGGAGATCCCGACCGCCGCCGCGCGGCTGGCCGAGGCCATCGCCATGATCTGCCTGCCCGGCAATCCCGAGCCGCAACAGTACTGGCTGCTGTGGCTGGACCTGTGGGCGTTCTCGCCGCGGAGCTCGGGGGTGGCCGCGGTGCGGCAGAAGTCCGACGAGCGGTGGCGGACGGCCATCCGCTCCATCGTGCAGGCCGGCCAGGAGGCCGGCGAGTTCGCGCCCGTGGACGCGGACGACTTCACGATCACGCTGGCCGGCCTGCTCGACGGGCTGGCGGTGCAGATAGCACTAGAGGACCCGGAGGTGCCGCCGCAGCGCACGTACGAGCTGGCGATGCGGTTCGCGGCCGGGCAACTGGGGTTTGAGCCTAGTAGATAACTGGAGGTGGGGCCGTGGCCGGAGGAAGCATCGAGCTGTCCGGGCTGACCAAGAAGTTCGGTGAGATCGCGGTCGACAACATTGACCTGACCGTGGCCAGCGGCGAGTTCTTCTCCCTGCTCGGCCCGTCGGGCTGCGGCAAGACCACCACCCTGCGGCTGATAGCCGGCTTCGAGCAGCCGACCTCGGGCAGGATCCTGCTCGACGGGATCGACGTGTCGGACGTGCCGCCGCACCGGCGCAACGTCAACACCGTGTTCCAGAGCTATGCGCTGTTCCCGTTCCTCGACGTGTTCGACAACGTGGCGTTCGGGCTGCGGCACCGCTCGGTGACCAAGGCGGAGGTGCGGCGCCGGGTGAACGAGGCCCTCGACCTGGTCCACATGAGCTCGTTCGCCAACCGGCGGCCGGGCCAGCTGTCCGGCGGCCAGCAGCAGCGCGTCGCGCTGGCCCGCGCGCTCGTGCTCAACCCGGCCGTGCTGCTGCTGGATGAGCCGCTCGGCGCGCTGGACGCCAAGCTCCGCCGCTCGCTCAAGGTCGAGCTGAAGGCGCTGCAGGAACGGGTGGGCATCACCTTCCTCTACGTCACCCACGACCAGGAGGAGGCGCTGACCATGTCGGACCGGCTGGCGGTGATGAACGCGGGCCGCATCGTGCAGATCGGCGACCCCCGCCAGGTCTACGAGGAGCCCGCGGACACCTACGTGGCCGACTTCCTGGGCGCGGCCAACCTGATGGAGGTCGATGTGGTCTCCGCGGGCGCGCTCCGGATCGGGGACTTCGCGCTGTCCGCGCACCGCTGCGAGGCCGATGACGGGCAGCGCGCACGCGGTGATCAGGCCGGAGCGGGTCCGGATCGAGGCGCACGGGTCGGAGGGCGACAACCGGGTGCCCGCCATGGTCGAGCGGGTGGTCTTCCTCGGCGCCGCCACCCAGGTCATGCTGCGCCTCGCGCCCGGCGTCCCGCTGCAGGCCCTGGTCCAGAACGACGGCGAGCACCCCGACCTGGCCCAGGGCACCCCGGTGCACGCCTACCTGCCACCGGACGCGCTGCGCGTGCTGGCCGGGGCGCGCGGGGTCGTCCCGGCGCCCGCCGAGGAGCCGCTGGTCACCAGCTAGGGGGCTCTTCATGCGCGCACTGGTGATCACCGGTCCCGGATCGGCCCGGGTCGAGGAGGTCGAGGCTCCGGTGCCCGGGGCGGGCCAGGTGGTGGTGGATGTCCGCCGGGCCGGGATCTGCGGGACGGACGCCGAGCTGTTCACCGGGCAGCTGGCCTATTTCGGCCAGGGCAAGACGCGGTTCCCGGTCCGCCCGGGGCACGAGTGGTGCGGCGTGGTGTCCGCGGCCGGAGCCGGGGTCCCGGCCGATTGGCTCGGCGTCCGGGTCACCGGGGACACGATGCTCGGCTGCGGGCGCTGCAGCGCGCTGCCGGGCCGGCCGCGGGCACGTCTGCGCGGACCGCTACGAGGTCGGGATCATGGGCGGGTGGCCGGGAGCGCTGGCCGAGCAGGTACTGGTTCCGGCGTCGAGCCTGCACCGGCTGCCGGACGCTCTCGATGACCTTTCTGGAGCAATGGTCGAGCCGGGAGGCAACGCCTGGCGCGCCGCGTCGGCCGCGGGCGCCGGGCCGGGCCGGCGCGTGCTGGTCTGCGGGCCGGGCACCATCGGGCTGCTGACCGCGGCCTTCGCCACGGCCGCAGGCGCCGAGGTGCACATCCTGGCCGTGGACGGGAGCCGGCGCTCGCTCGCGGCGTCGTTCGGCGCGACCGGGTACTGGACGGCCGGCGATCCGCCGCCGGTGACGTACGACGCGGTGGTGGACTGCACCGGTGACCGCCGGATGCCCGCTTCCGCGCTGGCGCTGGCCGAGCCGGCCGGGCGGGTGGTCTTCATCGGGGTGTCGGGCGCGCCGAGCCTGATCGACAGCCGGGACCTGGTGCTCGGCGACCTCACCGCGGTCGGCATCCTCGGCGCTTCGGCCGGGCTGGCGCCCGCGATCGAGCACTACGCGGGGGGCCGGGTGGATCCCTCCGGCCTGGTGGATGTGACCGTCGGCCTGAGCCAGGCCGCCGAGGCGCTGGCCGGGCAGATCAGCACCGGAGCAGGGACCAAGATCCACATCGACCCGGGCGCATAAGGTCCGGTAATTGATCCGGCCTCGGTCACGGGAAGGAACTACCCCGATTGCCGCCGTAGCTGTGCCTGGGCGACGGCATGATCGGCTTGTGAGTCTGGGACATGGGCCGCGAATACTGCCGCCGAATTGGCTTGATTCTGCGTGGTCTTAAGGCCCAGGAATGCGGTAACCAGCGTCCCGACGGCGGTAAATGCCGCTCCGGCGATAGTCCCGGCGTCTTTGGTGTCGATCGTCATGGCCGCCACGCCAATGCCGACGACGACCAGCAGGCCCAGGACCACGACGCTCGTCATCGACCACCACCACTGTTCCGACGGCACACCCTGGACCTGTAGTACCGGGGCCGGCGACGCTGAGGGCGGTACCGACGCAGGCAGATTGGGTTGTGAGCCCGCCTGGGAAGAGCTGGGATCTGACATGCAGGTAGTGTAACGGCGCCGCGAATTGCTGGCCAGGAAACAGACACCACGGCCCGTTCGGGAAAAAGAAAAAGATGCGGCCGGGCGCCCGCGGAACCTCCGTACCGTTGGATCGCCCATTCCGTGACATTCCATGGCCCCGGCCGGCGTCCAGCATCGCTGGCGTTCGGACTGAACGCCTCGGCACCACTACAGGGATTGAATTGTCAGGATTCTCACATCGGGTGCCTGCCCGGCGTGTCGTGGTGACGGCGGTTGCTGGCGGGGCTACTGCGGTGTTATGAGGTATCCGGATGGTGGTGGCTTGTCCGCCGCTGGGCGGGTCAGGCGTGAGGAAGTGCGGTTGCAGGCCGCGGAGTGGTTCGCGGAGGGGGTTGAGCCGCCGGAGGTGGCGCGGCGGCTGCGTGTCTCATCGAACTCGGCGTATGTGTGGCGGCGGCGCTGGCGTGCTGGCGGTGAGGCGGCGCTGGCGTCCAGGGGCCCGGGCGGGGCGGTGTGCCGGCTGGGCGGGGCGCAGCTGGCCCGGCTGCGGGCCGCGCTGGACGGCGGCCCGGCTGCCTGGGGGTGGGGTGAGGATCAGCGGTGGACGCTGGCCCGGGTCACGGCGCTGATCGGCCGGCTGTTCCATGTCCGGTACACGCTGCGCGGCACCTCGTACCTGCTGCACCGCATCGGGTACACCCCGCAGGTCCCGGTGCACCGGGCGGCGGAGCGGGACGAGGCGAAGATCGCCGCCTGGCGGAGCCAGACGTGGGCCAAGGTACGAGGCTAGCGGCGGCGACCGGAGCGTGGATCTGCTTCGAGGACGAGGCCGGGCAGAACCTGCGCCCGCCGAAGGCCCGCACCTGGGCCCGCCGCGGGCATACCCCCGTGGTCACGGTCTGCGGCAAGGGCTCGGGCCGGGTGTCGGTCGCGGGGCTGGTGTGCCTGCGGCCCGGCGCGCGGGGTCACCTGTTCTACCGGGTCCGCATCCACCGCGGGCGCAAGGGCGAGCGCCGCAGCATGTCCGAAGCCGACTACGCTGGCCTGATCGCCGCCGCGCACCAGGAACTGCAGGCCCCGGTCATCTTGATCTGGGATAACCTGAACACCCACATCAGCGCCGCGATGGGGAGGTTCGTCAGCTCTCATTCAGGCTGGCTGACCGAGGTGCGGCTGCCCGCCTACGCCCCTGAGCTCAACCCCGCCGAGGGCGCCTGGGCGAACATGAAGAACGGCCTGGGCAACCTCGCCGCCCGCGATGTGGATCAGCTCGCCGCGATCATCAAGAACCGGCTCAAGCGGATCCAGTACCGGCCCGCCCTCATCGACGGATTCCTGGCCCAGACCGGACTGACCCTGGAACCCCAGCCACCGTAGAGGCCCGAATGCTGGCTCTTCAACTTCTGTAGCCGTATTTAACGGTTGGGAGCGGCACAACGCGGGAAGGTGCGTGGGCTGATGGCAGGTGGGGTGGTCAGAGTCGCTTCCGGCAAGCACACTCGCCGGGCGGAGTTGGAGGGGGTGCGCCAGGTATCCCTGGCCGCCCTGATCATGCTGGTCGTCCAGTACGGTCTGGGCATCATCCTGAATCTGTACATCGCGGTCCCGGCCGCCGATGCCCACGCCGGGCTCACGCAGGAGATCGCGAACGGCCCGCTGATGCTGACCCTGCACGCGGTGCTCGGCCTGGCGCTGATCGGGGCCGCGCTCGTACTGCTGATCAGGGCGGTGCGCCTGGAGGACCGGGTGACCGCCGTGCTGGCGGCGGCCGGCCTGACCGCCATCGGCGGCGCGTTCGCCTCGGGTGAGATCTTCGTCCGCAACGGCCAGAACGGCGCCTCGCTGGCCATGGCCCTGCTGACCGGGCTGGCGCTGCTGTGTTACATCGGCGCGCTGACCCGGGTGAGCGTGGCCCTCCGGCGCCGCAGCCCCGGCTAGGCCCGCCTTCCGCACATGGACATAGATCAACTTTCGGGGTCCTCGGAGATCGCCTGACGATCACCCGTCAGCCGGGCCGACCGTGGCCGACGTTCTGCCCCGGCCTGTCAAACTCACCTGCCGTAGTATCCTGCCCGGCACCTCCAAGATCAGCTGGACATACGGGCGGGTAACTGGCAGGATCCGGACGTGGCCTCATGGACCCGCGATCTGACGGTAGGGCCGGTGCCGGCTGGCGAGACGGCCCGGTTCGATCAGATCCTGGAGGAGCACCACTGGCTCGGCGCGCGCCTGTTCGGGTCGGTGGTCCGGCACGTCGCGGTCCTGGACGGCGCCTGGGTCGCGCTGCTGGGTTACGGGTCGGCGGTGCTGCGGTGCACCGCCCGGGACACCGTGATCGGCTGGTCGGACGCCGATCGTCTGGACCGGCTGCCGATGCTGGCCGGCCAGCAGCGGTTCTGCGTGCTGCCCGGCAGACGGCCGCAGCTGGCCTCGGCGGTGCTGGCCCGGTCGCTGGCCCGGCTGCCCGGCGACTACCTGGACCTGCACAACCAGATCGTGCTGGCAGTGGAGACGTTCACCGACCCGGCCCGGCACACCGGCGCGTGCTACGCCGCGGCCGGGTTCGCCTGCGCCGGGCCGACCGCGGGGTATGCCCGGGGCGCGGGCGGGCGCGGGTATGCCTTCCACGGGCAGGTGAAGCGGTGCTGGCTGCGCCAGGTGCGCCCCGGCGGCCTGGCGGCCCTGGGTGCGCCGGCGCCGTCGGTGCTGTTCGATCCGCCCGCGCCGCCGGCGTGGCTGGACCTGCCGGCGGCGCAGGTCGCTTCGCTGCGCGCCCATCTCCACGCTCATCTGCGTGATCCGCGGGATGCCCGCGGGATCCGGCACGACCACGCCGCGGCGGCCCTGCTGGCCGGGCGCAGCCGCCCGGCATCGATCGCCGCCTATGCCGCGGGGTTCGGGCAACACGCGCTGTCGGTGTTCGGTGCCCGCTGGTCCGCCCGGCAGGAGGCCTACCTCGCGCCGTCGGAGTCGAGTTTCCGCCGGTTCCTGCACGGGCTGCCACCGGGCGCGCTTGGCGCCGCGATCGGCAGCTGGCTGGCCGGCCAGGCCGAGACCGGTGCCCTGGATGCCCGCCAGGCCCGGCGGCTGGCCGCCCGCCTGGCGGCGGCGTAGTGATGGCCGGCCGGCGCCAGGCCGCCCCGGCCCGGGATCTGGCCTACGCCGATGTCCCGGCACGGCAGGCCAAGATGCTGGGCTCCCTGCCGGTCATCGCCTCGTTCTGCCAGCGGCTGGACATCAGCGGCGTCATCGACGATCTGGTACCGATCCGGCCGGTGGCCAGCCTCACCCTGGGGCAGGCCGTCGAGGCGATGATCTGCAACCGGCTGACCTCCCCGGCCCCGCTGGTCCACGTCCAGGACTGGGCCCGCGACTGGGCGGTCCCGGAGATCCTCGGCATCCCCGCGCTCGCCCTGAACGACGACAAGCTGGGCAGGACGCTTGATGCGATCGCCCCGAGGCTGGAGGAGATCACCGGGACGGTCGCGGTCCGCGCGATCGGCGCCTTCGGCATCGACATCAGCCAGCTGCACTGGGACATGACCAGCTTCTCGCTGCACGGCGCCTACCCCGGAGCCGATGAGGACTACCCGGCCCCCGCCTACGGGCATCCCAAAGACCGCAGAACCGATCTGCTGCAGATCCAGGCGGGCATCGCCGCCGCCGGCGACGGCGGGATCCCCGTCTACGCCCGCGCCTGCAGCGGAGGGGACGCCGAGATCTCCCAGGTGACCGGGGCGATGAACGCGCTGAAGAAGATCGCCGGGGCGAAGAAGTTCCTGCTGGTCGGCGACTCCAAGCTGATCAGCTACGACAACGTTGCCGCGATCGGCGGCGCCGGCTGCACGTTCCTGGCCCCCGCCTCCAAGCTCTACGTCACGGCCGCCGAGCTGGCCGCCTGCGACCTGGGCAAGGCGACCGAGGTCAGCTACGTCGCGGGACGCGACCAGCACAAGAAGAACAACAACCCCGGCCAGCTGGGCCACTGGTACGTCCTCGAAGACGACCAGCCATTCTGGATCCGCAACTCCAAGCGCAAAAGTGACCCGCCGATCCAGCTGCGCCGCATCTTCGTGCACTCCACCGCCCGTGCCGACGCCGCCCTCACCAGCCGGACCAGGAAACTCACCCGCGCCAAAGACGACCTGGGCCGCTTGGTCTCTGGCCTGGGCGGCCGGTTTTACCCAGGCGAGCAGGAGGTCGCCAGCCGGCTCCAGCAGATCGCCCGCGACCGCAAGATCGGCCCCTACCTGCGCTGCACCCTCGGCACCACCCCACCCGGCGGCCCCGAGGGCAGCCGCACCGGCCAGGGCAGCGACCAGACGGCCGGTGCCCAAGCCGCCGGCACCGGCCAGGCGAGCGGACCCGGCCCGGCGGACACCTGGCAGGGCACCGGCAGCGGCGGACCCGGCAAACCCGCCCTCACCTGGTGGTTCGACCAGGCCGCGATCGACGCCGAAGCCGCCACCGACGGCTGGTACGCCCTGCTCACCAACCTCGACGCCACCCAGACCGCAGCCAGGGTCCTGCTGCGCTACAAGGCCCAGGAAGCCGTCGAACGCCGCTACGGCAACCTCAAGGGACCGCTCGCGGTCGCCCCGATATTCCTGAACAGCAACCGGCGGATCGCCGCGCTGATCACCGTGATCAGCCTCGCGCTACTGGTCTTCTGCCTGATCGAACGCGAAGCCCGCCGCAACCTCGCCCCGGAGACCAGACTCGACGGACTGTACAACCGGCAGCCCGCCCGGCCCACCGGCCGGCTCATCCTGACCGCCCTGGCCGGCATGCAGCTGATCCCGGCCACCGCGACCAGCCCGGCCCAGATCCCCAGGCCCAGCCCGGTCCAGGCCCGGCTGCTGGAACTGCTCGGCGTCGACCCGACCCGCCCGCCATAACGCCCAGCCCAGCGGACGTGATCTACGTCCATGTGCGAATTACAGGGCTAGGTGTAGCGGCGGGCGGGATGACCTTACTGAACCCGATGTCCAGGGGCAGGCTGGGCCCGGCCAGCCGGGCACCCAGTTGCCGGGTGCGCAGGAAGCTGGCCAGCCCGCCCGGGCCGGATAGCAAGTCGGCCACCTTCCCAATGATGGCCTGCTCCAACGCCGGCGGCGCGGGTCGGCGGCACCGGCGAAGTCGGCGGGGTCGGGCCCGCCGCAGCGGAGTTCGGGCCCTCGGGGCCGGGCCGGTTCGACCGGTCAGGTGGACCTGCGGCACTTTGGCGCAGCTGGTCGGCGTAGCGTGAACCAAGGCCGCCGTGATTGACGGGGTGCAAGATTCAAAACCTTCGATAAGGAGCACTGTCATGTCCGAAAACGAAACGGAAAATGATACACCCGTCAGCGATACGCTTCTGGCGATGACCATCACGTCGCTAGAAAATAGCGACTTGAGCCCTCGCGAGCTCATGATCGCCCGGATCGCCGCCCTAGTCGCGGTAGACGCACCGGCC
Source organism: uncultured Actinomycetes bacterium (assembly GCA_963774825.1). GTDB lineage: Bacteria > Actinomycetota > Actinomycetes > Streptosporangiales > Streptosporangiaceae > DATBGO01. The sequence continues at coordinate 19,182 of CAVZGW010000029.1, read as the reverse complement.
GCTTCCTACGCGCTCAACGCCGTACCGGCGACAGAGTTGGACATCAACCTCGATGACGTCGAAGATATTCTCGTCGCGGTGGCGCCCATCGTGGGCACAACCCGCGTCGTCTCAGCGACGGCGAACATCGCGGAGGGACTAGGGTTCGTGATCGCCCTAGCCGAAGCTGAACTCGAGGAGGAACTCGAGGAGGAAGCTGAGGCAGAGGCAGAGGACTGAGGGGACCCCCTTTGTTGGCGGTGTTACTGGCCGGATGATCCGGCCGGTAACACCGCCAGGTCGATCCGCGCGAGGTCAGGTCGCGGTACGGCGGCAGGCAGTCCGGAGAGCGCTGAGGCCAGGTTTGCTTTAACGTCACGGGAGTTCAGCGTCCGACCTCGTGGGCTCTTCAGGGTTGCCGCGGTGTCAGTACGGACGTCTTAGCCTCGCTACCGGAGTCTCCGCAGCCCGCGCGGCCCGCCCGCCTGGCGCAGCACCTGCACCCACGGCCACAACAGGGGAGCGCTCCGGCTCTCGCGGCAGGCTCCCCACGACACCGCCATGCCCTGGCGCGCTCGGTACCCGACCGCGCCAGGGCCGTCTTGCCCGCACCGGGCTCACCGGTGAGCAGCACGATCCCGCCGGCCCGGCCGTGATCTGGCCGATGAGCGAATCGAGGACGGCGAGTTCCGCGTCTCGGCCGACGAGCGTGCCGGGCCGGTCCTCAGAACTGGTCAGGCGAGCTGATCGCCTCGGCGAAGATGAGCTCAGGCGGACCAGGTTCGGCGCCGACCCCCCCGATGAAGGCCTGCAGCTCCGGATCGGAGAAGAACTTCTGGAAGTGTTCCACGCTCTGCCACTCGTCGATGACCACCACGAAGCCGTCGCCGACGCCGAACCGGTGGTGGAGTGCGCCTGCGGACCTGCTCTGTTCGCCAAAGCTCGCGAACTCGCCGGCCCGATCGGCTAGTGCCTGCCTGAACTTACCAGTGTCGCCCGCGAATTTCGCGATGATGAGCACGCTCATTTCTTAGCCTCAATCCACCGCGTAAATTCTGGCGCTCTTCTTGATGTGCCGGCTGGCGGATAAGTGATCTTGATGGTTTTCCGGGCATCGCTTTCCAGCCGCTGACGTGTTCTGCGGCTTGTCCGGGTCTTTCGCTGGGGAGGTGCTGGCGGGCGGCCGCTGGGGCCTGGGCAGTGCGGTGACCGGGTCTTGGGCGGGTCAGGCCGCGGTGGCGGGCGGGCCGCAGGCGGCTTCGAACAGGTTCATCCATCCGGTCTCGCGGTGCCAGCCTTCGGGCAGGTGCATGGTGATGTGGCCGCGGCCATGACGGGCGATGCGGGCGGCGACGGCGATCAGCTGGCCGCGGATGGTCGCGCCGCGGGCTTTCGCGCAGGAGGCGCCGGCCAGGCAGCCGGCCGCGCGGGTCAGGTTATGGCAGATGGCGGCCAGGGCCAGCCACGCAGCGTTGGCCGGGAAATGCCCGGACGGCAGGTGCGCGAGGGGGCCGCTGACCAGGTCCGCGAAGACCTGCTCGACAATGGCGTGGTCGCGGTGCTGCGCCTCGGCCTGGATCATCTCGAAGGGCGAGTCGGTGAACAGGGCGTGGTACCGCCAGATGGTAAACAGCTCGTCCTGGCCTTCGGCGGCTTTGCGGTTGAGGTCCTTGACGCGGCGGACGATCAGCCGGGCGGTGATCGCCTTGCCTTTCTTCGACGCGAACGCCGTGTAGGGCACTTCGGCGACCTCGGCGTCGGAGATCAGCCGGCCCTGGCCCTCATCCCAGATGGCCCGCGGGTAGGTGATCGGCGTCCAGGCGTCCTAGCCGATGGCGGCGATCGCGGCGCGGATCTTGGGGTCCATCCGGACGGTGACCGAGAAGCACGCGCCGCCGCGGCGGATCGCTCCCAGGACCGCCGCGGAGTAGTACGCCGAATCGATCCGGAACACTATCTGGCCGGTGCATCCGGCCCGGCGGGCCGCGCTGATCGCCTCGGCGGCCAGCGATGCGGCGCCGCGGGCGGAGTTGGCTTTGCCGCCGCGCAGCCGTGCAGCTGCGATCACCGGCGCGGCCAGCGGCGTGGAGATCACCGCGGCCAGGGTGTTCAGGCCGCGGATCGTCAGGCTCTTGCCCTGGATCTTCGTGTGCCCGAACCCGGCGCCCTGCTTGGCGTGCCCGTACACACGTTTTTGCATCGAGTCCATGTCGATGAACGCCAGCACGGCGGCGCCGGGCAGCAGCGGCGTGCCCGCTGCCAGGGCGCCCAGGAACTGCTGGGCCACGGCATCGAGCTGGCGCACGTTACCCCAGGTGAACGAGCGCAGGAAGGATCCCAGCGTGGACGGCGCCCGGATCCCGCCGAACACCTGTGTCATGGCGCCGTGCCGCAGGACGTCCATGTCGTCGATGCTGTCTGCCCCGGCGGCCATGCCCGCGACCAGGCAGGGGATCTTCAGATCCGGGTTCACCCCGGTCCGGCTGGCGATCGTGACGTACTCGCGGACCAGGTCTGTCAGGCCGCAGCGCCCGGCCAGGGCCATGACCGGGACCAGGCCGGCTCGCGACACGAGATTCGGGTCATCAAACGATGCGTGCGTCTTGGCGGGATCATGCGACAATCGCACTTGCGAGGTGTCCTCTCGATCTGGGTTATGGCAGCTTCAGTAACTTCCATTGTCCCAGCTCAGAGGGCACCTTTCGCGTCGACACGCCCGAATACAGCCCTATTTACGCGGTGGATCGAGGCTTAGCCCCTCCCTTGAGTCTGACGCCCGGCGGCGCGCCGGGCTCCCATGCTGGGGACGCTAGTGCCGATCGCGGTCACCGCGCAACGCGCACCGTCAATCTGGCGTCGCAACCGGCTCGGGGGTGAGCCAGAGGACGCCCAGGGGCGGGAGGGCGAGGATGGCGGAGGCGGGCCGGCCGTGCCAGGGCTCGGGGACGGCCTCGACGGAGCCCAGGTTGCCGGTACCCGTGCCGCCATAGGCGGACGCGTCGGTGTTGATGACCTCGCGCCAGCGGCCCGCCTGCGGCAGGCCGACCCGGTAGCACGGTCTACTTCCACAGCGCCCAGTTCTCCAGCGGCACGGTCGGCTTCGGCCACGCCGGGTTCTCCCTCGCAGCAGCGCGGCGAGCAGTGCGGCCGTTGCCGGGTCTTCGATCCGTTCCGGTAGTCCTTGCCGTGCTCGGGAGCGCCGCGCGTCTTCAGCGCCAGCTTGGCGGATGGCGGCGCGTTCCTCGGCCGTCATCGCTGCGGTGGCGGGCCGTTGGTGCTCGCTGCCGGGTGCGGGCGTGCGCTTGGGCCGGTGTGTCATGGCGCTTGCGGGTGACGGTGCGTGGTTGTCTCAGCGTTTGTTTCAGCGGGCGTGTACGCGCGTTTACGTGCAGACGCGCGCGCGAGGCGTGAGATGAGACGACCCGTGAGACGATCACTCACCGTGGCGGCTAGTCCGTCAGCGCTTGGTGGCTTGCTCAGTGCTGCCGGAACGCAGCGTCCAACGCACGGAGCCATGTTTTGCTCGTGTCGCTCCCGCAGATCCGAGCTTCTAGTGTCGCGTGGCGCTAATCATTTGACGCTTTGGGAATAGGCTTTCCCGCACGCTTCGCGCCCGGCGCTCGGTTTACGGGGTGGTGAGCGCTCGTCTTCCTGGGTTCGGTTCTCGACTGTCAGAGCGCGTTTGATGCGCCATTCGGCATGGCGGTCGGCCGTATTCTGACTGTGACGCTGACGGTTTGACGCGGGCGCCGGCGTGTCCCTGCTTGCTGGTGTGCGGGCGAGCCTCGAGTGTCCGCGTTCGGGCCTAGTTCAGGATGCACTGTTTCAATGCGGCTGCGGCGTCGGTCAGTATCTGTTCGGACAGGTCCGGGTCGTCGACTGCCCGGGCCATGGAGATCGCGCCGACGAGGGCACTGAGGGTGAGGACCGCTTCGCGTTCTCCGGCTTGGCGGTCGGGGTTATCGATGAGGTCGGCCAGTACGGCCAGGCATACCTTCACCTGGCGGGTATAGCTGCCTCGTTCCGGCCCGCCGGCGCGGGCGGCATCCGCGGCGACGCCGGCCACGCCGCAGCCCGACTCGGGATGATCCCGGTGCCAGGTGCTGAGGTAACCGTCGACGAGCGCGGTATATCCCCGCTGCCCGCCGAGCTCGGCGGACGCCATCGTCCATGCGCTGCCCTGAGTAAGGGCGCGCTGCGCGGCCTCGGCGATGAGATGTTCGCGGGAGTCGAAGTGCCGGTAGAAACCGCCGCGGGTCAGCCCGGCTTCCTTCATGAGCTCGGCGACGGCGAGGCGGTCGATGCCGTCGCGGCGGATCCGCGCCGCGGCGATGTCGAGGATGCGGTCATGGCTGGCCGCCTTGGCCGCTTGAGATGTGCCCACGATGGATCCTCCGGCTGGTGTCGACGTGCTTGACCAGCAGGATGATATCTGTCATCCTCATCAATTGTGGATGACGGCCGTCATCTTGATGTGAACTCATGCGGCAGCTGGCCCGAGTCCATTGACCGTTCAGCCTCGAGACAGGCGGAAACCATGACCTCCGAAGGCGCCGCGCAAGCCCCGCCTGACCTCACTATCGAGGTCTACACGACCCCGGGCCGGCCGTTCACGAGTGCCACCCCGCCCGGAGGCCCGGGTGACCTGCCGACCTGGTCCCCATCGTCCGCCACGCTGATCTATGGCGACCATGACGCGGTCCTCGTCGACACGCTGGTCACCTATGACCAGGTGGACGCGCTGGCCGACTGGATCGAGACGAAGGGGCGGCGGCTGTCTCGCATCTACATCACCCACGGCCATGGCGACCACTGGCTTGGCTTGTCCCGGCTGATCCAGCGCTTCCCGGGAGCGAGGGGCCTGGCGACGGCTGAGGTCCTGGCCCAGGCGGCTGACCCTGGCATGGCCGGGTACTGGGAGGCGATCTTCCCCGGCGAGGTCCCCGAGGCCGGGGAGAAGGTGCTGCCGGAGCTGCTGGCGGGCGACACGATCGACCTGGAGGGCAACGAGCTGCTGGTCATCCGGATCGGCCAGGCCGACACCGCGGAATCCACCGTCTTGTATGTCCCGTCGCTGGCCGCGGTCGTCACCGGGGATCTGGCTTACAACCAGGTGCACATGATGACCGCCGAGACCGGTGAAGCCGAACGGGAACAGTGGATCGCCAACCTGGACGAGGTTGCCGCGCTCGAACCCGCCTTCGTCGTCGCCGGCCACAAGAAGGTCGACAACGGCAACGATCCGAAGATCATCAGCGAATCCCAGCAGTACCTGCGGGACTTCACCCGGATCGCCGCCGGGGAGACCACTACGGCCGGCATCGTCGCCCGGATGACCGAGCTCTATCCCGATTGGGAGAACCTCCGCACACTCTGGCATTCCGCGCGAACAGCCATCGCGCGCAAGAACGGCTAGCTAGCAGCCTGAGGTGGTCTTGGGCGGGGAGATCTGGGACGAGCCGGTGCGCGGAGAAACCTTCCCGCCGCACCTTGCACTTCACCCCGACCAGCTGCTCCTGGCTGAACATGGTGGAGATCTTCTTCGGCATCATCACCCGCCAGGCCATCCGCCGCGGCACCTTCCGCTCCGTCCAAGAGCTCACCGCCGCCATCGGCGCCTTCATCGACGCCTATAACGACCGCTGCCGGCCATTTACCTGGACCAAGGACGCCGACCAGCTCATCGGGAAAATCAAACCGTCAAGAGAACTACGTTCCGTCCGGGACTTCGCCCGGAAGGAATGGCCCCTTCGGGGCAGTCCGGCTGACGTGAGCGGTACCGGAGCCCTACGGTCGGCGGGTGGCTGATGACTTCGCGGCGCGCTATGCGGGCCTGCTGGCCGGTTCTTATGACTGCGTTGACCGGATCGTGCTGAATGCCTACCACCCGATGGGGAACACGGCGGGCGGGTTCCGGACCTGGTGGCGCCTAGCAGACCGTACTGACATTTCCGGGTTACGACACGAGGGTCTCCAGGTAGGCGGCGAAACGGTCGAGGGAGGTCAGGAACCGGGCCTGGTCCCCGGGACTGCGGAAGGAGTCCGGGACGTCCGCCTGGTGAATGCGGACCTCGGTGCGGGTGCCGCCGAGGTCGGTGAAGGTGGAGGTGGTGATCATGCCGGAGCCGGGCTCGCTCCACACGATCCGCTCGGGCGGCACGATCTCCGTGTAGACGGCGCGCATGGTGTAGGAGTGTCCGTCGGCGTCGTTGATCATGACGGTCTCGAAGACGCCGCCGGGGCGGGGGTCGACCGTGATCCCGTCCAGGGGCGTGCTGGTCCCGGCCGGGCCCCAGAAATGAATGAGGTGCCCGGGCTCGAGCATGCAGCGGAACACGAGCTCCCGCGGGGCGTCGAAGACCCGGGTATAGGTGAGTTCAGCCATGGCCGGTGTCCTGGATGTCGCGCAGGTGCGCCTCGAGCTTGTCGAAGCGCTGGGCCCAGATCCGGCGGTTGGTCTCGATCCAGTCGGCCGCGGCGTCGAGCCGCTCCCGTTCCAGGTGGCAGGGGCGGAACTGGGCGCGCCGGGTACGTGAGATGAGCCCGCACTGCTCGAGGACCTTGAGGTGCTTGGAGATGCCGGGCAGGGTCATGTCGAACGGCTCGGCCAGTTCGTTGACGGTGGCGTCGCCGGTGGCCAGGTGGGCCAGGATGGCGCGGCGGGTCGGGTCGGCCAGGGCCGCGAACGTGGCGTCCAGCCGCTCGTCGACGACGGTCATCTCAGGCCGACAGGAATTCGGTGAGGACGGGGGCGAGCGCGGCGGGGTCCACGTCGTGGGTCTGGCCGTCCAAGGCGCGGAGTTCGGCGTGCGGGAGGGCGCGGCTCAGGGTCTCGGCGGTCGGGGGCATGAAGGGGAGGCTGGCGGTTCCGTACACGACCAGCGCAGGGATATCCACCTGCGCGGCCGTTTTGACCGGGACCGATAGGTCGGGGCCTATGACGCCGGCGTGGTCGTAGGCCAGCGTCGGGGCGATGGCCTCCATGCCGGCCCAGAACGGGGCCTGGCGCATGGCGTCGATCTGCTCGGCGGGGGTCCCGACGTACCGCATGAACGCCGCGACGGCGTCGCCGCGGCGGCCCTCGGCCAGGGCTTCGGCGAGCTGCTCGAGGTACTGGGCCCAGAGCGGCGCCACGGCGGGGTCGTCGTTGTACGGAGCCTCGTAGATGGCCAGCTTGCTGACCTTGGGGCCAAGCTGGACGGCGGCGTCCAGGGCCAGGCAGCCGCCGGAGGAGTGACCGTACAGGCTGGCGGCCGGCCCGGTAGCGTCGATCAGGGCCTCGATGTCTTCGATCTCCCGCTGGGGGGTGTAGGGCTGGGTGTCGCCGCTGTCGCCGCGGCCGCGGCGGTCGTAGTCGATCACCGTGAAACGATCGGCGAGGAGGCTGGCCAGCTGGGGCCTGCTCCCGCTGATGCGGGTGGTCATGGCCCCGCCGACCATGATCAGCACGGGGCCTTGGCCGGTCCGGTCGTAGGCAATGGGCGTTCCGTCGGCTGAGCGCACTGTTTCCATGCGGGTTAATTTACTCTTTGGTTAGTTAGCGATCAAGTTAAATAATGCGGTGCCCGCGATCGCCGCGGAAGCGGCGGACATCCCGGCACCCCGGTTGGCCTGCTCACCACGATCCTCGGGGTCATGGGCAGGCGGCGAGGCCGCGGACTTGGCCGGCCCAGGAGCCGTTCCGATCCCCCGCAGCCCGGCCCGGCTTAACTCGGGCGGAATGTCGGGGTCCGGAGGTACGGTGAGCGGGTGCTCGAGTCGTTCCATCCCGCGGTGCGCGCCTGGTTCGGGCGGCGGTTCCCGGCCGGGCCGACCGAGCCGCAGGCGGCCGGGTGGCAGGAAATCGCGGCGGGCAGGCACACGCTGATCGCGGCGCCGACCGGGTCGGGTAAGACGCTGGCGGCGTTCCTGGTGTGCATCGACCGGCTCTACGGTGCGGGCGAGCCGCAGGCCGGGCCGCAGGTGGTGTACGTGTCGCCGCTGAAGGCGCTGGCCACGGACATCCATCAGAACCTCGAGGCACCGCTGCGGGAGATCGCGGCGGTGGCGGGGGAACTCGGGCTGGCCGCGCCGTTGATACGGGTGGCGGTCCGGACCGGCGACACGGCGGCCGCCGAGCGGGCGGCCATGCTCAAGAACCCGCCCGACATCCTGATCACCACCCCCGAGTCGCTGTTCCTGCTGGTGACCGCGGAGCGGAGCCGGGCCATGCTGCGCGCCACCCGGACCGTGATCGTGGACGAGATCCATTCCGTCGCCGCGAACAAGCGCGGCTCGCACCTGGCCCTGACCCTGGAGCGGCTCGCGCATGTCGCGGAGGGGCCGGTGCAGCGGGTGGGGCTGTCGGCCACCGTGCGGCCGATTGCGGCGATCGCCCGTCTGCTGGTGGGCGCGGGCGAGGACCGCGACAACCCCGACGGGACGCCGCGGTGCGCGATCGTGGATTCCGGGCACCGCAGGCAGCTGGACCTGGCGCTGGAGATTCCCGACGACGAGCTGGGCGCGGTGCCCACCGGCGAGCAGATGGCGCAGATCCTGGACCGGATCGCGGAGCACGTCAGCGGGCACCGGACCACGCTGGTGTTCGTCAACACCCGGAGCATGGCCGAACGGGTCGCCCACCAGCTCGGCGAACGGCTCGGTTCCGAGCTGGGCGCGTTCGTCGCCGCGCATCACGGGTCGCTGTCCAAGGCGCGCAGGCAGCGGGTCGAGGCCCGGCTGCGGGCCGGGGACCTGCGGGCCCTGGTGGCGACGGCCTCGCTCGAGCTCGGCATCGACATCGGCCCGGTCGAGCTGGTGTGCCAGATCGGCTCGCCGCGCAGCATCGCCACCTTCCTGCAGCGGGTGGGCCGGTCCAACCACACGCGCTCCGGGACGCCGCGCGGGCTCCTGTACCCGACCACCCGGGACGAGCTGGTGGAGTGCGCCGCGCTCATGCGCGGTGTCCGGCGCGGGCGGCTGGACGCCATCGTCATGCCGGACCGGCCGCTGGACATCCTGGCTCAGCAGATGGTGGCCGAGTCGGCGGCCGAGCAGTGGGCATCGGATGCACTGCTGCAGCTGGCCCGGCGGGCGGCGCCGTTCCGGGATCTGTCGAGCGAGGAGTTCGACGACGTCACCGAGCTGCTGGCCGAGGGCATCCGGACCGGCCGCGGCCGCCGGGCGTACTACCTGCACCGGGACCAGGTCAACGGGACGGTCAAGGGCCGGCGCGGGGCCCGGCTGGCCGCGCTGACCTCCGGCGGGGCCATCCCCGAGCTGGGCGACTTCCGGGTCATCGCCGAACCCGACGAGGTCCAGGTCGGCTCGGTGCACGAGGAGTGGGCGGTGGAGAGCAGGCCGGGCGACGTGTTCCTGCTCGGCACGCACTCCTGGCGGATCCGCCGGGTCGAGCCCGGGACGGTCCGGGTGGTAGACGCGCACGGGGCGCCGCCGTCGGTGCCGTTCTGGCAGGGCGAGGCCCCGGGGCGGACCAGGGAGCTGTCCGAGGAGGTCTCCGAGCTGCGCCAGGCGGTCGCGGACCTTTCCGCGGACGCGGCGCTTGCGTGGCTGGAGGAGGAGTGCGGGATCGACCGGCAGGCCGCCGACATGATCGTGTGCTACCTGCGGGCGGGGCTGGCCGCGCTCGGGGCGCTGCCCACCATGAACGCCATCATCCTGGAGCGCTTCTTCGACGAGGCGGGCGGGATGCAGCTGGTCGGGCACGCGCCGTTCGGGGCGCGGGTGAACCGGGCGTTCGGGCTGGCGCTGCGGAAACGGTTCTGCGTGACGTTCGACTTCGAGCTGCAGGCGGCGGCCAGCGACAACGCGATCCTGCTGTCGCTGGGACCTCAGCACAGCTTTCCGCTGGATCGCGTGCCGCGGTTCCTGGCCTCGCCGACCGTGGAGCAAGTGGTGCGGCAGGCGGTGCTCACCTCGCCGCTGTTCGCCGCGCGCTGGCGGTGGAACCTCAACACCTCGCTGACCGTGCTGCGGATGCGGGGCGGCCGGAAGAACCCGCCGGCGATCCAGCGGATGGAGGCCGACGACCTGATGGCGGCGGTGTTCCCGACGCTGGCCGCCTGCCAGGAGAACGTGGCGCCGGGCCCGATCGAGATCCCCGACCATCCGCTGGTCCGGCAGACGCTGGAGGACTGCCTGCACGAGGCGATGGACATCGACGGGCTGCGGGAGCTTGTGGCCGGGATCGAGGCGGGCCGGATCACGGTGATCACGCGGGACACCACGGAGCCTTCGGTGCTCGCGCACGAGATCCTGAACGGGATGCCGTACACGTTCCTGGACGACGAGACGGAGGCCGGGAACCGGCGCAGCCGGCAGGTGCAGATCCCCCGCGGGCTGCCGGTGGACGCCCGCGACCTGGCCCGGCTGGATCCCACCGCCATCTCGCTGGTCCGGGAGCAGGTGCGGCCGCAGCCGCGGGATCCTGACGAGCTGCATGACCTGCTGATGACGCTGTACGTCATGCGGCCGGGGCCGCAGTGGCAGGCGTGGTTCGATTCGCTGGCGGCGGCCGGGCGGGCGGGTTCGGTCTGCGGGCCGGACGGGGTTGCTGTGGTGTGCTACCGAACGGCGCGGGGTGCTCGCGCCCCTGTTCCCGACGGCGGCCGCGGCTTCACCGGTTCCCGGAGCCAAGGCGATGGAGCCGGAGGTCCGTGGCGGCGGAGATGCTGCGCGGGCACCTGGACGTCTCGGGGCCGTGCACCGCTTCTGACCTGGCCCGGGTGACGGGCCTGGGCGAATCTTCGACGTTTCGCTGGCGCTGGTGCGGCTGGAGACGGAGGGGTTCGCGCTGCGGGGGCGCTTCACCGACCCGGACGGGGCGCCGGAGGAGTGGTGCGCCCGGCGGGTGCTGACCCGGATCCACGCCTACAGCCGGCAGCGGAAGCGGCGCGAGGTCGAGCCGGTGACGGCCCAGGACTTCATGCGGTTCCTGCTGCGCTGGCAGCACGTCACCCCGGACACCAGGCGGGAGGGCAGCCGGGGCGTGCTGGCGGTGGTCGAGCAGCTGCAGGGATTCGAGCTGGCCGCGGGCGCCTGGGAGAAGGCCATCCTCCCGGCCCGGGTGACCGGGTACCGCAAGGAATGGCTGGACGAGGTGTGCCTGGACGGCGGCGTGGCGTGGGGCCGGCTGTCCGTGCGCGACTCCGAGCCCTCGGACGAGCTGCCCAGCCGGGGCCTGACCCCGTCCCGGGCCACCCCGATCACGCTGATGATCCGGGACGACCTGCCCTGGCTGCTGGCGGCGGCCCGCGGCGCGCTGGGTCCGGCTTGGCCCGGGCCGGGGCGGACCCGGGACGTGCTCGACGCGCTCGCCGCGCGCGGCGCGCTGTTCCAGACCGACCTGGCCGCCATGACCGGGCGGCTGCCGGGCGAGATCGAGGACGCGCTGTGGGACGGCGTGGCCCGGGGGCTGCTCACCGCGGACGGCTTCCGCGCGGTGCGGTCCCTGTTCGCGCAGCGGGCGCTGGCGCAGACCGCGCTCGGTCGGCACCGGCTGCGCCGCGGCGGCCAGCTCGCCTCCCGGACGGCCGGGCGGTGGTCGCTGCTGCCCGCGCCGATGCCGGACTGCGACCCGGACGAGCTGGCCGAGGCGGTCGCGGAGCAGCTGGCCGTCCGGTGGGGCGTGGTGTTCCGGGACCTGCTGGTGCGGGAGAACATCGCGGTGCCGTGGCGGGAGGTGCTGTGGGCGTTCCGGCGGATGGAGGCGCGCGGCACGATCAGCGGCGGGCGCTTCGTCAACGGGTTCAGCGGCGAGCAGTTCGCGCACCCGGACGCGGTGGCCATCCTGCGCGAGGTCAGGAAGCGGCCCCGGGACGGCGAGACCCTCCGGCTGTCGGCCGCGGATCCGCTGAACCTGGCCGGGATCGTGCTCCCCGGACCGCGGATCCCGGCGGTGGCGACGAACTCGGTCAGCTATACCGACGGCGTGGTGGTGACCGTCCCCGGGCTGACCGCGTGAGGGTCAGTTCAGGGCGATGGCGACGATGGCCAGGGTGGCCAGGCCGAGGCGGGAGTCGGCCTGGACGCGGTGGGGCCGTACCGCATCACCCACCCGGGTCCGGGCGGCCTGATCTTCGGGTACGCGACGGTCAGCGAGCGGGCCATCGCCGAGGGCGTCGCCCGGCTGGCTCAGGTCATCGGCGAGCTCTGAAGGCGGTCTCGGGGCTCGGGGCCGGGGCACCCGGGAAATGTCAGTGGTCTCGCACACAATGTCTGAGACAGGTAGCGAAGCAGCTAGGTAAGGAGACCTGCAGAGATGGCAGCAGGCGACACGCAGATCACGATCGCGGGGAATCTCGTGGATGACCCGGAGTTGCGGTTCACCCCGGCCGGGCAGCCGGTCGCGAAGTTCCGCGTCGCGTCCACTCCGCGATTCCGCGACAAGCGCACCGAGCGAATGGAAGGACGGCGACTCGCTTGTTCCTGACCTGCAACGTGTGGCGGCAGGCGGCGGAGAACGTGGCCGAGTCGCTGACCCGGGGGATGCGGGTGATCGTGCAGGGGCGGCTGCGGCAGCGGTCGTATGAGACCAAGGAGGGCGAGAAGCGGACCGTGTACGAGGTCGAGGTCGACGACGTCGGCCCCTCGCTGCGGAACGCCTCGGCCAAGGTCAACCGGGCCGCCCGGTCCAACGGGAACGGTACGGCCCAGGGCGGCCAGGGCGGCGGCCGGCCGGCCGGAGGTCAGGGAGCCCAAGGGGTGCAGGTCGGCTCGGGCGCGGATACCGATCCGTGGGCGGCCGACAGCGCCGGTTACAGCGACGAGCCGCCGTTCTAAGGGATCCCGCCGGCGTGATGGCGGAACAGATGGTGCGGCTCGGGCTGCGGTTCCGCGTGAGGGTGCGGCGGCGCGGGCGGCACGACCCGGGTCGCGAGCAGGCCGAGCAGGGCGAAGCCGGCGGTGATGAACATCGCGGTCGCGGTGCGGTGACCGGTATTGCCGGTCATGGCGACCAGCGTGGCGGACACGATCGCCACGCCGAGGGCCGCGCCGCACTGCCTCGTGGCGGTCAGCAGCGCGCTGGCGGTGCCCTCGGACCGGGCGGCGACGGGCCCGCGGGTGCCGGCCAGGGTGGAGGAGACCTGGCTGAGCCGGGCCGCGACCCCGAGCACGAACTGGGCGGTCAGCAGCGCGGGCAGCGAACCGGCCAGCACCGCCAGCGCGGCTCCGCACAGGGCGAGCAGCCCGATGGACAGGGCGATGGCCAGCGCGCGGCGCGGCCCCAGGCCGGGCACGAGCCGGCCGGGCCGGACAGCGCGAACGCGCCGGCCGCCTGCGGGATGAAGCACAGGCCGGTGAGCACCGGGCTGAGTCCGCGCCCCTCCTGCAGGTATAGCGTCACCAGCAGGACCTGGGCGGCGCTGAAGGCGCCGACCGCGATCAGGGTGAGGTTGGCCCCGGCGATGCCGCGGTCCTTGAGCAGGGCCAGGTCGAGGAGCGGAGCCCGGGCCCGGCGCTCCCAGGCGATGAACGCGGCGAGCAGCAGGACCGCGACCGCGGCCAGCAGCGCCGGCTGGATAACCTGCAGCGTGTCGCCGGCCCGCGCGATGGCCAGCACCAGCAGGGCGACCCCGGCGGTCACCATGACGGCCCCAGGGACATCCAGCTGCCGTCCGCTCCCGGGAGGATCGTGCGGCAGCAGCCGTATCGAGGCGGCCAGTAGTGCGATGCCGATCGGGACGTTGACGAAGAAGACCAGGCGCCACGTGACCTCGACCAGCAGCCCCCCGAGCACCGCGCCGGACGCGAAGCCCGCCGAGACGATGGCCCCGTAGGTGCCCAGCGCGCGGCTGCGCTCCCGTTCGTCCGGGTAGCTGGTGACCAGCAGGGACAGGCCCGCGGGGGCGAGCATGGCCGCCCCGATGCCCTGTACCACCCGCGAGGTGATCAGCAGGGCCGGCTCGACGGCCAGGCCTCCGGAGATGCTCGCGGCGACGAACACGACCAGGCCCATCCGGTACAGCCGGGCCCGGCCGTACACGTCGGCGAGCCGGCCGCCGAGCAGCAGGAACCCGCCGAAGGCGATCGCATAGGCGCTCACCAGCCACTGCAGCGTCGTGATGGCGACGTGCAAGCCGTCCTGGATCGAGGGCAGCGCGACGTTGACGATCGTGAAGTCCAGCACGACCATGAACTGGGCCATCGACAGGGAAAACAGCAGCGCGAACCCGGCCCGGGGCGCATCCGCCGGGGCTTCACTCATCTCTATAGAATGCCCTGCCGCCGGCGCGCCGACCAGCCGAGGGCGTATGTCTCGCCTCGCTCGTGCAGGAGGGCGCGGAACTCGTCGACGGCCTGGTCCTGATCGGGGCCGAGGCCGTCGATAACCACCATGTCGGTGCCGGTCCAGTAGGCGCCGGCGAACTGGCCGCCGTCGGCGGACGGCGGGACCAGCAGGGAGTGGTGCGCGATCTTGATGTGGTCGTGCACCTGCTCCCAGGAGACGCCGGGCGGCACCAGGCCGATCGCCGGTGAGTCGCTGTCGTCGAACTCCAGGTCGTCAAGCACGTGTCCAGCCTTCATCCCGACGGTAGAGAGCCAGCGGTCAGAGACGGGGGCGCCCGGGCGGAAGGCGGCTCGCGTCCGCGGGGGCACGCACCACGCTCCGTTCGGGATAAGTGAGGGTGCGGCGGGTCAGCTTTCGCTGCCGGCGATGGTGGTCAGGGCCTCGAGCCGGCTGCCGCGCTCGCCGCGGGTGAACAAGCGGTAGGCGAAGTAGCCGATGATCGCGATGACGAAGGACATGACCAGGCTGATCGTGCCGAGCGCGTTGAGCGCGGGGCCGCCGTTGCCGCCGTGCTGGGTGGAGTAGATGACCACCGACATCGGGGTATTGCTCGCGTTGGAGGACAGCAGGTCGACGATGACGAAGTCGTCGATCACGCCGGAGAAGACCAGCACCGCGCTGGCGAAGATGGCCGGGGCGAGCAGCGGCAGCATGACCCGGCGCATGGTCTGCAAGCGGTTGGCGCCCAGGTCAGCGGCGGCCTCTTCGTACTGGCGGCCGAGGGTGACCAGCCGGGCCTGGACGATGATCGCGGGCCAGCTTACGTTCCAGGTGACCAGGCCGAGGACCTCGGCCCGAGTAGTAGATCATCGGGACGAGCAGGACGAGCAGGAGCAGCAGCGACAGCACCGCGCCCTGGCCCTCCAGGCCAGGCGTGCCGAGTTGGCCCTGGATCAGGTTGCCGATCATCGAGGTTGAGGCGGCGCCGGACATCAGCTGGTTGGTGTAGTAGTCGCCGAGCATCGGCAGCACGGTGATCAGCAGGCCGGTGAGGATCGGCTGCCGGGACATCGGCAGCGTGATCCGGACGAAGGTGCGGATCCGGCCCAGGCCCAGGTCGCGGCCGGCCTTGATCAGCGCGGGATCGATCCGGTCCAGGCCGGCGTACAGGACCAGGATCAGGTACGGGATGTAGCCGTAGACCAGGCCGAGGATCACGGTGGCCGGCTTGCCGCCCAGCCAGTTGACCGGGGAGATGCCGAACCAGCCCAGCGCCTTGTTCACGTACCCGTTGGTCTGCAGCAGGTCGACCCAGGCCAGCATGCGCATCATGTAGCTGATCCAGAACGGCGCGACGAGCAGGACCAGGAACAGCCCCTTCCGGCGGCCGGCGAAGCGGGCCACGAAGTACGCGGCCGGGTAGCCGATGAGCAGGCAGAGCAGGGCGGCGATGGCGACGTAGACGATGGTCCGGACCACGATCGGGCCCGGCGAAGGCCGCGCTGCCGAAGATGTCGTGCCAGACGTTGATGAGGTTCTCCGAGCTCCACGCGAACGGGTTCCACACCGCGACCGGCGACTCGTACAGCTCGTTCAGCTTGCCCATCGCGATCGCGAGCACCGCGTAGAACGGCACGATGAACAGCAGCGCCAGCCAGATGATCCCCGGCGCGGCCAGGGCGATCCAGAACGCGTTCTTCTTCTGGCGTCTCATGAGCGGCCCCTTCGGGTCAGATGCCGTTGCTGACGACGAGCCAGGCCTGCTGCCACAGGGCGTCGACGTCGACGGGGAGCTGAAGCTCGGCCACGCCGCGGCGGAAGTAGGACGGCAGCACGACGGTGGACAGCAGGGACGTGGGCAGGATCTGCTCCTTGACCAGGACCTGCGGCGTCACGCCGGTCAGCGGCTGCATATAGCCGTTGAAGCTGATGTTCTCGATGACGTTCGGCAGGTCAAGGAAGTAGTTGAGAAATGCGTGGGCGAGCACCGGGTTGGCGGCCGAACGGAGCACGGCGATGGTGTCGTTGGCCACCGGCCCCCGCCCGTCGGTGGGGAACCAGTAGCCGACCACGTTGACGTTCACGCCCTTGGGCATGTAGGACGGCGCGGCGGCCATGTCGCCGGACCAGGCGTGGTGGATCCAGGTGTCGCCGGTCGGGACCTCGGTGTAGTCGTTGTTGTCGATCCGGACGTTGACCAGGCTGGACAGGTCCTCGAGGGCCTTGCGCGCGAGGTTGATCTGTCGGTAGTCGGTGGTGTTGAGGTCGTAGATGCCGTTCTTCATCAGGCCGAGGCTGATGCCCTCCCGGTAGTCGTCCAGGATGGCGACCCGGCCCTTGTACTTGGACTGCCACGGCATGGCCCAGGGGTTGGCCATCGTGTACGGGTTCTCGTGCACGAGGTCCTTACGCCAGGAGATCCCGGTCGTGTAGATCGTGTACGGCACCGTGTACTGCCAGCCCTGGTCGTAGAAGGGGTTGGTGAAGTCGGGCCAGGCCTGGGTGATGTTCGGGATGTAGGAGTGGTTGAGCGGCTGGACCAGCTTGGACCTCGATCAGCTGGCCGAGCACGTCGACGGTGGCGCCCATCAGCACGTCGAAGCTTCAGGCCGCTGCGCAGCTTCGACATCGCCTCGTCCATGGTGTTGAACGTGGTGACCTGCACCTTGCACTTGTACTTCTTGGCGAAGTTGTCGACGACCGCCTGGTTGACGTAGGCCACCCAGTTGTAAACCTGCAGCGTGGCGCCTTCTTCGGGGGCCTGGCCGCTGGCGATGGCGTCGTTGCCGGTGAAGACGGGCCACTTGACCGGGTTGTCCGGGCGCGGCTTGCTGGATGGCCGGGTGCGCGTGGCCGGCGAGGGCGGCGCCGTAGCCGCCGTGCAGGTCCACGTACTCGTTGCCGTCGACGTCGTAGACCTTCGAGCCGTGGCGGTGGCTCAGCCAGACCGGCTGCGGTGCGGTGATCTGCCAGCTCGAGGTGACCCCGCCGGCCAGGTGCTGCTGAGCCGCCTGGGCGAGGTGAGCGGAGTTCGGCTGGCGGCGGACGAAGATCTCTTCCTGGGCCGCGATGATCTCGGCGAGCTTGGCGTCGGGGATCGCGTGGCCGACACGCTCGGCGCGGTGCTTGGCGGGCTGGACAGTCTGTTCGGCGCTGTGCTGGTCGGTGACCATGACTTCAAGGCTCCCGGTCTTGACTGAACGTTCAGTCTAGGCTGCGAGCCCCGGTCGCCGGCAAGGGCGCTTGAGGAGGCTCGCTCCGCTATCCGCTGTCCGTCATCCGCGCCGGGGTTGGCATCTCGCGGGACGTGAATCCGACGCACCGATCACGCTTTCGCCTTGGCCCGTCAGGGCACTGGCTCATCAAAGCCCCGTGACGTCGCTGATCGCTTGCGCCCTTGACCGGCCGGCGTGGCGGAGTTAGCTTATCTGTTATTCGGAAATAAGTATTTCACGATACGGAAAACTAGCACGGACGGCCGGGCGCGCCGGCCGATAGCGCACCTGGAGCCGACATGTCGCTGACCAACGCCCCCGAAACCGTCCCGCCGGATGCGCGCGGGAAGCCGCCGGTCCATCCCGTGGACGAGGTGCTGCCCGCGCCCCGGCTGTTCATCCTGGGCCTGCAGCACCTGTTCATCATGTACGCGGGCGCCGTCGCGGTGCCGCTCATCGTGGGCGGGGCGCTCGGGCTGCCGACAACCACGATCGGGCTGCTGGTCAACGCCGACCTGTTCGTGTCCGGCATCGCGACGGTGATCCAGAGCGTCGGCATCGGCAAGGTCTTCGGGGTCCGGCTGCCGGTGGTCGCCGGGGCGACCTTCACTGCTGAACCCGATGATCATCATCGAGTACGGCGGCGTGAAGGGCCTGCCCTACGTGTACGGTGCGATGATCATCCTCCGGCGCGCTCGGGCTGCTTCTCGCCAAGCCCTTCTCGATGATCATCCGCTTCTTCCCGCCGCTGGTCGCCGGCACGGTCATCTGCATCATCGGCCTGTCGCTGGGCGGCGCGGACATCTCGCTGATCGCCCCCACCGTGGTCAACGGGGCCATGAACGTCGCCGAGGTCTCGCATGTCGTGCTCGCCGGCATCGTCGTCCTATCGATCATCGTGATCAGCCGCCTGTTTCCGCGGCTTCGTCTCGCAGATCGCGGTGCTGCTCAGCATCGTGATCGGCACGATTGCGGCCAGGCCGCTTCATCGGCCAGGCCAACTTCAGCAACGTCGCCCACGCCGCCCCCTGGTTCGGCCTTGAGGGCCCCACATCTTCCGCTTCGGCGGTCCGAAGTTCGCGGCCGCGCCGATCATCACGATGTGCATCGTGATGCTGGTGACGTTCACCCAGTTCAACCGCTCACGTGTTTCGCGGTCAGCGAGATGGTGGAGAAGGACATAACCCCCAATGACCTGGCTCGCGGACTGGCGACCGACGCGCTCTCGGCGTTCATCGCATCATTCACCAACTCCTTCCCGGACACGGCGTTCGCGGAGAACGTCGGTCTCGTCGGCCTCACCGGGATCCGCAGCCGCTGGGTCGTGACCACCTGCGGCTGCTTCCTGCTGATCCTGAGAGGCCTGATCCCGAAGGTCGGTCAGATCGTCGCCGACCTGCCCGGGCCGGTAATAGGTGGCGCCGCCACGATCATGTTCTCGATGGTGACCGCGGTCGGGATCCAGACGCTGCATAAGGTCAGCTTCCGCAACAACCACAACCTGCTGATCGTCGCGATCTCGCTCGCCGTCGGCTTGATACCCGAGCGTTTCGCCCGAGCTTCTACGACAAGTTCCCGAAGAACTTCCAGGTGATCTTCGGATCGAGTATCACCGCGACGGTGATCGTGGTGTTCGTCCTCAACCTCGTGTTCAATCATTGGAAGGGGCCGACGCGAGCAGGGAGTCCGCGGTGCAGCTCGCGGTGCGACGAGGGCGCGGTCGCGGTGAACGTCCCGACGACGTCGCGGACGTCGCGG
>CAVZGW010000028.1:0-79576 GCA_963774825.1 uncultured Actinomycetes bacterium | reverse complement strand
TGGCAGGCGCCGGGCTTGGTTTCCTTGTCGTGCCGCTGATCAACGTGGTGCTGGCGGCGGTTCCGGCCGAGCTGGCCGGCGGTGCGTCGGGCGTCTTCAACACCGCCCAGCAGGTCGGCGGCGCGGTCGGCGTCGCGGTGGTCGGGTCGGTGTTCTTCGGCAGGGTCGCCACGGGCGGTTTCACCGCCGCCTTCGAGCTGGCGATGCCGCTCGTGGTCGGGGCCTTCGCGGCCTGTGCCGTGCTGTCCCTCGTCCTGCCGCGCACCGCGGTCAAGGAGGCGTACGAGTAACAGGCACCGCTGCCGCCCGTGCGGCAGCAGCCTGGCCGGCTCGATACGTATAGGAACGTTCACGCGAACGTTCATATAGACGTATCGAAATGTTAATGGTGACGTGCAGAGACCTATGTTGATCTTGTGACGATCGATCACCACGGACGGCTGCCTGTCTATCTGCAGCTGGCTGACATCCTCTCGGGCCGCATTCGCTCGGGTGAGCTGCCAGCGGGCCGGACGATGCCAAGCGAGAAGGCACTAGAGCAAGAGTTCGGGCTCAGCCGGGGGTCGGTGCGTAAGGCGGTCCAGGTCCTGCGCGAACGCGGGCTCGTCGACACCGTGCCGCAACGCGGGACCTTCGTGCTCTGAAGCCTCGGGCCAGGTGGGACTATGCGCAGGTGAGGCTGGCGTGAGCACGCTGATAACGAACATCGGGGAGCTGGTCACCAACGCGCCCAGGTCGGGATCGCGGGGGACGGGGCCGGCAGGAGCAGGGCCGGCGGAAGCAGGACCGTTCGCCGCGCTCCAGGGCGCGCGCTCGTCATTCGAGGACGGCCGGGTCGCATGGACCGGGCCTGCCGCGCACGGGCCGGCGGCCGACGAGGTCGTGGACGCGCGCGGTCGCGCGGTTTTGCCCGGCTTCGTCGACGAGCGCACCTGGTCTTCGCCGGCGAGCGCGGCGCCGAATTCGCCGCGCGGATGGCCGGGCGGCCCTACCTGGCCGGCGGCATCCGCACGACGGTCGCCGCCACCAGAAACGCGACCGACCAGGAACTCCGATCCAACCTGCGGAGCCTGGCGAGGGAGATGCTCGCCCAGGGGACGACCACGTTCGAGTGCAAGTCAGGGTACGGGCTGACCACAGTCGATGAGCAGCGCAGGTCGCGCTCGCCGCCGAGGTCACCTCGGAGGTCACCTATCTCGGCGCGCATGTGGTCGCGCCGGAATTCGCCGGCGACCCGATCGGATACCTGGAGCTGGTCTGCGGCGATGCTGGCCGCCGCGCGCCGTACGCCAGTGGGTGGACGTGTTCTGCGAGCGGGGCGCCTTCGGGCCGGACGAGGCGGCCGTCGTGCTGGCCGCCGGTGCGCGGCGGGCCTGCACCCCCGCGTTCATGCCAACCAGCTTGGCGAGGGGCCCGGCGTGCGCCTGGCCGTGGCGGCGGGTGCCGCGTCGGCGGACCACTGCACGTATCTGAGCGACGCCGACGTTGACGCCCTTGCGTCCTCGGACACGGTCGCGACCCTGCTGCCCGGCGTCGAGTTCGCTACCAGGCAGCCCTACCCGGATGCGCGCCGCCTGCTCGACGCGGGCGCCACGGTCGCGATCGCCACCGACTGCAACCCGGGCTCCTGTTTCACCTCCAGCATGGAATTCTGCGTGGCGCTGGCGGTCCGGGAGATGCGGATGACCACCGAGCAGGCCGTCTGGGCGGCGACCGCGGGCGGCGCCCGCGCGCTGCGCCGGACCGACATCGGCCATCTCGGTGTCGGCGCCCGCGCTGACCTGGTCATCCTGAACGCGCCCTCGCACGCCTACCTGGCTTACCGGCCCGGCGTCCCCCTGGTGGCCGCGGTCTGGCAGGCGGGCCGGCTGGTGAGCGGCGGCCAGCCTGCAGGTTAGCGACCTTAACTCGTGACTACCGGCCGGTAGCGGCTGCGGAACCGGATCAGCGGATCGCCGGACTCAGCGACGTAAGGCACGTCAAGGACCCGTGCGAGCACCAGCAGATGATCACCGGCCGGGATCCGCTCGGTGACCTCGCATTCCAGTGCGGCCAGCCCGCCGGCGGGAATCAGGGCACCCGAATGCGGACCGCGCCGGTGCGGAACGCCGTCGAGCAGCAGCCGGGCGCCCGGGCGGCCGGACACGGCGAACCGGCCCGCCAGCGCCCGCTGGTCGGCCGCGAGCAGGGTAACCGCGAACCAGTCCAGCCGGGCCAGGACCTCGGCGGGATACGAGTCGCCCAGCAGGCAGACGCCGACCAGCGGCGGCTGGCTTGACATCGGGCAGAACGCGCTCACTGTCGTCCCGATGTCATCCCGCCCGTCCGCGAGGGTCACCAGCGTCACGCTGGCGGCGACTGCCGTCAGCACGTCAGCGAATCGCGCCTCGTGGCCGGCACCAGGAGACCGTTTGGTCACTCAAATATCCAGCTGCCGGGCAGGATCAGCGGGCCGTACGGCTGCCAGCCCGCCTGGGCCGCCAGCCGCCAGAGCGGCCCCCAGCTTTCCGCGAGCAGCGCTCCGGAATGGCTGACGCCGGCCTCGCTGGCGCTGGAGGATGGCTGGCGCAGCCGGTCAAGCGGCCTGACTCTGGGAACCCGCGCAGCGGCGCTGACCTCGGCAGGCCCGCCCGGCTGCGGGCGATCGCAGCGGCCCGGTCGAGGCCGCCGATCTCGTCGATGAGCCCGTGCTCCCGCGCGTCGGCGCCGGTCCACACCCGACCCCTGGCCAGCTCGTGCACCCGGTCGGCGGGCAGCCCGCGGCCGGCCGCGACCTTGCCGGTGAAGTCGGCGTAAATGTGGTCGAGCCAGTTGTTGACCAGCGCCCATTCGCCCTCGCTGAACGGGCGGCTAGTGCTGAACATGGCCGAGTGCGCGCCTTTGGTGACGGAGTCCGTCGTCACCCCGATCCGCTCGAGCAGCTGGCCGACCACGGCCTTGCCGGACAGCACGCCGATCGAGCCGGTGACCGTGCCCGGCTGTGCGACGATCACGTCGGCGGCCATCGAGATGAAATAGCCGCCGGAGGCAGCGACGTCGCCCATGGACACCACGACAGGCTTGCCCGCGGTGCGGGCCCTGACTACCTCGCGCCAGATCGTGTCGGAGGCGACGTAGGAGCCGCCCGGGCTGTTGACCCGCAGCACGATGGCGCGGACCTGCCGTCGGCGACGGCCGACCGGAGCGACGCCGCTATCGTGTCCGAGCCCATCGCGCCGCCGGACAGCGGGCCGCGGCCGCTCCGGCCCCGGCGGATCGGGCCGGTGGCGTAGATCAGCGCGACCGACCGCTCGCGGGCGGCGGGAAGCTTCGCTGGCAGCTTGCGGGCCCGCTCGGCCAGCACGTGGGCACGCTGATAACGGCCTACGTACTGGAGGATGGCGTCCTGGCCGATCTGCTTCCTGACGCTGGCGTACACCTCGTCCCGGTAGCCGAGCTCGTCGACGAGGCCCGCCTGGTGCGCCTGAACGCCGAGGAACGGGCCGCTGTCGATCAGCTCGCGGACCCGCTCCGGGGCGATCCGCCTGCGCTCGGCGATCGCGCTGGCGACTGCCCGGTGACGGAGCCCGGTCCGCTCGGCCGCTTCTCTGGCGGGGCGGGTGAAGCCGCTCTCGGTCAGCTGCTCGGCGGCGCTCTTGTATTCATGCCGCTTGGCTACCTGGAACTCGACCCCGAGCCGGTCCATCGCGCCCCGGTAGAACCTGCGCTCGATCGCCATCCCGGTAAGCCCGAGATCCCGGATGGCTGCAGGTAGATGGTCTCGAAGGCGGTGGCAAGGTAGTACGGCACGTTCCCGGCGGAGAACTCGCCGAAGCTCTCCGCCCAGGCAACCGTCGGCTTGCTGGCGTCACGGAACTCCTCGATGGCGTGCCTGAGTTCCTGGACCGTGGCGAGCCCGATCGGCCGTCCGCCCACGTTCGCGACGAGTGCCTTGACCCGCTGGTCATTGCGGGCCCTGCGCAGCCCGTCCAGGACGTCGGCCAGGACCATCCGACGCCGGGCCAGCACCGCCGAGACCGGATCGGCGGGCCGCTCCTCGCCCAGCCCGTCGGAAAGGTCCAGCTCCAGGATCAGCGGCGCGGTCCTGCGCTGCCGCAGCTTGGCGACCTGGTCGGCAATCATCGACTCCGCCATGGGCACAGCTTATGTGGCCCGACCGCCGCCGCCGTGGGCTATCTTCGGCCTGGATGGCATCTCGCGACGGTAACGGGTGGGCGACGTGCGGCAACGGCCACCGGCACTGGGGCCTGCACGGTGCCGCTGGCCTGCTTGCCTATACCACTGGCGGCCCTGGCGGGCCCAGCGTGCTGCTGCAGCGCAGGAGCGAATGGAGTCACCACGGCGGCACCTGGGGGCTGCCTGGCGGCGCGATGGACAGCCACGAGCCCGTGATCGATGCGGCGCTGCGCGAGGCCGCCGAGGAGTGCGGCATTCCGGCAGACGCGGTCACTGTCACCGGGATAATGCGCGATGATCACGGATCCTGGAGCTACCGGACAGTGATCGGGTCGGCTCCCGAGCCATTCGCCGTGCATGCGGCGAGCGCGGAGACCATCGAGGTCGCCTGGGTGGCGGCGGGGGAGGTGGACCGGCTTGCCTTGCACCCCGGTTTCGCGTCGCAATGGCCGGTCCTGAGCCAGACCTTGCAGCCGCTGACGATCATCGTCGACGCGGCCAACGTGATGGGCTCCCGTCCGGACGGGTGGTGGCGGGACCGGGCTGGGGCCGCATCGCGGTTGCGCGGGGAGCTGGCCGGGCTGGCCGTCCGGGGCCTTGATGCGTTGCCGCAGTTGCTGGCGGTGCCCGCGCTGGAGCTGTGGTTTCCCGGGTACGCCCTGGTTGTGGAGGGCGCGGCGCGGCGGATGGCTGCCGGAGCGCCGCCGGAGGGGCGGGTGCGGGTGGTGGCCGCAGCTGGTGCTGGTGACGACACGGTCGCTGCCCTAGCAGGAGAGTTGCCAGGGTGGCGGCTGGTGGTCACCGCCGACCGGGAACTGCGCGCCCGGTGCAGGTCGGCGGGCGCGTCGGTCACCGGCCCCGGCTGGCTGCTGGGGCTGCTCTGACGGGGCCCGGCCGGCTGGCTGTTACGCCAGCTGGCTGTTACGCCAGCTGGACCGAGCGCTTGGCCAGGCCCAGCCAGTATCCGGTGATCGTGGTCACCGGGGCCGGATCGCCGGTGGCTGCACCCAGCGTGACGAAGATCGGGGCGAAATGCTCGGTGGACGGGTGCGCGTACCGCGCTCCAGGCGCCCGGCGGAAGTCGGCCAGCGCATCCACGTCGCCTGAGTCGAGCGCCGCGGCTGCCCAGTCGTCGAATTCGGCGGACCAGCCAGGCGGCGGTGCGTCGAACCTGAAGTCCCGCAGGAACGGCAGCCCGTGGGTGAGGAAACCGCTGCCGATGATCAGTACGCCCTCGTCCCGCAGTGGCGCGAGCGCCGCGCCGGTCCGCAGCAGCCGCTGCGGATCCAGGCTGGGCATCGAGATCTGCAGGACCGGGATGTCCGCATCCGGGTACATCACGGTCAGCGGCACGTAAGCGCCATGGTCCAGGCCGCGGTCGGGCCGGTCGGCCACCGGCTCGATTCCCGATAGCGTCGCCCGCACCCGGTCCGCCAGCTGCGGCGCGCCCGGGGACGGGTATCTGGCGTGGTAGTAACGATCAGGGAACCCGCCGAAGTCATAGACGAGCGGCGCGGCGTCCCGGGTCGCCCCGATTGTCAGCGGAGCCGACTCCCAGTGCGCCGACACCATCAAGATGGCGCGGGGCCGCGGCAGGGCACGGGCCCAAGCCTCTAGCTGGATCACCCACAGCGGGTCATCGACCAGGGGCGGCGCGCCGTGGCCGAGGTAGATAGCCGGCATCCGGTCCGGCGCGACTGCCGTGGCGACGCGTTCGGCGACTAGCTCGGCGGCGTTGGCGGGCACCGCCTCGTGCTCAGGCGCCTGCGCCTCAAGCTCCTCGTCCATTGCTGCTCCTGACCGACTCCGGGAAGGTCCCGCTGCGTGGTCATCTGGACAGTACCCGCTGGTCCTGCGGCAGGCAGACCGGGCAGGATGACTAGGTGCGAGTGGTGGTGCTGGCGGACACGCATGCCCCGCGGCGGTGGAAGTCCTGCCCGCCGCGGGTCGCCGTGCACCTGCGCCGGGCCGACGTCATCCTGCACGCGGGGGACGTTTGCACCGCAGGCGTCCTCGACGAGCTGGCGGTTTACGCGCCCGTCCGGGCCGTGCTCGGCAACAACGACGGCCCGGACGTGGCGGCCTGGGGCGCACCGCCGACGCTCGAACTCGGCCTGGACGGCCTGCCGGTGGCGATGATTCACGACAGCGGCGCCGCGGCAGACAGGTTGCGGCGGATGCGCCGCTTGTTCCCCGGGGCCGGCCTGGTGGTGTTCGGGCACTCTCACATTCCGCTCGATCAGGCGGCCGAGGGGGTCCGCATCTTCAATCCGGGCTCGCCCACCGACCGGCGCCGGCAGCCGCACGGCACCATCGGGATGCTGCGGATCGAGGCCGGCTGCCTGGTCGAGGCCAGTATCGTCCCGGTCACCTGAGCCAGGACATGAGGCGCCGCGGCGGCACCCCAGCGTGAGCTCATTCGTCCGGCGCCAGCATCAGGACCGCGAGCGGCGGCAGCGTGATCACAGCCGAGGCCGGCCTGCCGTGGCGGGGTTCCCCGATGGCCTCGATCATCCCCAGGTTGCCGACGCCGCTGCCGCCGTAGACCGCCGCGTCGGTGTTGACCATCTCGCGCCAGCGGCCAGCGCGGGGCAGGCCGATCCGGTAGCTGAGGTGCGGTTCGCCGGAGAAGTTGGCAATGCAGGCGATCTGGCCAGGCCCGCCACGGCCGGACGGGCTGGCGCCCTGGCCGCCGTCCGCGCCGCCATCCCCGGCATCCCCGGCGAAGCGGAGGAACGACAGCACGTTGCCCGCCGCGTCGTTGGCGTCTATCCAGCTGAAGCCGTCCGGAGAGGTGTCCTGCCGCCAGAGCGCCGGGCTGCTCGCGTAGAGCCGGTTGAGGTCGGCGACCAGCCGCTGAACGCCGGCGTGCCGCTGGCCGCCTAGCTCCGGCCAGTCAAGTCCGGCCTGCTCGGACCACTCAGTCTCCTGGCCGAACTCCGAGCCCATGAACAGTAGCTGCTTACCGGGATGTGCCCACATGTAGGCGAACAGGGCCCGCAGGCCGGCGAACCGTCGCCAGTCGTCACCTGGCATCCTGCCCAGCAAGGAGCGCTTGCCGTGGACCACCTCGTCGTGCGAGAGCGGCAGCACGAAGTTCTCCGAGTACGCGTACATCATCGAGAACGTCATCTCGTTCTGGTGATAATGCCGGAACACCGGGTCGCGGGACATGTAGCTGAGGGTGTCGTGCATCCAGCCGAGGTTCCATTTCAGGCCGAACCCGAGCCCGCCCAGGTACGGCGGCCTGGTTACGCCAGGCCACGCGGTGGACTCCTCCGCGATCATCATGATGCCCGGTGCGTTCGTGTAGCAGGTAGTGTTCACTTCCTTCAGGAACGAGACGGCGTCCAGGTTCTCCCTGCCGCCGAGCGCGTTCGGCGTCCACTCACCGGGCTTGCGCGAGTAGTCCAGGTAGAGCATCGACGCGACAGCGTCCACGCGCAGGCCGTCGATGTGAAATTCCTCCAGCCAGTAGAACGCGTTGGCGACCAGGAAGTTGCGGACCTCCGGCCTGCCGTAGTTGAAGATGTACGTGCCCCAGTCCGGGTGCTCGCCACGGCGGGGATCAGGATGCTCGTACAGCGGCGTGCCGTCGAAGCGGGCCAGCGCCCATTCGTCCCTGGGGAAATGCGCGGGAACCCAGTCCACGATCACGCCGATGCCCGCCTGATGCAGCCGGTCCACCAGGTAGCGGAAGTCATCCGGGTTGCCGAAGCGCGCCGACGGCGCGTAGTAGGACGTCACCTGGTAGCCCCAGGAACCGCCGTACGGATGCTCGGCGACCGGCAGGAACTCCACGTGGGTGAAGCCCATCTCGGTGACGTAGGCGGCAAGCTGGTCGGCCAGCTCGGGGTAGGACAGGCCGGGCCGCCAGGAACCGATGTGCACCTCGTAGGCGCTGAGCGGCGCGCGTAGCGGATCCCAGCCTGCCCGGGCCGCCAGCCAGTCCTGGTCGCCCCACTGGTAGCCGGATTCGAAGATAACGGAGGCGGTGGCGGGCGGCCGCTCTGCGAGGGCAGCCACCGGGTCTGCCTTGCGGCGCCAGTTCCCGTCCGGCCCGCAGATGTCGTACTTGTACTTCATTCCAGGCCCGGCTCCGGGCACGAAGAGCTCCCAGACGCCTGAGGAGCCCAGCGAGCGCATCGGATGCGGCCGCCCGTCCCAGTGGTTGAAGTCGCCGATGACCCGGACGCCGCGGGCGTTCGGCGCCCACACCGCGAATGAAGTCCCGCCTGCGTCCGCGTGGAACCTGGCTCCGAGAACCTGCCAGAGCCTCTCGTGCCTCCCCTCGGCGATCAGGTGCAGGTCCATCTCGCCGAGGCTGGGCAGGTGCCGGTACGGATCGTCGGTGATCGTCTCGGGCAGCGTCAAGGTGGCCGCGGCCGGGCCGCGGCCTGCGTCGCCAGCCTGGCCCCGTCCGGCAGCCTGGCCCCGACCGGCAGCCTGGCCCCCTCCGGCCGCCTGGCCCCGTCCGGCAGCCTTGCGATGCCCGTCGCTGCCCGGGTAGGCGACGGCGACCCGGTAGTCGGGCACCTGGCCGTCCGGCAGTGTCGCCGAGAAGACGCCCTCGTGGACGTGGGTCATCGGGAACCTGCGGCCATCGGGGAGCACGACCGTGACGGTCGCGGCCAGCGGCCGTAGCGCGCGCACGACCACGCCCGCTGGCCCCGGGTGCGCGCCGAGGATCGAGTGCGGGTCATGGTGCGTGCCGCTGACGATCCTGTCGATCTCCCCGTGATCGATAGGGTCGGCCGGGCCTTGAGTTGATTCGGTCATGCCAGTTGGCTCCGTCATAACGCGTCAGCGATCGAGTCGAACGGGATGGGCATCCAGGCTGGCCGGTACCTGGCTTCGTACACGACCTCATATACCGCCTTGTCGAGCATGAGCGCACGCAACAGCACCGCATTGGCCTGCGGATCCATCCCGCCAGCGCTCGCGTAACCCTCGGCGAACGCCGTCTGGTTGCGCTGCACCCACTCATCGGCCGTCACGGCGAGGTCGTCGGCGTCCGGCCTGCCGAGCAACTGGTGGCGGGCCACGTAGTCGAAGGACCGGAGCATACCGGCCACGTCCCGCAGCGCGGGCGCTGGGGCACGGCGCTGCTCAAGCGGGACCGCGGGCTCGCCCTCGAAATCCAGCGCCACCCAGCCTGTCGGGGTGCGGAGCACCTGTCCCAGGTGGTAATCGCCGTGCACCCGCTGCACGGGCACCGGCAGGCCAGTGTCGGCCATGGCAGCGAAGTAGCCGCGTACCTTCTCCTCGTGCTTGCGCAGTTCGTTGACCTCGGCGCAGGCCCGCTCCAGGCGGGCGGTCATCTGCCCGGCGAGATCACGAACAGCCTGAACGCTCAGCTCCCCGGTGCCGAACTCGGCGGCGAGATCGGCGTGCACCTCGGCGGTGGCCTCGCCGAGCCGGTAGGCTCACCGGCGAAATCGCCGCCCGCCTGCTGCGGCTGATGCGCAGTCCGTCGGGTTCACACGGCCGCGTAGGTCGCGGGCTGGCCGCCGCCAGTGACCAGCCGTTGGTTGCGGCCGGGAGGTACGCCGACAGCATGCCGAGCAGCAGCGGGCCCCCGTCCAGCTGGCGCTCGATCCAGCCGAGCGGCTGTGCGACATGGGCGACCCGGCCTCGGCAGCGCGCCCGGGACCTCGAGGTCGGGATTGTGCCCGGCGAACGGCCGGCGCAGCACCTTGAGGATCGCGCCTCGCCGAACACGAGGCTGGTGTTGGTCGGCGCCGCGGGGAGCAGGATGCGGCCAGGCCGGGCTCGACCACCGCGGCCGGGTCCTTGCGGAACCTGATCGGGCCGGCGGTCCGCCCCTCCGACAGGCTACGAGCAGCACGCGGCTGAGTTCGTGGTCAGCCGCGCGTCATAGGAGATCCTGCCGTCGGCTGCGTTCCGATCGCGACGTGCGGGAAGGATTCGGGCAGCTGGGCCTGATGCCGACGATTACCTGATACCTGGCGGCGCTGCCGCCGGCGGTTACGCTGACGATCAGGTGCCGCAGCTCCGGCTCGCCGTGCGAGCGGCACTTCCGCTGTGATGGTCAGGGCGCTGACCTGCGCGGCCCTACCGGCGAACCACCGCTGGGCGGGGAACCAGCTCGCCGGCATGTCCTCAAATGTCATGACTCCCGCTCTGCCCTGTCGCTCGCGTCTCATCCCGCCATAGGCAAACAGTACGTGGCGGGCTAGATCAGCTAGAGATATGCCTTGTGCGCGGCACCCCGGCGACGGGCTCAGGGCGCTTGGCCGTCCGCCGTTGCCGCGGCGGGCTTCAGCGCTGCGGCACCGGGGGCAGCTGGAACCAGTAGAAGCCGTGCCCGGGCAGGGTGAGCAGGTAGGGGAAGTCGCCCACCGGCGGGAACGCCACCCCGCCCATGCACTCCACCGGCGTGATCCCTTGAATTTGCCCAGGTCGAGCTCGACCGGCTGGGGGAACCTGGACAGGTTGTTGACGCACAGGATCGGGTAGCCGCCGGCGCTCCTGCGCGGCCGCGCAGTACTCCCTGACGAACGCGAGCACGCTCGGGTTGGAGGAGCCAGCTCGGAGTACACGCCGAGGCCGAAGACCTGGTGGCGCTTGCGTATCTCGATCATGCGGCGGGTCCAGTGCAGCAGCGATGCCTTGCCGGTGCTGCGCCTCCACGTTCAGCGCCTGGTAGCCGTAGATCGGGTCGTTGTTCGGCTGCAGGTAGATCCCCTGGTGGTCGCAGGTGGAGAAGCCGCCGTTGCGGTCCGGCGTCCACTGCATCGGGGTCCGCACGCTGTCGCGGTCACCCAGCCAGATGTTGTCGCCCATGCCGATCTCGTCGCCGTAGTACAGCACCGGCGACCCCGGCAGGGACAGCAGCAGGGCGGTGAACAGCTCGAGCTGGTTGCGGTCGTTGTCGAGCAGCGGAGCGAGCCGCCGCCTGATCCCGATGTTGGCCTTCATCTTCGGATCCTTGGCGTACTCGGAGTACATGTAGTCGCGCTCGTCGTCGGTGACCATCTCGAGCGTCAGCTCGTCGTGGTTGCGCAGGAAGATGCCCCACTGGCAGCCGGAAGGGATCTGCGGGGTCTGGGCCAGGATCTCCGAGATCGGGTAGCGCTGCTCGCGCCGCACCGCCATGAAGATCCGCGGCATCAGCGGGAAGTGGAACGCCATGTGGCACTCGTCACCGCCCGCCTGCGGGTCGCCGAAGTACTCGCACCACGTCGGTCGGCCACTGGTTGGCCTCGGCGAGCAGCACCCGGTCGGGGTAGAGCCGGTCGACCTCGGCCCTGACCCGCTTCAGGTACTCGTGGGTCTCCTTCAGGTTCTCGCAGTTGGTGCCCTCGCGCGCGTACAGGTAGGGCACCGCGTCCAGCCGGAAGCCGTCGATGCCCAGGTCCAGCCAGAACCGCAGCACCTCGAGCATCGCGTCCTGCACCCGCGGGTTCTCGTAGTTCAGGTCGGGCTGGTGGTGGAAGAACCTGTGCCAGTAGTACTGCCCGCGCACCGGGTCGAAGGTCCAGTTGGACTGCTCGGTGTCGACGAAGATGATCCTGGCTTCTGGGTACTTGTCGTCGGTGTCTGACCACATGTAGAAATCGCCGTACGGCCCGTCCGGGTCGGAGCGGGACGCCTGGAACCACGGGTGCTGGTCGCTGGTGTGGTTCATCACCAGGTCGGCGATCACCCGGATGCCGCGCGCGTGCGCGGCCTCGACCAGCTCGACGAAGTCGCCGATGGTGCCGAACTCGGGGAGTATCTCCATGAAGTCCGAGATGTCGTAGCCGCCGTCCCGCAGCGGCGACGAGTAGATCGGCAGCAGCCAGATGCAGTCGATGCCGAGCCACTCCAGGTAGTCGAGCCGGGAGATCGAGGCCGCGGATGTCGCCGGTGCCGTCGCCGTTGGAGTCGCGGAAGCCGCGGACCAGCACCTCGTAGAAGACGGCGTGCTTGAACCACTGCGGGTCGCGCGGCTTGTCGAACGAGAACGAGTTCGGTACCGGCTCGTTGGGGACGGCCGAGCTTGCCCGGAAGGGGGTCAGGGGCGCTGCGGGGGCCTCCGTACGTCGCTGGCTCCGGTTGTGTCGCCGCGGTGGTGTCTCCTGGTATATCTGAGAGCCATTCGGGTCGTTCTGCGGGGTGCCGCCGGTGCGGCGTCCTGGCCGGCCGGGGTGCAGCGTGGCCTGGGCTGGCCGGGGTGCGGGTGCCCAGGGTGCTGCCCTGCGTCGTGGGTGCGGTGCGCCATGGTCGGCATGCTCCGGCCAGACCACGTCGCCTGGCTGGTCGGTCGGCGACCGTAAAGATATGCGCTGGCGCGACCTGCCGGATCCAGCCGGACGTAGTTCGCCCGCCCCAACGGTACGACTCGCCAGACAGCTTGTCGGTTACCGTGAACCCCGCCCTGACATCGACGCCGAGCGCGGTTCCGTCCAGCCAGATCGTGGCCTCACGGGGCTGGCACGGGTCAAGATTCACTACGACGAGGACCGTATCGCCGCCGGCCACGCCGCGTCCGTCGCGCCCGCGCTCTTCGAGAAGCACAATATCTCCGGCTGGTCGCGGTGATGAAAGCGCAGGTTGCGTAGCCAGTGCACGGCGGGATGGTTCTCCTGATCATGTTGAGCTGGGTGATGAACGGAGCGATATCCGCGGCCACGGCCTCGGCGTGGTCCCAGTCACGCGGCCGGTACTGGTACTTCTCCGAGTCCATGTACTCCTCGCTGCCGGGAACGCGCGGCATGTTCTCGCACAGCTCGTAGCCCGAATAGACCCCCCAGGACGGCGAGAGCATCGCGGCGAGCACGGCCCGCACGCGGAACGCGGCAGGCCCGCCGTGCTGCAGGTACTCGCTGAGAATATCCGGGGTGTTCACGAAGAAATTCGGCCGCATGTACGCCGCCGCCGGGCCGGACAGCTCACGCAGGTACTCGGTCAGCTCATCGGCCGAGTTCCGCCAGGTGAAGTACGTGTACGACTGATGGAAGCCGATGATCGCCAGGCCAGCCATCATCGCGGGCCTGGTGAATGCCTCGGCCAGGAAGATCACGTCAGGATCGGTGGCCGCAACTTCGGCGAGCAGCCGCTCCCAGAACGGCAGCGGCTTGGTGTGCGGGTTGTCCACCCGGAAGATCCTGACCCCGTGGCCCATCCAGTACCGGAGGACCCGCAGCATCTCGGCGTAGATCCCCTCCGGGTCGTTGTCGAAGTTGAGCGGGATAGATGTCCTGGTACTTCTTGGGCGGATTCTCGGCGTAGGCGATGCTGCCGTCCGCCCGCGTGGTGAACCACTCCGGGTGCTTGGCCACCCACGGGTGATCGGGCGAGCACTGCAGCGCGAAATCGAGCGCGACCTCCATGCCGAGCTCGCCGGCCCGGCGCACGAAGTCGTCGAAGTCGTCCATGGTCCCGAGATCAGGATGGATGGCGTCATGGCCGCCCTCGGCCGATCCGATCGCCCATGGAGAGCCCGGGTCGCCCGGGGCCGCGTTCAATGCGTTGTTGGGTCCCTTCCGCGCGGTATAGCCGATCGGGTGGACTGGCGGGAGATAGACGACGTCGAAGCCCATCGCTGGCGACCGCGTCGAGCCGCCGCGCCGCGGTGCGCAGCGTGCCGGACGCCACGGTCCCCGGCCGGCCGGTCCACCTGGGCGCCCTCGGACCTGGGGAAGTACTCGTACCAGGAGCCGTAGAGCGCGCGTTTCCTGTGCACGATGACCGGGAACCGGCCGGACGAGGTGAGCAGCTCGCGCAGCGGGAAGGCGGCCAGGATCGCGGCGACTTCGTCGCTGGTCGCCGCGGCGAGCCGATCGAGCGACGGGATCCGCTCGTCCCGCAGCCTGGCGGCCAGCGCCTCGAGCGCTGCCCGGGCTGCCCGGCCCTGGCCAGCCTGAACTGCGCCCCGGCCGCCCGGCCCGCCTGGCGGGCACCCTGACTGGCCCGGCCTGCGGGGGTGGCGCGGGGCACCTTGATGCGGCTCGCCGCACGCTCGAACGCCGCGGCGCCATCGGCGAGCATCAGCTCCACATCCTGGCCCATCGGCACCTTGATGGCCGCGTCATGCTGCCAGCGCGCGATCGGGTCGCCCCACGCCTCGACGCGGAACTGCCACATCCCGGTCGACCTGACAGGACGTCGCCGCCGTATCGATCGCTGCCCTCAGCCAGTTCCCGCATTACTACGGGCTCCTGGCGGCTGCCGTCCGGGGCGCGCAGCACCACGCCGGCGCCGAGCATCTCGTGTCCCTCGCGAAACACAGTGGCGCTGACCTGGAACGTCTCGCCAGTGACTGCGCGGACGGGACGCCGGCCGCAGTCGACGACGGGCTGCACATCGAGAATGGGAATCCTGCCGATCACCCCTGAAAGCTACCCATCGGCCAGCGGCCCAAGCGAGCGGGACCCCGGTTGCTGGTTACCGCCGGTCCGCCGGACGCATTAATGTCGCAACTCGTGAGAGCCATTCGCCGATTCACGATCCATCCGGTACTGCCTGAGCCGCTGGCACCGCTGCGCGCGCTGATGCTCAACCTTCGCTGGACGTGGCACCGCGAGACGATCGACCTGTTCGCCACGATCGATCCCGTCGGCTGGGAGCGGGTCGGCAGGGACCCTGCCGCGCTGCTGGCCGACGTCCCGCCGGAGCGCCTCGCCAGCCTCGCCGCCGACCGGCAGTTCCTGCGCAGGCTCGGCGACGCGGTCGAGGATCTGCGCGAGTACACCTCGGGCCCGCGCTGGTATCAGGGCCAGGATGAGCCTGGGGCGCCGTCGGCCGTGGCGTACTTCTCGCCGGAGTACGGCATCACCGCCGCGCTGCCGCAGTACTCAGGCGGCCTGGGCATCCTCGCCGGAGATCACCTCAAGGCGGCCAGCGATCTCGGCGTGCCGCTGATCGGCGTGGGCCTGCTGTACCGGCACGGCTATTTCACTCAGTCGCTGTCTGCGGAGGGCTGGCAGGCGGAGCGTTACCCGGCCAGCGATCCCAACGGCCTGCCGCTTGCCCTGCTCCGCGATGGCGCCGGTGATCAGGTCAAGGTCAGCGTGACGCTGGCGGGCGACGTGGTCCTCACCGCGCAGGTCTGGGTCGCCCAGATCGGCAGGGTGCCGCTGCTGCTGCTCGACTCCTACATCGAGGAGAACGACCCCGAGCTGAGCGAGGTGACCGACCGGCTCTATGGCGGCGCCAGCGATCACCGGCTCAGGCAGGAACTGCTGCTTGGCATCGGCGGCGTCCGCGCGGTCCGGGCCTTCTGCGCGATCACGTCTCATCCCGAGCCGGAGGTGTTCCACACCAACGAGGGGCACGCGGGCTTTCTCGGCCTCGAGCGCATCCGCGAGTACGTCAGCCAGGGACTGAGCTTCGACGAGGCCATCGAGATGTGCCGGGCGGGCACGGTGTTCACCACGCACACCCCGGTGCCTGCCGGGATCGACAGGTTCAGCCGGGAGCTCATCGAGCGCCAGTTCGGCGGCAGCGCCGCGGATCCGGCGCTGCCGTGCGAGCGGGTGCTCGCGCTCGGCGCGGAGACATATCCCGGTGGCGATCCCGACGTGTTCAACATGGCAGTCATGGGGATGCGGCTGGCCCAGCGGGTCAACGGGGTGAGCCGGCTGCACGGCGAGGTAAGCCGGGCGATGTTCACCGGACTGTGGCCGGGATTCGACACGGCTGAGGTGCCGATCGGCTCGGTAACCAACGGGGTGCACGGGCCGAGCTGGATCGCCGACCAGATGCTGATCATGGCGAGCGGCGGGCCTTACGGCGGGTCTTCTGCAGGGTCCGCTGGCTGGCCTTCCGGAGGGCCTGCTGGCGGGCCCGCGGACGACGAGCCTGCCTGGGAACAGGCCGCCGCGGACCCGGCAGCGATCTGGGAGATCCGCCGCGTGCTGCGCGCGCGGCTGGTGACGGAGGCCAGGCGGCGGCTGCGGGCCTCGTGGCGGCAGCGCGGGGCGCCCGACGCGGAGCTGGCCTGGATTGAGGACGTGTTCGACGAGGACCTGCTGACGATCGGGTTCGCCCGCCGGGTGCCCTCCTACAAGCGGCTGACGCTGATGCTGCACGACCCTGCCCGGCTGACCGCGCTGCTGCTGGACCCGGACCGGCCGCTGCAGCTGGTGATAGCGGGCAAGGCGCATCCGGCCGACGACGGCGGGAAGCTGCTCATCCAGCAGCTGGTGCGCTTCGCCGACGATCCGCAGGTCCGGCGCCGGATCGTATTCCTGCCTGACTACGACATGGCGCTCGCGCGCACGATGGTGCAGGGCTGTGACGTCTGGCTGAACAACCCGCTGCGCCCGCTTGAGGCGTGCGGCACGTCGGGCATGAAGGCCGCGCTGAACGGCGGCCTCAACCTTTCGGTGCTCGATGGCTGGTGGGACGAGTGGTACGACGGCGGCAATGGCTGGGCGATCCAGTCCGCTGACGAGGTGAGCGATCAGGCGCGACGGGACCAGCTCGAGGCCATGGCCCTCTACGAGCTGCTCAGCGGGTCGGTGGCGCCGCTCTTCTACGACTCAGGCCCCGACGGCCTGCCGCATCGCTGGCTCGAGATGGTGGCGCACACCTTGCGGACGCTCGGGCCCAAGGTCCAGGCCACCAGGATGGTCCGCGACTACGTGACCAAGCTGTATCTGCCTGCGGCCAGGTCATCGCAGGCGCTGGCCGTCGGCGGCCCGGCCGGGGAATTCAGTGGCGCGCGCCTGCTCGCGGCGTGGACGGCGCGGGTCAGGGCGGCCTGGCCGCAGGTCAGGATCGAGCACGTGGAGGCCGACGACACCGACCAGAGCCCGGGCGCGGCACTGACCGTGCGTGCGGGCGTGGCGCTCGGCGAGCTGTCCCCGCAGGACGTCGAGGTGCAGGTGGTCTACGGCCGGGCCGGGGACCAGGATGAGATCATCGCCCCCGCGTTTAGTGCCCTTGAGCTCGACGAGTCACCTGTGGCCGGCTCGGTGGCGCGGTTCTCTGGCCAGTTCACGCTCGGGCGCCCGGGGCCGTTCGGCTACACGGTCCGCGTGCTTCCCAGCCATCCGCTGCTGTCCGGCCCGGCCGAGCTTGGCCTCGTGACATTGCCGCCCGCGACAGCCGGGATGAGCAACGGCGACCTGCGCTGACCTGGCGGTCAGACGCCTGCTGGATAGCTGCGACTTTGCGTGTCTGGCGGGTTACACCGCGGCGCGGTAAACCCTCTTAGCACACCCGGCGTCCTCTTTAGCAGGGACAACCTAGGCACGCACCGGAATTTCTGCTCGTGCCAGGCAGAACGCCAGTAAAGTCCAGGGGGGCGTGACATCCTGTGATAGAACGGTGGCGGTTAGTAGCGCTGTCGCACCGTCACTTTCCGTTACGAACCCAGTACCCCGAGCGTGAGAGGATCAGCCGTCGTGAGAACGCAGATCAAGCCAGAGAACCGGCTCCTGACCCCGGCAGAGGTTGCCGCGATGCTTCGGGTAGACCCGAAGACGGTCACCCGGTGGGCGAGAGGCGGGAAGCTGTCATCGATCCGCACTCCTGGCGGCCACCGCCGCTACAGCGAGAACGAAGTCCGCGGTTTCCTGAACGGATGGCAGCAGCACGTGTCGCTGCCCCGGGTGCCCGAGTAGTCAGCCGAGCGCCTGCCCCGGCCGCGCTCGTGGTGTTCGCGCAGCTCGGCGGCCGGCTGCGGGCAGGCGCTTGCCGTGCGCCACTGACACGCCCGGGGCCGGGCGTTCGCCGGATGGCAAGGAGGGAACGGGCCTGATCGGGGGCTCGTGACCGGGGGGGGAACCAGATGGGAGTGATGCTGTCCCTGGACCGGCCGGGGCTGGCCAGGAGCCGCAGGCAGGCCCGCCACGCACGCCGGCCGGACGATCAGGCACGGGCGGACGCGCTCGCTGCCATCCTCCGCGATGAGACTCCCGCCGCAGGTGGCGGCCTGGTGCGCCTGGCGAAAACTATGCTCGCCGGATGGCGGTTCCCGGCCGGAGCCGGGGCCAGCCGGCTTGCAGACGGCACGCCCGCCGGGGACCAGGGGGAGGGCGCGCCCGCGGGCCAGCCACCGGCCAGCCGCGCGGCGTGGACCGCAAGCGATCTGTCCGGGGCCTGCCTGCTCGGCCAGTGCCAGGATTCCCCGGGCGGCCCGGCCTGCGCGTCGCAGACCTGCGCGCACGACTGTCATGGCCGGGTGCCCATGCCGCCTGCGACAGGGGCACCCGCAGCCTGACCGGGATGCCAAGTAGGATCGTGGCTCGGCATGGAGGTGCGGAATGGCTGAGTTCGTTCAAGTCCAGACCGATCAGGCGGTGGCCACCATCCGTCTTGACCGGCCCCCGATGAATGCGCTGAACGCCCAGGTCCAGGACGAGATAGGCGCGGCCGCCGCGCAGGTCGCCGCGGATCCGGCGGTCCGCGCCGTGGTGTTGTACGGCGGTCCGAAGGTGTTCGCCGCCGGGGCCGATATCAAAGAGATGGTAGACGCCAGTTACAGCAAGATGGCTGCCGACACCAGACGGCTGCAGGATGGCTTCACGGCGGTTGCCAAGATCCCCAAGCCGGTGGTCGCGGCGATCACTGGCTATGCGCTCGGCGGCGGGCTCGAGCTCGCGCTGTGCGCGGATTTCCGCGTCGCGGGAGAGACTGCCCGGGTGGGCCAGCCCGAGATCCTGCTCGGCGTTATCCCGGGGGCAGGCGGCACGCAGCGGCTGCCTCGGCTTGTCGGGCCGGCCAGGGCCAAGGACATCGTGTTCACCGGCAGGTTCGTCGGCGCGGCAGAAGCCCTGGCCATCGGACTGGTGGACAAGGTCGTGCCGGACGCTGACGTCTACCAGACGGCGCTGGAGCTGGTAGCCAGGTACGCGGGCGGTCCTGCCATCGCCCTGCGCGCGGCCAAGCAGGCCATCGACGAGGGCCTCGAGGCCGACCTTGATACCGGGCTTGAGATCGAGCGGCTGAACTTCGCCGGGCTGTTCGCTACCGAGGACCAGCGGACGGGCATGCGCAGCTTCATCGACAATGGCCCGGGGAAGGCTTCCTTCGCCGGGCGTTGAGGGCGCCCAGCGCGGCAGGCGGCAGATTCCGCGGCCGCGCCGCGTTAGGAATGTCGTTGTCTCGTCTCAAGTTGTCTCGTCTCAAGGAGAATCCGAGCTGATGCGCCGAGTGACCCATCCAAGCCGCGGCCGCCCGCGGCCCTGGCCGGCGCCGCGATGACCGAGCCTGGCGACAGCCCGTCGCTGGAGATGGTCACCGCCGCGCTCCGCGCGGATAGCGCCGATGTAGAGATCTACGCTCGCGTGCTGACCGAGTCGCTTGGCGCCTCGCTGCCGCCCGGCTGCGTCAGCGTCGACCGGGACCGGAGCATGTCCGACCGGATGCACGGCCGCCCGGGCCAGGTCACCAAGGTGACCGTGCGGCTCGGCGAGCGCGTCCTGACGCTCGGCGTTCAGCGTGGCGCGCCGGTCGCCGAGATCTGCAGCGAGGTGCGCGGGGTGGTGCTGTCGCGGCAGCCGGTGCAGCTGGGCCAGTGGGCCGACGAGCTGGCCAGGGCGCTGGTCGCGCACGCGGAGCAGAACGCGGCAGCGGCGCAGGCGCTGCGCAAGCTGGTGGCCGGAAGCTGACGACAGTTGCGGTAGGCGGCCGGCGTGTCACGATGGTTAGTGCCGCCGCGGACTCGCATCGGCGGGCGTCCGGACGCTACTTGCCGGGCGCATTCCGTACGCTGGTGGGGTCATGACTGGTCAGGAACCGGCACCGGACAGGCTCGGGAACTACCGTG
Organism: uncultured Actinomycetes bacterium; assembly: GCA_963774825.1. Classification (GTDB taxonomy): domain Bacteria; phylum Actinomycetota; class Actinomycetes; order Streptosporangiales; family Streptosporangiaceae; genus DATBGO01. Next base: position 59,676 of record CAVZGW010000028.1, on the reverse strand, counting down.
TGCTCAGGCGGCTCGGCGAGGGCGGCATGGGCGTTGTCTACCTGGCGGTCGATCCGCAGCAGCGCACGGTGGCGGTCAAGGCGCTCCGGCAAGGGGTCGACTTCGATCCGAACGCGCGGCATCGGCTGGCCCGCGAGGTCGAGACAATGCGCCGGGTGCACAGCCCGTTCGTGGCCGAGGTCCTCGATGCGGACGTGAGTTCAGAGCCGCCGTACATCGTCACCAGGTACGTGGACGGCCGCACGCTCGAGGACATGGTCGCCGAGAGCGGCCCGCTGGCCGGTGCCGCGCTCGCGCGGCTGGCCTACGGCCTGGCATCCGCCCTGACCGCCGTGCACGCCGCTGGCGTCGTGCACCGTGATCTCAAGCCGGGCAACGTCATGCTGGCCGACGGCAGGCCGGTAGTCATTGACTTCGGCATCGCGCAGGCGCCGGACCTGACCAGGCTCACGATGACGGGCATGTTCATGGGCACGCCCGGTTACCTTGCGCCCGAGGTCATCGAGGGGAAGCAGAGCGGCCCAGCAGCCGACGTGCACTCGTGGGGCGCCACGGTGGCGTTCGCGGCCACCGGCCGGCCGCCCTTCGGGACCGGCACCTTCGAGACGATCTTCTACCGGATCGTGCACGGCCAGCCCGACCTCGACAGGTTCCCTCCCGCGCTGGCACCGCTTGTGGTTCACGCCCTGGCCCGTGACCCGTCGAGACGGCCGTCCGCCGCAGAACTTGGCGCCAGGCTCGCGGCTCTCGATCCCGCTTCCCTGGTGCCGGCGGCGGCACCGGCGGCACGTCAGGGCTCGGCTGCGCGAGGGGCGCCGGGAACGATGATGGACTCGTCCGCCGCGGCCGGTGCTGCCTGGCCCCTGGCCGCGCGCCCGCAGGCACCCGCAGTTAACGGCTTGCAGCGGAACGGCCTGGCCCAGCCGGGCGAAGCGGCCCCGAACGGCCTGGCCGGGCCGGGCGGAGCGGGCCCGAACGGCCTGGCCGGGCCGGGCGGAGCGGGCCCGAACGGCCTGGCCGGGCCCGCCGGGGCCGATGCTGCCCCACCGGGCTGGCCGCAGGTGACGCGGCGGCTGACGGCGGGCCGCGCAGCCCGCAACGCCAGGGCTGACTACGCTGACGTGCTGCCCCCAGTGCAATACGGGTCGCCAGGGTCCGCAGCCCCGGGCCGGGCAGTTCCGGGTGGGGCCGCCCGGGGTCGGGCTGCACCGGGCCAGGCTGCACCGGGTCAGGCTGCACCGGGTCAGGCAGTACCTGGTCGGGCTGCACCGCCAGAGGCGGCCTGGCCAGCCGGCGGCCAGGCGCCGTCCGGGGAGGCAAGCAAGGCTGGCGCGAGGCCGGCCAGGAGAGCTGGCCGCGGCGGCCGTCTGCTCGCCGTCGTAGCGGTAGCGGCCGCGGTCAGCGTGAGCGTGCTGTTCCCGATCGCCGGGACGCTGGCCGCACTGGCCGGGCTGCTGGCACTGCGCGCGGCCAGCCGCACCGGGGGCAGCCTGGCAAGAAGGCGCTCGGCCCGGGGGAGCAGGGCGACCGATCCGGTGCTCGCCGCCGTTGTCTTCCCAGGCGCGCTGCTGAGATCAGCGCTCCGGATGGTGCTGCTCGTGCCGCTTGCCGCGCTGGTCGGCGCCATCGTCGCGGCCATCACCATCGTGGCGGTTCGCACGGATCCGCTGCCAGTGGCTGGCGCGTACGCGGCCGGCGCCATCGTCGCCTTCTACGGGCTCGGTCCGGGATCGTCGGGCTGCCGCAGCCCCCTGGTGCGGTTGTTCAACGGGCTCGGGCGCACCCCGGTGAGCGCGGTCGTCGTGTTTGTCGGAATGGCTGTGGTCGCGATCGGCGCGATCACCGCCGCCGCCAGCCATCCGCCGTTTTACTGGCCGTTCGGCACCTTGCCCGGGCAGCTCAGGCAGCTGCCCACGCTGCACGGCCTGGTCCATGACGGGCGGGTGATGATCCTCCGGGTAGTCGGCAGGCAGGCCTGAGTTTGGATCTCAGTCGGCCCGGATCCCGTACATCGCCGGGACGGCACTGGGCGATGCCTGGGCTGGCGCCGCCGGCAATGCCCGCACAGCGGGCGACGGTACCAAGGGCGCAGCTGTCGGGGCCGGGGCGCCCGAGATACCAGCCACGGCCGGCAGGCCGCCGGTGGCGGCGAGCCGGTCCGGGCGTTCCGTCGGCGGCAACGGCCGGACGAGGCCAAGGGCGACGACCTCGTTGGCCAGCCGGACCCGCCGGTTCGGGCCCTCGGGGATGCGGAACTTCTGGTACAGGCGGAGCAGGTGCTGTTTGACCGCGGCCTCCGTTACCACCAGGTCGGCAGCGATCTCCCGTGCCGTGGCCGGCGCGACGAACGCCTCATCGGACAGCGCGGGCCTGCACAAGGACGTCACCACGTCGGACTCACGTCGCGTCAGCTCGGGCGATACAGGCCTGCGCAGCTCCACATCGGCGGCGCAGTCTTCAGCGCCTAGCCCGCCGATCCGGCACCGGGCTGACCCGAAGGTCAGCACGTCGTTGTCCTGGAGCACCCGCCTGGCCACCAGGCGCCCGTTGACCCGGGTACCGTTACGCGATAAACCGAGGTCCGTCACGTAGGCGTAGGGCCCGCGGCGGATGATCTCGGCGTGCAGCCTGGACACGCTCGGGTCACTGAGCTGGACGTCCACCCAGCTTCCCCGGCCGATGGTCGTTACATCCTCCCGCAGCGATATCACGATGCCGCTGTCCTCGATCCGGATGTAGGGGGCTTGCATGACCGTTCCTCCTGTCGGAGCAGTCACCGATAAGTCACTATGCAGTTACCCTGCCGACGGCGTTCGTACCGCATCCGCCCGCGCTGGTTACGAAGCTTCCGCGGCGGGACGACGGCCGCGCGGAAGTACACTGCCGAGCGAGCCGTGCAGGAGGAATGCATATGGCGGATAAGCCGTCGAGGGGGCTGGCCGATGTCATCGCCGCGTCCACCGCGGTGAGCGACATAGATGGCCAGGCAGGCCGCCTGTGCTACCGCGGCTATGACATCAATCAGCTCGCGGGTTCTGCGACCTTCGAAGAGATCGCCTACCTGCTGCAGCGCGGGCACGCGCCGAGCCGGGCCGAGCTTGACGGCTACCGCGAGGAGATCACGGCCGGGCGCGCGCCAGGCAGCCTGGTAACCACCTGCCTGGCCGAGGTGGCCCGCCGCCAGGGCCCGATGGAGGCGCTGCGCAGCCTGGTCTCCCTCGCCAGCGCTGATGACCCCGATTCCGGCTCCAGTCAGCCGGCGGCCGACAGCCGCAAGGCGGTCAGGCTCACCGCGCAGCAGCCGGTGCTCGTGGCCTCCTACCATGCGATGAGGACCGGCAGGGACCTCACGGCGGCCGACCCGGGGCTCGGCCTGGCCGCCAACTTCCTGCTCCAGATGACCGGACGGCTGCCGTCCGCGCGCGAAGCCCAGATCTTCGACACCTGCCTCGTGCTGCACGCGGACCACACGATGAATGCCTCGACATTCGCGGCGAGGGTCTGCGCCGCCACCCTGTCAGACATGCACTCCGCGGTGGTCGCGGCGCTTGGCACGCTCAAGGGACCGCTGCACGGCGGAGCTAACGAGCAGGTGATGCGGGGACTCGAGGCGATCAGGAATGCGGCGCCAGCCGACCCAGTCGAGGCCGCGGGCGCTCAGACAGCCGCGCGGCTGCGCGCCGGGGATAAGATCATGGGATTCGGGCACCGCGTGTACCGGACCGAGGATCCCCGTGCAACCCACCTGCGGGAGATGTCAGCTGAACTCGCTGCCACCTCCGGCGACGCCACCTACTATCAGATGTCCCGGCGGATGGAGGAGGCCGTGTTCGCCGAGCAGGGCCTTTATCCGAATGTGGACTTCTACGCCGCCACCGTCTATCACTACCTGGGCATCCCGACTGAGGAGTTCACGGCGGTCTTCTCGGTGAGCAGGATGGCGGGCTGGACAAGTCACATCATCGAGCAGCACGCCGACAACAGGCTGATCAGGCCGGACAGCGAGTACATCGGCGAGGCGGGACTCAACTGGACACCGCTGGAGGACCGGTGAGGCACTCTGCTGGCTCGCCAGCCAGGCGGGCGGCTCCGGGCCAGCCGGCGGCTCCGGGCCAGCCAGCCGCGCCGGGCCAGCGGGTAGCTCCGGGCCAGCGGGTGGCTCCGGGCCAGTCGGCGGCGCCGAGCCAGCCGACGGCGCCGGGCCAGCGGGCGGCTCCGGGCCAGGCGGCCGCGCCGGGCCGGCGGGCCGCGCCGGGCCAGTCGGCGGCGCCGGGCCAGCCAGTCGCGCCGGGCCCGGTGGCCGCTTCGGGGCGTCGGGGGTCGTCGGGCCGCCGCAACGTGGCCGGTGAGGTCGTCGGCCCGGGTCCGCGCGCTCGCCGCCGCGCCCCGGCCGGGCACCGGCGCGCCGAGCAGCTGCCGTACTTGATCACGGTCACCGGGGTAGTGGTGGCAGTCGCCCTGATGTGGCAGCGCGCGCTGAGCATTAGAGGGGGTACGTTGGCATTGGCCGGGATCGTGCTCGCCGCTGCCCTGGCCAGGCTGGCGCTGCCGGAGCGTCGGGCCGGGATGCTGGTGTCAAGAGGGCGGCTGCTGGACGCGGCGATTCTCGTCGCGCTCGGCACCGGCCTGCTGGTCGCCGGTCTGGTGCTCCCGCCGCAGACCTGATCATGTCATCGGTTCTGGACAGGCCGAGACCGACCCGAGAGACGAGCAAGACCTGAGTTAGCAGCAGACCTGAGATAACGGCCGCGAGCGGCGAGCCCCGGCCGTCGGCACTGACGAAGACGTCGTGAAGGGAAAGCAACGGCATGTCCAAGATCAAGGTAGCCAATCCCGTCGTCGAGCTCGACGGCGATGAAATGACGCGGATCATCTGGGAGTCCATCAGGGATCAGCTGATCCTGCCCTATCTGGATATCGAGCTGGACTACTACGACCTGTCCATCCAGCGCAGAGATGCCACCGACGACCAGGTCACGGTGGACGCCGCGAACGCGATCAAGCGTTATGGCGTCGGGGTCAAGTGCGCCACGATCACTCCGGACGAGGACCGGGTCACGGAGTTCGGCCTGAAGAAGATGTGGCGCTCGCCGAACGGAACGATCCGTAACATCCTCGGCGGTGTGGTCTTCCGCGAGCCGATCGTGATTCCCAGCATCCCGCGCTTCGTCCCGGGCTGGACCAAGCCGATCATCATCGGCCGCCACGCCCACGCTGACCAGTACCGGGCGACTGACTTCGTCGTGCCGGGGACTGGCACGGTGACGATCGCCTACCGGCCGGACGGCGGACCCGGCCAGCCGATCGACCGGGAGGTCGCCAAGTTCTCCGGCGGCGGGATCGCGATGGGCATGTACAACTTCGACGACTCGATCCGCGACTTCGCCCGCGCCACCATGCGGTTCGCGCTCGATCGCGGCTACCCGCTGTACCTGTCCACCAAGAACACGATCCTGAAGGCCTATGACGGCCGGTTCAAGGACATCTTCGCCGAGATATTCGAGGCCGAGTTCAAAAGCGATTTCGAGGCTGCCGGGATCATCTATGAGCACCGCCTGATCGACGACATGGTCGCCCAGGTGATCAAGGGCGACGGCGGCATTACCTGGGCCTGCAAGAACTATGACGGTGACGTCGTATCTGACATCGTCGCGCAGGGTTTCGGCTCGCTCGGCCTGATGACCAGCGTGCTGATGACGCCCGACGGCAAATGCGTAGAGGCGGAAGCCGCGCACGGAACAGTGACCCGGCACTACCGGCAGCACCAGCAGGGCCAGCCGACATCGACCAACCCCGTCGCATCGATCTTCGCGTGGACGCGAGGCCTCGCGCACCGCGGCAAGCTTGACGGCACGCCTGAGGTCAGCGCGTTCGCCGACACGCTTGAGCGGGTGTGCGTCGAGACCGTGCTTGGCGGCAAGATGACGAAAGACCTGGCGCTGCTAGTGGGCGGCAAGACCCCGTTCCTTACTACTCAGGAGTTCCTCGCGGCGCTCGCCGACGGCCTGCGGGCCGCGGTGGCGGGGTCCTGATCGGCGACGACGAGTAAAGGAGATAAGTGAGATGGCCCGCAAAGGAAAGGTGACCGTCGTCGGGGCCGGGTTCTACGGCTCGACAACCGCACAGCGGCTCGCTGAATACGACATCTTCGATGAGGTGGTGCTGACCGACATCGTCGAGGGCAAGCCCGAGGGGCTGGCACTCGATATGAATCAGTCCCGGCCAGTCGAGGGGTTCGAGACCAAGGTCACCGGACAGACGACTGGGCCATCCGGCGAAGGCTACGAGGCGATTGCAGGTTCCCGGATCGTGGTGATTACAGCTGGGTTGCCACGTAAGCCGGGGATGAGCCGGATGGACCTGATCGGGGTTAACGCAAAGATTGTCAGGAATGTCGTCGAGCAGGTAGTTAAGCACGCGCCAGAGGCCGTGCTGATAGTGGTGTCCAACCCGCTTGACGAGATGACCGCGCTGGCAGCGAAGGTCTCCGGCTTTCCGTCCCACCGTGTGATGGGCCAGGCGGGCATGCTGGACACGGCGAGATTCAGCTACTTCGTCGCCGAGCGCCTCGGCGTACCGGTGGGCAGCGTTCGCACGCTCACGCTCGGCTCGCACGGCGACACCATGGTGCCCGTCAGGTCCGCCTGCACCGTGGACGGCACGCCACTTGCCGAGCTGCTTCCTGCCGCTGACATCGACGCGCTCGTCGAGCGGACCAGGAACGGTGGCGGCGAGATCGTCAGCCTGCTGAAGACCGGATCCGCCTACTACGCCCCGTCAGCGGCTGCCGCCCGGATGGCCCGGGCCGTCGCCGAGGATTCGGGCGCGGTCCTCCCGGTCTGCGCCTGGGTGGCTGGCGAGTACGGCATCTCGGGTGTCTACCTGGGCGTCGAGGCCGAGGTCGGAGCCACTGGCATCCGGCGCGTTGTCGAGCGCGACCTTACCGAGGATGAGCGTGCCGCACTGCTGGCGGCGGCGGAGGCGGTCCGCTCCAAGCAAGCCGACGTCGCCAGCCTCTGAGCCGGGGACGGGTCGCCAGCCTCTGAGCCAGAGAACGGTCGCACGCCTGTGAGCCAGGGAAGGGTCGCCCGCCTCTGAGCCACGGAAGGGAACACGCCGACAAAGGCCGCAGAGCCGGGCGTCGGCGGAAGCTGGGCGTCGACAAGAAGCCGGGCGTCGACAAAGGCGGACGGGGGATCGCGGCCGGCGTCATGCCGGATACTGGCCGGGGACGGCGGTGTACTGGCGGCCGCTGGGGAGCGACCAGCGGAAAATGCCTGGCTCGGGCTGATCGAGGTGCCAGCGAGGAGCCTGCTTGGCGCGGTGGTGGCGCCGGCAGCACGGGCCGCCGTTGCATTCGCATGTCCGCCCGCCGCCGTCGAACGGGATCGTGTGCTCGTAGTCGCACTTGGTTGCTGGCCGCCGGCAGGACGGGTGGAAGCAGGTCCGGTCGCGGATGGTGATCAGGTGCCTGAGCGCGGCCGACGGCCGGTAGCCCGGGGACTCGCGCGGGTGGGCGCAGGGATCGGCCGCCAGGCTGGTCAGCTGGATGCCGGCCAGCCACGCACCGGCACCGTTCCCGGATGGCCTGCGCTCGGGGGGCTCGCTTCCGGGGGGCCCGCTTCCGGGGGGCCCGCTTCCGGGGGGCCCGCTTCCGGGGGGCCCGCTTCCGGGGCCCCTCTCTGGCGGCCGCTTCCCGGGAGGCCCGGCTCCGGGTGGCGCGGTGCCGGGTGGCGCGGTGCCGGGTGGCGCGGTGCCGGGTGGCGCGGTGCCGGGTGGCGCGGTGCCGGGTGGGGCGGTGCCTGGCGGGCGGTGCCTGGTGGGGCGGGGCCGGGCGGGGCGGTGCCGGGGGCCGGTTCGCGGCGGGGTGGTGCCGGGTTGTCCGGAGCCGGGCGATGGCGGGCCGCCGAGCGCATCCGTGGGCGACGGCACGGCCGTCGGGACCGGTGACGGTCAGGCACCAGCGGGAGCCCGGGTTAGCGGCCAGTGCCGCGGCGAGGTCGCGGCAGGTCCAGGCGTCCAGCGCGCCCAGCGTGTCAGCCTCACCGGGGTCGGCGGACAGGCCGAGCCAGGTGGTCAGCGGGATGGTCAGGTTTACCGAGCCGCCCAGTCCGGCTGGCCAGGCGCTGGCCCCGTTCCCGCCGCCGGGCCAGCCGGGACGGCCAGCGCCCGCAGCCGGGCCGCCTTGAGCTGGGCCGCCGGGTCCGGGGCCGCCGGGTCCGGGGCCGCCGGGTCCGGGGCCGCCGGGCGGCGGGGTGGCGGGATCTGGCCGGGTGCCGTCGTCTGATGGCGCGGGCCGGGGCAGCAGGGTCTCGGGGCTATGCCCGTTCAGCAGCGCGGTGAACACCCGGCTGCGAAGCTGCGCGAGGGTGCCTTCCGCGCCCTGGTCGTGCAGCCACCGGGCCAGCGCGCCGATCCGCTGGCCGGCGGCGATCACCTCAGCGGGCGGCAGGTCCCGGCCTGCCAGCGCCGCGGTCCCGGCCGCCTCGGTCCAGGTCTCCACCCGGGCATCCTTCTCGGCCCGCTTGCGCCGCCGGTTCGCTGCCGCGGCGTCGATGGCTAGCACCGCGCGGCGGGCCGCGGCGCGCAGCTTCGCGGTGGTCTGCCACGGCGCGGCGGGTAGCACCTGCTGCTCCACCGCCGCCGCGTCGTCATCATCGAGGCAGCACGTCTCGTCGGCGAGCACCGCGGCCCGGGGCAGATCGATCCGCCCGGCGGCCAGCGCCGCCGCGGTGGCAGGCAGCCGGGCCAGGCCCGCGGCCAGGCCGGTCAGCCGGGACGCGGCCCGCCCGGTCAAGGTGAGCAGCACCGCGATCTCATCGTCGAGGTGCTCGGCGGCGCGCGGGCCGCCGGCCGCCCGGCGGCGGGCGAACTCGGCGGCGGCGGCCAGCTCACCGGCCGCAGCCCAGGAGGCCAGCCGCCGCCAGCCGCGCAGCAGCCCGGCGAGCTCGTCATCGTCGAGGCCGCCCAGCCCGCCATCGGACGCCTCTGCGGCACAGTAGGCCAGCGCCGGGCCCGGGACCAGCACATCGCCCACCTGCCCGGCCGCGAACCCGCTCGCCCGGAGCCCGGTCCGGCCGGGCCCGGCGCCGGGCCCGGCCGGACCGGGCGGGCTGCCGGGCGATCCCGGTAACGGCCGGCCGTCGCCGGGCCCGGGCTGTCCTGGGCTTGCGATCACGAGGGCCTCCTCGCGCTGACCGATGGCTGCTAGCTGTCGACGTTCTTCGAATATGTTATCGACCACTGCCGACAATCCGGCGGTGCCGCGGGCCGGCTCAGCGAAATCCGTTAAAGAAATATCCGGACCGCGCCGTGGGAGGCCCTTGCCGCCCCGCTGCCGGCCACCGCCGAGGCAACGCAACCAGCACGGAGCGGCGAGATGGCGAACGGCCTTGCCCCCGGCGGTCCCGGTGGCTGCCCCCGGCCCGGTGGATGCCCTGGCCCGGTGGATGCCCTGGCCCGGTGGCTGCCCTGGCCCGGTGGCTGCCCCGGCGATCCCGGTGGGTGCCCCTGGCCCGGTGGCTGCCCCTGGCCCGGCGCCAGCCGTCAGGCTAGCCCGCCGCAAGGCGGCGCAGCGCAAGCCGGCGTAGCGCGCGGCACCGTCGGCGAGCACCTCGTCGTCGAAGACCGCGTGGGCTGAAATCCGGGCGATGTGCGTGGAACATGAGCGGTCAGCCCTGGACAGGTTCGGATTCGAACTGCGCCGCTCGCGCAAAAGCCGTGGCTTCTCACAGGACCGGCTGGGGCCGATTGGTCCATGCCAGTGCCGACCTGATCCAGTGCATCGAAGTGGGCGAGCGCCGCCCGTCACGCGACCTGGCCGAGCGATGCGAGAAGGAGCTGCAGGCAGGCTTCGCTGCCGTACCGAAGACGGAAGGATCATTTGGGCGTCTGTGCCCCGACGGGCATTCGTGCTGGGCGGCATCGGGGCCGCTGCTTCTGCTACCTCAGGAGCACCGATAGCAGGAAATCCCCCGGCGGTCAAGTTGGTTACAAATCTCCGCTCCGGCGGCCGGCAGCCCATTCGGGGAGCTTTGAATCGATGCGCAAAGTCCTACCAGGATTCAGCAAATCACCGGGATGCTCAATATTGGCTCGGCCGCGCACTCGACCGGTCCCATATATCCGGCGACCGGGGCGCGATCGCATTCATCCTGGCGCGCAAGAGCCAGCTCAGCCAGGCCCAGATCAGCGATGCAGCCGAGGCCGTCGACGTGGCCGACGCCGCTATAAGGCAGGCACCGTCACATAACCGGTCTGCGGTCATCGTGACCACTTACGCCGCCCACGGTCACGCCCTACGCAGAGACAAGATCTCCTGCCTCCGCTGATACGATCGTGCTCGGGAACTGCTCGCAGGGGTAGACGACGACCCTGCCGGGTGGTACGGCAAGTCCCTGAACACTGCCTACATTGAAGTGCAACGGGCTCATAGCCTCGCCGTCATCGGCGAATACCGGACGGCCGCGCAAGCATTCCAGGTAGCACTCATACCGGGCGAACCCGGCTGGATCGTGAGCTCAGCCGCTGGGAGCGCCTGCCTGACCTGGGCGCGTTCAAGAACTCAATGGGTGAATTCCGTTTCACCTAGCCGCAGCAAAGCCGCCATGAGCTTATGAAGAGGAGTGAATACATGACCGACGCGGAAGCAGGCGACCGGAAGTGGATGAAGCTAGCTATACAGTTGGCGCACCGGTGTCCCCCAAAGGAGAGCGCTTATTCAGTAGGCGCAGTCATCGTTGACGAACACGGCCAAGAGATCTCTCGCGGATACTCGCGAGAGACTGACGCAAGTGTCCACGCCGAGGAAGCGGCCCTGGCAAAGGTCAGCCCAGACGACCCGCGCCTGAAAACAGCCACAATCTATAGCACCCTTGAGCCCTGCTCGCAGCGCAAGTCCCGGCCGCGCACCTGCACTCAACTCATTCTTGCGGCTGGTATCCCGCGAGTTGTGATGGCTTGGCGTGAACCTTCGCTGTTCGTGGATGATTGCCAGGGATATGAATTGCTGTCGGAAGCGGGCGTAGAGGTGGTTGATCTTCCAGGGTTTGCGGACTCAGCGCGCGCGGTTAATTCGCACCTAGAAATAGGTGATAGTAAGTAGTCGCCCAAGATTGCGACGCGCCGAAACGCGCAAGCCGACTTTACTGTATAGCCCAATCAGTGAGCCGAGGCGGTTCATGCCGGGACGCGCCACGCCCGGTCAGGGTGAGCAGCATCGCGATCTCATCGTCGAGGTGCTCGGCAGCGCGCGGGGCGTCGGCCGCCCGGCGGGGTTATCGACTACTGCCGACAATCCGGCGGTGCTGCGGACCGGCTTAGCGAAATCCGTTAAAGAAATATCCGGACCGCGCCGGGGGAGGCACTTGCCGCCCGGCTGCCGCGACCGGCCTTGCCTCGGCGGTCCCGGTGGCTGCCCCTGGTCCGGTGGCTGCCCCTGGTCCGGTGGCTGCGTCCGGTGGCTGCCCCTGGTCCGGTGGCTCGCCCCTGGTCCGGTGGCTGCCCCTGGCCCGGTGGCCTGCCCCTGGCCCGGTGCCGGCCGTCAGGCTAGCCCGCCGCAAGCCGGCGCAGCGCAAGCTCGGCATACAGCGCGGCACCGTCGGCGAGCACCTCGTCGTCGAAGACCGCGTCGGCTGAGTGATTGAACGGGGCGGTCGCGGGATCCGAGCCCGGCGGGCAGGCGCCCAGCATCACGAAGGCGCCCGGCACCTGGGCAAGTACGTAGGAGAAGTCCTCCGCCCCGGTCAGCGGGTTCGGCGCGGCCACGAACCTGCCTGCCCCGAGGAGGTCGGTCACGGTGCGCTCGGCGAACGCCGTCTCGCCCGCGTCGTTCACGGTCACCGGGTAACCGTCGACGAACTCGGCGCGCACCGAGAGGCCGTGCGCCGCGGTAATGTCCTGCGCCAGCCGCAGCGCGGCGTCCCGGACGCGGGCCCGCGATCCGGGCGAGAACGTCCGTACGGTGGCGGCGAACTGCGCCTCATCGGGAATCACGTTGTCGACAGTGCCCGCCTGGAACAAGCCCACCGTGATCACGACCGGGTCGAAGACGTCGAACTGCCTGGTGACCATCGTCTGCAGCGCGGTCACCAGCTCGCACGCGACCGGTATCGGGTCAGCCGCATTGTGCGGCTGCGCGGCGTGGCCGCCACGGCCGCGCACGGTGACCTCGAGCGTGTCCGCCGCCGCCATCATCGTCCCCGGCCGGCTCGCGCACACCCCGGCGGGAAGCTGGCTCGACATGACATGCAGCCCGAACGCAGCGACCGGCCGCGTCCCTGCCGCATCGAGGACGCCCTCGGCGATCATTTTCTCGGCGCCGCCGCAGCCTTCCTCACCTGGCTGGAACATGAAGATGACGTTCCCGGCCAGCTCCGCCTGCCGGGCTGACAGCAGCCGCGCGGCACCGGCCAGCATGGCGGTGTGCAGGTCATGGCCGCACGCGTGCATGACCCCGGCGATCTGCGAGGAGTAGGGCAGTCGGGTGTGTTCGGTGACCGGCAGCGCGTCCATGTCGCCGCGCAGCAGGACGGTCGCGCCCGGGCGGCTCCCGCGCAGCACGGCCGTGACCGAGCTGAGCGCCTGCCCGCGGGTAACCTCTAGCGGCAGCCCGTCCAGCGCGCTGAGCACCTTCGCCTGGGTCCCGGGCAGCTCAAGGCCGATCTCGGGCTCGCGGTGGATGGCCCAGCGCAGCTCGGCTAGGTCGGCCGAGATCGCGGCCGCATCATCGGGTGTGCTCGCCAACGTCGGTCATCTCCCTCGCCCGCGCCTGCATCACCTGATGCGTCCGGTTATGTTCCATCAAGAATCGCATGATCACGCCGGACTGCTTAGACTGGGCCGACACCGCGACTGCGGTGTCGGCCCAGTCGTCGATGGAACCGCCGGCCAGTGGCCGCCGCTGTCGGCAGAACTCGCGAGGTCAGGGATCCGGACGTGAATAGCGTCGGCTGGGACATCGTCCTTGTCCTGGTCATCATCCTCATCGGAGGCTTCTTCGCGGCCGCCGAAATGGCCCTCGTCTCACTTCGTGAGGGCCAGCTGCGGTCGCTGGCCAGGCGCGGCAAGCGCGGCCAGCGGGCAGCGAAACTCGCCCACGACCCCAACAGGTTCCTCTCCGCGGTCCAGATCGGGGTTACCCTGGCCACCCTGCTCTCTGGCGCCGTAGGGGCGGCCACTCTCGCCGGGGATCTGCGCAAGAGCCTTGTCCACCGCATACCGCCCGGACTCGCCTCCGCGCTCTCGATCATCGTCGTAACGCTGGTGATCTCATTCTTCACATTGATCTTCGGCGAGCTGGCACCGAAGCGGATCGCGCTGCAGCGATCCGAACGGGTCGCCACGGCGGCTGCTCCGCTGCTCGACCGCCTCGCTACCATTGCCAGGCCACTGGTCTGGCTGCTGTCCAAGTGCACCAACCTGGTGGTGACGGCTCTCGGCGGCGATCCTGGAGTCGCCCGCGGCGTCATGACCGAGCAGGAACTGCGCGATCTGGTGGCCGGGCACCAGGCGCTCTCCGCGGACGAGCGGCACATCGTCGGCGAGGTGTTCGACGCGGGGAAACGGCAGGTACGGGAGGTGCTCGTCCCAAGAACCGAGGTGGGGTTCCTGCCAGCCACCTTGCTGCTGACGGAGGCGGCGTCGATAGCGGCAGGTTCCCCGTATACGCGTTTCCCCGTCTACCAGGAGTCCTACGACGACGTGATCGGCTTCGTCCATGCCCGCGACCTGTTCGACCGCGACGCGGCACCGTCTGCCCGGGTCGGGGAGGTCATCCGCCCGGTGAAACTGCTGCCCATCAGCAAGACAGTGCTGTCGGCGCTCTCGGAGATGCGGCGCGACCATGCGCATCTCGCAATCGTGCTGGATGAGTACGGCGGCACCGCCGGCATCATCACCCTGGAAGACCTCGTCGAGGAGCTCATCGGGGACATCCAGGATGAATACGACATAGATGTGGGCCACCCCAAGCAACTGCGCGGCGGCGAGGTTGAGGTCGACGGTCTGCTGAATCTGGATGAGTTCGCCGAGCAGACCGGGGTCGAGCTGCCCGAGGGGCCTTACGAGACGGTGGCGGGCTACGTCCTGGCCGCTCTCGGCCACCTGCCCGGTGAGGGTGAGTCGGTGGAGGTATCCGGGCGCAAGCTCGCCGTCACCCAGCTGGATGGCAGGCGGATTGCCAGAGTCCGGGTAGGGCAGCCGCTGCCTGCCGCGGCTGACGGGCAGGCCGAGGCCGACACGGCGGCCCACTAGACTGGGCGACCTGGCCCGGCCGGCGTCCTGGCCGGCATCCCGCGCCGGGGCGGCCCCGCGAGGCTGCGCCCGGGGAAGGCGGCCACGTGCGATCATCTGGTGACTCAGGAACGCGCCCCGGCGCGCCCGACACGGTTCTCGTTGTCGACTTCGGCGCCCAGTACGCCCAGCTGATCGCGCGCCGGGTGCGCGAGTGCCGGGTGTTCTCGCGAGATCGTGCCGCCCACGATGCCGTCGCGCAGATGCTCGCGCAGCGGCCGGCGGCGATCATCCTGTCCGGCGGCCCCGCGTCGGTCTATGCGCCAGGAGCCCCGCAGGCCGCCCCGGCTGGGCTGCTCGACGCCGGGGTCCCGATTCTCGGCATCTGCTACGGCTTCCAGCTGATGGTGTCCGGGCTTGGCGGCGGGGTGGAGCGTACCGGCGGCGGCGAGTACGGCGCGACCAGCTCGAGCTGCGCCCGCCAGGTCCGCAGACCGGCGCAGCTGCCCGGCCTGCTGCCGGCGCCGATGGCGGCCTGCTGCTCGGCGGCCTGCCGTCCCATCAGCAGGTCTGGATGTCGCACGGCGACGCGGTGCGCGGCGGCGCCGCCGGGGTTCACCGTGACGGCCGCGGACGGACGGCGCCCCGGTGGCGGCGTTCGAGGATCGTGCCCGGGCTCTGTCCGGCGTGCAGTTCCACCCCGAGGTGGCTGCACACCGAGCACGGGATGGCGGTGCTCGCGCAGTTCCTGTACGACGCCGCCGGCTGCCGGCCAACCTGGACGATGCGCAGCATCATCGACGAGCAGGTCGAACGGATCCGCGCGCAGGTCGGCGCCAGCGGGCGATCTGCGGCCTGTCCGGCGGGGTCGACTCCGCGGTCGCCGCTGCCCTCGTGCAGCGCGCGATCGGCTCCAGGCTGACCTGTGTCTTCGTCGACCACGGCCTGCTGCGCACGGGCGAGGCCGAGCAGGTCGAGCAGGACTTCGTGGCTGCCACCGGCGTTGACCTCAAGGTCGTCGACGCAGCAGCGGAGTTCCTCGCCGCGCTGGCCGGAGTGACCGACCCGGAGGAGAAGCGCAAGATCATCGGGCGCGAGTTCATCCGCGCGTTCGAGCAGGCCGCGCGGGAGATCGTGGCCGAGGCGGGCAGCACGGGGACGCGGTCGACTTCCTCGTGCAGGGCACGCTCTACCCCGACGTGGTGGAGTCCGGCGGCGGCACCGGCACGCGGCCAACATCAAGTCCCACCACAACGTCGGCGGGCTGCCCGAGGACCTCAGTTCGAGCTGGTCGAGCCGTTGCGTGACACTGTTCAAGGACGAGGTACGGCAGGTCGGCCTCGAGCTGGGCCTGCCGGCGGAGATCGTCTGGCGGCAGCCGTTCCCCGGGCCGGGCCTCGCGATCCGGATCGTCGGCGAGGTCACGCCCGGACCGGCTGCGGCGTCGCTGCGCGCGGCCGACGCGATCGCCCGCGAGGAGCTGTCCGCGGCCGGCCTGGACCGCGAGATCTGGCAGTGCCCGGTGGTGCTGCTCGCCGACGTCCGCTCGGTCGGCGTGCAGGGCGACGGGCGCACCTACGGTCACCCGGTCGTGCTGCGCCCGGTGTCCAGCGAGGACGCGATGACCGCCGACTGGGCCCGGCTGCCCTGACGAGGTGCTGGCCCGGATCTCCACCCGGATCACCAACGAGGTGCCCGAGGTCAACCGGGTGGTGCTCGACGTGACCAGCAAGCCGCCCGGCACCATCGAGTGGGAGTAGAAACCGCAATTTAACGGCTTCGGTCCCGGCTCCCGCCGGCCCGGTCGGTGTGACCCCCGGTCAGGTCACCGGGCTGGATCAGCATCCAGCCCGGCAAGGCACCGAGGGTCGGCCGCGATCCGGCGGAGGGTGTCGAGCGCGTCCCAGACGTCGGTGAAGGTGGTCGTAATCGGGGCGGGCCCCAGCCTGAGCCGGTCCGGTGTGCGGTAGTCGCCGACCACCCCGGCGCGGATAAGCGCCTGACTGATCCGCCAGGCTTCCGGATGGCGCAGGCAGACATGCGAGCCTCGGCGCCGATCATCTCTGGGCGATGCGAGCGCGAAACCATGCGGCGCCAGCCATTCGTCCGCCAGGCTTATCAGGTAGCGGGTCAGCGCTGCGCCCTTGGCGCGTAGCCGGCCGATTCCCGCCTCGCCGAGCAGCCGGGCCCCCTCCTCAACCGCGACGGTGCCGATGATCTGAGGCGTTCCGGTCATGAACGCGTCGATGCCCGGCAGCGGCTCATACCGGGGGCCCATCGCGAACTGGTCCCGCTGGCCGAACCAGCCCCAAATCGGCTGACGCAGCCGGTGCTGCAGGCCGGCCCGGACATACAGGAACGCTGGTGAGCCAGGCCCGGCGTTGAGGTACTTATAGGTGCACCCGACCGCCAGGTCGGCACCGGCGGCGTCAAGCTCGACCGGCACCGCGCCAGCCGCATGAGACAGGTCCCACAGTGCAAGCGCCCCTGCCTCGTGTGCGATCTCGGTGATCTGCGCCATGTCGGCGAGCGCGCCACTGCGGTAGGCAACCTGCGAGAGGCTGACGAACGCCGTGTCCGTGTCGACCGCGCTGTGCACCGATCTCGCGCTCATGCCCTCATCAATGTCGGTGGCGATCAGGCGCAGCTCGCAGCCACGCTGCGCGGCGATCCCTTCCAGCGCGTAGCGGTCAGTGGGGAAATTGTCGTCATCGGTCACGATGACGGTCCGGCCCGGCTGGGCGTCCAGCGCAGCCCAAGCCAGCTTGTACAGGTTGACCGTGGTCGAGTCGCACACGATGACCTGGCCGGCCGCGGCTCCGACCAGCTGCCCGACTGCGTCTCCGGCCCGACGGGGCAGCCCGATCCAGCTGTCCCAGGACCGGACCAGGCCAGCTCCCCACTCCTGTGCCACGACCTCGCTGATCCGCTCCCGGGTACTCAGCGGCAGCGGACCGAGCGAGTTGCCATCCAGGTAGATCAGCGGCTCACCCGGCCAGCTGAAGCGATCACGGAATCCCGCGAGCGGATCGGCCGCGTCCAGTTCCTCGGCATAAGACCTGTCGGTGGGGAAACTCATCACCGCCCCACCTTAAGCGGCCGCGGCGCTGGCTCTCCTGACCGCCAGATGACCCCGGGCACCGGTTCAGGTGAGGAAGTCGACCAGCAAGGGCCGGAGTGCCTCCGGCTGGTTGAGCACCCCGTGGTCCTGGCCTTCGAGGGTGACATAACGCGCGCCTGGGATGGCGTCGGAGACGGCCCGAGCGGCTGCGGGGAGCCACTCAGGGCTCAGGCTGCCGCCGATGGCGAGCGTGGGGACCTCGATCGCCGCTAGGCGATCGGCGGGCAGGACGCTGCCGGGACGGCGGCGGCGAACCAGCGCGGGCGCGACGAGTTAGCTACCGAGTTTGCGCTGCTCCCTGCCGCAGGTAAGGTCAGGCGCCTAGCTACTGCCATGGCGCCGCCGACGGCGCAGTCCCACCACGACAAGGACCGACACCAGCGACGCCGCAGCCACTGGCAGCGCGCGTTTCAGTACCGGGATACCGGCCACGCTGAGCAGATCTATCGCATCGTCGTCCGGCGCCCTGACCGCCAGCCGGGGCGGAACAGGCAATGCGGTCTCTGAACGCGGTTCTGCCGGTGACGCGGCCTCCAGGCCAGGCTGGCCTGTGGTGGCCTGGCCTGCGAACGCCTGGCCTGTGGTGGCCCGTTCTGTGGTGGCCTGGTCTGCGAACGCCTGGTCTGCGAACGCCTGGCCCGTGGTGGCCTGTTCTGTGGTGGCCTGGTCTGCGAACGCCTGGTCTGCGAACGCCTGGCCCGTGGTGGCCTGTTCTGTGGTGGCCTGGTCTGCGAACGGCTGATCTGCGAGCGCCTGTTCTGTGGTGGCCTGGTCTGCGAACGGCTGATCTGTGGTGGCCTGGTCTGTGGTGGCCTGGCCCGCCGCAGCCTGCCCGGCCGTGACAGGTCCGCCGGGCGGCAAGCCGTTGGCGCTGCCGACCGACTCGCCGAGCGAGAGCCCCCGCGCGGCGAGCTTTTGCTTGATCTCCTCGACCGACGCTGGGCCGATGTTGTCGATCGCGAGCAGGTCCTCCCTTGTGCGGGAAGCAAGATCGCCGATGGTGTGAATACCTTCCCTGCGCAGGCTGTTGTAGGACCGCAGCGACAGCTGAAGCTCCTCGACCGGCTGGGCAAGGTCGCCCGCTGCCCGATCGCCGACGTTATCGCTGGTCCCCTGGCCGAAGCCCGCGCCATCGGCCTGGCCGGAGCCCGGGGTGTCCCCGCCGCCGTCGCCCTCGCCCCCGCCTTGGCCGAAGCCCGCAGTGTCCCCGTCGCCCTCGCCCTCGCCGGAGCCCGCAGTGTCCCCGCCGCCGTCGCCGTTGCCCTCGCCCTGGCCGGAGCCCGCGTTTGCCCTGGGGCCCTCGATTGCGCTGGAGTCCTCGCTGGTGCTGGTGCTCGCGCCGGTGCTGGCGCTCTCGCTTGAGTTTCCTGTTGTTCCTTCAGCGGCAGCGGGCGACTGGTCCGCCGTCAGCATCTGGGCCAGGTTGGCGGCGAAGATGCCGATGAGCTTGCCGCCGACCTCGGCCATCACCCCGCGGCCGAACTGAGCCGGCCGGTCACGTTCAGCGTCGTGTAAACGATCACATGGGTCTGATCGCCCTGGCCCTCCAGCATCGAGCGCACGGTCGCCGAAGCGGTGCCCGCGCCGCGGGTCTCCTTGCCCGACGCCTCGAGGGTGACGACGTGAGCATATGGGTCACGCTCAGTGAAGCGCGCCGTGCCCGCGTAGGTCATGGCGATCGGGCCGACCCTGACCTTGATCCGGCCGAAGATGGCATCGCCGTCCACCGAATCGAGGGCGGCGCCCGGCATGCAGGGCGCCACCCGCTCCACGTCCAGCAGCACTTCCCACGCCCGTTCCTCGGGGACCGGTACCGTGAATGAGTGCTCCAGTTCCATCTGTCAGACTCCTGCCGCCGCTGCTAGTGCCCGGCCGGTGAGTACCCGCGCCAGGTGGCGCCGGTAGTCGGGCGCGCCATGCAGGTCGGCGGGGGGCTCCGTGCCCTCCGCCGCATGCGCGGCCACGCCGTTCAGCGCAGCACGGCTTGCCTGCGCTCCCGCTGCCGCGGCCTCTGCCGCCCTCGCCCTCACCGGTACCGTGCCCATGTTAGTCAGGCCGATCCTGGCCTCGGCGAGGACTCCGTTCGATCGCCTGGCCAGAGCCGCCGCCCCGACCGTGGCCCAGGCCTGTGCGGTCCGGTGCAGCTTCTCATAACGGTAGCCCCACCTCGGCCCGAGCTTCGGGATGGAGATCCCGGTCAAGATCTCGACCGGGTCGAGAGCGGTGGTCAGGTAGTCGAGGAAAAACTCCCCGGCCGTGATCTGCCGGCGCGGACCCCTCCGAGATACGGCAGTTGCGCCTGATGCCAACCTAGAACCGCAGGCCCTAGCCGTACCAGTACCTGACGAGGATCTTGCTCAGCCGAAGTGGCCGGACGAGGCTGCCGTCCTCAACCGGTGCTCAGCACCTGGAATGCCTCCGCGAGCCGCCCGTCCGGCAGGCCCGCCTGGGCGCCGTTCCGGGCGTGCCAGCTCCGCAGGAATTCCGCAAGGTTGTCCATGTGGCCCGTCTGGCTCACGTGCGCCTGCAGCGCCGCTACCTTGCGGCTGAACACGTCGGTGACGTCCACGTAGTGGTTCGGAGCCGGGCTGCCGCTGACCCATACCTCGCGGACCGTCCAGGCGTCGAGCCCCTCATCGGCGAGCAGGTCGGGAAAGGCGAAGGGATTGCGCGCGTCCGGGTAGACCGCGTCAAGAGCGGCCGAGCCGGCCGCCCGGTGGTCCGGATGGCTGGCAGGCAGCCGGGCATAGTTGCGCTCGGGTGAGGGGCACATCAGCCGGTCCGGCCGGATCTGCCTGATTACCCGCGTCAGGTCCTTGCGCAGGCCGAGCGTGGCTTCCAGGCGGCCGTCAGGGTAGCCGAGGAACCTGATGTCGTGCACGCCGACCTGCTTCGCCGCCGCAGTCTGCTCGGCGCGGCGGAGGGCAGCCATCTGCGGCCGGGAGATCGACTGGTCGCTGCCGCCCGCGTCGCCGTCGGTGATGATGCAATAGCTGACCTCGGTTCCCGCGTCGGTCCATCGTGCGACGGTACCGGCGGCGCCGAAGTCCACGTCGTCGGGGTGCGCAGTGATCACCAGGATCCGGCTGACCTCTGAATCTTCCAGCACGATGCCGATCCTATGGGTACCGACCGTCAGACCGGCCCGGCTGCTTGCGGGTCGCGCATCTCACAATCCGCTTCGAAGCGGTTGACAGGCGCACGGCAGGAGCCGCCATGATCGGACGAGACGCGTGTGGCGACCGGAAAGCGGATGAGTGGCGGCCTGGCGTGCGATTTCACCGGGCAGCTGGCGGAGCGGACTGGCGGAGCGGAGAGGCGTGGTTATGGGGCTGCTGGATTCCGGTGCCTGGCATGGCAAGATCTTCTCGGCGGGCTGGCGGGCTGGCTCCGGCGGGGAGCATGCGGTGACTGAGCCGGCCACGGGGCAGGAACTCGGCCGGATCGGCTACGCCACCCCGGCGGACGTGCGCAAGGCCGCGCAGCTGGCCAGCCAGGCGCAGCGATCCTGGGCCGCGGGCTCCTATGGTGACCGCGCCGCGGTCCTGCGGCGCGCCGGGGATCTGTGGAACGCTCATGCCGACGAGATCAAGATGTGGCTGACCAGGGAGACCGGGGCCATCCCCCCGATGGGCGACCTGCAGGTGCACGTCTCCGCCGATGAGTGCTACGAGGCCGCCGCCCTGGCCTCGCAGCCCTACGGCGAACTGCTGCGCAGCCAGCAGCCCAGGCTCAGCCTGGCCAGGCACGTGCCGGCCGGAGTGGTCGGCGTGATCGCCCCGTTCAACGTCCCGACGATCCTGTCGATCCGGTCCGTCGCTCCGGCGCTGGCCCTCGGCAATGCGGTCGTCCTGAAACCGGACCCGCGGACCTCGGTCAGCGGCGGCGTCGTGCTCGCCGAGATCTTCGCCAGGGCCGGGCTGCCCGATGGCCTCCTGCACGTGCTGCCTGGCGGCCCGGGCACCGGCGAGGCGGTGGTCACCGAGCCCGGCATCAGGATCATCGCGTTCACCGGATCCACCAGGGCGGGCCGGGCCGTTGCCCGGCTGGCCGGCGAGCACCTCAAGCGGGTCCACCTGGAGCTTGGCGGTAACTCGGCGCTCATCGTGCTGCCCGATGTGGATGTCGAGCGGGCCACCTCGGTGGGCGCCTTCGGCTCTTTCATCCACCAGGGCCAGATCTGCATGTCCGCGAGCCGGCACCTGGTGCACAGCGCCATCGCGAAGGACTACGCGATGGCGCTCGCGGCCCGGGCCGAGCACCTGCCGGTCGGTGACCCGCATAAGGAGCAGGTGGCGCTCGGGCCGCTCATCGACGAGCGGCAGCGCGACAAGGTGGACCGGATCGTCAGAGCCAGCGTCGACGCCGGGGCCAAGCTGCTGACCGGCGGCACCTACCAGGGCCTGTTCTACCGGCCGACGGTGCTCGCCGACGTGCCGACCTCAGCCCCCGCGTACGCCGAGGAGATCTTCGGCCCGGTGGCCCCGGTGACGCCGTTCGACTCCATCGACGAGGCTGTCGAGATGGCCGGAGGCACCGACTACGGCCTCTCGCTCGCCATCCTCACCAGGGATGTCTACCAGGGCCTCGCGATAGCCGAGCGGATCCCGTCCGGGCTTGTGCACATCAATGACCAGACGGTCAACGACGAGGCGACGATCCCGTTCGGCGGGGTGGGCGCGTCGGGCAACGGCGGCAGGCTGGGCGGGGCGAGGGCTAACCTGGACGCTTTCACCGAGACGCAGTGGGTGACGGTGCGCGGCGACCTGCCCGCTTACCCGTTCTAGGACCGCACGCCCCGGACGGCCAATGCGGTTAAGCCGCCGTGAGCCACCTCGATCGGATGGTTCCATACCAGGACCCGGTAGGTACCAACGGCGTAGATGCGGGCCACGGGCCCGAACGTCGCTTTCGCCGTGTCCCAGCCCACCCCGTTCCAGGGCAGGGCCTTGTTGTACACGAGGAACTCGAAGGACTGCCCCGTGTACCAGTCGGCGCCCGACTGCCTGCGGTAGCGGACGACCTTGCCGTACTTGGCGAAGACCGGGCGCACCGTCACCGCGCCGCCGCTCGCCGCCGTGGTGATCGAGGAACTCCAGTAGTCGCCGACCCCCTGGTGAAGGTGGTGCGCCGCAAGGAACTGGGCGAGCTGATCGTAGGGCCTGACGGGTGCCGGGGCGGTGAGGGTAAGCCCGAAGCCGGCCGCGAAGGCGGTGACGACGGCGAGGCCAGCGACCGCCCCGGCGCGCCGGATCCGGACGGGGCCGATGGCGGTCGCCAGCCGGGCCCACCGGCCGGCGAGGACGGCCCCGAAGATGACGGCTGCTGTCAGCTCACGCGCGAACCCGGTATCGTCACCCAGGGTCAGCGCGAGGAACACGACAAGGTCCGCAAAGAAGGCGAAGACCAATAGATCGTCAAGCCGCCACGACCCGGAGGCGGCTGCCGCGGCCCGGTTTCCCAGCACCGCGCCGCGGATCAGCGCGGCGGTAGCCGTCCCGACGGCTGCGAGCACCACGAGCAGCCCGATAGCGTGCACGGCCTGCAGCAGCGCAGGCACGCCCCCGCTGCCGAAGCTTCCGCTGCCGAGGCCGAGCAGGTCGGATCCCCAGTGCGCCAGGTACGTCAGGTTGACCGGCAGCTGGGAAAGCTTAGCCCTAGGGTGGCCCGGGTTGATCGTGAACGTGCCCGCGTATACGGCGGCCTCGCGAATGAAGCCGGCGAGCAGCAGGGCGGCGGCCGCCGCACACACCCCGGGCACGGCAGAGCGCCAGTCGCGGGTGCGCGCCCAGGCAACCAGGCCCGCGGCGACGACCGGAGCCAGGCCGAGAGCGACGGTCTCGAGGTCGCCGAGCAGGCCGGCCGCGAGGAACACGACCGCGACGGCCCAGCCCCAGCGCAACCGCCCCGACCGCAATCCGGCAAAGGCGATCAGGCACCACAGGGCGGTGCCGACGTGCAGCGCGCCATGTATGAAGTCTGTGGTCAGCGCGTGAGTGGGGAAGGCAAGCAGCGCCAGCACGGTCACGGCGGCTGCCGCGCCCGCAGCGCCGCCCCGGCGGTCGCGCGCCAGCATCACGCTGACCAGGATCACCAGCGCCGCGATGATCGCGGGCACCAGGTAGAGCAGCATCGGCCGCATCCCGGTGACCAGCTCGACCACGGCGTAGAAGACGGCGTCGATCGTCCAGAACGGGTCGACGGACAGTGCCCAACCGCTGAGCAGCAGATTGCCGCTGCTCATCGCCTTGCCCTGCAGCACCACGGTCGCGCCGTCGGAGTCCGGGATATTCCCGTGCAGGGCGGCCTGGTACAGGAGCACGACCAGGATGACGAACCCAGCCGCGATCGCGCCCGCTCGGAGCGCGAAGCGAAGCGGGCCGCGCCCGCGGGCCGCGCCGTGGTCAGCGGCGGGCCGGCGGTGCTGCGCTGCTGAGGGCCCGGTGCCGGACACAGACCTGACCACGCTCAACGCTGAGCCGACCGGCAATCGTAATGGTGCACGAAGGAACTATAGCGAGATCTTCAGACACGCCCACTTAGCGCCGCTGCGGCCGGCCGGACTCCAGAGCGGCCCGCCATCTTCCTCAGGCACCAGTCAGCTCAGTCCAGCTCAGTCCAGTGCCGACATGACGTGCTTGATCCTCGTGTAGTCCTCGAACCCGTACATCGACAGGTCCTTGCCGTAGCCGGAGCTCTTGAAGCCGCCATGCGGCATCTCCGCGACCAGCGGGATGTGGGTGTTTATCCAGACGCAGCCGAAGTCAAGCCGCCTGGCCATCCGCATCGCCCGGCCATGATCTGAGGTCCACACTGACGAGGCGAGCCCGTATTCGGTGCCGTTGGCCCAGGCCACCGCCTCGTCCTCGGCGCTGAACTGCTGCACGGTAATGACCGGGCCGAATACCTCGCCCTGGATGATCTCGTCGTCCTGCCGCAGCCCGTCCACCACGCTGGCCTCGAAGAAGAATCCGCGTTCCCCGGCCTGCCTGCCACCGGTCAGCACCCGGGCGTGATCGGGCAGCCGCTGGATGAACCCGGACACCCGGTCCAGCTGATTGGCACTGTTGAGGGGGCCGAAGTCCGCGTCAGGCACGTCAGGCCCGGCCACCGTCTGGCCCTTGGCCTGCTCGACGAGCGCCGCCACGAACTCCTCGTGCACGCCGGGGCCGGCCAGCACCCGGGTCGCCGCGGTGCAGTCCTGGCCGGCGTTGAAGTAGCCGGCGATGGCGATCGCCTCGGCCGCCTTGGCCGGGTCGGCATCGTCGAACACCACGACCGGCGCCTTACCGCCTAGCTCGAGGTGGACCCGCTTGAGGCCGGGGGCTGCGGCGGCGGCCACCTCCCGGCCCGCGCGCACGCTCCCGGTGATGGACACCATCTGGGGCGCTGGATGGGAGACCAGCGCCCGGCCGGTGTCCCGGTCGCCGCAGACCACGTTGAAGACGCCAGGCGGCAGGTGCTCGCTCATCAGCTCGGCCATGAAAAGCGTGCTGGCCGGGGTGGTGTCCGACGGCTTGAGCACCATGGTGTTGCCTGCCGCGAGCGCGGGCGCCCACTTCCAGACCGCCATCATCATCGGGTAGTTCCACGGGGTCACCGCCGCGCAGACCCCGATGGGCTCACGCCGGACAAACGACGTATAGCCAGACATGTACTCCCCGGCCGAGCGTCCCTCAAGCATCCGTGCCGCGCCGGCGAAGAACCTGATCTGGTCCACCATCGGCGGGATCTCTTCGGACAAGGTCAGCGCGATCGGCTTGCCGGTGTTCTGCGACTCGGCGGCGACCAGCTGGTCCGCGTTCGCCTCGATCGTGTCGGCGATCCGGAGCAGTGCCAGGCTGCGCTCGGACGGTGTCGCATCGCGCCAGCCCTCGAAGGCTTCGGCAGCGGAGGCGAACGCGGCGTCGACCTCGTCCGCGCCGGAGACGGGCGCGGTCGCGAATGTTTCGCCGGTGGATGGGTTGATCAGGTCGGCACGGCGGTCGAAGGAGATGTCAGTCCACTGCCCGCCGATGAAGTTGCGCAGATCGTCCACCACGCGGCCTCCGTTTCAGGTTGTTAACGGGGTTACTTACTCCCATGCTTCCGTTCCTCGCAAGCCCACGGCGAACCGTAATCGGTGAGCAGGTCGAGGAAGGGAGCCGCAGGCAGCGCCTCAGGGCCAAGCACCCCGGTTCCTGACCACGCGCCGGAATCGATCAGCTCGAGGGCGACTACCGGGTTGACCGCGGTCTGCCAGACGACTGCCTGGGATCCGTACTCGGCCATCGACCAGGCGTTGTCGACCACGTGGTACAGATAGACCTCGCGCGGCGCGCCATTGGTCCCGGTGCCGGTCACCCAGGTTCCCGCGCAGGTCAGGCCGGTCATCCGGTCGCCCAGCGTGGCCGGGTCCGGCAGGCAGGCCGCGACCACGTCGCGCGGCGAGACCTCGGCCCCGCCCGCGGTGACCGGTTCCACCGAGTCAAGGCCGAGCTTGTGCAGGGTCTGCAGGACGTCGATGAACTCAGAGCCTAGTCCGTACTTGAAGGTGACCCGCTGGGCGTCCACCCAGCGCGGCATCAGCAGCACCTCCTCGTGTTCCACGTTGACGCACTCGACCGGCCCGATCCCGGCCGGGAAGTTGAAGACCTCCGGCTCGCTGAACGGCGGCGTGGTGAACCAGCCCCGGCCCTTCTCCCAGATCACCGGCGGGTTCAGGCACTCCTCGATGGTGGTCCAGATGGAGAACGTCGGCGCGAAGTCATAGCCGGCCACCTCGAGGTTCGCGCCGTCCCGCACGCCAAGCTGATGGATCTCGCTGAACATCGTGTCCGCGGCGTGCCTGGCGAATATGTCGGACAGGCCAGGCTCGACCCCAATCCCCGCCAGCGCAAGCTTTCCGCGCTGTTCCCACTCCGGTGCCAGGGCGAACTGCTCGTCGCCCAGCTTGACACCAGTGTTGCTATAGGGGTCATCTTGATCGGGATGGGACAGCGACATGGCCATGTCCAGGTAGTCCGTGCCCGCCTGCAGCGCGGCGCGGAACAGCGGCATGACGAACCTCGGGTCCGTCGCGTTCATCAGCACGTCGCAGGAGTGCTCGGCGAGCAGCGCCGCGGCGGCCTGCTCGTCGCGCGCGTCGAGCCTGACCGCGAGGTAGCCCTCACTCGCAGCGGCCGCGCGCTGCGCCCGGCCCAGGTCGTAGTCGGCGATGACCAGTTCGGCGAAGGGGCGCCGGGCGGCGATTCGGGCAAAAGCCGTGCCTACCCCGCCGGCGCCAACCAGAAGGATGCGCATGGGGTTGATCTTAGACCGAGGGCCCGTGACCGACTGGACCCGCGGTGATGCTTAGCTGTTACAACGGAAATCGTCGCGGGGGGGCACAAATCATGCTAGAACCGTCGTACCTGGGTGTCATCGTCTCGACAACCGGGCATCCACATCGCGGCACCAGGTACCGGCTGCGCCGTGCGCATGTGCAAGTTCCGACCCGGTCGGGCGATTGCCAGGAGGGGTGAGCCATGGCCGCCGCTACACCAGACCTGCGACCAACCGAAGATGCCGTCGATAAGGGCCTGAAGAGCGGGGCCCTCGGCCTGATGTCCAGCATCGTCATCGGGGTCGCCTCGACCGCGCCTGCCTACAGCCTGGCCGCCACGCTCGGCTTCGTGGTGGTGGCGATCGGCCTGCAGTCCCCGGCCGTCGCCTTCCTCGCGTTCGTGCCGATGCTGCTCGCCTCGATCGGCTACAGCGAGATGAACAAGGCCGACCCGGACTGCGGCACCACGTTCACCTGGGCCACCCGGGCCTTCGGCCCCAAGACCGGCTGGGCGGGGGGCTGGGCGATCGTCGCCGCCGACGTCCTGGTCATGGCCAGCCTGGCGCAGGTGGCGGGCGCGTACGTGTTCGACCTGTTCAACACCAGCAGCATCGGCGGCAACCCGGCCAGCGGCTGGGTGCTGCTGGTCGGCATCATCTGGATCATCTTGATGACCGCCATCTGCTACGTCGGCATCGAGGTCTCGGCCAACTTCCAGAAGGCGCTGCTGTCCATCGAGATCGTCATGCTGCTGGTGCTGTCGATCGTGGCGCTGGTCAAGGTCGGCACCGGGCACGCGCCGGTCGGCTACCTGCACGTCAGCCTGACCTGGTTCAACCCGTTCAAGGCGCACCTGTCCGCGTTTATCTCCGGGCTGGTCCTGTTCCTGTTCATCTACTGGGGCTGGGACACCGCGGTGTCGGTCAACGAGGAGACCGCTGACCGCAACCGGACCCCGGGCCTGGCCGCGATCATCTCGACCGTCGTGCTCCTGGTCACCTACCTGCTGGTGACCACGTCGGTCCAGGCCTACGCGGGGATCGGCTCGAAGGGCATCGGCCTCGGCAACACCGCCAACCAGGGCGACGTGCTGTCGGTGCTCGGTGGCTCGGTCTTCGGCACCAGCGGCTTCGGCTCGGTCCTGAGCCACCTGCTGATCCTGATGGTGCTGTCGTCGGCGGCGGCATCTACCCAGACCACGATCCTGCCCACCGCCCGGACGACCCTGTCGATGGCCGCCTACAAGGCACTGCCGCAATCGTTCGCCAAGATCCACCCGAGGTTCCTGACGCCGACCGTGTCCACCGTCCTGATGGGCCTGGTCTCGATCGCGCTGTACATCCCGCTCAACTACCTGTCCGGCGGCCTGGTCATCTCCGACGCGGTCACCGCGATCGGGCTGTACATCGCGTTCTACTACGGGCTGACCGCCTGGTCCTGCGTCTGGTATTACCGCAGGACGCTGGGAGAGAACTCGCGCAACCTGTGGATGCGCGGCATCCTGCCCGGCCTCGGCGGCCTGATCCTGTGGGCGGCCGGGGTCTACAGCCTGCAGAGCGACTGGGTGGCCAGCAACAGCTATACCTTCTGGACGATTCCCGGCCTGCACTGGGAGGTCGGCGGGTCATTCATCATCGCGTTCCTGTCGGCGCTGGCCGGAGTGATTTTCTTCATCTACTGCCGGACCACCGCGCCCGCCTTCTTCAGGAAGCAGACGCTGACCCGGGCGACGCCGACCCTGGTGCCCGACGCGGAGGCCTAGCCGTTGGCACGCGCGGGGCGCGACTAAGCGCGGGTGTCGGCGGCAGCGCCTAGGCTGTGCGAGTGACTACCGTGACGGCTGCCGATGCCTTGCTGGACGGGCTGAATCCGCAGCAGCGCGCTGCCGTCGTGCACGAGGGCAGCCCGCTGCTCATCGTGGCCGGCGCCGGCTCGGGCAAGACCCGGGTGCTGACACACCGGATCGCCTACCTGCTGGCCGAGCGCGGCGTTGCGCCCGGCGAGATCCTGGCCATCACGTTCACCAACAAGGCGGCGGGCGAGATGGCCGCCAGGGCCGCCGCGCTGACCGGGTCGCGAGCCCGGGCCATGTGGCTGCTGACGTTCCATTCGGCCTGCGTGCGGATCCTGCGTCGCGAGGCCCCCAGGTTCGGCTACCCGTCGTCGTTCTCGATCTACGACCAGGCCGACTCGCAGCGCCTGATGGCGCTGGCCTGCCGTGAGCTTGACCTCGACGCCAAGTACCACCCGCCGAAGGCGATGGCCGCACCAGGTCTCCGGCCTCAAGAACGAGCTGATCGACTACGAGACGCTGGCCGCCCGCGCGTCCGGTTACCGGGAGAAGGCACTGGCCGAGGCGTACGCCGAGTACCAGCGCAGGCTGGTGGCGGCGGGCGCGATGGACTTCGACGACCTGATCATGGTCACAGTCAACCTGCTGCAGGCGTTTCCCGAGGTCGCCGCCACCTACCGGCGCAAGTTCAGGCACGTGCTCGTCGATGAGTACCAGGACACCAACCATGCCCAGTACGTGCTGATCAGGGAGCTCGCCGGGCAGGCCGAGCAGCGCTTTCCCTGGGCCGACCGAGACGACGCTGCAGCTGGACCCGGCGCGGCAGCCGGGCCGGACGCGGCGGCAGTGCCGCCAGCGGAACTGTGCGTGGTGGGCGACGCCGACCAGTCCATCTATGCCTTCCGCGGCGCGACGATCAGGAATATCGACGAGTTCGAGCGGGACTTCGCCGGTGCCCGGGTGATCCTGCTCGAGCAGAACTACCGCTCCACGCAGAACATCCTGGCCGCGGCCAATGCCGTGGTGTCCCGCAACCCCGGCCGGGTGCCCAAGAATCTCTGGTCCGAGGCTGGCGACGGTCCGCCGATCACCGGGTACGTGGCCGACAGCGAGCACGACGAGGCGGCGTTCGTCGCCGAGGAAGTCGACAGGCTCGCCGACGAGGGCGAGGCCACCGCTGGCCAGGTGGCGGTCTTCTACCGGACCAACGCCCAGTCCAGGGTCTTCGAGGAAGTCTTCATCCGGGCCGGCCTGCCGTACAAGGTGGTCGGCGGCGTGCGGTTCTACGAGCGCCGGGAGATCCGTGACCTGCTGGCCTACCTGCGGCTGGTGGCCAACCCCGGTGACGAGGTGTCGCTGCGCAGGATACTCAACGTGCCCAAGCGCGGGATCGGCGACCGGGCGCAGGAGTATGTCGCTGCCTTTGCGGCCCGGCAGAAGATCAGTTTCGCGGCGGCGCTTGCCCGGCCGCAGGATGTGTCAGGGCTCGCCACGCGGTCGGTGAAGGCAATCGCGGAATTTAACGATCTCATCGCCGGACTCCGGGCGCTCCGCTGCTGGCCCCGGCCGGCGATCTGGCCGAGGCAGTGCTCGACCGGACCGGCTATGTGGCCGAACTCGAGGGACTCCTCCGACCTGCAGGACGAGAGCAGGATCGAGAACCTGACCGAGCTCGTCTCGGTGGCCAGGGAGTTCGACTCGCGTAACCCGGACGGCAGCTTGATCGACTTCCTCGAGCAGGTGTCGCTGGTCGCCGACGCTGACCAGATCCCGGACGGGGCGGACCACGGCGGCCTGGTGACCCTGATGACCCTGCACACCGCCAAGGGTCTCGAGTTCCCCGTCGTGTTCCTGACCGGCCTGGAAGAGAACGTCTTCCCGCACGAGCGCTCCATGCGGCGATGAGCGCGAGCTGGCCGAGGAACGGCGGCTGGCCTACGTCGGGATCACCAGGGCCCAGCAGCGGCTGTACCTGACCCGCGCGGTGTCCAGGGCCTGGTTCGGCCGGCCGGCCTACCACAAGCAGTCCAGGTTCCTGTCCGAGGTACCGGCGCAGCTGATCGACTGGCGCCGTGACGCGGCCGCGGCCGCGCCGCCCGCCTCTGAGCGGCTGGCCCGCCGCCCGGGGGTTCAGGCGCCTTGGCAACCGGCCGGTCCCGTGCTGCAGCCCGGCGACCTGTCACCCACGACTCCTATGGCCTGGGCCGGGTGCTGTCGGTCGAGGGCCGCGGCGACGACCCGGAGGCCAAGATCGACTTTGGCGGCGAATACGGGATCAAGCACCTGGTGCTGCGTTATGCCCCGATCGAGAAGCTGTAGCCGGTTCAGGAGCGGGCGCGCGCGTCGCGGTTCCGGTGATCCTTAGCCGGTTCTGGAGCTCGCGCGCGGGGCTCGCGGTCTTCACCCGGGACTGAGCTTCACCCGGCATACTGTCGCATGCGAGGGGCCGGGGCAGCGCCGCTGGCCGCCGTTGGCCAAGCGGCCGCCTCTGCGCGCCTCCGCCTGGCCCCGGGCCAGCCCCGGACGCTCCGCCGAGCGGCCGCCTCCGCAAAACCTCTGGCTGCTTTCATGATCACGGTTGATTGGTGGGGCCGGCGCGCCACCAATCAACCACGATCAAGAAAGTCCGGTCGCGGGCTTGCGCCCGCGGGCGGCTACGCTGCGAGGTACGGGCCGTTTTGCCTGTGGAACTGGCCGCGTCCGGTGGAGGAAGCATGAGCAGCATCAGGGTCATCATCGCCAAGCCGGGCCTTGATGGCCATGACCGCGGCGCGAAGGTAGTGGCCCGCGCGCTGCGGGACGCCGGCGTTGAGGTCATCTACACCGGCTTGCATCAGACACCCGAGCAGATCGTGGCCGCCGCGCTGCAGGAGGACGCGGACGGGATCGGCCTTTCGATTCTCTCCGGGGCCCATATGACGCAGTTTGGGCGGGTACTCGAACTGCTGAAGGAACAAGGGGCCAATGACATTACTGTGTTCGGCGGCGGCATCATCCCGGCCGCCGACATCGAGGAACTTGAGCAGCTTGGGGTCGCGAAGATCTTCACCCCGGGCGCATCCACCCACGAGATCGTGGACTGGGTCAGGAGCGCCTTCGGCGAAGAGTCCGCAACAACCTCAGCCGCGGCCACGCCCGGCTCGTGACCGCGAATCCGGCTCACCGGAGGCCAGGCGGGCGCCGGTGGCGCGTAACCGACAGGGGGTCTCGGCTACGCGGCCACGCGACGCAGTGGCACGGCGCCGCACCCTGCACGTCATGACGGCGAAAGGCGACAGAGCCTGCCGCTTCAAGCATGAGCGCCCCGCGGCCGGGCGGCAAGGGCCCTAACACGGCCCATGCGCCCAGGCCGGGGTTGCTGGCGGGCTGCTCTCGCCCGCCAGCTACCACACTCATGTCAGACGCTGCTGCCGCTGAGTGATCGGCTGCCCGGCACGCTCAGCCTGTCCCTTGCCATGCGGCCGGTCGCACACACCCTCGGCGATCTCGCCGCCTTCCTCGGCCGGCCAGGCGACGCCGCCGGTCACTTCGCGCATGCGGCCACGGTCGCCGACCGCTGGGCAGCGGCGCACTGGGCCGACAGCGCCCGCGCTGCCGGCGCGGCGCTTCGCTGAACCGCTCGCGCGGTAGCCAGCGGCGCTTTGCTGGTTCGCTGGGCGATCCAGCAGCGGCCCGCAACTGAACTGGCTCCCGGCGCCCGTTAGGCTGCCTGGTTGGGTGCATGGCGGCTGGCAGGCCGGTCGTGAGCGAGCAAGCGCGGCGTTGCCCCGTGCCGTCAGGCCAGAGGATCATCGACCGAAATAGGACGGACCCGAGTGGACCTGTTCGAGTATCAGGCGAAGGAACTCTTCGCGGAGTACGACGTACCGATTCCGCGGGGCAGAGTCGCCCGCACGCCGAAGGAGGCCCGGGCGATCGCAGCGGAATTCGCAGCTGCAGGGAAACCAAGTGTGGTGATCAAGGCACAGGTGAAGACCGGCGGGCGCGGCAAGGCCGGCGGGGTGAAACTGGCCGACGGGCCGGATGAGGCCGAGGCCAAGGCGGGGCAGATCCTCGGGATGGACATCAAGGGTCACGTCGTCCACGCCGTCCTGGTCGCCGAGGACACCGACATCGCCCAGGAGTACTACCTGTCGTTCCTGCTTGACCGGGCGGATCGGACCTTTCTCTCGATGTGCTCGGTGCAGGGCGGCGTCGAGATCGAGGAAGTGGCCAGGACGAGTCCGGAGGCACTGGCCAGGATCGCCGTGGACCCCCTCGCCGGGGTGGACGGCAAGAAGGCGGCCGAGATCGTGGCCGCAGGAGGCCTTCCGCCAGAAGCGCTGAGCGGCGCCGCCGCGCTCGCCGAGCATCTGTGGGCGGTCTTCGTCGGCCAGGACGCCACCCTGGTGGAGGTCAACCCGCTTGTCTATACCGGAGACGGGCGGGTGATCGCGCTGGACGCCAAGGTCACCCTGGACGACAACGCCGCCTTCCGGCGGGACTTCGGCAGGTTCGCCGATCCCAGTGCCGCCGATCCGCTGGAGGCGCGCGCCAAGGCCAAGCACCTTAACTACGTTAAGCTCGACGGCCAGGTCGGCATCATCGGCAACGGAGCCGGCCTGGTGATGTCCACCCTCGACGTCGTGGCCTACGCGGGCGAGGCGTTCGGCGGTGTCCGCCCGGCCAACTTCCTCGACATCGGCGGCGGGGCGTCGGCCCAGGTGATGGCCGACGGCCTGGAGATTGTCCTGTCCGACCCGTCGGTCCGCAGCGTGCTCGTCAACGTGTTCGGAGGCATCACCTCCTGCGACGCGGTCGCCCACGGCATCGTTTCGGCGATCGGGATGCTCGGTGCTCGCGGTGACCAGGTGAACCGCCCGATCGTCGTTCGGCTGGACGGCAATAACGCCTCGGAAGGGCGCCGCATCCTCGACGAGGCGGGCATCGCCGTGGTCGAGCAGGTCGCGACCATGGACGATGCGGCGCGCCGCGCCGCCGAGCTGGCCGCTTCGGCCGTGAC
The DNA here is from genome assembly GCA_963774825.1 of uncultured Actinomycetes bacterium. Classification (GTDB taxonomy): domain Bacteria; phylum Actinomycetota; class Actinomycetes; order Streptosporangiales; family Streptosporangiaceae; genus DATBGO01. Next base: position 26,225 of record CAVZGW010000028.1, on the reverse strand, counting down.
GGGAGCATGAGATGGCAATCTTCCTGACCAGTCAGAGCCGGATCATCGTGCAGGGCGTGACAGGGTCAGAGGGCCGCAAGCACGGGGCCAGGATGGCGGTGGCGGGCACTCAGGTGGTAGGCGGGACCAATCCCCGCAAGGCAGGCCAGACGATCGAGCTGGCCGGGACCGAGGTCCCGGTTTTCGGGACCGTTGCGGACGCGATGGCGTCCACCGGCGCCGACGTATCGGTGGTGTTCGTTCCTCCGGCGGGCACCAAGGACGCGGTGATCGAGGCGATCGACGCTGAGATGCCGCTGGTCATCGTGATCACTGAGGGTATTCCAGTGCATGACACGGCGGCGTTCTGGGCCTATTCGGGCGCGCGCGGCAGCGCCACCAGGATCGTCGGCCCGAACTGCCCGGGCGTCGCTTCGCCAGGCAAGTCGAATGCCGGGATCATCCCCGCGGACATCACTACCGAAGGCCGGATCGGCCTGGTGTCCAAGTCAGGCACGCTGACCTACCAGATGATGTACGAGCTTCGCGACATCGGCTTCTCCACCGCGGTGGGGATAGGCGGCGACCCGATCATCGGGACCACGCACATCGACTGCCTGCGCGCGTTCGAGGCCGATCCGGAGACCGACGCCATCGTTATGATCGGCGAGATCGGCGGCGACGCGGAGGAGCGGGCCGCGGCCTTCGTCGAGCGGAACGTCACCAAGCCGGTGGTCGCCTATGTTGCTGGCTTCACCGCCCCCGAGGGCCGGACGATGGGCCACGCCGGGGCGATCATCTCGGGCTCGGCGGGCACCGCGCAGGCCAAGAAGGAGGCGCTGGAAAAGGTGGGGGTGCGGGTCGGCCGGACGCCTAGCGGTACCGCTCAGCTGATCCGCGAGGTCATGCAGAGCCGCTGACCGGGTCCGCTGGCCGGGGTCCGCTGGCCGGGTCCGCTGGCCGGGTCCGCTGGCCGGGTCCGCTGGCCGCCGCTGTCGCCGGTCCGCTGGCCGGGTCCGCGACAACTGGCCGCATTCAGCACGGCGCGCCTCCATGCCCGGAGGCCGCGGAATTGCCAGGCTTGAGCTTTGTGAGTGTTTCCGTCCTGCGTACCCGCCTGCCCGACGGTGGCCCGCGCACTGCGCCGCCGGTCGCGGGGGGGTCGCTCGCGGTCCTCGGGGCGGTCGCTGCCTGCGCGGTCGCGGGGATCGGCCTGGTCATCCTCGTGCTGCTGGTGGTGATCGGCTGGATGGCCGCGCCGCACGCCGGGCTCGGGCTGACCGGCGTGCTGCGCACTGCGGCCACGGTCTGGCTCATCGGTAACCATGTTGGTTTCGTGCTGGCAGGGACTGGCCGGATCGGCATGCTGCCGCTCGGCCTGGTCCTGTTGCCTGGCACGCTGCTCTGGCGAGCCGGGCGCTGGGTGGTGCGGGCGAGCGGCGCCGTCCGGCTGCGCCAGGTCGCTGCGGCGGCGCTCGCTGTCGCGGTGCCTTACGCCGCCCTGGCCGTGGTGCTCGCACTCGCCGGCCGGTCCGCCCAGGCGGCACCGTCCGTGCCGCAGGCGGCGTTTGGCTGCTTCCTGCTTGCGCTCGCCGCCGCTGGGCTTGGCGGCGCCCGCGCTCTGGCGCCGTGGGCACAGCTGGCCGGACTGCTGCCGGCCAGGCTGCGCTCTATGATCATCGGGGCGACCGCGGCGGTGGCCGTCCTGGCCGCCGTGGGCGCGGCGCTCGGCGGCGCGTCGCTCGCTTCCCACCTGGGCAGGTTCGGCTCGATCAACGAAACCCTCACGCCAGGGCCGGTGGGCGCAGCGATGCTGCTGCTCGCCCAGGTCGGTTACGTGCCCAACGCGGTCATCTGGGCGATCTCGTTCACTCTCGGACCCGGGTTCGCGTTCGGCACCGGAACGGTGGTGGCACCGGCTGGCTCTGCGCTCGGGACGCTTCCGGCCTTCCCGATGCTCGCCGCGCTGCCTGCCGGGCTGCATCCGGCGGTGCCGCCGGCGCTGTCGGCAGCGATGCTCGCCATGCCTTACGTCGCGGGAGCGTTCGGGGGCCTGCTTGTCGCGCGGTTGGCGCCGACGCCCGCGCTGGAGGAGGCGGCACTGTGGGGCTTCGGCTGCGGGGTGCTGACCGGCTGCGTACTGGCGGGACTTGCCGCGTTCGCTGGCGGCCCGCTCGGCAACGGCCGGCTTGCGGCGGTCGGTCCGTCACCGTGGCAGGTTGGCGTGGTCGCGGGCCTGGAGATAGGCGTCGCCGCAGCAGTGACCGCCGCAGTGGCGAACTGGCTGCGCTACCGCGTGGCAGCGCAGTCTGGACCGGTTCCGGAGCCGCCGGGCCCTGGCCCGGCGTGGCGGGATACGGGCGCTGAGCCGTCCGGTGCCGAGCCGTCCGGTGCCGAGCCGTCCGGTGCCGAGCCGTCCGGTGCGGACCCTGCCCAGGACACCGGGCACACGATCTACCTGAATCCGTGGGCCGACAGTGCCCAGGCCCATGTCACGCCGCCGCCGCGGCGTGGTCCCGCGTCGCTGCCGTGACTACGTGACTAACCGCCTGCCCCGATCCTGGCGATCTCACCGTTGACCGACTTGTTCAGCTGGTTCTGGCAGGCTTGCTGAGCGGAGAGGGTGTTCGCGCCTGCAACGCACCGCGAGTACTGCGACAGCTGGGTCCAGAACACCGCGAGCACGATCAGCAGCATCACGCTGAGCGCCGAGCCGATGGCGCCGAACACCGTCCCGAAGATCGCACCGCGCGGGCGCCAGGTCGCGGCGCGCCGTGCCTGCCGCAGCGCAGTTATCCCGAACCAGCAGGCTCCGCCACCGACGGCAAGGGAGAAGATCACCAGGTAGAGGCCACGGTGGAAGTTGCTGCCGAGACCAAGCAGGGCGAATACGCTGAGTATGCCGAGTAGCAGGGCCACCATCGCGCGCTGCCGGACCGCCGGGTCAGGTGGCCTGGGAAGCCGGCCGGGCGGGGTCGGCGGCACCCGCCGTCCGCGCGGTTGCCCGTGCGTGTCACCAGGTGGCGCGCCCCGGGGCTGCGGAGCCTGGGCACCCGGCGGCTCCCCTGCGTACCCGCCTTGCCGGGAATCCGGGGAAGCCCCCGGCGCTGGGGCCGGACCCTCCCCGGCCGGTTGCTCGGGGAAGTGCAGCCGCGGTAGTCGGGGAGCCTCCTGCGCTGGCTGCTCAGGAGCACTGGGCGGCGGCGACGGGCTCTGGTCGGCAGGCAGGGCCGGATCCTCTCGTGTTGGTCGCTCGTTCTCGATGTCGGCCCTCCTATTCCATCATCTCCCTGGGCTCCTCGGTGCCCATGGCGCAAGGGCCCATGGCGCAAGGGCCCATGACGCAAGGGCCCATGGCGCAAGGGCCCATGGCGGAGCGGGCTGCATCGGCTGCGTCAGCATCGGCTGCGTCAGCATCGGCAGCGTCAGCATCGGCAGCGTCAGCATCGGCAGCGTCAGCATAGGCAGCGAGCGTCAGCATAGGCAGCGAGCGACAGCATAGGCAGCGAGCGTCAGCATAGGCAGCGAGCGACAGCAGGGGCAGCGACAGCATAGGCAGCGGTCGGCAGCTAGCAGCCGAGCCGACCAGCACCGTGTCTGGTGCGGTCGACCGTCAGCGCGCTAACTTATACGCTGCTATCTCCAGGTCAACCAGACCACTTCGTCGTGGTGCGGTGAGCGTGCAGCACAGGTCAATGCCATTGAAGGGATTGAACAGTCAGCCCGTCGCGATTGCTCGTGCTGGTGTCGGGCGCGGGGACGAACCTGCAGGCGCTGCTGGACGCCAGCGCGGACAGCTCGTTCGGCGCCCGCGTAGTGGCGGTCGGCGCGGACCGGTCCGGCATCGCCGGGCTGGCCAGGGCGCAGGCAGCGGGCATTCCCACGTTCACCTGCCGGGTCAGCGACCATCCGGCACGCGAGGACTGGGATCTGGCGCTCACCGCGTTGTGCACTGCCTTCCAGCCTGATCTGGTGATCCTGGCGGGATTCCTGAAACTGGTGGGCGAGCCATTCCTGGCCGCCTTCGGCGGGCGGGTCATCAACACCCACCCTGCCCTGCTACCGTCGTTTCCCGGCCTGCACGGGGTACGGGACGCGCTGCGGTACGGGGTGAAAGTCACCGGCTGCACGGTCTTCCTGGTGGATTCGGGCACCGACACCGGGCCGATCATCGCGCAGGCGGCGGTGCCGGTGACAGAGGATGACGACGAGGCTGCCCTGCACGGGCGGATCAAGGTGACCGAGCGCGCCCTGCTCGCGCAGACCGTGGGCCGGATGGTCCGCGAAGGCTGGTCCGTGCAGGACCGGAAGGTGAGGATCGGCCAGTGACCAGGGTGGCAATCAGGCGGGCGCTGGTCAGCGTCTACGACAAGACGGGCCTGGAGGAGCTGGCCTCGGCGCTGCGCTTGGCCGAGGTCGAGATCGTTTCCACCGGCAGCACCGCGGCGGCGATCGTTGCCGCCGGGATTCCCGTCACCAGAGTGGAAGACGTCACCGGATTCCCCGAGTGCCTGGACGGCCGGGTCAAGACGCTGCATCCGGGAGTTCATGCCGGCCTGCTCGCCGACCTTGACCAGGCCGGGCATCGTCAGCAGCTGGCCGAGCTCCGGATCGCTCCGTTCGAGCTGCTGGTGTCTAACCTGTACCCGTTCGAGCAGGCGGTGGCCAGCGGAGCCGGGCCGGCCGAGTGCGTCGAGCAGATCGACATCGGCGGCCCCGCAATGGTGCGGGCGGCGGCGAAGAATCACGCCTGGCTGGCGGTCATCACCGAGCCGGCGATGTACCAGGCGGTGGCCGAGGCCATCGGCGCGGGTGGTTTCACGCTTGCGCAGCGCCGCAGGCTCGCGGCCCGGGCTTATGCGCACACTGCTGCCTACGACTCAGCGATCGCGTCCTGGTTCGCTTCCGCCTATGCGCCGGATGAGACGGCCGTCGAGACCGGCTGGCCGGACGTGATCACCGCGTTGTTCGCACGCAAGAACGTGCTGAGGTACGGGGAGAACCCGCATCAGCTCGCTGCGCTCTACCTGGATGGCGGCACGGCGGCCAGGGAGCGGGCCGGGCCAAGCGGTGCCGCGGCCGCCGAGCCGCGCTCTGGCGGCATCGCGGCCGCCGAGCAGCTACATGGCAAGGCGATGTCGTACAACAACTACGTCGACGCCGAGGCGGCGAGGCGGGCGGCCTTTGATTTCGCTGAGCCGTGCGTGGCGATCATGAAGCATTCCAACCCGTGTGGCATCGCCATCGCGGCGGACCTGGCCGGGGCGCACCGTAAGGCGCACGCCTGTGATCCGGCGTCGGCCTACGGCGGCGTCATCGCTGCCAACGGACCGGTGACCGCGACACTGGCCGGGCAGATCGCCGAAGTCTTCACCGAGGTGCTGATCGCGCCCGATTTCGAGGCGGCCGCGCTCGACATCCTGGCGCGCAGGAAGAACCTGCGGGTGCTGCGCTGCCCGGCGCCCGGGACCAGCACGGGGGCCGGGACCAGCACGGGGGCCGGGACCAGCACGGCGGCCGGGACCAGCACGGCGGCCGGGACCAGCACGGCGGCCGGCGCAAGCCCGGGGGCCGGCGCAAGCACGGAAACGGAGTGGCGGCGGGTGAGCGGCGGGCTGCTGGTGCAGACGGCTGACCATGCCGACCAGCCGGGCGACCAGCCGGGAAACTGGCGCCTGGCAGTCGGCCAGCCAGCCGACGCCGACACGCTGCGCGACCTGGCCTTTGCCTGGCGGGCCTGCCGGGCGGTCAAGTCCAACGCCATCCTGCTGGCGTCCGGCGAGGCGACGGTCGGGATCGGCATGGGCCAGGTTAACCGGGTGGATGCGGCCCGGCTCGCGGTCGCCAGGGCGGGCGACCGCGCGAGCGGCGCGGTTGGCGCCAGTGACGCGTTTTTCCCGTTCGCAGACGGCCTGCAGGTGCTGGCCGATGCGGGCGTCCGGGCTGTCGCCGAGCCCGGCGGGTCGATCCATGACGACGAGGTCATCGCCGCCGCCGTGACAGCCGGGGTCACCCTTTACTTCACCGGCATCCGGCACTTCTTCCACTAGCCCCGGTGGAAGTCCGGGTTGTCCTGCTGCAGGACCCATCCGTTACCGTCCGGGTCATCGAACGTCTTCCACCGGCCCCAGGGTGCCTGCTGGACCTCGTCCTCGTTGAAGGCGACGCCAAGCGCCGATAGCTCCGCCAGGGTCTTCTCGAGGTCATCGCAGCCGAGGACGGCGCCCTTCATCGAGCCTGCCGGCATCGTCTCGAACCAGGTCACCAGCGTGACCGCGGTGCCGCTGCCAGGTGGCCGCAGCATGATCCAGCGCATCGACTCGCCGAATGAGGCGTCGATCTCCTCGGCGAATCCGAGCATCCCCACATAGAACTGCTTGGCCCGCTCCTGGTCGCTGACCGGTACGGAGACGACTTGCAGGTTAGTGAGCGCCATGATGATCTCCTCGTTATATATCGGTCTTCCATAGCTTGGCGCGCTGGGCTGGAGCCGTGCCACGCATCGGGCACAATGGAGCTGCAATGACTGCGATAATCCTGGACGGCAAGACGACGGCTGCCGCGATTCGGGCGGACCTCACCCGCAGGGTGGCCGAGCTGGCGCGCCATGGCGCGCCGCCGGGCCTCGGCACCGTGCTTGTCGGCGACGACGAGGGCAGCCGGGTGTACGTGAACGCCAAGCACCGGGACTGCGCCCAGGTCGGCATCGTCAGCTTCCGCCGCGATCTGCCCGCTGACGCGAGCCAGCAGCAAGTCGAGGATGCGGTTGCCGAGCTGAACTCCGATCCAGCGTGCACCGGTTTCATCGTCCAGCTCCCGCTGCCGGCAGGCCTGCGACCCGCAGCCGGTTCTTGAGCTGATGGACCCCGCCAAGGACGCCGACGGGCTGCATCCGGTCAATCTGGGCCGGCTCGTGCTCGGCGAGCGCGGGCCGCTGCCGTGCACCCCGCACGGCATCGTGGAGCTACTCCGCAAGTTCGACGTCCCGATCGCCGGCGCAGACGTGACCATAGTCGGGCGCGGCATCACCGTCGGGCGGGCCCTCGCCCTGCTGCTGACCCGCCGCACCGAGAACGCGACCGTCACCCAGTGCCACACCGGCACTAAGGACCTCGCGGCGCATACCCGTGGCGCCGACATAGTGGTGGTCGCGGCGGGCAGGCCGGGCCTGCTGAGGCCCGATATGATTCGGCCCGGCGCGGCCGTCATCGACGTGGGCATCACCAGGACCGACACGGGCCTGGTCGGCGATGCCGATCCGGCAGTCGCCGACGTGGCTGGTTACCTGGCCCCGATGCCTGGCGGGGTCGGCCCGATGACCAGGGCTATGCTGCTGGCCAACGTGGTGCAGGCCGCGGAAGCCGCGCGGCTGCGAGACCAATCTACTGGCCGGTAACATAGGCGCCGGGCATGAGCCTGGACTCCAGGTGCCCGAGCCGCAGCGGTAGGCGGTACCCCGGTTACGCCGGGGTTGTGCGGTTTGACAGGCTTAAGCTGCCGGGGCCGGGCGAGTGGCTGGCCGCGTGCAATTGGCTCACGGGCCGAGACGTCGTGCAGAGGGAGGTCGGCCGCGGTCATGAACATCGTCGTCTGCGTCAAGCAGGTGCCTGATACGTATTCCGAGCGGACGCTGAAGCCTGATGACTCCACCCTGGACCGGCAGTCAGCTGACGTTGTCATCAACGAGATTGACGAGTACGCGATCGAGGAGGGCCTGCGCCTGGCCGAGGCACATGGCGGCGAGGTGACCATCCTGTCCATGGGGCCGGAGCGGACGGCCGAGTCGATCCGCAAGGCGCTGTCGATGGGCGCGGACAAGGCCGTGCACATCCTCGATGACGGGCTCGCAGGCTCCGACGCGCTGCAGACCTCGGCGGCGATCGCCCAGGCGCTGTCCAGGATCGGGTTCGATCTGGTGATTCTCGGCTCGGAGTCGACCGACGCGAGGATGGGAGTGCTCGGCGCGATGCTGGCCGAGCGGCTCGGGGTGCCGCAGCTGTCGCTGGCCAGCAAGGTCGAGATCGACGGCACCTCGGTGCACATCAACCGGCTGACGGACTACGGCTATGACAAGGTGCAGGGGACCCTGCCCGCTGTGATCAGCGTGGTAGAGAAGATCAACGAGCCCCGCTACCCCTCGTTCAAGGGGATCATGGCGGCCAAGAAGAAGCCGGTGCAGACGCTGAGCATCGCCGACGCAGGGATCGACCCGAGCCAGGTCGGGCCTGGCCAGCGCCGCGACCGAGGTGGTCAGCTGGGCCAATCGGCCGCCACGGCAGGCAGGCACGATCGTGCCGGACGAGGGCGACGGCGGAGCCAAGGCAGCCGAGTACCTCGCGGCGCAAAAATTCATCTGACCACCGGCTCAACTGGAGGCTGCCAGACATGGCTGAGATCCTGGTTCTCGTCGAGCACGCCGGCGAGGACGTCAAGAAGATCACCGGTGAGCTGCTGACCCTCGCGCGCAAGCTCGGGGAGCCCGCCGCGGTGTGGACCGGCCCGGCGCGGAGGGCGGCAAGGAGCGGCTCGCCGAGTACGGCGCGGCCAAGGTCTACGTCGCGGACGGCGCCGGAGTTCGACGACTATGTCGTGGCGCCCGAAGGCCGAGCTGCTCGCCGCGCTGATCGCCAGCCGCCTCGCCCGCCGCCGTCCTGATACCGCATAGCGGCCGAGGGAAAGGAGATCGCCGGGCGGCTCGCGGTCAAGACCGGCTCCGGGGTCATCACCGACGCGGTCGGCGTGGACGAAGGCCTGGTCGCCGAGCAGTCGATCTTCGGCGGGGCGATCATCGTGCAGTCCAAGGTCAGGACCGGCACGCCGATCATCACCGTCCGGCCGAACGCCATCGCCGTCGAGGCTGCTCCGGGAGCCGCGGTGATCGAGCCGTTCAGCGTCGAGATCAGCGACGGCGCGAAGACCGCGCAGGTCACCGAGCGGGTCGTCCAGGAACGCGGCGACCGGCCGGAGCTCACCGAGGCGTCGGTCGTGGTTTCCGGTGGCCGCGGCGTCGGCGGGGAGGAGAACTTCGCGCTGATCGAGAAGCTGGCCGATTTGCTCGGGGCTGCGGTCGGCGCGTCGCGTGCCGCTACTGATGCCGGGTGGTACCCGCACCAGTTCCAGGTCGGGCCAGACACGGCAAGACGGTATCGCCCCAGCTTTACCTGGCGGTCGGCATCTCCGGCGCGATCCAGCACCGGGCGGGCATGCAGACCTCGAAGACGATCATGGTGATCAACAAGGACCCCGAGGCGCCCATCTTCGACCTCGCCGACTTCGGCGTCGTCGGCGACCTGTTCAACGTTCTGCCGCAGCTGACCGAGGAGATCGAGAAGCGCGCCAACGGCTGACCTCTGCGCCGGTGCGGCTGGCGTGGTGCGGCTGGCATGGTGCGGCTGGCGGCGGTGCGGCTGGCGCGCACGTGACCGACTTTTCGGCATATATCATGCGGTGCTGACCCGTTGGTACTGATCAGGGTGGGCGCACTAGGCTGAGGCAATCATGGGAAACCTCGATAGCGCGGGTGGTCGCCCGCAGCGTGGGCCGGCGTCGCCGGTCTACCTCGACCATGCGGCCACCACTCCGATGCTGCCGGAGGCAGCTGGCGGCGATGACCGAGGAACTCGCCCAGTTCGGCAACCCTTCGTCCCTGCACAACGCGGGCCGGCGGGCACGCAGGGTGGTCGAGGAGTCGCGCGAGCAGATCGCCGAAGCCTACGGTGCACGCCCCAGCGAGGTGGTCTTCACCAGCGGCGGCACCGAGGCCGACAATCTCGCGATCAAAGGCCTGTTCTGGGCCCGCCGGGCGCCGATCCGCGGCGGACGCCGGCTGCTCGCTACGGCTATCGAGCACCACGCGGTGCTCGACTGCGTCGCGCTGGCTGGCCGACCACGAGGGCGCCGAGGCTGACTGGCTGACGGTGGACAGCGCCGGGCGACTGTCCGCCGCCGCCCTGCGTGCGGCCATCGAGCGCGACCCCGATAGCGTCGCCGCTGGTCAGCGTCATGTGGGCCAACAACGAGGTCGGGACGGTTCAGCCGATCGCCGAACTGGCCGCGGTCGCCGGCGAGCACGGCATCCCGTTCCACAGCGACGCGGTCCAGGCCGCCGGCCAGCTGCCGGTCGACCTGGCCGGCGAGCGGTGCCGACGCGCTCACGATCACCGCGTCACAAGATCGGCGGACCGGTCGGGGTCGGCGCGCTGCTGCTGGCCAGGGGCGCCGGCCTGGTACCGGTGCTGCACGGCGGCGGCCAGGAGCGCGACGTCCGGTCGGGCACCCTGGACGCGCCGGCGATCCGGGCCTTCGCGGTCGCAGTCGCAGCTGGCGACCTCGCGCAGGATCGGTGAGGCCAAGCGGCTCGCCGCGCTGCGGGATGACCTGATCGCGCAGGTCCTGGCCGCGGTGCCGGACGCGGTGCTGAACGGCGCGCCGGCCCGGTCCCGGCACGGCTGCCCGGTAACGCGCACTTCTCCTTCCCGGGCTGCGAGGGCGATGCGCTGCTGATGCTGCTCGACGCCAAGGGCATCGCGTGCTCGACCGGCTCGGCCTGCACAGCGGGCGTGGCGCAGCCCAGTCACGTGCTGCTGGCGATGGGCGCCGACGACGCGAGGGCCCGCGGCTCGCTGCGGTTCTCGCTGGGGCACTCGAGCACCGCAGGCGGACGTGGACGCGCTCGGCGCCGTCATCGGCGAGGTCGTCGAGCGGGCCCGCCGCGCCGCCGCGCGCTGACCGCGGCCGCATACCCTCGATGCGATGACTCAGCTGCGCGTGCTGGCTGCCATGTCCGGCGGCGTGGACTCCGCCGTGGCGGCGGCGCAGGGCCGCCGAGGCCGGCCACGACGTCACCGGCGTGCACCTGGCGCTGTCGCGGAACCCGAGCTCGTACCGGACCGGCGCGCGCGGCTGCTGCACGCTGGAGGACGCCCGCGACGCCCGGCGGGCCGCCGACGTGATCGGCATCCCGTTCTATGTCTGGGACATGGCCGAGCGGTTCCACGCCGACGTCGTCCAGGACTTCGTCGCCGAGTACGCGCGCGGCAACACGCCCGAACCCGTGCCTGCGCTGCAACGAGAAGATCAAGTTCGCCGCCGTCCTCGACCGGGCGGTGGCGCTCGGTTTCGACGCGGTCTGCACCGGCCACCACGCCCGGCCTGGAGCAGGGCGCGGCGACGGCTGATCCGGCTGGCCCGCAGCGTGGACGCGGCCAAGGATCAGTCGTACGTGCTCGCCGTGCTGACCAGCGACCAGCTGGCGCGGGCCATGTTCCCGCTCGGCGACATCACCAAGGAGCAGGTGCGCAAGGAGGCGGCCGAGCGCGGCCTGGCCGTCGCCGACAAGCCGGACAGCCACGACGTCTGCTTCATCGCCGACGGCGACACCAGCAGGCTTCCTGCACGGGCAGCTCGGCGCCGCGCCGGGCCGCATCGTGGACGCCGACGGCACGGTGCGTCGGCAGCCACGACGGCAGCTTCGGCTTCACGGTCGGCCAGCGCAGGGGACTGCGGCATCGGACGCCCGGCCGCCGGACGGCAGGCCGCGGTTACGTGCTGGACATCGAGCCGGTATCCGGCACCGTCACCGTCGGCCCGGCCGAGGCGCTCGACGTGCTCGACATCGAGGCCCAGCGGCCGGTCTGGTCGGGCTGCCCGGCTCCGGCGGGGGTCGACTGCCTTGTCCAGCTGCGCGCCCACGGCGAGGTGTACCCGGCGAGCGCCCGGCTGGACGGCGAAGTGCTGCGCATCCGGCTTTCCCGTCCCGCACGCGGCGTCGCCCGCGGCCAGGCCGCGGTCCTTTACGACGGCGACGTCGTCCTCGGCTCCGCCACGATCTCGGGTACGCATCCCGGCCGCACGCAGGCGCAGGCTCGCTGACCCGATTCCGCGGGTAGGCGACGCGTTAAGGATGACGTCTCACCGGCTGCCTCAGTCGTAAATCCAGCCACTCAACTCTCATGAACCTATAGCGTTATAGTCCCGCTGTCGGCGCTGTGCTGCGGTCAAGCTGTGAACAGCGCCGACAGCGCGCTAAGCCGCCCGAGGGCGGCCCGCTCGCTTGAGCGTCGTCAGCCCTTGACTGTGCTCGCCGGCTGGCTCCAGGGATCGTAGTGCTCGTAACGGTATTGCACAGATGGGCGACCGTGTCGCTTGGCCATCGCACCTCCTCAGTCGTTCTCGTGGTCAACAGCTACGGAGACAAGTCCCGTGACTGCCCTATCCCCCGTGGCCGCGGCTTGCAGCGGGATCCACGGAAGTCTGCATGGTCACCAGCAGCCCGGCCGCATGCCGCGCCAGGTGACATTTGCGCTGCCGGGTCGATTCCTGCGACGCGGTGAGTTGTCGTCGATTAGATGTCTCACCGGCGTTGATGACGAATTGCTTAGTCATTGTCGCTCCCGACGGCTCGGAGTCCAGGCGTAGCGCTGTCGGCGACAGTCGTGGGGGCCTGGCTTCTTATCACGAACTTGTTGCGGTCCGCGGAGAACACGGTGGCGGTCAGCCTGATCGGCTTGCCTTGATCGTCAAGGCCGGTACGGAAGATCTCGACCACTGCAACCCGGCCGTCGCTGGGCAGCCCGAAGAGGGTGGTCTCATTCATGTCGGGCGACCTGACGGTGATGGTGTCGCGGTAGCCGACTTCCTCGACGCCGAGCGTGTCCGCGATGTACTTGACCGCGCCAGGCCGCATATTTTCGGCCTGGATGAGCCGCGTGGCACCTTGTTCGAGGAACCGCATCGGGTAGAAGCTCGTCTGCAGCGACCAGAGCCGGTCATCGATGAACCGCTGCTGGTGTCGGCTCACGACCATCGAGCCTTCGTCAAGCCCGAGTTCGGCCGCGATCACGCCCGACGCCTGCTGGACCTCGACCCTGGGCACCGTGGTCCGCGGTGTCCTGCTCTGCGCTGCCACTTCCGACTCATAAGCGGCGCTCTCGCCCCCGCCGCTCCCGCTCGACAGTTCCGTAACATACGGGTCGATCTTCTCGACTACGAAGGTTCCCTGGCCTGGCCGGGTCTCTACCAGGCCCCGGGTGATCAGCCACTTGACGGCATCGCGGATGGTGTTCCGCGACGCGTTGAACTGCTCTCTCAGCTCAAGCTCGGTCGGCAGCTGGCTGCCGCGGGCCACGGCGCCGGACTCGATCTTCTGCCGCAGATCCTCGGCGATCTGCCGGTACAGCGGCTGTTCAGCCATAAATCTGTCCTCCCAAAGATCCCAACCAATCTAATTATAGGTCTGGCTGGGTCCAAGAGGATCATCCCAGAAGCCCAGATCGTCAGTATTTTTGGCATGTCTTGGTTTAGGCGTCCCCTGGGGAGGGATACAACCTGAATGAGACCAAAGGTTGGGATGACCCCAATGGCAGGGTACATAGGTGTGAGTCTAGCAGTCCCCTCGCTTGGGTGCATGGGGACTAGTGGACGAGTTGCCATCTCGCTGCCAACGGGTCAGCCAACACGGCTACGGGCCTGGCCTACAGGGCCCAGATTGGAGCCCGCGGAGAGCATCACCGCTGGTCGGAAGTTAAGGGGACGTGTCATGACCGCCGCCGTCGTAGTAGCAATCCTGGTCATCTTCGCCTTCGGCATCATCACCGGAATCGTCATCCTGGTCAGCGTGGCGAGTCACCGGGAGGACAAAAGGCTGAGGCTGAGCCGCGAGGCCCCCGATCGGACGACCCTGGCTGGGCGGTACCTGACTAGCCTGTACGTCCGGCGTCCCGGAGATGACACCCTCCCGCGCAACATCCCGGATGCGCTGCGGACCGAGCCGATCGGCTGGCCGCATCGCGGGCAGGGAGACACTTCACGTTAGAACGAGAGCCGCGCCAGCCCACCTACAGCCGCTCGCCAGGCCGCACAACGACGTGCGGCCTGGCGCTGTCGTTCGCCGCAGGCCCGGACGGGGCTGATCGATGATATGGGTAAACACTAAGCTCGGCAGCGTGCCGGACACCTCAGCCGCCAGCGCCGGGAAAGCCACCAGCGCCGCGAAACCGTTCCCATGGCCGGCCGCCGCCGCAACCGGGATCGGATCGATGCCGGGCACGAGCCCGGCCGAGGCGATCGCCGTTGTCCTCGGCGAGCTGCCTGACTTCCCGCACCTGCCCGAGCTGCCGGCCCGCGGACCAGGTTCGGACCTGACCGGCCGGACGGCGGCGCTGCTCGTCGACATGCCGGTGGAGACGAGCCCGCGCGGCTGGCGGTTCGCCCTGCGCCCCGGCCGCGACCAGCGCCATGCGGCGGGGCTGCTCGCCGCGGACCTCGATGCCGTCCAGCAGGCCGCCGAGGGCTACGCAGGGCCGTTCAAGATCCAGGTGGCCGGCCCGTGGACGCTGGCCGCGACAGTCGAGCTGAGCCGCAGCCAGGACCCGGCCCTGGCCGACCCTGGCGCGGTAGCCGACCTGATCGCGTCGCTGGCCGAGGGGGTGGCGGGCCATGTCGCCGAGGTCCGTCAGCGCATCCCCGCGGCCACCGTGGTGCTCCAACTCGATGAGCCGGCCTGCCCGCCGTGCTCGCCGGTGCGGTGCCGACCGCCAGCGGGCTGAACCGCGTCGGTGCCGTCGACACGACCGTCACAGGCGACGGGCTGCGGGCCGTGCTGAACGCCGCTGCGGCATTCAGTACGGTGCATTGCTGCGCGCCGGATTATCCGTTTCAGCTGATCAAAGACTCCGGTGCCGGAGCCGTCAGCATCGACATCAGCCAGCTGCCGCGGGGAGCCGAGGACGACCTCGCCGAGCTGGCCGAGGCTGGCCTGGGGATTCTCGCCGGGGCGCTGGACACCAAGGATGCGAAACGGAAGAGCGCGGCCGCATCGCCTGCTCCGAGGGAACTCGCCAGCGGCGTGATCGGGTTGTGGCACCGGGCGGGGCTGCCACCCGCCACGCTGGCCGGGCAGCTGGTGATTACCCCCGCGTGCGGGCTCGCCCGGTACTCGGCGGCCAGTGCCCGCGCCGCGCTCGCCAGCTGCCGGGATGCCGCCAGGATGTTGCCCGAACTCATCGAGGAGGCGATGTGAGCGAGGCGAATGCGGTGATCGAGGAGATGGATGTCCCGACCGGGGACCGGGCCCGGCATGCCGAGCTTGCAGCCGAGCTGACCGAACACAACTACCGGTATCACGTGCTCGATTCGCCGGTGGTTTCCGACGCGGAGTACGACGCGCTGATGCGCGAGCTCCGGGCGCTTGAGGAACAGCACCCGGAGCTGCGGACGCCCGACTCACCGACGCAGAAGGTCGGCGCCATGATCTCGACCGACTTCGCGCCGGTCGAGCATCTGCAGCAGCTGCTCAGCCTGGACAACGTGTTCTCGGCCGATGAGCTCGACGCTTGGGCGGCGCGGGCGGAGCGGCTCGGCGGCGCGGGCCCTTACCTGTGCGAGGTGAAGATCGACGGGCTGGCGATCGCGCTTGTCTACCGGGGCGGGACTCTGGTCCGGGCCGCGACCAGGGGTGACGGGCGGACCGGCGAGGACGTCACGCCGAACGTGCGGACCATCGCCTCGGTGCCGTCCCGGCTGAAGGGGACCGGCTGGCCCGAGACGCTCGAGGTACGCGGCGAGGTGTTCTTGCCGGTGCAGGCGTTCCTTGAGCTGAACGAACGGCTCCAGGACGCGGGCCGGCCCGCGTTCGCCAACCCGCGCAACTCCGCCGCGGGCTCGCTGCGGCAGAAGGATCCGCGGGTCACGGCGACCCGCCCGCTCAGCATGCTGGTGCACGGCCTATTCGTGCCCGGTGCCTCGGCCGAGGCCGGCATGCCGGCGCCAGGCGACGCCGGCGCCGCGGCGGCGGTGGGCTCCTCCGCGCCGGACACGCAGTCGGGCTGGTATGAACGGCTGGCCGAGTGGGGACTTCCGGTCAGCGACCTGTTCCGGGTGGTCGACGATCTGGACGAGGTGCGCCGGTACATCGCCCACTACGCCGAGCACCGGCACGACCCGTCGTATGAGATCGACGGGGTGGTCGTCAAGATCGACCGGCTGGACCTGCAGCGTGAGCTGGGCGCGACGAGCCGGGCGCCGCGCTGGGCGATCGCCTACAAGTACCCGCCCGAGGAGGTCAACACCCGGCTGCTTGATATCCGGGTCAATGTCGGCAGGACCGGGCGGGTGACGCCGTTCGCCATCATGGAGCCGGTCAAGGTCAGCGGGTCCACCGTCGACAGAGCCACGCTGCACAACGTCGACGAGGTGGCGCGCAAGGGCGTGCTGATCGGCGACATGGTGATCCTTCGCAAGGCCGGCGACGTGATCCCCGAGGTGGTTGGCCCCGTTGCCGACCTGCGGACCGGGGACGAGCGGGCCTTTGAGTTCCCGGCGGACTGCCCGGCCTGCGGAACCCGCCTGGCCCGCGAGGAGGGCGAGGTGGACTGGCGCTGCCCGAACGCCCGGTCCTGCCCGGCCCAGCTGCGCGAGCGGCTGTTCCACATGGCAGGCCGCGGTGCCCTGGACATCGAGGTGCTCGGCTACGAGGCCGTCGTGGCACTCCTCGACAGCGGGCTGGTCACCGACGAGGGCGACATCTTCTCCCTGACCGCCGACAAGCTCGCTTCGTGTCCGTTCTTCGTCGTCAAGGCGGGCACCCTGTCGGCCAACGCGGGCAAGCTGATGCACAACCTGGAGGAGGCACGCAGCCGCCCGCTGTGGCGGATCCTGGTCGCGCTGTCGATCAGGCATGTCGGCCCCACCGCCGCCCGCGCGTTGGCCGCCGCGTTCGGCTCGGTCGACGCGATCGCGGCGGCGTCGGCCGAGCAACTGGTCGCAGTGGACGAGGTCGGGCCGACTATCGCGGGCTCGGTGCGGGACTGGTTCGGGGTGGACTGGCATGCGGACATAGTTACGAAATGGCGGGACGCCGGGGTCGTGCTCGCCGACCCGGGCTTTACCGGACTCCGCCCCGCCGCTGACGGGGCGGCCGGCGCGTCGGCAGCTGAGCTGCCGCTAGCTGGCGTTACCGTCGTGATTACCGGCACGCTAGCCGGTTTTACCAGGGACGAAGCCGCTGAGGCGGTGCAAGCCAACGGCGGGAAGGTCGCGGGTTCGGTGTCAAAGAAGACTGGTTTCGTGATCGCGGGGGACAGCCCGGGATCCAAATATGAGAAGGCGCTCGCGCTCGGCGTTCCTGTGCTGGACGAGGCGGGATTCGGCGTGCTACTCGATCAGGGGCCTGCTGCGGCACGGGATTGCGCGCAGCCGGCTGGCTGAGGATGCTTGCGCCGCACACTGCACGTTGTAACGGATAGTATGCAATTGGCTTCGGGATGTACGGTTTCTGCCGTAGGCTGCTCAGGGAGCATCTCCAAGCCGGGCAGGCCCGATGAGGACGCCCATGAAGGATCCGAACGACACCAGGAACATTGGTCCCCGGATCGGCTCGCCGCTGTGGATTTACCTCACCGTGGTGACGGCTGCTGGCCTGCTGGTCCTTGCGGCGGGGCTGCTGCACCTGAATGGCCTGGCCGGGCTGGCCCGCCATCCATTGCTCTGGCTGGTCGCCGCGCTGATCGTGGTCGGCGAGATGCGTCCGATCGTGACTCCAGGCAGGTCAAATACCGAGGCGCCAGTCGCGTCGCTGACTTTCAGCTTCGCCGCGCTGCTCTTCTGGGGGTTCGGGGTAGCCATGGTGCTGCGGGCAACCGCGACGCTGGCGATGGGGCTGGCCCAGCGTAAGGCAGTGCACCGATCGGCGTTCAACACAGCGCAGGTCACCTTGAGCATGGCGGCCGCCGGGCTGGTCCTCGCCGTGACCGGGATCCATCCCACGCCGGGCCGGCCCTGGAGCCTGGCTGGCGGGCAGTTGCCCGAGGTGGCGCTCGCCGCCTGCGCCTATTTCGCGGTGAACTTTCTGCTGGTCAGTGTCGCGATCGCGCTGCACTCACGCGCCCGGATCACCGCGACGCTCCGCGCCGCGCTGCCCTACCAGGCGTTCTTGAACCTGGTGCTGCTCAGCGCCGCGCCGCTGGTGGCGGTGGTGATGGGAGCCAGGTCGGCGTCGCTTGTGCTGCTGTTCGCTTTCCCGCTCGCGGCCGTCTACGCCAACGCGATGATCTCCGTGCAGCGGGAGCATCAGGCTCATCACGACGAGCTGACCGGGCTGTCCAACCGCAAGCTGCTGGTCCGCAAGACCGGCGAGGCGCTGGCCCAGGCAGACGCGACGGGTGCCAAGGCCGGGTTCCTGCTGCTTGACCTTGACCGGTTCAAGGAGGTCAATGACACGCTCGGGCACGCGGTCGGCGACCGGCTGCTGCGGGTCATCGCGCACCGGCTCACCCACAGCGTCCGGCCCGGCGACCTCGTCGCCAGGCTAGGCGGCGACGAGTTCGCGATCCTGCTGCCATCAGTGCGCGAAGCCGGTGCGGCCCGCGAGGTCGCCGCGAGGCTGCGCGCGGCGCTGTCGGAGCCGATCCGAATGGAGGGCATGTCGTTCGGCATCGAGGCAAGCGTCGGCATCGCGATCTACCCGGATGACTCGGCCAGGTTCGAGGTGCTGATGCAGCACGCTGACGTCGCCATGTACCTGGCCAAGGAGCGGCGCAGCGGGGTAGAACGATACGTCGCCGACTCCGACCGCAACTCTCCGGCCCGGCTGGCGCTGCTCGGCGACCTGCGCCGCGGCCTTGATGCCGGTGAGCTCGAGCTGCATTTCCAGCCCAAGATACAGCTGGACACCGGCCGGGCGACGGGGATGGAGGCGCTGGTCCGCTGGCATCACCCGGTGCGCGGGATGATGTCGCCAGCGGAGTTCATCCCGCTTGCCGAGCAGTCCTACCTGATGCGGGATCTCACGTCCCAGGTGGTGGACCGGGCCCTCGCGCAGGCCGCCCTCTGGTGGCGGGACGGGCCTGCAGGTCCAGGTGTCGTTGAACGTGTCGGCACGTGACCTCCTCGATACCGGCCTTGCCGAGACAATTAGCCGCGGGCTCATGCAGTACGGCGTGCCACCGGATGTGCTCCTGCTCGAGATAAACGAGCGGGTGCTGAGCAGCGAGCCTGCCCACGCCGCCGTCGCGGTTGAGGCGCTGGCAGCACTCGGCGTGGCTCTCAGCCTGGACGACTTCGGGACCGGATACTCGTCGCTGGTGCGGCTGAAGCGGCTGCCCGTGCGTGAGGTGAAAATTGACTCCTCCTTTGTCGGCAGGATGCTGGCCTCAAGCGACGACGAGGTGATCGTCCAGTCGATCGTTGACCTGGTCGCGGCCCTGGGGATCGACTCGGTCGCCGAGGGTGTCGAGTCGGCTGAGGTCGCGGCTGCGCTGCGGGCGATGGGCTGTAAAGCGGCGCAGGGCTGGTATTTCAGCGCTCCGCTCAACGCGGCATCGGCGACCGCCTGGCTGTCCGAGCACGGTGTCAGCAGCTCACGGCCGGGCAAGCCGCGCAGACCGCCTGTCGTAAGGCCGCCCGCTCCGCGGCCACCGGCTCCCCGGCCCCCGGCCGTTGTGCGGCCGCCCGCGGCCCGGGCTCAAGCATCCAGCGGCGGTCCGGCCGCCGCGGCGGTTACGCCGTGGGCTCGCTGGCCAAGCTGGTCGCCCGGCCGGTAGGGGCGCCGGCTCGCGGCCCGCGCCTGCCGGCGAACCCGGCTGGCCGCTAATGCCGTCGGCTTGCACCGCTGGCCGCCCTAAGATGGCGTCCATGTCCATTACCCGCGACGAAGTTGCGCACCTGGCCAAGCTGTCCAGGCTGGCCCTGTCCGAGGCGGAGCTCGGCCACTTCGCCGGTCAGCTGGACACGATCATCACGAACGTCGCGCGGGTGCAGGAGGTAGCCGCCGACGGGATCCCGCCGATGACGCACGCCGCCGCGCTGGCCAACGTGTTCCGTGCGGACGTGCTCGTGCCGTGTCTGGGCGCTGCTGCCGCGCTGGATCAGGCACCCGCCGCCGAGCAGGACAAGTTCCGGGTTCCGCGGATCCTGGCGGAGGACTGACCATGACCGCCGACCTGACCAGGATGACCGCGGCCGAGCTTGCTGCGGCTCTGGCCGCTGGCGAGGTGTCCGCCGTCGAGGTGACCAAGGCGCACCTGGACAGGATCGAAGCCGTCGATCCACGGATCCACGCGTTCTTGCACGTCGCGGCCGATGGCGCGGTGCGCGCCGCACGCGCTGTGGACGAGCGGCGGGCGGCCGGTGCGCCGCTTGGCCCGCTGGCCGGGGTCCCGGTGGCGCTGAAGGATGTCTTCACCACCACCGATATGCCCACGACCTGCGGCTCTCGGATCCTGGAGAATTGGAGGCCGCCGTATGACGCGACCGTGACGCAGCGGCTCAGGAAAGCCGGCCTGGTCATCCTCGGCAAGGCCAACATGGATGAGTTCGCGATGGGCTCCTCCACCGAGAACTCGGCGTTCGGCCCGTCGCATAACCCGTGGGACCTCAGCCGGGTTCCCGGCGGCTCGTCCGGCGGCTCGGCCGCCGCGGTGACCGCGTTCGAGGCACCGCTGGGCATCGGCACCGACACCGGCGGGTCGATCAGGCAGCCTGCCGCGGTCTGCGGGATCGTCGGCGCCAAGCCGACCTACGGGGGCTCGTCGAGGTACGGGCTCGTCGCCTTCGCTTCCTCGCTGGATACGCCGGGACCGCTGGCCAGGACCGTGCTGGACGCCGCGCTGCTGCACGAGGTCATTTCTGGTCACGACCCGATGGATTCCACCTCGGTGGCCGCGCCGGTGCCGCCGTGCGTGGCCGCCGCCCGGCAGGCCGACGTCGCCGGGCTGCGGGTCGGCGTGGTGAGCGAGCTGGGCGGCGAGGGCTACCAGGCGGGGGTGCTGGCCAGGTTCGGCGATGCTGTCGAGCTACTCGATTCGCTGGGAGCGAAGGTCACCGAGGTCTCGTGCCCGCATTTCGAGTACGCGCTACCTGCCTACTACCTGATCGCCCCGAGCGAGTGCTCGTCGAACCTGGCCAGGTTCGACGCGATGCGCTATGGCCTGCGGGTGGGCGATGACGGGACGGCGAGCGCCGAGGAGGTCATGTCACTCACCAGGGCCGCCGGTTTCGGCCCCGAGGTCAAGCGGCGGATCATGCTCGGCACCTACGCGCTGTCCAGCGGCTACTACGACGCCTACTACGGCAAGGCCCAACAGGTGCGGACGCTGATCACGCGGGACTTCGACGCCGCGTTCGAGCAGGTCGACGTGCTGGTGTCGCCGACCACGCCGACCACGGCGTTCCCCATCGGCGCGCGCGCCGACGATCCGATAGCCATGTACCTCGCCGACCTGTGCACCATCCCGTCGGACCTCGCTGGCAACGCTGCCCTGTCGGTGCCGTGCGGGCTCGCCCCCGAGGACGGCCTGCCTGTCGGCCTGCAGATCATGGCGCCGGTGCTCGCCGATGACCGGCTGTACCGGGTGGCCGCCGCCGTGGAGGCGGCGCTCGTGCGGCGCTGGGGTCACCCGCTGGTTGACGAGGCGAAGGGGCTTAGCGATGACTGACCTTGCGGCCGGCGGCAATCACGACGCGCTGGTCCCTTATGACGAGGCGATCGGCAGGTACGAACCGGTCATCGGCCTGGAGACGCACGTCGAGCTGGGCACCCGGTCGAAGATGTTCTGCGGCTGCCCGACGCAGTTCGGCGCGGCGCCCAACGCGGCCGTCTGCCCGGTCTGCCTCGGCCTGCCGGGCTCGCTTCCGGTAGCCAACCGGGCCGCGATCGAATACACGATCAGGATCGGCCTCGCGCTGAATTGCACGATCGCCTCCTGGTGCCGGTTCGCCAGGAAGAACTACTTCTACCCGGATATGCCGAAGGACTTCCAGATCTCGCAGTACGACGAGCCGCTGTGCATCGACGGCTGGCTGGATGTAGCGATCGCAGACACCCGGGTCCGGGTCGGCATCGAGCGGGTGCACCTGGAGGAGGACACCGGGAAGTCGACGCATGTCGGCGGGGCGGGCCGGATCCACGGGGCGGACTACTCGCTGGTCGACTACAACCGGGCGGGCATCCCGCTGGTCGAGGTGGTGACCAAGCCTGTTCCGGGGACCGGGGCCCTGGCCCCTGCCGTGGCCCGCGAGTACGTGACCGAGCTTCGTGACCTGCTCCGCGCGCTCCAGGTGTCGGACGTCCGGATGGAGGAAGGGTCGCTGCGCTGCGACGTCAACACGTCGCTGGCGCCGCGGGGCTCGGCGGCGTGGGGAACCCGCACCGAGACGAAGAACGTCAACTCGTTGCGCTCGGTCGAGCGGGCCGTCAGGTTCGAGATCGAGCGGCAGGCCGCTGTGCTGGACGCAGGCGGCCGGGTGATCCAGGAAACCAGGCACTTCCATGAGGAGTCCGGTACCACCACCGCTGGCCGCAGCAAGGAAGAGGCTCAGGACTACCGGTACTTCCCGGAGCCCGACCTGGTGCCCGTCGCGCCGTCGAGCGACTGGGTCGAGCAGATCCGCGCCGCGCTACCCGAGCTACCCACGGCGCGCCGGGCCAGGCTGCAGGCGCAGTGGGGGCTATCAGACCTCGACATGACCGCGCTGCGCAACGCGGGCGCGCTGGATCTGGTAGTGGAGACCGTGGCCGCGGGCGCTACTCCCGCCGCGGCGCGCAAGTGGTGGCTGGAGGAACTGTCCAGGCAGGCCAACAAGGCCGGGATCGAGCTGGCCGCGCTGGCCGTTACGCCGGCCCAGGTGGCCAGGGTCGCTGAGCTCGTCGAGTCGGGTGCGCTCAACGACAAGCTGGCTCGTCAGGTGCTTGCGGGCGTGCTTGCCGGAGCGGGCTCGCCCGACGAGGTGGTGGCGGCAGGCGGCCTCGCGGTGGTCAGTGACGAGTCGGCGCTTACCGGCGCGATCGACGCGGCGATCGCTGCCCATCCCGAGGTGGTGGCCAAGATTACCGGGGGCAAGACGGCCGCGGTGGGCGTTCTGGTCGGGGCTGTGATGAGGACCACCAGGGGCCAGGCCGATGCTGCCCGGGCCCGTGAGCTGATCCTGCGGCGCCTCAGCTGATCCTCACGCCTCGCCGTCTGTTTCCTTGCTCAGCCCGTCTGCGCCCGGTCGTCCTGCCACGCCCGGTCGTCCTGCCACGCCCGGTCGTCCTGCCACGCAGGCGAAGCCTGCGAAGCAGCAAGGTCACCGGAGCCGCCAGCGCGAATCCGCCCGCCATCGGTAGGTACGGCGCGGCCGGGGCTAACGGCGCATCGACGTCAGCGTTCGCGCTGGCCTTGCTGATGCCCGGCTGACCGAACGTCGAGGGGATTGGCAGGATCCGCCATCGGCTCGGCGGCCACACGATCACGAATGCCCGCCCGATCACCTCATTCTCCGGGATCGTCCCGCCACCGGGATCGCCGCGGCGCAGCCGCGAGTCGTCCGAGACGCTCCGGTGATCGCCCATGACCCACAGGCGGCCCGGCGGCACCGTGATGCTGAATGATTCAGTGGCGGACGGAGAACTCCCCGGAGCGTCGTCCGGATACAGGTAGGACTTCTCGTCGAGGGGAACGCCGTTGACCGTCACAAGCCCCTGCGCGCTGCAGCACGCGACATGATCGCCCGGCACGCCGATGACCCGCTTAATGAAGTCGGTCTGGCCAGGAGCGGTCCCGAACAGCCCGGCAATCGAATGGAACAGCGGCCTCAGCGTCGCGTCATACAGCCGGGCGACCGGATTCGAGTCAGTCGCGGCTGGCGGCACCGGATCCCAGGAACCGGCGCCGTTGAACACGATGATGTCGCCAGGCTCGATCGACCGGACGTGATACACCAGCTTGTTGACTAGGACCTTGTCCCCGATGTTGATCGTGTTCTCCATTGACGACGATGGAATGTAGAACGCCTGTACCACGAACGACTTGATCACCAGCGCAATCACCAGTGCTACCACGAACAGCACCGGCAGCTCACGCCAGAACGACCTCGCACGCTGCGGCTCTTTCGTCTCGGCGCTGTCCGTGCTCGTGGTCGTGGGCGTGGCGGTGCCCGTGCTCGCGGGCGTGGGCGTGGTCGAGGGCGTGGGCGTGGCGGTGCCCGTGCTCGCGGGCGTGGTCGTGGTCGAGGGCGTGGGCGTGGCGGAGCCCGTGCTCGCGGGCGTGGGCGTGGGCGTGACGGTGTCCGTGCTCCCTCTCTCTGACCCCGCGGTCGTGGGCGTGGCGGTGTCCGTGCTCATGGCCGTGTCCGCGCTCATGGGCGTGGCGGTCACTTCCGCCGCAGCGACCGCCGCCGTGGCTTCCTCCAGGCCGCCCTGTTCATCATCCATCATGCAGTCCGATCACCATTCCTCAACTGGGCCCGAGCCTAATGGTCACCAATCCCTCACGCAGCGTATGCGACCCCCGCCGATTCAGCGCCGATTCAGCGCCGCGTCGGCTGGCCTGCGGGTGCCTGCAGATCGGTGCAACGATCGGTGCGTCAACACGCGTGCTCACCTCCGCTATGGGCTCGAGTTGTCCAGGCCGCTGAGCTAGCCATGCACATCGGCGGACCGGTGATGGTGATAAGGTGCAAGTCCAAACCGGTACGACTTGACCGGACTGCACTAAGGCCCGATCCATTCTTTTACCCTTATAAGTTTTGCATGCACGCCCCTGGCGACTGGCAGCCGGAAAAATGATTTTCGCTATGCTCATCGAGCCGAAATCCTGCGGGACCGAGCTGGGGATCGCCTGCGGTCGTCCGGGACATTCCTGCAGCTCATCGTAGCTCGCCGGCCACCCCGATTCCCGGGCGACTTGGCACGGAGGACATATGCTTGAGAGCTTCGGTCACGCAAAAACTGCGCTGTTGCCAGGGATGAGCTGCTTGTACGCGATGCGCTGCCTGGCGAAACCTGCATTAAGCTCGTTGATGGTCATCTGAGTAGGACCATTCGAGTCACCGTGCGAAACAACCAGCGGGTCGGCGTACTCGACGCCGCCCTGAAGAAACATCGCGATATGAACGCTTGCGCCTTCGGTGCCGTAGATCACGAGATCACCACGCCACGTGCTGCTAAGCGGGATGCTATTGAGCTGCACGTCGATCGTGTCCGTATTCCCGTATCCGTCAAAGCCGTAGCCGCTCGGGTCCGGTGCGCCCGACCACTGGCACATGAGCGTAACGAATGTGGAGCAGTCGCACGCGAAACCGGCCGGAATGGCGCGTCGCGGCGGAAGTAACATTGGCCGCCGCTGCACGTAGCCGAAGGCGGCATGGTGCGCGGCCGCCCACTTGAGGTTGGACTTAAGCGCGGCGCGCACGTCGTTGACGATGTTCGGGTCGGTTGCTGTGGTCATTACATTCTCCCGTATGTATGCGATTGCCGCAGTTGCACAATTCCAGGTGCTCTGTCATCCAGCTGCTCTGTCATCGCTCTGTCGATAGCGCAACCATCCGCCCGCCAGCGCAAAATCAGATCTTTGCCGACGAACCGGTTATAAAGCCCTTGCTGCTGTTCAGGCGTCAGATTTCAATGCACACGGATATGATACGTCCGATTGGATGCGCGGGATAGCGCTGTGGCCTGCACACTTACCCCCGATCCGCCGTGCAAATAGGTGTGCACTCGGGCGCATCGATGCGAAAGGTGCCTTCTAATGGGACCACTCGACCCTTTGGTTGCTCGTCGGGGCCTGCCGACGTTGGCCGGCGAACTCGGCCCGTTCCTCCCGGCCTGGCGGCGAGGATTGACGAGGCTTGTGACGACCCCGCCGGGCGCCTGGCGCGGCCCGGCCGGTCTTCCCCCGGATTAGGTGACACTTTACCGCAAGAACTGGACAGCCATGTCCGGAGCGGCGTGGCAGCCGAACGGCGCGCCGCAGGCGACCGACTGGCCGACCCGCCAGTTTCCACGTGGCGCCATGATCATGGTGGCTAGGTGGGGCGCGGACCCCACCAATCCACCGTAGTAATCATGGAACGCACACGGCGGGAACCGGTCGCGTCCGTCAGGGGACATCCTGGGGGCCGGCGGGCGGATCATCGTGCGGCGCATCGGACGAGCCTGGCAGGCGGATCATCGGGCGGGCCGGTGCGCGGGCCATCAGGCGCGTCGGTGCGGGAGCCATCGGGCGGATCATCGTGCGGCGCATCGGGCGGGCCGGTGCGCGGCTCCTCGGGCGGGTACAACGGTGGCTGGCCGCCTGGCTGCCTGATCTGGCCGAAGATCTGCTCGTACATCGTGAGGTTCTGGTTGATCGTCCTGATGATGTCGAAAACGGCGGTCGGTGGTATCCGGATCCTGGCGACCACCCGGTGCGGTGCCACGATGACCGTTTCGCCTTCGTCGGTGGCGGCAGGCTGCGGCGGCTCGCTGCTGACCAGGAAGTCGAAGGTGAATT
>CAVZGW010000027.1:0-379455 GCA_963774825.1 uncultured Actinomycetes bacterium | reverse complement strand
TGCCAGGGCTAGCTGCTCCCGGTCGGCCCGCTCATTTGTTGCCCTCGACCGCGCGGACGATGACCTTGGCCACGTCTGCGGGCTGCGCACGGGACGCTGAAGACCTACAAAGGATTCCCGCACGGCATGCCGACCACCGAGGCCGAGACGATCAACGCTGACCTGCTGGCCTTCATCCAGTCCTGACCGACTCGGCGGCCGGGCACCTGCACCGAGGGACTGCCCGTATGCAGCAGGTCGGAACGAGCAGCGTGTGCGTGGATGGTACCAGGACCCAGCCGAAGGGACCGGTCGCACGTGCCCTGGGGCTGCCCTGCCGGGCCGTGGCGGTCCGCTGCCCGGCAAGGACGTGCCGCGTCACCGCGATGCCTGATCTGGTGCCGGCCGGTCTGCTCCAGCAGGCCAGCAACCGCCGATCGGGCCCTGGCTGCTGCCTGGGCCAGATGCCAGGCGCGGCGCTCAGGCTCACCCGGTGTAGCAGCAATCCTACGCCGGGCCAGGCCAGCCGACCTCGGGAGCAACGTCCGCGGAGCCCGCGAAGAACGGGACGATTTGACGGGTCCGGACGCTGGTGCTCTACTTTTTTGGGCACCATGTACTCGCCGACACCTTCGCCCCCGCCCAAGTCGAGGGGTGGGCCAACCACCAGAGCGCGTCCTGGCGCAGGCGAGCCACCTCGCGATCTCACTGTTCGCCACGCCCGCCAGCGCGGAGTATGCGGACGCCCGTCTTCGCTCCACGCTGGACCGCATCACCGGGGAAGGAGAGCCACGATGCCCTCGACGAGACCCGCGGTCCCGTGCCGACATGGCAGCCGCCACCGGAATTCGAGCAGTTCGGCGTACCTGAACCGCCGCCAGCGGCGCGAACTGCCCGACTCGGCCTATGCCTTCCCGCGGCAGCGCAAGGAACCGCTGAGCTCGGCAAGCCACGTGCGAACCGCGCTCAGCCGATTCGATCAAGTCAGCGCCCGTCAGCGACGCTGACCGTGCGCTCGCCTTCGAAAATATCCGCCTCGCCGCGTCCTACTTCGATGTTCACATCACCGAGAAGTCTGTGGCACTCGATCTCATGCCCCCGCCTGGTGGCCGCCGACGCCGTGCCGGCCTTGCTCCCGCCTGCGTTGGGCTCATACTCGGCTACGTCCACATAACTGCGCTCGTCGCGGTGTCCCTCACAGTGGCCGGTATGGCATGGATCCTGGCCCTGTCGACGCTGAGCTCCCTTTACCAATTGACGCTGCCGCAGTGGATCAAGGCACGCGGGATGTCTTTGCACCCGATCGTCTTCCAGGGTAGCAACACCGCGGGCAATGCCGGCCCGGATCACCGCAGAGCACCTGCCACTGTTCTTCCACACTGCTGGTCGCCGCAGCAGGCCTGGCGCTCGGCCCGCTCGCCGGGCTGCACGACCGGTTCCAGGCCATCCCGCCATCCGACCTTCTGCCTGGCAGCCGACTGGCCTGGTGCCCACCCTGGCCGCCTGAGAAGAACCCACGGGACCGGTGATGGTGACCGTCGAGTACCGGCCCCGCGAAGGACTTGAGCCGACCTCATGGCTGCGCTCGAGGGCGCAAGGTTCAGTCGGCGGCGCACCGGGGCCAGCGCCTGGCGCGTCTGGCAGGACGCTGCCGAGCCGGACAGGATCGTCGAGCAGTTCATCGTCGCGTCATGGGAAGACCCCACCTACGCCAGCACGACCGCGTCACCAGCCACGACGAGGAGCGCTTGGCCGAAATCAGGTCGATGACTGACCCGGATCGCCCGCCACCGTCACCCACTGGCTCACGCCCGCCGCTCCCCATCGCGGTCCCCGGCGGCAGAGACAGCGCCCCGAGCGCTGAGCCCGAGAGCTGGGCTGCGATGCAAGGGCAGCACGCCAGCGGTGGATCTCCGCTCCATCGATGTTGCCGAGAGCACAAGTAAATCGCAACCGAGACCCACGGTCGCAATGCTCTATCTCGGAAAGCCCCTCAACCTGGTCCCATGCCGCTGCCGTGGGATTGACACTGGGGTGGGAGATGTCCATGGAACCGGCGCCGAGTGCTGTGGGGGTCCCACCCACACCTCGGGGGGTCCGCAGGCCCAGGTGTGCGGCGCATCTGATCTTGAAGTGATCTTCGTAGTTCATCTGCAACCAGGTAAGACTCGTTCGATCTTCTTTGCTCAGCATCCCAGGCGCCTCCCGGTCATGGCGGCTAAAAACATGCTTGATCAGGGTGCGGATCGGCAAGGGCGCGTACGTCGCCCGCTAGGCCAGCTATAGCTGGTGGCACACCTTCGCCAACCCCAGTATCTCGGGCAAACCTGCCTGACAATATCGGGCGGGGCACCGGCGTGTCTGGGACACCCTCGTAACCGGTGCGGTTGGCGTGCGCCTTCCCAGTCGGCCCGGCGCGTGAATCACCTGGATCCGGTGACGGCCTTTCACCTGCGTGGTGGTGAGTCTGGGCCTGTCGCGCGACGGCTCGCACGGCCACCGGGGACGTGCCGGGAGATTCCAGGGAGGTACCGTGACATCGCCACCTCCGGCGCTGGCAGCATCCAGTTCTGCCCGGTGACGCGCCAGTCCCTCGCACCTCGCTCCGCCAAGCCCGCTTGGGTCTAGGTTGACTGGCATGGCTGCTGCTGATATTCGCGTGCCCGTGACACTGCCCGATGCCATCGGCGTGCGCGGCGCCCGGCACAACAACCTGCGCGACGTCGACGTCGACGTGCCGCTGTGGCGCACGGTCGCCGTCGTCGGCGTGTCCGGATCGGGCAAGACATCGCTGGCCATCGGCACCTTGTACGCCGAGGGCATGCAGCGGTACCTCTCCGGCCTGAGCACCTACAGCCGCCGCCGGCTGACCCAGGCGCAGCGCCCGGACGTGGACCGGATCGATCACCTCCCGCCCGCGCTTGCCCTGCGGCAGCGGCCGCCGATTCCTGGACCGCGCAGCACCGTCGGGACCATGTCCGAAGTCCTGAACGTCCTGCGGCTGATGATGTCGCGGCTCGGCTCGCACCTGTGCCCGAACGGCCACCGGGTCGGCCCGTCGGTCGCCGCGTTTGCCGAGGAGATCGTCTGCCCGGTCTGCGGGGCGCGCTTTGAGCACCCCAGCGCCGAGTCCTTTGCCTTCAACTCCTACGGCGCGTGCCCGGCCTGCCAGGGCCTGGGCGTGCGGTCTGAGGTCGACGAGGCCACCCTGGTGCCCGACCCGGACAAGACGATCGAGGAGGGAGCGGTGCTGCCCTGGAACTCCGGCGGGCGGCGGCTGTCGATGTATGCCGCGGGTGAGCTCGGGGTCCGCCTCGACGTCCCGTACAAGTCGCTTACCGAGCGCGAGCGCGAGATCGTGCTGCACGGCGCGCCCGTCCAGCAGCAGGTAACGCTGCACTCGGGCCGGAACGAACGGACCGTGCAGCTGTCGGTGAACTATGACAACGCCGTCGCCGCGGTGGAGCGCTCGCTGCGCAGTGACAACGAGCGCACCCGCCGGCTGGTGCAGCGTTTCGTCATCACCCGCACCTGCTCGGTATGTCACGGCACCCGGCTGCGGCCGGAGGCACTGACCTCGCAGCTCGGCGGGCGCAACATCGCCGAGATCAGCATGCTCAGCCTGGCCGAGCTGCGCGCGTTCACGGCCAGCCTTCCCGCCGGGCTTCCCGCCGAGCTCAGCCGGGTGACCACCGGCCTGCTCGCCGAGCTGAACGGCGCGCTCACGCCGCTGCTCGACGTCGGCCTGAGCTACCTCACCCTCGACCGTCCCGGCGCCTCGCTGTCGACCGGCGAGCGGCAGCGGATCGAGCTCACCTCGACCGTCCGCGCCAGCACCACTGGCATGCTCTACGTGCTGGACGAGCCGTCGGTCGGACTGCACCCCAGCAACGTCACCGGGCTGCGCAAGATGATCTCCGCCCTCGCCGGGAACGGCAATTCGGTGATTGTGGTCGAGCACGAGCGGGAGCTCATCCGCTCCGCCGACTGGGTCATCGAACTCGGCCCCGGGGCCGGCGCCAGGGCGGCACGGTGATCGCCGCAGGGCACCCCCGGTCAGCTGGAATCCGACCCTCGCTCGATCATCGGCCCGTTCCTGGCCGGCGCGCCCGGCGTTCCCCGCGACCGGCCCGAGCGCGCCGGCCGACGACGGGCAGATCACCATCGAGATCGCCGACCTCTACAACCTGCACGACCTCACCGCCGAGTTCCCGGTGAACCGCCTGACCGCGGTGGCCGGCCCGTCCGGGGCGGGCAAGACCGCCCTCGTGCTGGACAGCCTCATCCCCGCCGCGCGGGCGCCGCTGAGCGGCGCTCGCGGAGCCCGGCCATGTCCGCCGCCTGAACCTGCAGGGCATCCGGCAGATTGTCCAGATTGACGCCTCGCCGATCGGGCAGAACGCGCGGTCAACCCCGGCAACCTACTGCGGGGCGTTCGACCACATCCGCCGCCTGTTCGCCGCGTCCGCTACGCCCGGCGCCGGCGCTGGAAGCCCGGCCACTTCTCGTTCAACACCCGCGAGGGCCAGTGCCCGACCTGCCGCGGTCTCGGGCACCTGGACCTCGACGTCCAGTACCTGCCCGACATCACCGTCCAGTGCCCGACCTGCCACGGCGCGCGCTTCAACGACGCGGTCCTCGCGGTCCGGGTCGAAGGCATGACCATAGCCGACGTGCTCGGCCTGAGCGTGCACGACGCCGTCGAGCGGTTCGCCGACCGGGCCGCCAATCGCGGCGGCGCTGCGGCCCGTCAATGACGTCGGCCTCGGCTACCTGAAGCTCGGCGAGCCGACCCCGTCGCTGTCTGGCGGCGAGTCGCAGCGCCTGAAGATCGCCTCCAGGCTGCGCAGCAGCCAGCGGGGCGCGCTGTACGTGTTCGACGAGCCGACCACGGGCCTGCACCCGCTCGACGTGGCAACGCTGGTCAGCGTGTTCGACCGGCTGCTTGACGCCGGAGCCACGATCATCGTCATCGATCACGACCTCGACCTGCTGGCGGCGGCCGACTACCTCATCGACATGGGCCCGGGCGGCGGCCCGGAAGGCGGCCGCATCCTCGCGGCGGGGACGCCCGCCGAAGTCGCGCGCGACGCGGGCAGCGTGACCGGGCCGTGGCTGGCCGAGTACCTGGGCCTTGCGGTGCGTCCCTTGACGACCGGAATTAACGCGATATGACCGCCACAGCGGATGCTCCCGCCGCGGCGAGCCTTCCCGAAAACGTGACAGCGGCCGGATCGATCGTCCCGAACTCGGGCAGGAACGGCAGTGGTCGGGTCAAACCGCGCCAGGCTGGTCGAATCGGGCGGAGGCCGCGTAATGCCGGGACGAAAGCAGCCGGACCGTATTGGTAGCCCTTGGATCAGGCCTCGGGGTCGCGCTCGCCAAGGTCGCCGTGGCGGTCTTCACTGGTTCGTCCGCGATGGCCGCCGAGGCTTCGCATTCACTCGCCGATACCGCCAACGACTTCTTCCTCTTCATCGCTCAGCGTCGCAGCTCCGCCGCCCTGACGACCGGCATCCCCTGGGGTACGGGCGGGAAGCTTACTTCTGGGCGTGATCGCGGCCCTCGGCGTGTTCGTCGCCGGTGCGGCGTTCTCCTTGCGTGCGGGCATTGCTGAGCTGATCCACCCCGGCGTCACTTCTTCGTTCACCGTGGCATATGTCGTGCTGGCCTTCTCCGCCGTCTTTGATCGGTGTCATTCCGCCAGTCAGCGGGCCGATGACCCGCCGGGCGCACCGTTACCACCGAGGCCTCCTGGATGAGTCCAGGGTCACGTCCGACCCCGCGCTGCGGGCCGTGTTCGTCGAGGACGCGGTATCGGTCTCGGGAGACGTGATCACGCTTGCCGCCCTGGCCCTTAATCAGATCACCGGATCGTCCATACCCCAGGGGGTGGCAGCGGTGCTCATCGGGCTGGTGCTTATCCGCACCAGCCTCCGGCTCGTCAAACGCAGCCACGACTTCCTGGTCGGCGCCTGGCCGCTGACCCCCGCGGCTGCCGGGGGTGGCGATGCTGATGGCTCCGCCACCCAGCCACTCACGCCGGCTGATGAACAAGAGTACGAGCCTTCCTCCTCGCCTACCCCGGAGTCACCGCCATTCACGAAGTCCTGGTCACCTTCATCGGACCGGGCCGGGCGTGGGTTATCGCCCGCCTTGACATTGCCGATCACCTCCGCGCTGCGCAGGTCAAGTCACTGGTACGCGGCATCGAGTCGGGTATGAAGCGGGAGTCGGAAGCCGTCTACCGAGTCGACGTCGCGCCCATTGGCAGAGCACCGGGCGTGACGTGAAGGCCCCGAGGCCGGTGATGGCGCGGCCGACCGCCATTCATCGCGTGCGCGGCGTGGAAACCCCGTCGTTCTGGGCGGGGAGGAAACGCCGCTCCCTCCCTTTGGGGGAACTGTCGGCGGGGGTTGCTACGTTCTGCGCGTGTCCCGCTACCGGCTTCGACCTAAGGCTGAGCAGGAAGCCCCGTTGCTGGGGCTTTGCGCGCATGCGCGGTTCGGGTGGAACCTCGGCCAGGAGCAGCGCGTCATGTACCGGCGCGGCCGTGGCCGGACACCTGGCTACCGGGTGACCTGGGACAGCGCGGGACGGTGGCCTATCGCGTTCGCTGCCATCCCCGAGCCCGTTCCCGGCCCCGGCACTGGTGAGGTCGTCGGCGTCGACCGCGGCGTGGCCGTCTCGGCCGCGCTGTCGACGGGCACGCTCCTGCAACGCCCAGCGCTGCGAGACACACAGCGGGCCCGGCTCCTGCGGCTGGAGCGGAAGGCCGCCCGGAAGGCCGGCCTTAACCGGGGAATCCTGGCCAACGGCTGGGGTTTCCTGGTCAAGCGCCTGGAGGACAAGGCCCCCGGGCGCGTCGAGAAGATCAATCCCGCGTACACCCCTCGCAGCGCTGTTCGGCGTGCGGGCACATCGCAGCGGAGTCGAGAGAGAACCAATCTCGGTTCCGCTGCGTAGCCCGCGGATACGCCTGCAACGCTGACGTGAACGCGGCTATCAACATCGCGGCGGGGCGCCCCGTGACTGCGCGGGGAGGCGCGGAGTTGTCCCGGCCTGCGAACCGCGAACCGCTCGTTGCTGCTTAGCTCAGCCACGGGAATCCCCGTCCTTCAGGGCGGTGGAAGATGTCAAGTTCAAGCGCTTCAGTGTCGGCCGGCCGGTGGTGCCCGGCCGGCTCGAAGGCGGCGGAGAACAGGTAGCTGGTCGCCAGGCTACGGTAGGGCCGCCATTTCTCGGCGATGGCGAGGACCTCCTGCTGGATGGGGAGGTGGTCGAGCTGATACGCGGCCTGGACGGCCTTGCGGAGCGCAAGATCGCCCGGCAGGACGACGTCTTCTCGCCGCAGCGCGATGATGAGGGCACCTTGCACGGTCCACGGGCCTATCCCGGGAATCGCGGTCAGCTCCGCCATCAGTTCGTCGTCGGGAAGATCGCTCAGTATGTCCGGGTCCAGCCGGCCGTCCGATAGCCGCCCGGCGAGGTCGCGGAGTGTGCTGATCTTCCGCCATGAAAGCCCGGCCTCGCGCAGCTTGCCGGGATCGATTCCCAGCAGTTCGGTAGGGGCGGGGAGATGGCCGCCGAACAGGGCCGCGATGCGGGCCAGTGTCCGGCGGGTCGCCGGGACGGACAGCTGCTGGCCGGTGACCTGGAACAGCAGGGCACCGTACAGATCCATCGGCGGTAGCTGGTCGATCCACGCCCGGGGGTCGAAGTCCGGCCGGTCGTCAATGAGCCGGGCCAGCACGGGGTCGGCGTCGCGCAGGTAGGAGCGCGCTTGCTGCAGCCACCCGGCGCGGCTGGCATCCTCGGTCACTGGGCCCGCTCCCTTCTCCCGGTCGGGTGTCTCCGACGTTAGTGGCTATCAAGATAAGCGGCTGGCACCTGATTCTGGTGATTTGCGTTGTGGTGCGATCTGGCGGATCTCGACGAGGTCGAGGCCGAGCGCCTCGACCTCAGCCAGCACCCCGTAGAGTGCCGA
Organism: uncultured Actinomycetes bacterium; assembly: GCA_963774825.1. Taxonomy (GTDB): domain Bacteria; phylum Actinomycetota; class Actinomycetes; order Streptosporangiales; family Streptosporangiaceae; genus DATBGO01. Next base: position 371,489 of record CAVZGW010000027.1, on the reverse strand, counting down.
CCGGTCCAGCAGGCCGGTGAGCACGGTGTCGGCGCCGTGCCGCTGCGGCGCCAGCGCCGGGAACGCGGACAGCAACGTGGCGCCGAGATGGCCCTTGATCCGGATCGCATACAGGGCGGGCGCTGGGTCCATGACGTCATGATCGAGCGCTGGCAGGTGAACCCGCATCACCAGGATCAGGTGACCGCCGTGCTAACGCGTCAGGCCTGCCGACAGTAGCCGCAGATCTCGCGCGCGCTGCACCGCGGAGGAGCGATCACGGGCCTGAAGCTTGGCGTAGATGTTGCGGACGTGCGTGTTGACCGTGTTCACCGAGACGGACAGCTCGCTGGCGATCTCCGGCCGGGACAGATTGGTCGGCAGATACCGCAGCACCCTCAGCTCGGTAGGGCTAAGCTCCTCCGTCAGCCGCGATGGCTGCTGGCCATGGGCCGCCAGCGAGGAGCCGTGCATGACGTCGAGGATGTCGGCGAGCAGCGCGGCGTGAGCCGTCTCATGCCGCGGCAGGGCCTCCAGCAGCTCGCGTGAGCCCGTGATCGCGAACGGCAGGACCAGCCGGTCAGCCTCGGCAAGGCCCAGGGCGCGTTCCGCGGCCTGGTTCGCCGCGCGCTGGTCACCGAGCTGCCAGTGGGCGAGCCCGGTCAGCAGATGAGTCACAACGACCGTGACGTAACCGACGACCGGTGCCGTGCCGTCCAGGACCTCTTGCATAGCGGCGAGAGCCGCGGCCGGATTGCCTTCCGCGAGGCAGATCACAGCGTCGGCGTTACGGACTTCGCCTGAGCTGGCCCGCTCGTCATCGAGGGCCGCGAGACAGGCGCGGGCTTCGCCGGTCATCGCGAGCCGGGCCAGCGTGGTCACCAGCCAGCCGGTTACCTGGCTCGCCAGCGCGTGCGATCCCGCTAGCTGCGATCGCAGGCGTTCGGCCGCGGTGAACTCCTCGAGCGCCTCACGGTGACGGCTGCGACAGGCGTGCAGTATCCCGGCTGTCAGGTGCAGCAGCAGCCTGATGTCCGGCCCGGTGTCTGCTTGCAGAGCCTGCGCGGCGCGCTGCAGCCATCGTTCGCCTTCGTCAAACCCGCCCGTCCACACCATCGTGCCCGCCAGCGTTACCAGCGCGGGCGCGACGATGGGCTCCGCGCCCCAGCCGTGCCGCTCGGCGACGGCTATCGCCTCCTGGCAACGCCGCCGGGCCGTGGCGAACGGGCGGATCTTCGACGCGAAACCGAGCTGCGCCAGGCAGCTGACTTCGAGATAGGGCCGTCCGATCTTCCGGGCCAGGGCCGCGCCCTCCCGGAGATGACGTTCAGCGTCTGGAAGCCCCAGGGACCACGCCTCGACAGTCCCCAGATTCATCAGCGCCACCGCCCGCAGGTCGCTGCCGAGTGCGATGTCCTCATCGGAGTGCCCGGTTACCGGGGAGGCAAGGAATTTAACCTGCTCGAGGACGCCGGGAAGGTGACCGCGCCGCCTCGCCAGCGACAGCTTCAGCGCCGCGATCGCCACCTGAAGGCGGTGCTGGCGATCTGGCGGCGCCGCCTCAGCATGCGACTCGGCGACCGCCAGGTGCGCGGCCGCCTCGTCCAGGCGTCCCTGCGCAAGGTCCACTCCGGCGCGCACCAGGGCAAGCTCGGGGTCATCCGCGCCCGGCGGGAAGGCCTGCAACAGCGCCTGGATGGTCTGCGTCTGCCCGTCGAGCGTCAGGCTGAACGAATGGTCGGCGAGCAGCCGGGCCGCGCCGGGCCAGTCGCCCGCCGCCTGGGTGTGCCAGATGGCGTCGACAACCTGGCCATGCTGGGTGAACCACCCGGCGGCCCGCCGGTGCAGCGCTGCCAGTTCTTCGGGCACCGCCCGGCGCAGCTCCAGCCGCAGCAGATCCGCGAACAGATGGTGGTATCGAAACCACGTCCGCTGGGGGTCGAGCGAGACCACAAACGCGTTCGCGTCCTCGAGTTCCAGCAGGATCCGTTCCGAGCCGGGGCGGCCGGTCAGCAGATCGGCCAGTTCGCCGTTGACCCGGTCGAGCAGGGAGGTGCGCAGCAGCAGATCCTTGACATCGTCGGGCTGGCGGTCCAGCATCTCGGCGATCAGGTACTCGGCGACCGTCCGGTCACTGCCGGAGAACTCGGCGACGAAACGCTCCGGGTCGGGGTGATCAGCCAGGGAGATCGCCGCGAGCCGCAGGCCCGCGGCCCACCCTTCGGTCCGCTGGTGCAGCAGCGCCGCCCCGGCGTCAGACAGCGCGATACCCGAGGCATCGAGAAGCTTCCGCGTTTCGCGCTCGCTGAAGCGCAGATCTGCCGCCCGGATCTCGGCCAGCTCGCCTGCGAGTCTTAGCTGATGGAGGCGCAGCCGGAGATCGCGACGGGTCGCCAGCACCGCGTGTACATCGCCGGGAAGATTGGTCAGCAACCGGGTGAGCTGGGCGAGCGCATCCGGCGAGGCCAGCTCGTGCAGATCATCAATAACCAGCATGAGGTGACCATGGTGCTCTGTGAGCTCCGAGAGCACCCGGTCAACCATCGCCCGCCCATTGAAGTCAGGCGTCGCTGCTGGCGGTTCCGCACGGCCAGTTGTGGCAGCGGCCTGACGGACCCCGCTGAGCAGGGCCAGCCAGAACTGCTGGGCGTCGTGCTGATCGCGCTTCACTTGCACCACGGCGATCCGGTGCGGCTGCCCCGGACGGTCGGCCCACGCGCGCAGCAGCGACGTCTTCCCGCTCCCAGCCGGAGCCGAGATCATCGTCACCTTCCTCGCCGCCGCGCGATCCAAAGCGGCGAGAAGATCACCACGGCCGATCAGCTGGGGCTTCGCTCGATTCACCGTCAGAGGCCTGCCTTTGCCAGCGCCGGACACCCACCCGTCGACGACCCAGTCCTCTCGGTATCAGGCCAGCGCACGTAGTGTCAACGGCGCGCGAATCACCAGGATCCGGTGACCACCTCTCACCTGATCGGCGGCAAGCCTGGAGCTGTCGCGAAGGCACGCACTCTTTCCAGGACGTGCCACGAGATTCAGGTTTTTCTGACGGTCAAGACAGGAGGCTTTCCGGCCATGAAAGTGGCACTCACCGGCGCAACCGGGTTCATCGGATCTCACGTACTGACGAACTGTGCAGCACGGCCATGAGGTGACCGCGCTCGTCCGCGACGACGCCCAGGCGGACATCGTCGCAGCGCGCGGTGCCACACCGGTCGTGGTCGACCTCTACGACCGACCGGCGGTCGCGAGCCTGCTGAGCGACGCTGACGGGGCCATCCACACCGCCAGTCCCGGCGACGCCACCAGCGCAGAGCTGGACTCCGCAGTGGTCGATGCCGCGATCGACGCGTTCCCGGGCACCGGCAAGCCCTACCTCCACATCAGCGGTCTGTGGATCTACGGGGCCAACCCCTCCATCAGCGAGGAGTCTCCATTCAATGCGCCCGCGATGGTGGCGTGGAAGGAGCCGATCGAACGCCGGGTGCTCGGCGACAACAGGCATGCGCGGAGTCGTGATCGTCTCCGGTATCGCCTACGGCGACGGCGGCGGAGGGATTCCCGGGCTGCTTCTCGGCTCACCCCGGGACGACGCCGGCAACCTGATCATGCTCGGCACCGGACGACAGCACTGGTCGACCGTGCACGTCGCGGACCTGGCGGATTTCTTCCGGCGCGTCCTGGAAGACGAATCGGCTCGCGGCCGCTACGTCATCGGCAACGGGCTGAACCCGACCGTTGCCGAACTAACCGAGGCGGCCGCGGTCGCGGCCGGCGCTCCGGGAGCGGTCCCCGGTTCCGACGACGAGGCTCGGGCACGCCTAGGCGACTATTTCGCCGAAGTCCTGCTGCTCGATCAGGGCACCGTCGCGGCCAAGGCTCGGGCCGAGCTCGGCTGGCAGCCGTCCCATCCATGCCTTACCGACGAGTTCCGCAACGGTAGCTACCGCAAATGACAGGTGGTTGTGTGCGGGACCCTCCCCGGCGCGGTCCCATCCGCTGTCTTACAGGAGGAACGGGATGAGCATCTTCGTCCTGCTCCGGTACTCCGGGTACGCCTTGGGGAAGGTGGCCGCGAGGTTCCGCTCCTCGACGATCCCGCAGTAATAGAAGTATGCGACCAGCACCGCGACGACGATCAGGCCGAGCAGGTTGTTGACGAGCGCTGTCCCCAGCATCGCTGTCAGGAGTCCCGAGTAGATCGGGTGGCGGACGAACCGGTAGGGGCCTGAGGTGACAAGCTCCGGCTCGGCCCGCTGAGTCATCGGCATCCCCCAGTTGCGGCCGAGGTGCAGCCGGGCCCAGATCGCGAGCGCGATCCCGCAGGCGAACAGCAGCGCCCCTATCGCCGCGAGAATCAAGCTGTGCACAGCCAGGCTGCCGCCGCGCAGGACCCCAGCGATCAGGAACACCCCAACCGCGCTGACGCCGGTCAGCCGTGTCCGCCACCCGCTGCTGACGCTCTCCTTGCTGCTGGAGGCTGACGCGATCCAGTAGATCCAGAAGACGAGCCAGGCCCAGCCGATGGCGAGCTTGAGCGGGTACATGCTGCTTCTCCGACTTCTCCAACCCCAGCCTACTAAATCGGCGTGCACCCCTGACGCAGTCTCGAGGTCGCGGCGTGCTCCACGGTTTTTATCGGCGCCGTCTGTTGGGACGTTCGCCTCTGCGCCGGCTCAAGGACTTGCCGATGATGGCGGTGTCGAGGGATGCCGGCTGTGAGGTCTACTTGCCGTCCCCGCGAGCAGCGCCGGGGGTGCTGCTGGCTGACGGAGTCAAGGCGGCGTCTGCTGACCGTCGGCCGGAGGAGGTCCCGGTGGATGGCTTGATGATGGATTACCCGCTCACTGTGCCGCAGCTGCTGGACCGGGCGTCGCGCTACTTCCCCGAGGTGGAAGTGGTGAGCCGCAGGCCGGATCGCTCGCTAGCCCGCTCCAGCTATGGCGAGGTGCGGCGCCGTGCCCACCAGCTCGCTGGCGCGCTGGCCCGCCTCGGCGTCGGCCGCGGTGATCGAGTCGCGACCCTGAGCTGGAACAACGCCCGTCACCTGGAGGCATATTTCGGCGTGCCGCTGATGGGCGGAGTGGTTCACACACTGAACCCGCGCCTGTCGGCTGCCGATCTCGTCTACATCGTGAACCACGCCGGCGACTCGGTGCTGCTGGCCGATGATGTACTGCTGCCCGTGCTGGACCAGCTCCGCGGGCAGGTGAGCCTCAATCATGTTGTGGTCTGGACGAACGGCACGCCGGCGCCCTGAGGGCATGATCGACGGCGAGGAGCTCATCGCCGCGGAGCCGGAGGAGTTCGCCCGGCCGCGGCTGGATGAGCTTGAGGCTGCCTTCATGTGCTATACCTCGGGCACGACGGGCCGTCCCAAAGGGGTGGTGTACTCGCACCGTGCGATCGTGCTGCATTCCCTGGCATCAGCCACGACCGACGCCCTGGCGATCGGCCATCGGGAGGTAGTGTGCCCGGTCGTGCCGATGTTCCATGTCAACGCCTGGGGCCTGCCATTCACCGCCACCATGGTCGGGTGTAAGCAAGTCCTTCCGGGGCCGCACCTGGAGCCGGAGAGCCTGCTCGACCTGTACGCCCAAGAGGGCGTCACGCTCACCGCCGGTGTGCCGACGATCTGGCTCGGCATCTTGCAGGCGCTGGACAAGGAGCCGGATCGCTGGAAGCTCGGCGCGATGCGGATGATGGTCGGGGGGTCGGCGGCGCCGGAAAGCCTGATCCGCGGATTTGACCGACATGGGCTGCGGGTTGTCCATGGCTGGGGGATGACGGAGATGTCCCCGATCGGCACCCTCTGCTGGCTTAAGAGCTCGCTCGACGAGCTGCCGGAGGACCAGCAGTATGCCTACCGCGCGAAGCAGGGGCTGCCGCTCCCGCTCGTCGAGATGCGGATCATGGGACTGACGGGCGAGGAACCCTGGGACGGCGAGGCCATGGGCGAGCTGGAGGTACGCGGCCCGTGGGTGGCCTCGGGCTACTACCAGGCGCCCGAGTTCACCGGCAAATGGTCAGACGATGGGTGGTTCCGCACCGGCGATGTGGCCACGATCGACCCCGAGGGATATATGAAGATCACCGACCGGACCAAGGACCTGGTCAAGTCCGGCGGCGAGTGGATCTCAACCGTGGACCTGGAGAATGCGCTGATGGGGCATCCCGCCGTCGCGGAGGCAGCCGTGATCGCGGCCAAGCACCCCAAATGGGATGAGCGCCCGGTCGCCGTGGTGGTCCTCAAGGAGGGTGCCTCGGTCACGGCCGGAGAGCTGCGGGCTTTCCTTGAGCCCAGGTTCGCCAAGTTCTGGCTCCCCGACGAGTTCGTCTTCACCAGCCAGATCCCGCGAACGGCCGCGGGCAAGTTCCTGAAGACCGCGCTACGGGAGCAATACAGCGGTCTGCTCATCGAGCATCCCCCGCCCGGGGGCTCCTGACAGAGTCATGCCCCGGCCGGAGAAGGTGTGGTCACCTGACCGGACTCCTCATCCGCCGGGGCATCCGGGCCTTGGTCGCCGCGTTCATCCCCTGGCCGGCCATCCGGCTCCCGATAGATTTCCTGCCCCAGCCCGCCGCGCACAACCGGGAATGACCACCCTTTCGCGTCAGCGGAACCTGTGTGTTCCCGCAGTGTGCGCCACAGCGCGGCTCCGACCACCGAGTCTCTGTTAGCCGCGCTCGGTCCTGGCGCCTTGGTGCGCGCACCGGTCGCAAACGACTCCCTCATTTTCAGTTATAGCAGAGTCCGAACGAGCTCATGAGCAAAAAAATTTGCATCTAAAGTTACGAACCTCGGATTGGAGCTGATGCCGTGAACCCCCTGACTACCAGCGCGTTTGACCTTCCCGACCGCCTCGCCGCCAAGGCCGACCCGGCGCTGATCGCCGGCGACGAGCAGCACTTCGCGGCGATCGCGGAGAGCCTCGAGCAGTCGATCGCTGACCTGTCCGACCGCCTCGACGCCGAGCGCAAGGCGCCCGGCGGCATCGGCCAGAAGGCGATGGACCGGGACATGGAGATCCACCGGCTGACCGCCCGCCTGCGCACCCTGCGCCGCTTCGGCCTGGACCTGTGCCTCGGGCACATCGTCAGCGCGGACAGCCCCGAGCCGGTGTACGTCGGACGGCTCGGCCTCACCGACAGCGGGGGCCGCCGGCTGCTGCTCGACTGGCGCTCCCCCGCGGCCGAGCCGTTCTTCGGCGCGACCCACGCCAACCCGATGGGCCTGGCCAGCCGCCGCAGGTATCGCTGGACCCGCGGCCGGGTCAGCGACTACTGGGACGAGGTGTTCACCGCCGACGGGCTGGAAGGGCACGCCGCGCTCGACGACCAGTCCGCCTTCATCGCCAGCCTGGGCGGCAACCGGTCGGCCCGGATGCGAGACGTGCTCGGCACCATCGCAGGCCGACCAGGACGCGATCATCCGCGCCGGATCCCGCGGCGCTCTCGTCGTCGACGGCGGCCCGGGCACCGGGAAGACCGTCGTCGCGCTGCACCGCTCCGCCTACCTGCTCTACTCCGACCCTCGCCTCGGTCACCGCCGCGGCGGCGTGCTGTTCGTCGGCCCGCACCAGCCCTACCTGGCCTACGTCGCCGACGTCCTGCCCAGCCTCGGCGAGGAGGGCGTGCAGACCTGCACGCTGCGGGACCTCGTCCCCGAGGGAGCCGCCGCGGCGGCCGAGGCCGACCCGGACGTGGCCCGCCTGAAGTCGTCGGCCGACCTGGTGAAGGCGATCGAGGCGGCCGTCAGGTTCTACGAGAACCCGCCCGCCAAGCCGATGACGGTCGAGACCCACTGGTCCGACATCGGGCTGAGCGCCGGCGACTGGGCCGAGGCGTTCGACGCGGCGGAGCCCGGCACCCCGCACAACGAGGCGCGCGAGCAGATCTGGGAGGAGCTGCTCACGATCCTGATGGACAACCACGACGGCGACGCCCCGGCTGACCTGCTCCGCCGGTCGCTGCTGCAGAACGGGGAGCTGCGCGCGGCCCTCAACCGGGCGTGGCCGCTGATCGAGGCGGCCGACCTCGTCGGAGACCTGTGGTCGGTACCCGCCTACCTGCGCAAGTGCGCTCCCTGGCTGAGCCCCGAGGACGTTCAGAAGCTGCAGCGCGCGGACGCCCAGGCCTGGACGGTGTCCGACCTGCCGCTGCTGGACGCGGCCCGGCAGCGGCTCGGCGACCCGGAGGCGTCACGGCGCAAGCGCCGGCAGGAGGCGGCCGTCGCCGCCGAACGCGAGCGGATGGCCCGGGTCGTCGACAGCCTGATCGAGGCCGCCGACGACGAGTACGGCGTGGGCCTGGTGACGATGCTGCGCGGCGAGGACTTCCAGGACGCCCTGGTCGACGAGGCCGCGCTGCCCGGCGCCGACCCGGACCGGCTGGCCGGCCCGTTCGCGCACATCGTCGTCGACGAGGCGCAGGAACTGACCGACGCGGAGTGGCAGATGCTGCTGCTGCGCTGCCCGTCCCGGAGCTTCACCATCGTCGGGGACCGCGCCCAGGCCAGGCACGGGTTCACCGAGTCGTGGCAGGAACGGCTCGAGCGGATCGGGCTCGACCGGATCAACCTGGCCTCGCTGAGCATCAACTACCGGACGCCGGAAGAGGTCATGGCCGAAGCCGAGCCGGTCATCCGGGCCGTGCTCCCGGACGCCAACGTGCCGACCTCGATCCGCAGCAGCGGCGTCCCCGTCGTACACGGATCTGCTTCGGAGCTGGGCTCGATCCTCGACACCTGGCTCGCCGCGCACGCCGACGGGATCGCCTGCGTCATCGGCGATCCCGCGTTCCGGGCGACGTCCCGCGTCCGGTCGCTGACCCCGGAGCTGGCGAAGGGGCTCGAGTTCGACCTGGTCGTCCTCATCGACCCGGAGGCGTTCGGCACCGGCATCGAGGGAGCGGTCGACCGCTACGTCGCGATGACCCGGGCGACCCAGCAGCTCGTCATCCTCACGAGCTCCTGACGCAAACGGGACGCAGCTTCGGTCTAGCCTGGCCGGGGGAGCGGGCGCGCTGCGTGGCGCTGCCGTGACGGCCAAAGCCGCCGGAGTGGGCGAGAAATACCCCCGGAAGTGTTGGAAGCGGTGACGAAACGTCCCCACGGCTCGACGAGGTCGAACTTGAACATGTCGAAGAAGCCGCGGGCGGGCAATCAGAGAGCGGCGACGGGCCTGCGGCCGAGGGGATCGCTATGACCGGGTGGCCGGAAGAGCCGGTTATTTATGAGGTCAACACCGCGGTCTGGCTGGATGAGCTGTCCCGGGCGGCCGGGCGCCGGGTGACGCTGGCCGACGTTGCGGCTGCTGACTGGGACGCGGTCACCCCGGCCGGTGTCGATGCGGTCTGGCTGATGGGCGTGTGGGAACGGAGCATGGCCGGGCTGGCCCTGGCGACCGGGAATGCCCAGCTGCAGGCCTCGTTCCGGGACGCGCTACCCGACCTGCGCCTGGAGGACGTGATCGGGTCGCCGTACTGCGTGCGCCGTTACGTCGCTGACGCGGCCTTCGGCGGCCCGGCGGCCCTGGCCGCGGCGCGCGCTGCGCTGGCGGCACGAGGCGCGCGGCTGGTCTTGGACTACGTGCCCAACCACGTCGCTCCCGACCATGCCTGGGTCAGGGAAAACCCGGAACTGTTCGTGCGCGGCGCCGAGCCCGACATCGAGGCCGATCCGGCGGGCTGGCTGGTGGCTGCCGGGCAGGTGCTGGCCCATGGCCGCGACCCGTATTTTCCGCCGTGGCCCGATGTCGTCCAGCTCAACGCGTTCGCCCCGGCCGTGCGCGCGGCGACGGCGCGGACGCTGGCCGACATCGCGGGCCAGTGTGACGGGATCCGCTGCGACATGGCCATGCTGGTGATCAACCGCATTTTCGGCGGGACCTGGGGCAGCCGGGCCGGGCCCGACCCAGCGGCGGAGTTCTGGCCGGCCGTGATCGGCCAGCTGCGCGCCCGGCACCCGGAGACGGTGCTGGTCGCCGAGGCCTACTGGGACCTGGAGTGGGAGCTTCAGCAGCAGGGGTTCGACTTCTGTTACGACAAGCGCCTGTACGACCGGCTAATCGGAGCGGACGCGGCTGCCGTCCGCGACCACCTGCGCGCCGGGCTGAGTTACCAGTCCAGGCTGCTGCGCTTCCTGGAGAACCATGACGAGCCCCGCATCGCGGCCCGCATGCCGGCCGGCGCCGAGCGCGCCGCCGCGGTGATCATTGCCACGCTGCCCGGCGCGACCTTGTGGTACGAGGGACAGTTCGAGGGCCGGCGAGTACGGCCACCGGTGTTCCTGTCGCGCCGTCCTAGCGAGCCGCCGGACATCGGCCTCGCCGGCTGGTACCGGCGGCTGCTGGCCGCCGTCGCCGCGCACCGGGTGCGGGCAGGCGCGTGGCGGCTGCTCGAGGCCGGCGGCTGGCCCGACAACCAGTCTTGCCGCAACCTGGTCGCCTGGTCCTGGTCCGGTGACCGCGGCAGCGACCGGCATGTGGTCGTGGTCAACCTCTCCGCCGAGCCGGCCCAAGGCCGGATTCCCCTGGACTGGACAGACCTGCGCGGCCGGACCTGGTGCCTGACTGACCTGCTGCAGGAAAGCATGTTCAGCCGCGACGGCGGCGAACTGGCTGACCCCGGGCTGTTCGTTGCCCTGGAGCCGTGGCAATTCCACCTGCTCGCGCTACGGTGATCCGACTGACCGCAGGGCTCAGGGCAGGCCGGGATCTGGGTGGGCGTCCAGGAAATGGTCAGCGGCCTCGTCGTCGATAAGCGAGTTGTCGGCCAGCCACTGGACGGCGCGGCGCGTTGCGCGGGCAACGCGGAAGGCGTACCAGGCTGGCAGCAGGTCCGGGAACTCGACGCGGAGTTCGTCTTTGAAGCGGCGGAAGGCTCTCTTACCCTGAATGGCCCGTGCCAGCCTGAGCCCTGGTCGGAAAGCGCGCCGGCGATCTCCTCCAGATCGAGGTTGCTCAAGTCAAGCACCAGGCCAGAATAGGTCCCTCCGCCTGTCCCAGGGCTCCCTTGGCCCTGGCGAGGCAGGCCGGCTGCGAGGCAGCCAGCTCCCTGCCAGGCTGGCTACGACGAAGCCAACGACAGAGGCGGAGGTCCGGCGGCGTTACCCGGATATTCCCTGACCGGGTGCCAGGCTCAGCGTGACCGGGGCCGACCCGAGCCCGCGGCTCTTGCCATCCACGGTCAGCGTGACCGCGCCGGGGTTGCCCAGCCGCAGGGTGACTGCCCGCCGTTCCGTCCAGGTCTTCGAGGTGCCCGGCTCGATGATGCCCTGGAAGATCGCCGCGCCGCTCAAAGTGGTGAGGTCGGCCCAGCAAGGCTCGCTCACCGCCGTCAGGAAGATCACTACGTCGGGTGAGCCATGGCGCGAGGCAGGCGGCGCAACCGTGTTCGTCGCGGCCGGGCGCCTGCGGCCGACCTGATGCGAGGCGACCGGCGTGCGGGCGGTGGCCGTTCCGCGGGCGGCGGGCTGAGATGCCGCCAGGTGATAGGCGACCAGGCTGACGACTGCCGCGAGCACGGCTAGCAGCGCAACGACCCAGGTCGGCCGGCGGCGCCCGGAGAGCCGGAGGGGCGCGGGCCGGCCCGGGCACGCCAGCAGCGGCACTGGGCTGCGGCGTGCTGTGGCTGGCGTCGTACTCCCGGATCAGTGGCTCGGGGTCCACGCCCTCGGCACGGGCGATGGCGCGGATGTGCCCGCGCGCATAGAAGTCCCCGCCGCAGGCCGAGAAGTCGTCCCGTTCGATCCCCCGGATGATCGTCTCCCTGATCCGGGTCCGCTGGCTGACCTGCGTAGTGGTGAGCCCAGCCTGCCGCCGTGCCGCTGTCAGGATCTCGCCGATTTGCACGCGGCACCTCCGCTGCCCGATCGCACCGAGGGCCGCCCACGGCGTGATGGCAGGTTCTCACTACCATTCTCCGCCGATTCCTTGGCGCGAGCGCTCACCAGGCGCCGGCATCCGGCCGGTGTCGGCTGCTGCCGAAGCGGGCCGCCTCGGCTTCCCCGAGACCCATCCGCCGCAGCAGGGGCATGTGCGCGGTTCACCCAGCGGCGAGAAGGCGAAGAGCTCTATGAGCTCATCAAGACCAGCCCGCGCGAACTCGACGTCGAATAACGGGCGTCACACTGGGCTGACAGGTGGATCCGGCCGAGATCTGGCAGGGCGGCGCGGAGTTCTTTCCGGGAGCCGATACCGAGCTTGCTGAACACCTTGCGCAAGTGCCATTCGACCGTTCGCGGGCTGATGAACAGCTGAGTACTGATCTCCGGGTTCGTATGCCCGGTACCGGCCAGCCAAGCGATCTGGGCCTCCTGCGCGGTGAGCTCGCTAGTCTTCTCGATCGTGCGCTTGCGCACGGCCTCGCCGGTGGCGGCCAGCTCCCGGCGGGCGCGTTCGGCAAATCCCGCCATTCCCATCGCGTCCAGCATCTTGTGGGCGCTGCGTAGCTGCTCCCGCGCTTCGCCGCGCCGACCCTGACGCCGAAGCCACTCGCCGTATAGCAGGTGGGCGCGAGCCTGTTCGGTACGGATACGGGTGCGCCTGCCCGAGGCGGTTCAGCATGGCCGCGCACAGCTGATGCAGCCCGGCGAACGCCAGCTCCATCTCCGACTGAACTCCGGCGGCCCGTTCCACCCGGCAGCCGGTCGCCTTCCCGGCCAGGTAATCCAGCAGCGCGGTCTTGCCGACTCCCGGCTCGCCGCATACCACGAGTACGCGGCTCTCGCCCGCCCGGACCGACGCTACCAACTGGTCAAGCAAGGCGCACTCGTTGCGCCGGCCCCTCAGCTCAGGCTCGCGTCCCCGGGGACGGGAAGCGGTGGCCTCAGCCCGGCACCACGCTACGCCGGGTCCATAGCGTCGGGGCTCATCCCGATCCGGTGAAGCCGGAAAGCGGACCCCCGATCGTCCATCCGGGAGTTAGCGCTCACACGGCCTCCGAAGCCTGAATTGCCAGCCCGCCCACACCAACTATCGGCGCCGACCAGCAACGGTGACACAGCTCACAGCCTATCTCTCGGGGCGGAGGCCCGAGGAAGATCGGCGGGCGCCGCTGGCACATGACTTCTCCCACACCGGCCGCCCGGACGTCGAGGTGGCCCGTGCCGAAGACGAGGTGACGTCCCCGGGCACCCACGGGCGGATCATGGACCACGGTACTGGCCAGGGACTTCCACTGGTGCGTCGGGCTTCGCGGAGCGCGTTCCATGGTTGGCAGGACCACCAGGGAGCCGCCGCAGTGAAGGCCAGCCCCCGTTGTCGTTCGGTCAAATGATCTTGGTCAGTAGCCAGAACGTGGTTCCGGTGCCCGCGCCGTAGGCGAGGTGCGCGCTCAAGTCCCAGGCCAGGGTTTTCGCGTCGTACTTCCAGATCGGCTTGTACAGCCCGGCTTCTGGGAGCACGACGTAGCTGGTCGCCCAGACCGTGGCGCCGAAGGGCACGCCGAATGCGGGGTGCGGTCGGCGCGCCGATCCGGCCATGACGCCGTACATCGCCGCGGCGGCCGATCCGTAGGCCCAGTGCGCGGCGGTGCTGATCGGCCAGGCCCAGCGGTCGGCGAGCTTGCGCTCGGTGAAGCCCTCGATCAGGCGGCGGGCGGCCTGCCCTGGGTCAGGCGCCGTCTCCCACGTGTCGACCGGCGCGAATTCCCAGGCCAGCGGGCTCTCGGTGCCGCCCTCACGACGGTGCCGCAGGTACTGAACGGTGTCCAGGCAGACGGTCCCCGCGGCGCGGGCCAGCAGGCCGGCGGCGACGGCCGCGAGCGGGGTCAGGGGGTGCTTTCGGGTACGCATGGCGAGCCTCCAGTCGGGGTCAGGGCGCGAGCCAGGCCATTGCGGCGGCGCGCAGGGCCTCGGTGCCGGTTCTCGGGGTGGGCTGCATCGGGTGGTGTCGGAGGTCTGGGGCCGGGGGCCGCCGGCTTAGTCCTGTTCTTTACGGTCGGCGTCGGCACACCAGGGGGAGGCCCTGGTGTGGTCCCGGGTATGGTCACGGGCCGGTATGGGTCACGGGCCGCCCGCAGACATCAACTACGACCGCCGCCGCTTGCTGTGGTCGAGCGGCTGGGCACACTCGGTGCGGGGGCACTCCCTCCAGTCCACGGGCGGTCTGGGCGGCAGCCCCCCGACTGGGCGTCAATGGGCTGGTTGCCCTAGCGGCAGGGCCGTTTGACACTTAAGGTCAATCGCAGCCGCCAGCGGACGCCCTGATCGGGGCCGCTGCGCCGGTTAGCCCGAAATCACCGACACCGTATCGTTGCCGTCGTTGGTCACGAAGGCGGTGTTGGTAAGCGGGTTGGTCGCCACCCCGAATGGCTGGGTGCCGACCGGGATGGTCGCGGTCACCGTATCGGTCTTCCCCCTGATCACCGACACCGTGTTGTCGCCGAAATTGGCAACGTAGGCGGTGTTGGTCAGCGGGTTGGTCCCAACCTCGAATGGCTGGGTGCCGACCGGGATGGTCGCGGTCACCGTATCGGTCTTCCCCCTGATCACCGACACCGTATCGCTGCCGTCGTTGGCGACGTAGGTGGTGTTGGTCAGCGGGTTGGTCCCAACCTCGAATGGCTCGGTGCCGACCGGGATGGTCGCGGTCACCTTTTTGGTCCTCCCGTTGATCACCGACACCGTGTTGTCGCCGACGTTGGTGACGTAGGCGGTGTTGGTCAGCGGGTTGGTCGCCACCCCGCTCGGCTCGGTGCCGACCGGGATGGTCGCGGTCACCGTGCTGGTCCTCCCGTTGATCACCGACACCGTGTCATTGCCGTCGTTGGCGACGTAGGCGGTGTTGGTCAGCGGGTTGGTAGCCACCCCGACCGGGTTGATGCCGACCGGGATGGTCGCGGTCACTGTGTTGGTTTTCCCGTTGATCACCGACACCGTGTTGTCGAGAACGTTGGTGACGTAGACGGTGTTGGTCACTGGGTTGGTCCCCACGTCGTGCGGTGCGTTCCCGACACTGATGGTCGCGGTCACCTTTTTGGTCCTCCCGTTGATCACCGACACCGTGTTGCCGCCGACGTTGGCGACGTAGGCGGTATCGGTCACCGGGTTAGTCGCAATCCCCAACGGTGCGTGGCCTACCGGGATGGTCGCGATTACCGCCGGAGCCGCAGCGCCCGAAGCTGCGACAGCCGCCGTGGGCGCCACGGCCACGGCGACGGCGACGGCGACGGCCGTCACGGGAACGGCTAATCGGCTGCAAAGATAGCGTACGGCAGTGGAGAAGCCGACAACTGAGCTGCCCATTATTGCCTCCTTCTTCGGCAAGAGTCACCGCGTGGCCTGATAACCCAGATATGCCTTCCCGGTGACAGGTACATACCAGTTCGACGCGCATGCGGACAACAGCGTTCACCTGACCTGATGGACTAGTGTGAAGACCCGATCCTCGACCCGGTGGCATCCGGAGCGGCGTCCATCCCCGAAGTGGGCACCTCCGACAACCTCGCGTCGGTATCCACCAGCCCGGGCGCTGGCCGCTGGCGGTGGCTGCGATGCCTTCACGTTGAGCTCGCCGAGAGCTCCGAGGAGGTGATCGGCTCAGGGCCGGGAGGCACTGGATGCTTCGCCGTGCTCGGGCCCCAAGGCGTTGGTCAACCCTTCGAGGTCAGCCACGGTCACGGTGAGCGCCGAGTGGCCACTTCGGCGAAGCGGTGATGACACCTTGTCCGCGAAATGGATGCACACCCCCGCGTCGTGGTTTGTTCCAAAGCTCAAGCCGTCGTCGACCATGGATCCACGAACGCCGAACGCGGTCCACCAGCGGTAGTTCCGGGTGATGTGCGCCTCGGTGACGTTTGCCAGCGGCGTCTCGATCTTGACAAAACCGAAGGTCGCCAAAAGGGAGCCTTCGTCCGTAAGCGTGACGCCATCTTTGGAACCCCGCAGCCCGAAGGCCAGCAACAACGGCAAATATCGCTTGTCAATGGCGTAAGTAAAATATTTGGACATAATCGGCCTGATCTCCTCATTAGGCGGCAAGCGCACTGAGCGGGTAGTGCAACTTCATCACATCCTCCGCGACTCCGAGCCGGAGGCGTCAACGTACCGGAGGCGTCAACGTATCAGCGCCCCCACCGGACGAACGGCGTTGACACCGACAAGCGTCGGCGCACCCTCTCGCAGGCCATCCTCTAGGGTTGCGCGCGGACGAGTTCGAGGGCGCGGCCGAGCGTGGTGAGGCGCTCGTCGAGGGTGGCTCCGGCCGGATACAGACGGACGGTGGTGACGCCGGCATCGCGCCACACGCTGAGCCGGTCACGGACCATCTGTTCGGTGCCGATCAGGGTCGTGCTCAGGACCATCTCGTCGGTGATCAGCCCGGCGGCCCCGTCACGATCGGCAGCCTGCCACCGCTCCCGGACCCGTGCTGCGACATCAGCCCAGCCCTGGCGACTGTAGGCGTTGTTATAAAAGTTGGTGCCCGACGAACCCATCCCGCCGAGGCTAAAGGCTAGTTCCTTCTTTCGCAGCGCGACGTGTGCCGCGACCGCGTCGTCGTCCGGCAGGATCGCGACTTCCGCGCCCTGGCACACGTCCAGGTCGCCGCGGTCACGCTTTGCCGCGCCAAGGCCGGCGTCAAGGTGCTCGAAATAGGCGGACGAGCCTTCGGGAACGAAGCTGGTGCCGAGCCAGCCGTCGGCGAGTTCGCCGGTTAGCTCCAGCATCTTGGGCGACATCGACGCTATGTAAATCGGGATATGGGGGTTGGCGGGTATCGACAGCCGCATCGGCCGTGCCTCGCCGCCGGGTCGCGGGATCTGGAACTGGCTGCCGGTGAAGGTGATCTTCTCGCCAGCGAACGCCTGGCGGATCACCTGGATTGTCTCGCGCATCCTGGTGAGCGGTTTGGCGAACGGAACGCCGTGCAGTCCCTCGATCACCTGCGGCCCCGACGGGCCCAGGCCGAGCAGGAACCGGCCGCCGGACAGCTCGGCAAGCGTCAAGGCTGTCATCGCCAGTGACACCGGAGTGCGGGTGCCGAGCTGCATGATGCCCGAGCCGAGCAGCAGCCGGCCGGTCCGCGCGGCGAGATACCCCAGGGGTGACGGCGCGTCCGATCCCCACGCCTCCGCGACCCAGCAAATGTCCAAGCCGAGCTTCTCAGCCTCCAGAACGAAGTCGAGGGTCTCGCGCCAGGTGCCGTACTGGGATGCCTCCACGGTGGTCGCGGTGCGCATCAGGCCTGCTCAGCGAGGGCCTTGATCGCAGCAAGGCTACGGGTCATCGACTCCTCGAACTCTCGCATCCGGACGAAGACGATCTTCTGTTCCTTGTCCGGCGCCTGCTCGATCGCGATGCTCAGACCGGAGCGACCCGGTCCCATCCGCGCCCACTGGCTCAGCCACGTTCCTGCCTGCTCCGGTCGCAGCGTGAATCGCCACGTCGCGCTGGGCACCTCGACATCCTCCACCGCCCACGCGAACACCCGGCCAGGGTCATGCTCAACGACGTGGGAGATCGTGGACCATTCACCTAGGGCGGGATGCCTGCTGGTTCCGCGGAACCTCGCGCCCACCGCAGGTCCTGACGCGTTGTCGAGCCATTCAACGGACTGAAGCTCGCCGCTGAGCCTTGGCATCAACCCGATGTCCGACACCAGGGTCCACACGCGCTCTGGTGGTGCGCCGATCCAGATCCCGACCTCGATGGTCGGCTGGTCCGCGTACCGGGCGCCAGTCCACTCCATGATTATCAGAAACCAACTCTCGGATAGGTCGCCAGCTCGTTGTGCTGGGCGAACGCTCGGTCACCAGGTAGGCCTGCGAGGTCGGGCACTGCGTCGAACGTATCTCCGTCGGCAACCTGCACGTCCCCGGCAGCCATGTCATGCTCGCCGCCTTACCTGCGCAGCATCTCAGGCCGCGCGCGTCCAAGACAGGGTTGCGGCCCGCCTGCGCCTCCAGGTCCTGATTGCGTCGCGATGTCAGTCGGGCCGATCTGAGGCATCGGTGCTGGTCGGGTCGATGGCCGACGCCGGGTGCACGTTTGTGGCCCTGCGCGAGCTGCTGGCCGCCAGGCGACTGGGATACGGACGGAGTCCCCGGTAGGCCCGCGTCCTGATAGCTCATAATGCTGGTAAGTGCGGCACCGTCAGCCGTCGCAGAACCGGGGAGCGATGTGGGCGCAGACGCCGGGCCTAATGTTTACGCTCTGCTGAACGACGGCACCACGATCGAGATCCGGCCAGCGCGGCCTGACGACTTCGACGCGGTGCGGGAGATGCACGAGAAGCTGACCCCGGACAGTCTCTACCTGCGCTTCTTCAGCATGAGCCTGAGCGCGGCCGAACCGGAGGCGCGCCGGCTCTGCCGTGCGCCCGCGCCGGACCACGCCGCGCTGCTCGCCCTGATGGACGGCGAGCTGATCGGCTGCGGCAGTTACGAGTGCGACGGTCGCCCGGCACAGTCGGCCGAGGTCGCCTTTACGGTCGCCGATGACATGCACAACCGCGGCGTCGGCATGCTTCTGCTCGAGCACCTGATCTCGCTGGCCCGCAACCGTGGCGTGCGCTCCTTCACCGCGGAGACGCTGAGCGAGAACGCGCTCATGCTGAGAGTGTTCGCCGACGCTGGGCTGCAGGCGCACCGCGCCCTGGTCGACGGTGTGTACGGCCTCACGTTCCCGCTCCCCACCGGCGAGGCGGACGTCGCCCTCGGCGCCTACCGTGACGCGGTGGCCGAGCGGGAGCGGTCGGCCAACGTGGCCAGCCTGCGGCACGTGCTCGCCCCGGCCTCGGTCGCGGTCATCGGCGCGGGCCGGCGGCCCGGCTCGGTCGGGCGGGCCATCCTGCACAACATCATGACTGGCGGCTTCCCCGGCCCGGTTTACGCGGTCAACCCGGCCGTAGCCGAACTGGACGGCGTGCCCTGCGTTCCGTCGGCGGCCGCGCTGCCCGAACACGTCGATCTGGCAATCATCGCGACGCCGGCGGCTGCCGTGACCGGCATCGCCGAAGAATGCGGGCGCCGGGGGGTCAAGGCGCTGGTGGTGCTCGCGGCGGGACTCGACGACGCCGGCCGCAGGGGCTTGCTGGACATCTGCCGCCGCCACGGCATGCGGATGGTCGGGCCGGCCAGCTTCGGGGTCGCCGACACCAGTGCCGCCCTCGACGCTACGTTCGCGGCTCGCCATCCCGAGCCGGGAAGCGCTGGCCTCGCGCTGCAGTCGACCGGTGGCACCGGCTTCGTCCTGGTTGAGCACCTGTCGCGGATCGGCATCGGGATCTCCTCCCTCGTCTCGCTGGGTGACAAGGACGATGTGTCCGGCGAAGACATGCTGCTGTGGTGGGAGTCCGACACGGCGACAAAGCTGGCCCTGCTGTATCTGGAGTCGATCGCGAACCCGCGCAAGTTCGCCCGCACGGCCCGCCGCGTCGGCCGCAGCATGCCGGTCCTGACCGTGATTGTGGGCCGGTCCATGATGGGTCGGCGACTGGCCGGGGCTCGCGCCACGGCGGCTACCCCGCTGCTCACCAGGCAGGCCCTGTTCGAGCAGGCCGGGGTGATCGCCACCGCGAACCTCGGCGAGTTGCTCGACACCGCGGTCCTGCTGGCCTCGCAGCCGGCGCCCGCCGGGCCCAGGGTCGCCGTGGTGTCCAACACCCGCGGCGCCGTGGTGCTCGCGGCCGACGCGTGCGCCGACGCGGGCCTGCAGGTCGCCGGCCTTGCCGGGGAGACCCAGCGGGCGCTCCGGGACCTGCTTCCCCGCGACGCCACGGTGACCGGGCCGGTCGATACCACCCTGCTGATCGGCCCTGGCACCTTCCGTCAATGCCTGGAGCTGGCCGGGGCCGATCCGGGCGTCGATGCTGTGCTGGCGCTGACGGTCACGAGCGCAGGCGGTGACCTGGTTCCCGAGGTGCCCGCCGCGCGGCTGCCCGTGCCGATCGCCGCCGCGGTGCTGGACCAGGTGGAAGTGGTCCGGCTGCTCCGGGCCCCGGGCGAAGAATCCCCCGCCGTTCCGGCCTATGCCTACTCCGAATCCGCCGCCCACGCCCTCGGCCACGCCGCGCGCTACGGAATGTGGCGGGCGATCCCGCCGGGAAACGTGCCCGACCTCGACGGCCTGCGCCTGGACCGGGCAAGGGAACTGGTCGCCGGTTTTCTCGCCGGCACCCGGGGCGGCTGGCTGCCGCTGGACCCGACCGTGGAACTTCTCGGCTGCTACGGGGTGCCGCTGGCCGACAGCATCGGGGTCATTACGGAGGATGCCGCCGTCGCTGCGGCGGCACGATTCGAGGGCCCGGTCGCGCTCAGAGCAGACGTGCCCGGCCTGGTGCGCGCGCGCGGCGCCGGTGCCCTGCTGATCGACCTGCACGGCGCGGACGAAGTCCGGCGCGGGTTCCGCTCGCTAAGGGAGGCTTTCGGCCGCCGGCTGACCGGTGTCATTGTCAAGCCGATGGTCACGGGCGGCGTCGAGGTGACGATCAGCGTGCTGCAGGAAGAGGTAGTCGGCCCGCTGGTGCTGTTCGGGGTCGGCGGTGCGGCCGCCGATATGCTGGCTGATCGCGCAGCGCGGCTCGCTCCGCTCACCGACTCCGATGCCGACGAGCTGATCCACTCCATACCCGCCGCCCAGCTCCTGCTCGGGCGCCCCGACGCTCCCGGCGCTGATCTTGCCGCGCTGCGGGACCTGCTGCTCCGCGTCTCCCAGATGGCCGACGACCTGCCGCAGATCGCCGAACTCGAGCTGAGCCCGGTCTTCGCCCGCCCGGACGGCGTGCAGGCCGTCGATGCCCGGATCCGCCTTCACGCGGCTAACTACGCGGACGCCCACCTCCGTAGGCTGCGCTGACCGCCTGTCGCCGCACCATAGCCCTCGAGCCCACGGCGTCTTCCGGCTCCCCGCACCGTTTGTGACCGCTGGTGTCCGCTGGCAGGTAAAGGCCCCGGGCAGATCTTCCATTCGGCTCTCTGAGCTGCGGTTTCATGCCCCTGAGACGACGTCTCGGACCCCGCCCACAGCCGAGACTTTGCAAGGCCAGCGGTACCGGGTTGACTTACATCTGATAGTGATGTATCGTTTTCTGATGGATTCCATGGTCCTCTTCCTTCTCGGCCGCAGGCTCATGCAGATAGCCGAAATGGCTCTGCCCAAGGGGCGGGCGACGAGCGTGCGGCTGGTCTTCGCCGATGTCGCCTACCACCCGAACAGCTCCATCACCGAGATCACCGAGCGGACCGGTTTTCCGCAGAGCCTCGTGTCGACCGCGGTGGCAAAGCTGCGAGAACACGGCGTGCTGGAGACCAACGCCGATCCGCTCGACCGTCGCCGGACCCTGGTACGCGCGACACCGGCGCTGAACGCCGTGGTAGAGCGTCTCGCCCCGCTGTCGGTCGCGGACCTCCTCGCGAACGAGTTGGCTCTCGAAGACCAGGAGCAGGTGCCTGCTGCCCTCGCCGCGCTCGACTTGCTCGCTCGCCTCCTGACACCGGAGGTGTTCGCCGACGGTACGGGCACATCGCAGCCGACTGACTAGGCCCACTCTTCAGGGTCGTAACTATGAACCACCTATACCAACCCAGCAAAGGAGTCCAACCATGATGTTCATCTTCTTCCGCGGCCGTTACGGACCGCTCCTTCGAGTCGCAGGGGGCGTCGCCCTCGTCGCATTCGGCATCGTCAACTCGGCGAGGCTCGCGATCATTCTCGGGGGAGTCCTCGCCGTGTGGGGCATCGCCGAAGGTGTCAGCCGCCGGCGCGGCAGGGCCTCGAACACCGCGCGGGGCAGCGACCAAGGCGGCCAAGACAGCTTCGGTGCTGGGCGATGAACGCGGTCATAGTGAGCACCAGACCAAAGCCTTCGGGCGCGCCCTAGAGATGGTCGCCGAACGGCTCGGTCGACTGGCCGGGCCCCAAGTCGCCGAGGAGGCGTCATGATCCCTTCACCATGGCCCGCGCTCAATGCCATCGCGCCGATGCCCCCACCGACCGCCACAGATGGCGGCACGCTCCTCGAGGTCCACGAGCTCACCGTCGCCTACGGGTCGAAGGTGGCCGTCGACGGGGTGAGCTTCGAGATCCGTCGCAGCGAGATCTTCGGTCTGCTCGGTCCGAACGGAGCCGGCAAGACCACCACGCTCAGCGCGATCGAGGGACTGCGTAGGCCGCGCGCTGGCGCCGTCCTTCTCAATGGGGTCGACATCGTCCGCCAGCCCGCCCTGGCCAAGGCCCAGATGGGGGTCCAGCTCCAGTCCACCGGCTTTCAGTCCGAGCTGACCGTGCGCCAGGTGGCCCGTCTCTACGCCGGCCTCTACGGCGTGGCCATGAGTGACCAGGACCTGGACGGCGCCCTGGCCGATATCGGTCTCGGCCGTGAGCTGGACCGGACCACCAAGCAGATCTCGGGTGGCCAGCAGCAGCGGCTCTCGCTCTTCGTGGCGCTGATCCACCATCCCGCCATCCTGCTGCTCGACGAGCCCACGACCGGACTCGACCCCCAGTCGCGCCGATACCTGTGGACCCGCATCGAGCGAGTCCGCGCCGGCGGCGGGAGCATCCTGCTCACTACCCACTCCATGGAGGAGGCCCAGGCGGTGTGCGACCGGGTGGGCATCATCGACCATGGACGGGTGCTGGCGATCGACACCCCCCGCAACCTCATCGACCAGCACCGAGACGATCCCCTCGTCCGGGCCGCAGCCCGCGGTGAGACAACCCTCGAAGACGTGTTCATCGGACTGACCGGGAGCGAGATCCGTGACTAGCACCACCGCAGCGACGACCGTGCAGGCCCCGAGCCTCGAGACCATGCTAAGCGCCCTGTTGCGGGCGGATCTGGTCGTGCTGACCAAGAACAGGATGCGCATGCTCCTGAGCCTGATGTTGCCACTCATCATCCTGACGTCAACCAGCTCGTCCGAGGCGACCCGGAGTTTCGGAGGCGCCGAATTCATCCTCGGGCTGGCCATCACCGCGGGCATCGCCGGCACCTCGATCATGGGCTATGCCCCCATGGTGGCCCGTGACCGCGAGAGCGGCGTCTTCCAGCGCTTGCGGGTCTCACCAGCGCCGACCTGGGCCGTGATGGGCAGCCGGCTGTCCGTCCAGATGGTGTCCAACTTCGTCATCGCCCTTGCCGTGCTCGTCCTGGGCGACAACATCCACCACCTTTCGCTCTCAATCGAGTCCTACGTGCTGGTGCTCTTGGTCTCCATCCTGGCCTCCGCCGTCTTTCTCTCCGTGGCCCAGGCCCTCGTGGGCCTGGTGAAGTCGGCCGACACCGTCCAGGCGTTTGGCCGCCTCCTTTACATCGGGCTCGTCATCGTCGGTCTCTTCGGGGCCTCTGGCGGACTGGGCGGCTTCTGGGACACGGTGTCGAAATGGACCCCCGTCGGAGTACTGATGAACGTGTTCGCCAGCGCGGTCGGTGTCGGAACCTTCGATTCACGGGACTGGTTGTCGCTGCTCGCCTGCGGCGGTTATGTGGTCGTCCTCACCACTGTCGGCATCTACTGCTTCCGCTTCGACTCCCAGTGACCCGCAGCGACACACCATGACCCGCAGCGGAACAAGCGAGTAGGGAACGAGCCTGTCTGGGACATGAGGATCTCAGTGGGGGAGGCGATGAGCAATGCGAGCTGCTAGTGGCCGCCGAGCGTTAGGCGGGCGGCGCTGACATCTTCCCGCCCGTGGCCGGCGTCGACGGCTGCGCGCCACTGGCGGGACAGCGCGGCCAGCAGTGGCAGCTCGTCATCGCCAGCAGCTCCGATCGCCAGGTCGACGTCCTTGAGCGCCCACTCCAGCGGGAACTCGGGCGCGAAATCACCTCGCTCCATTTTGTGCAGCTTGGCGTCCGCGATCGGGGCGTCCAGCGGGCCGCCCTCGATGGCCTCGGCGAGCTTGGAGTCATCGATGCCCAGCCGGCCAGCCAGTTCCAGGGCCTCGGCCACGCCCTCGATCAGGATGGACATGTAGGCGTTGACGACCAGCTTCATCCGGCTGCCCTGGCCGGCCTTGCCCAGCCACACGGTCTTGCGGCCGATCGCTGAGAACACCGGGCGCACGGCCTCGGCCGCTTCGGGCGGCCCGGACGCCAGGATGAGCAGCTGGCCGGCCTCGGCGGGGCCCTTGCTGCCCGATACCGGCGCGTCCACGAACATGACAGCGGGCCGCAGCTGACCGAGCCGGCCGGCGATCCCGGTCGTTGCCGTGGCGCCGATCGTGCCCATTTGCGCCCACGCCGCGCCATCAGCCAGCGCCTCTGCCACGCCGTTATCGAAGATCACCGAGTTAACCACGTCGGCGGTCGGCAGCATCGTGATCACGACGTGCGCATCGTGGACCGCCTCCGCCGGCGACGCTGTCACCAGCGCTCCCGCATCCGACAGCGGCGCGGTCGCAGCTGGCGACCGATCCCAGGCCGTGGTACGCAACCCGGCCGAGACCAGATTGCGGGCCATCGCCGCGCCCATGATGCCGGTCCCCAGCACCGCCACACGCACATTCTCGCCACGGCCATCCGTAGCCGTCATTTGAGTCTCCTTCCGCGCAGTCATGACAGCCCGGTGCGGCGGCACCGTAGCTGAGCTGGATGCACCTCCAAGACGAGCACGCGAGAGGCTGGCCCAGGAGCTGCCGGACGATGCCTCGACGATCTAGCGCGTGGGCGGGAACGGTCTCCTCCGCCCTCGATCACGCTACCCCGGCCATGACCGGCAACCCACCCGGCCGCGCCGGTCAAACCAGCGGCGGCTAGGTGACGTAATCATCTCCATCATCTCCGCCTAGGGTCAGCCCGGCGACCCGCTCATGGACGGCGTTTCACCTGTCTGCGCGCGTCTGTCAGCTAGCTCAGAGCATGTGTTCAGCCACTGCTCCGCCTCTGACCTGCATTGTTGCTATGAGCGCATGGGCAGAGCCAAAGATGCACGGCACATGACACGGCAGATGAGAGGCAGCCTCATGAGTGCAGATACGCAGTCCGCCCTGGCGGCGCCGCCTGCGGGCGGGACGGGAACGACCAGCGGACCCGAGCTGGGGGCGGGGGACGCGGCTCGGGCCCGGCGTCACGCCCGCAGGGCCTGGCTCCCGGAGAGGTGGCGGCGCTGGTGGCTATCCCTGGTGCGTTCGGGCCACGGCATCCGGCTGGAGGTGCCGGGAACCTCCCGGCCGGCCGGGATGCTGGCCAAGCGGGTCTTCGCCGTGCTGATAGCCCTGGGCGTCACGGTGGTGGCGGTGGCGCAGTACCGCGAGGGCGGGGGTCCCGTCACGGTCGCGTGGCTGGCTGTCGGCCCGTTGCTGGCCTCCTTGATGCTGCCCCCGCGGATCACCGCCGTGCTGGCGGCCTGGGCGACGCTGCTCGGCCTCGGGCTCATCATGGGCCGCCCGGGCCGGCCAGGCACGCTTGCGCCGCACCTGGGCGTGCTCTTGCTACTGGCCGCGTTCGCTGTCGCCAACTCCGCGCTGCGCACCGCGGCGCAGCGGCGGCTCAGCCAGGTCCGCGCCGTGGCCCGGGTGGCGCAGAGCGCACTGCTGCGCGAGGTCCCGGCGACCGTCACCGCGGGACGGCTGGCCTCGCGCTACGTCTCGGCCGCTGCGGAGGCACGGGTGGGCGGCGACCTGCTGGAGGTCGTCTCTGAGGGAGGCCACCCGCGCTGGCTCATCGGGGACACCCGCGGAAAGGGACTGCCCGCCGTGCGCCTGGCCAGCATTGCGATGACCAGCTTCCGAGACGCCTGCGCCCAGCCAGGCTTGTCGCTCCCCGAGATCGCCCGGGTAGTAGACCAGTCAGTTACGCGGGCTGCAGGGGAGGAGGACTTCGTGACCGCGTTGTTCGCGGAGTTCGACCCGCGCGGCTGGCTTGAACTCGTCACCTGCGGACATCCGCCGCCGTTGCGGCTGACGGCAGACGGCGGCCTGCAGGCACTGACCCCTGCCGCCTACGCGACACCGCTGGGCCTGCACCCTGCCATGAAGACATCTACGTTCTCAGTGGGCGCAGGCGACAGGTTGGTTTTCTACACCGACGGCCTCCTCGAGGCACGCGACCGGGCGGGACGGTACTTCCGGCTGGAGGACTGCCTCGACGCGCTCCGCCGTACCGCTCTGGAGGTAGCCGCGGACGAGCTGCTCGATCGCCTCCTGGCCCACACGGGCCGCAGGCTCGACGACGACGTTGCGGTGCTGCTATTCGAAGCGGCGTCCCAACCGGCCGAGCTGGAGGACGGGCCCCCGGCGACTGTCGCACCAGCCTGCTGGGCGAGAACTTAGTGAATTGCCAGCTGATGTTCCCGAAGCCGCCGCCCCGCAAGGGCAGCTCGGCGCTGTAGTCAGGTGCGAGCTCGACGACGTCAGGAAGCGGGTCATCCCAGCCGAGGTCGGCTTCGCCCGGCTGCCACCACGGGTTCTGGGCCATGCCTGGTTATTGTGTCACCGGCCACCCGGCGGGCCTGACGGTGAGGGCCTGCCCGGAATCGCCCCCGGACGTGCGACTTGCCGCCTGTCTGCCCGATTACTCCATGTCCGAAATGCCACTGATCGCCCGTCAAATCCATTTCAACTTACATCGTCAGCCTAAAAGTAGTAACTTGCGTAAACTGCCCGCCAACCGGCTGCGTCTCACAATGGTGACAGTAGGGGCGATCGCCCGCGGCGCCCTCACTGACTGCAACTGGGGAGGGACGCCGCCAATGAGTTCGATCTTTCATGCAGCGTTGTCTGCTGCACGTCCAAGCTCCTGAGTTCTCTCACTGAAGTGTCCATGGGCCCTCTGGAATTGGACGGAAGGAACAATCAGGTATGTATGCCCATCACGTTTACCCGGTCGGTGCTGTAGCAGCTGGCGGCACTGTGGCTACGCTGTCCGGCTGGAATGTTGCCGGATGGTTACTGCTGAGCGCCTCAGTACTAGTGGCCGCAGGAATGACGATCGTGCGACTGCGCCGGCAGTAAGGCTGACCATCCGTGCCCAGGTTCTTCTCTATCGGGCGTCACCGCTGGATCGCGGCCTGGAGTATGTGCGCCGCCGGAACGCTAGGCGGGGCATTGCTAGTAGTGCTGGGCGGTGAGAAGGCTCTGCCAGCTATTCCGGCGCCCTCCCATGCGGTCACCGCGATACCAGCGCCGCGACAGTCGCCATCCATAGCCGCTGTGGCATATGCGAAGCCCGCATGGATCAAAATTCCCGCGATT
Source organism: uncultured Actinomycetes bacterium (assembly GCA_963774825.1). GTDB lineage: Bacteria > Actinomycetota > Actinomycetes > Streptosporangiales > Streptosporangiaceae > DATBGO01. Next base: position 344,374 of record CAVZGW010000027.1, on the reverse strand, counting down.
GGCGTATCAGCGCCAGTAACCTCTGTCGGCCTCAGTTCGGATGGGACCTTGCAGGTACCTCCGCTGGCCGAGCGCAACCTAACCGCCTGGTACGAGAAGGGAGCGGCGCCGGGCCAGCAAGGACCGGCCATCATCGTGGGCCACGTCGATAGCTACCTCGGCCCGTCAGTGTTCTTTGAACTTCACGCGCTCCAACCGGGAGACACGATCAAGGTCAACAGACAGCGCGCGCCTAGCCTGGTCTTCACCGTCAGACGTCTCGAGCAGGTGCCCAAAACCGGGTTTCCAACCCGCAGTGTCTATGGTCCGGTCTCCTATCCGGCGCTGCGCCTGATTACCTGCGGTGGCACCTTCGATGACGCCCGCGGCAGTTATGTGGACGATGTGATCGTTTACGCATCCTTGACCAGGACGGCATAGCCGTGCACCGCAGGCGAGCTACTAAATCCGCGCGGCTCTATACGGTGATCCTCCTCGGCTGGATTGCCCTGATGTGCCCCCTTGTCGTCGCGACGAGGCCAATCGCGGTCGCCGCATTTCACCGTGCTCCAGTCATCGGCGCCCTCATGATTATTACCATGCTCTTTATCAGCTATTTCTGGCTGAACGGCCTTAAGGATGTCGTTTACCCGATCGCTTACCGGATGCGACTAGCTCGTGGGCTTTATGTGCCTCGTCCTCGGCGCGCTGAAATGCAATTGCCTTCAGTGGGGCTCCTGTATTGCACCTTTAACGACTTCAACGCCGAAAGCCTGCGGGCGTGCATGCAGCAGGACTACCCTGGTTGTTTCACGGTGATCCTCGATGACGGCACTAATCCCGAAATGATCGAGGCTGTAAACGAGTTTGCTGCCAAGTACGGCGCGCGGGTAAGTCGGCGCCCGAACCGGGTGGGTTTCAAGGCGGGCAACCTCAATTGGTTTCTGCAAAGGAACGACATGGATTACTTCGTCCTGCTCGACTCGGACGAGATTATCCCGCCCGGCTTCGTTAGCAGGTGCCTCGACTATTTCGCCGCCAATCCGGCAATAGGCATCGTCCAGGCCAACCACGTCGCGACGCGCAACCGCACCACTTTCATGCGCACATTTGCGCCAGGGGTCGACTCGCACTGGCCAGCTTACCAGGCTGTAAAGGCGTTCAGCGGATTCATGTCCCTTCTCGGCCACGGTGCGATGGTGGACATTGCTTGTTACAACGACGCGGGCGGCTTCCCACCGCTCGTTGCGGAGGACATTTGCTTCGCCATCGAGGCCCGAAACGCCGGCTGGCTTACGGTATTTGCTCCGGACATCACTTGTGAAGAGGAGTTCCCGGTCGATTACGCCGCCTTCAAGAAGCGGCACCGTAAGTGGACCGAAGGGAACATGGAGTTCATTCGCAAGTACTCCTGGAAGATTCTCACTGGGCGGATGCGCTGGTTCGAGAAGCTCGACATCGTACTCTTTACCTATTCGCTGCCGCTGACCGGGATCTTCAGCCTGTATGTCATTACCAATGCAATTGTCTTCCCGCTCGTCGGCTTCCGGTATCACTACCCGCTATGGATGCTCGTACCCACTGTCCTATTCCTGATAGCCCCACTTATCAATGACATACTGACCTACATCAGGCAGCCCAAGGGCAAGCTAGTCTCCTATCTGCTGCATTCAGTAGTGCTCTTCGGGTCGATGTACTTCGTCAGCCTGCATGCGAGCATCAAGTCGGCAATCGGCCGAAGCATCTTCCACGTCACGCCGAAGACCACAGGGCGCGGCGGTCTGCGGCCAGCGCTACGGCACAATTTGCGTGAGATCATCTTCGCCGTAGTGCTCTCCGCTGCAGTCGCTGCGGCGGCCGGGAGCGTGCTCCCCGTAGTGTTGCTGGTGATACCCATCATTTTCTCGGTCTACCTAGCAGTCATGAACACCGGCGACAATTTGGTGCCATATCCCGATGGCTCACATGAACTTTCGTCCGGAGCGGTAAGCGATGACTCGGCGCTGCCGAGGATGGCCATGTCTTATGTGGAACAAGAGATGACGGCACAATCGGCTGGCTTTGAATCTCACCGGCCGGTCGCGATAACCGATGTGATGCCCGCAGTTGACTGGTGGGATGCCGATAGTGATCTGTCGCGTCCACGGCACGCGAATCCACGGCGCACAAAGAGGACGCAGAGACTAGTCGGGGGAACGGACGGCAGGAACTAGGCCAGCGCGGGCCTGGCCGCCGAGCGGCAAAGCCTGCTGACGTCTGCGGGTCCGGATCAGAGGGTGATCCATCCGGTCAGGACGTCTGAGCCGTCTGTGGTGTGGCAGTGCAGGCGGAACGGATTATCCGGGATGGGGCGGATGGCGAAGTAGCCAACCTTGTCCATCTGGATTGTGGCGATCGAGCCGGTGCGTGGCTGGATCTCGATCGTTCCTTCCTGGGTCGGAATGACCTGACCGAGCATCGAGTCCTCGTTGACCTGGAGTTCGATGGTCAGATGAGCCGAGGTGAAGGTGAGAGCGCGGATCGATGCGCTCTCGGACCGCATGCTCAGGGCGCTGCTGGACGCGTGGATGGAGTCGTAGGTGAGCCGTGCAAGCTCGGCGTCGATGTCGCGCCACGCGTAGGCGTTCCGGCCGAGCTCGATAAACTCGGGCGGGACGGCCTGGCGGACTCTCAGCGACTCCTTGAGTGCTGCTAATAGCTGTTCGTCGTCCCAGATATCAGGCACGCCAGATCCCTCCGGTTTCGCTGGCGCTAGCGCCTTTGACTGCGTTGTCGTTGAGATCGCCGTCAATGAAGGCAGCGAGACGTGGCGAGCGGCGCAGCCGGTCCAGGCAGCGTGCGCGCTGGGGGCCGATACTTCCGACCGGTATCGGCAGTCTAGTACTGATCTCCGCATAGGAAATGGGGGGATCGCTGATCAGCATCGACAGCAGCTGCTGGCAGCGCGCCGGGAGCTCGGCGAACGCCGCGCACATCGCGGCGCTAAGTTCCGCCTCGAGGATCTCCTGTTCGATCATCAGGGCGGGCTGGTCTCGTGACATCTGGCTTTCCACAAGTGATCCGAAGCTGTCATACCGGCGTGCTGCCCGCAGGACGCGAAGGCATTCCCGGTGCGTAGTGGTGGCCAGCCAGCCTGGCAGCGCCGCGGGCTGCCGGAGGTTCCCGAGCTGCTCGAAAAGAAGCAGCCACACGGTCTGGGCGACGTCGTTGATGTCCGGGCGGCTCAGCTGGTAGCGGTTGCAGATGGACCACACCAGCGGGGCGTACCGGTCGACGATCTCGGTCCAGGCGTCCTGGTCGCCGTCGCTGGCGCGGGCGACTAAGGCGATGACTGTCGAATCGTCACGCATGAGTGTCCTTGCCGCCAGCTGATGCGAGCCATGCACGCATGCTTTAGCTGTCTAGCCTGTTGGGCAAGATGCCGGAGCCTGGTTTCCCCGGATCGGGGTCAAGCAGTTCCTCCAGCGCCTGGCGGGCGGTCCGGCGCCCTGGCACGGTGCGAGCCGCGATCGCGCCGCTGACAACCCCGGCGGCGAATGAGCATCCTTCCCAGGTGGCGGTCCCGTTGAAGGCCACGGGTCTGTCTTGCACCTTGCCGTCTTCGTCCTGGTCCTGGATAAGGACATTTCCCTGCACGTACGCTCCGGTAAGTCCGACGCCGGGTGCCAGCAGTGCAATCCAGGGTGCGGGATACGGAGTGAACGCGGCGAGCTTCCCGTTTTGGTCGAGTGCGCCGACCCCGACGACGTCCGGGAGGGCAGCCGGATACGACGCTGTGTTCGGCTTGATGCCATTACGCAGCATCTCGGACGTGAGTTCATGAGGGTTTCCATTGTTCCCTGCCGCTGCCACGACCACTGTCTCGGAGCTGAACCGCCTGACCGCGGTCTCGAAGACCATCGGCGCCGTGTAGTCGTCGGTAAAGAATTCACCGAGGGACAGGTTCACGACGTCCACGCCGATCTGGGCGATTTCGGCCATGGTCACGGCGGCATGCCAGGCCGAGCCGTCGCCGTGGCTGTCGAGTACGTGACGGACGTGGATCTCGGCGGCCGGGGCCTGCTGCAGGATGCAGGAGCCGACAAACGCGCAGTGTCCGTCGAATATCGTATAGGTGCCCTGGCCGGGGTCGAGGAGGTCACCCGGCCGGGCCAGGTAGCTGCCGGACAGCCATTCGCCGGGGAACAAGCGGGTGTCGAGTAGTCCGACTCGCACACCGCGGCCAGCCGCGCCTTGCCTGGGGCTGAGCGCAGCTTTGGCGGGTTCAGGGTGCCCGTCGGCGAAGATGTGCGGATCGCCATGGACTGGGGATGGCCGGTGATTCTTGCCGATCGGCACTTCCCAGCCTGGGTAGTCCCGGGCGAACTGGATCTTGATGCCCTTGACTAGGAGATCGAGGTCAGCAATGGCATGCGGGCGGGAGCCTTCCCGCTCTTCCTTGAAGCGCGCGAGCTCCGGCCTGATGTCGGCGTCCTGCTGCAGCGTTCGGACCGCCCCGTCAATGTTCGACAGGTCGGCGACGAGGGCCAGACCCAGGGCCGCGTTGTGGTCAATCCGGCCGGGGTGCACGCCAAGGCGGTCCAGCGCCTTGGTGACGACGTCTAGATCAGGCAGGGCGACGACGAGTTGATCGTCGTGAAATCTCTCGACCCGGCCATATGCGATGCCCATGCGTTTCCTCCTGCGGTGGGTCCGGGGCAGACCTTCTGCAGCGGGCCTAGCCAACCCTCAGATATGCGGAGGAGAGCGTTCGGCCGCCTGATACATCAAAAGCGGGCTAACATCTCCTTGACGCTGGTACGTGCGGCTATGTCTAGAATCGGCTGTGATCGGGACGCTGGATGAGCAGGCATGTGCTGCGCTCCGGCTCGCCGAGGCAAACCCCGCCAGATCGGCCGTGCTGGCCCGGGCGATTGCCGACCAGGCTCGCCAGGCCCGTGACCTGGCACCGCTCTCGATAGCCGAGCGGGCGCTCGGCCTGGCGGCCTTTCAGCTGGAAGACCCCGACGCCGCGCTCCGGCATCTGCACGCGGCGGTGCGGCTGGGCCGCCGCGCGGGTTCAGCCGAACTGGTAGCCGAGGCGCAGATGGGGCTGGCCTCTGTCTTGGTCGTGCGCGGGCACGGGCAGCAGGCGCTATTGGAGATCGAGACGGCACTGTCAGGCCTGAGTGGTACGGCCCGGGCAAGGGCCCGTGCGCAACGGGGCGCGATCTTGCATCAGCTCGGCCGGCTTGACGCGGCGCTTGCCGACTATCAGGCGGCGCTTCCTGTGCTGCGCCGCGCCGACGATCATAGGTGGGTGTACAAGGTCCTGAGCAACCGGGCCGTGCTGTATGGCTACCGGCAGGAGTTCGCCGCCGCTGAGACCGACCTGCGCGAGGCGGAACAGTTGTGCATGAAGCTCGAGCTGGACTTGTCACTGGTGTACGTGCACCAGAATCTCGGCTGGATCAGCGCCCACCGTGGTGACGTGCCGGCCGCGCTGCATTACCTCGACCTGGCCGAACAGCGCCTTCGGGCGCACGGCGCACCCGTCGGCGAGCTACTGGCCGACAGGTGCGAGCTGCTGCTGTCGGTGCATTTGCCATCGGAGGCCGTGCAGGCTGCCGAGGAGGCAGTCCTGGAGTTCGATCAACAGCGCAGGAAGATCGGCCTCCCCGAGGCACGGCTGCGGCTAGCCCAAGCCGCCATCTTGGACGGCCAGGCTAGCCGCGGACTCCGGGAGGCCCGCACAGCGGTACGCGAGTTCAGCTACCAGCGGCGTCCCCGCTGGGCCACGCTGGCCCGCTTCACCGTCTTACGGGCACGGTTGGCCGTCGGCCAGCGGCCTGGCGAGGGACCTGGCGTCGGCGTCCGGCAGCTTGAGCGCGCCGCCGCCGACCTGGCCGCTGAAGGCTGGCAGATATCCGCCGTCGAGGCCCGAGTGCTCGCTGGCCAGCTTGCCCTCCAGCGCGGCTGGACCGGCAGAGCCCGGGCACAACTCCAGCAAGCGGCCCGGCACCGCGGCCATGGACCGGCGCTGCAGCGCGCTCAGGCCTGGTATGCCGAGGCGCTGCAACGGCAGGCCAGCGGCAATCGGCGCGGCGCGACGGCCGCCGCCCGCACCGCACTGCGCGTCATCGACGAGCACCGCGCTGGCCTGGGAGCGACTGATCTGCGTGCTCATGCCGCTGGGCACCGGGTCGAAGTGGCCGAGTTCGGGCTCCGCATGGCGTTCGGCAGCGGCCGGCCTGCCCGTGTACTGGAATGGGCAGAGCAGGGCCGGGCCAGCCATCTCATGCACCGGCCGGTCCGCCCGCCAAGCGATCCTGACCTCGCCGCCGCGCTGTCGCAGCTGCGCTTCACGGTTAGCGAGATCTTCAAGCTCCGCGGTAGCGGCGACAGCACCGCCTCGCTGGAGCGCCGCCAGGTAGTGCTGGAACGGCAGATCCGCGACCACGACCGCCGCCTTCCTGCGGAACAGCTCTCCAGCCCGTCGCGGCCGCCGCCGGTGCGCACGCTCTGCGGCTCTCTCGGCGACGCGGCCCTGGTCGAGTACGTCCGTCTCGACGGCACGCTGCACGCCGTCACGCTGGCAAGCGGGCGGATCCGGCTCTGCGAGCTTGGCCCCGCGGCCCATGCCGATGAGCAGATCGACCGGGCCCGGTTCGCGCTGCACCGGCTTGCCCGCCACCACGCAAGCGACGCCAGTAACGCGGCGGCCAGCGCGATGCTCGCAGATGCCGCTGAGCGGCTCGATGCGCTGCTCCTGCAGCCGGTCAGCAGCCAGATCACTGACCGGCCGCTAGTGGTGGTTCCCACCGGCGCGCTCCAGTCGCTGCCCTGGTCGATCCTGCCCTCGTGTGCCGGGCGGCCGGTGACGGTGACGCCATCTGCGACGCTCTGGCACGCTGGCCGGCGCGGCGGCGGCCAGAGCGGTCCTGCCCTGGTGGCTGCGGGGCCAGGACTTCCAGGTGCCGACACCGAGGCGGCGGCGATAGCAGTCCTGCACCAGGTGAGCGCTCTGACTGGAGCAGCCGCGACGGTGGAGGCGGTGACGGTAAGACTTGATGGCGCGAGGCTGGCGCACCTGGCAGCGCACGGGCGCATCCACCCGGACAATCCGCTGTTCACCTCATTGACCTTTGCCGACGGCCCGCTCACCGTCTACGACGTCGAGCGGCTCCGGCAGGTACCGCGGACGGTCGTTCTCGCGTCCTGTGATGTGGGCCGATCGGCTGTGCGAGCGGGTGATGAGCTGTTGGGTCTCAGCGCGGCGTTCCTGGCGCTCGGGACCCAGCACGTCATCGCCTCCGTCGTGCCGGTCCCCGATGCCGAAACCGCGCCCCTCATGATCGCGTTCCACCGTTTCCTGGCCGCAGGCGTACCGGCCGCGCGCGCCCTGGCACAGGCCCAGACGCAGCTCGGGCTCAGTCACCCGGCAGTCATGGCAGCCGCGGCCGGATTCGTGAGCATCGGCACCTGCGCCGCACGGCCGGCCGCGTCCTGAGTCCGCTTTCCCGGCCTGGCACCCGGCCCCGGGGCTCATCGCTCACCGCATCCCGGAGAGCACGCCGGATCCTCCTGCTGAGGGGAGTCCACTGGGTGGGCAGCCCCGACCGCTGCGCGGCTCTTGGTGAAGACCGCGTCGGTGAGGTTGGCGCCGGCTTGCTGGGTGCCGCGCGGACTCAGGACGCGGGGGGGCAGGGGGCGGGCAGCTGGCTATATTTGTGCTGCGGATCGCGGCGGCGGATAGCTGGGGGAGCTGTCGGCGTTGCACCGCGGTCGTTCCCGGGTACGCACGCGCAGAGGAGCCTTTCGAGATATGGCAGGTCGGTTTGCGTCGCCCCCGCTGCGTGCTGGTCGGCGCCCGGCGCGGGCCAAGCTGAGATTGGCAGGTTCCGCGTGACCGGGGGGAGCGAAGAAACAGTAGCCGCGGCACGGGCAGTGACCGCGGCAGCGCAGGCGGCGCACGCTGGCGCCGAGGTACTCCGGCAGATTCCCGCCGATGCCCTGGACGAAGCGCTGGGCGCCATGGCCGCACTGCTGGAACGGCAGTCAGCCGAGATCATGGATGCTAACGCCGGGGATGTGAGAGCGGCGCGCGCCGAGGGCGTTGCGGACGCCCTGGTCGACCGGCTGAGGCTTGACCTCGGCCGGATACGCGGTATCTGCGCCCAGCTCCATGCGCTTGCGCAGGTGCCTGCAGAGCCGGCTCAGTTTCATGTCCGCGATCTGCCCGGCGATCTCGAGCTGTGGGAACGGCGCAGGCCGGTCGGCGTGATCGGCGCCAATTTCGAGGCCAGGCCGAACGTCGTGGTGGACATCGCATCCCAGCTGATCAAGTCCCGCAACGCCGGAGTGCTGCGGACGGGGTCCACCGCATTGCGGTCCGCCAGCGCGCTTATCGACCAGGTCGTCGGCCCCGCGATGCGCGATGCCGGGCTCGATCCCGGGGCCATCCAGCTGCTCAGGGTTCCCAGCCACCACAGCGCGTTCGCCCTGGTGCGGCAGCCACGGCTGATCCCGCTCGTCATCCTGCGCGGTAGTGGCGCCAGCACCAGGGCGCTGGCGCACGATGCGGCGCTGCATGGCGTCAGGACGCTGGCGCACGCCGACGGTGGCGCTGTCATATACATCGACCTGTCTGCCGACGAGCACCTGGCCCTCGCGCTGATCGAGAGCAGCCTCGACAGACTGGGCGTCTGCAACAGGCTGAACCTCCTGCTCGTGCATCGGGGGAGGTGGGATTCCGTAGTCCCGCCCGTTACAGATCTTGCCAAGCGCCTGAACATCAGCCTTTCGCTGCCGCCGCACGCCCACGCGCTCGGCCATGAGTGGGCCCTGGATACCGGGCGCGAAGCCACGATCACCGTCGCGGCGGCGGCCAGCGCGCAGGATGCCGCCGAGATCGCGAACCGGGAGACGTCCGGCCTGGCCGCATCGGTTGTCACCGCCGACAAGGATGCAGCGAACCGGTTCCTGGATGGCTACGCGGGCAGTGGCGCGTTCTGGAACGCCAGCCCGCGGCTGCTCGACGGCTTCAAGCTGCTTGCCGTGCCGGAGACCGGGATCAACATTGACGTCGTTCCTGGGCCGCGCGGCCCGGTGACCTTCAGGGACCTGCACCTGCGGCAGTACGCCGTGGTGCCCAGGGCGAGTTAGCAGGCGGCGACGCGGCCTGGCGCATCAGCGTCAGCGACCTGGCGGGTAGACGACGAGCGATTCCCGGTGCACCGCGTGAATGTTCCTGAACGTCCGGCGGGCCGACGGCTCGCCGGGCACCTGGCCGAGCATGAACCCCCTGTCCAGCAGGATCGCGGCACACAGCTGCGGGTGGGCCAGCATGAACGAGTCGGCTAGCTCGCCAATCCGGTCCGCCGAAGCTGCGGACAGCTGCGCCAGGGCCTCCTTGCTTGCCGTGGAGCCACGCGCGGTCAGTTCCCGGCAATCCTCGAACTTATCCGGGTCTGTCAGCGCTGCCGCCGCGGCCGCGCGTTCACCGGTGCCGGTGCCGCCCACTGGCACCGGCGCGTGCCGTAGCCGAAGCAGGATCGAGACGGCACAGGCGACCTCCTGCGGTGCCAGGGCACGCAGCAGCCGCAGGATGCCCGACGGCAGGGCCACCGAGCCGCGGCCAATCAGCCGTTCGGGATGACGGACGTCCAGTAGCTCCACTACCGAGCCGGCGCCGAACTCCCCGTCCACGCGCTTGACGCCCGATAGGAACAGTGTGCTCCCGGTGCGCAGGCTATGCTCGGCGTCTTTGTTGACGTAGAGGGAGCCCGCCGAGTAGGCCATGCCGCCGATCCAGCGCTGCGATGGCTGCAGGCTGCTGCGAGCCGCGCGGACGACCGTCCCCATCCTGGCCCGCGGGTTGATGCTCCTGGCCACGACGTCAGGCTCACGGGCCGAGCCGATGACGCACTCGATGCCGCAGCAGGCTGCCCGCGCCGCGGCGCTGAGCTTCGATCCCATCCCGCCTCGTCCGACGCCGCCTGCCGTGATGCGCACCGCCCGCGCCTCGTCTGGGGTCAGCCGGGAGATCCGGTCGCTGAGGGTCGAGTCCCGGTAGGCAGCCCGCACGTCGGTCAGGAACAGCAGCCGAGAAGCCTGCGCGGCGACTGAGATCGCGACGGCTACCTGGTCATTGTCGAGCGCGGACAGCGGATCGGTTGCGTCGTTGCCATTCACGACAGGAAGCAGGCCGCGGCCGAGGGCCTCGTTCAGCAGACTGCCGAGGTCACCCATGGCTGTGGCGGATGCCAGATCACTGCGGGACACCAGGATCTGGCAAACCTCGATCCCGACTGCCGCGGCCAGCTGCCGGTACATCGCCATCAGTGCCGGCTGGCCCACTGATGCTGGCAGCGCCACATCGATAGCCTGCGGCATCGGCGCGGCGCTTTCGTACCGCCGGAGCGTCTCCTGCAGGGAGCCGATGAGCCGGCCGTAGTCACCGGCCGTGGCGCCGCCAGCTGTCCCGCCCGCCGTGTCCCGGGCTGGCTGCCCGACGTCGGCCGCCTCCCGCATCGAGGACCTGACCGAGCGGACGAGCGCCCGAAGAGCGGGAGCCGCTCCGGCGGCCGGGCCCTCGAATGACAGGAGCCGCCGGCCCAGGCGCGCCGCTCCGGAAGTCACCAGGATGATCTCGTGCCCGGCTCGCTGCGCGGCGGCGATCTGCGCGACGAGGCCGGCGATGACGTCAAGTGCCAGCCCGTCGCCGCTGGCAATGGAACTTGAGCCGAGCTTTATTACCTGTCTGGTCACGGACAACTCACGACAAATATCTCGCCATGGATAGGGGCCACGGCGAGAGAACTGCGTGCCGTGCGACCGCGCATCCACACGCTACCACGGGCGTTGGCCGGGCCCGCTCCGGACGAAGCGGCAGGGCACGCGCCGACAGCCAGCCGCGCAGCGCTACGTTACCCCGGTGCCCGCGCAGTCCGGGCGGTCGGGCGCCAACGCCGGGGTTCGAGCGCGGACACCAATGGCGTGGATGGCACGTTGCTGCGGAAACAGCGGCGTTGTCCATATGTGTCATCGGCGGTGGTCAGGTGGTTGCCCTTCCCGGGGGCTGCGGGGCCAGCAGCGCGGCCCAGATCGGGACACACTGGCAACAGCAGTCTCGCCAGCCCCCGCGCACGGGGGACAGCCAAAGATCTTGACGACTTTTCAGCGATATCTGCTGAAAGGTCGTCAAGATCTTTGAAACGCCGATAGAAGCTGAACCACGCCCGGGTGGTCCGGCTCTGCTCGAGGATTCCTGCGGCGGTGGTGACAGAAGCGACCACGGATACGACAGTGACACACCGGGGCCGACCCAGGCGGCGGCTGGTGTCAGGCCTAGTCAGTGTCCTCGGGCTCTTCGTGAGCCAGGTCCATCATTCCTTCGGCCCGGCTCATCAGCAGGTCGGCCCGCTCTCGAACCCGCGCGAACCGCTGCCAGATCCTGTCGATCCGGTCTTGCGCCCGGTCGTCCGGGCCCCAGCCCCGCTTGGCACGCTCCCGATCGGCCCGGTCCCAGTCCAGGTTGAGGTTAATCCGGTCGGCCCGGTCGTGGCCGGCGTCGGCGAATTCTGCCTCGTCCTCCCGCGCCTCGTCGGCGGCCTCCCGCGCCTCCTCAGCTGCCTCCTGCGCTTCGTCTGCTGCCTCCTGCGCTTCGTCTGCGGCCTCCTGCGCTTCGTCTGCCGCCTCCTGCGCTTCGTCTGCGGCCTCCTGTGCCTGCTCGGCGATCTGCTGCGCCCGGTCGGCCTGCCGCTGTGCGTGGCCGGCGGCAGCCTGCGCCTGGTCAGCGCGGCGCTGCGCTAGTTCCTGTTCCCGTTCGCCGGCCCAGGCCCGGGTCCGCTCGGCCGCTTCCCTGGCTAGGTCGGCGGCCTCGTGCGTCATCGTGGCCGCCTCTTCGGCCTGGTCGGCCCTCTCCTGTGCGCCATCGGCCTGCGCCTGCATCTTGTCGGCACGGTCCTGCGCCTCGTCGGCCAGGCGCAGGGCGTAGGCAGCCTCCTCCTGCGCCTTGAACCCCGCAACGCTGATGCCTGCCTCCCCGGCCATGCTGGCGTCCCAGCGGTCATCGCGAGGCGTCGCAGTCCGGCCGGCGCTGCGCGGATCAGCCGCTGCTATGGAGGCCTGCTCACCCTCGACCGCACGCCTGGCCACGGTGTACGGCTCGCCGGTCGCCGCCATGCGCTGGCGGGCGGCAGACTTCCGGGCCTTGTCCTGAGTCATGGTCATCTCTTCCTGGCGAGCCTGCCCGCGTCTGCCCGCCAAGGGTGAATGGCATGACCAGAACATGGCACGCGAGTCATAGACCCTTGTCCTCGTTGCCATCGGCGGCGCGGGCCGGTCGCTGGCTCGGAAGCGGGCAGGCTGTGCGCTGCCACTACGAGGCAGCTTAGCTGGCGGCGGCGGACCCAACAAGGACCCGTGATCTGGCGCCGGCTGCTGGCCGCATAAGGCTTCTAACTGCTGGAGCGGGTAACTGCTGGCGCGGGTAACTGCTGGCGCGGGTAACTGCTGGCGCGGGTAACTGCTGGCGCGTAACCGCTGGCGCGCGGCAGCACCGCCAGGCGACGCAGGTCGGGGTCGGGCGGCTAACCTCAGGCCAGCAGGTCCGATGCCGCCTTCTCGATCCCCGCCTCAGACACGAGCACGTGGCCTGCCGCATCGCCGAGCGGGATGAAGCTGTCCAGGGCGGCGATCCGCGCGACCCGGCCGCCGAAGCCGGCGTCGGCCAGCGCGGCGAGCACGCCTTCCGAGACGCCGCCGGAGCGGCGTGTCTCGTCGACGACCAGGACCCGGCCGGTGGCACCGGCCTCGCGCAGCAGGTCGTCAACGGGCAGCGGGGCCAGCCAGCGCAGGTCAAGGACCCTGGCGCCGATCCCGGTCGCGGCCAGACGTCGCGCTGCCCGCAGCGACATCGGGACCCCGTTGCCGAATGTCACGAGCGTCAGGTGCGCGCCATCGCCGTAGCTGCGGCCGCTGGAGATCGGCACGTCCGCGGCCGCCCAGTCCTCCGGAGCCGCGTACGGCGACAGCCAGCCGCCGTCACCAGGCTCGTAGAGGTCCCGCGTGTGGTAGAGCGCGATCGGTTCCAGGAAGACGCACACCGAGCCGTCAGTATCGGCGGCAGCCAGGCAAGTCCGCAGCATCGCCGCGGCGTCGTCACCGCGGGCCGGGACCGCGACGATGAGGCCGGGGATATCGCGCAGCACGCCAACGGCGTTGTCGTTGTGGAAATGGCCGCCGAAGCCCTTCTGGTAGGCCAGGCCCGGCACTCGGACCACCATCGGGTTGCGGTACTGGCCGCCGGAGAAGAATTGCAGGCTGGCCGCCTCGCCGCGAAGCTGGTCCTCGGCGTTATGCAGGTAGGCGAGGTACTGGATCTCCGGCACCGGCAGCAGCCCGCACACTCCGGCGCCCAGCCCCAGCCCGAGGATCGACTGCTCGTCGAGCAGCGAGTCGAAGACACGGCCGGCGCCGAACCGGCGGGCGAGCCCGCGGGTGACCCCGTAGACGCCGCCCTTTTGGCCGACATCCTCGCCGAAGATCAGCAGGTGCGGGTACGCCGCGAGAGCGTCGGCAAGGCCCCGGTTAATGCTGTCCGCGAGGGTGAGCGGTCCCGAGGACTCGGGCAGCCGCCCGCCAAAGGCGCGCGCACGGGCCTGCGGGCCGCCCGCCTGCACGGCGCGCCGCGCGACCAGTTCCCGGCGGCGCGGCGCTAGCGGGGCCATCACCTCCCCGGCGCTCGCGAGGCGGCGGCGCGTCACCGCGTCATCGGCAAGCGTGCGGACCCGCCCGCGCATTGACTCATAGCGCCGCACGACCTCGGCGGGCGTGACCAGCCCGGCACCGACAAGCAGGCGTGCCGTGCCGAGCAGCGGGTCGCGCTGGTAGTCCGCCGCGATCTCGGCCGGGCTTCGGTAACTCACCTCGGCGTCGCTGCCTGCGTGCGCCATGAACCGCACGACGCGCAGATGCAGGAACGCGGGTGCCCGCTTGGCGCGGACGTAGGCGGCCGCGGCGACGGCAGCGTCGTAGCAGGCGGCGAGGTCAGTGCCGGCCGCGGTGAAGTAACGCATCGGCGGCCGGCTGGAATATGCCGCCGCGATCCAGCCGGCCGGAGTCCGGACGCTGATGCCCAGGCCGTTGTCCTCGCAGACGAACAGCACCGGCATCGGCAGTCCCTGATAGGCGACCTGGCAGGCCGCGTTGATGGCGCCGGTCGCGGTTGAGTGGTTGGCCGAGGCGTCACCGAAGCTGGTGACGGCGATGGCATCGGACGGCCACCGCGAGGTCACGCCGAGCTTCCTGGCGCGATCGATGGCGAAGGCGACGCCGACCGCCCGCGGCAGGTGCGAGGCGATGGTCGAGGTCTGCGGAATTACCGCGAGATCGGGGTGGCCGAAGACCTTGTGCCGTCCGCCGGCGATCGGCTCGTCGGCCGCCGCGACCAGGCCGAGCAGGACATCGAGCAAGGGGTCGGTGCCGGGCACCTGCGCGGCACGGGCGAGATAGAAGGCGCCGGAGCGGTAGTGCAGCAGTGCCGGGTCGGTGGGGCGCAGCGCGCCGGCCACGGCCGCGTTGGCCTCGTGCCCCGATGACCCGATGGTGTAGAAACCCTGCCCGGCCGCCCGCAGGTAACGGGCGGCAAAGTCGAGATGGCGGTTGCCGATCTGGGCATCGAACAGGGCAACCGCGAGCTCGCCGGTGAGCTGGCTGCCGGGCCGCACTGGTGCTGCCGGATCGGGCGCCCCCGTCCGGTGCTCAGGTACATCGAATCGCAGCCGCTCCGCCGCCTCGAGGAAATGCTGGTCGAGCGCCTCCTCCGGCGAGTGCTCGCTCATCGGCCGCCGTCTCGCCGCCGTGGTCAGTCGGCGAGCCGGAACGACTCGTCCGGGGTGAGCTCGGCGACGTCCATCTGGGCCTTCTGCAGCCGTCCTGAGTAGTCCCAGTTCATCGACTGCCAACGGGTGAACTGGTCAAGGACCCAGATGCCGGACTGGCGCGATCCGTTACCTGACTTCCCGTTGCCGCCGAACGGCAGATGCGCTTCCGCGCCGGAGGTGGAGTTGTTGACGCTCACCATGCCAGCCGAGATTCCGCGCCTGAACGCGAATACTTCAGCGGGCTCTTGGGTGTAGATCGACGAGGACAGACCGTAGCCGGGGACGTTGGCCAGCCGGATGGCCTCGGCCAGGTGGCGGTACGTCGTGACGCCGACCAGCGGGCCGAACGTCTCGTTGCGGAAGATCGCATCGTCCTCGCGCACGCCGTCGACGATCGTGGGGTGATAGAAGATCCCGGCATCCGGATCGCCGGCGAAGCCGTCGCGCGGGCTGACTGCGGTGATCCGTCCGGTCGCGGTGGATCCGAGTACGTTATGGTGCGGCTGGATCCAGCCGAGGTATTCCTCGAACCGCG
This sequence comes from uncultured Actinomycetes bacterium, assembly GCA_963774825.1. GTDB lineage: Bacteria > Actinomycetota > Actinomycetes > Streptosporangiales > Streptosporangiaceae > DATBGO01. Next base: position 328,993 of record CAVZGW010000027.1, on the reverse strand, counting down.
CGGCGAACTTCTCATCCAGCATCGGGCCGAAGACAACATCGCCGGACGGGTCGCCGACCGCGGCCTGCCTGGCCGCCTTGTCGAACCGCGCGACAAAGTCGTCGTGCACGCTCTCGTGCACGATCACGGTGCCTAGCGAGGTACACCGCTGCCCGGCGGTACCGAACCCGGAGAACAGCGCCGCCTCCGCCGCGAGATCAAGCTGCGCGCTTGGCGTCACGATCATCGGGTTCTTCCCGCCGAGCTCCAGGCAGGCCGACTGCAGGTGCCGCCCGGTCAGCTCGCCGATCTTGGACCCGACTGTGCTGGACCCGGTGAAGCCGACCTTGTCGACGAGTCCTTCATCCAGCGCCCGCTCCAGCCCGGTGAACGTCGTCTCGCCGTCGGCGAGCACCAGGTTCAGGACGCCGGCCGGCAGGCCGCCGCCGTGGACGAGCAGGTCGAACAGCGCCTTGCCGCAGGCCGGGGAGTAGTCGGCCGGCTTCCATACCACGGTATTGCCGCACAGCAGCGCCGGGATGAGATACCAGGACGGCACCGCAACGGGGAAGTTGCCCGCGGTGATGACGCTTACCACGCCGACCGGGTTGCGGAAGGTGAACAGCTGCTTGTCCGGCATCTCGCTCGGCACCGTCTGGCCGTAGAGGCGGCGGCCCTCGCCCAGGAAGAAATCACAGGTGTCCACGATCTCCCTGACCTCACCGAGCGCCTCGGCGTACGGCTTGCCGATTTCCCTGGTCACCAGGCGGGCGAGGGAATCGGCGTTGGCCTCCACGACCCGGCCGATATGTGCGATGGCGCGGCCGCGCACCGGCGCAGGCACATCCGCCCATCCTTGCTGTGCCGCCCGGGCGGCTCCGCGCCGCAGCCACGAACGTGCTCGCGTCTCCAAGCGAGACGTCGGCAACGACCTCGCTGATACGCGCCGGATTGGTTGACCAGGCACGGCCACCAGGGGCACCCGCGACCACGGACCCGGCAATGACCGAGGAAATGCTGCTCATCACGACCTCAACTCATCGGTGTCATCGGGCGCGGGCGGCCAGCCGGCCGAGCACATCGTCCAGGGCGCGCATGCCAGTCTGCAGCTCGTCGGTGGTCACGTTCAGCGCCGGGCGGAACCGGACAGCGCGCTCCCCGCATGGAAGCACAAGCACCCGAACCTCACGCAGCCCCATGACGAGCTGGTCGCGCAGCTGCGCGTCCGGCAGGTCGATCGCGCACAGCAGGCCGCGCCCGCGAGCATTGCTGACGAGCCCGGGCCGCCGCTCGCCGAGGTCGCGCAGCTCATCCAGGAGGTAGCTGCCGGCCTTCGCAGCGTGGTCGAACAATCCGTCGGCCTCGATGATCTCCAGGAGCCGGCGCGAGCGCACCATGTCCACGAGGCCGCCGCCCCACGTCGAGTTGATCCGGCTGGACACCTGGAACACGTTGTCGGCGACCTCATCCACCCGGCGGCCCGCCATGATGCCGCCCAGCTGCACCTTCTTGCCGAACGCCACGATGTCGGGCTCGAGGCCGAGCTGCTGGTAGGCCCAGGGCGTACCGGTGATCCCGACACCGGTCTGCACCTCATCAAGCACGAACAGCGCGTCGTAGGCACGGCAGAGTTCCTGCATCGCCCGCAGGAACTCCGGGCGGAGGTGATTATCACCGCCTTCGGCCTGGATCGGCTCGGCGATGAAGCACGCGATGTCATGCGGGTAGGCCTCGAACGCGGCTCGTGCCTGAGCCAGGGCGCGGGACTCGGCGGCCTCGACGTCGGCAAGATGCTGCTCCAGCGGGAAGGTGATGGCCGGCACGTCGATACGCGGCCAGTCGAAAACCGGGTATCTGTCGGTCTTGGCCGGGTCGGTATTGGTCAGCGACATCGTGTAACCAGACCGGCCATGAAACGCGTGCGTCAGGTGCATCACCCTGGTGCCGAGATCGCGGGACCGTCCCGCCGCCTCGTTCCGGCGGCTCTTCCAGTCGAATGCCGCCTTGAGCGCGTTCTCGACCGCTAGCGCGCCGCCCTCGACGAAAAACAGGTGCGGCAGTGCCGGGTCACCGAGCACCCGGCCGAATGTCTCGACGAAGTCCGCGAGGTGTGTCGTGTACATGTCCGGATTAGCCGGCTTGGAGGCCGCCACCACGGCGAGCAGGGCCATGAACTCGGGATCACCGACAATGCCCGGCGGGTTGGCGCCCAGCGGCGCTGAGGCGAAATGCGTATAGAGATCGAGGTACTCACTTCCGTCCCGCGCGTCGACCAGCCAGCTGCCATGGCTAAGCTCCAGGTCGAGTATCAGCCGGTAACCGTCGGTAAGCAGGTGCTCGGCAAGCCTCTCGCGCACGGCGGCCGCAGGCACGCGCACGCTGCGAAAACTGGTCATGCGCCTCCTTACAGAATGTAGACAAGACACCCTACCCCTGCGCTGGCAGGCACCCCCGTGGCCGGCCTGCCTGGAACTCAGCCGCGCGGCCGGATCAGCTTCAAAGCGCGGGAAGCACGCGGCGCGCCCGGCTAAGCCGGCCAGCGCCGGGTCGGCGCACTGCTCCGGCGCCGCGCAGCCGGTCAGGCCCGGCGCCGGGTATGCATCAGCCGCAGGATCAGCGGGGTGAAGATCAGCTGCATCGCCAGCTCCATCTTCCCGCCTGGCACGACGATGATGTTCGGCCGTGACATGAACGAGTCGTGCAGCATCGACAGCAGGTAGGGGAAAATCGATGCCCTTCGGGTCGGCGAACCTGATGACGACAAAGCTCTCGTCTGCGCTCGGAATGTCGCGGGCGATGAACGGATTCGACGTGTCCACCGTCGGCACACGCTGGAAGTTCACGTGCGTCCTGGAGAACTGCGGGCAGATGTAATTCACGTAGTCCGGCATCCGCCGCAGCACCGTATCGACCACATCCTCGCTGGTGTAGCCGCGGGTGGTCTTGTCGCGATGCAGTTTCTGGATCCACTCGAGGTTGATGATCGGGACCACTCCGACCAGCAGGTCCGCGTACTTGGCGACGTCCGCCTTGTCGCTGACCACGGCGCCGTGCAATCCCTCGTAGTACAGCAGGTCACTGCCCTGGTCGACCTCTTCCCAGGGCGTGAACGTCCCGGCGGGCTGCCCGAAGGGCTTGGCCTCCCGCGCGTCGTGGAGGTACTTGCGAAGCTTGCCGCGACCGTGCTCGCCGTACTCCCGGAAAAGGGCCTCGAGCTCTTCGAGCAGGTTCGCCTCGGGGGAGAAATGGCAGAAATGGCGGTTGCCCTCCTTCTCGGCCTCTGCCGTGGCGACCTTCATCTGCTCCCGGTCGTGCCGGTGGAACGAGTCGCCTTCCACGATCGTCGCGTTGATCTGCTCGCGCAGGAAGATGTGCTGAAAGGTCCTGGTCACCGACGTCGTGCCAGCACCGGATGAGCCGGTGATGACGACGATGGGATGCTTGGCCGACACTGTTCTCCTGCTCGCTACGGGATCCGGAACAAGGAACGGCTGTTGAACAGCGAGTCGTCGAAGGTCGACTCCGGTCCGCTGGCCTGGTCGTGATGGTATCGCTCGACCCGCTCGACCTCGTTCCTTGATCCGAATATCAGCGGCACGCGCTGGTGCAGGCTCGTGGGCTGGATGTCCATGACACGTTCGCGTCCGGTACTGGCGCAGCCGCCGGCCTGTTCGACGATAAACGAGATCGGGTTGCACTCATACATGAGCCGGAGCCGCCCGGCCTTGCCGGTTCCTTGCTGTCTTTCGGGTACAGGAAGACGCCGCCGCGGCTGAGGATGCGGTAGGTCTCGGCCACCAGCGAGTCAATCCAGCGCATGTTGAAGTCCCTGCGCCGCACTCCGGTCCTGCCGGCCAGGCACTCCTTGATGTAACGGCGGACCGGCGGTTCCCAGAACGCTCGTTGGAGGCGTTAATCGCGAACTCTCCGCAATCCTCGGGGATGCGCAGCTGCGGATGGGTGAGGACGAACGCCCCGATGTCACGATCGAGCGTGAATCCGTCGACGCCCTCGCCGGTGGTGAGGATCAGCATCGTGGACGGCCCGTAAAGGGCGAAGCCCGCGCACACCTGGGCGACGCCCGGCTGGAGGAAGTGCTCGGCCCGAGGCTCACCGCCCTGGTCGGGGATGCGCAGGATCGAGAAGATCGTGCCCGCCGGCATGTTCGCGTCGAGGTTGCTCGAGCCGTCCAGCGGGTCGAACACCAGCAGGTACTTTCCGCGCCGGTTGGTCGCGGGGACGGGATAGATGCCTTCCATCTCTTCCGACGCCATCGCGGCCAGGTGCCCGGTCCATTCCGTCTCGCCGAGCATCACTTCGTTGCTGATGAGGCCGAGTTTCTTCGGTACCTCTCCCCGGCTGCTCTCCGCGCCCGCGCTTCCCAGCGCGCCGACAAGCGTGCCGCGGCTGACCTGGTTACTGATGATCTTCACAGCCGTTGCCACCGCGTTGAGCAGCCCCGAGAAGTCACCGGTCGAGCCGGGATGGCGGTGTTCGGCCTCGATCGTGTAACGGGTGAGCGTCTTGCGTTCCTCATGCACGGCTGGACTGCCTCTCCCCACAGGGCGAATCGCTGGCGGCGTAAGCGCCGATAATGCAGTTAGCCGACGCCCCGAGGGCGGTGGCAACCTTGTGCAGTCCTGACAAGGCTGACCTCCTGTTCCTGCCACGATCACGGCGTCAGCCGCCCGTCGCTGAGGCTACGCCGGCGCCACCAGGAACGCCTCCCCCGCCAGAGCGGTACGCCGGGTGAAGTTGCCACCCCTCCGCCTCGCCGCGGATGGCCGTCGGTGACAGCGCTTTCTCTATTATCCGGCGGGACAGAGCGCGGGACAGGGCCAATGGCCGGCCGGACATGGGACCATGGGCCCGCCGCTGCCGGGCCGCAAGCTGCTGTACCACGACTCGTTCTGCACCTCCATCGGAAAGTTACCCTCAGGCAGGTCTGTTCTACCTTGGGTGACCTCAGGAATGGGGCTTTGTCCGCCGCGGTTGATCACGCCGTGCCTGACGATCGATTGCCTGGGTCCGCGCCGCTGGCGGGGGCGACGGCATGGGCGCGGAGTCTACAGACGCCACTGCGCATGTTCCTGCGGACCGAGACGGGCAGTGCGTCTGTCCTGCTTGCGATGACGCTTGCCGCGCTTGTCTGGGTTAATGCGGATGCCTCCTCTTATGACGCGTTCTGGCATACCCAGGCCGCAGTGCAGGTCGGCGGTGCCGGAGTGTCGCAGGACCTGCGGGGCTGGGTGAACAGCGGGCTGATGACCTTTTTCTTCTTCATCTTCGGGCTGGAAGCCCGCCGCGAATTCGACATGGGCGAGCTACGGGAGCGCCGCCGGCTGGCGCTGCCCGCCGCGGCGGCTCTCGGCGGTCTCGTGGTACCTGTCGCCATCTATCTGGCCGTCAATGCGGGCCGGTCAAGCGTGGTGGGATGGGGCACGTCGATGTCGACCGACACCGCTTTCGCGCTTGGCATGCTGGCCCTGGCCCGGCCCCGCTTTCCCGACCGGGTGCGCACCTTCCTGCTGACTGTCGCTGTCGTGGACGATCTGGTCTCGCTGCTGGTCATCGGGACCGCCTACAGCAAGGATGTCAGGCTGGCCGCCCTCGCGATCGGGGCAGGCGTCTTCGGCGTGATCTTGCTGTTTCGCAGGGCCGGGGTCCGGTACGGGCCCGGCTACGCCGTGGCGGGGATCGCGGCATGGGTAGCGGTCTTCAAGTCGGGTGTCGACCCGGTCGTTGTCGGGCTTGCGATGGGGCTGCTGACCTACGCTTACCCGGCCGACCGGGCCGACCTCGAGCGTGCTACAGACCTGTTCCGTAGCTTCCGCGAGCAGCCGACGCCTGAGCTCGCTCGATCGGCGACCGCGGGGCTCAGCTCAGCGATCTCGCCGAATGAGCGGCTGCAGCTGCTCTATCACCCCTGGACCAGCTACGTCATCGTGCCGCTCTTTGCTCTCGCCAACGCGGGGATCACCATCAACGGCGCATTCCTGGGCAAGGCGGTGTCCTCGCCGATCACGCTCGGGATCTTTCTCGGTTACGTGGCGGGCAAGCCGGTCGGCATCACCGGCGCCTCCTGGCTGCTCTCCCGGCTGAGCCGGGGACGGCTGCGGGCACCGGTCGGCTGGGCCGCCGTCACCGGGACAGGCACCATCGCCGGGATCGGCTTCACGGTGTCCATCCTGATCGCCACTCTCGCGTTCACCGGAACCGAGCTGCAGGAGGCCAAGCTGGGTGTCCTCAGCGCGGCACTCGGCTCCTCGTTGGTCACCTGGCTGGTCTTCCGCGCCACCGCACTGCTCCCGGCCAGGCTGCAGATCCGGGCGCTGCTCGGTACCTCCCACGCCATTGTCGATCTCGACCCGCCAGTCGAGCCCGGCCGCGACCACATCCGCGGCCCCGCGGCGGCACCAGTGACCATCGTCGAGTACGCCGACTTCGAATGCCCTTACTGCGGTCAGGCGGAGCCGGTCATCAGGGAGCTGCTGACCGGCCATGGAGACGTTCGGTACGTGTGGCGGCATCTACCGCTGAACGACGTCCATCCGCATGCACAGCTGGCCGCCGAGGCGGCGGAGGCCGCCGCCGATCAGGGCGCGTTCTGGGAGATGCACGATCTGCTGCTTGACCACCAGGACGAGCTCAGGGCGCCGGCACTGATCCGGTACGCCGAAGACCTCGGCCTCGATGTCGGAAGATTCCGCGCCCGCCTGAGCCGGATGGCCGGCGCCCCCGAGATCGCCGAGGATGTCGACTCCGCCGACCTGAGCGGCGTCTCCGGCACGCCGACCTTCTTCATCAACGGGCGCAGGCACCACGGCGCCTACGATATTGACGCGCTGTCCGCCGCGGTCAAGGCGGCCAAGGCCCGCGCGACGATCGCGCGCCCGCCACGGGGCCAGTCACGTTCCGCCGCCGGGCTGCGTCATCGCAGGGACGACGGAACCCCGCCGGCGTGACGAGCCGAGCCCGCGCCCGCCCGCCACCACGACGAGCGGGCGCGGGCCGGCTCTCGCCGAACTGACCTGGTGAGCTGCCGCCGCACGGCGCTGTCGTAGAAGGCAGGCTCGGCCAGCGAGGTCGGCGAGTGCCGATTGGCCCGTCGTACAGGCCGATTGGCCCGTCGTACAGATAGCACGGGCCGTAGCGGGCCAGCATCCGTTCTCAGGCCGGGGCGAAACGAAGCCTCAGCCCGAACCTGCGCAGCACCGAAAGAAACCACAGCGTGGACGCGCCGGTCCCGGCCACGACAAGCGCGGCGGTGGCGACGGTGGTCAGCATCAGGAACGTGCCGGTCGACTCTGTCACCATCAGCACTGCCAGGCTGGCCGTGAGCAGCAGGAAGATGCCTGCCCAGAGCCAGGTCGCGCCCTGGAAGAACCGGTGCAGGCCTGGGTGATGGGTGGCTGGCTGCCGCAGGGCGACCACCTCCGTGGCCAGCCGCGCAACCAGCGGATTCGGGCCGCGCGCTGTCCGGGCGAACAGCACGCACATGCAGAGATTCGCGAGCGGGAACTGCAGCAGGAAGATCCACACTTCGCCGGTAGCGATGACCACTGCGGTCTGCAGCGTCAGTACGACGGCTGAGATCGTTAACAAGCTGGGGACGCACCCGGTCGCGAACCTGCGGATAGCTGCGGCAGCCCAGGTCGCTGCCACTCCCGCCAGCAATCCGGCATCGCGGCCGCCTAGCCACGCGCCGACGGCGTAAGCGGCGACCGGAAGCCCGGCTGACTCGGTCAGACTCCACGCCGTAGTGCGCAGCAGCCGCAGCGGCCGGGGGAGTTCCAGGTGCTCTGGCACGGGGAGAGCCTAGTGGCTGATTCGCGGGCACGTGGATGGACTGGCCGAGGAATTGCCGAGTTATCGGGTGTGTTGGAACACCACGGTCCGGCGCTCCAGCCGAGGATCTCAGGGCTTGGGGAAAGCAGTCGGGGCCGCTGACAGGGGGCGGCGTAGCGGCAGTTGACAGGGCCGCGCAGCGCAGTTGACAGGGCCGCGCAGCGCAGTTGACAGGGCCGCGCAGCGCAGTTGACAGGGCCGCGCAGCGGCAGTTAACAGGCCGCGTCGGGCAACCGGGCAGACCGCGCGCGCTGTGAGAGCAGTTCGTGGTACTGGTCGCCGCTGCCCCGCATCCCGCTTACCAACGGTGAATGGGCGAGCGAGAACGCCCCGGCGAACATAACCAGGAGCGACAGCGCTTCCAGGGGTCCCCAGGCGCCGGTTGTCCGCAGGCTGTCACCGAAGAGCCCGACGCCGATCAGGATGCTGGCCAGGGGGTCGACCAGGACGAGGCTCGACTGGGAGGCGACGATCGGGCCCGCATGAAACGCGTTCTGGGCCAGGAAGACCGCGAGCGCCCCGAAGACGGCCAGCGCGTAGGTCTGCCAGTGCCGGTACAGCGATGCCCAGTCTTGGGCAGCGAAGCCTGAGACCGCCTTGGTACAGGCCGCGGTGAAGGCGAAGCCGATGGCCGCCGCTGTGCCGAACATGGCAGCCCGCCACCAGGCCGGGCCGCGCAGCGCGAGAACGACGGCGATGGCGATGGCGCCGCCGCAGGCCCCGCCGGTGACAATCCATTCCCAGGTCGGCGGTGACAGCGTGCCGTACTCGGGATGGGCGAAGTACAGGAAGCCAGCCAGGCCGCCGGTAACGGCAAGGGCGCCGAGCCATTCACGTCGCCCGATCGTGAATCCGAACCAGACGGCCAGAATCCCGACGAGGAACACCAACTCGGTAGTCAGGGTCGGCTGTACCTGGGAGAGGCGGCCGAAATGCAGCGCGACGGCCTGGAACAGGAAGGAAACGATCATCAAGGCGAATCCGAGCAGCCAGATTCGCCTGCGCAGCGCGTAAGTGAGCAGGCTCAGCTTCAGCGTGCTGCCAGCCGGCGCCTTCTCGACGCCCATGCGCTGAAACACGCTTGTCAGCGCGTTGGCCAGCGAAGCGCCCAGGGCCAGCACAAAAACCATCGAACCTGCCTTAGAAATAACGCATGTATCATACAGATACTTGGCAGTATCATACATGGCGGGTCAGGAGCGGGGGATCGGCGCGATGGGGACTGAGCCGGTCGGAGCCGACGCAATCGGGATCATCGAGCTGGAGCTGATGAAGCTTGTCCGCCACCTGGAGACGTTCGGCCGGCGCGGTTCGCTGTACGTGCGCGTCGACCGGGCTGGTTACCTTGCGATGCGCATGCTGGAAGGTACCGGGCCGGTGACCACGAATGCGCTGGCCCGGGCCCTGCAGCTCGATGCCTCGACGGTCACCCGGCAGATCGCCGCTCTCCAGTGCCAGGGGTTCGTCGAACGACGCGCCAACCCGGCCGACGGGCGTTCGTCGACGATCGCGCTGACCCCGGCGGGCCGTCAGTCGATGCGCGCAGTGGAGCGGGAGCGGCGACGGCAAATCGAAGTGCTGGTCAGGGACTGGGACGATGCCGAGCAGATCGACCTGGGGCTGGCCCTGACCAGGCTCAACGCTTCCCTGGGAAAGAGCGTGACTGAGGTCGATGACCGCAGGTCGGGCCCTGGGTCGATGTGCTAAGGATACGGCGACGCCCGATCCGCCTCCGCTATCCCGTTATCAACAACTCTCACGTGTGTGCTTGTCCGGCTGCTTGCCTCGCCCGGCGCGAGCGGGGTTGCCTTGAACGTTCGGGTTTGGGGTTCGCCCGAGCTTGGGCGGCGAGGTCGACGGCGCTTGCGGCGCCGTACGCTGACGCATCGGCCGCTTCTTGCTCCGATCGGGCTTGGATCATCGCGACGATGAGGAGCGGGTAGCACCAGGTGAGGTAGCTGTAGAACCAGTAGCCCAGGAGTAGCTGGGCGCCGAGGAGGAGTGCGGCGGCGAGGGCTGCGTGCTGCCGCGCGCCCTGCACGGGAGCGCGAAACATGGGGGAGAGCGCGAGCAGCACTAGCCCGGCGGCGAGTACTGGCCTTGCCGCGATCGCCATGTGCGGCAGGTAGGTCCAGATGCTGAACTGCACGCCGCCGCCGCGTTGTATCAGCTGGTAGCCGAACGCCGAGTCGAGGAACTCGGCGGGGCCGGAGGTGATGAGCGGCCAGGCGAGCATCCCGGCTAGCGACGCGACGAGCGTCAGCGCGTATCGCGAGCGCCCCCGTCGCACGCCAAGGAATTGCAATGCGAGCAGTACCGGGAGGAATTTGGTCAGGGCGGCGGCTGCCAGGAGCAGCCCGCGAGCGACTGGGCGCTCCGTTGCCGCGACGATTGTCCATACGCAGAGGGCGGCGATCAGCGCATCGTTGGTCTGCGCCATCAAGGAGAGGTCGGGGAACGGGTAGAGCAGGTACGCAAACATGAACGCTTGCGCAAGTGGGCGACCGCCGAGCCGCCGGCCGAGGGTGTGCAGCCCGGCGAGCGTTAGCACGTCGAAGCATGCCGCCGGCAGCAGCGTTGCGAGCAGCGCCGGCGCCGGCGGGAAGATGGCCACGAACGGGATGTACGCGTAGTAAGCGAACGGGCCGTAGGTGTCGGGGCGGTAGATTCGAAGCCCGCCGGGGCCCTGCCAGGACACGGCTCCGTAGAGGTGCAGGCCGTGCAGAAGGCGCCAGGCTCCGAGCGAGCTCGCCTCCCCGACATCCAGGATGTTGCCCGCGGCGACGCTTCCGATCCGAACGAGCAGCAGGATCAGTATCGCCAGGCCCAACCGTCGGGAGCTGATCGACGGGCGCAGTTCTGGCATCCGCCATTTCCCGTGACACGCTCCAACCATGCGGGCGAACAGCCAGCCGAGGCAGCCGGCTGCCAGCCACAGGCCGGCTTGGGAGAGATCGTCGCTGAGCAGCATCGCCACGGCGAAGAAGCCAGCGAGCGCGAGCAAGTCCAGGTGCTCGACTCGCCACGGGCGACGCCAGTCGACCAGGCCGAGGACGAAGCAGGCCGCCGACGGTACGGCGATGAGCAGCGGATGCAACGTGAACGCGCCGCCGGCAACCGCCGGGATGAACCAGCCGCCGCCTTTCGGCATGAATCCACGACCAACCCGCACGAGCGCGGCCAGCAGTCCCAGCCCGCAGATGAACGCGAACACCAGCAGACCGAAGATCGCCCTGTCGCTTGCTTTGGCCGCCGGGCATCTGGGCCCTACGCGCGGCCCGGTGCAGTCCTGGTTCATCCGCACAGCCTTACGGGATGCCGGCCAGCCAGCCGGTCCTGACCAGCGCCACGCCGCCGGTGCCGTGACGCATGTGGGTGGCCAGGGTGCACAGCGCGCCGAGCAGCGCTCCGGCCGGCCCGCCTGACGTCCGCCCATACGCGTCGAGGCGACAATGCGGAAGCGGGGCCGCCACAGTGATCCGCTTCGCGTTCTGTCGTCATCCCGAGATCTGCGGAACTTCGCCATTCCGCCGCATATGGCAACCGTACTTTTATTTTCTCCGAACGGGCCGTGGCGTCGCTGATGCGCTACCAGCGCCTGGCCGGCGACTACGAGCTGATCAGCATGCCGCCTGGAGTCCCGCCGTAATGTCGCGGGCGTGCCTGGCAGTGGCCCGGGCGTGCCTGGCAGTGGCCCGGGGTGGCCGGCCCGGCTCGGCGGCTCGGTAAACCTGACCATGCCGCCGGCCGCGTGGCTGGGCCGGAACGACTTTCAGATCGCGATCAACCGGACGGCAGGGTCAAGCAGACGGAGATCGCCGGGATCGGCGGTGACAACTTGCTGTCCTGCGCGGCGCGCGCAGATCACCACATGGGCATCGACGATATCGGCCGTTCCGCTCGCCGAAAGCAGCCTGCCAACATTTGCCGCGTCCACCCGGCCGAGTTCGACGACGTCGGTTGCCGGCTGGCGAACCAGGCGCGCCAGCCGGGCCTGCCGATCCGGCCGCCGGACTGCCTGGGCCAATGCAGTCGCCGGAACAGTGACCCGGGAACCTGTTTCACGTGCGCGGGCAAGGAGGATCACCACGCGGCGGTCGTTTCGGTCGAGGGCGATCAGGCCGCCTGCGTCGAAGGTTACGCCCGGCATCAGGCCGCTGACCTGCCCCCGCGCTGTGTGACACCGAGTACTTCATCAGCCCAGGTCCGCTCGCTGTCGGAGAGCGCACCGCCAGTTTCCTCCAGCGCCTCGGCGAGCATTGCACCCCACCCCGCCACGTCATCCAAGGAGACGCCGACAGCGTGCTGCACGAAGCCGGAAACGCTGGCCGCGATTCCGGCACCCACGAGGGCACGGATCCGTTCGAGCTGCGCCTCGTCGAGGGTGATCGTCACCTTCTTTGATGCCATACCAGTTACCATACCATCGTAGCGGGTCCTCCGGGATCTAGCGGGCCAGGTTCGACACCCGGCTAGCGAGTCCGCGTGCGCGGTCCGCATCGGCATGGCGGAGTCGTGTAAGAGCGTGTGCTAAAGACGGCTCTCGCTATGCAGGCGTTCACCGTCGGAGAAGGGTTCTCCCTAAGCTAAGCGTCGATGGCGGCGACAGCGGCGAGGCTTCCCGGCGCGGCGGGGCCTGGCTCACATGCCGACTGCTTGATGACCGAGACCACCGCCGCCGGCGGTGCGACCAGGTGCGGGCAGCGGCCCGGCTGCAACGGCGGACAACGGCGGGTCCGGCCAGCGGCCGCAGCCACGTCGCGAGGCTATGGTAGGCACTTATGACATACGCCGCCGACCCTCGTGTGGACACCTACGTAGATGCGCTGCCCGGCTGGCAGCAGGCCATCTGCCGGGAGGTCAGGGACCTGGTCCACGCCGCCGACCCGGAGGTAGCCGAAACCGTCAAACGCACCGACCAGCCGTATTTCGTGTTGCAGGGCAACATCTGCGCGCTGCTGGCGGCGAAGGATCACGTCAACGTCTTCCTGTACGACGGCGCCATCGTCCCTGACCCCGAAGGGATCATCACCGGCGGGCACGACAATAAGACCGCCCGCACCATCGCCGTCCGCCAGGGCGAAGCCATTAACGCACCCGCACTCACGGCCATGTTCACGCAGATCATTGCCAACAACCGGGCCGGCGGCTGGCGCAAGATCAAGCGGGAGAGCTGTTCAACGGCGACGGCGGTAGCCTCTGGATAACCGCGCTCGCCCGGGTGCCTGCACCGACCGCGAGCCGGCTCGGCAGCGGAATCGACGCACCTGCCGTTCCGCCCACCATCGACGGGGAGCAGATCGACATGACACTCTTCCAACGGGCACACGACATAGTCCAGGCCAAGGCCAGCAAAGCGCTCGACGCGGCCGAGAAGCCCGACGAGATGCTCGACCTGTCCTATGAGCAGATGCTCGATCAGCTGACCCAGGTCCGGCGTGGTCTGGTGGACGTAACCGCCTCGCGCAGGCGGATCGAGCTGCAGGAGCAGCAGCTGCATCACTCGGTGGACCACCTCCAGGACCAGGCCAGGGCGGCCGTATCGGACGGCAACGAGGACCTGGCGAGGGAGGCGCTGTCCCGCAAGGCCGCCGCCCAGGCCCAGATCGACGCCATGGAGCCGCAGCGCGAGCAGCTCACCGAGCAGCAGGAGAAGCTCGAGCAAACCCTCGACGCCCTGCAGAAGAGGGTTAATGAATTCCGGAGCCAGAAGGAAGTGCTGAAGGCCCAGTACACCGCCGCGAAGGCAGAGAGTTCGGTCGGCGAGAGCGCAGCGGGAGTCTCCCAGGCCTACGGCGACTCGGGAGCGGCTCTCCAGCGGGCCCAGGACAAGATCGCCACGATGCAGGCTCGGGCCGGCGCCGTAGACGAGCTGCTCCAGTCCGGGGTGCTCGAAGATGTCGGCGGCAGCACCGACGACATCCAGCAGGAACTCGACGAAGCCGGGTCGGCCGCCCAGGTGGACAAGGAGCTTGCCGCGCTCAAAGCCGATGTTGGCCGTGCCGTCCCAGGCGGCCAGAGCCCACCGGCACCGCCGGAGCTAACCGGCGCCTGACTGGCAAACCGGAAGCTGACTGGCAAACCGGAAGCTGACTGGCAAACCGGAAGCTGGCTGGCAAACCGGAAGCTGACTGGCATACGGGAAGCTGACTGGCATACGGGAAGCTGACGTCCCGGCGGGGCGCTGTCATTCGTGCGCGCTACGGCCACGGCCGGCCCGGATGATGGTGATGGGACCATGGGCGTGATGGACGCAGTAGGTGCTGACCGAGCCCAGCAGCGCGTCGGCGAAACCGCCGTACCCGCGGCTGCCCACGACCAGCATCTCAGCGCCTGCCGACGCCTCGACCAGGACCTGGCCCGGGTGCCCCTCGATCACGCGGGTCCGCAGCCAGGCCGGGCGGTCGGAGCCGAATACCTCATCGAGAGCGCCGGCGAGCGCTCGTTCCGCAAGGAGGGCGAGGTCGAGGTCGTCGGGGTAGGCCGGGATCCAGCCGTAGAAGGTCGGGTACTCCCAGGTGATGACGGCCTCCAGGGCGGCTCCGGTGAACCCGGCTTGCCGCGCCGCCCAGCGCAGGGCCGATTTAGAGCCCTCCGAGCCGTCCACCCCCACAACGATGCGGGCCCGCCCGTCGCCACCCGTTCCGTTCATTACGCTCCTCGCAGCCTGCAGCGGCCGGTCCCGCCGGTCCCGCCGGTCCCGCCGACGACGATAGCGCCCCGCCACCATAAACCCTGGTACTGCCAGCCGCAGCGGGGCGGCCACCTCTATCGTCAGCCTGACCGGACGGCACAAGGGCGGGAGCGGGCATGCGGGTGGTGGTGGCGGGGGCCGGGTTCGCGGGCCTGCTCGCGGCGTACCGGGTGCTCCAGGCCGGCCACGAGGTCGTGGTGCTTGAGGCGCGGGACCGGGTCGGCGGCCGGGTGTGGTCACAGGAGCTCATCCCCGGTGACCCGCGGACCGTTGCCGAGCGCGGCGCCGAGTTCGTGCTGGACGGCTATGACGTGATGCGGGCGGTGCTAACCGAGCTCGGCCTGGAACTCGCGGACACGACCATGTCCTACTACGAGCGGGAGTCCCGCGGCGGGGCGGCGGCCACCCCCCGGGAGGTGGCCCGGTGCGCCGCGGCAGTGACCGCGGCCGCCGCCAAGGCCCGGCCCGGCGCATCTCTGGCCGAGGTGGTCTCAGGCTGGGACGGCGAGCCGGCCGCGCTCGCCGCGTATCTGTCCCGCACCGAGGTTACGAACGGGGTCGGCGCGGACGTCCTCGCCGCTGCGGCTGCCGCCGACGTGACCGCGGGGTTCGAGCGCCGGCCGTGCTGGCGGGTGGCCGGGGGCAACCAGCAGGTGGCGAGGCGGCTGGCCAGCCGCCTCGGGGCGGCAGTGCGGCTGCGGAGCCCGGTGCGGTCGATCGAGCACGATGCGGAGGGCGTCCGGGTCCGGGCGGGCGAGGTGACCGGCGAGGTGACCGGCGACGCGGTCATTGTCGCGGTGCCGATGGCCGTGCTGCGAAGGATGCAGTTCTCGCCGCGGCTGCCAGAAAGCTGGCTGGGCGCCTGGCGCCGGTCGGGCCTCGCGCATAACGCCAAGCTGCACGTGCCGCTGACCCGGGCAGCCCCCGCGTCGGCGGTGCAGAGCGTGCCGGACCGCTTCTGGACCTGGACAGCGGCCGACGCGACCGGCCAGGTCCAGCCGGTACTGCACGCCTTCGGGGGCACCGAGGAGGGCCTGACAGCCCTGGCGGTGGCTGACGGACCCGCGACCTGGGCATCCCGGGTCGCGGAGCTGCGTCCCGAGCTCGCGATGGACCTCGACCGGGCCTCGCTCACCACCTGGAACGACGACCCGTGGGCCGGCGAGTCCTACTCCGCGCTCACCGTGAGCGTGGCAGCCGGTGATGACGACCTCATTGGCCGGGCGGCAGGCAGGGTGCACTTCGCCGGCGAGCACACGGCCCGCGCCTGGGCGGGTCTGATGGAGGGCGCGCTGCGGTCCGGGCAGCGCGCCGCCGACGAGGTGCTGGCCCGCGCCCGCGGCGGCTAGGCCACCAGCCGGCGCGCACCCGCGACAGCTAGCTGTTTCCCGGCGCCCGGCGGGGACTTCCCGGCGCCCGGCGGGTTTACCGGCGTCCGGGCCCGGCGGGCGGCGGGCCTGGCGGTATCGGCAACGTCGTAAATCACCTGCAACGGGCGAGGTGCTGGCGGGCGGCGGAAACCAGGCTGGGTGACGCGCGCCGAGCCAGCCAGGTCATGGGGAGCCTGGTAACGCGATCCAGGCGCTGGGCACGACGGTGCCGATCGTGGCTGCCGTTATCGGGTTGGTGCTCGCCGTCATCGCCGTCATCCTTGGAATGCGCCGCCGAAGGCGCGCACCTGGACGGGCCCGCGTCCGCTGACCGGAGTGAGGGCAGCGGCACCAGACAGACCCAATTGGGGCGGTGCTGAACGGAAGGCAGGTGGAGGCTGATGGATCCCGACGGCGGTCACGGCGGAACCGACCTCGGCAGGCGGATTCGGGAGCGCCGCCACAAGGCCGGGCTGACCAGGGAAGAGGCGGCGCAGAGAGCTGGCATGGCCGAAAGCTACCTGACATATCTGGAGACCGATCCTGATGCGGCCCCGACCTCGGCTGCCCTGACCCGGTTGGCGGCGTCACTCGATACCACGACCCGCGCCATCACAGGCGGCGCGCTCGACCTCCCGCCCGGCCGCCAGGCACCCGACAAGCGCCCAGTCCTCAGGCCGCTGAGCGCCGCCGAATGCCGGGCCTTCCTAGGGACCGGGGGAGTCGGACGGTTCCTGTTCGTCGCGGCCCGCGGTCCGGTGGCAGTCCCGGTGAACTACCGGATGCTGGCCGACGACATAGTCTTTCGCACCGACGAGAGGACCAGCGTTGCGGCGGCGGCAGCACCGCGGCAGCCGGTGTCCTTCGAGGTCGACCATCTCGACGAGGTACTGGGCGAGGGGTGGAGCGTGCTGGTCAGCGGGCACGCGCAAGTGGTGAAGAGCGCCGCCGAGCTGGCTGAGGTCCAGTCGCTCGAGATAACCCCGTGGGCGGGCGGCGCCAGGCAGACCTACGTGCGGATTATCGCTGGGCAGGTCACCGGGCGGCAGATCCGGGCTGGCGCATGACTGCGCCAGGAACCCGCTTCCCATATGACCATGATGCGGACCGCGCGGGGCTGGCCGGCCGCAACTTCAAGTAGCAGGCCGATCGCTACCTGGAGGTAGCGCGGCTGCGGCTTCCGGACCACGTTCGCAGGGCGGCGCGGGCGAAGGTGACCCCTTCCTTGGACGGCTCGTCCCGTTCGTAGTAACCGCCCGGGTCCCCGGCGAACGCGCCGATCCGCCGCAGCACGGCCGTGGTGTTCCGGGCGGCCCGGGCGGCGGCCCTGGCCGTCAGCGGCCGGCCGTCAATGAGCATCCAGCCCATGGCTGTGAGGAGCCGCGCGATGGTGGCGTCCGGGCCATCGGGGGCGTCCGGGCCGTCGAACGCGGAATCGGCGGCCATCAGCACCAGGAGCAGCAGCCCTGCCCGCTGCTCGCACGCGTCTTTGGAGCCGGGCGGCATGCGCTCAGCCAGGTGCCACCACAGTGCGACTGGATCGGCTCGGGCGGCACGTCCGCGAGCCGTCAGCAGGAGCGTGCCAGAGGACTTCCGAAGCAGCCCCAGCCGCTGCGCCGACTCGCGCAGGACCAGTACGGGCATGGCTTGGCTCTCGGTGTTGCCGCTGCCGATCCACTCGTCGGCGAGACCGAGCTCGGCTGTGGCGGCCGCCACATGGACCGGTGGCAGGTAACCCGCCGCAGTCAGCTTGATGCCGTCGTCGCCTACGCGATCGAGCAGCCACGCCCACGGCCGGACCATGCGCGCCGCGATCGCCGCGTCGACGAGGACCGGCCGGTCCAGGCTGGCGGCGTCGATCAGGCGCAGCAGCAGCTTCCGCTCAGCGGCCATCCGGACCGCGGACACCAGTTCTCCGATCGGTCCGGGCAGGGCGGATACCGCCGCCGCGGCGCCGGAACTCCACTCCAGAAGCGCAGCATTGATCTCATCAATATCGAAGGCAGTACCGGCCATTGCTGAGATGTCGATCTCGCCGCCGAACATATCGGCAAAGTCGGCGGCCGCCTCGGCTTGATGGGGATTCGCCGGGTCGGTGCCAGCCGCGATCAGTTCGTAGGCGTACACGCCCCCGCAATCTTCGGCTGGACCGGCCCGGCGCCCGCCGATGCAGACCGCACGCGGCGAATCCGCTGTCCGGGGCAGCACGGCTTCAAGGGCGATGACGTGCTGCCAGTCGTCGCCGTAGTCGTAGGCGTAGAACAGCTTGTCCCCGGGATTGGCCAGCACCTCATCCAGCCGCACCTCGCTCTCGGGGATGCCGGGCTCCCCTTCCTCTACATCGAGGGGGCACAGGTAATGCTCGGTCTCGGCGCTGTAGAAGTCCGGCCCGGATCCGAACCCGTGCAGATGACTATCGGTCCAGCTGAACGCCACCTGGAGGATGTCGTGGACCTGGTCAAGGAACAGATCCGAGGTCAGCTCCAGCCGGCGCCACAACGGGGGCTTGGTGCCCCTGAGGTAGATGCGAACACGATAGGTGACAGCCTCGGGACGGCGAGGCCGCCGCGAAGACGGAGCCGGGCAGGCCAGCAGGCCATCGGCCAGCAGGCCATCGGCCAGCAGGCCATCGGCCAGCAGGCCATCGGCCAGCGGACCGGCGGCCGGCAAGCTCCGCAGCAGGGCCTGGACCTCCCCGGTATCCCGGCCGGCGATCGCCCCCGCCACTATCGCCTGGATATCGGGCTGCCCGGGCCTATTACCTGGCGGCCGCTGAGATTCTGCCGGATATCGCTCGCGCACCATGGCGCCAGGCTAGCGGCCAGCGGCGGTCGGGGCCGCACCATTGAGGCGGCGGAACTGTGACAATGCGAGCCTGGCCGCGGACGTGACGGCCCGCCTAGCGTGCTGCCTGGCAGACGGCTCGCGGAGCCGCCCGCCCCCGCAGCGCGGGTGAGACCGCGGCGGCGATGCCTCCCGGTTACGCGCTCCAGGTGTCCAGGAACACCGCGTCCCTGGCGCGGACATCTGCCCGGTACATGGGATGCAGGTCCATCGACGGCGAATACTTGCTCGCCGGTACCTCACGGCCCAGCGCCTCGGCCATGGCCCGTACGTGATGCGGACCAGCACCGCAGCAGATGCCGACGTAGCTGACCCCGATGTCGCGGGCCTGGAGCGCGAATTGCGCCATCTCGAAGCGCGTGCATCCGAACGGCTCGAGCGCGAGCGGGAATGCCCGCTCGGTGCCGTCAGCGCGAAGGCTCTGCATCGTCGGGGCGGCGGCGTTCGTTCGGTAGGGCACCGGCTGGGCGCCGACCGCGCAGCTGACCGCGTCGCGGATCCGCGCCAGCAGGGGCAGCATCGTCTCCGGCCCGCGGTCGCAGTTCAGGCCGACCACCGAGGCGCCCTCGGCGGCCAGGATGCGGCAAGCCTCCGGGTAGTCGTAACCGTCGCGGGTCTGATTCGGCTGTGTCGGCGCCAGCGTGACGACGGCGGGCAGCCCGAGCTCCCGGGTGACTTCCAGCGCGATCAGCGCCTCGCCGAGGTAGTCATTGGTCTCGGAGATGACGAAGTCAATGCCTTCGTCCATCGCCCAGCCCAGCTGCTCGGCGTAGGTCGCGCGGACGATCGCCCTTGTCGAGGCGTCATCCGGGTCATAGACCCAGGTGTTGCAGACGTTGCCTGCCACCAGGGCATCGCCTTCGCTGGCGACTTCGCGGGCGATCCGCACTGCGCTGCGATTCATCGCCTCCAGGTCGCCCTCGCGGCCGACGTGGCGCAGCTTCTCGCGATGTGCGTAATAGGTGAGCGCGACCATCACGTCAGCGCCCGCGCGCAGGAACTCCCTGTGCAGCTCGCGGACCGCGTCGGGGAAGTCGAGCACCACCTCGGGGACATACGGGCCGGCCTTGATGTACCCGCGGCGTTCCAGCTCAAAGACATAGCCTTCGGCGCCGAGCACGGTGCCGCTTTCCAGCCGCGCAGCGATCCCTGCCCGCGAGCGCTCGTTCATGATTCCCTACCTCCGACCGGCTGGCCGTCCGCCGGGCTGGCGGCGAACCGGCCGGGCGCGAAGCGACGGATATCGTAGCCGGTTCCCTGCTGCAGGGCGAGCTGCGCGAGTACCCGCCCCACCCATGGCGCGAACTTATATCCGGTGCCACGCCAGCCGACCCCGGTGAAGACATCATCCGCGCCCGGGACCGGGCCGAGAATGAAATCGTCGTCGGCCACCAGGTCATAGGAGCAGACATCGACGCCGCTGGCCTCCGCTACGTCGACGGTCTCCGCGCCGTGTAGCCCGGGCATGCATTCGGCCACGAAGTCTTCGACGCTGCCGATCCGGCTGGGTACGCGAGTCGCATCGGGCGGGTTGTAAAAACCGATCTTCACCCCGGGGGTCTTCCCTTCATACAGCGGATGGCCGTAGATCCCGACATCCAGATAGGCGAAGACGGGCAGTGCCTTCTCCGTGAACAGCTCGCGGGTCCCGGCGGGCGGGATGAAATACTTGGACTGCGCCGGGCGGTCGGGCCGCAGCGGAAACCGGACCGAGCAGCCAGGCACCATGGCAAGCACCTCGTTGGTGCCGAGGCCTGCGGTGATGACCAGGACGTCGGACTGCACCGGCCCGCAGTTGGTGGCCACCGTCCAGCTGCCGCCTGACGAGGCGATGCCGCGCGGCTTGCAGTTCTCGAGCACCCGCACGCCGCGGCCGCGAATCGACTTGGCCAGGGTGGCTGTGGCGGCGGCGACGTCGACAAACCCCGCGTCCAGGTCCAGCCATCCGCCGTCGGCATCGAACTGCGGGAATCGCGCCCGAAGTCCCGCTGCCGAGAAGGCCTGGCGGCGCAGCCGCAGCTGCTCGAGGACGGCGAAGCTCTGCACCGCGTAGCTGCTGCCGAGATCGGGTGTCACGCTGCTCTTGGCCAGGTTGAGGCACCCGCAGTCAACGAGCAGCTGCTGGCCGCCTTGCTCCTGGAACTCCAGCCACAGCTGGCGCGCCTCGAAGGCAAGCCGTGCGTACCGCGGGTCCAGGTAGTCGTTACGGGCAGATCGGGTGAGGCCGAAGGAAGCGGTCGCAGGATCTCCGACCCGCGAGCTCTCCAGCACGGTCACGGCCTCGGCCAACGGCGCGGCATAGTAGGCCGTCATCAGGCCCATGACGCCGCCGCCGATGATCGTCAGGCGCTTGTGCTGGTGCTCGGCCAAGGTTCACGCTCCAAGTCCGCTGGCCCGCCCCAGGCCGAACCCTACCTTGCCTGGCAACCTGCGCGAATCAGCCGATACCTGACCGCGAGCCGTTCCCGGGCCGAAGCCAATTGCGCCGATAAGGCGATTACCGGCACGGAGCTATGGCTGGACAGTTAGTTCCTGGTAGCCGGGCGTCCACATTGCCGCGTCCACCACGGCCTCGACGTCATCATCTGGCTTGAGCGCCGACGTCCCGCTGTCGCGAACCTCGTGCGCTACTGCGATCGCGATGGCCCTGGATATTTGCCGCAGGTCCGCGATCTGCGGATAGAGCGCGCCCTGCCGGAGCCGGTCCGCTGACACCAGGCCCGCCAGGGTGGTGGCCGCTGTCAGGAACATCTGGTCGGTCACTTCCGTGGCCCGCGAAGCGATCGTGGCGAGGCCGACGCCGGGGAAGATGAAGACGTTGTTGGCCTGGCCGACCAGGCGGGTACCTGAGTCGGTTTGCACGGGGTCGAACGGGCTGCCGGTCGCGACAAGCGCCCGGCCCTCGCTCCACCGCAGGACATCGGCGGGTGTCGCCTCTGAGTTGACCGTCGGGTTGGACAGCGGGAAGACGACGGGCACGGGGGTCCGCGCCGCCATCTCCCTGATGGCGGTCTCCGTGAACACGCCCGCCTGCCCGCTGGTCCCGATCAGGATGGTCGGCGCTACTTGTCGCACAACCGTCTCCAGGTCATACTGCGACGCAGGCTCGAAGCTATAGCGGCCTAGCTCGCGGGAGGGCAGGGCGAACGGGCGCTTGTCGTCGTCGAGGTGGTCGCGCCCTTCGAAGACAAGGCCCCTGGAGTCGACCATCATCACGGCGCCTCGGATGTCGTCCGGTCCCGCGCCCTCCGCGCGCATGATGGCCTCGACGAGCCTGGCGATTCCGATGCCCGCAGCGCCTGCCCCGACGAATACCAGCCGCTGCCTGGCCAGCGGCTCACCACGGAGCCGCAATGCGGCGAGGATCCCGGCCGCTATGACCGCGGCGGTGCCCTGGATGTCATCGTTGAAGCTGGTGATCCGGTGCCGGTAGCGGTCCAGCAGGCGGATCGCGTTGTGCTGCTTGAAGTCCTCCCACTGCAGTACGGCGTCCGGGTAGACCGCTGCGATCGCTTCGACGAAGGCCTCGATGAAGGCGTCGTAAGCGGGGCCGCGCAGCCGCGGCTTCGGGTATCCCATGTAAAGGGGATCGTTCAGCCGGTCACGGTTATCGGTGCCGCAGTCAAGGGACACGGGCAGGGTCAGGCTGGGGTGAACTCCGGCGCCGGCGGAGTACAGCGCGAGCTTGCCGACGGGGATGCCCATGCCGCCCGCGCCCTGGTCGCCAAGGCCGAGAATCCGCTCGTTGTCCGTGGCGACTATCAGCCGGATACCTGACCGGCCGGTATTGCGCAGCAGGTCAGGGATGCGCGAGACATCCTCGGGCGTAATCCAGAGTCCGCGCGGGCGGCGCAGGATGTGGCTGAACTTCCGGCATGCGTCGCCCACCGTGGGCGTGTAGACAATCGGCGCCAGCTCCTCGAGGTGATCCAGGAGCAGCCGGTAGAACAGCGTCTCATTCCGGTCCTGCAGCGCCGCAAGCCCGATGTATTTTTCCAGGTCGGTCGATTTGTCGCGCAGATGCTCTAGTTCCAGCGCGACCTGCTGATCAATGGTGGCGACGCCCCAGGGGAGCAGCCCGCGCAGGCCGAGCCAGTCCCGTTCTGGCTGGGTGAATGCCGCGTCCTTGTTGAGCAGCGGCCGCTCGAGGATGTCCGGGCCGCTAGGCAGCCTTAGTATGCTCGCGGCGGCGTGTCGAGCTTTCATTGCAGCCTCCCTGCAGTCTGCCTGGACGGATCGGGCGCCGCCATGGGCGGCCGGCCTGGAGGGCCGGCCTCAGGGGCAGGCATCGAGGGCCCCCTGCCTAGCCCACACCAGGCAGGCGCGGTCTGCCACGGCCGAAGGTCCCTGAGTTATGAACATCGCTGGCTCGGGCCGGCCTCCGTGATCGGCCTCGCGGGGCGGATGACCTGGTCGTGCAGGTTTCTCGCGATCCGGTCGCGGTCGAGGACCATAATGTCGCACACGATGAGGTCCGGGCGCAGGGCCTGGCCCTGGCCGGGCCCCGCCCGCCGTTGAATGCGGACTGGACCCGGTAGCGAGGCCGGCCCCGGGCGGCCAGACGTATCCTCGAAGTGCCGCCAGGACACGGAACAGGCGGCGCAGCGCCGGAACTGCCTTTCGCCTCGCTCCTTGTCCGCCCGTCTACCCGTGAACAGGAACCCTATGTCTGATCACACCGCCGGCAGCGCATCCGCCAGCCCGGCAGATCCTGGACCGGAATCTGGCCCCGCGGCATCGAAGCCGGTCCTTGAGCCGCTGGACGAGGCCGAGTGCCTGCGGCTGATCTCGCCGGGCGGGCTCGGCAGGCTCGCTTACTCTGGCCGGTTCGATCTTACGGTGCTTCCCGTCAACTACCGCCTGCATGAGGGCACCATCGTGTTCAGGACAGCGCAGGACAGCCCCACCGACGAGGACCTCAGGACCGGGATAGCAGGCGCCGAGTACCGGGTGGCCTTTGAGGTCGACGACGTCGATGTCGCGGTGCGGGAAGGCTGGAGCGTCCTGATCCAGGGCTCGGCACACCACGTGGAGTCCGAATCGGAGCGGGCATCGGTAGCCGGAGCGGGCGTCGTGCCGTGGGCCGGCGGGGATCGGCAGCACTACATCCGCATCACGCCCACCCGCATCACCGGCAGGCGCATCCGGCACGTCTGAACGGCTGGCCATTGTGCGCCCCGCTGCCGGAGGCCGGCAGCGCCCGCCGCCTGAGCGTAGTCAGGCCAGCTGCGTGGCGACGAGCAGGATGACCGAGACCGGCATGACCGTCAATTGTCCGCCCGTGCCGATGTTCCTGGTGCCCTGGTCGGCACCGGGCGCGCGACGGCCACCAGCAGCGGAGCGCCTCGGTCGGCGGCCGCTGGGCTGAGGGGTTTCCGCTGGGTCGGGGACGGCATCGAAACTGTTCAGCTCGGCCCGCCAGGAGCATCGTTTTCCAACCTCGGGCACGGTGAAGGCGACTGGCTGCCGCGATCCGTTGAACAGGACGAGCACGTCCGCGTCCAGCATCGGCTGGCCGCGCGCGTCTATGTCAGGCGCGACCGTGCCGTCGACGTAGGCGGCGACGGAATGACTGCCTGGTGACTGCCAGTCAGCTGTGGTCATCGGGCTGCCTGCCGGGGTGTGCCAGACGACATACCCGGGATCGGCCAGGTAGCGGCCACGGCGGAGCACCGGGTGGGCGTGGCGGAGCGAGATCGCCAGGCGGGTATACGCGATCAGGTCAGCGTCGGCGCTGTCCCAGTCGAGCCACGACACCGGATTGTCCTGGCAGTAGGCATTGTTGTTGCCGCCCTGGGTTCGGCCGAGCTCGTCACCTGCAAGCAGCATCGGCACCCCGCGGGAGACCATCATCGTGCCGATCAGCGCTCGGGACGCCTGGACCCGCTGCGCCAGGATCGCCGGATCGTCGGTCGGCCCCTCGGTACCGCAGTTCCAGGACCGGTTGTCGTCGGTTCCGTCCCGATTGCCCTCACCGTTGGCCTCGTTGTGCTTGTGCTCGTAGGAGACCAGGTCGCGCATGGTGAACCCGTCGTGGGCGGTGACGAAGTTGATCGAGGCGTCCGGTCGGCGGCGGTCCGCGCCGTACAGGTCGGAGGAGCCGGCCACGCGGGTAGCGAAGTCAGCCAGCGTTCCGTCGGTGCCGCGCCAGAAATCCCGGACGGTGTCCCGGTAGCGGCCGTTCCACTCGCTCCACAGCGCGGGGAACCTGCCCAGCCCGTAACTGTCGGGCTGGCCTACGTCCCACGGCTCGGCGATCAGCTTGGCCTGGGAAATGACCGGGTCCTGCGCGACGATGTCGAAAAACGCGGCCAGCCGGTCGAAGTCGCCGTGCTCCCTGGCGAGCGTCGTCGCAAGGTCGAAGCGGAAGCCGTCCACGTGCATCTCGCTCAGCCAGTAGCGGAGCGAGTCAGTGATCATGCGCAGGCAGATCGCGCTGTCGGCGTTGACCGAGTTACCTGTGCCTGTCGTGTCGACGTAACGGCGCAGATCGCCGGGCACGAGCCGGTAATACGCCGGGTTGTCCAGTCCCCGGTAGCAGATGGTCGGGCCCAGGTGGCTGCCCTCCGCGGTGTGGTTGAACACCACATCGAGCAGCACCTCGAGCCCGGCCGCGTGCAGTGCCTTGACCATCGCCTGGAACTCCGCGATCTGCCCGCCCGTGTGTCCGGCCCGGACGGCGGCGGAGTAGCCGTTGTGCGGGGCGAAGAAGGCGATGGAGTTGTAGCCCCAGTACTCCGTCAGGCCGGACCGGGCCGCCTGCCCGGTGGTGGCGAACTGGTGGACCGGCAGCAGCTCGACCGCCGTCACCCCGAGGCCGGTCAGGTACTCGAGCACCGGCGGGCAGGCCAGGCCCGCATACGTTCCGCGAAGCGGTGCCGGCACGTCACCGCGCGTCTGGGTGAAACCCTTGACGTGCAGCTCGTAGATGATCGTGTCGCGGTAAGGAGTGCCCGGCCGCCGGTCCGGGCCCCACGCGAACGAAGGATCGGCCACCAGCGATCGCGGCATCGACGGCGCGGAGTCCAGGTCGCTGCGGCCGTCCGGGTCGCCAGACGGGTACCCGAGCAGGGCGTCGCCCCACGCCACCGCACCGTCGGTCGCCTTGGCGTACGGGTCGAGAAGCAGCTTCGCCGGGTTGCAGCGTAGTCCGAGCGCCGGGTCGTAGGGCCCGGTCACCCGGTAGCCGTACCGCTGACCGACGCCGACTCCGGGCACGAATCCGTGCCAGATGCCGTCGTCGAGTTCCGGCAGCGTCAGCCTTGTCTCGTGGCCGGCGTCGTCGAACATGCACAGCAGGACGCGCTCGGCCACGTGCGAAGCGACAGCGAAATTGGTGCCTGACTGCCCTGGCGTGGCGCCAAGGGGGGACGGCCGTCCTGGCCAGATGTCCACGCCGCCTCCCGGCCGGGCCACCGGCCCGCTGCAGGTGCTGCCGCCCTAGGCAAGAACGATAACCATGTACGACCGTCTTTGGGTAATGGCGTCTTTCGATCAAACGCAGGACCTCGCCTCAGCACAGGGCTGGCCAGGGGCGTCAGCTGGTCAGTGGCGCGGGCTCGCCAGGGACGCGGGCCGGTCAGTGGCGCTGGCCCGGGCCGGCCCGGAAGCAGCCGGGCCGAGGATACGGGGCGCTGCGGCGCGGATCAGCACGCTTACCCAGGTCCGCCACGGCCGCCACGCCTGGGCGATCTCGGTCAGCTCCGCGTCCGTCGCCGGTCGGCCGAGCCCGTAGAGCTGGCCGGCCAGGCCGAGCAGATGCTGCTCGCCGACCGGAAGGACGTCGGCGAAGCCGCAGCCGCGGATGGTGACCAGCTGGCCGTAGAAGGGCCCGATGCCGGGCAGTTGCCGTAGCTCCGCCTGCGCCGCCGCGGCGCCGAGCTCGAGCAGCGAGCCGGCCTCGAGGCGGCCGCCCATGGCCTGCTCGGCGATGGCGCGCAGGCGCGCGATCTTCTCGCCGCCGAGCCCGGGGAAGTCCGTGATCCCGGCGAGCTTGGCCGCGGCCGGGAATGCGCTGAGCTGCACCCCCGCGAGCGTGAAGGAGTGCCCGTGGGCAAGCGAAAGACGGGTCCGCAGCTGCGCCATCTGCTGCCTGGGGCGGCGCGCGGACAGTACGACCCACGCTGCCGCCTCGTAGGGCGAATAGAACAGCGGCGGCCGCAGCCCGGGCGCGGCGGCCATCAGCCTGGCGAGGACCGGGTCACGCCCGGCGAGCGCGTCGTAGCCGGTAGCGTCGCGATCGAGGGAGATCACCCGCGCAACCTGCGCAGTGACGGCCGGCACCTGACAAGAGAGCACGCCATGCGCTGCGCCGTGGATCCGCGGCCCGTCCTGGCGCAACTCAACCCCGACGCCGGTCTCGAAGCCGCCATCGAGACGGAACGCCAGACGCATCACTCCGTCGAAATCCGGGTCATCACGCTGCCCGAACCCGAACATCGCGGACTCAGCCAGTGAGAACGCTCCGCGGGCCGGCAAGGTGAAGGTCTGTTCGCGCGCTTCGGTCATCACCTCAGTATCAAGGCAGGCTCTGACAGACCGGCAGGCCCTGACAGACCGGCAGGCCCTGACAGGACGGCAGGCCCTGACAGGACAGCTCAATCGCCGGGCATCGGAGCCTGGCATCGACGGCAGGTCGTCGGCGGATCGGTGTCCGAGAGCGCGCCGCATCGCGGGCAGACGCGCCGCAGCCAGCATACGGGGTCGCCAGGGGAGTCGTCCGCCCAGCCGCTGCGGTCGGCTTCGTCCGGCTGCTCGGCCGCCGGTCTTCCGTTACCCATCGGATCCGAGCCTGTGACTTGTGACCGTTGCGAGTCAAGTCGGCCTGCGGCTGCGCAGCGCCCGGCATGACTGCGCAGGACCTTGACGGACTGCCGCAGGACCTTGACGGACTATCGCAGGACCGCTGGCAGTGGCTGACAGGCGCGCCGGTCACAGGGCGAAGGTCACGTCCTGGGCGAGCGGGAGGCTGTCCGAGTAGTTGACCGTGTTGGTGGCCCTGCGCATGTAGCTCTTCCAGGCATCCGAGCCGGACTCGCGCCCGCCGCCGGTCGCCTTCTCGCCGCCGAATGCCCCGCCGATTTCCGCACCTGACGTACCGATGTTGACATTGACGATGCCGGAGTCTGCTCCGTCCGCCGCGATGAACTTCTCGGCCTCGCGCTGGTCGCTGGTGAAGATGCTGGAGGCGAGGCCCTGCGGGACGGCATTGTTCAGCGCGATCGCCTCGTCCAGGTCGGTGTAGGAGAGCACATAGAGGATCGGGGCGAAGGTCTCCCGGCACACCACGTCGCGCAAGGCAGGCATCTGCACCAGTGCGGGCTGCACGTAGTAGGCAGCAGGCGCCGCGTCGGCGAGCAGGCGGTCGCCGCCCGCACGGACGACTCCGCCCTGCACCAGCGCCTCGGCGATGGCTGCCTGCATTTCCCGGTGCGCGCGCTCGCGGATCAGCGGCCCGATCAAGGTCCGCTGATCCAGCGGGTCGCCGACGGGCAGCAGTTCATACGCGGCGCTGACGTTGTCAATCAGTTCCTCGGCGATGTCGGCGTGGGCGATCACCCGCCGCATCGTCGTGCAGCGCTGCCCGGCGGTCCCGGCTGCGGCGAACACGATGCCGCGTGCAGCGAGTTCCAGGTCGGCGGACGGTGCGACGACGCCGGCGTTGTTACCGCCGAGCTCAAGCAGGCAGCGGCCGAAGCGGGCGGCGACGCGCGGTCCGACGGCCCGGCCCATCCTGCTCGAGCCGGTGGCGCTGACCAGCGCGACGCCAGGACAGTCCACCAGCCGGGCCGCGACGTCTGCCTGGCCCAGGAGCAGCTGGCTCAGATGCGCCGGGGCGCCGGTGTCCGCGCATGCCCGGTCAAGGAGCGCGGCGCAGGCCAGCGCGGTCAGCGGGGTCAGCTCCGACGGCTTCCAGATCACCGGATCGCCGCAGACCAGGGCGATCGCGGTGTTCCACGACCAGACAGCGGCAGGAAAATTGAACGCTGTGATCACGCCGGTCACGCCGAACGGGTGCCAGGTTTCCATCAGCCGGTGGCCTGGGCGCTCAGATGGCATGGTCCGGCCGTACAGCTGGCGGGATAGCCCGACAGCGAAGTCGCAGATGTCGATCATTTCCTGGACCTCGCCGAGTGCCTCCGAGCTGATCTTGCCAACCTCGAGAGTGATCAGCGCGGCGAGCGCTGCCTTGTGCCGCGCAAGCAGCCCGCCGAGGTGCTTGATGAGGGCGCCGCGGGCCGGCGCGGGGACCTGCCGCCAGCTGCGGAACGCTTCCTGAGCCCTGGCCACGGCGTCGTCTGCGTCCTGCGGCGTGGACCAGCGAACCCGGGCAAGGTCAGCGCCCAGGATCGGCGTGATCGAGCGCTGGTCGCCGCCCAGCGCTGTCCCCGCAACCGCACAGCTGCCGAGGCTCGCGAGCCCGCGATCACGAAGGTTATCCAGGGTCGGCAGGGACGTGCTGATGGCGGGCATGGTCCCTCCTCAGACCGGCTGATTGCCGATCGCGTCACTTGTGGCAAGCCCGAGCGCCCGCATGGCCTTGCGGTAAGCGACCGCGACCGCGTCGAACTTCAGGTGCAGTTCGGCTGCGAGATCGAAGGGCACCTGCTCGGGCCGTTGCGACTCCACGACGAGCTGATCCTGGCCGAAGATGGTGTCCTCGAATTCCTGCAGGACGCGCGCTGGCTGATCGAGGTTATAGTTCCGCCCGATCAGGACGTATCCGGCGCACCGGTCGGCAGCGAGCGGCTGTGATGCGAAGAAATAAACCATGCCGCGCTCGCCGCCCCAGCCCAGACGCAACACGATTGTGTACGGCAGGTGCAGCTCGTAGCGGCTGCGCCGCTCCGGGGGGCCGCCCCGGTCGTTGCCGAAGACCGGGAAGTCGTCGGTGTTGGCGGCCTCCGGCCGGACGATCGTGTAGCGCAGCACGTTCCCTTCGGTGCGTACCTCGTGGCGCGGCACCACCGGCCTGTCTGGGTCACCTAGCAGCCCAGGGTGCACCCATGGGAAATGGCCGAGATCGGTAAAGTTCTCCACCTGACGGGCGGCGTCACAATGCCAGCGGTACGGGCCGGCCGTTACCACTGTCCACGCGGCGCCATCTTCCAGCTCGGGAACCTCGGGCAGCGGCCATCGCGGCTCAGCAAGGGCCACCCAGACGAGGCCGTACCGTTCCTGACAGGAAAACGCCGCGATCCTGGCCTTGGCCGGCACCCTGGAGGGGTCTTCGAGCTGGGGAATGGCCACGCACTGGCCGTCCGAACCGTACCGCCAGCCGTGATAAGGACAAACGAGCTCGCCGCCGCTGACCCAGCCAAGAGATAGCGCCGTGCCTCGATGCACGCACCGGTCCGAGCTGGCGCGGGCCTGCCCGTCCGGGCCGCGCCACAGGACAAGCGGCTCCCCGAGCAGGTCGGCATGGGCGGGCTGCCCGGCGATGTCATGACTGAATGCCACCGGATGCCAGCAGGCGCGCAGCGCCTGCTGGTCAGCGAAGGCCGCCGGCGAACTCACGGTCCCGCCGCCTGGGCCCGGCGCGGCAGCCTGGCCGCGAGCGCCCTGATGTGCTCAGGCCCGACGCCGCAGCAGCCGCCGATGAGCTGCGCTCCCTGCTCGGCCCAGCCGACGGCCGCGACGAGGTACTGATCCGGGTTCAGGCCGTTGAAGACCCAGTTGGGCGCCGCCCAGTCACCCGACTCGGCATACACGCCGACCGGGCCATCGAAGTACTGGCGGACCAGGCCGATCGCGTCAAGGGCCACATCCGGCTTGGCATGCATCAGGTTGACCGCGGCGAGCTGCGGGCCGACCAGGATCCGCAGGAGTTCCTCGAGGCTCTCTCCGGTGCCCAGCTCGGGATCGGTGCCGAGCGTGCCGTTATCGCGGCGGACCGGCCCGATGCCGAGCCAGACGGGCAACCCGGTCTCGGTGGCCGCCTCGATCGCGGCGCGGCCGTAGCCCGGGGCTTCTATCAGCTCGAGCGCGATGAGATCCGCGCCAGCGTCCGCCAGGAGTGCCGCCTGTTCCCGGTAGTCAGCGAGGCTGGGGAAGCGAGGGTCGTCCGCCGTCTTGTCCTGGTCCGCGGCCTGGGGCCCGCTGCCGTGCATGGCGATAGGGCAGAACGATGACATGGAGCCGGCCACCGCAACCGGCCGGCGGCAGGCCGCTTCGCGTGCCCGGAGCGCGGCGCGGACGGCGCGGCGATTGGCGTCGGCGACCCGGTCGCCCAGTCCGGCAGGCTCGAGCGCTGCCCTGTTGGCGGCGAACGTATTGGCGATGATCACGTCCGCGCCGGCCCGGACGTACGCCTCGTGAACTGATTGCACGACGTCGGCATGGTCGAGGTTGGCGCGGCCGCTCCAGGCGTTGTCGTCCATGGGCACGCCCTCCGCTTGGAGCTGGGTGCCGGTGCCACCGTCGATGAGCACGATCTCGCCGTCCGCGAGCCGCCCGGCGATCTCCTGCGCCGCTGACATTGTTGCCGCCTCCAGAATGCCGGGTACGCCTGGCCCCGCCCGGTACGGGATGATCGATCCCTGCGGGCGATCCTAAGGCTAAGAGCCGCTGGCAGCTTGGCCATCGCCACCGCCCATCGCAGCCGCCCATCGCAGCCGCCTGAGGCTGATCCGCAGCCGCTTCACCCTTCCCGGTGGCGCCGCCGTGACTGGCCCGGCACTATGAGACTTGACCACGGAGCGGAGGCGGGATGATCTCGGCGGATGGACTTACACGCAGGTTAGTGGCTGGCGCGGCGGCTGTCGTTGTCGGCAGCGGCCTCGCGCAGGCCGTCGCCGGTACCGCGGAAGCGGCCGTGCCCGGTCACTGGGGCTTCGCGTCTGCTGACGCGGTGTGCGACCTCGGCATGCCCGGGCGGTGTGATCGTGCGTGATGTCGCCTGCTACACGACGACCGGCATATTCAACGACACGGCCTCCTTGATCACCTACGCCTCGGCCCATTAGCGGGAGGTCACCGTGGGGGTGACCCGGACATCGGCCGGCTCGGTGCTGTTCGCCACCTACAACATGCTTGACTTGTTCGCTGACGACTCGGCCGCCGGGCGCGAGCACTACCGCCTTGCGGTGGAGTCGGCCCGGGCCCTGGATGCGGACGTGCTCGCCGTCCAGGAGGTGCGCGCCGGTGACCAGAAGACCGCCCAGGCCCGGCTGCGGAAGCTCGCCGACGACGTGGGGCTGGACTGCCAGCTGCCGGCCGACGAGAGCGGTGCGGCGCGTGCCGCGCTGGGCTACGGCGGCCGCGGTTACCATGTGGGCCTGCTATGGCGCGCCGGCATCGAGCCCGTGGCAGGCTCGCTGCGAATGTATGGCGCGCGGGACTTCTGGCATTCACTCGCCTACGTCACTCTGGATGTCGGCGGGACGAAGGTCAGGCACGCCTCGTTTCATGCGACCCCGTTCGGCAGACGGCTGCGGGCTGACCAGAACGAGCGGCTGGTGGCGGCTTTGACCAATGGCTCGGCCGGCCTGCCCGTCCTCGTCGGCGCGGATTGGAACAGCGAGAGCGCCGACCGGGTGTGGGACGAGGGCAGCCAGCAATGGAGCCTCTACGAGCCGCGGGACCCGTACGCAGCGGTCAGCTGGTTCGACGGGATGGTCTATCAGTGCGAGTGGGACTACGACGAGCGCGGGCAGCGCAGGCACTGGGCCGACCGGCAGCCAGGGGACGTGCTGTGGGCTGGCGGTTTCCATGACGCCGCCGCGGCGCTGCGCGCGCCGTGGCAGCCGACGGCCGGGCATCACGCGGCTAATTCCTATGGCGCGCGCGGCATCATGCGGCGCATCGACGGTATCCGCGTAACCAGGCAGGTGCTCGGCGCCCTGCGCGCGCACCACGTAGAGTCCACCGAGCTTGCCCGGCTGGCCTCCGATCACCTGCCGGTCACCGTGGAATACGTGCCCGCCGCGGTGGGCCAGCCGCGCCGCGGCTGAGTCAGCGGGCCTCGTCAGCAGGGCCCGTCACCGGGACCTGTCAGCGGGCCTCGTCAGCAGGGCCCGTCACCGGGGCCTGTCAGCGGGCCTCGTCAGCAGGGCCTGTCACCGGGACCTGTCAGCGGGCCTCGTCAGCAGGGCCCGTCAGCGGCGCGCTTCCCGGGCTGGCTCTCATGGCGCTTACGCGCCGCCGCCACCAGGTCGCTGAAACCCGGATGCTTCTCCAGGTCAGTCTCGGTGTCGCTCAGCGAGCGCTCCCGTGCGGTGAGTTCCTTGGCGCGGGCAAGCAGCTCATCGGTCCGCCGCTGGAACTCAGGCAGGCTCCAGTGCAGGTCGCCGATGTCGGCGGGCAGATCAGAGAGCCTGACCACCATCGTGCGATCTATGACGCCGAAATGAGAGTTGACGAACGCGTTGAAGAAGTAGCCCCCATCCTGAAGCAGCAGGCAAGGTGACTGAAACGCTACGTCGGCATACGGGTAAGGGTTAAGGATCATCTGGTCGTCCGCTAATATGCCGAAACAGGTGGGCGTGCCGAGGTAGAGATGGACCGCGCTCGGTGGCGTTTCCCACTCCTTCAGGTACATCAGCGATTCAATCACCTCCAGGGCGATATCCTGCTTCTCCCTGTTTTCCTGGTTCGCCCGGAGATCGGCGAAGGCGGGATGGGTCAGGACGAAATCGGTCCGCCTGGTCGGCTCATCCTCGTCCGCCCGCTGCAGGCCGACTCGGTCACGCAAGATGGCGCGGGTCGCCCAGTCGGTGCCGCCCGGATGCAGCAGTCCTTTCAGCGACGAGCCGACCACGATCACTTTCTGGGCCCGGTCCAGCTTGGCATTGAAGAACCGCAGCGCATCCTTCCGGTTAGTGAAGCTCTTGACGATGCCCGCGCCCTCGAACAACGTCGTGCCATCCGACCAGTCGTGCGCATCGGCCGGCCCGGGCGCCGGGTTTCTGGCCTGCTGCCGGGCGGTTTCCTGCTCGTAGTCGAGAAGCATCCGCTCCAGTTCGGCCCGGGTGGTGCCCGGCACATACCCGTTGCGCATGGCTATTGCGCTCCCTCGAGTTCACGGCCGCCGGCGGCCTGGGCGGGCACGGCCTGGCCCGCTGCCCGTTCCGCGCCGTAAGGAAGCGCCAGGATGTCCGCGAAGGCCGTGGCCAGCCTGCGCCCGGCCACCGAAAGCGGCGCCTGCCAGCTATCCACGAGCAGAACGCCGACATGCGGGATCCCGACCCGGATGTAGGACACCACGCTGCTGTCAGCGGGGCGCAGCACGTGACCTTCGGGACCGGCCGAGAGCCCGTCACCGGTGCACCTGAGCCAACCATCCTCATAGGGGTGCTGACGCGACATGAGGATAGTGGCGTGGTCGGCTGCCGCCCCGGTCATCTCGATCTCCAGCTTGCGGTCCTTCGGGTAGTAGATCAGGCCCTGTCCGCCGCCCGGGCCGCCCGCGGGGGCAGCCAGCCTGCCCGAGAGAACGGCAACCCGCATATTGGCGGCGTCGCTGAAATGACTTCGGGTCATCGCGGTATGCAGGGATTCCAGGCAGGTCTGGACGAGGATATTGAACAGTTCAGGCGCGGCGGCGACCATCACGGCCTGCTGCGTGCAGATAGCCAGAATGCCGGCCAGCAGGACTAGGGTGCTGTCGTTATCCCTGGTGTCGAGCCGGCCGAGCACCTCGCTGGCAACTTCGACCTTCGAGCCCACCGTGTCGATCTCGCTGGACTCCTGGGCGGCGGCCCGCAGCCAGTAGCTGGTATAGAGCACGGACCCGACGCCCGCTAAGACGATCCAGCCGACCCTGAAATGGCTGAGCGGCGAGTTGTCGTCAAGGCTGGCCAGGCCCGCGGCCAGGGTGATGATGCCCGCAATCGATCCCCAGCCGATCGTGTTCAGAAGCGAGCGGGCCTCGGATCTGTGCACGCTGCAGCCCTCCGCGGTCCGCAGTAGGTGCCGATGGCTGAACTGCCACGGGCGGTCTTCACGGAACATGCCTGATTGTACTCAGTCGATTACATTAAGTCACGAGCGACGAAAGTCAGGTACCCGCTCGCGGGCCGCCCTGACGCTGGTAGAGGATGGGTGAATGCCAACGGATGCCCCGGGGGCGGCGCGCGCCGAGCCCCAGGCGGTGGCGACCACGCTGACCAGCGCCGCGATCTTCCTGGTGGCTACGGTAAACGCCGGGGAGGACAGCGCCGAGACGGTCCGCGGCCTGGCCGCCGACCTCGGCGGGCTGATCCGCGCGGTCGGGTTCCGCGATGCGGAGGGCCGTCTGTCTTGCGTGGCCGGCATCGGCGCGGCGGCCTGGGACCGGCTGGCCGGTGCGCCGAGGCCCGCTGGGTTGCATCCGTTTAGGGAAATCAAGGCCGGGGAACGGCACGCCGTGGCAAGTCCGGGTGACCTGCTGTTCCACATCCGGGCCACCCGGATGGACCTCTGCTTCGAGCTGGCGGCCCAGATCGTGGCGCGGCTGGGCAGCGCGGTCACGGTGGTGGACGAAGTCCACGGATTCCGGTATTTCGACGAGCGCGACCTGCTCGGCTTCGTGGACGGCACGGAGAACCCGGAGGGCCAGGAAGCGGCGGACGCGACACTGATCGGCGCGGAGGATCCGGCCTTCGCCGGCGGCAGCTACGTGATCGTGCAGAAGTACCTGCACGATCTCACGGCGTGGCACCGGCTGCCGGTGGAGCAGCAGGAACGGATCATCGGGCGGACCAAGCTGGCCGACATCGAGCTGGACGCCGCGGTGAAGCCGGACTACGCCCACAACGCCCTGACCACGATCATCGCCGACGGCGAAGAGGTGAAGATCGTCCGGGATAACATGCCATTCGGCTCGGTGGGCACCGGCGAGTACGGCACCTACTTCATCGGCTACGCGCGGTCGCCCGCGGTCATCGAGCAGATGCTGGTGAATATGTTTGTCGGCGTCCCTGAAGGTAACTATGACCGGCTGCTCGACGTGAGCCGGGCGGTGACAGGCGTCCTGTTCTTCGTGCCGTCGGTGCCGGTGCTTGAGTGCCTGGCCGATGGCGCGGCCCCCGCCGGAACCGGGGGCGCAGCACCGGCGGCCGGAGCCGATACGGGCGCGGTGTCCCGGTCAGCCGGCGCCCTGGGGCTTGAGATCGGCAGTCTGAAAGGAGCATCCAACGATGAATAACCTGCATCGCGAGCTCGCGCCGGTCTCGGCTGAGGCGTGGAGCCAGATCGAGGAGGAGGCGGCGCGCACCTTCAGGCGGCACGTCGCGGGCCGGCGGGTGGTGGATGTGCACGGGCCTGCCGGGGAGGCGATGTCCGCGGTGGGCACCGGTCACCTGCGCGACATCGACGCGCCGGGCGAGGGAGTGCTCGCCCGGCAGCGGCAGGTCACAGCGATCGTCGAGCTTCGCGTCCCGTTCGCGCTTGACCGCGGGCAGATCGACGACGTGGCGCGCGGTGCCCAGGACGCCGACTGGCAGCCGGTCAAGGACGCGGCCCGTCAGCTCGCCTTCGCCGAGGACCGGGCCATCTTCGAGGGCTACGCGGCGGCCGGCATCACCGGCATCCGCCAGGGATCGAGCAACGCGCCGGTGACGCTGCCCGCGGACGCACGTGATTATCCTGAGGCGATCGCCCAGGCACTCAGCCAGCTCCGGGTGGCAGGGGTCGCCGGTCCGTATTCGGCGCTGCTCAGCGCGGACGCGTACACGGCCGTGAGCGAGACAAGCGATCATGGCTATCCGCTGCTTGAGCACATCAAGCGGCTGCTGTCGGGCGAGATCGTGTGGGCCCCCGCGATCGCCGGCGCGATTGTCCTTACCACCCGCGGCGGCGACTTCGACCTGCAGCTCGGCCAGGATGTCGCGATCGGCTACCTGTCCCACTCGGCGGCGGAGGTGCAGCTCTACCTGCAGGAGACGATGACCTTCCTCATGCTCACCGGCGAGGCGGCGGTCGGCTTGGCGGAGGCCGCAGGCCAGCGCTAGCCCGGCCGGCAGGCCGGCACTCAGGACCGCGCGAGCGCCGCCCGGATCTCAGCGACGGCGCGCTTCTGGCGCTGCCAGTGCGCGTCGACCCGCCGGACACCTCCGTATCGTAACGTCAGCTACAGTTAGGGACATCATGCGGCGCTTTGCGGTCATCCTTAGCTGCCGTAGCGGGACCTGAGCAGGGCAGGCCGGCGGCCCGCTACGGGATGCGTTGCTGGCCGTGAGCCTCGCTACTCCGGGTCGCCGCAACGGACGTGGCCTGGACGTCTGAGGCCCGGCTCCGCCCCTGCTGGGGAGCCTGGCAAGCCAGTTTTCACGATCAGGGTCAGGAGTAACCGCCGTGTCCAATCAGCCGCGCCCCGAAACCAAGCCCCGGCCCGAAGCCGAGCCGCTCCCCGAAGCCAAGCCCCGGCCCGAAGCCGAGCCGCCCGCCGAAGCCAGGCCGCGCGCCGAAGCCAACAGGGCAGCGGACGCGGCCGAGGACGCGCCAAGCGCCCTGCAAGCGGTGCAGGCGGCCATGGACCGCCGCGACAACGGCGGCGCGGCCAGCCGCCCGGCTGCCGCGACCAAAAACGCGACCCAAAAAAGGTAGCCAGCGCGCAGTAGCGCGGGCCTGCACGCGACACGAGCCGGTCGGATGGGCTAACATCGCTGGCATCATGCGGCGCTTCGTATCCATTAGCAGCCGTAGCGGAACCTGAGCACGTCAGGCCAGCGACCCGCTACGGGATGAGGCGCTGGCCGTGAGCCTTGAGGTTCCCTCCCGACAGCCGTTGCCGGTAGCCTGCCGCGATCAGCGGGTCGCCGCCGCGACGCGTGCCAGGGACGTTACGAGCCACTTAGCCGGAGCCTTCAAGGCGGCGGTGTCACCTCCAGCTGGCTACCTGACAGATGAACCTCGAAATCGGCGTCAGGAGGATGCACCGTGTATGAGGGGTATTCAAGCAACCAGCCAGCCGACCGCGGCGAGGCTGCGCGGCGCGCGCAGCATGCCGTCCAGGTCGCGCTGGACCGTCGCGACAATGGCGGCGAATCCGCCGCCGAGCGCGTGGCCTAGATCCCGCGCATGGCCAGCAAGACCGGAAGCAAAGAGGACCAGCGATGACAACTAGCCAGGATGCCAGCATCGGCTTCGAGATCCGCGTCACCGACCAGCCCGTTCCCGCCGCGGAGCGGGAACAGATGATGGCGGTGCCTGGCTTCGGCGGGGTATTCACCGACCACATGATCACGATGGCCTGGTCCGCGGAGCGGGGCTGGCACGACGGCAAGCTGGAGCCGTACGGCCCGATCACGCTTGACCCGGCGGCGGCGGTCTTCCATTACGGGCAGGAGATCTTCGAGGGGCTGAAGGCGTACCGGCACGCAGCCGGGACGATCGCGGCGTTCCGGCCGGATGCCAACGCGGTGCGGTTCAACCGGTCGGCGGCCAGGCTTGCCATGCCAGCGCTGCCAACGGCGGCATTCGTCGAGGCGATAAGGCTGCTGGTGAGCCAGGACCGGGACTGGGTGCCCGCTGCCGATGGCCAGAGCCTCTACCTGCGGCCCTTCATGATCGCCACGCAGCGCGGCCTCGGCGTCAACCGGCCATCGTCGGAGTACCGGTTCACCGTGATCGGCTCGCCGGTGGCGGCGTATTTCAGCAACGGGGTGCAGCCCGTCTCGGTGTGGCTGTCGGAGGACTACACCCGCGCCGCCCCTGGCGGCACCGGGGAGGCCAAGTGCGGCGGCAACTATGCGGCGGCGTTCGCCGGCCAGATCGAGGCCCAGCGCAACGGCTGTGACCAGGTGGTCTGGCTGGACGGGGCCAATCACCAGTGGGTCGAGGAAATGGGCGGCATGAACCTGTTCTTCGTGTACGGGTCAGGGCCGGGCGCCCGCATGGTGACTCCGGCCCTCACCGGCACGCTGCTGCCGGGCGTGACCAGGGATTCGCTGCTGAAGCTCGGGCCGGACCTGGGCATCCCGGTCTGGGAAGGCCCGATCTCGGTGGCGGATTGGCGGGCCGGCTGCGAGTCAGGCGAGATCACCGAGGTATTCGCGTGCGGGACAGCCGCGGTGATCACCCCGGTAGGCGCGGTCCGCGGAGTCGGGAAGGAATGGACTGTCGGCGACGGCACGCCGGGCCCGGTCACCGTGCGGCTTCGCGACGAGCTGGTCGGAATCCAATACGGCCGCCGTCCCGATCCGTACGGCTGGATGTACCCGCTCTGCTGATGCCCGCGCGCTGGCGCCCGGCACTGATGGCCGGGCGCGGGCGCTGACGGCGGCGCTAATAAGTGCTAGCCGGCGGGGCTGGCGGCGGCGCGGGGATGATCTTCTAGGCCGGACAGCGCGGCGAGTTCGCGTGCGGCGGCGGCCACCGCCGGAGCGAGACGGCGGCCGGGCGCATGGCCGATCCGGCTGGCCGGCCCGGACACGCAGACCGCGCCGAGCAACTGGCCGCCCGCCAGTACCGGAGCGCTGACGCTGGCCACGCCCCGTTCGCGTTCGGCGACGCTGGCGGCCCAGCCGCGCCGCCGGATTGCCGCGAGCTCGGCGGCGGGCACTGCGGGAAACCTGTCCGCGTCGGCCGACCACGCCAGCAGCACTTTCCCGCCAGAGCCCGCGTCGAGCGGCAGCAGCGCGCCGACTGGCACGCTGTCGCGCAGGCCAGTGCCGGCGTCCCTGGCGGCCACGCACAGCCGGCGGTCACCGGAGCGCAGGTAGAGCTGGGCGCTCTCACCGGTCGCGTCATGCAGCCTGGCGAGCACGCCGTCGGCGGCCGCACCGAGGTCAAGCCCCGGATCTGCGCGGGCCGCCAGTTCGGCCAGCCGGGGCCCGAGCCGGAACGCGCCGCCGGAGGTCCTCGCGACCAGGCCGTGCGCTTCCAGGGCGACGAGCAGCCGGTGCGCGGTCGGCCTGGGCAGGCCGACCGCTTCGGCCAGTGGCCGGAGCGGCCGCGGGCCGTCCGCGAGCAGTTCGAGCAGGGCGACCGACCGGTCAAGAACGCCGACAGCCGTTCGGCGGCCGGGTGGCTGCGTGACCTGGTCCGCCTGGCCGGGCTCCGGTGCGAGTCCCGAGGTGCCCGCGCCCGGTTTGCGGTCGGGGCCTGACGGGCGTAGTGTGCTCATATCGTGGACAGTGTATCTCATTATTTGAGACAAACATTATTTGAGACAAACACGAACCACCTGACTTCAGACAGGATCCGATAACCGTGACCGGACGCCTCTTCGACAAGGTCTGGGACCGGCACGTGGTGGCGAGCCCCGAGGGCGAGCCGCCGCTGCTCTACATCGACTTGCACCTAGTGCATGAGGTCACCTCGCCGCAGGCCTTCGAGGGCCTCGAGCTGGCTGGACGGCCGGTGCGGCGGCCTGACCTGACCGTCGCCACCATGGACCACGACGTGCCGACGATCGGGCAGGACCAGCCGATCGCCGACGAGCTCGCGGCGGCGCAGATCGCCAGGCTGCGGCGCAACTGCGAGGTCCATGGCGTGACCCTGCACGGCCTCGGCAGCATGGACCAGGGCATCGTGCACGTCATCGGCCCGCAGCTCGGCCTCACCCAACCAGGCATGACGGTGGTCTGCGGTGACAGCCACACCTCAACGCACGGGGCATTCGGCGCGCTGGCGTTCGGGATCGGCACGACCGAGGTCGAGCACGTCCTGGCAACCCAGACGCTCCGGCAGGTCAAGCCCGCCGCGATGGCCGTGACGGTCGACGGCGAGCTCGCGCCCGGCCTCGCCGCCAAGGATCTGGTGCTCGGCATCATCAGGGCGCTTGGGCCTGGCGGCGGCACCGGCTCGGTCATCGAGTACCGCGGCGACGCGGTCCGTGCCCTGTCGATGGAGGGCCGGATGACTGTCTGCAACATGTCCATCGAGGCCGGCGCGAGGGCGGGCATGATCGGCCCCGACGACATCACGTTCGGCTGGCTGGAAGGGCGCCGGCACAGCCCGGCAGGCAGGCTCTGGGAGCAGGCGCTTGACGACTGGCGCGGCCTGGTCACTGACGACGGCGCGGTCTTCGATCGCGAGGTCCGCGTCGACGCTTCGGCGCTGCGCCCGGCCATCACCTGGGGAACCACGCCCGCACAGTCGGTGTCGATCGACGACGTCATCCCCGACCCCGCTGAGTTCGGCAGCCAGGCCCAGCAGCAGGCGGCCAGCCGAGCGCTCACCTACATGGGCCTGGAGCCGGGAACGGCGATCCGGGACGTACCCATTGACATGGTATTCATCGGTTCGTGCACGAACGGGCGCCTCGGTGACCTGCGCGCGGCCGCCGAGGTCATCAGGGGCAAGCAGGTCCACCCCGGGGTACGGGCGCTTGTGGTGCCCGGATCCGCGCGGGTGAAGGCCGAGGCCGAGGCCGAGGGGCTGGACCGCCAGTTCACCGCGGCCGGTTTCGAGTGGCGGTCGGCCGGCTGCTCGATGTGCCTGGCCATGAACGGCGACATCGTCGGGCCCGGCCAGCGCTGCGCCTCAACGAGCAACAGGAACTTCCAGGGCCGCCAGGGCCCAGGGTCTCGCACCCACCTCGTCTCGCCCGCCGTGGCGGCGGCAACCGCTGTCGCCGGTCACTTCACACTGCCAGGAGACCTCTGATGGCCGGGGTAACTCGCATCGCAGGGCGCGCGGTCGCGCTTGACCGCGCCGACGTCGACACCGACCAGATCATCCCGGCGGAGTGGCTCAAGCACATCGGCCGCACCGGCTTCGCCGCCGGGCTGTTCGGAGCGTTGCGGGCCGACCCCGGCTTCCCGCTGAACCTGCCGGGAGCCGCACAGGCCAAGGTTCTCGTCGCGGGCGCCAACTTCGGCTGCGGATCGTCGCGGGAGCATGCCGTGTGGGCGCTGCAGGACTTCGGCTTCGCCGCCGTGGTGTCGCCGAGCTTCGCTGACATCTTCCGCGGCAACTGCGTGAGCGCCGGGCTTGTGCCTGTCGAGGCCGACGAGCAGACAGTCGCTCAGGTGTTCGCCGCGCTGGCCGCCGACCCTGACGCGGAGGTCGTCGTTGACGTGGCAGCGCGCAGCCTGGCGGTCCCTTCGGCGGGCATCGAGGCGCCGTTCCCGCTGCCTGACTTCGCCCGCTGGCGGCTGCTCGAAGGGCTCGACGACGTGGCGCTTACGCTGCGGCACGCTGCCGCGATCGCCAGTTTCGAGGCGGGCCGCCCGGCCTGGCTGCCGGCTGTTGCCCCGGCTGGCGTGCGTTAGGCCGCAGGTTCCGCTATAGTTCGTAACGAGTAACGTCGGCCCCACAGACGGGATACGCAATGATGCGCATCGATCAGGTACAGGTACTCCTCATCACGTAGCGCGAGCCCGAACGCAGGGCTCGCGCTAACCTCCTACGCCGCAGACGGCGAGGGGGTTTTTTGTTGGCAAGCCACCCCCGAGTAAAAGGAGCATCCCGTGCAGCTGACCGGAGCGCAGGCGCTAGTGCGCAGCCTCGAGCAGCAGGGCGTCGACGTGGTCTTCGGCCTGCCCGGAGGCACGATCCTGCCCACCTATGATCCGCTGCTTTCGTCCTCCCTCCGGCACATCCTGGTCCGGCACGAGCAGGGCGCCGGGCACGCCGCTGAGGGCTACGCCTGGGCTACCGGGAAGGTCGGCGTCTGCATCGCCACCAGCGGCCCCGGCGCGACCAACCTGGTCACCGCGCTGGCCGACGCCTACATGGACTCGGTGCCGATCGTCGCCATCACCGGCCAGGTGGCGAGCGCCATGGTGGGCACGGACGCCTTCCAGGAGGCCGACATCACCGGGATCACGCTGCCGATCACCAAGCACAACGAGCTGGTGACCGAAGCCGACCGGATCCCGGCCGCCATCGCCGAGGCGTTCCACATCGCATCGACCGGCCGTCCTGGCCCGGTCCTGGTCGACATCCCCAAGGACATCCAGCAGGCCCAGATGACCTGGTCCTGGCCGCCCACGATGGCGCTGCCCGGATACCAGCTGCCCGGCAAGCCGGACTCGGCCGCGATCGCGGCGGCAGCGGCACTGCTGCACGCTGCCCGGCGCCCGGTGCTCTACGTCGGCGGCGGCGTGATCAAGTCCGGCGGCCACGACGAGCTCATGCGGCTGGCCGAGCTCGCCCGCGCCCCGGTCACGACCACCCTGATGGCGCGCGGCGCGTTTCCCGACGCGCACCCGCTTGCCCTTGGCATGCCCGGCATGCACGGCTGCTACCCGGCGGTCGCGGCGCTCCAGGAAGCCGACCTGGTGGTGGCGCTCGGGGCGCGGTTCGACGACCGGGTGACCGGCAGGCTGGCGGACTTCGCGCCGCGGGCCAAGGTGGTGCACGTTGACATCGACCCGGCCGAGAT
Source organism: uncultured Actinomycetes bacterium (assembly GCA_963774825.1). Taxonomy (GTDB): domain Bacteria; phylum Actinomycetota; class Actinomycetes; order Streptosporangiales; family Streptosporangiaceae; genus DATBGO01. Next base: position 286,005 of record CAVZGW010000027.1, on the reverse strand, counting down.
CGGCAAGAACCGCATCCCCGACGTGCCGATCGTCGGCGACGTCAGGGCCGTGCTCAGCGAGCTGGCCGGCTGCCTCGCCGCGCTGGTCAGCGAGGCCGGGCCGCCCGACACGGAGGGCTGGATCGGGGCCACGAACGAGTGGAAGCAGCGCTTCCCGCTGCGCTACGCCCAGGTCGCCGACGGCCCGCTCAAGCCGCAGTACGTGGTCGAGCGGCTGTCCACGATGACCGGCGGCGACGCGGTCGTGGTGGCAGGCGTCGGCCAGCACCAGATGCACGCGGCCCAGCACTACTCCTTCACCAGGCCGCGTAGCTGGATCAACTCCGGCGGCCTCGGCACGATGGGCTTCGCCGTGCCGGCTGCCATGGGCGCGCAGGCTGGCCGCCCCGGCGAGCTTGTCGTCGCGATCGACGGCGACGGCTGCTTCCAGATGACCTGCCAGGAGCTTGCGACCTGCGCGATCGAGAAACTCCCGATCAAGGTCCTGATCTTCAACAACGGTTTCCTCGGCATGGTGCGCCAGTGGCAGGAGCTGTTCTACGAGGAGCGCTACTCCCAGGTGGAGCTGGGCACCACCATTCCGGACTATGTCAAGCTCGCCGAGGCCTACGGATGCGTCGGGCTGCGCTGCGACCGGGCCGACGAGGTCGACGCGGTGCTGGACAAGGCGCTTGCCGTCACCGGCGTGCCCGCGGTGGTGGACTTCCGGGTGCACGACCGCGAGGGCGTGTTCCCGATGGTGCCCGCCGGGCGGCCCAACGACGAGATCGTGCTCGGCCCAGAGTTCAGTGCCGACGAGCAGCGCGCGGCTACGCGCAGGGAGGTGAGTACCCGATGAGCACGCACACTCTGTCGGTGCTAGTGGAGAACAAGCCCGGAGTGCTTTCCCATGTCGCCGGGCTCTTCTCCAGGCGCGCGTTTAATATCTCCTCACTCGCGGTCGGCCCGACCGAGGACCAGAGCGTGAGCCGCATGACGATCGTCGTCGACGGCGCCTCCACCCCGGTCGAGCAGGTCGCCAGGCAGCTGGACAAGCTGGTCCGGGTGCTCAAGGTCGTCCAGCTCGACGAGGATCGCGCGGTCGAGCGCGAGCTGGCGCTGATCAAGGTGCGCGCGCAGCCCGCGCTCCGCAGCCAGCTGCTCGAAGTCGCCAACGTGTTCCGCGCGAACGTCGTGGACATGAGCCCGACGACGCTGGTGCTCGAGGCGACCAGCAGCCCGGCCAAGCTCGACGCGCTGCTGGCCATGCTGGAGGCGTACGGGACCTGCGAGCTCGTGCGTACCGGCCGGATCGCGCTGGAGCGCGGCAGCGGCACCATCACCGGATCCGGCCTCCGGCCGGCGCAGCCGCCGAGCAGGCGGCAACGGCCGAATCCGCCGCCTGAATCCGCCGCCTGAACCCGGCCGGACCTGAACCCGACCCGACCTGAACCTGACCCGACTGGAAGGACGCTCCGAAGATGGCCACCATCTACTACGACGACGACGCTGACCTCAGCCTCATCCAGGGCCGCAAGATCGCCGTCCTTGGTTACGGCTCGCAGGGCCACGCCCACGCCCTGAGCCTGCGCGACTCGGGCTGCGAGGTCCGGGTGGGCCTGCCCGCGCAGTCCAGGTCCCGCGCCAAGGCGGAGGCTGCCGGCCTGACCGTTGAATCGCCCGCCGACGCCTGTGCCTGGGCGGACGTCATCATGGTGCTCACGCCGGACACCACCCAGCGGGCGCTCTACGCGGATGCGATCGGGCCGAACCTGAAGCCGGGCGACGCCCTGTTCTTCGCGCACGGATTCAACATCCACTTCGGCTACATCACCCCGCCGGAAGAGGTCGACGTCGCCATGGTCGCGCCGAAGGCGCCGGGGCACCTGGTCCGCAGGCAGTACGAGGCGGGCCAGGGCACCCCGGTGCTCGTCGCGGTCGCGGCGGACGCCACCGGCAAGGCCTGGGACCTGGCCCGCTCGTACGCCAGGGCGATCGGCGGGACCAAGGCGGGCGCCCTGGTCACCACCTTCCAGGAGGAGACGGAAAGCGACCTGTTCGGCGAGCAGGCGGTGCTGTGCGGCGGGGTGACCGCGCTGGTGAACGCCGGGTTCGAGACCCTCGTGTCGGCCGGCTACCAGCCGGAGGTCGCCTACTTCGAGTGCCTGCACGAGCTCAAGCTGATCGTCGACCTGATGTATGAGGGCGGCATCGGCTGGATGCGGTACTCGGTCAGCGACACCGCCGAGTACGGCGACCTGACCAGGGGACCGCGGGTGGTCGGCGAGCCGTCCAGGCAGGCCATGGCCAAGCTGCTCGCCGACATCAGGTCAGGCGAGTTCGCCCGGGAGTGGGTCGCCGAGGACGACAGCGGCCGCCCGAACTTCGAGCGGCTGCGGAAAGCCGCCGCCGACAGCGAGATCGAGCGGGTGGGCCGCCCGCTGCGCCAGATGATGAGCTGGCTGAACGCGCCCTCTGACAGCGAAGGGGCGAGCTGATGAGCGATCACGTACCCAGCGGCCGCTCGCCGGTGCGCGAGGTGGCTGCCCCATGACCTACGCGATAGCCCACCTTCCCGGTGACGGCGTCGGCCCCGAGGTGACCGAGGTAGCCAGGCGGTGCGTCGACGAGGCGGCAGGCCGGCACGGCTTCGCCGTGGACTGGCACGGCTACCCGCTCGGCGCCCGGCACTTCCTCGCGACCGGCGAGGTGCTGCCGGACGGGGTCCTCGATGAGCTCAGGAAGACCGACGCGATCCTGCTCGGCGCGGTCGGCAGCCCGGAGGTGCCGCCGGGAGTGCTGGAGCGCGGCCTGCTGCTGCGGCTGCGCGCCGAGCTTGACCTCTACATCAACCTGCGGCCGTCCAAGCTGCGGCCGGGCGTGGCCGGCGCGGTAGCCGGGCTCGCCCCGGCCGACCTCGACCTGGTGATCGTGCGCGAGAACACCGAGGGCCTGTATGCGGGCGCCGGCGGCACCGTGCACCGCGGCACCGCGTTCGAGAGCGCGACCGAGGAGTCGCTGAACACCAGGGCAGGCGTCGAGCGCTGCATCAGGTACGCGGCCGGGCTGGCCGGGCGGCGCCGCGGGAAGCTGACGCTGGTGCACAAGACCAACGTGCTCGTGCACGCCGGCGACCTGTGGCGGCGCACCGCCGAGCAGGTGGCCGCGCAGGCCGGCGTGGCCCTTGATTACGCGCACGTCGATGCGGCCTGCCTGTACCTCGTCGATGACCCCGCGCGGTTCGACGTCATCGTCACCGACAACCTGTTCGGCGACATCATCAGCGACCTCGGCGCGGCGCTGACCGGCGGTCTCGGGCTGGCCCCGAGCGGCAACCTGAACCCGGACCGCACCGGACCGTCGGTGTTCGAGCCGGTGCACGGCTCGGCACCGGACATCGCGGGCACCGGGCGCGCCAACCCGGCCGGCGCGGTGCTGTCGGCGGCGCTGATGCTCGACCACCTCGGCGAGCAGGCGGCAGGCGCCGACCTGGACGCGGCGGTGTCCGCGGTCCTTGCGGGCGGGGCGCCTGCTACCACGACTGACTGGCAGACGGCGCTGCTCGCGGCGCTCGACGGGCGAACCGGAGCCGCCACATGAACGCCGCCAAGGTCGAGATCTACGACACCACCTTGCGGGATGGCTCCCAGCAGGTCGGGCTGGACCTGACCGTCACCGACAAGCTGCACGTGGCGGCGGCGCTCGACGCGCTCGGCGTGGACGTGGTCGAGGGCGGCTGGCCCGGGTCCAACCCCAAGGACGCCGAGTTCTTCGCCAGGGCCAGCGAGCTGGACTTCAAGAATGCCCAGCTGGCCGCGTTCGGCGCCACCCGGCTGCCGCGCCGCGGCGTGGACGATGACGCCAACCTGGCTGCCCTGCTCGCGGCGGAGACACCGATCGTGACGCTGGTCGGCAAGGCCTGGACGCTGCACGTCGACGAGGCGCTGCGGACCACCAAGGAAGAGAACCTCGCGATGGTCGCGGACTCGGTCCGCTTCATGACGGCCGCCGGGCGCCGGGTGGTCTTCGACGCCGAGCACTTCTTCGACGGCTACCGCGCAAACCGTGGCTACGCCCTCGCGGTGCTCGACGCGGCCGTGGACGCGGGCGCCGACACGCTCGTGCTCTGCGACACCAACGGCGGGACGCTGCCCGACGAGGTGGCGCGCATCGTCGGCGAGGTCGCCGGCGCGGCCAGGGCCAGGGTGGGCGTGCACTTCCATAACGATGCCGCGTGCGCGGTCGCCAACTCGGTGCTGGCCGTCGCTGGCGGCGCGGTGCACGTGCAGGGCGCGGCCAACGGCTACGGCGAGCGCTGCGGCAACGCGGACCTGTTCTCGGTGATCGCGAACCTGGAGCTGAAACGCGGTCACGAACTGCTGCCGCCGGGCAGGCTGGCCACGCTGGCGTCCACCGCCAGGACCATCGCCGAATACGCTAACCTGCCGTTCGAGCCCCGCCAGCCCTACGTCGGCTCGTCCGCCTTCGCGACCAAGGCCGGCCTGCACGCATCCGCGATCGCGCGGCGGCCGGACGCCTACGCGCACGTTGACCCCGGCGCGGTGGGCAACAGGCAGCAGGTCCTTGTCAGCGAGCTGGCCGGGCGGAGCAACGTCCTGGCCAAGGCGGCGGAACTCGGGCTTGACCTCTCGCCCGAGCTGGCCACCATCGTGCTTGACCAGGTCAAGGATGCCGAGCACCGGGGCTACGCGTACGAGGCCGCTGACGCCTCGTTCGAGCTGCTGGTCCGCAAGATCGCGGGCGCGCTGCCCAGCTGGTTCGAGCTGGACAGCTACCGTGCCGTGATCGAGCGCGCAGCGTCCGCCGACCGCAGCGAGGCGATCGTGCGGCTGCGGCTCGGCGGCGAACGGGTCGTCGCCGTCGGTGAGGGGGTGGGCCCGGTGCACGCCCTTGACCAGGCGCTGCGCCGCGGGCTTGCGGAGTTCTACCCGCAGCTGGAGCGCATTCACCTGGTCGACTACAAGGTGCGCATCCTGGATGGCCGGGCGGCGGCCAGCGCGGTCACCCGGGTCATGCTAACCTCCGCCGATCATGACGGTGAGTGGACCACGGTCGGCGTCTCCGACGACATCGTCACGGCGTCCTGGGAGGCGCTGGCCGACGGGGTCGCGTTCGGCCTGCTACGGGCCCGCGCGACGGCGCCGGAACCTGTCCCGGCGGGCGCCACGTGATGACCAAGGATTTCGTCCAGGACTTCGACTCAATCCAGGAGACCGCATGACCAGCCAGCTGCCCCGCCCCCGTTCCGGCCCGCTCACCACCGGGCCGGCCCGGGCGGCCGCCCGCGCGATGCTGCGCGCCGTCGGGCTCAGCGAGGAGGACCTCACCCGCCCGCAGGTCGCCGTCGCTTCCTCGTGGAACGAGGTCACCCCGTGCAACCTGCACCTGAACGGGCTCGCCCGGGCGGCCAAGGAAGGCGTCAGGCAGGCAGGCGCGGTACCGCTGGAGTTCGGCACCATCGCGGTGTCAGACGGCATCTCGATGGGCACCGAGGGCATGAAGGCGTCGCTGGTCAGCCGCGAGGTGATCGCCGATTCCGTCGAGCTGATGGTGGCGGCCGAGGGCTTCGACGCGCTGGTCGCGATCGCGGGCTGCGACAAGTCGCTGCCCGGGATGCTGATGGCCTGCGCACGGCTGAACATCCCGGCCGCGTTCCTGTACGGCGGGACCATCCTGCCAGGCTGGGCGCACGGCCGCGCGGTCACCATCCAGGACGTGTTCGAGGCGGTCGGCGCCCAGTCGGCCGGCGAGATGTCCGACCGCGATGCGCTGGAGGTCGAGCGCGCCGCCTGCCCCGGCGCCGGGTCGTGCGCGGGCATGTACACGGCCAACACCATGTCGGCCTGCGCCGAGGCACTCGGCATGGCGCTGCCCGGCTCGGCGACCGCGCCCGCGGTGTCCGCCGAGCGCACCGACCTGGCGCGCCGCACCGGTGCGGCGGCGGTGGCGGCGCTGGCGTCCGGGCTGCTGCCGCGCGACATCCTGACCAGGACCGCGTTCCTCAACGCGGCTGCGGTGGTGATGGCGACCGCAGGCTCGACCAACGCGGTGCTGCACCTTCTCGCGATCGCGGCCGAGGCTGAGGTGGAACTCACCCTGGACGACTTCGACGCCATCAGCAGGCGCACCCCGCACATCGCGTCGATGCGCCCGGCCGGCCGGTTCGTGATGAGCGAGCTTGACCGGGTCGGCGGGCTGCCTGTGGTGCTGCGCGAACTGCTCAGCGCGGGCCTGTTGGACGGCGACGCGGTGGCGGTGAACGGGCGCACGCTGGCCGACAACGTCGCCGACGCGCTGGACCCGGACGGCGACGTGGTGCGGCCGGTCAAGGACCCGATCGGCCCTGAGGGCGGGCTGGCGGTACTGCGCGGCAGCCTGGCGCCGGGCGGCGCGGTGGTGAAGATCCCCGGCATCGAGACGCTGCGATTCGAGGGAACGGCGCGGGTATTCGGGCGGGAGGAAGACTGCTTCGCCGCCGTCACGGCCGGCCAGGTCGCCAAGGGCGATGTGCTGGTGATCCGTTACGAGGGTCCCAAGGGCGGCCCGGGGATGCGCGAGATGCTCGCGGTGACCGCCGCGATCAAGGGGGCCGGCCTCGGCAAGGACGTGATGCTGGTCACCGACGGGCGGTTCTCCGGCGCGACGTTCGGGGCGTGCGTGGCGCACGTGGCGCCCGAGGCGTTCGAAGGCGGCCCGATCGGCCTGGTGAACGACGGTGACCGGATCGTTCTCGACGTCCCGGGACGACGGCTCGAGCTGCTGGTCGACGAGGCGGAGCTTGGCCGCCGCCGGGCAGGCTGGCAGCAGCCCGCGCCGAACTACACGCGCGGCGCACTGGCCAAGTATGCGGCCCTGGTCTCCGGCGCCGACCACGGCGCGGTCTGCGCACCGCCGTCGGGCGCCTGACCGCCCGGTTCCGCGCCCGGCCAGCATGCATTTCGCGATTCCTGGCACTGCCACGAGCGGAATGCCAGGCCTGTCCATGCCTGGCCGTAAATGGTATGGACATATATCGCCTGCGCTCTCCGGACAGTGCGGCGCAGGACTCGGCGCAGGCCCGCCCGAATGGCCGCTGTCCTTGAGCAGGACGGCGTTGATTAGGCGTTAAATTAGCACTTTTCATTCTGCACGGGGGCTTGTGCATAGGCGCATGTATGCGCAATGCTGTCACGGCGGTCAGACGTACCAATTACCGGTCAGTAGGAGCACAACAGGGCATGTCTTCGCTTGTCTGGGCGAGTCGCCGGTTACCAGTTAGCCTGCCACGCTGCACAGCGCGGCTGGCAGGGCAGGGCTGGGCCGGATGGCTAGCGAGGCTGGCGCTGGTTGCCGGCCTGGCGGGCTGCGCGGGCCAGGCTGACGCCGGACTGCCGCCGAAGCCGGGCGCAGCGCCCGCCGTGGCGGTGCTGACCGCCCCGCAGCCCGGCACCCGTGCGCAGGTGCTGGCCGCCTACACCGGTTACTGGCAAGCGAGCAGCGCGGCAGTCGACGCTGGCCGTGCGGCGCCGGCGCGGGCGCTGCTCGCCAGATACCTTACGGCGGGCGTTATCCCGGCCGTTATTGCCGCGCTCCGGACGGACTGGGCAGACCACGCGGTCAGCGCGGGCAGTCCCGTCATGCACATCCTGAGCATCAAGATCACCGGCGGTCATGCGCTCGTGCACGACTGCCTCGATCTCAGTCACGCGGGCCTGGCGAACGCACGGACCGGCCGGGTCTACCCGCGCAGCTTCGGCAGCGCGCATGCCAATTTCTACGCTGACCTGGTGCGCTCAAATAGCGGCTGGCTGATCAGCAACCTCGTCCCTGTGATGGCACCATGCGAGCCCTGAAAAAAGTCAGTTTGGTCCCGGCGGCGCTTGCGCTGCTGATGTTATTCGGCCCGGGCGCCGGGCCCGCGCGGGCGGCGGGTGGCGCGCCTGCGGTGAGCACCGGGCCGGCGGTGCGTGCCTTTCGGGCGCCGAACGGCGGGCCAGGAGGCGGCTGCTCCGCGGTCCGGACCCCGACTGGCTGGCAGATAGCGTGCGGCGGCGGCGGGTCACTGGGCGGGCCTGGCGGTGCGGGCGGGCTTGGCGGCGCTGGCAGTGCGGGCGGGGCTGGCGGTGCGGGCGGGGCTAGCGGTGCTGGCGGGGCTGGCGGCCCTGGCTCCCCTGGCTACGCCTTGAGCCCGGCCTGCACGCTGGAGCCGCCCGGCGCGATGACCCCCCCGTATCCCGCGCCGGCTGGCCAGGCGTGGATGAGCACGGTATGCACGTCCGTCGGGCTGTACGGCACTGGCCCGGCGCCCGGCGGCCTGGTACTTGTGCCGACTGGATCGGCCACCGCGACGCCGGGCATATCCCCGCAGCAAGTGCTGCAAATGGCGATCGCCCGGCTGAATGTGCCCGCGCCCGCCGTGTCAACGGCACCGCCCCGGCGCCACGACGGCCTGGTCGGCCTGCCGGAATGGTTCTGGGTCACGAACTGGCACCCGATGCCCGCGCGCCTGGCGGTCGGCCCGGTGTGGGCGAAGATCAGGGCGGTTCCCGAGCGGCTGACCTTCTCGCCGGGTGGCGGCCTGCCGAGCGTGACCTGCCGTGGCCCTGGCCTGCCGTACAACCGGAAGCTGCCTGCCAGTGCGCAGCACTCGGCGTGCTCCTACACCTACCTTCAGTCCTCTGCGCTGCAGCCGGGCGGTGCCTACACAGCGTCGGTGTCGGTCACCTGGACAGCGACCTGGATCGAGTCGAACGGAGTCCAGGGAGAAGTGAACCCGCCCCTGCAGGTACACACGTCGTTCGCGGTGCCGGTCGCCGAGGGCCAGGCACTGGTGAACACGCCATGAGCGGCATCGACCCAGGGCCGGGCCTGGGCACCGCGTTTCATCCCGAGATAGGCCCTGGCGGCAACGGCGCGCTGCCGCCTCCCGGGGCGCTCCGCGGGCTGCCGCGGCGCAGGCGCCCCGGGATGATCGCGCTCGCGGTAGCGCTGGTCGGAGCCGGGATACTGGCGAGCGCCGCGTTGTACCAGCGCGCCGACCACCGGGTGCCGGTGGTCATGATGACCGCGGCGGTGCCGGCCGGCTCGGTGATCGCAGCGGCCGACGTCGGCACCACGACCATCGTCGCAGGACCCGGCCTGCGCGACATCCCGGCACGGCAGCTGCGCCAAGTCACCGGCCTGGTCGCCGCAGTCTCGCTGCGGCCGGGCACGCTGCTGGCACCGGACGAGCTGACCACGTCGCTGCCGCCGGCCAAGGGACAGGTCATGGTGCCGCTCCCGCTGAAGCCGCAGTCGGTTCCCGCCAGCGGGCTTGCGCCCGGCGATCACGTGCTGGTCGCCGGCACGCCCGGCTACCAGGGACAAAGCGGGTCAGGTGGCCCGGCGCCCGTCATCACCCAGCCAGTGCCCGGCGTGGTCGAGGCCGTGGACACCGTGCCTGATCAGGATGGCTTCGACGTGGTGGACTTGCTGGTCGCGCAGTGGGAAGGAGCCCTGCTGGCGAAGCAGGACTCAACCGGCCAGATCGAGGTGATCGTGACCAGCCGGAGCTCCAGGTGAGCGTCTACGCCCTCGTATCTGCGGGCGGGTCGCCAGGCGTCACCACATCGGCGCTCGCGCTCACGCTCGGCTGGCCGTCCCAGGTCATTCTCGCCGAATGCGACCCGAGCGGCGGTGACATTCTGGCCGGGCTGTTCGCCGGGCACCTGCCGGCCACCAAGGGCCTGGCTCCGCTCGCGCTGGCGGCCGGCCAGAGCCCGGACGCGGCCGCCGCGGCGCTGTGGCACCAGCTGATCGAGCTGGACGACGAGCGTGGCAGGCTGCTGCTAGCCGGCGTCTCCGACCCCAGGCAGGGTGCCGGGCTGGCGGCCGCATGGCCGGTCCTCGCGACCGCGCTGGCCGCGCTGCCCGCGGACGTCATCGCTGACTGCGGCCGCCTGGACGCCGCCGCGCCGCCCTACGTCCTCACCGTCGCGGCCGTCGCTGTCCTGGTCATGCGGCCATCGCTGCGCCAGGTCAGCAGGGCAAGGGCGCGGATCGAGATGCTCTCCCAGATCATGGGCGGACCGGACCGGGTGCGGCTGCTGCTGGTGGGGGAAGGCACGCACTCGGCGCGGGAGATCGGGAACGCGCTTGGCGTCGCGATAGGCGGATCCCTCCCGCAGGACAGGAAGACCGCAGCTGTGCTGTCGGACGGCGCAGGAGGGCGCCGCGGGCTGTCGACCAGGCCGCTGATCCGGACCGCGGGCGGGGTCGGCCGCAGCCTGCGCGCCACTGTGACGGCGGGCGGGCAGCCGGGACAGCCCGGGCATGAGCAAGCACCGGCCCAGTCCCGGGAAGCCAGCGCGGCGCCATGACCGAGCTCAAGTGGCCGCCTTCGGCCTTTCGGCAAGGCCAGGCACCCGGATCGCCCGCGCCGGGGCAGGCAGCGCCGGGGCAGGCAGCGCCGGGGCAGGCAGCGCCGGGGCACGCAGCGCCGGGGCACGCAGCGCCGGGGCACGCAGCGCCGGGGCAGGCAGCGCCGGGGCACGCAGCGCCGTGGGAGTCAGCGCCGGGGCACGCAGCGCCGAACGCAGCGCCGGGGCACGCAGCGGCCGGCCTCGACGGCGATTGGCTGCGCCGCGCCGTCACGGACATCCTTGACGTGATCGCCGGCCGGCTGGATAACGGCGCCGAGCCGGAAGAGGTACTGCCGCTGATTCGTGAGGCGGTCCGGGCCTGGGCAGAGCGGCAGGCCAGGGCGGGTGCGCTCATCCCGGCCCCAGCCGACCGGGATGCGCTGGCCCAGGCCATCTACGACCAGCGTTACGGGCTCGGCCCGCTCGCCGGATACCTGCGGGATCCGCAGGTCGAGAACGTGGACGTCAATGGCTGCGACCAGGTGTGGATCACGTACTCCACCGGGGAGCGCGTCGCCGGGCCACCGGTCGCCGCCAGTGACGAGGCGCTGACCGCGATGATCCGCAACTGGGCGGTGCGCGGCGGCCAGACTGCGCGGGATTTCTCGGCTGCCGCGCCGCTGGTTAGCGTCGCGCTGGCGGATGGCACCCGGATGACCGCCACGATGTCGGTGACGCCGCGGCCGTGCCTGTCACTACGCAGGCATGGTCAGCGGGACGTGAACCTGACCAGGCTGATCCAGCTGGGCACGATCGACGCGACGGTGGCCAGTTTCCTGTCCGCCGCGGTCCAGAGCCGCTGCAACATCATCGTCACGGGCGCGGTAAATGCCGGGAAGACCACCTTGCTCCGGGCCCTGGCCAGCGAGATCCCGCCGGTCGAGCGGGTCGCCACCCTGGAGAGCGAGTACGAGCTCTTCCTGCACGGCAGGAGGCAGCACCCCGATGTGATCGCGTTCGAGGCACGGGAGGCCAACTCCGAGGGCGCTGGCGGCATCTCGCTGCATGACCTGATCGCGCACGCGCTGCGGCACAACCCGCAGCGCATCCTGGTCGGCGAGGTGCGGCGCAGCGAGATCATGCCGATGCTGGAAGCGATGAACTCCGGCCAGGAAGGCTCGATGTGCACGCTGCACGCGAACTCCCCGGCGGAGGTCTTCGACCGCATCCTGATCCTCGGGCTGCGCGGCGGCCTGGCGCTCGGCGAGCGGGCCATCCACATTCTGGTCGGCATGGCCATCGACCTGGTGGTGCACGTACGGAAACGGCACGACGGGCAGCGCACGGTCCGCTACGTGTCGGAGATCCTTGAGGTCATGCCGCCAGGCGACACCGAGCGCCCGGCCATCAACCGGGTCTTCCTCCCCGAGGGCCCGGGCGGCCGGGCGGTTGCGGCGCACACTCCCTCGCCGGCCCTGCTGGCCAAGCTGGTGCCCGGCGGCTTCGACCCGGGCCTGCTCGACCAGCACCGCGCGATGGCCAGGGCGGGAGGCTGGCGATGACGCTGCTCGCCGCGCTGGCAGGCGCCGCCATAGTCGGCGGCCTTGTGCTCTTCGTTGCCGAGATCTTCCGGCGGGCGCCCGCGCCGGGCAAGCCGCCAGGGAGGCGGTTATTCGGCGGCTCGCTATCGTCAGGGCGGGGGAGGCGGGTCCTGATCGCGCTGCTGGCCGGGTTCGCCGTCCTGGCGCTGACCGGGTGGCCCGTCGCCGCGGTGGCCGTTGGCGCGGGAGTCGTCTTTCTGCCCCGGCTGACGCTGACCGGCAGCCAGCGGCAGCGGACCGCGAGGCTGGAGGGCCTTGAGCAGTGGATCAGGCGGCTCGCCGACCTGCTCACCGCGAGCAAGGGCCTGGAAGAGGCCATCGAGGCCAGTGCCCGCTCGGCACCGGCCGCGATAGCGGAGCCGGTGACCGCTCTGGCCCGCAGGCTACCGGCCCGCACCGGGGCCGAGGCAGCCCTGCGCGCGTTCGCCGCCGACATCGACGACCCGGCCGGTGACCGGATTGCCGCCGCCCTGATCATCGCCACGGGCCGGCGCGGCGGGGCGGTGCGAGAGGTGCTGAACGCGCTGGCGGCACTGCTGGCCAGGGACGTGGCAGCGCGGCGCGAGATCGAGGCCGAGCGTGCCCAGCATCTGACCACCGTCAGGTGGATCGTGGGTTTCGTCGGAGGGTTCACCGTCTTCGCGCTGCTGAACAGGCATTACTCGGCGTCCTATGGCAGTGCCATGGGCGAGCTCGTGCTCGCGCTGGTGGCGGGTCTGTACGCGGCGGGACTGGCCTGGCTGCATCACCTGGGCTCTATCCCGGCACCCGGCCGTTTCCTGAACCAGCCCGGACAGCGGCAGGCTGCCAGCGCGGATCTGGTGGCTCGGGGCAGGGCGCGATGAATTTGTGGGTAGTTGCCGCGGGCCTGCTTGGCGGCCTTGGGATCTTCCTGGCGGTCAGGGAGATCGTGCCGCCCGGCGCGCGGCTGGATGCCGCGCTCGGCCGGATGGACTCGGCAGCCGGCGTGACGGATCAAGGAACAACGGCATCCCGCAGGCTAGCGCACCGGATGGCCGCGGAATTGCGGTGGCTGCCGGTGCCCTCGGCCGACCTCGCCCTGCTCGGGCAGGATCGCGAAACCTGGATTACCAGCAAAGTGACCTGCGGGTTCCTCGGGCTCGCAGGTCCTGCGGTCATCGGAAGCCTGGCTACGCTGGCCGGCGCCGCCACCCCCCCTGCGGTTCCCGTCATTGCCTCGCTGGCCTGCGGTACGGCACTGTTCTTCGCCCCTGACCTGGTCACCAGGGTCAATGCGGCAGAGAAACGGGCCGATTTCCGGCATGCGCTCACCAGCTACCTGGACCTGGTCTCGCTGGAACGCGGCGCGGGCGCAGGACCAACCGAGGCGCTTGAGGCGGCGGCCGAGATCGGCGGCGGCTGGGCGTTCGAGCGGATCGCGGCAGCGCTAGATCAGGCCCGGCGGTCCGGCTCGGCTCCGTGGACCGCCCTCGCCGGGCTGGCCAAGGAGACCGGGATCATCGAGCTGTCGGATTTAGCTGACATCGCCGAGGTAGCCGGCCAGGAAGGCGCGCGGATCCTGGACACGCTGGGCGCCCGTGCCGCGTCGATGCGACAGCAGGCGCTCGCTGCCGACCGGGCCAAGGCCGGCTCACGCAGCACCACCATGGTGGTGCCGATCTCGCTGCTGGCGGTGGGCTTCCTGCTGCTGCTTGTCTTCCCGATCTTCTACGGAACGTTCGGCGCGGGATAGCCCCGCCCGCCAAGGAGTTGGAGGCCCTCACCATGAACCCGATGTGGCTCGCGTTTAACTACCTGTTCGACCGGGCTCGCGCTCGCGCTCGCGCGGCGATGGCAGGCAACCCCGAGTCCGGTGCGCTCAGCCTCGAATGGGTTGTCATCGCCGTGCTCGTAGCAGGCGCGGCGACCGCTGCCAGCCTGCTGATCAGGAACGCGATCGCCGCTGAAGCCGGAGGCCTGCCCTGAGAACCCGTCGAGGCGAAGGTCGCGGGGACGCCGGGGCGCTCTCCCTGGGCTACATCATCGTGTTTCCCGCGTTCCTGCTGGCGATCATGACGATCCTGCAGGCGTCGTTCTGGTACCTGGCGAGGCAGACGGCGCTCACAGCGGCCCGGCAGGGAGTGGATGCGGCCAGGGCGCAGCAGGCGCGGCTAAGCGCGGGCCCGGGAGCCGCCCTCGCTTTCGCGCAGGGTGCCGGCGCTCGGTACTTGCTCGGCCCGTCCGCTACAGACCGGGGAAGCACGGCGCAGACCATCCAGATTCAGGTCACCGGCCAGGTGGTGTCGTTCATTCCCGGAGTGGACTGGCGAGTCAGCCAGGTAGCCCAGGCGCCAGTCGAGCAATTCACTACGCCATAGAAAGGCAGTTCACAAGCCATGGACAGGAGGTTCCGGCCGATGCGGCGCTGGCGGCGTAGCGAGGCGGGTGACGCTTCGCTCGAGCTGATCATCCTCACGCCGGTGCTACTCGCGCTGATCGGCCTCGTCATCGCGGCCGGGCGGACCTCGATAGCGCAGGGGTCCGTGGATGCCGCGGCTCGGGACGCGGCCCGCCAGGCATCGATCGCGCGCAGCCCCGCTGCGGCCCTGGCGGCTGCTCAGTTCAGCGCACAGGCCGCGCTGAGCCAGGACGGGCTGGACTGCACGCCCGTCGTCTACGTAGCCACCGCAGGATTTGGCAGCCCGCTTGGCCAGCCCGCTCAGGTCAGCGCCACGGTCACCTGCACGGTGCCGCTGGCCGACCTGGTAGTTCCTGGATTGCCGGGTAGCCAGCTGCTCCGTAGCACATTCACTTCACCGCTTGATCCGTACCGGGGACGGTGATGTCACAGTGACCGTCACAGATCGGCTTCAGACTCGGGCAGCAAAGATTCCCGGCCGCCGGCCAGCGAACTAGGAGCGGCAGATGGGCTTAACGTGCGGACCGGGGGAGCGGACCGGTGTCCGGGGTAACCCGGCGGCAGGCGACAGCGAGCGGGGCTCATTCAGCCTGACGCTCGTGATCATGGCAGTCGCGCTGCTCGCGCTGGCAGGCCTGGTCGTCGACGGGGGAGCGAAGCTAAATGAGGCGGCCAATGCCAGCGCGGTCGCCCAGGAGGCGGCTAGGGCCGGGGCGGGCATGGTGGATCAGGGGAATGCCTACTCCAATGGCCAGTTCACCGTCGATAGCAGTCAGGCCGTGGCAGCGGCTCAGGCCTATCTGGCCAGCGTGGTCAGCGACGGCAAGACCGCCTACACAGGCTCGGTGACCACGCCGACCTCCGATTCGCTCCAGGTCACCGTGACCGTGACTGAGCCGACCAAGATCCTCTCGATCATCGGCATCGACTCGATGAGCGCGACCGAATCGGCGACCGCGTCCCTGGTGACCGGCGTGACGGGACCAGCAACATGACGCGCGGCGGCCGCGGGCTCGCTGCGGTGCTCTGTGGCGTTATGGCGCTGGTCACGCTCACCACGCTGGTCATTGGCCTGCCATTAGTGCTTTACCGGTTCGGCGGCGATCCCGTTCCGCGGCACCTTTCCGGCTGGCACCAAATCAGCGGCGTGCTCCTGCGCCGGGACAACGGCACGTTTTTCCTCGGCGCTGTCCGCGATGTCAGCTGGATCGCATGGGCAGCCTTTACCGTCGCGGTGATCGCGGAAGCACAGGCAGCATCGCGCGGCCGCAAGGCACCGAGGCTCAGGCTGGGCGCGCTGCAAAGCTCGGCCGGCTGGCTCGTGGCCGCGGCCGCGCTCACCTTCAGCGGCCAGCCGGCCGCGACGCTGCTCGCCGTCCCGGCCGCTGCCGCGGCCAACGTCGTGGCCACCGCGTCTCAGCAAGCCCCGCCGCCGGCGGCCCAGGCACCGGCCGCCGCCATCCCGCCAGAACCCCAGGTGACGAACATGGCCATCTATCAGCTGGTAACTGTCCGGCCAGGTGACTGCCTGTGGACGATCGCGCAGCGTTACCTCGGCTCCGGCGACAGGTACCCGGAGATCGTGAAGCTCAACCTGGGGCACTCCGTGGCGCACGGTGAGGTGTTCACCGACCCGTCGGTTGTCTGGCCGGGCTGGGTGCTCCAGCTTCCCGTCGGCCCGACGCCTGGCGCGCTGCCGGCTGGACCGCACCTGTCGGGAAGCCATAGCGCGCATCGGGCGGGGGATGCAGCCTTTGGCCGCCCCCATCACGGCGCCGGTTCTGGCCGGAAGCCCGCGCCCGCTCAGGACCAGGCCCACGCGGGGACCGGGAGCGCTTCGGCCAGGACCGAGGGCCACCCGACTAGCACAACGACGCCGCAGAGCGCGACGAAGCAGGGCGCGACGAGGCAGGGCGCGACGAGGCAGGGCGCGACGAGGCAGGGCGCGACGCCCCCGCATGGTGCGACGCCGCAGGGCGCGACGCCGCAGGGCGCGACGCCGCAGGGCGCTTTCCTGCCGGGGCCAGGCCCCGGGTCCGGGGCTGCCCAGCTGCCGGATGCTGCGCACACCGTGATGGCGAATGGAGGGTCCACGCTGGCCGTAGAGATTCCGTCGGTCGCGGTGTTCGCGGCAGGCATGCTCGCCGGGGGAGTGAGCGTCCTGCTCGCCGGAATGCGCCATCGGCAACGTCAGGCGCGCCGCACAGGTCGGCGTATCCAGCTTCCGGCCAGCGCCCCCGTCGTCATGGCGGAGCAGCGGATCCGTGCATCGGCGGCACCGCAGCCGCCGACGGCGCTGCGCGCCGCGCTCGGCGAGCTCGGGATCAGCTTGCTCAACTCGGGCAGGCAGCTCCCCGATATAACGGGCATCCGGCTGCTGCCGTCGGGATTGGAAGTACTCCTCGCCCGCCCTGCCATCGATCCGCCGCCGCCGCCGTTCACGGTGCCTGGCGGGCGGCAGGGCATGGCCTGGGAGCTGTCGCTGCCTGAGCACGTGCCCGCATTCCCGTTTGCGCCCGCCGAGGTCGGCGACCTGATGCCGGGCCTGTTCACCATCGGCGTCGATTCCGCAGGCGGATTCCTGCTGCTCGACCCCGAGTACCTGCGAGTCACGACTGCGGAAGGGCCCCCGGACCTGGTCGACCGGATGCTGACGACTGCGGCTGCCGAGCTGGCCACCAGCCAGCTCGCTGGCTGGTATGACCTGATGCTGGTCGGGTTCCCTGAACTGGCCGCCGTCGGCGGACGGGCGACCAGCTGCGGCAGCCTGGAAGAAGCGCTCGACATGCTCGCATCGAAGGCAGTCGTGCTCCGGCGCAGGCTCGGCGACCTCGGGCATGCCGATATCCGGCACCGACGGCTTACCCAGCCCGGCGATGAGGACTGGGCGCTGGCGCTACTGGTCAGCCGGATCCCGCCGACCGCGAATCAGCTAGCTCTGCTGCTCGACCTGGCCAGCGAGCCGGGCGGAATCGCTGCGCTGGTGGTCGGCGGCGCCGACGTGCCCGAGGGGCATCCGGCGCCCGCCGTCGTGAGCCTGGAGGATGACCCGGTTCAGCCCGGCGAGATCGTCGCGCGGATCTCCCCGGTGGGGCTCGACGCCTGGCCGCAGCCGCTCACCGAAGCGGACTACCAGGCGCTGGGCAGCCTGTTCGGGACCGCAGCTGACCTGCGCGACATGCCAGCTGGCCTGCCGCCATACGACGGATCATCGTGGCCGCCAGAGCCAGCTGGTGCCGTCCTGCCCGGCGAACTACCCTCCTGGCTTGATGTCGGCAGCCCGGACGACCTGGCCGGGTCAGCGGAAGGCTCCCGACCAGGCGGCGCCCCCCGACCTGGTGGTGAGCTGGCCGCCGATGGTGAGCTGGCCGCGGATGATGAGCTGGCTGCCGCGGATGGCGGGCTGGCCGCGGATGATGAGCTGGCCGCGGATGGCGGGCTGGCCGCGGATGGCGGGCTGGCCGCGGATGGCGGGCTGGCCGCGGATGGCGGGCTGGCCGCGGATGGCGGGCTGGCCGCGGATGATGAGCTGGCCGCCGATGGCGGGCTGGGCCGGTTCGGACCCGGCGCTGACCCGGACGACCCGCCCCCTCCGGCCGGGGAGACCGAGCCGGCCGGGCCGGCCGGGGGCACGCTCCGGGTCGGCGTGCTCGGGACGTTCACCGTCAATGGCGCTCCTGCCGCGCTGCTGCCGGCCCAGAGCCAGCTGGTGCTGGCCCTGGCCCTGAACGGAGCAGACGGACTGGCCAATCAGCAGCTGTGCTACCTGCTCGGTGCCGATCCGGACCATCCCAAGCCCACTGACTCGCTGCGCCAGCTGATCGTGCGAACCCGCCGCCAGCTCGGGCGAGCCCCGGAGGGACGAGAGTGGATCGAGCATCTGGGCGCGGGCCAGTACGCATTGCATCCCGATGCCAGGTTCGACTGGGCCGATTTCGAGGCCCGCTCTGAGCAGGGGCTGCGGACGCACGACCTGCAGTGCCTTCGGGACGCGCTGGCGCTGATCAGGGGCCAGCCTTTCACCGGCTGCTACCACTGGTGGCTGGACCTGGCCTTCACGGAAACGGTTCGGGCGCAGATCGTGGACACCGCTGAGGTGCTGGCCGGCCTGGAACTCGCGGCCGACGATCCCGGTGCAGCGGCCCGCGCGGCAAGGACGGGCCTGGCTGGCGACGCGGCCGCCGAGCAACTGTGGCGGGCCCTGATGCGGGCCGAGTACGCAGCAGGGAATCTCTCGGGCGTAAGGGACGCTTGGAGCCGCTGCCTGGATGCGGTGGCGGAGATCGCTCCCGATGGCGAGCCTCATCCGGACACCGTGGCTCTGTACCAACAGCTGATCAGCGGGTCGCCATCGCAACATGCCTGGGTCCCCGGCTAGCCGATCACGAGGCTGCCTGCCGCTGGCATCCGGGCGGACAGGTGAAACGATCGGGTGGTGACGCAACCGCACCCTGAGCTGCCGCCAGGCAGGCCGTCGCGCCCGGGCCCGGCGGCAGAATCCGGGCAGCCAGTCGCGGTTCGTGTCGATGATCACCTGCCGCCGCGCATCCGGCTTCCCGCCGACATGCTCCGCTGCGTCATCGCCTGCATCGAGATCGCGCTGCTGGCCGGCCTGGGCCTGCTCGCCACGGCGACCACGACCGGCGTCGACTATGACGTCGGGCACGCGAGCCGTCACGTGCCGAGCCTGCTGCTCGGGGCGATGCGATTCGTGGCGTCGGTCGCGCTGCTGGCGCTCCCGGTGGCCCTCGCCGTCCGGCTGATAATCCGCCGCCAGCCCCGGCGGCTGGCCGAGGCCGTGCTCACCGGGGTTGTCGCCGCAGCGGTCGTCACCGGCGCGAACCTGCTGCTGCAGCATCCGGCTGCCACCCACCTGTATCAGGCACTTGCCCCCGCCGGGGTCGGCAGGCACGCTGCGCCTCTCGACGGGTACCTGGCCGGCCTGGCCGCCTACGTCACCATCATCGGGCTATCCGGCAGTGAGCGCTGGCGCACTGCTTACTGGCTGACGATCGGCTTCTATGCCCTGGCCAGCCTGGCGAACAATTCCACCACCGTGCTGTCGCTGCTGATCGCGCTGCTCGTCGGGGTGGCGATCGGGTCGGGGCTCAGGTACGCCTTCGGCTCGGCATCGGAACGGCCATCGGCCGAGGCGATCGCTGCGGCGCTGCGGCCGGCCGGCATTCCGCTGGTCGAGATGCGGCGGGTCTGGGACGAGAACACTGAGACCCGCAGGTACACCGGGCTCACGGCCGGCGGCGGACGCCTCGACATCACCGTTTTCGACCGCGACCAGCAGGCCGCCGACGTCCTCTACCGGCTCTACCGGCGGGTCCGCCTGAAAGCCCAGGTATCGCGCATCGTCCCGTTCACGGTGCAGCGAGCCGTGGAGCACCGCGCGCTCCTCAGCTACGCGGCCGAGGAAGCTGGCGTGCAGACGCCCCGCCTGCGAGCGCTGGTGCGGGTGGGCCCTGAAGCTGTGGTTCTGGTCAACGAGCATCATTGCGGGGTCACCCTGGCACAGCGCAACGGCCAGCTGACGGATGGTGAGATCGAACGCGTCTGGGACACGGTGCTCCGGCTGCACGCTCACCGGGTCACCCATCGAGCGCTGACCGGGGACCGGATCCTGCTTGTCCCGGGTACCGGCGGCGAGGTTCCGGCCGGCGGCGAGGTTCCTGGCGGCGGCGAGGCTCCGGCCGTGGGCGCGGTTCCTGGCGGCGGCGAGGCTCCGGCCAGCGGCGAGGCTCCTGGCAGCGAGGCCCCTGGCGGCTGTGACGTCATGCTCCTGGAGCCAGGGAACGGGGATGTCGCAGCCAGCGATCTGCAGGTCAGGCTCGACATCGCGCAGCTCATCGCTGAGCTTGCGTTGCTCGTCGGACCGGACCGGGCCGCCGACGTCGCGCAGAAGAAGATCACCGCCGACGAGCTTGCCGCCGTGGTGCCGCTGCTCCAGCCGGTGGCCCTGTACAGGACCACGAGAACCGCCTTGCGCCGTCATAAGGACGTGCTGCCAGCCCTGCGCAAACGGCTACTCGCGCCGGCCTCAGACCGTGAGGTAGCCCCGGCCCAGCTGGAACGGATCCGGTTGCGGTCCCTGATCACGCTGGTGGCCACGGTCGTGGCGGTGTACCTGCTGGTCGGCCAGCTCGACCGGGTGAAGCTCGGCGCGGTGATCTCCCGCGCAGACTGGCGCTGGACTGCCGTCGCGCTCGTGCTGTCGGCTGCCAGCTACCTCGGGGCGGCCATGTCGGTGTCCGGGTTCGTGCTTGAGCGGCTGAACCTGCTGCGGACGGTGCTCGCCCAGCTGGCGGCCTCGTTCGTCACCCTGGTCACCCCGGCCGCGGTTGGCGGCCTGGCGCTGAACCTGCGGTACCTGCGGCGCGCGGGCGTTGCGCCAGCCGACGCGGCGGCGAGCGTGGGCGTGTCGCAGGTCATCGCGTTCGCCCTGCACATATCGTTGCTCCTGGTGTTCGCGGCGCTAGCGGGGACGTCGCACACGCATTCGCTCCGGCCGCCGGGCTGGGTCTATATCGTCATCGCCGGTGTCGTTGCCGCCGCCCTCGTCATGCTGGCCATCCCGCGCGGGCGGCGGTTGCTGCGGTCCAGGCTCTCCCCGGCGCTAGGCCAGGTGATCCCGCGGCTGCTCGACATCGCGCAGCGCCCCGCGAAGCTGGCCGAGGGAATCGGCGGGGCACTTCTCTTGACCGCCGCTTACATTCTCTGCCTGGAGACATGCGTCCTGGCGCTGGGGGGATCGGTGGCCATCGTGAGCGTCGCGTTTGTCTACCTGACCGGCAGCGCCCTCGGCTCGGTGGTGCCGACGCCAGGCGGGCTTGGCGCGGTGGAGGCCGCTCTCACGGCCGGCCTCACCGCCGCGGGCATGCCGGGAATCGCGGCGGTCAGTGCCGTGCTGCTGTTCCGGACGCTGACTTTCTGGCTGCCGGTGCCGATCGGCTGGATCGCCATGAACTACCTGCAGCGCCACGACGCGCTCTGAGGTGCGGTCCGCCTCAGTCAAGCCCCGTCACCGGCACAGGCAGGGGTTAAGCACGGTCAGCCGGGCAGCAGCTCGGTAACCGAGTCTGAGCCGAGATTGGCCACCCAGACGCCGCCGCCGGATGAGCAGAGCGCAGCGGGCCCGCTGAAGCCATACCGGCGCCCGGACAGGGTCGCCGCCGCGCCGGTCTGCAGGTTGATCTCGGTGACCGAGTCGCCGGCCGCACTGGCGACCCATAGCTGGCCGTCCGCGGCCACCAGCGCTGACGGATTGGCGAAACCGTGGCTGCGCCCGGACAGGGTGCTGATCCAATCGCCGGTTTGCGCGTTCATCTGCGTGATCGAGTCACCGCCCTGGTTGGCCACCCAGGCGCGCGTTCCGTCCACCGTGATCGCGACCGGATCGGCGAAGCCGTAGCGGCGGCCAGATACAACGCGGATCAGGCTCCCGTTCGCGGCGCTCAGCTCGGTCACCGACGGGCTTCCCGCGTTGGCCACCCAGACCCGGGAGCTTGATGCGGCGAGTGCGTACGGGTCGTCAAAGCGGTACCTGGCAGCCGACAAGGTCCGCACCGGCCGGCCCGATGTGGTGTCGATTTCGGTGACCGAGCCGGCCTGGGCGTTGGCCACCCACAGGTCATGACCGGCAAGGGCGAGGGCGTATGGGTCGTCGAAACCGTAAGCGTCACCAGAAAGAGTGCGTATTAACTCGCCAGTGGCCGCATCAAGCTCGATAACTGAATTTGCCTGGACATTTGCTACCCATAGCTGCCCGCCGCCCATGGCCAGGGCATGGGGGCCGTCGAATCCATAACCGCCGCCCAGGGTCGCCGCCGACCTTCCGGTGCCGGTATTCAACTCGGAGACCGAGTTGCCGATAATATTCGACACCCACAAATGGCCCTGGCCGGCGGCGAGGCCGCTGGGCCCGCTGAACCCGAACGCGGCGCCTGAGTGGATGACGGCACCCGGTCGCGGCGGCACCTGCAGGGCATCTTGCCCGAGGCAGTCAGCGACCTGGACGATCCCGGCTCCCGAGTTGGCGGGGCAGGCCGGGTTCAAGGTATCTGGCCTGACGATTGAGGTCGATGTCAGGGCGGCAGTAAGCAGGGTCACCGCACTCGTGACTATGGCGGCGCGCTGCAGCCGTCTGGTGAACCAGCGATCAGGCCGCACCCGGCGAGGCGCTATGTGCCGTGGCGCGTATCCTTTTCTTGCCCTTTGAGAGATTCTCATTGGCCTCAAAAGTTCGTGATCGCGGTATCCAGTGAACTGATACTAATCGCGACGCTGCCGCACCGGAAGTACTGACATTCGCTAACCGCGGTCTCCGCACGCTTTAAATGCCACGAAATATCCCCGCTGGCACCGGTTGGCTCCGCTCAATTGGCGCTAGGTCAGCCGCGCCACGGCGAGCGCGGCCGCGAGCAGCACAATGGCCCAGGACATCGTGCGGAGCGCCAGCTCGAGCGGCCTGAGCAGGAGCGCCTTGTCGATCGTGGTGACCTCCCCGCCGGCGAGCGTGATGGTCCCCTCGACCGAGGCGGTCTTGCGTCTCAGCATGCGGGCCGGTGTGCTGAGGCTGCGCTGCGCCTCGGACAGCGCCAGCGCGCCTGCTGCGGCCAGCACCGGGGCAACAGCCAGCCGCCCTGTCTGGGCGGTGTATGCGGTCAGCACCGGGAAGGCGCCCCACGCCGCGGCGAAGCCGAGGTCGGTATGGAGCGCTCCGTGCAGCAGCTCGGCGTTGTAGGCAACGACAAGCACCGGGCCGACGATCATGTACGGCAGCAATGCCCAGCCTATCCTGGCGATGCCCGCCGCGCCCAGGGCCACCGCGCCGGCCAGGCCCAGTGCGGTCACCGCGATCAGGGCCCGCGAGCTGATCCGGGTCTGCAACGGCCGCCCGTTCAGCTCATCGAGCGCGTGCGCGGCGATACCGACCGCCAGGAAGAACGCGATCAGCGTGGCGATGAGCGCGGACAGCCCGACGCGCGGCGCCAGGCAAGCGCCGATGACCACGTACGCCAGGTGCCAGGCGGTGTAGGGAGGGTGCAGCAGCGTCCACCAGTCCCGCCACCCGCCTGGACGCGCGGCGTAGTAGGCGGGCCTGGCCGCTGGCCCGTCACTCACCTGCGCGCGTTCCCCACATGACCAGCCCGCCGCCGAGGCTCATGACCTTGAAGCCCACGTCAGCGAAACCGGCTCGCTGCCACGCCTGCACCGTCCAGGGCACCGGGTAGCGGCGGTAATGCCCGGAGATGTTCGGGCCGAGGAAGCGGCCGACCGAGAACCAGGCTGGACCGCCGGTGACCAGCCCGCCGACGGGCAGCAGCAGGCGGGTGTACAGCCACCACCAGGCCCGCCAGAACTGGGACGGCGGTGCGAGGAAATCCAGGCTGGCGACCTTGCCGCCCGGCTTGACTACCCGGGCGAGCTCGCTGAGCGTAGCCTGCGGGTCCGCCACGTACCTCAGCAGGTAGGTGAAGGTCAGCGCGTCGAAGGAGGCGTCAGCGAACGGCAGTTGCTCGGCCCGGCCGACCGTCAGCCCGATCCTGGCGCGCAGCGGGGACGCCTTGACGTTGCGCTGGCCCTGCCGCAGCATCTCCTCGGTGAGGTCGACGCCGACCACCCTGGACCGGGTGCGGACGGCCAGCTGCAGGGCGACGCCCGCGGTGCCCGAGGCAACGTCAAGTACCGAGCCGACGGCGCCGGGGACGATCTTGTCGATCATGGCCCGGCGCCAGCGGGCGTTCTGGCCCATGGACAGGACCTCGGCGAGCCGGTCGTACCGTGCGGGAAGCGGCGCGAACAGCGTCTGAGCGAAGCGATTGCCTGGCTGAGTGGCAGGAAGCGGCACGGGCATCTCCTCGGGGGCTGACCGGACTTTACGCTACGCTCCGGCTGCGCCCGCGGCACCATGCAATGGGCGCCGGCAATGGGCGCCAGCTGCCCGCGCCTCCTCGCGAGCTGCCCGCAGCGCTATCGCGCCGGGCAGCTCCACCCGCCCGGTGCATTCCCAGATGGCAATAGTGAGGCAGAGCGCTTGCCTAACCTTTGCATTCTCTTTGTTTAACGTTGACTGTCTGCCACGTTACGGTCGTGCGACGCCCCGCAGTCGGGTGAGCGCAATGTGAGACATTCGCCGACTGTGCCCCGCCTGCCGAACTGCCGAAGGAGCCCGCATGTTACGTCGCTGGTGCATACCCGTCACCACCCTCGCCCTGGTGTTCGGATCGATGCTCGCGGCGGGCAGCGCCTCGGCGGCACCGCTGTCCTCGCACGGCACGGCGGTCCACGAGATCACCCCGGGCGGCCCCATGGTCGCACCCGCCGGGCACCCGGCCGGGCCGGACGGGCGGGCATGGAACAGTGTCAGCAGCAGCAACTGGTCGGGCTACGCGGCCACCGGCGGTACCGGTGCCTTCCACAGCGCCGCGGCCAGCTGGACCGAGCCGACGGGCACTTGCACCTCCAGCGGGGACCAGTACTCGAGCTTCTGGGTCGGCCTGGACGGCTACAGCAGCGGCTCGGTCGAGCAGACCGGCACTGACGTCGACTGCGCTGGCCGCACCGCCGAGTACTACGGCTGGTACGAGATGTACCCGGCCTATCCCGTCAACTTCCCCAACACCGTCCGGCCTGGCGACCACCTGAGAGCCTCGGTGACCTTCAGCGGCAGCACGACCTACACCCTGATCCTCAAGGACAGCACCCAGGGCTGGACCCAGACCGTCGTCAAGAACCAGTCCGGCCTGGCCCGGTCGTCGGCCGAGGTCATCGTCGAGGCTCCGTCGTCCAGTTCAGGCGTGCTGCCGCTAGCCGACTTCGGGAAGGTCAGCCTGAGCGGGTCCATCGCCAACGGCGCGGCGCTGGGCACCCTGAAGCCGACCGAGATCATCATGGTCGACAGTAGCGGACAGGACAAGGACTCGGTGAGCTCGCTGTCGGGCAACGAGAACTTCGGCGCGACCTGGCTCAGGAGCAACTGACCTCAGGTAGCTGCAGGCAAGCCCGACCACCGGTCCGGCTACCTGGCGGCGGACCCCGGGTCGGGCCTGGCGCTGGGGCCAAGCTGGTCCAGCGCGGGGACCGTGAATACGAAGCTGGTCCGGCCAGGGCGGCTGGTTACCGCTACCTGCCCGCCGTGGGCGGCGACCACGGCGTCCACGATGGCCAGCCCCAGTCCGGTGCTGCCGCCCGACCGCGTTCGCGCGCTGTCGCCGCGCACGAACCGCTCGAATAGCGCCGGCTGCAGATCGGCCGGAATGCCCGGCCCGTCGTCGGTCACGGACAGCTGCACGCTGCCCGACCCGCTTGGCCTGCCCGGGCCGCCTGGCCGGCCCGGCCCGGCCCCGCCGCCGGCGCTGGCCGCCGGGAGCAGCCGGATGGTGACGGTGGTGCCGGCCGGGGTGTGCCTGGCCGCGTTGCTCGCCAGGTTGGCGAGCACCTGGCGGAGCCGGTGCTCATCGCCGCGGACGCTGACCGGCTCGTCGGGCAGCTCAAGAACCCACCGGTGATTCGGAGCCGCCGCCCGGGCATCGCTGGCCGCGTCGATGGTCAGCCTGGTCAGGTCGACTGGCTCGCTGGCCAGCGGCCGGCCGGCGTCCAGCTGGGCGAGCAGCAGCAGCTCGTCAACGAGGACGGTCATCCGGGCCGCTTCAGACTCCACCCGGCTCAGGGCGTGCGCGACGTCGTCAGGGACCGGGCCCGGATTCCGCCTGGCGAGCTCGGCGTAGCCGCGGATCGCGGCCAGTGGCGTCCGCAGCTCGTGGCTGGCGTCCGCGGCGAACCTGCGCAGCCGGTTCTCGCTGGCCGCGCGGCGGGCCAATGCCCGCTCGACGTGGCCGAGCATCCGGTTGAACGCGGTCCCCACCTGGCCGACCTCGGTGCGGGGATCGGCGTCCGGGACCCGTTCGGGCAGGACGACATCGCCGCTGCCCAGCGGCAGCTGGGTGACCCGGGTGGCGGTGGCCGCGACCCGGCGCAGCGGGCGGAGCGACAGCCGCACCCAGCCGGTACCGAGCACGCCGGTGACCAGCAGAGCCGCGGCGAAGACCGCCGCCTCGGTCAGCTCGACCTCCCGCAGCGTCGAGCTGACCGGGTGGAGCGGCAGTCCGCTGATGTATACAGTGTCGTGACCTCCGGTCACCGCGACCAGCCGGTAGGCGCCCAGCGACGATAGGAACTGGGTCGTGGGCGAGCCGTTGACGGGGATCGAGGTGAGTGCCGCCCGGTCGGCCGCGGTCAGCTTGCAATCGCCGTAGGCGACTGCCTCGCCATAGAGGGCACCGTCGCGGAACACGGCGCTGAAGGTCTGCGGCGCTTGCTGCTCACCGCAGTTCTCCGGGGTGCCCGGCTGCTGGCCGCCGCCGGGGCCATTACCGTCGTCGTTACCGGGCGGTCCGTTCAGGCAGCCTCGGTAGCGCTGGCTGGCGACGGTCACCTGGCTGTCGAGCTGGCCGAGCAGGAATCCGTGCAGCGCGAGGTAGCTGACGATGCCCACCACCGCGCACGCCAGCGCGAGCAGCAGCAGCAGGCCCGCGATGAGCCGGGCGCGCAAGGTACGGCCCGCCAGCCACCGGGAGCTAAGGACCGGCAGCCGGCGTCGTCCCGTCACGGTGCCGCCAGGGCCTGCCGGAGGCGCGCTGCCCTGGCTCATCAGCCTGGCGGCTTGAGGACGTAGCCCACGCCACGGACGGTGTGGATCAGCGACTCCCGGTCGGCGTCGATCTTCTTGCGGAGGTAGCTGATGTACAGCTCGACTACGTGCGCCTGGCCGCCGAAGTCGTAGTTCCACACCCGGTCCAGGATCTGGGCCTTGGACAGGACCCGGCGGGGGTTGCGCATGAGGAAACGCAGCAGCTCGAACTCGGTCGCGGTCAGCTCGATCTCGGCGCCGCCCCGGCGCACCTCCCTGGCGTCCTCGTCCATGGTCAGGTCGCCGACGGTCAGCTCGGTGCCGCTGCGGGCCCTGGCAAGGCCGGCCCTGCGCAGCAGGCCGCGCAGCCTGGCCAGCACCTCTTCCAGGCTGAACGGCTTCGTGACGTAGTCGTCGCCGCCCGCGGTGATCCCGGCGATCCGGTCCTCGAGCGCGTCGCGCGCGGTCAGGAACAGCACGCAGACGTTCGGCAGCGTGGTCCGCAGCCTGCGGAGCACCTCAAACCCGTCATAGTCAGGCAGCATGACGTCGAGCACCACCGCGTCCGGCTTGAAGTCACGTGCCGTGCGCACCGCGCCCGCGCCGGTACTCGCGGTCTGGATCTCCCAGCCTTCATAACGCAGCACGCTGGACAGCAGCTCGGCCAGGCTGGGCTCATCGTCGACGACCAGTACCCTGATCGGCGTGCCGTCCGGCCTGCGCAGCCCGGGCTGCTGCCCGTCCCGGGCAGGCTGCCCATCCCGGGCAGGCTGTGGGCTTTCCGGCAGGCTCATCATGCTTCTAGTGTCGCGCTGATCATTACGTATGCATTATGCGCTGCCTCTGAGTTTCCTCTGAGCGCGGCGCCGGAGTGAGCATCAGGGCCAGCGCCGGGCAGGCCGTCACGGCCCGCCGCGCCTGGCGGCGCAGGCCCGCAGGCACCGGCTGGCCGTCGAGGACTGGGTAGCCCCACTCGTCCAGCGTCACGAGCTCGGGCAAAAGCTCAGCGCACAGGCCATGTCCGGTGCACGCGATCGGGTCGACCGTCAGCCGCTGGCTCATCGTTACCTCATCTCCAGTCGGATTCGTCGATGGGCGCGCCGCCAGGGAGCGGCAGGAACGGCCGGTGGTCCTGAGCGGTGCAACGGCCAATCTCATGAGCGCTGATCTCGTCCCTGAACACGGTGAGCGCGCTGCGCACGAATCGGACGGTGCCATCGGGATGATGGCAGGCGCCGCGGCCGATCATAAGTCCCGCCCAGCGCTCCAGGCTGGCTCTGGTGCCCGGGCCAGGCCGGCCAGCGAGGTCGCCGAGGGCCCCGGCGATGCGCGGCAGGCCATTGAGGCAGGGGCCGCACTGACCGGCCGACTCGAGGGCCAGGTAACGGGCTACCCTGGCGGTCTCAACCAGGCCGCATTTCTCGGCGGGCAACGCGATAAGGACGCCCGCGCCGACAAAGGCGCCAGCCGGCTTCAGCACCGCGTTGCTCAGCTGGAGCCCGGCCGCGTCCGCCACCGGCAGCCAGGCGCCGTGGTAGCCGCCGCACAGGACTGCCTGGACATCAGTGCGCAGCCCTAGCACGCCGCGCACCGGGCAGCCGATGGCCACCTCGACGACCCCGGCGCGCCCGTCGGCCTGGAGCACGCTGCACAGCATGGTGCCCGGTTCGGCTGCCGTGCCGAGGCCGCGGAACCAGGCCGCGCCATAGCGGGCGATCAAGGCCAGATGGGCCAGGGTCTCAACATTCTGGACCAGGGTGGGCCTGCCATCGACGCCACGCTCGAAGACGCGCGGCTGCTTGAACCTGGGCCGGGCAGCGCCCCCGCTGACTTTGCCCACCAGCGCCGACTCCTCGCCGGCCAGGAACCTGGGCGGGGCCTCGACAAGCCGGATTCTGACCCGGTCGAGCCGCGCCGCGGCGCGCTCGGCCAGCGCCGCGGCGAGCCTGTCGTGCAGTCCCTGGTGGCGGTGCAGGTACAGGAAAGCGCGGTCGGCCCCGACAGCCTCCGCGGCCAGCTGCAGTCCGTCGAGAACTAGGTGCGGCGAGTTCCATAGCACGGTCTTGTCCTTGTGGCTGGCAGGCTCGCCTTCCGCCCCATTCCCGACCACGACGGGCCGCCGCCGCTGGCTGGCCACGGCCGTCAGCTTCCGGTGCACGGGAAAGGCGGCGCCGCCGCGTCCGGTCAGGCCGGCCGCCTCGACCTGGGCGATCAGCAGCCGAGGTCCGCCGCGATACGGGAGCCCGCCAAACCTGCCAAGGTGTTCTCGGAGACTGGGCGGCGCGGCCGGGTCTGCGGGCAGCAGTCGTGGCAGCTGGTCCGGAGCGGGCGGTGCAGGCCGGCGCGGCGAGATCAGATGCGGTACTGCTAGGTCGGGCATAGCCGCGCGCGGCGGCAGGGTGGCGTTGGCAGTCATAACCTTCCGGCCTTCATCAGGGGCTTGTGGATGTCGCTGGACGTGCGGCCGGCAGCTGCCGTCGGCGAGCTGCGGTCCAGGGTGCGGGCGGCCCGCTCGGATCGCGGACCGGCCCCGATCGAACCTGACACTCGCCATAGGACCGCGCCGCCGACCGCAAGGGCGCAGCCGATCGCCAGCGCACGCAGCTCGCCGCTATGCAGGTCGGTGCTGCTGCCGATGCTGTGCGCGAAGGCCACCGGCCAGACCGCATAGGCGAGCCAGTGCACACCGCGCCAGGTCCGGCGGCCGATCCTGGCCCGGGCCAGGCTGGTGACGATCAGCGCGATGATCAGGTCGAGTGAGACCGCGCCCAGGCCGAGCCAGAACGGCTTGTAGGCGGCGGCGAACGGAACGACCGCCGCGGCGACGCCGATGGTGACGAACGGGTCCGCGATCGCAGTGATGACGTGCACGGTCACGAAGAGCACCGCCAGCAGCGAGACGCTCCGGTGCAGGCTGGTCGCGCCGAACCTGGGCAGCCCGGGCAGCCGCCCCTGCCGGTTCACCAGTATCCCGAGGATCATGACCGCGGACAGCAGCACCAGCGAGATGACTCCGGTGGCCCGGCTGGCGTACCACAGGGCCGTGCCGGAGGTGATCCCGTTCATGGCCGTGCCGCGTCGGGTGGCCACCCGGCCACTGTGACGATGACGCTGTCGGATGTGACCAGCCGTGAAGGAAGCTGGTGGCCGGCCAGCCAGTCAACCGCGGACCGGCCCTTGATGATCGCCGCCGTGCTGGCCGTGTTGGCCGCGGCGCAGCTCGCCGCGGCCACCGACACGGTACGCCAGACCGGAACGGCCGGAAGCCCGGTGCGCGGATCCAGGATGTGGTGGATCACGTCGCCGCCCCGTCGCCAGCGGCGCGCAGCTGTGCTTGAGGTCGCCAGCCCGCCGGCGCGGATGCTTACTACAGCGGCAGGGCCGCTCGGCGGGTCTTCGGGACGCCCAGTGACATCCTGGACCCGGATCCGCCAGCCGCCCGGTGGCGCCGCACCGGCAACGGCGATATCGCCGCCGAGGCTGACCAGCACGCCGCAGCCGAGGCGGCCGGCTGAGCCGGGTGGCGGACCGGTCGGCGGCCCAGGCCTTCGCGGTCGCGCCGAGGTCCAGCTGGGCACCCGCGGGCAGCCAGAGCCGCAGCGCCCCAGCATCGAGCCTGACCTGGTGCCAGCCGGGAACCTGCCGCACCGTCAGCCGCCGCGGCGGACCGTCCTGCGGGATGAGCGCGAAGTCACGGTCATAGCCGGCGGCGGCCATCGCGGCGCCGACCGTCGGGTCGACATCCCCGCCGGTCTGCCGGGCTGCGCCCAGCGCTACCGCCACGGCCTCGGCCAGCAGCGGGCTGATCGGCACGCCATCGGCGCGGCCAGGCGCTGTCGCATTCACCGTGACGAGCTCGGAGTCGGCGCGAAACCTGCTGCACGCCGCATCCACGGCGGCCAGGTCGGCGGTGAGCAGGCTGCACCCATCGGGCAGCTGGCCCGGGTCGGTGACGACCAGCCTGACCTGAGTGCCGAGCGCCTGCCAGTCGGAGTGCGCCGCCGGCTCGGTGGCTGTGGGGGAGGTACGGACGGCCATCACGAGCCACCGGACGCGGCATGGCTGGTGCCGGAGCTCGCCGCCGGCGCGGCAGCAGACCCCGCGCCGGACATGCTTGAGCCGGACGTGCTTGAGCCGGATGTGCTTGAGCCGGAACCGGCTGTCGCAGCGGAGCCGCCAGAGGTCGCCGCTGCGGACGAGGAACTCTTGCCAGCCGAGCTCGAGCCAGTGCTGGCGGCCGAATGGGCGGCGCCGGGCAGGTGCAGGGCAACTGCCGCGGCGGCGGCCAGGCCGCCGAACCCGATTGCCGCGGTGGTGGCGCGCAGCCGGGACCTGCCCCGGTCGCGGGCGGCGACCGCCCTCGCGACATCTTGCTGTCGGCTGCTCATCTCAAGCACCCTCTCTCCCTCGTCGTCGGGATCAAGGCTGCCTGCCGCTGCTCGGCGGGAACTATGCGCTGCCTCTGCGCCAGCTATGAAGCCGGGCAGGCTGACCGGATCAGCCCAGGCGAACCCTGCCGGCTACAGCTCGACGTGGCCGTCGACGTGGCAGGTGGTCGCGCCGCCGACCCAGATCGTCCCGGCGTCATCGCGGGAAACATGGACCCGCCCGAGGCGCCCGAGCGCCGTCCCCTGGCTCGCCACATACGGAGCGGTCACCCGGCCGGTGCGCAGCAGCCAGCCGGCTAGGGATGCGTTCAGGCTGCCCGTCACCGGATCCTCGTCGGTCCTGCCGTCCTTCGGCACGAATGCGCGCACCTCGATGGCCTGCGGTGACCCCGGCGGGTAACAGGCCACGACGCCAAGGTCGAATTCGACGACGCCAGGGCGCAGTGCGAGAACCGCCTCCGGGCTTTCGAGCAGCACGGCCATCCACTCCGGGCCGTTATCGACCCACTCCGCGGCCAGGATCCCGGCACGGTCGATCCGCAGCGCGGCCGCCGCGCGGGCCACCCGGGACTCCTCGACCGGGCCGGACCGCACGAGCGGCGGCGCGGCGAAGGCAAGCCCGTCGCTGGTGCGCCGCACCGGCACCAGGCCGGCCGGGCACTGCTGCACGATGACATCGGCGCGCCGGGGCGTGCCGCCCGCCTGCAGCCAGGCGTGGCAGGTGCCCAGTGTCGGATGACCCGCGAACGGCAGCTGGGCGCTTGGCGTGAAGATCCGCACCAGGTAGTCGGCGTCGTCCCGGCCCGGCGGCAGCACGAAGGTGGTCTCGGACAGATTCATCCAGCTGGCGAACTGCTGCATCGTCGCGGCGTCCAGGCCGTCGGCGTCCAGGACTACCGCCACGGGATTGCCGCGATACGGTATCTCGCCGAAGACATCGACCTGACTGAACGCGCGCCGCACGCTAGCGAGTTTGCCACATGCCGCGTCTCAGGCCGGTGGCGCGGCTCCGGCGCCGGTGCCGAGGATGCGGCTCAGCTTGGAGGCCGACGGGGATGGGCGGGCACCGGCCGCGCGCAGCCTGGCGCCCGCCGCGGCGAGAATCTCCGGCGTCCCCGAGATGAGCTCAACCTCGACCTCCCGCCACGTCAGAGAGGTGCCCTCGGCGCCGTCGGGCGGGCCTGCGCCCGACGACGAGGTCGTCGGCGACCTCAGCGAGATCCTGGCCCGCCGGGCTGGTAATGCGCCTGACGGTCCGGGTGGTTTCCAGGATGGCGATCATCTGCAGCGGCTGTCCGCCGGTCCACTCACGGACCCGCGCGGCAAGGTCATCCGGCACGGCTTCCGAGCCCGGCCCGAGCGGGGCCCGCAGCTCGCGCCTGGTGCCGGGGGCAACAGGGAGCTTCAGGTGCCAGCCCGCATCCGTGCCGCCGGTCCGGCGCCTGAGCGTTACCTTCGCCGCGGCCAGGCGCAAGTCAGGCGTGTCGAAATAGCTGGCGGCCAGGTGCAGGACCGCTGGCTCACTGACGCCAATGCCAGCCGCCAGCCCCGCGAGGTCGGGGATGACGAAATCCGGCCCGACGTCGTACTTGTTCTCGGTCTCCAGCCAGTCAGTCAGCCCGCTCTCCATACCTGAGAGGCTACGAGAGCCGGGACGTAGCGCGCCGCGGCGGGACCGCGCGTTCTGAATGCACCGCGATGGCGACGGTGCCAGACTTCCAGTGACGCTCTGTGCCCGGCGCTCGTGCCTGGGGCGCCCGCCTGCGCTCGGGCGCCGGGGCGTCAGGTAGCTGGAACGCAACCCGGCCGGGGGACAGGGGAGTAATGGGCGTCATCACGGAGAGCGATGGTGCTGCTGGCGAGTATGAGGAAGTGGACATACCGGCCGGGCCTGATGCCGGCGGCGAGCCTGCCGGGAGCGTGCTGCTGCGGCGCCGGCCGCCGCGGCCGAGCAGGCGCGCGGTGCTGTACGTGCACAGCTCGGGCGGGTCCTGCGCGCCCGCCGACTTGGCGCGCTGGTACACCGAACGAGGGTTCCACTTCTACATCGCCGACCTCGGCGCGCGGGCAGCGCCGAAGGGGCGCCCCAGGCTGGCGAGATTCCGGCGGCGGGCCGCCCACCGCGCCAGGTTCAATCAGGCTCGATGCTGCCTGCGCGTACCTGCGCGAGACGGATGGCATCGATTCGGTGGTGATCAGCGCGCACGCGGCGGATGCGCTGACCGTAGCGCTGTGGTGTGACGCGCGGCGCGACGCGGAGCCAGCCGGCGCCCTGATCCTGTCGAGCCCCGCGTTCGGCCGCCGGCTTCGCCGCGGCCTGCGGATCGCCTGCCCAGTGCTGGTGATGTGCCCGGCAGCGGGCCGGAAGGCGGATCAGGCGGGCCGGAAGGCGGATCAGGCGGGCCGGAAGGCGGATCAGGCGGGCCGGAAGGCGGATCAGGCCGGGCGGCAGCCGGCCGATTTCGGCGGCAGCGGGACCGCGGCGGCGCTCCCACCGCACTCGGTCCCCATGTGACCTGGCTGTGGCTGGCCAACGGGCTGGAAAGCCCTGAGCAGGCCGCCGACCGCAGGCTGCTGTTCGACGAGTTGGGCCGGTGGCTGGGCGCCTACATGTACGGGCAGGTCCGCGACCAGCTGCTGTGAGCCGCCGCTGGTCAGCTGGTAACGGTCACCGAGACGGCCGGGTAACCGGTGGCCCCGTTCGGCTCCGGCGGTGCCTGCTGCGCCGTCTGGGTGTATCCGGTCTTGTCGGTGGCGCGTGCTTCGATCAGGTGACTGCCGGGCGCGGCATCCCACTCCCAGACCCATTGCCGCCACGTGTCGATGTCGGGTACCGCAGCCAGCCGTGCCAGCTGCCACGGGCCACGGTCTACCCGCACCTCCACGGCCTCGATTCCCTTGTGCTGTGCCCAGGCGACCCCCGCGACGGGGGTCCGGCCCGCCCGGACCGAGCTCTGCCCGTTCGGCACGTCGATGCGGGACTCGGTCTTGATCGGCGCCTGCTGGTCCCAGCCGCGCTGCGCCCAGTACGCGCTGTTGGCCGCGAAGGTGGTCACCTCGATGTCGGTGATCCACTTGCATGCCGATACGTAGCCGTACAGGCCTGGGATGACCATCCGGACCGGGAAGCCGTGCTCGACCGGCAGGACCGATCCGTTCATGGCCACGGCGAGCATCGCATCCCGGCCGTCCATGGCGGTCAGCAGCGGGGCTCCTGAGGTGAAACCGTCGGCGGAGGTGCACAGCAGCTGGTCGGCACCGGCCCGGACGCCTGCCTCGCGCAGCAGGCTGGCCAGGCTCGCGCCCAGCCAGCGCGCGTTACCGACATAGGGGCCGGCGACCGGGTTGGACACGCAGGTCAGGGTGATGTAGTCCTCTAGGAGCGGCCGGCGGATCAGCTGGTCGAAGCTGAGATTGATGTCACGGCTGACCATGCCGTGGATCCGCAGCTGCCAGCTGGCGGGCGGGACCTCGGGCAGGACGATCGCGGTATCTACCCGGTAGAAAGCGCTGTTGGGCGTGATGAACGAGCTCAGCCCGGGAATCTTCAGGTCAGCGCCTGCGGGCAGCGGTGGCGCCGGGATGGCGGGCGCCGGGATCCGCAGCGATTGCTGCGCTTGGGTGACATCGGTCCGCTCGGTAAGCAGCCGCCCGGCCAGCGCTGTGACACCTGCCGTGCCAGCCGCTGCAACGCTAGTGACCAGGAAGCGCCTGCGCTCAGGTCCCGGTTGCCGGGCGGCGGCGCCAGCGGCCTTGCTGCCGGCGGGCAGCGGCGGTCCCGCAGGCCGGGCGGCACGCACCAGCAGGACGAGCGCGCCTGCCCCGGCAATGGCGCCGATCAGCGTGGGCAGCACGGCGGTGGCCGAGGCGTTCGGCCGGGTGATCGCCGCGGCTATGCCGATCACAGCGAAGACCACCAGGCCGGCCAGGCCGTAGTCGAGGCGGCGCAGGGCCAGGCTGCCTATCAGCGCCGCCGCCAGGGCCAGCACCACCAGGACTCCGCACAGCAGGACGAGCTTGTCATTTGAGCCGAATGCACTGATCGCGAAGTTCTTGAGGCCTGGCGGGGTGAAGTCGATCGAGACCTCTTGCACGGCGACAACCGGCGAGCCGTTCGCCCCGGTGATCCCGGCTACGAGCTGAGCGACACCGACAGCAACCGCGGCGGTCAGTATGCCGACGACGGTGCCGAGCGCGGAGCGGCTGGCGTGATTATCGATGACCACGATGTTAATTCGGTGCCGAGGCCGCCGCGGATTGCTGGCAGCGGTGCGGTCGCCGGCGAGTCAGCGGCCGGCGCACCGGGGCTGATGGCTGACCGCCCAAGCCGGATCGTGGTCGGCTACGAATCTAGATTGTGGGCATGAAGGGAAGGCAGGGGCTGCCGGGTAAGCCAGCGCAGCCGGGCACGACAGCGCAGCCGGGCACGACAGCGCAGCCGGGCACGACAGCGCAGCCGGGCACGACAGCGCAGCCGGGCACGACAGCGCAGCCGGGCACGACAGCGCAGCCGGATCTGGCCCAGCTGCTCAGCTCAGTTGCCCGCGGCGATCAGGGCGCCTTCGAGGCGGTGTACGACCGGGCTGCCGGGCAGATCCTCGGCATCGTCCGGGCGGTGGTGCGGGATCCGGCCCAGTCCGAGGAAGTCACCCAGGAGGTGCTGCTGGAGGTCTGGCGGACCGCGTCACGGTTCGACGCGACGCTGGGCAGCCCGCTCGCGTGGCTGACGACTCTTGCGCACCGGCGCGCAGTGGACCGGGTCAGGTCGGAGCAGAAGGCGGCGCAGCGCGAGGTCCGCGCGGCGAGATCAGCGATCGCCTATGACGAGGTGACCGAGATCGTGACGGCCCGGCTTGACCGCGAGCGGGTACGGCGCTGTCTGGGATCCCTGACCGAGCTGCAGCGTGAGTCGGTCACGCTCGCCTACTACGACGGTTACACCTACCGGGAGGTCGCCGAACTGCTCGGCGTGGCGGTAGGCACTGTGAAGACGCGGATGCGCGACGGCCTGATCAGGCTGCGTGACTGCCTGGGGGTGGAGTGATGAGACTGCGCCTGCCCGGCCTGGGGATCCGCTCCGATCCGCACACCCTGGCGGGCGCCTACGCGATGGACGCGGTGACGGGACCCGACCGGGCCGCTTTCGAGCAGCATCTGGCGGGCTGCGAGCCGTGCCGTCAGGAAATCCGCAGCCTGCGCGAGGCGACTGCGCGGCTGGCTGGTGCCGTCGCGGTGCAGCCGCCGCCTGCGATGCGGGACGTCGCGCTTGCGGCGGCCGCAAGGACCAGGCAGCTGCCCCCTGTGGTCCGGGCGGAGGCGGGCTGGCCCCGGCCGGCCGGGGCGGTCGCGCGCAGGCGCTGGCTGCCACGGCTAGCGCTCGGGCTCGCGAGCGCGCTCGCGGCTGTGGCCATCATCCTCGGGGTCGCGGTCACCGGCGTACAGCACCGGCTTGACCAGGAGCAGCTGCACTCAAAGGCGATCGCGACGGTACTGAACGCAGCCGACGCAACCATCCTGACCGCTAAGGTCAGCACCGGCGGCACCGCCACGGTCGTGATGTCGCACCGGGACCGCGCCCTCGTCTTCACGGCGGCCGGCCTGCGGCCGCTGCCTGCCGCGGAGAGCTACGAGCTGTGGCTGATGGGCCCGCCGGCGACCGGCCCGCCGGGATGCTGCCCGGTTCGCGTGCCGGGGCAGTGGGCCCGATGGTCGTCTCGGGGCTCGCGGTCCGCGACCGGGTCGGCCTCACGGTCGAGCCAGCCAGCGGATCGCCGCGGCCGACGTCGTCCCCTGTTCTGATGATGCCTCTGGGCGGCTGAACGACAATCAGCTGAGCGACAAACAGCTGAGCGACAAACAGCTGAGCGACAAACAGCTGAGCGACAAACAGCTGAGCGACAAACAGCTGAGCGACGATCAGCTGCCGAAGGTCCAGCGGGTCGGCGAGCCGGTGAAATCACCATGCCGCATGCTGATCACCCTGGCCGGCCGGACCGCTATGGTCGCGTTCACCGCCGGATCGAGGAAGCTGACCTCGATGTCGGTGTGGTATTTCTCGTTAAGCAGGTCAAGGACCCGCCGGATGCTCGCGGGATCGGTGACAACACTGGCGGTGCCCTCGAGGATGACCGGGTCTCCCGCCTCCTCGGTGGTGATCACACAGCGCGGGTCGGCGCGCAGGTTCTTTATCTTTCGCGAATGCACGCCGCTGGTGAACCACAGGGCCCTGTCGTCCCAGGTACCCCACACGGGCATTGAGTGTGGCCGGCCGTCGGGCCACACGCTGACCACCCAGTAATTGCGGGCACTCGCCAGCCGCTCTGCCGCCCATGACCAGGGCAGCAGTCCGCTGCCCTGGTCCGAGTCGAGGATGTGGTAGCCGGGCATATACGGCCTGCTCACCCGGGGAAGCTCCATAGCGGAAGGTCTACCGCAGGCAGCTGGCCCAGGCGGCGCGTTTTCGTGATCACGCGCAAGGTGCGGCCGTGCTCGCCGGTGCTAGCGACATCGCGCCTGGGGCAGGCTAACGTGGGGATCCGTGAAAGCATCTCCAGAGGCGCAGCTGCGGCTGCTCGAGCTCGCCGACCTCGACGCCGAGCTAGGCCGGATAGCGGGCCGCCGGCGCAGCCTGCCCGAGCATGCCGAGCTGGAGCAGCTAGATCAGCGGGACGCGCAGCTACGCGATACCGTCGCCGCTCTGGAGGCCCAGGAAGGCGATCTGAGACGGGCGCAGGCCAAGGCGGAAGCCGACGTCGAGCAGGTCCGCTCCCGGGTGGACAGGGACCGGAGCCGGCTTGACGCCGGCCGGGTCTCGAACCCGCGCGAGCTGGAAAACCTGCAGTCGGAGATCGTCTCGCTGACCCGCAGGCAATCCGATCTCGAGGAGATCGTGCTTGACGTGATGGAGCGGCTGGAGACAGCCCAGCACAGCCATCAGGCTGCGACGGCCGAGCGGGCGCAGATCGCCGGCCGCTGGCAGGAGGTCACGGCCCGCAGGGACGCGGCGCTCGGCGAGCTGGCTGAGCTGTCCGGAAAGGCTGAAGCGCGGCGCGGTGCGGTCGCCACTGAAGTCCCCGCGGACCTGATCAAGCTCTACGAGCAGCTGCGCGCCCAGCACGGCGTCGGCGCAGCCGCCCTGCGGCGCGGCCAGTGCGAGGGCTGCCATCTCTCGCTCAACACCGTGGACCTCAATACGATCAGGGCGGCGGCGCCAGACGAGGTGCTGCGCTGCGAGGAGTGCCGCAGGATCCTGGTCCGGACCGCAGAGTCAGGCCTGTGACCCGCAAGCTCGTCGTCGAGGCCGACGGCGGCTCGCGCGGCAACCCGGGACCGGCCGGATACGGCGCCCTGGTCAGGGACCCGAGCACCGGCGAGGTGCTGGCCGAGGTCTGCGACAGCCTTGGCACTGCCACCAACAACGTGGCCGAATACTCCGGCCTGGTGGCCGGCCTGCGCACGGCCGCGCAGCTGGCGCCGGGCGCCGATGTCGAGGTCCGGATGGATTCCAAGCTGGTGGTGGAGCAGATGTCCGGACGCTGGCAGATCAAGCACGACAACCTCCGGACGCTGGCCCGGACCGCCCGCGAGGCGGCGTCCCGGCTCGGCCGGGTCTCCTATGTCTGGGTGCCGCGGGCCCGCAATGCCGACGCGGACAAGCTGGCGAACAAGGCCATGGACGCCGCTGAGCGCGGCTCCGCCGCCGAGGAGGGTGACCAGCGGAGGGACAACCGTTCGGTGCTGGTTTCCGCAGACCCGCCGGCGGCACAGCAGGATGAAAGAGCAGGACCGTCCCCGGGCTGGCTCCCGGATCGCGGGACGGCGACCGCGACGCTGCTGCTGCGGCACGGTGAGACGGCGTTGTCGGTGGAGCGCAGGTTCGCCGGGCGCGGTGACGCGCCGCTAACCGAGGCGGGACGCCGTCAGGCCGCCGCCGCGGCCGCGAGGATGGCGGCCCGCGGTGGCATCGACCTGATCGTGACGTCTCCGCTGCAACGGGCCAGGCGCACCGCTGAGGCGGTGGCTGAAGCGACCGGTGTCGCCGTGCAGGTCGACGACGATCTGGTGGAGACCGACTTCGGGGACTGGGAGGGGCTGACTTTCAGCGAGGCGGCGGCCCGCTGGCCGGAGGAGATTCCGGCCTGGCTGGCCAGCGCGGAGGTGGCCCCGCCGGGCGGCGAGAGCCTCACGACGGTGGCGCGGCGCGTCCTGCGCGCCCTGGACCGGCTGCTCGCGGCGCAGCCGGGCCGCACGCTCCTGCTGGTCAGCCACGTCACGCCGATCAAGACGCTGGCGTGCAGGGCGATGCTCGCGCCGCCGGCCACCATGTTCCGGATCCACCTGGACGTCGGCTCGCTGTCGGAGATCCAGTGGTTCGCCGACGGCCCGGCGCTGGTGCGGAGCCTGAACGACACGGCGCATCTTCGCGCGGGCGGCCGCTGAGGCGCTATGGTGGCTGCAGCGGCGGGCGAGCAGGCCGGGCGGCCGCGGCGCTGCCGGGCATACCCGGGTCGCGCCGAGGAAGGTCCGGGCTCCGCAGGGCAGGGTGGTCGGTAACGCCGACCCGGGGTGACCCGCGGGATAGTGCCACAGAAAACAGACCGCCTCCGGTGTGATCCGGGGGTAAGGGTGAAACGGCGGTGTAAGAGACCACCAGCGCCCGGGGTGACCCGGGCGGCTAGGTAAACCCCACCCGGAGCAAGGTCAAGAGGGTGCCGCGTTCTTCGGTGCGCGGGACCTGCGCGAGCGATTGAGGGCGGCCCGCCCGATGCTCGCGGGTAGACCGCACGAGGCTGTCGGCAACGGCAGTCCCAGATGGATGGCCGCCGGCCCGCGCGAGCGGGTGCACAGAACCCGGCCTACAGGCCAGCTCGCCCGCCGCCCGCCCCTGACCAGCACCGGAGGCGCGCGGCGCGCGCCGAACCGAGGGAGCCCGCCAAGGCACTTTTTGGGCACCTTGGCTGCCGCCAGCGGGGCCGCAGACCAGCGTCAATCCGGCAGTCTTTCAGCCGGCTCTCTCGCAGCGGGTAAGTCCGTGCTGGTAGGCGAAGGTCACCGCTTGGGCCCGGTCGCGTGCGTCAATCTTGGCGAGCAGGTGGTTGATGTGGCTTTTGACGGTGCCTTTGCTGACGACGAGTTGTTCCGCGATCTCGCCGTTCGACATGCCTGTGGCGATGAGTGACAGTACCTCGGCTTCCCGGGGAGTGAGACCTGCGGGAAGAGGGGGAGCGGTCGCCGGTCCTGCGCCGGCGATCCGGTGGCGATGGCGTCGACGACGTGATGCTGGACGGCGGGGTCGATGACTGCATGGTTATCGAGTACTTGTCTGAGGGCGCGGCGGATGTCTTCCCCGCCCGCGTCTTTGGTCAGGTAACCGCGTGCGCCAGCCCGCAGTGCGGCTATCACGGATCGGTCATCCGCGTAGGTGGTAAGCACGACGACCTTGGTTTCCGGCACGCGCTCACGCAGCAGGCGGGTGGCCTCGACGCCATCACAGCGGGGCATCCGCAGATCCATGAGGACGACGTCGGGGAGCAGGTCAGCGGCCAAGGCGACGGCCTCGTCGCCATCAGGGGCGGAGCCCACGACTTCGACGTCAGGCAAAAGGCCCAGCACCATCGCCAGCCCTTCACGGACCACTCGCTGGTCGTCAGCGATCAGAACACGCATCGGCTGGCTCACGCCGGCACCCGCAGCTCCACCCGGAAGCCACCGCGTGTCATCGCCGTGGTGAGTTCGCCGCCGAGCAGTTCGGCCCGCTCGCGCATCCCGGTCAGGCCGTAACCGGAGCCGTCGCCCGCCACGCGCGGCGGTTCCGGGTTCATCGCGAAATTCTCGACCGTCAGGAGAGTGCCGCGAGGCTCATAACCGAGGTGCACCTCGACCCGTTCCGGGCAGGCGTGCTTGGTGATGTTCGTAAGCGCTTCTTGCGCTACCCGGTACACCGCGAGCCCAGCCTCTGACGGGAGTTCGTATGCCTGGCCGGACACCGTGAACTGGCACGGGACGCCACTGACCGCCTGGAACTGCGCGGCGAGACCGGCCAGGCGTTCGGGCCCGGGCAGTTCGTCGTCGCGCAGCATCCCGATCGCCCGGCGCGCTTCTTCGAGCCCGGACTTGCCCAGGTGGTGAGCACGCTCGATGACTCCAGGCAGCCGATGATCGCTGGGGTTATCGGCCAGGAGCATCCGGGCGCCCTCAAGCTGGAGCATGAGCCCGGACAGGGAATGGGCCAGTACGTCGTGCATCTCTCTGGCAAGCCCTTGGCGTTCGGCCAGTCCAGCCGCCCTTGCCTGCGCCGCCCGGGTGCCCTCCAGCTCGATCAGGAGCCGTTCGGCTTGGTCGTTGGCCTGCCCGAGCCGTCTTGCCAGCAACGTCATGCCAGGGAAGCCGACAATCGCGATGGCGCTGAGCAGCGCGGAGGCCGGCGCGTCGTCGTGGCTGACGGCCACCGCAACCGCCGCCAGGCACGTGATGCCGACGATAGACAACGCGATCGGGAAGCGATCCGGCACCCGCGGGGCGAGCAGCACGAGGCCCGCCAGGAGCCCGGCCAGGCCTGGTCCGTCGGGTCGCAGTCCCATTAACGCTGCCGAACTGGCCACTAGCACGACGGCGAAGACGATGCGGACTGCCGCGCGTCGATGACGGGCCGTCAGCGCGCCCAGCGCGCCAAGCGCGAACCCGCCCACAGCGAGAACGGCAGCTACGTCGCGGCCGGGCACCCCCGGGTTCCGGCCGCTGCTGAACGTGACCACGGCCACCACGACAAACAGGGGCGGAGCGAGGCGGCGCAGCCACCGGAGGGCTGCCTCCTGCTGCGCCCGCGCCCTGCGCAGCGTGGCGAGGGCCGGACTGCCCGCGGGGTATGTGCTCATCTGACGAACACTACGGTGCGCCGACCGCAGCGGCACCAACTCCAGGCTGCACGGCCAGGTCTAACGCCGGGTGGATACGCCTCCACCCGGGGTTATAGCGTGGCGGACTGGCAAATGTGCATCCCCGCGCCGATGACATGCCCTCCCCCCGTATCGCAGACTTGCACCTCAGCCCGGCAACGCCAAGGACCCGTGATGCTTCCTCCCCGCCGCCGTTTGAAGGATCTGACCCGCCGCCGTTTGAAGGATCTGATGAGAGCCTCATCGTCACCGTGCTTGTCGTCAGGCTGCCGCTGGCGGCGGCGGTAGCGGGCCGGGGCATCGGATGAATACGACGACTCTGCCGGGCACCCCCGGCAAGCTGGCCGCCGGAAGCCGCTGGGCCGTGGAGACCCACGGGCTCACCAAGCGCTTCGGGGCGAAGACCCCCGTGAACGATGTTGAGCTCCTTGTCCCCCGGGGATCCGCGTTCGGTTACCTCGGCCCCAACGGCGCTGGCAAGACCACGCTCATCCGGGTGCTGCTGGGACTGACGCATGCTGATGCCGGCACGATGTCCCTGCTCGGATACCCGGTTCCGCGGCATCGCGACGCGGCGCTCGCTCGTATCGGCGCCATCGTCGACGAGCCCCGGTTCCACCGCCATCTGACCGGCAGGCAGAACCTGCGGCTTCTCGCCGCCGCTCGCGAACCGGCCGCGCGGGACCGCATCGGTCCAGCCCTGGAGCGCGTCGGCCTGGCCAACCGCGCCGACGACCGGGTTTCGACGTACTCGATGGGCATGCGGCAGCGCCTGGGCGTTGCCGCCTGCCTGCTTCCAGACCCGCAGCTGCTCATTCTGGACGAGCCGATGAACGGACTCGACCCGGCCGGGATGGCCGGGATCCGCGACATGATCCTCTCGCTAGTGGCCGAGGGCCGCACGGTCGTGCTGTCCTCCCACCTGCTGGACGAGGTCGAGCGGACCTGTGACGCGGTCGCCATCGTCGACCGCGGCAGCATCATCCGGCAGGGACCGATCTCCGAGCTGCTGGCGGGGGCGCTGCTCGCGGTTCAGGTCGAATGCTCTGAACCCGGCCGGGCCCGTGCCCTGCTCGCGGGCACCACCCTCGGTGCCCGCGTCGAGGCCGCGCCGGCCGCGCTGGGCCTGGAGATCACGCTGCCCGCGGGCACGGGCCGCGACGTCATCGCCGAAATCAACCGCGTTCTCGTCGCAGGCGGAATCTCCGTCTACCGGCTGCAGCCGGTCCAGGCCTCGCTCGAATCGTGGTTCCTGCAGGTCACAAGCAGGCTGGGGGACCCGGAATGACGACCATTCCGGTCGGTCACGGCGCGCCTGCGCCGGACCAGCCGGTGCAGGCGGCACCCGCCGGTCATTCCCGCGACCGCCGGGGATCCCCGATTCCCACCATCGGCATGATCGCCACCAGAGTCATGGAGCTGCGGCGGCGGCGCGGCCTGATGATCGCCGTCGTCGTGGCGAACATCGGGTTCCCGGCGTTGTTCCTGCTCATTCGGCTGCTCCTGCACGCGTTCGCG
The DNA here is from genome assembly GCA_963774825.1 of uncultured Actinomycetes bacterium. Lineage (GTDB taxonomy): Bacteria > Actinomycetota > Actinomycetes > Streptosporangiales > Streptosporangiaceae > DATBGO01. The sequence continues at coordinate 242,267 of CAVZGW010000027.1, read as the reverse complement.
CCGCGCGCCAACCCGCCCGCCGGGAACGAGGTGATCTTCGAGGTCCTGGTGGCCGCTTCTTGCCCACCTTCGGCTTCATCGTCGCGGCCACGGTGGGCTGCACGGCGGGATCGCGCGACCTCACCGAAGGCATGTTCCGGCACCTGGTGGTGACCGGCCGGTCCCGGCTGGCGCTCTACCTGGCCCGGATCCCGGCCGGGCTGGCGATTGTCGTGCCGCTGGTCGCGATCGGTTACACGATCGTCTGCGCGGTATCCGTCTTCGCCGCACCGACCTTCATCGATGACTCGAACGTGAACATACCTCCCGGCCTGTCCCGCGCCGGCTTCGAGAACTGGGCCAGGGACCGCGCCGAGCCGGTCATCTGCTCGCTCCCCTACAACGGCCACATTCCGGGGAATATCGTGTGCGCCGGGCCGCCTGGCTGGTCGAAGTCAGCAGTCACCCCCGGCCAGCCCGCGCCCGCCGCGCTGGAAGCCCTGGCCGTCAAGATTGCCAGCCAGGACTATCCCGGCTACGCCGGCATTGTCCGCTACCCGTCGATCTCCCTCATGATCAAGGCCGGGCTGTGGATCGAGCTTGAATCGACCGTCGGATTCATCCTCGGACTCGGGCTCGCGTCGCTGATGGGGCAGAGAACCGGCCCGGTGATCTTGATAATCGTGTTCCAGATGGTCCTTACGCCGATCCTGGCCCTCGCTGCCATTCCCCATCTGCAGGGCCTGCAGCGATCATTCGTCGGGCTGGCCATGGCGCACCTGGAGCCTTCCGGGCTACCGATGTTTTCCGGGCTGCCAGGGGTAACCGGAGGCAGCGGCGGGCCCGGCACCACACTGCTGCCCGAGTCGGCCACCCAGGCCGTCTGCGTCATCATCGCCTGGCTGGCGGGCTGGACGATCCTCGGCGCGTGGCGAATGATGACCAGGGACGCCTGAGGGACACTGTGCTCACCGACGCCGCCGCAGACACCGGTCACCTGAGGCGGTGGAACTCCACCCGGTACAGCAGCGTATCGTCGGCGATCGGGCCGGCGTGGGCCGCGCGCTGGCGCAGGGACTCGCGGTCGCGTTCCCCGGACCGGCGGATGTCGGCCGGGGTGATCGCGGCAAACGGCATCAGCTCAACGGAGTCGACCTCGATCTGGGCCGGGCCGACGGAATACCGGCCGCCCGGCCGCACCCGGGGCCGGCGCCACAGCCGGAAGGACACGGTAATGTCACCCGCCATCACCGCCTCCCGCAGATCCCGGCTGAACTCCACCAGCCGATGCTACGTTCGCCGCATCACGCGCCAGCGCAACCGGGTCGGCCTCCATGCCCGGGTCGCCGCTGAGCGGCTCCACGGGAGGGCAGGCGTCCGCCAGCATTGCAGCCCCTGTTGTTCTCGTGTTGTTCTCGCGGACCGCATCGGCGACGGCAGCCAACTCGGCCCCGCGCTACGTGGGCCGAGGGGCGGCAGGAACGCAGCGCGGCAGATCCGGACGCTCGGTAAGCGGCCGCCACCTGAATGCCTCGGCTGGCCCCCGATCCGATCAGGAATCGAGAAGCGCCTCGGTGTGATCGGGTCTAGCCTTTCGACTCGACGGTGGGCCGGCAATGACGCCGAGCCCCAACGCGTCAACGAGCCCAACGCGTCAACGAGCCCACGCGTCAAGGAGCCACGCGTCAAGGAGCCCCAACGCGTCAAGAAGGGAAGCCCGCGAATGGCTGGGAAGAATGCCAACGCCGAGTCCGGCGGCTTCAGCGCCGAGGAGCGTGCCGCGATGAAGGAGCGCGCCGCCGAGCTGCGCGCCGAGGGCAAGAAGGGCGCCAAGAAGGCGGATGGCCTGCAGGCGGTCCTGGACAGGATCGCGGAGATGGCGCCGGAGGATCGTGCGCTCGCCGAGCGCGTGCATGTGACAGTTACCGCGGCCGCCCCCGAGTTGTCGCCCAAGACCTGGTACGGGATGCCCGCCTACACGAACGCGGACGGCAAGGTCGTCGTCTTCTTCCAGGACGCGGGCAAGTTCAACTACCGGTACTCGACCCTGGGCTTCCAGGAGGCGGCGAACCTCGACGACGGCGACATCTGGCCGGTGTCGTACGCGCTCCGAGAGTGGAGCCCCGTGGTGGAGAACAGGGTCATCGAGCTGGTCAAGGCAGCCATCTCCTGACCGTTGCCGCGACCGCCGCGGCACGCGCGGTCCTTGGGTGCTGCGGCTTCGGACGGCTCCGGCCGGAAGTCGCCGCAGCGGGGTCAGGGTGCCCGCCAGCGCAGCCTGCAAGCAAGGCCCGGCCGGTGCTTCGCGGAGGCGCCCGGGCGGAGCGCTGATGGCGTACGTGCTTGGGGGCCGGGCACGGCCGGGACGTCGTGAACCTGACGGCTGGGCGCGATCAGGCTGGCGGGTAAGACAAGCCGATCTGCCGGCGGACCTCGTCCAACGCCTGCATGATCGTGTACGTCTCATCCAGCGGGAGCAGCGGACTTTCCAGCAGCCCCACGCGAAGACAGCGGCCCACCTCGGCGGCCTCGCCGCGCAGCCCGCGCCCTTCATACGGTTCTTCGAAGCGCTCCAGTTCGGTGCCGTCCCGCGCGATCACGCGGAACGCGGTCGGCGTGTAAAACCAGCCGTCGATCTCTATCCTCGCCGCCGTGCCGTAAATGGCGGCGGGGTTGCCCGATGCGGCCAGCAAGGTCGTGGTCAGCACCGCGTGGGCGCCGCTGTCGTACTGGAAGATCATCGATGTCGTGGCGTCAACGCCGGTAAACGCCGGATAGCTGGCCGCGGTGATCCGCGCCGGCACGCCAAGCACCAGGCTCGCGAACGAGACCGGGTATATGCCAAGGTCCAGCAGGGCCCCGCCGCCCAGCTCCGGCGCGAACAGCCGGAACCGCGGATCGGGGGCGAACCACTGCCCGTGCTCGGCGGTCAGGTATACGACATCGCCGAGCGTTCCCGCGGCGAGGATCTCACGCACCCGCGCAATGTGCGGCAGGAAGCGCGTCCACATTGCTTCCATGAGGAACGTTCCCTGGCCGCGCGCGGCCTCGATCATCTCGCGCGCCTGGGCGGCGTCCATGGCGAACGGCTTCTCGACGAGCACGGCCTTACCCGCGTTGATCGCGAGCAGCGCGGCTTCGTGATGGCCGGGGTGAGGCGTTGACACGTACACGGCATCGACATCCGGATCGCTGACGAGAGCCTGGTAGCTCGCGTGCCGGTGCGGTACGCCGAATTCGTCCCCGAACGCGTCCGCCGAAGCCTCGGACCGTGACCCGACGGCGACAACCTCACAGTCGGGCTGCAGCGCGAGATCGTGCGCGAAGGCATGAGCGATGCCGCCCGTGGCGAGGATTCCCCAGCGGATCGGACGGTCATCCGGTTGCGTCATCCGATTGCTCCTCTGGCGGGCAACCTGGCAGCGCGGCCGCTCGCCAGGCAGAGCACCGTGCTGGTTTACCGGTCACCCTGCGAATACCAGGGAACTGAACCGGCCCCGTGGCGCGGACTCGATAACCCTAACGATGGCCGCAGACAGCAGCAAACGGATACCCCGGCCAGTCCAGGCGCACCGTGACCGACCTCTTCGGGGTAGGCAGGTTCGTGGCCGCGCCGAACCCGCTGACCGGGGCGGAGGACTTCTGCTGCGTACTTGCCCAGGTGCCGGGCGCCTTCGTGATGCTGGGCGCCCGCCCGCTGGGCTCGGATCCCGCGACCGCCCCGTTCAATCACTCACCGACGCGGTGTTCGACGACGAGGTGCTCGCCGACGGTGCCGCGCCCTATGCCGAGCTTGCGCTGCGCCGGCTTGCGCTGCGCCGGCTTGCGCTGCGCCGGCTTGCGGCGGGCTCGCCTGACGGCTGGCCGCCGGGCCGGGGGCAGCCACCGGGCCCGGCCAGGGGGGCAAGGCCGTTCGCCATCTCGCCGCTCCGTGCTGGTTGCGTTGCCTCGGCGGTGGCCGGCAGCGGGGCGGCAAGGGCCTCCCACGGCGCGGTCCGGATATTTCTTTAACGGATTTCGCTGAGCCGGCCCGCGGCACCGCCGGATTGTCGGCAGTGGTCGATAACATATTCGAAGAACGTCGACAGCTAGCAGCCATCGGTCAGCGCGAGGAGGCCCTCGTGATCGCAAGCCCAGGACAGCCCGGGCCCGGCGACGGCCGGCCGTTACCGGGATCGCCCGGCAGCCCGCCCGGTCCGGCCGGGCCCGGCGCCGGGCCCGGCCGGACCGGGCTCCGGGCGAGCGGGTTCGCGGCCGGGCAGGTGGGCGATGTGCTGGTCCCGGGCCCGGCGCTGGCCTACTGTGCCGCAGAGGCGTCCGATGGCGGGCTGGGCGGCCTCGACGATGACGAGCTCGCCGGGCTGCTGCGCGGCTGGCGGCGGCTGGCCTCCTGGGCTGCGGCCGGTGAGCTGGCCGCCGCCGCCGAGTTCGCCCGCCGCCGGGCGGCCGGCGGCCCGCGCGCCGCCGAGCACCTCGACGATGAGATCGCGATGCTGCTCACCTTGACCGGGCGGGCCGCGTCCCGGCTGACCGGCCTGGCCGCGGGCCTGGCCCGGCTGCCTGCCACCGCGGCGGCGCTGGCCGCCGGGCGGATCGATCTGCCCCGGGCCGCGGTGCTCGCCGACGAGACGTGCTGCCTCGATGATGACGACGCGGCGGCGGTGGAGCAGCAGGTGCTACCCGCCGCGCCGTGGCAGACCACCGCGAAGCTGCGCGCCGCGGCCCGCCGCGCGGTGCTAGCCATCGACGCCGCGGCAGCGAACCGGCGGCGCAAGCGGGCCGAGAAGGATGCCCGGGTGGAGACCTGGACCGAGGCGGCCGGGACCGCGGCGCTGGCAGGCCGGGACCTGCCGCCCGCTGAGGTGATCGCCGCCGGCCAGCGGATCGGCGCGCTGGCCCGGTGGCTGCACGACCAGGGCGCGGAAGGCACCCTCGCGCAGCTTCGCAGCCGGGTGTTCACCGCGCTGCTGAACGGGCATAGCCCCGAGACCCTGCTGCCCCGGCCCGCGCCATCAGACGACGGCACCCGGCCAGATCCCGCCACCCCGCCGCCCGGCGGCCCCGGACCCGGCGGCCCCGGACCCGGCGGCCCCGGACCCGGCGGCCCAGCTCAAGGCGGCCCGGCTGCGGGCGCTGGCCGTCCCGGCTGGCCCGGCGGCGGGAACGGGGCCAGCGCCTGGCCAGCCGGACTGGGCGGCTCGGTAAACCTGACCATCCCGCTGACCACCTGGCTCGGCCTGTCCGCCGAGCCCGGTGAGGCTGACACGCTGGGCGCGCTGGACGCCTGGACCTGCCGCGACCTCGCCGCGGCACTGGCCGCTAACCCGGGCTCCCGCTGGTGCCTGACCGTCACCGGTCCTGACGGCCGTGCCGTCGCCCACGGATGCGCTCAGGCCGGCCCGCCATCGCCCGGCTCCGGACAACCCGGCACCACCCCGCCGCGAACCAGGCCACCCGGCACCGCCCCGCCCGGCCCCGCCCCGCCCGGCACCGCCCCGCCAGGCACCGCCCCACCAGGCACCGCCCCGCCAGGCACCGCCCCACCCGGCACCGCGCCACCCGGCACCGCGCCACCCGGCACCGCCCCACCCGGCACCGCGCCACCAGGCACCGCGCCACCCGGCACCGCGCCACCCGGCACCGCGCCACCCGGCACCGCGCCACCCGGAGCCGGGCCTCCCGGGAAGCGGCCGCCAGAGAGCGGGCCCCCCGGAAGCGGGCCCCCCGGAAGCGGGCCCCCCGAGCGCAGGCCATCCGGGAACGGTGCCGGTGCGTGGCTGGCCGGCATCCAGCTGACCAGCCTGGCGGCCGATCCCTGCGCCCACCCGCGCGAGTCCCCGGGCTACCGGCCGTCGGCCGCGCTCAGGCACCTGATCACCATCCGCGACCGGACCTGCTTCCACCCGTCCTGCCGGCGGCCAGCCACCAAGTGCGACTACGAGCACACGATCCCGTTCGACGGCGGCGGGCGGACATGCGAATGCAACGGCGGCCCGTGCTGCCGGCGCCACCACCGCGCCAAGCAGGCTCCTCGCTGGCACCTCGATCAGCCCGAGCCAGGCATTTTCCGCTGGTCGCTCCCCAGCGGCCGCCAGTACACCGCCGTCCCCGGCCAGTATCCGGCATGACGCCGGCCGCGATCCCTCGTCCGCGTTTGTCGACGCCCGGCTTCATCGCATCACGCCCAGTGCGCTGAGTCGCGGTCCTAGTGCCGTGCCGGCAACGTTTGCCCGGCCGAGAGCAAGGTGTCCCGACCGCGACTTGAGGTGACGACCCCTTGGCGAGCAATGCGTATCCGGCCATGCCGACGTCCCGCTCGGCCCTGGTAGCTTCGTCCCGTGGTTTGCGGGCCTCTCTCGAACGATCAGATCGAGGAGTTCATTGAGCGGGGCTGGACGCTGCTCCGCCACGGCTTTCCGGCGGCAGTGGCACAAGCAGTGCGGCGGGACCTCGCCGGGCGCATCAGGATCGACCTGGAGCGTCCGGAGCAGTGGACCCAGCCTCAGGTCTGGCTGCAGGAGATGATGACCGAATCGCCTTACACCGACGCCCTGACCGAACGGTTCCGCGCTGCCGTGGACCAGCTGGCGGGACCGGAGCGGTGCGAGATGACCCGGGAGATGGGCTGGTGGCCGGTCAGCTTCCCCGGCTTCGACGATGCCCCCTACGGTGAAAACTGGCATATCGAGGGAGGATGGTTCCGCCACCACCCCTGGTCGCCCGAACAAGCGCTGCTCAATCTCTTCTGCTTCTCGACCGTGGATCCTGGTGGAGGCGGCACTCTCCTTGTCGAGGGCTCGCACCACATGGCCGCCCGCATCCTCTGGGAGGCGGAGCCCGACGGGCTGGAGGCCGACGACTTCGACGAGCCTCTGACCGCCATCCTCGACCAGAAGCGCTGGCCGGGAGTAGCCGAAGTGGTCGCTGAGGAGGGCGACGTGGTGCTGGCTCATCCGCTGGTGTTCCACTCCTCCAACCCAAATCACGGAACCCGCCCCCGGGTCATGGCCCAGCCCGCCTTCAGCATGACCCAGCCCAACCGCACCGAGGGCGACGACCTCTGCCCAGTTGAGATCCCTTTGGCCCGCGCTCGTCCGTGATCGCACAGCACACAACGTCATGACGTCCTGCGCACTGTCATGAACGGCACACCATGGAGCCCGCCAGTAGTGGCGCACGCCTGACCGCAATCAGCGCCAGTCACCCAGCGCGAACGGCGTGAATGTTTACCCGGCTTCTTGTCGACGCCCAGTTTCCGCCGACGCCCGGCTCCATGAGAGTGAGTCCATGGAGAGCAACTCAGTTCCGCTTATCAGGCCGGTTCCTGAGAAGCGGGTGAGTAGGGTCCGCCGTCCTTGCCGCGGCAAAGGTATATGACAAAGGCAGGTTCCTTTTCATTAGCCGCTCAAGTCGAGAACCTGCCCTAGCTTCAGCGCTCTGCCGGGCCCGTCCTCGCGGCGCCTTCACCAGGCGGCTGCCAAATACGGTGGCCGCGGTGCCTGGCCCGGCTGCGCTTCGCTCGTGCAGACGGCGAGCACCCCCGGCAAGCCGCACGCGCGGACCCGCGGACTCCTGCGCAGCGGCGTGGCCGCAGGCCCGCTATCTGCCGTGGTGTTCGTGCTCGAGGGCTCCGCCCGGGAATCCGCGCCGCGGAGGACTGTCACCCCGCGCTTAGGCTTCATCAGCTTCGCGGACGTCGGCGAGCGCGGCGGGACCGCTCAGGACGTCGATTGTCTTTTCGAGCTGGGCAAGGTCTTCGAGGCTGATCAGGACGGCGGCCGCGCGGCCGTTCCGGGTCAGCGCGATGCGCTCATGCTGACCCTCGACGCGGTCGGCAAACGCGGATAGATGATCACGAACTGACCGAGGCGACGGGCTCAATCGCCATGGAGCAGGTCCAGCAACTCGTCGGTGCTCATCGTGGTGGTTGCCTTGTCCATGGTCCAGGCATCGGGTTTCACGGGGGCTCAAAATGGGGAGATGGGACCGTAATGCGGCTTTGCCCCTCAGTCTTCTGGTGATCAAATGACTACATACACCGATCGACCTTGGACGAAGCTCTACGGCGAGGGGCGCCCGGCGGACATCACGCCGGATTACCGGAGCATGCTTGACATATTCGGGGCGTCGGTGCGGCGGGCCCCGGACGGCGTCGCGATCAAGTACTTCGACGGTGTGCTCACCCTGGCCGACCTGGATGCGCGTTCCGACTCGCTCGCGGTGGCCCTGGTCGACAGCGGGTTCGCTCCCGGGGACAGGCTCGCGGTCTACGTACAGAACGACCCGGCGTTCGTCGTCGCCCTGGTGGCGGCGTGGAAGGCCGGCGGCGCGGCGGTGGTCATCAACCCGATGAACAAGCACCGTGAGCTCGCCTACCTGCTCGCCGACTCGGGTGCCAGCGCGCTGCTGTGCCTGGATGACCTCTACGAGTCGGTGGCCAAGGAGGTCATCGCGACTGGTGAGACCGCGGTCAGGACCGTGATCACCTGCTCCCCGCTCGACGAGCAGTCCCGCAACGACGCGCGGCTGTTTGCCGGTGTGCAGCGGCTGCGGCCAGCCGGGACGCTGGACCTCGCGGAGATCTTAAGCCAGGATGACGGTCGCAAACCGGAGTCAGTCGATCCGGCTCCCGGCGATCTGGCCGTGCTGTGCTACACCTCGGGGACCACTGGCGTGCCAAAGGGCGCGATGTGCACCCACGGCACGATGGCATTCAATTCCCAGGCATACCGGGACTGGATGGGCTTCACCCCCGAGGATTCCGTGCTCGGAGTCGCGCCGCTGTTCCATATCACCGGCCTGATCGGCCACGTGGGGATCGCGCTGCTCGCGGCGTGCCCGCTGGTGATCAACCACCGGTTCGAAGGGCAGGTGGTCATGGACGCGATCCGGGAGCACCGGCCGACCTTCACTATCGGCTCGATCACGGTGTTCATCAACCTTTCGGGGCTGGACGGAGTGACCAAGGATGACTGGTCCTCCTTCCGGATGATCTACTCCGGAGGCGCGCCGATCGCGCCGGCGGTCACCGACGGGTTCCTGGAGAAGACCGGCCTCTACATCCACAACATCTACGGCCTGACCGAAACCAACTCGCCCTCTCACGCGGTACCGCTGGGCAAGAAGGCGCCGGTGGACCCGAACTCGGGGGCGCTGTCGGTGGGTGTGCCGGTGTTCAACACCGTGGTCCGGATCCTCGATGACGATGGCAAGGAAGTTCCCGTTGGCCAGATTGGTGAGTTCGTCACCTCGGGCCCGCAGGTCATCCCCGGCTACTGGAATAAGCCAAAGGAGACCGCGGAAGGCCTGCCCGGCGGTGAGTTGCGCACTGGTGACGTAGGGTTCATGGACTCCGGCGGCTGGTTCTACCTTGTGGACCGGAAGAAAGACATGATCAACGCGGCCGGTTACAAGGTCTGGCCACGTGAGGTCGAGGACGTGCTCTACGGCCACCCGGCGGTGCTCGAGTCGGCAGTGGTCGGTGTTCCGGATGAGTACCGTGGCGAGACGGTGAAGGCCTTTGTCTCGCTCAAGCCCGGTGCCACGGTCACGGAGGAAGAGCTGATCGCGTTCTGCAGGCAGCAGATGGCGGCCTACAAGTACCCGCGCTCGATCCAGTTCGTCGACGACCTGCCGAAGACCACGAGCGGGAAGATCCTGCGGCGCGAGGTGCGTGATCTGAACTCATGAGCGCCGCTGGACTCATGAGCGCCGCTGGCCTGGTGCTGATGGGCTGGTCTCCGGATCTGGCCGATCAAGGCCCGGGCCGGTTGAGGGTACCGGAGTAGAGCCACGCGAAGTCGTCGCAGCCAACCTCGGGGACTGCGTCGACCTGCAACAACGGCGCCTCGGCGCCGGTCTCCCCGGCTGCCTCTGCGGCCGCTTGCGCGACCAGCAACGTCCCGGTGTGCGAGACATGGTGCGCCATGGCCTGCCCAGCGGCCGCGACGTCACCCGCGCAGATGGCCTCCAGGATCGGCAGGTGCTCTTCGGCGATGTCGTCCAGATCCCTGGAACGGTCCACGGTGGACGCGCCGAGGAGGCGGGTGATGTCACGCAGGCTATCCACCAGGCTCACCAGCCGGGCGTTGCCGGCCGAGGCGATGATCAGCGCATGCAGGCGCTGATCATGGCGCATGAACAACGGTTCGTCATGGTCCGCCGCGGCCCTGCGCATCAGGGCGAGCTCAGCCCTGAGCTCAGCCGCCAGCTCGCCACCAGAATGCGCCGCAGCCTGCCTGGCCGCTGGCACCTCCAGCAGCAGCCGCAGCTGGAAAACCTCGGCGATGTCCTGGGGGCCGGGCAGCACGATCCGGAATCCGCGGTTCCGCTCGAATGCCACCATTCCGGCTTCTGCCAGCCTCATCAGCGCGTCGCGGACGGGGCTGCGGGACACGCCGAGGTAGTCGGCGATCTGGTAGGCCGAGTAAAGCCGACCCGGCTGCAGGGCGCCGTCCCGCACTGCCTGGCGGATGGCCGCCACGGCCTGGTCGGCCAGCGACGTCGGCGGTGCCAGCAGCCGTTCCAGCGCAGGCGCCCGCAGCTTCTCGGTCATGCCGCCACGATACCGTCGGGGCCGGTCATTGACACGTAGCATGCGACATGCGACGTTGGTTATCCTGAGCCGTCCTCTCCGGGAGCAAAATATGGCGACAGCGACGAAGCTGCACGTTCTGGACTGCGGTGCGATGAGCTGTGATCTGACCTGGCTGCTGCTCAAGCCGGGGCGAAGCATCCGGACGAGGCAGGACAAGGACCGTCCGGTGGAGTGGTATCCGTGCACGACTCACGCCGTCGTTGTCGAGACGCCGGAGGGCACGATGCTGTGGGACACCAGCTGCCCGCGGGACTGGGAGTCCCGCTGGGAGCCCACCGGGCTGCAGGATTTCTTCCCCTACGACCAGGTCAGCGAGGATCAGTACCTCGACTCACGGCTCCGCCAGCTCGGCATCTCCGCCGGCCAGCTCGACTATGTGGTCCTGTCGCACCTGCATTTCGACCACGCGGGCAATGTGCGGATGTTCCAGGGCGCCGGTCCGCGCCTGGTCGTGAACGACAAGGAAAAGGAGTGGGCCTTCGGTTACCCCGGTGCCTTTAACGGCGCCCACCTGAAGGCCGACTACGAGGGCCTTGACTTCGAGACCGTGTCCGGGGACGCCGAGTTCCTGCCCGGCGTGACGTTCCTCGAGGCCCCGGGGCACACGCCGGGCACCATGGCGATGAAGGTCGACCTGCCTGATACGGGCACGATGATCTTCACGTCGGACGCCGTCTACCTCGGGGATTCCTACGGCCCGCCCGCCACGCCGGCGGCGATCGTCAACGACCTGTCCGCGTGGTACGCCTCGGTCGAGAAGCTTCGCGGGATCGCGGAGGCAACCGACGCCACGATGGTCTTCGGCCATGACGCGGAGCAGCTGCGGTCGCTCCGCAGGGCCCCGGACGGGTTCTACAGCTGAGGAGGCGCAGCGTGAGCACGACCATGCCCGCTAACCCGGAGGCGATCTTCACTTACGGGGCGCCGCAGCTGAAGTTCGGGCCGGGCGCATCCGATGAGATCGGCTTCGACCTCAGCCAGTACGGCGTCAGGCGCGCGCTGGTGGTGACCGACCCCGGCGTGGCGGCGACCGGCATCCCGGAGCGGGTGGCCGGCCAGATGGCCCAGTTCGGCATCGAGGCTCGGGTGTTCGGCGGGGTGCACGTGGAGCCGACCGACGAGAGCATGGCCGCAGCGATCGCCTATGCGAGGGACAGCGGGCCATGGGACGCGTTCGTGGCCGTCGGCGGCGGGTCGAGCATCGACACGGCTAAGGCCGTTAACCTGCTGCTGACCAATCCAGGCGAGCTGATGGACTACATCAATGTCCCGGTCGGGAAGGGCACCGCCCCGGTCAATCCGCTCAGTCCGCTGATCGCGGTGCCTACCACCACGGGCACGGGTGCCGAGTCCACGACCATCTGCGTACTGGATGTTCTGTCGCTGCACGTGAAGACCGGCATCAGCCATGCCCGGCTCCGGCCGACCCTCGCTGTGGTTGATCCGCTGCTGACCTTGACCCAGCCGGCCGGGGTGACCGCCTCGGCGGGCATGGACATCCTGTGTCATGCGCTGGAGAGTTACACCGCCCGGTGGTACACCAGCAACGAGCGCAAGCGCCCTGAGCAGCGCGTGCCGTACTGCGGATCGAACCCGATCTCGGATATGTGGTCGGAGAAGGCGATGCGGCTGCTCGCGACCTCCTTCCGCACCGCGGTCCGCCATGGTGACGATGCCCAGGCCCGCGCGGACATGGCGATCGCGGCGACGTTCGCCGGGATGGGATTCGGCAATGCGGGGGTACACATTCCGCACGCGAACGCCTACCCGATCGCGGGCCGGGTCCGCGACTTCCACCCCAAGGACTACCCGGCGCAAGAGCCGATGGTGCCGCACGGCATGTCCGTCGCGCTGACCGCGCCGGAGGCGTTCCGGTTCACCTTCGAGGCCTCGCCGCGCCGGCATATCCAGGCCGCGCAACTGCTCGCCCCCGGCACCGACCAGCCCGCGGACGCTGCCGAGTTCCTCCCGTCGGTCCTCATCGACCTGATGAAAGACATCGAGATACCGAACGGGGTCGCGGCGGTCGGTTTCACCACCAGCGACATCCCCGGGCTCGTCGAGGGCACCATGAAACAGCAGCGTCTGCTCGCTACCTCGCCCAAGGCGGTCACGGAGGACGACGCCGCGGGTATCTTCGCCCGGTCGATGGAGCTGTGGTAGCGATGCCCATCTATGAGCTCCGGTGCGGCCGCGGCCACGCATTCGAGGTGATCCAGTCCTTCACCGCGCCGCTGCCTCCCTGCCCCGGCTGCGGAACCGCGACCACGAAGGTCCCGTCCCGGTTCGGCATCGCCGGCCGGGCGGCGCTCCCGCCGCCAGCCGAGGCCATGCCGCAGACCTGGCGCGGCACCTATGACGGGAACCGCGAGTACATCACGTCCCTGCGGCGTGCCGCCGAGCAGCGCAGGGACCTCGAAGACCGGCATCCCGAGCTGGCCGGCGACCGCCGTCCCATCCTGGCCCACGAAGGACGATTCGAGGCCGCCCCGCTGCGGGCAGGTGATCCCCCGCCCAGCGCGCCGGCGGCTGGCCGCAGCGGGCACCAGCACCACCAGCACGCCGGGAACCAGCCGCCTCAGCATCCTCCCGCGTCCTGATCGCTGTGACGCTGCCCGGCGCCCCCAGCAGCCGCGCGGGCCGGGCCGGCGGGCCGGCCCCGGCGTGTCCTCCGCTGAGCTGGTGGCGGCCATCAGCCGGGCTGGTGTCAGCGATGTCAGCGGGAGCTCCCTGGACCGGGCCACCTACTCCTCGGACGCGTCCGCCTACCGCGTCGTCCCGGCGGCTGTCGTGCGCCCGCGCCACGCCGATGAAGTGGCTGCCACACTCGAGCTGTGCCGCGCGCTCGGTGCCCCGGTTACCTGCCGCGGCGCCGGGACGTCTATCGCCGGCAACGCGGTCGGGACCGGCGTTGTGCTGGACTTCAGCAGGCACCTGAACCGGGTGCTCAGCGTGGATGCCGAGGCCCGCGCGGCGGCCGTTGAGCCAGGTGTGGTCCACGCCCGGCTGCAGAGCGCCGTTGCCCGGCTCGGCCTCCGGTTCGGGCCCGACCCGTCCAGCCACACCCGGTGCACGATCGGCGGGATGATCGGCAATAACGCGTGCGGCTCGCGGGCGCTGCGTTACGGGCGGACCTCGGACAATGTGCTTGCTCTCGACGTGCTGACCGCCGCCGGACAGCGGCTCCGCCTCGGCGAGCCCGGCGGCAAGCCCGATGCGGGCGGTCCGGCTGAACTGGCCGCGCTGCACGAAGTGGCCAGGTCCGGACTTGCCGCGATCCGGACGGAGCTGGGCCGCTTCGGCCGTCAGGTCTCCGGCTACGCGCTCGAGCACCTGCTGCCCGAGCACGGGTTCGACGTCCGGCGCGCGCTGGTCGGTAGCGAAGGAACTCTCGCGGTGGCGGTCGGCGCGACCGTCCGCCTTGTCGAAGAGCCCCGGTGCCGTGCGCTCGCCGTGCTGGGCTATCCGGACATGGCCGCCGCGGCGGACGCCGTGCCCGCTATTCTGTGCCATCTTCCTATCGCCTGCGAGGGCCTGGACTCACGCATCGTTGACGTGGTCCGTACCTCGCGAGGCCCGGCCGCGGTGCCCAGCCTGCCGCGCGGGTCAGGCTGGCTATTCGTCGAGTTCGCCGCGGACACCGTAGCCGACGCGGCGGCCAGCGCTGCCCGCGTGCTGCCGGACGCCGGCGCCCTGGACAGCGTTGTCGTCTCTGATCCCGGGCACGCCAGCGCGCTGTGGCGGATCAGGGAGGACGGCGCGGGGCTCGCCGGGCGCACGCCGGGCGGTGCGCCCGCCTATCCCGGCTGGGAGGATTCGGCTGTCCCGCCCGCATCGCTCGGCCCTTACCTGCGGGAACTGGAGGAGCTGCTCCGGCAGTACGGGCTGACCGGGATCCCGTACGGCCATTTCGGCGATGGCTGCCTGCACCTGCGGCTGGACTTTCCGCTGGCGGCACCCCACGGTGGCGAGGTGCTGCGGAGCTTCCTGCACGATGCTGCCCGGGTGGTCACCCGCCATGGCGGCTCGCTGTCCGGGGAGCACGGTGACGGGCGGGCCCGCAGCGAGCTGCTGCCGATCATGTACTCGCCCGCGGTGCTGGAGCTCTTCAGCCGGGTCAAGTCAGTCTTCGACCCCGGGGAGCTGCTCAATCCCGGCATCCTGGTCCGGCCGCGGCCGCTGGCTGCCGATCTGCGGGCCGGCGCGTCAGGGCCAGTCCGCGAGTCACTTGCGCTGGCCTACCGTCACGACCGCGGTGACTTCGCCGCCGCCGTGAACCGTTGCACCGGCGTGGGAAAGTGCCGGGCGGACTCGAGAGCAACCGGTGGCGTGATGTGCCCCTCGTACCTGGCGACCAGGGATGAGGAGGATTCCACCAGGGGCCGGGCCCGCGTCCTTCAGGAAATGATCAACGGCTCCCTGGTGACGGGCGGGTGGCGGGCTCCTGAAGTGCACGCCGCCCTCGATCTGTGCTTGTCCTGCAAGGCCTGCTCAGCAGAGTGCCCGGCCGGGGTGGACATGGCCGCCTACAAGGCGGAGGTCCTGCACCAGGCTTACCGGCGCCGTCCGCGCCCGCGATCCCACTACGCGCTCGGCCAGCTGCCGCGCTGGGCCCGGCTGGCGTCGCTCGCCCCCGGCGTCGCGAATGCCGCGCTTACGGTGCCCCTGATTGCCCGCGGCACGCGGCTGGCGGCCGGCCTGGATCAGCGCCGGCAGCTGCCCGCGTTCGCGGCGACCTCGTTCCGCGCCTGGCACCGGGCTCACTCGCGCTCCCGCAGGCCCGCCGGCCAGAAGGTGGTGGTGCTGGCCGATACCTTCACCAACTACTTCGCGCCGGAGATCGGCGCGGCCGCGACCCGGGTGCTCGAGGACGCGGGCTTCAGCGTCTCGCTCTCGCACCGGGCCACGTGCTGCGCGATTACCTGGATCTCGACCGGCCAGCTGGACGCTGCGCACCGCATCCTGCGGCGCACCATCGGAGAGCTGGAGCCGGCCGCCGCAGCCGGGGTCCCCATCGTGGGCCTGGAGCCCTCCTGCACGGCCACGTTGCGCTCGGACGCCATCGAGATCCTGGACTCCCCGGCAGCGGAGACTGTGGCCGCCGCCGTCCGCACGCTGAGCGAGGTCCTGGCAGTCGCCCCGGACTGGCAGCCACCCCGGCTGGAGGGCGTGCCGGTGGTCGCCCAGCCGCACTGTCATCAGTCCGCGATCATGGGCTGGGACGCCGACGCGGCACTGCTGCGGCGCACCGGGGCGCAGGTCAGCCAAGTCGCCGGCTGCTGCGGGCTGGCGGGCAATTTCGGGGTGGAGCGAGGGCACTACGACGTGTCCGTGGCTATCGCCGAGGGCGCGCTGCTGCCCGCGGTGCGCTCGGCTGGGCAGGATACGGTGCTGCTTGCCGACGGCTTTTCTTGCCGCACCCAGCTGGCGGACCTGGCCAGCCGGCCAGGGCAGCACATCGCCCAGCTGCTGGACGGCCACCTGACCACCCGGGAAGGGTGATGCGGTGCGGTCCGGCCGTCGGCACGCTGAGATGGTCGTGAGTCGCCACAGCCGACGGAGGTCTCAGCAAATGCCCGCAGCCCTGCACCCGGACTCGATCGGGCCGGTGGACGTCGCCGTGATCCAGTTCGATGGGGACGAGTTCGATTCAGATGTGGCCCCGGCGCTGACCGACCTGAACGACAGCGGGACCGTCAGCGTCATCGACCTGGCGTTCGTGCGCAAGCAGGCCGACGGCAGCACGTCGTTCGCCGAGGTCGGTGACCCAGCCGTCGCCGATGCGTTCGACAGGGTCGCCAACACGCAGTTCGACCTGCTCAGCGACTCCGACCTTACCGGGATCGCCAGCGGGCTCGACGCGGGCACGTCCGCGCTGGTGATCGTGTGGGAGAACAGCTGGGCCAGCCGGCTCGGGGCGGCGATTCGCGCATCCCACGGCAGGCTGATCGCCCAGGAGCGGATTCCGCGCGATAACGTCGTGCGCGCCATCGCGGCGCTTGACGAGGGCTAGGAGGTACCGTGCGCAGACGAATGCCGATGCGGAGGGGGCGCCCCGGTCTGATGGGGACGGTGGCCCGTACCGCGGTCGTCGCCGGGACGGCCTCCGTGGTGGTCGGCGGCGTACACCGGCACGCCGAGCAGAATGCCGCGCAGCAGCAGCAGGCTACCGAGGCTGAGCAACAGCAAGCGGCCGCGCAGCAGCAGGCCATGACCGACCAGGCGGCAGCGCAGGCGGCTGCCCAGATTCAGGCGCAGCAGGCGGCTGCACCCTCGGCCGCACCGTCGGCCGCACCCGATGACCGGCTGGCGAAGATCAAGGAACTTGGCGAGATGAAAGCTCAGGGCCTGCTGACGGAGGACGAGTTCGCGGCCGAGAAGGCGCGGATCCTCGGTACCTAGCGGCTGTCGCGGGTGGCCCGGAATCGCTGGCCGTTATGGCCTCCGGGCGCTGGCGGGTCGTAGCCTGGGCAGGTGAGGTGCTGGAAGGTACGCCTGGACGGTAACGGCAGGCCTGCCCGCGGCGGCCCGCCGTGACCGGCGGCGGCCTGGCCGTGCTGGTGGTGGTGATCGTCGTCGTTGGCATCGCGGTGATGGTGATCACCGTGCGGCTCTCCGGGCGGACCGACGGAAAATGGTCGCAGAGCCAGGCCAAGATAGAGCGGGATTCGGCTGCGGAAGTGGCGGCGATGCAGGAGGAGAGCGATGAGTTCTTCAATCCTGACGGGCCAGGCCGCCGTGAAGACGATCTTTGAGTCAGATCCGGGCCGTTAGTCCCGTCCCGGCCAGGTCCAGCCGGTGATAGCCGGATCGTCCTCGCCGTGCTCGCGGGTATAGGCGCGGGCATTGAGGCGGGCGTCGGACATCTGCTGCCGCAGCGGCGCTGCGCGGGTGCCCAGGGACGGGACACGGTCGATGACATCCATGACCAGGTGGAACCGGTCCAGGTCGTTCAGCATGACCATGTCGAACGGCGTGGTCGTGGTGCCTTCTTCCTTGTAGCCGCGCACGTGCAGGTTGTGGTGGTTATTGCGGCGGTAGGTGAGCCGGTGGATGAGCCACGGATAACCGTGGTAGGCGAAGATCACCGGCCTGTCCGGAGTGAACAGCGCATCAAAGTCGCGGTCGGGCAGCCCGTGCGGGTGCTCAGTGTCCGGCTCCAGGCGCATGATGTCCACCACGTTGATGACGCGGACCTTCAGGTCGGGCAGGTGGGTGCGGAGCAGGTCCGCGGCGGCGAGGGTCTCCAGGGTGGGGACATCGCCCGCACAGGCAAGGACCACGTCAGGCTCACCGTCGGTATTGCAGGCCCACGGCCAGATTCCCAGCCCGCGGGTGCAGTGCGCGATCGCCTGCTCCATGGTCAGATAGGTCAGCGCGGGCTGCTTGCCCGCGACGACGACATTGACGTAGTCCCTGCTGCGCAGGCAGTGATCGGCGACCGACAACAGGGTGTTGGTGTCAGGCGGCAGGTAGACCCGGACAATCTCGGCCTTCTTGTTGGTCACGTGGTCGATGAAGCCCGGATCCTGGTGGGAGAAGCCGTTATGGTCCTGGCGCCAGACGTGCGACGACAGCAGGTAAGTAAGCGAGGCGATCGGCGCCCGCCACGGGATGTGGCGCGTCGTCTTGAGCCACTTGGCGTGCTGGTTGAACATCGAGTCGACGATGTGGATGAATGCCTCGTAACAGTTGAACAGGCCATGCCGCCCGGTGAGCAGATAGCCCTCAAGCCAGCCCTGGCACAGGTGCTCCGACAGCACCTCCATGACCCGTCCGTCCGGCGCGAGGTGGTCGTCGCCGGGGACCGTGATCGCGTCCCAGGCACGGTTGGTCTCGTCGAAGACAGCCGTGAGCCGGTTGGACGCTGTCTCGTCCGGGCCCATGAGGCGGAACCTGTCGGGGTTGCGGGCGATGATGTCACGCAGGAAAGCGCCGAGCACCCGGGTGGCCTCGCTCACTTCGACCGCCGGGCGGTCCACCGGCACGGCGTAGTCGCGGAAGTCCGGCATGGCAAGGTCGCGGAGCAGCAGGCCGCCGTTGGCGTGCGGGTTGGCGCTCATCCGGCGCGGCCCGAGCGGGGCAAGCGCCTGCAGGCGCGGTGTCAGCCGCCCGGTGCCGTCGAACAGCTCCTCCGGCCGGTAGCTGCGCATCCACTGCTCGAGCAGCTCGCGGTGCCTGGCATTGGTGCGCGTCTCGGCCAGCGGGACCTGGTGGGCGCGGAAGGTGCCCTCGATCTGAACGCCGTCGACCACCTTCGGCCCGGTCCAGCCCTTCGGGGTGCGCAGTACGATCATCGGCCAAGCGGGACGGGCCCCCTGGCTGGTCGCGCCGCCGCCTTGCTGACCCGCGGCACCGCGGGCGTGCCGCTGGATGGCCGCGATGTCGTCGAGCACCTCGTCGAGCGCCGCCGCGAGCTGCTGGTGGACCGCCGCCGGATCATCGCCGGTCACGAAGTGCGGCTGGTAGCCGTAGCCCCGCATCAGGGCGGCGAGCTCGTCTTCGGGGATGCGGGCCAGGATCGTCGGGTTGGCAATCTTGTAACCATTGAGGTGCAGCACCGGCAGCACCGCGCCGTCGGTCACCGGGTTGAGGAACTTGTTCGAATGCCAGCTGGCCGCTAGCGGGCCGGTTTCCGCCTCTCCGTCCCCTATCACGCACATGACCAGCAGATCCGGGTTGTCGAATGCCGCGCCGTAGGCGTGCACGAGCGCGTAACCGAGTTCGCCGCCTTCGTGGATGGACCCAGGGGTCTCTGGCGCGACGTGGCTCGGGATGCCGCCGGGGAACGAGAATTGGCGGAACAGTGCCCGCAGGCCGTCCTCATCCTGGCCGATCGAGGAGTAGACCTCGCTGTAGGTGCCTTCCAGGTACGCGTTGGCGACGATCCCTGGCCCGCCGTGACCCGGGCCGATCACGTAGATCGCGTTCAGGTCGCGTTCGTTGATGACCCGGTTCATGTGCGCGTACAGCAGGTTCAGCCCCGGCGTCGTCCCCCAGTGCCCGAGCAGCCGCGGCTTGACGTGCTCGGCTCGCAGCGGTTCCCTCAGCAGCGGGTTGTCCAGCAGGTAGATCTGCCCGACCGACAGGTAGTTCGCCGCCCGCCAGTACGCGTCGATCAGCTCAAGGTCCGCCGCGCTAAGGGTCCTGGCAGCCGTGGAATCGGGCAGGATGGGCATCATGTCCTCCAGCAGGAGTGGCGGCCTGGTAACACGTCCAATCTGCCATGTCTCCGCATGACCCTGGCATGCGGCTGCGTGAAGACCCGGGTAACTTCGTTCGACTGGGGATCTGCAAGCTACCGGGGCCGCGTACCCAGCGGTCACGTATAGACCAGCGGTCACGTATAGATAGGAAGCTGACGTTGCGCAAAGTTTCACTGGGCGGTCTCGAGGTCTCGGCGCAGGGTCTTGGCTGCATGGGCATGAGCGAGTTCTACGGCCAGACCGACTGGGACTCGTCGGTCGCCACGATCCAGCGCGCGCTCGATCTCGGCGTGACGCTCATCGACACCGCCGATATCTACGGAGCAGGGCATAACGAAGTCCTCGTCGGCCGCGCGATCAGCGGCCGCAGGGACGAGGTGCGGCTGGCGACGAAGTTCGGCATCGACAGGTCCGGCGGCGACGCCAAGCGAGTGGTCCGGGGCGAGCGCGGTTATGTCAAGAGAGCGTGCGAGTCGTCGTTGCTGCGGCTCGGCGTCGACATGATCGACTTGTACTACCTGCACCGGCCGCCGCAGAATGCCGAGATCGAGGAGACGGTCGGCGCGATGGCCGAGCTCGTCGCCGAGGGCAAGGTGGCCTATCTCGGCCTGTCCGAGGTCAGCGGCGACCTGATCCGCCGGGCCTGCGCGGTGCACCCGATCACAGCTGTGCAGAGCGAGTACTCGCTGTGGGCCCGGGAACCGGAGACGACAGTGCTCGCTGCGCTGCGCGAGTTCGGTGCGGGCCTCGTTTCGTATTCGCCTCTTGGCCGTGGCTTCCTGACCGGCACGGTCGACGTGACCGCGCTGGACGAGAAGGATTTCCGGAGCCGCAACCCGCGTTTCACCGGTGCCGCCGGGACGGCCAACCAGGCGATCGCCGACGCCGTACGCGAGGTGGCGGAGGCCAAGGGGGTCGCGCCCGCACAGGTGGCGCTGGCGTGGGTGCACGCCCAGGGCGAGCGGCTCGGCATCCCGGTCGTCCCGATTCCGGGCACCAAGCGGGTCAGGTGGCTGGAGCAGAACGTGGCCGCGCTCGACGTCACGCTGGCACCCGGCGAACTGGCTTTGCTCGAGCCGCTGGGAGATCAGGTCGTCGGCGCTCGCTACTGACACGCCGGGCCGCCGAGGCATAACACCTGGCCCCGCAGGGGTATGAAAGCCGGGGCCGGTGCGGTTAAGATCAGCCGCGCGGGATCTTGTCATTGCGTTGATTGATGACCGAATCGGACGAAACCCTTAAAGCGCACCTGGAGGGCTGGGAAATGGCTTTGTGGCGAAAGTTCGCAGCAGAACTGCTGGGCACCGCCCTGCTTGTGTTCTTCGGGGTCGGTGCGGCGACCCTCATGTTCGGGTTCAAGTTCGATGGCGGCAGTATCGCGGCAGGCGTCGTGGCCACCGCGTTCACCTTCGGGCTCGTGCTGCTGGCGCTGGTCTACGTTATCGGGCCGGTATCGGGCTGCCACGTCAATCCTGCCGTGACCCTGGGCGCACTGCTGGCGCGGCGCCTCCCGCTCGTCGAGGCCGCCGGCTATTGGGTGGCCCAGTTCGTCGGCGGCATCCTGGGCGCGCTCCTGCTCTGGGGCATGTTCAACACCTCGCCGTTGTACAGCACGTCCAAGACGGGGCTCGGGACTGACGGCTGGGGCGCGGCGTCTGACATCCACATCGGTGCTGGCGGCGCCTTCCTCGCCGAAGTCATCCTGACCGCGATGTTCGTCTTTGTCATCCTCGGGGTCACCAGCAAGATCGGGAACACGATCACCGCAGGCATCGTGATCGGCCTGGCCCTCACGGTGGCGCACCTGGTCGGCATAACGATCACCGGGACGTCAGTGAACCCCGCGCGCAGCCTCGGCCCGGCGCTGATCGTCGGCGGTACCGCGCTGAGCCAGGTTTGGCTGTTCATCGTGGCACCGCTGGTCGGCGGCATCGTCGCCGCCGGGTTGCACTGGCTGGTCTATCCCACGAAGGTACCTGCCGCGGTGGAGCCCGCAGCGGTGCCCCTGGCTGAGGAGATCGCCAGGACGCCTGGCGAGGCGGCGGGCCCAGGGCGCTGACGCTGCGCTCGTCAGCGCTGGCTCGGCCGGGAACTCCGGGTGCCCTCGCAGACCGGGGGCGGGCTGGCGGGGGCCGGGGCAGCGGTGGGCGGCTCAGCGAAGTGGTAGATGAGGATCGATCCGGCGAGGACGCCGACCGGGCAGTAATTGCGGAGCCAGCCGAGCTGCGCGCGGTCGACACTGTTCAGGGCCGTAGCAGATACCGCGGCCCAGCCGGAGATCCGATCCGGCGGCGT
The DNA here is from genome assembly GCA_963774825.1 of uncultured Actinomycetes bacterium. Taxonomy (GTDB): domain Bacteria; phylum Actinomycetota; class Actinomycetes; order Streptosporangiales; family Streptosporangiaceae; genus DATBGO01. Next base: position 220,190 of record CAVZGW010000027.1, on the reverse strand, counting down.
GCCGAGCATGGGGCGGCCGCCGGGGACCGCAGTGACCGGAACGCCCCGCGGACCGAAGTAGCTGACCCAAGGGTGCCGGCCCAGGCTCCATGACCGCAGGGCGTAGAGCCCCTGCCCCCAGTCGATGTTGGAATCGGTTGCCGCCGCGTAGCCCGGCGTGAACGGCGGCGCCGTCCACGCGAGCGAGCCAGGGAATGACAGGGCGGTGGCGGCCGCCCCCGCGGCCAGCAGCGCGGTCAGTGCGGCTGCGGCCGCGCGCCGCGCCAGCGGCCGCAGCGCTGCCACGACGGGCACCACGGCGCTCGCGGCCGCGGCCCACAAGGCGATAACGGGCAGCAGGAGCCGGACGCCGATGTTGAGCGGCGATGCGATCGTGAAGACGGCGAGCGGGGCGGCGAGCATGCCCACGGAGAGCAGCGCTCGCCGCCGGGCGGCCCGGTCGGTCCGGCACCAGCCGAGCACCCCCGCCACCAGCAGGGCCAGGCTGGCGGCCGGGACCTTGATCACCAGGCTGACCGGCCAGAACCACCACCGGCTGCCGGTGTAGGAGATGCCGGCCAGATAGCTCTGGGTACCGCCCGAGTGATAGGAAGCGAGGAAGGCGATCCCGTCCAGATACGGGCGGGGAACGAGAATCGTCGGCTGCGCCAGGACGGCGGGATCGAGGACCGCATAGGAGGCCCACAGGCTGAGCAAGGCGAGCCCGGCCGCCAGCGCGGCGCTAGCCCAGGCTCGGCGTGCCCCCGACGGCCACGCCGCCCAGACGATAACCGCCAGGCTGGCCAGCACGACAAGCAGCCCGGAGATCTCTGTTCCGGCCACGGCGCCCATGGCCAGCCCGGTCCACACCAGCGCCCGGGCCGACCGCAACCGCAGCCACCGCGCCAGCGCCCACGAGCAGAGCGTGACGGCGAGCGCGAAGGGCATGTCGGTGCCGTCGAGGTGGCCGATACCGAGGACAAGCGGCGATGCCAGCCACAGTAGCCCGGCTACCGCGCCGGCAGCAGCCCCGAACAGCTCCGCGCCGAGTGCGTACGCCGCGAAAGCCACGCCTGCTGACTCCGCAAGCGGCACCAGCCGGGAGGCGAACGTGACGATCCGGAGGCGGCCCGCGCCGACCTGGGCACGGACGAACGCTGCACTGTAGGCCTGCTCATCGTTACCGGCCCACCGCCCGTTCGCAGGGACGACCGGGTGGGCCAGCAATACCGGCAGCGCGGCAAGCACCTTCGGCACCGGCGGATGCTCGTCGTTAAAGGTCAGGTCGTGATGGAGCACGGCGGCGAGGCCCGCCGCCACGTATACCGGCTCGTCGAAGGTCGGCGAGTCCGACCAGGCCTCGGTCAGGCCGAGCGCCAGAAAGGCGGCCGCCGCGGTTATCAGTACAGCGAGCGAGAGCCGCCGCAGCCACGCCTGGCTGGCCGGGCACGGGGCATGCCCGGCCGGGTCATCGGCCGGGGCCGTCGCGGGAAAGCGCGCCGAAGTAGTCACATTAGGTTGCCGTGAGATGAACGGTCCGATATTTTCGAGCGACCTTTCCAGAGTGGATGCGGGGCGACCGGACGGCAGATGAACCTAAAACCTAGCACGCGTAGCGCGTTCAGTCAGCTACCACCCGATGCGACCGGCGGTGTCTCACCTGGCCAGGGCGGGAACGCCGGCCAGCCGGGCGGCCCGGTGCGGGCGTGGCTGGCCGTCGGCAGGCACCGGATGCTCATCGGCTGGGTGGTCCTTGGTGCTGCGTTCGTCGTGTCCGCTGCCGTGTCAGGCATCCCGTTCTCCGAGGACACCGTTCTAGTCTGGCTCGCAGCCGCCCTGTTCGTCGCGAGCCTGGGTGATCTCCGTCGCTGGCGCCGCGGAGTGGTGCGTGACTGGCTCCCGCTCTATGCGCTCCTTATCCTCTACGACCTGCTCCGCGGTTACGCCTCCCATGTGCTGTGGGGGCCCTTCATCCGGCCACAGGTAGCGTTCGACAGGTTTATCGGCATGGGCGAGGTGCCTACGGTACGCCTTCAGCGGTGGCTGTTCAGCGCGCACCATCTGCACGTCTGGGACTACGCCAGCACCGCCGTCTACATGAGCCATTTCTTCGTCAGCTACATCGTCGCGGCCGTGCTGTGGAAGCGGAATTACCCTCGTTTCAAGCGTTTCATTGCGTTGTATGTCGGGATGACCTTTGTCGCCTACCTGGGCTTCGTGCTCTACCCCGCCATGCCGCCGTGGCTAGCTGGCGAAACAGGCTATATACCGAGGGTCACCAGGATCGTTCCCATCGTCTGGGACCACGCTGGCGTGCATCAGGCCGCTGCCCTCTTCGTCCGCGGCAGCACCTTCGGCAACGATATTGCCGCGATACCCTCGCTGCATGCCGCCTGCCCGATGCTCCTGCTGCTTTTCTTCTGGGCCACCTCCCGGCCCGCGGTGCGGGCACTGCTCGTTGGCTACGTCCTGGCCATGGCATTCTCGCTGGTGTATCTCGGTGAGCATTTCGTGATCGATGAGCTGATCGGCTGGTGTACCGCGGCTGCGGTCTACTTCACTGGCTCGCGCCTCCTCGACCGGCTGCATGACCGGAAACTGCGCCGGGCCGGGGTGGCGGCCCCGTTGCCCGTCGCGGCGGGGGATCAGGCCGCGATCACCCTGCCGAAGTAGCCGGGCGCGTGACAGTAGCCGAACGGCGCCGTGACAACAATCTCGTCGCGGTTCTCGCGATAGCTACTGGCGCGCTTGACGCGATCAGCTTCCTTGGCCTGGGCGGAGTGTTCACCAGCGTCATGACCGCGAACATGGTTCTGCTGGGGCTCAGCGCGGGCCGGCGGGACGCGGCACTGGCCCTGCACGCCGGAGTGGCGCTGGCGGGCTTTGTCATCGGGGGCCTGGCAGCGAGCCGGTTCGCCGGGACGCCCGGCGAGTCGGCGCCTGCCTGGCCAGGCCGGGTAACCGTGGCGCTGGCCGCAGAGGCTGCGGTACTTGCCGGCGTGACCGCGGGCTGGGAGGCCGCGGCAGGCCTGCCAACGGGCGCGCACCAGCTCGTCCTCGTTGCCGCTGCCGCAATCGCCATGGGCATCCAGAGCGCAGCGGTCCGCGCGCTTGGCGTTCCAGGGCTATCCACCACGTACCTGACAGGCACGCTGACAGCGGTCCTTGGCGATCTGGCGACCGGCCGGGGCCCGGCATCCCTGCGGCGGCGCATCAGTCTCCTGCTCATGCTCGTCGCCGGCGCGGCGGTGAGCGGGATCCTGGTCGCGCAGGCGCCGCGACTGGCACCGCTCGTCCCGCTGGCGCTCCTGCTTGCGGTCATCATGACCGCTGCCGTCAGCTCGCCCTAGCCGCGGCTGACACGTCAACCGGTCCCTACGCCCGGCTGATTCGGCGTGCGGCGCGCTGTGCACCGCGGGCGTTGCCGGCTATGCCGCGGGATATCCGCCAGTCAGCGCACCGCGAGCACGCGCCGCGGTATTTGTGAGCTTTGACCACCGTAGGCGTTACCGTGCGTGTCCAGTCAGTCGCTATCCTCGAGCGGGCAGCTATCTCAGAATCATGATCGTCTCGCTGCCCGCTGACTCCTGGAGAGGATCCCCGTGCCTGAAGCCGCATACCCGGATAGTCCCGAATCGGTTGCGTTCCGCGCCGCGCTCGACGTGGTGCGTGCCGCCGAGCCGCAGGTCGCTGACGCGATCAGCGCGGAACTCGCCAGCCAGCGTTCGGCCCTCAAGCTGATCGCCAGCGAGAATTACGCGTCGCCTGCGGTGCTGCTGGCGATGGGGAACTGGTTCAGCGACAAGTACGCTGAGGGCACCGCGGGCCGCCGGGTATACGCGGGCTGCCAGAACGTGGATACCGTCGAGGAACTTGCCGCCGGGCACGCTCGGCAGCTGTTCGGCGTGCCGTATGCCTATGTGCAACCGCATTCGGGTATCGACGCCAACCTGGTGGCGTTCTGGGCTGTCCTGGCCGCCCGGGTGGAGAGCCCGGCGCTGGAGCGGGCCAAGGTCCGGCATGTGAACGATCTGGATGCGCAGGACTGGGCTACGCTGCGCGGTGAGCTGGGTAATCAGCGGCTGCTTGGCATGTCGCTGGACGCAGGCGGGCATCTGACCCACGGATTCCGGCCGAATATTTCCGGCAAGATGTTCGATCAGCGTAGCTACGGCACCGACCCGGTCACGGGCCTCATCGACTACGGCGCCCTGCGGCAGATCGCCCGCGAATTCCGGCCGCTGATCCTCGTGGCCGGCTATTCCGCATATCCGCGTCTGATCAACTTCCGCGTCCTGCGGGAGATCGCCGACGAGGTCGGGGCGACCCTGATGGCCGACATGGCGCACTTCGCCGGGCTGGTGGCAGGCGGGGTGCTCAGCGGGGACTTCAGCCCGGTCACGCATGCCCAGATCATCACTACGACGACGCACAAGTCGTTGCGTGGCCCTCGCGGCGGCATGGTGCTCTGCGATGAGGATCTTGCCGAGTACGTGGCCCGAGGCTGCCCGATGGTACTCGGCGGCCCGCTGCCGCACGTCATGGCAGCCAAGGCGGTTGCGCTGGCCGAGGCCCGCCGCCCCGGCTTCGCTGGCTACGCTCGCCGGATCGTGGCGAACGCTGCTGCGCTAGCTGACGGCCTGCTGCGCCGCGATGTGACGCTGGTGACCGGCGGGACCGACAACCACCTGGTCCTGATCGATGTGTCCGGCTATGGGCTAACCGGCCGGCAGGCCGAAAGTGCCCTGGTGGACGCCGGTATCGTGACGAACCGCAACAGCATCCCACGGGACCCGAACGGTGCCTGGTACACCTCCGGGATACGGCTCGGCACGCCCGCCCTGACCACCCGCGGCCTCGGCCCTGCCGACATGGACGACATCGCCGGATTGATCGACACGGTCCTGGCCAGTACGCGGCCGGCCGACGGCCCGGACGGAAGGGTATCCAGGGCCCGGTACATTCTCGACCAGGCGGTGGCGGCCAAGGTCGCCGGGCAGGCAGCCGAAATGCTAGCCCGCTACCCGCTTTACCCGCCGGTGGAACTTGACTAGTCCAGGCTGTTCTGCCGCTGCAGCTGCACCGCTTAGGACGCTAAAGAATTGCCCGCCGTGGCGGCCTGTCCCGACGGCCCGCCAGACGCCTCGTGACAAGGCCGCAAGCCCGCGAGCACTGCGGGCAGCTCCCCGCTGTGCACTACCCCAAGCCGCTGAGTAGCCCTGGTCAGCGCCACGTACAGATCGTTGAGCCCGCGAGGAGAGCAAGCCATGATCTGGCCGGGGTCGGTGACCACCACAGAGTCGAACTCCAGTCCCTTGGCCTGCGCGACGGACAGGACCACCACCGGGCTGCCGAGTTCAGGATCCTCGCCGACCGTTGCGCCGGGCACCGCCGCGGCTACCGCCGCGCCCAGCTCAGACAGGCGCGCTCCGGGGACGATCACGGCCAGCCGGCCGTCGTCCAGCCGGGCGGCTTCATGGCCGGCGATCTCAGCCAGGCGCCCGGCCAGCTCAGCCTCCGGCACCTGCTGGTGCCAGGGATGAACGCCGGTCTCGCGCACCGATCGCGGCGGCCGCAGGGCTGGATCGATTTCGGCAAGGACATCGGTGGCCACCGCCATGACCTCGGCCGGCGCACGATAGTTGATGGTCAGCTGCGCCAGCCGCCACCTGTCGGCCAGGTGTGGTCCGAGAACGCGCTGCCAGGAAGTCGTGCCCGCCAGGTCACCGGTCTGTGCGACGTCACCAACCAGGGTCATGGACCTGGCCGGGCAGCGTCGCATCAGCATCCGCCACGCCATCTCAGACAGCTCCTGTGCCTCATCCACGATCACGTGCCCGAAAGCCCAGGTCCGGTCGGCTGCCGCGCGCTGCGCCGCGGTCAGGTAGGGGTCCGCGTAGTGACGCTCGGCGAAGGCGTCCGCGTCCAGCATGTCGACGCCCATCAGGAGCTCAGGATCCGCGTCGTGGGCGTCCCTGGACATGATGTCAAGAACGCCCTGCGCGTAAGCCACGCGGCCGCGGCGCTCGATCTCGGCTTGCGCCCGCGCCGCCCGGTCATCCTCGCCGAGCAGTTCAGCCGCCTCGTCGAGCAACGGCACGTCCGCTGGGGTCCACCCATGACCGGGGTCACGGAGCAGCAAGGCGCGGTCCGCCTCGGTCAGCCCGGTGGCCGCAGCGGCCAAGCGGGCGGGCGCGGAGAACAGGTCGTCCAGTAGCCGCTCCGGCGACAGCACCGGCCACAGCAGCCGGATGACTCGCCGTACCTCGCTGTTCCTGCGCAGGTCGCTACGGATCGCCGCCACGTCGACCTCGCCGAGAACGCTGCCCTGGCCCGGGGCGGCGGCGTCGATCCGGCTCTCGATCTGCCTGGCAAGTGCCTCGATGATCTCCCTCACGAAAATAGCCCTGGCCTGGTTGTGCGGCCTGCGGGACTGCCGTGCGCGGGTCCGGGCCCGGGCGCAGGTGCGCCGGTCCAGCCGCAGCCTCTCCCGGTCCACGGTGATCTCCAGGGCCTCGTCGGGCACCCATTGCCGGTCGCGCACCGCGGCGGCGATAACTCCCGCCATGGTCAGCCTGCCCTTGACCTCGGCGGCCGCGGGCGGCTCGGCCCGCCGCGCGACGATGCCCGGATACAACTCCGCGATCGTCGACATGAGCACGCCGGTCTCGCCGAGCGAGGGGAGCACGTCACCGATGTACCGGATAAACGTCGGATTCGGGCCGACGATAAGCACGCCGCGATTGGATAGCCGCTCGCGGTGCGTATAGAGGAGGAAAGCCGCGCGGTGCAGCGCGACCGCCGTCTTCCCGGTGCCAGGTCCGCCCTGGACAACGAGCACGCCAGGCAGGCCGGACCGGATGATCTGATCTTGCTCGGCCTGGATCGTCTCTACGATGTCGCTCATCCGGCCGGTCCGGCTCGCGCTGACCGCGGCGAGCAGCGCGGCCTCCCCGGTGAGTCCCTGATGCTGGCGCGGATCGGCCGCGGCGAGATCAAGCACCTCGTCATCGAGGTCGGTCACCGTCCGGTTGCGGGTCTTGATGTGCCGCCTGCGCCGCACCCCGTCGCGGGACGCCGCCGTCGCCAGGTAAAAGGGCCGCGCGGCCAGGCGCACGCCAGTCCATGAGCAGCGGGTCGTAGTCGCCTGAGGCGTCCCGCAGCCCGATCCGGCCGATGTAACGCGGCTGGCCGTCATCGAAGTCGAGACGGCCGAAACACAGGCCGTTCTCGGCCGCATCGAACTGGGCGATCCGCCGGAAGTACATCTCAGTCATCGACTCGCGCTCGGACCGGGCCTGATGGGTGCCGCCGTTTTCCCGCATGACCGCGGCCAGGCGGGCCGAGGCTCGTTCGCGGTTGCTATCCAGCCGGTCATAGAGCATGGAAATGTATTCTTGCTCTATTGCCAACTCTATTGCCAATTCCTCGTTCGACAATTAGCCTCTCCTGCGCTACAACCCGGGTTAAGGAGTATTTCGAGCTGTGCCCCTGTGTAAGCACAATAAATGTAGCGCGTATTATGTTCCCGGAGGTACCTGGCCCTCGCCTAGCCCTGGCCCTCGCCCTGGCCCTCGCCCTGGCCCTTGCCCTCGCCCGCAGAGGCGGTCCAGTCCACCCCTGCCTGCGTGGCCGGCCTTGAGCACAGGGATTATGGGCGGATGCCAGAACGTCGCCGGCACGGTCCGCAACCGGCCCGGCCAGTGCGCTCGCCGCGACACTTCCGAGCCGTCGGAATGCGGCGGGCATGACGGGGCCCGGGCCGGTGCTGACGCCTTCGCTGCGCGCGCTGCTGGGATTCGTATGTGCGCTCGTGCTGGTCGACACGATGTTCTTTACCGCCCTGACCCCGCTGCTACCGCATTACGTGCAGGTCGCAGGGCTGTCAAAGGCCGGAGCGGGAGTCCTGGTCGCCGCCTATCCGCTCGGCACGCTGATCGGCGCGCTTCCTGGCGGCTTGCTGACCGCCCGGCTGGGTGACCGGCCGGTCGTGCTCCTCGGCCTGGCGCTGATGAGCGCGTCGACTTTCGTTTTCGGCCTGGCGTCTGCCGCGGGAGTCCTCGATGCCGCGCGCTTTGTCCAGGGCCTGGCCGGAGCGTGTACCTGGGCCGCGGGCCTGGCCTGGCTGGCCAGGGCCGCTCCGGCGCAGCGGCGCGGCGAACTGCTCGGCACCGCGCTGGGCGCGGCGGTCGGCGGGGCGCTGTTCGGCCCGGTGGTCGGAGCCGTCGCCGGTCAGGTCGGGACCGGGCCCGCCTTCGGCGCCGCGGCCGTGGCCGGAGTGGCCCTCATGGTCGTGGCCTTCATCGTGCCTGCTCCGCAAGGATCGGTGCCGCAGGGACTGCGGGCGGCCTGGCCGGCGGTGCGGGACCGTCAGGTCGCCACCGGCATGTGGCTGACGATGCTGGCCGGCCTGGCCTTCGGTGTAGTGGACGTGCTTGCGCCGCTGCGGCTGAGCCAGCTCGGTGCGGTGACCCTGGTTATCGGAGCGACATTCCTCGCGTCGGCGGCGATCGAGGCAGCGCTCTCGCCGCTTGTCGGCCGGCTCTCGGACCGCCGGGGTGCCTTGCTGCCCATCCGGCTTTCACTGGCCGGGGGACTGGTTGTGAGCCTGCTGGCGCCGCTGCTGGCTCCCGCGCCGTGGCTCGTCGCTCTACTGATCGTCGGCATGCCCGCCTTCGGAACGCTCTTCACGCCGGCGACTGCCCTGCTCAGCACCGGTGCGCATCGCCTTGGGCTCAACCAGGGACTTGCGTTCGGGCTGGGCAATCTCGCCTGGGCGGCCGGGCAGGCCTTCGCGTCTGCGGGCAGCGGCGCCGTGGCCCAGGCGACGTCGGATCTGGTCCCGTACATCCTGCTCGCCGGCGTCTTCCTCGCGACGCTGGCCGTGCTCAGGGCAGGCCGCGGCACTGCAGGGTAGATCGCACCGGGTCGAGGCCCAGGGCCCGGGCCGCCGGATCCGGTACCGGCGTAGCGGCCGATATGCTGACCGCGTCTACGGTCGTCCAGGACCGATCGCTCGTCACCGGACGACGTCGCCCTGAAGCCCGATCACAGCTAGCACGGGCGGACGACGAAAGGCCAGAGCCGATGATCTATCCGAAGCGTGATGTGTCAGCCGGCCCTGACCGGCTCCGCAAGCCGCCCGCCGGCGTGGCGGCGAGCCCGGCGTTTCCTGAGGTAGAAGAGCGCATCCTGCGGTACTGGCAGGAAGAAGGCACTTTTCAGGCATCTATCGACAACCGCCCGGCAGGCGAGAACGGCAGCAATGAGTTCGTCTTTTATGATGGACCGCCGTTCGCCAACGGCCTGCCGCACTACGGCCACCTGCTGACCGGCTACGTCAAGGACCTTATCCCGCGATACCAGACAATGCGCGGCCGGCGGGTCGAGCGCAGGTTCGGCTGGGACACCCACGGACTGCCTGCCGAACTGGAGGCTCAGCGGTTCCTCGGGCTCAGGACCAAGGCGGAGATCCTCAAGCTGGGCATCGGGAAGTTCAACGCCGCCTGCCGCGAGTCAGTCTTCAGATACACCCGTGAATGGCGCGAGTACGTCACCAGGCAGGCGCGCTGGGTCGACTTCGCGCACGACTACAAGACGCTTGAGCCGGATTACATGGAAAGCGTCATCTGGGCCTTCAAGACGCTCTTCGACAAGGGCCTGGTCTATGAGGGCCAGCGGGTGCTGCCGTACTGCTGGAACGATGAGACGCCGCTGTCCAATCATGAGCTGCGGATGGACGATGACGTCTATCAGCAGCGCCAGGACCCGGCGGTCACCGTCGGTGCCCGGCTGGAGACCGGTGAGCTCCTGCTCATGTGGACTACGACCCCATGGACCCTCCCGAGCAACCTGGCCGTTGCTGTCGGCCCCGACATCGACTACGTGACGGTCTCCCGCGATGGAGAGCGTTACCTGCTCGCGGAGGCGCGCCTGCCCGCATATGAGCGCGAGCTCGGGGCTGCGGCAGCCGGACGGGTGGTGGCGCGGCGCAAGGGCGCTGAACTCGCCGGGCTGCGATATGAGCCGATCTTCGGCTTCCTTGCCGATGCGGGACGGTGGGGCACCGGGGACGCGTTCCGCGTCCTGCTCAGTGACCACGTCACCGTCGACGAGGGCACCGGCGTGGTCCACCTGGCACCGGCTTACGGCGAGGACGACCAGCTCGTCTGCGAGGCCAACGGCATCCCGACAGTCCTGACCGTCGACGACGGCGCGTGCTTCACGTCAGTAGTGCCCCGGTACCAGGGCCTGCACGTTTTCGAAGCGAACCGGCCCATCATCAATGATCTCAGGGCCGCCGGACTGCTGATCCGTGAGGAGAGCTATGTCCACTCCTACCCGCATTGCTGGCGATGCCGTAACCCGCTGATCTACAAGGCCGTGTCGAGCTGGTTCGTGGCGGTCACGAAGATCAAGGACCGGATGCTCGAGCTGAACGAGCAGATCACCTGGGTGCCCGAGCACGTCAAGGAGGGGCAGTTCGGCAAGTGGCTCGCGGGCGCCCGCGACTGGTCGATCAGCCGCAACCGCTTCTGGGGCAGCCCGATTCCGGTGTGGAAGTCCGACGACCCCGCCTATCCGCGCATTGACGTCTACGGCTCGTTCGCCGAACTCGAGCGGGACTTCGGGGTCGAGGTCACCGACCTGCACCGGCCGTTCATCGACCAGCTCACCCGGCCGAACCCGGATGACCCGGCGGGGACAGCAACGATGCGCCGGGTGGCCGACGTACTCGACGTGTGGTTCGACTCGGGCTCGATGAGCTTCGCCCAGGTGCATTACCCGTTCGAGAACCGCGACTGGTTCTCGAAGCACTTCCCTGGAGATTTCATCGTGGAGTATATCGGCCAGACCCGCGGCTGGTTCTACACGATGCACGTCCTCGGCGTGGCCCTGTTCGACAGGTCGGCCTTCTCGACCTGCCTGACCCACGGCATCGTGCTGGGCAGCGATGGCCAGAAAATGAGCAAGTCGCTGCGGAACTACCCCGATGTTTCCGAGGTGTTCGACCGGGACGGGGCCGACGCGATGCGGTGGTTCCTGATGTCGGGCCCGATCCTGCGCGGCGGCAATCTTATCGTCACCGAGCAGGGCATCCGCGACAGCGTCCGGCAGGTGCTCATCCCGTTGTGGAACGCCTGGTACTTCTTCTCGCTGTACGCAAACGCGGCCCGCGGCGGCCGGGGATATGACGCAGCCTGGTCGGCTGGATCCGCCGACATCCTGGACCGGTTCCTGCTTGCTAAGCTCAGGGACCTTGTCAGCAGGGTGCAGGCAGATCTCGATGGCTATCAGGTCGCGTCGGCATGCGAGGCCGTGCAAGGGTTCCTCGACGTGACGACCAACTGGTATATCAGGCGCTCGCGGGACCGCTTCTGGGACGGCGAGACCGCGGCCGCGATGGCGGCGTTCGATACCCTTTACACCACCCTTGAGGTGCTGACCAGGGTGGCTGCACCGCTACTGCCTTTGGTGGCTGAGGAGATCTGGTGCGGCCTCACCGGCGGCAGGTCGGTGCACCTGAGCGACTGGCCCGATGCGGCGAGCCTTCCAGGTGACGATGCGCTCGTGGCGGGGATGGACCGGGCCAGGGAGATCTGCTCCGCCGTGCTCGGCCTGCGCAAGGCCGCAGGGCTGCGCACCCGGCTGCCGCTCGGCGAGGTCACGGTCGTCATGGCCGACGCGGAGCGGCTGCTGGACTACGCGGCCGTCATCGCTGACGAGGTCAACGTCCGTAACGTGGCTCTCAGGGACATCGAGGCGGCGATCGCGGCCGACTTCGGCGTCTCGCAGCGGCTCACCGTCAACGCGCGCGCCGCCGGTCCGCGCCTTGGCGGGGACGTCCAGCGGGCAATCAGGGGAAGTAAGTCAGGCGACTGGTCGGTCACCGCGGACGGTACCGTCATTTCGGGCGGCGTTGCGCTGCTGGAAGCGGAGTACACCCTCCAGACAGTGGTTACCGAGGGCCAGGGCGCCTGCGGCCTGTCGACTGGCCTGATCCGTGACGGGTTCGTAGTACTCGACACCCGGGTCACCCCCGAGCTGGCGCAGGAAGGGCTGGCACGCGACGTGATACGGCTGGTGCAGCAGGCGCGGCGGGACGCTGGGCTGGACATCACCGACCGGATCGGCCTGACCTTGTACGGCGACGACACGGTGCGGCAGGCAGCGCTCGCCCAACAACAACTGATCATGAGCGAGACGCTGGCTGAGCAGTTTGGCTGTGCGGTCGGCGCGCCTGACGGCCCGGGCCTGAGCGGCCCGGGCGTCACCGGCACTGTCGGCGAGGACCGGAGCGTCCGGGTGGTCGTGCGGCGGGCGGTGTGACGGCGGCCCTGCTGAGCGGGCGCCATCCATCCAGCCGCCATCCAGCGGGCCGCCGTCAGCGGGCCGCTAGCACCTCTGCGATCTTCGCCGCCGCGCCTGGCGGATCCTCGGCGTCGTGTAACACCTCGCCCCACGACCAGCGGTAGAACCAGCACAGGCGGCCATCCGGACCGCTGCCTGGCGTGCAATCGATGCTTTCCGCGAGCATCGATGCACCGGGGATGAAGACATGCAACGTCGCGGGGTAGGTGGTCTTTACAGTTGTGTGGAATCCCTGGGAGTCGAGCGCCGTCGCCAGACGGTGCAGATGGTAGCTGCGCGCGTGGTCACGGCTGCCGTCCTGCATATCACCTGCCTTGCAAGGTCCGGCACATTCTCCGCGCGCGGAGGGGCACCTTGTCAAATCGCGGTAACGGGAGCGAGTTAGCGGCCAAGTGGCTCGTACCCCGGCTGGCCGCCGTATCCATCCTGTGCATAGGGATCTCGGCTGTGCTGGGCCGCTGGCGCGCCCGGATAGCCGGGGCCCGGCAGGTAATCCTGGTGGCCATGCCGGCCGACCGGGTAGCCGCCGGCAGAGTATGCGGCGGGATAGTAGTGGCCGTCACCGCGCCGGCCAGGACCCCGCGTCTCGAAGCCGACCATGTCGGACCCGGCTCCGGCACCGTCATCCCCGGTCGGCGGGCTGACCGAATGCCGCGGATACCAGCCGGCGCGGTGGCCGTTCGGGTCGCTGGCCGGGTGATACGAGGGGCTGCGGTAGCCGTTCGGGTCGCTGGCCGGGTGATACGAGGGGCTGCGGTAGCCGTTCGGGTCGCTGGCCGGGTGATACGAGGGGCTGCGGTAGCCGTTCGGGTCGCTGGCCGGGTGATACGAGGGGCTGCGGTAGCCGTTCGGGTCGCTGGCCGGGTGATACGAGGGGCTGCGGTAGCCGTTCGGGTCGCTGGCCGGCTGATAGGAAGGGCTGGGGTAGCCGTTCAGGTCCTGAGCCGACCAGGCCGGGAAGCTGTCGTTTGGCGGGGAGCCGACGTAGCCGTCGTACGGATTCCCTGATGGCAGGGGATCAGTGCCCGCAGCCAACGGCGCGCCACCGCCGACTGGGATAGCGCCCGGCCGAGGGCTCGGTGGCGACCCGGCCGCGGCTTGGTAGCTGTCAGTGCGCACCGGTTCTGCTGCCCGGATGTCGCTGTGGTAGCCGCCCGGACCGGGTACAGCGTCAGCATAGAAAGGCAGATGGCCTCGTTCTCCGGCCGCAGCCACAGGAACGCCGAACTGTGCCATCCGGTTGTCGTAGCTCGCGAACTGCTGCGTCGGCGCGCTGGATGAGCCCGACGTGTGCCCGCCGATCCGGCTGTTCCGGAAAGACCTGCTGTCATCAGCGCGAACGCTTGGGAAAGACGGGCTGGTCAGCGGGTCATCGTCGAGGCTGCTCTGAACGTGCCGCTGGATCCGCCCAGTTGCGGCACCCTGGTCGACTGCGGGAACGGGCACTGCGGCTGCAACGGGCACTGCGGCTGCAACGGGCACTGCGGGAACGGGCACTGCGGGAACGGGCACTGCGGGAACGGGCACTGCGGGAACGGGCACTGCGGGAACGGGCACTGCGGGAACGGGCACTGCGGGAACGGGCACTGCGGGAACGGGCACCGGCGCAGCGTGCAAGTCTCGGTCGTGACTGTCCTGACCATGGCTGGCAGGCGTCGCAGGCTGCGCGGTGGTGGTCAGCGGCTTGTCTGCTGCGAGTTCCGCCCAGTAGTCGACGTCGGAGAGTTTTTCCCACTCGGTGCTTGGCCAGTCGGCGCTGTCGCCGGAGCGGTTCCCGCGGCCTTGCCGCGAGCGGGCTGACGCGGACGCGGGCGCCTCCGCACGGCGGCGATTGCCAGCGTCGCCAGCACGGCGATCGGTCCCGCGGTCGCCGGGTACGCTGGCGCCTAGCCGGTCCCTGCTTGCCACGTGGCCGTGGCTTCCACCGTGATGACCGGGCGGCGGCCGGTGGCCGGCCACTGGGTGATCGCCCGTGTGGTCGTCGCTGCCGTTCCGGCTACGGTTGCCCGAACGGCCCGCGAAGTCCTCCGGATCGTCCGGTCGCATGTTTCGGGCGACCAAAATAACGGCAGTGAGGACAACCACGACAACTACCGCCAGGCCAATAACAAGCTTAGTCATCGCACCATCCAAAAACGACATGGCCTCACAGTGCGGTGCAAGCGAGACACGCGCGGCCATCGACGCGGGCCTTACCCAGTAGCGCAGGCACCCTGATATTTCCGAGGCTGATCGGGCCTGAAGAGTGATTCTGACGGACCCCTATCACCCTTGTCACGCGATTCGAGAAGTTCACCCCGCTGTGCCGCCAAGTTGCGACCGTGATATGGCTTGCCCGCCGGTGACTACTTCCGCCTGGCCGGTGACTCCGTCCGCAGGGCGGTCGCCGTCAGCCAGCCGCGCGCAATCGCATGACTGGCGATGGCCGTCCAGACGGCCTTCAGGGGGGCGCCGTTGGCGAGGGGCAGGGAAGCATTGAGTGCGTAAACCGTGAACCGGTACTGATGGCTTCGCCCCGCCGGGCATGGCGGCTTGTACTTCGCCGTCCCCGCGCTGTTCTCGGCCTGGAGCGCGCCGGTCGGGATCATTCCGGCCTGGATCTCCGTGCCCGGGCTGATGTTGAAGACGATCCAGTAGACGTACGGGGTGATGGGGGTTGCGGCATCGTCCACGACCAGCGCGAACGACCTGGTTTCCGGCGGCGCGCCCGACCAGAAGACCGGCGGGCTCTCGCCGACGCCATAGCAGGTGAACTGACTGGGAATCAGGTGCTCGTTGAAGAGCGGGCTGGTGACCGTCATCTGTGGCGTGTTCAGCAATACCTTCGAGTTGCCGACCAGCGCGCAGCCGCTGACAAGCGACATGAGGGCGAGGAGACCGGCTGTGCAGCGGGCGGCTGTGCAGCGGGCGGCTGTGCAGCGGGCGGCTGTGCAGCGGGCGGCTGTGCAGCGGGCGGCTGTGCAGCGGGCGGCTGTGCAGCGGGCGGCTGTGCAGCGGGCGGCCGGGCGCCTCTTGCGGTCACACCGGCCCAAACTGCATCCCCTTGCCCGTCGCTCAGTCCTCGGTGCGTGATCCTACGCCGGTCAGTCGGGCTGCCTGGAGTTGCCGAGCATGATCTCGTCCCAGGACGGGACTGACGCTCGCCTCGATCTGCCACTGGCCGCCTTCTTGACCGGACGCTCGCGGGCCGGGCTGTCCGGGTCACCCTGCCTGGCGGTGCCGTCCTGCCTGGCGGTGGCGTCCTGCCTGCCCGCCGCGACGTCCTGCCTGGAGGCCGCGAGCGTCCTGCCTGGATGCCGCGACGTCCTGCCTGGCCCACGTCCTGCCTGCCCGCCGCGAGGTCCTGCCTGCCCGCCGCGAGGTCCTGCCTGGATGCCGCGACGTCCTGCCTACCCGGCGCGACGTCCTGCCTGGATGCGGCACGCTCCGGTTCGCCCTGCTCAGTCGCGGCAAGCTGAGCTACGTGGACAGCCTGCTCGGCCGACGGCGCGGCGGCCCGGCCCGGTGGGCCGTCCTGTTCAGGATGAGGCTCCTGGGACTGCGCGCCGATCCGGCGGGCGATGGGGGTCACGGTCGCGCTGCCGGGCCCGCGCGGTGCCAGCCTGAGCGCGGCAAGCTCTGCCTCCGACAGGGATAGCTTCGCGGCCTGATCATCATCTGGCGTCACATGCCTGCGCTGCGGATCAAAGATCCACTCGGCCAGTTGCGGTCGGCCTCCAGCGGTGAACATGAGCTGCACCTGCCAGTTGCCGTCTGCTCGTTTCCTTGAGTCCCAGCGCGCATCCTCCGCGCTGGCACCGGCCTGCGCCAGCCGCTCGGCGACGATCTCGCTGAGCCGCGGGCCTGGTCCCGAGTCGCCGGCGCTGCGGACGGTGGCCCGCTGTGCTTCCTGGGAACGGTATTCACGCTCGGCAAGAACCGGGCCCTCGAAGCGGCGTACCCGCTCAATCGGGATGCCTGCCAGGTCTGCGATCTCATCTGCCGTCTCGCCGGAGCGGATCCGGTCCTGGATCTCCTTGGGTCGCAAGGGATTCTCCACTTCGATCTCGTACTGGGCGAGCCGGGAGAACTGGCCGCGGGCAACTGTCCTCAGCCGGTCGTCTATAGGCAAGGAGAAGCGACCGCCCCGCCCTGGTACCGCGAGAATGGCGTAACTCCCATCCTCGCTGACTGCAACGAGGCGCAGCTCCTGCATCGGCGTCCCTTCCGCGCTGCCCGGGCCGCGCAGGGGGCGGAACTCGGACCTCCCCCGTGACGAGTCTGACGGCTGCGACCCTCTCAGGCCAGCACCGCACTCGGCATGTCCCGCATCAGAATGGCGCATACCAGGGCCCGGCGTGGCGCCGCTATCCATTGTCGACGCTGGTCCGCAGGGTAATCACCGCGGCGTGGTCCGGCGCATGGAACCAAGATAATCGTCCCGGACGGCGGCTTCGGCCAGATGCCGCCGGCTTCGGGCCTTCATGGGCCAGCCCGGCCGCGCGAGTATCGTCACCACTGGCCGACGGCCGGCTTGAGTGAAGTGGCCGGCTGCCGCTCGGCAGGCGTGATCTGGCCGATCGATCGGTGCGCGGCCGATACGCTGGCCTGTGCAGGGGTTTGGGCGCACGACGATCAATGACCTCATGGAGTCTGTCTCGCCATGCAGCTGGATGCGATATTCGGCGCCATCGGGCGCATCGCCGTGCGGTTCCGGTGGCTGGTGGTGCTGCTGTGGATAGCCGCCACGTTCGGGGCGGTCACGCAGCTACCCGCGCTATCCAGCGTTACGCAGAACAGCACCACCAAGTTCCTGCCCGCGAGCGCGCCGAGCGAGCACGCGGCGCAGCTGGCCGCCCCGTTCGGTACCGCCAACCTGCTGCCGATCCCGGTCGTGGCGGCCCGTACCGCAGCACCGCTGACTCCCGCCGACGTCACGGCGATGACGTCGCTGCAGGGCCAGCTGAAGTCGGTACCCGGAGTCAGCAAGGTCATCGAATCGGGAATCTCGCCCAGTGGCCACGCCGAGCAGCTGGTAGTGCTCGCGGTACAGCCAGGGGGCAACCCCAACGGGGCAGCCGACCTGATCAACGCGCTGCGAGCCAAGATCGTGCAGGCCCGGCTGCCGGCCGGGCTGCAGGCGCACCTGGCGGGCGACACCGCCGAGCAGGTCGATCAGCAGAAGGCGTCCGGCAACACGGGCAACAAGGTGCAGGACTATGCCGCGATCCTGATCATCGTCCTGCTCGTGCTGATCTTCCGCTCGCTGTCGCTCGCGCTGGTCACGCTCGCGCCTGCCTTCGTTTCCGGGCTGATAGCCGGGCCGCTGGTCGCCGAGGCGGCCAGGCACGGGCTTCAGGTGTCCCCGCTCGCGCAGTACCTGATGATCGTCCTGGTGCTCGGCGCCGGCACCGACTACGGGCTCTTCCTGGTCTTCCGGGTCCGCGAGGAGTTGCGGGCCGGCCAGCATGGCCAGCAGGGCGCCAGCTACCCCGGCACCACCAGCCTGGGCGGCAGCCTGCTCGGCGACCTGATCCATCCGAGGCAGGACGCCAGGGAGGCGATCGTCAGGGCGGTGACCAGGGTCGGCGAGTCGATCACGTTCTCCGCGGCCACGGTGATCGCGGCCGTGCTCACCCTGCTGCTGGCCAGTTTCCCGTTCTATTCTGACCTCGGCGTGCCGTTCGCCATCGCCATCGGCGTCATCCTGATCGCCGCCCTGACCCTGCTGCCGGCCCTGTTGTCGATCAGACTGTCCATACTGGCGATGAAGCGCAGGCTGTTCCGCGCGATCTTCGGTCGGCCCAAGCTGCTGCCGTGGAACATCCAGGGGGCGGGCAATTCGGGGATCTGGGGCCGGATAGCCGGCCGGGTCGTCAGGCACCCGGTGCCGACGCTGCTGACCGGGGTCGTCGTATTCGGCGCGCTCGCCATTGCCGTATTCGGCTATACGGGGGCCGGGTTTGGCGGGAACACGGCGCCGCCGGCCGGCAGCGACTCGGCCGCCGGGCAGGCCCTGCTCACCAAGTACTTCCCGCAATCGTCGGCGAATCCGACCAACCTGATCTTCAAGTTCAACGTTCCGGTCTGGCAGGACCCGGCGCCCCTGGCGGCCGCGGCCGTCCAGATGCGGGCGAGCGGGCTGTTCACGCAGATCACGGGTCCGCTGAATCCCACGGGCGTGTCCCTGACCCCGGCGCAGTACACCTTGCTGCACGGTGCCCTCGGGCCGGCCAGGGCGCTGCCCCCGGCGCCGCCACCGGGTATCAAGGTGCCGCTGGCCGGTTACCGGATCTACCGGGCTAC
Source organism: uncultured Actinomycetes bacterium (assembly GCA_963774825.1). Lineage (GTDB taxonomy): Bacteria > Actinomycetota > Actinomycetes > Streptosporangiales > Streptosporangiaceae > DATBGO01. The sequence continues at coordinate 201,554 of CAVZGW010000027.1, read as the reverse complement.
CTCGAACTACGTCAGCCCCGACGGCCGCACCGTGCAGTTCTCCACCGGGCTGAAGGCCGGGGACCCTGGGGGCACCAAGGCGATGCAGGCGGTGCCGTCGCTGCGGGCCACCACCACCGCGATAGGAAAGCGGATCGGCGCGACCGAGTCCGCGCTAGGCGGGCAGGCGCCAGCGCTCTACGACATCAGCAGCATCTCCAACAGCGACCTCAAGCACGTCATCCCGATCGCGATCCTGGCGATCGGCCTGCTGCTGGCGCTGGTGCTGCGCAGCCTGATCGCACCGCTGTACCTGATCGCCTCGGTGGGGCTGTCGTATCTCGCGGCGCTCGGCCTGTCCGTCCTGCTGTTCATCAAGATCGGCGGAAGCGGGGGCCTGGTCTTCTTCATGCCGTTCCTGATGTTCATCTTCCTGCTGGCGCTCGGGGAGGACTACAACATCCTGGTGATGACGCGGATCAGGGAGGAGGCGCACCGGCTTCGGCTACGGGACGCTGTCGCGCGCGCGCTGAGCGTCACCGGAACGACGGTGACGTCCGCCGGCCTGGTGCTAGCCGGCACGTTCGTCGTGTTCGGGGTCGTGGCGGGCAGCGGAGCGGGCGGCAGCCAGTTCCGCGACATCGCCTTCGGCCTCGCGCTCGGCATCCTGATGGACACATTCCTGGTCCGCACGCTGCTCGTGCCGTCGACTGTGGTCTTGCTCGGCAGGTGGAACTGGTGGCCGTCCCGGATGAGCCGCGCCGACGCGGGCAAGGCGTGGCCGGTGCCGCCGGAGCAAGCACCACCGGACCAGGCGCCGCCCAGGCTGGAGCCATCGAGGCCAGCAGAGTCCGCAGAGTCCGCGGAGCCCGCGGAGCCCGCACAGTCCGCGGAGCCCGCACAGTCCGCGGAGCCTGCACAGCCCGCCGCGCAGCCAGATCCGCAGCGCTGACGGCTCGGTGCCTCGTGCCACGCCCGCCGCTGATCAGCGTCATCATCCCGGTCTACCAGCTGCACGACTACCTGGGTGAGTGCCTGGATTCGGTACTGGGGCAGGAGTTCGCCGATATCGAGGTGATCGCTGTCGACGGCGGTTCCACCGACGGCTCCGCGGCGATCCTCGATGACCGGGCCGCCCGCGACGGCCGGCTGCGAGTGCTGCACCCGGGTCGGATCGGGCCGGGCGCGGCCAGGAACGAGGGCCTGCGGCACGCCCTGGGGGAGTATGTCTGGTTCGTCGACGGGGACGACACGCTGGTCCCCGGCAGCCTGGAGGCGGTCGCAAGCGACCTGCGCCAGCGGCGGCCTGACGTGCTGCTCGTCGATTATGAGCACGTCTTTCCGGACGGCAGGATCAGTCCGAGCCACGGCGTGGCCGTGCTGCGCGGCCTGCCCGACGGGTGCTTCACGCTGGCGCAGCAGCCTGCGGTGATCAACCTGGCCATGACGATCTGGAGCAAGATCATCCGTCGCGGGTTCCTGACCGGCCTCGGGCAGCCGTTCCCTGACGGGATTCACGAGGACGTGCCGGTGTCCTGCACGGCGCTGCTCAGTGCCTCGAAGATCAGCGCGGTAAAGGCCGGCGCGGCGGGCCGGATCTGCTACCGCTACCGGCAACACCGCCGCGGCTCATTCATGATCCAGACCACCGAAGCGCATTTCGATATATTCCGCTCCTACCGTCAGGTATTCGAACTGGTCGCCAAGCGCAAGTCCGACGGCGACCCGATGATCACGGGCCCGGTCATGGCGGCGCTGTTCGGGCGGGCTATCTTTCATTACACGACGATCCTGGGCAAGGGAGGCTCGGGGATCGGGCCGGTAGGCGCCGATGGCCTGGTACCGCGCCGCCTGCGGCACCGCTTCTTCGCGATGATGCACGCGGACTTCCTGACCTACCGGCCGGCCGGTTACCGGTTTCCCGGCGGCGCCCGGGGGGCGAAATTCCGCCTGATCGAGCGCGACGCGTACTGGACATACTCCATGCTCGAGCCGCTTAACACGCTGCTGCGAACCCGTGTCAGGCGGGCGCTGTCGCGCAATTAACGCGGGCCGGGGGCCTGCCGCACCCTCGGTTGTGTCGCCGTCACCCTGGCATGCCGGGCGCTGGTCTTCGTGCTTGCCCGAACGCTGGCCCGGACCGGCCGGGCAAACTAACTGAGCGCGCCAGCCCGGACACCATGTTCAGCGTCTGCGCTGGCGCGCTCGTCAGCGAGCTGGTTCCGGCCGAGCTGCCTGCCCCTGACAACTCTCAGCAGGCCGGACGAACCGCTCGCCTGGCAACTCAGTGGGCCGGGATGAACTGCTCGCTCTCGGTGGACCCGGTCAGTGCCGTGGTCGAGGAATCCGGGCTGATCGCCGAGGTGACCAGGTCGAAGTAGCCGGTGCCGACTTCGCGCTGATGCCTGGTGGCGGTGTAGCCGTCGGCCTCGGACGCGAACTCGGCGTCCTGCAACCGGACGTAGGCCGGCATGCCCGCGCTCGCGTAGCCGCGGGCCAGCTCGAACATCGAGTGGTTGAGCGCGTGGAACCCGGCGAGCGTGATGAACTGGAACTTGTACCCCATCTCGCCCAGCTCACGCTGGAACTTCGCAATGGTGCCCTCGTCGAGGTGGGCGCGCCAGTTGAAGGACGGCGAGCAGTTGTAGGCCAGCATCTGGTCCGGGTATACGTCCCTGATCGCCTCGGCGAACTCGCCGCGCCACCTCCAGGTCCGGCTTGGACGTCTCCATCCACAGCAGGTCCGAGTACGGCGCGTAAGCCAGCCCTCTCGCGATGCAGGGCCCGATGCCGTTGTGGACCCGGTAGAAGCCCTCCGCGGTCCGGTCGCCGGTCACGAAGCGCTGGTCCCGCTCGTCGACGTCGCTGGTTATCAGGGTCGCGGCCTGGGCGTCGGTGCGGGCCACGATCAGCGATGGCACGCCGCAGACGTCGGCAGCCAGCCGGGCCGCGTTCAGTGTCCTGATGTGCTGGCCGGTGGGGATCAGCACCTTACCGCCGAGGTGACCGCACTTCTTCTCGGACGCCAGCTGGTCCTCCCAGTGCACGCCCGCCGCGCCCGCCGCGATCATGGACTTCATCAGCTCGAATGCGTTCAGCACGCCGCCGAAGCCCGCCTCGGCGTCGGCGACGATCGGCGCCATCCAGTAGGCGGTCTGCGCCCACCTTTCCGCCGCCTCCGACCAGGCGACCTGGTCCGCGCGCAGCAGCGCGTTGTTAATCCGGCGGACCACCTGCGGCACCGAGTTGGCCGGGTAGAGGCTCTGGTCGGGGTAGGTCTGGCCGGCCAGGTTGGCATCGGCGGCGACCTGCCAGCCGGACAAGTAGATGGCCCGCAGCCCGGCCTTGACCTGCTGCACCGCCTGGTTACCTGTCAGGGCGCCGAGCGTGTTGACGTAACCGTCTTCGTGCAGCATGGACCAGAGCCGCTCGGAGCCGATCCGGGCGAGCGTGTGCTCTTCCTGCACGGAGCCGCGCAGCCGCACCACATCGGCGGCCGAGTACGTCCGCTCGACGCCTGCCCAGCGAGGATCGCTGTCCCACTGCCGCTGTAGTTCCGCTACCAGGTCGTCAAACTTGCCGGTGCCGCGGTGTCCATTGGCGCCTGCGGCGGCTGACGGCTGGCTTGTCGAAGCGGCATCGCGCCGACGATCGTTCACTGGAACCTCCCGGGTCGTTACCACCAAGTTTGCGGTAGTAAGACCGGCCAGGCACCAGGGTCCAAGGTCCTGAAAAACCTTGCATCTTCGTCTAAGATAAACATGTGGCAGTATTCACTAACCAAAATTCGTCATCCTTGGCCGAAACGGTAGGTCTAGACCTCTCTCTGTTCGGGCAGCGGCTCCGGCACGTCCGGCGTGCCAGGGGGCTGACCCTGGCCGAGCTCGGTGCGCAGGTAGGCCGCGCGCCCTCGGTGCTCTCGCTGATCGAAAACGGGCGCCGGGAGCCGAAGCTGTCGCTGATTGAGTCGCTCGCGGGCGCGCTGTCCGTGTCGACCGATGAGCTGCTGCGCCGGCAGCCGCCAAGCCGCCGGGCGCAGCTGGAGCTCGCGCTGGAGGAGGCACAGCGCGACCCGGTCTACCGCGACCTTGGCCTGCCGCACCTGCGGGTGGGCGCCAGGGTGCCCAACGATGTCGTCGAGCACGTGGTGGCCCTATACACCGAGCTGCGCAAGCAGCGGGCCAAGCCAACGGCGACGCCAGAGGAGGCCAGGGCGGCCAATGCGGACCTGCGGGCGATGATGCGCGAACGGGGCAATTATTTCGCGAAGATCGAGCAGGCCGCCACGGCGGCCCTCGTGAACGCCGGGTACACGGGCGGAGCCCTGTCCCAGGGGATGCTGCTCTCGGTAGTGAGTCAGCACGGGTTTTCCGTTAAATATGCTCGTGATCTTCCCAAGTCCGCGCGGTCGGTGACGGACCTGCACAACCGGCGGATCTACCTGAAGCAGGAATCCATCGGCATGCACACGCCGCGGACCATCCTGCTGCAGACCCTCGGTCATTTCGTGCTCGGGCATTCCGCGCCTGCCGACTTCGCCGAGTTCCTGCGCCAGCGGGTGGAGGCCAACTACTTCGCGGCCGCCGTCCTGGTTCCTGAGCGGCCAGCGGCGGCTTCCTGCAGGAGGCGATGACCGCGCGGAACTTGTCCGTCGAGGACCTGCGGGACGTTTTCTCGGTGTCCTACGAGATGGCGGCGCACCGGTTCACCAACCTCGCCACCCACCACCTCGGGCTGCCATGCCACTTCGTCAAGAACGACGAGGGCGGCATCATCTACAAGGCCTACGAGAACGACGGGGTGATATTCCCCGCCGATGCGGCCGGCGCGATCGAGGGGCAGCGGATGTGCCGGGAGTGGTCGGGGCGCCGGGTTTTCCAGGCCAGTGACCGGTACAGCCCGCACTATCAGTACTCCGATACACCAGCGGGTACCTACTGGTGCGTGGCATTCGTCGACCCGGGCCGGGAGCGCGGGTCGGCGATCACCCTGGGCGTGCCGTATGAGCACTCACGTTGGTTCCGCGGCCGGGAGACTGCACTGCGGGCCACCTCGGCATGCCCGGACGGGGAGTGCTGCCAGCGGCCGCCCGCTGTCCTGGCCGCCCGGTGGGACGGGATGGCGTGGCCCTCGGCGCGCGCTCACTCGCACATCCTGTCCGCGACATTGCCCACCGGGAGCTTCCCAGGGGTGGACGAGGCGGAGGTGTTCTCCTTCCTCGACCGGCACGACCAGGAGTAGCCCGGACGGCGCGGGCGGGTGCCGCTAGCCGGGCGGGCTGGCGGACGACGGGAAGTTCGGCGGCCGCTTCTCCCTGAGGGCGGCGGTGCCCTCTAGCACGTCGTCGCCCATGAACGTCAGCATCTCGTAGGCGGCGGAGGCATCGAAGACGGGCCCGGCTATCTTGAGCCAGTTGTTCAGTGCCTTCTTGGTCCACCTGATCGCCAGCTGCGAACCGGTGGCGAGGACGCCCGCGATGCGCAGCGCCTCGCCCAGCACCTCGCCGCGCGGCAGCGACTTGGTGACCAGCCCGATGCGCTCGGCCTCGTGACCGGTGACCATCTCGCCGGTCATCAGGTAGTAGCGGGCCTTGGCCATGCCGCACAGCAGCGGCCAGATGATCGCCGCGTGGTCGCCGGCCGCGACGCCGAGCCTGACATGGCCGTCGCCGAGGCGCGCGTCCTCGGCGCACACGCTGATGTCGGCCAGCAGCGCCACCACCAGGCCGGCTCGACCGCCGCCCCGTTGATCGCCGACACGACAGGTTTCTCGCAGTTGATCAGGTTATAGACAAGGTCGCTCATCTCGCCGAGCATGCTCGTCACGCGCTGGTAATCGCGGCCTGCCTGGCCACCATCGCCAGGTCGCCGCCCGCTGAGAAGGCCTTGCCGGCGCCAGTGATCACCACGGCCCTGGTCTGGTCGTCCCGCGAGATGTCGGTCCAGATCCTGGCCAGCTGAGTGTGCATCGCCTCGTCGGCGGCGTTGTACACCTCGGGCCGGTTCATGGTGATCAGCAGGACGCCGTCGGGAAGGTGCTCGAAGAGCAGGCGATCGTAGCCGCTGTAGTCCATGCCAGTAGAGATTAGGCCGATATCGCGGTGGCGTTTGCCAGCGGGTGGTGCGCCCGGGCCTGGGAACGCAGCTAACCGTATATTACCGTTGGGTAACATGCCCCCCCTGGGTACGCCGGACCGTGAGGAGGAGCATGAGCAGCGACGCTGACGGCGGCTTCAGCCTGGATCTGACCGCCGAGGTCATCCAGATGCGGGACTGGCTGCACGGGTTCGCCGAGAAAGTGATCAGGCCGGCCGGGGCCCAGTGGGATGAGCGCGAGGAGACCCCGTGGCCCATCCTGGAAGAGGCGGCCAAGATCGGCTTGTACTCGCTGGATTTCTTCGCCCGGCAGTGGTTCGAGCCCAGCGGCCTCGGCACGGTTGTCGCCTTCGAGGAACTGTTCTGGGGCGACGCGGGGATTGCGCTCTCGCTGGTCGGCAGCGGGCTTGCCGCGATCGCGGTGGCCAGCAACGGCACCAGCGAGCAGGTTGGCGAATGGCTGCCGCAGATATTCGGCGGCCCTGGCGACATCAAGCTTGGCGCTTTCTGCTCCTCCGAGCATGACGCTGGCAGCGACGTCGGGGCGATCCGCACCAGGGCCGTGTACGAGCAGGCCGCCGACGAGTGGGTGCTGACCGGGACCAAGACGTGGGCGACCAACGGCGGGATCGCGGACGTGCACGTGGTAGTGGCATCGGTGGATCCCGCTCTCGGCAGCCGCGGGCAGGCCAGCTTCATCGTGCCGCCGGGAACCCGCGGCCTGTCGCAAGGCCAGAAGTTCCGCAAGCACGGGGTGCGGGCGTCACACACCGCCGAGGTGGTGCTCGATCAGGTGCGGGTCCCTGGCCGCTGCCTGGTCGGCGGCAAGGACAGGCTGGATGAGCGCCTCGCCAGGATCGCCGAGGGCGGCAGCAGCGGCGAGCAGGCGGCGATGAAGACGTTCGAGTCATCAAGGCCGAGTGTCGCGGCCATGGCGGTAGGCGTCGCAAGGGCCGCGGCCGAGTTCGCCGCCGACTACGCCGGGCAGCGCGTCCAGTTCGGCCGCCCGATCGGGCAGAACCAGGCCATCGCGTTCATGCTGGCCGACATGCACGCTGCCGTCGACGCGGCCAGGCTGCTGACCTGGCGGGCCGCCTGGATGGCCAGGAACGGGCTGCCGTTCACCCGCGCCGAGGGCTCGATGTCGAAGCTCGTCGCCGGGGAGACCGCGGTCCGGGTGACCGAGCAGGCGATCCAGATCCTGGGCGGCAACGGCTACACCCGCGACTACCCGGTGGAGCGGTGGCACCGGGACGCGAAGATTTTCACGATTTTCGAGGGCACGTCCGAGATCCAGCGAATGATCGTCGGCCGCGCCGTCACCGGCCTGAACGTCCGCTGAGATCGTGCCGGGCAGCCGGCCGGCTGCCGGCGCAGGCTAGCCTGGCGGAATAGGGGAACAAGATCGGCCCGGCGGGCCGTTACCCCGGCGAGAGTTACCGCGATTATCGAGGCGCGGTGAAAAGGATGATCCATGAGCAAGCAGCCCAATCCGCCGCCGCCCGGCGATAAGCCGGTACCGACGGCGCCGCCGCCGCCGCCCGCCTGGCGGCACTGGCTATGGCCGCTCGCGATCGTCGGCGTGCTGGTGCTGTACGTGTTCCTGCCCAAGATCACATCACCGCAGGTCAACCTCAGCTACTCGCAGTTCATCGCCGACGTCAACAGTCACAAGGTGAAGGACATCACGTTCCAGGCCAGTACGCCGAATACTGCCGCCAACGGGACCCTCCGCAATGGGGACGCCTACACGACTGTGATCCCAGGACCACCGTCGACCCAGCTGACCTCGCAGCTGGCCAGCGAGAGCGTAGCCATCACAGCGCAGACCTCCAGCCCGGGCCTCGGCACCGAGCTGCTCTGGTTCTTCGTCCTGCTGGCCCCGCTGATCGTGGCGTTCTACCTGTTCCGCCGGATATCCCGCGGCGCCGGGGGAGGCCAGCTGCAAGGGGTCTTCGGCGCCGGACGATCGAAGGCCAGGGTCTTCGACGCGGAGCGGCCTGACACCAAGTTCAGCGACGTCGCGGGGTACGAGGGCGCTAAGGCCGAGATCGCCGAGGTGGTGGACTTCCTGCGCAGCCCGGGGCGCTACCAGCGGGCAGGCGCGATGGCGCCGCGCGGCGTGCTCATGGTCGGGCCGCCTGGCACCGGCAAGACGCTGCTGGCCCGGGCCGTGGCGGGCGAGGCCTCGGTGCCGTTCTTCTCCGTGACCGGCTCCAGCTTCGTCGAGATGTTCGTCGGCGTCGGTGCCGCCCGGGTACGTGACCTGTTCAGCGAGGCCCGCAAGCGCTCTCCGGCGATCATTTTCGTCGATGAGGTGGACGCCATCGGGCAGCGCCGGGCAGGCACGGGCGCGGTGGTCGCCAATGACGAGCGGGAGCAGACGCTGAACCAGCTGCTCGCCGAGATGGACGGTTTCGACATGGCCCAGGGGATCGTGGTCCTGGCCGCGACCAACCGGCCTGAGGTCCTTGATCCCGCCCTGCTGCGGCCGGGCCGGTTCGACCGCCAGGTCATCATCCCGCTGCCGACTCTCGCCGAGCGGGCTGCCATCCTGGCGGTGCACTGCCGGGGCAAGCGGCTGGCGCCCGACGTCGACCTCAGCGTGGTGGCCCGCGGCACCCCCGGGTTCTCCGGCGCGGACCTGGCCAACCTGGCCAACGAGGCGGCCATCAACGCGGTCCGCGACAACCGCGAGGTGCTCAAGGCCGACGACTTCGCGGTCGCCAGGGACCGGATCCTGCTCGGTCGCCGGGAGGGCTCCAACGTCCTGCTGCCCGAGGAGAAGCACGCGGTCGCGATCCACGAGGCCGGCCACGCCCTGGTCGCCGCCCTGTCCGAGCATGCGGACCCGGTCGCGAAGGTCACCATCCTGCCAGCCGGCCAGACACTCGGGGTCACCGAGCAGCTACCGCTTGTCGAGCGGCACCTGTACGGCGAGGACTACCTGACCGACGCGCTGGCCGTGCGGCTCGGCGGCCGCGCCGCCGAGCTCGTCGAGCTCGGCCACGGCTCGACCGGTGCCGCCAACGACCTGGCGTCAGCGACCGACCTGGCCAGCAAGATGGTCCGCGAATTCGGCCTGTCGCCCGCGCTAGGCCCGGTCGGGTACCCGGAAGGCGGGTCCGTCTTCCTCGGCGGCGGCGGTTCCGGCCTTTCCAGCCGGCCCTTCGCCGAGGCCACCCAGGCCATCGTCGACGGCGAGGTCGCCAGGCTACTGCGCGAGGCGGAGCACACCGCCGTCAGCGTGCTCAGCGCGCACCGCATCGAGCTCGGGCAGCTGGTCGACCTGCTCCTCGAGAAGGAAACCGTCGACGGCGACGAGGTCTACCGGATCGTCGGCAAGCCCACGCCCGAGCACCGGGGCGATGACCTGGCCATCGCGCCGCGGCGCGCGGTGGCGCCAGCCACGCCCCCCGGCGCCAGCAGCAACTAGCAGACCGGCGTGAAGCTCCCGGCGCGGGCCGGCTGGCGCGGTCGGCCGGGGCGGTCGGCTGGCGCGGGCGTCCGGGGCCCGCTAGGCTCGCCCGCATGCACGCGAACCGAGCCGCTGGCTGGTGGCACCGCCGTTAGGCGGTGCCTGATCGTGCACACTGCAGATCCTGAAGGCGACCGCCCGGCCACCGGCGGTCGCTTTTCTCGGGTCCGCCGTCAGCGCCGGGCCCGACGAACGTGAGGGGCCGGAATGGACCCGACAGCTAGCCACGTCCCCAGCTTCGTGACCCCGGCAGGCGTCCGGGTGAGCCGCAGCGCCACGCCGTTCGACCCGGCGGAGCTGGAAGGGCTCACCAGGCAGGTCGATTCGCGCCGCGGTGCGGTGCTCAGCTCGGGGATGGAGTACCCGGGCCGGTACAGCCGCTGGCAGTTCGGATACGTCGACCCCTGCATCGAGATCGTCGCGCACGGCCGCCGGATCGCGGCGCAGGCCCTGAACGAGCGCGGCCTGGTGCTGCTGCCGGTGATCGGCGCGGCATTGCACAAGGCTGCTGGCACCGCCGCAGCCAGCGCCGGGGGCGTCACCGTTGTCATACCGGAGCCGACCGGCACCTTCACCGAGGAAGAACGCAGCCGCCGCCCTACCGTGTTCTCAGCGCTGCGCGAGATCCTGGCCGCCATCGCTGGCCCGGATTCCCACCTCGGGCTGTACGGCGCATTCGGCTACGACCTGGCCTTCCAGTTCGAGCCCGTGCGCCAGCGGCACCGACGCCCGGCCAGCCAGCGCGACCTGGTCCTGCATCTCCCCGACGAGATCTACGTACTGGACCGCAAGCGGGAGACCGCGATCAGGTACCGCTACGACTTCGACACCGGCGGCCGCTCGACCCGCGGGCTGCCCCGCCGGACGGCAGGCACCGGGGGAGCGGAGGCCACGGCCCGGGCGGCGGGCGATGCCGCGGCCCTGCCCGCCGCGCCGGAACCCGGTGCGTACGCCAGGGTGGTCGAGGAGGCCAGGCAGCGGTTCGCGCGCGGCGACCTGTTCGAGGTGGTGCCAAGCCATGAGTTCTACGGCAGCTGCGGCTCACCGGCCGCGTTCTACGAGCGGCTGCGGCAGCGCAACCCTGCCCCGTATGAGTTCTTCCTGAACCTCGGCGACGGCGAGTACCTGGTCGGCGCGTCGCCGGAGATGTACGTGCGGGTGACCGGGGACCGGGTCGAGACCTGCCCGATCGCGGGAACGGTCGCCCGTGGCGGCGACCCGCTGGAGGACGCGGCCAACATCGCGGCCCTCATCGGCTCGCCGAAGGAGGAATCCGAGCTGACCATGTGCACCGACGTGGACCGCAACGACAAGTCGCGGATCTGCGAGCCGGGCAGCGTCAAGGTGATCGGCAGGCGGCAGATCGAGATCTACAGCCGGGTCATCCACACCGTGGACCACGTCGAGGGACGGCTGCGGCCGGGCTTCGATGCGCTGGACGCGTTCCTTACCCACATGTGGGCCGTGACGGTAACGGGCGCGCCCAAGACCTGGGCGATGCAGTTCATCGAGGATCACGAGGATGCCCCGCGGCGCTGGTACGGCGGCGCGGTCGGGATGATCGGCGTCGACGGGGGCATGAACACCGGCCTTACCCTGCGCACCGCGCATATCAGGGATGGCATCGCCGCCGTTCGAACCGGTGCCACCCTGCTGTTCGACTCCGACCCGGCGGCCGAGGAACGCGAGACACAGCTGAAGGCCCGCGCGCTGCTAGAGACGCTCGCCGAGCCGGAGCCCGCGGCGCCGGGCCAGGGGAGGACCACAGCCGAACGATCATCGCCGGCCGCCCTCGCGGCCTCCGGGGCGGACCCGCTGCCTGGCACCGGGCTGCGCGTCCTGCTGGTCGACCACCAGGATTCGTTCGTGCACACCCTCGGCGGGTACTTCCGTGAGCTGGGCGCGGCAGTGACCACGCTGCGGGCCGGATTCGGCGGCGGCGTCCTGGATACCGAGGCGCCTGATCTCGTCGTGCTGTCGCCCGGGCCAGGGCGCCCGTCCGATTTCGGCTGCGACCGGCTGCTCAGCGAGCTCGATGCGCGGGGGCTGAGCGCGTTCGGGGTGTGTCTTGGCCTGCAGGCGATGGTCGAGCACGCCGGCGGCGAGCTGACCCTGCTCGGCGAACCCGTGCACGGCAAGCCGGGCCTGGTCCGGGTGCTCGGCGGCACGCTGCTGGCCGGGCTGCCTGCCGAATTCCCGGCGGGCAGGTACCACTCGCTCTATGCGGTGCCCGGCCAGGTGAAAGGCGGCCTGCGGGTGACCGCCGTGACCGCGGACGGCGCGGTCATGGCGATCGAGGATGCGGCGGCCGGGCGCTGGGGCGTGCAGTTTCACCCGGAGTCCATACTGACCGCAGCCGGCGGCTCCGGCCATCTGATCATCGCGAATGTGCTGCGGCTGTGCCGGGCCCGGGCCGCCGGCGCGGTCCCGGCCGGGACCGCGCCGGCTACCTGAGCCGGGTGAGCTGGCGGCTGAGAGCCGGGTGCTGGCTATACCCGGCGCAGGCCGCGGGCGAAGCCCACGATTACGGCGCGCGGCTCATTACGCGACCCCGCGACGTAGTAGATGCCGTGCTTTTCCCAGGTCAGGTACAGAGTGATCTTGCGTGAGCTGCACGGCGGCCCGAGGTTCTTGCCGCAGACGCCCCACATCGTGGCCCGGCGGCCCTGGACTACGTAGTAGCCAAATACCCGGGCTTCCGAGAAGTTGCCGCAGGCACCGCGGGTGTTTTTTTGCTGGATGCTGAGCCAGCGGGCCAGGAAGGAGCCGTAGCTGGCGGATACGGACCGCTTGGACAGCTTGCCTGCGGCCATGCAGCGGTCCACGCTGATCAGCCCGTTCGGCCGCAGGCCGTAGGTGCGGCTCGGCGCGTACAGCCCGAATCCGGCCGCGCGCTGGGCGGCGGGCCAGGTACGGAACGACCCGGTGCCAGCGGGCCTGGCCGCCGAGGCGAGCGCCATTGGCGCGAGCGCCATGGCCCCGGTACCCAGGCTCACCGCGACCGCTAAGCCGGCGGCTAGTGTGCGCATGCGATACATTGCTATATCCCCCTACGTGATGTGTGCGTGAGCTGCGAAAGCGCGGACGCCGTGCGGCAGGATAGTAGGGCACGGCGGTACGGCTTAGCCACGGGACGCGCAGATCGCCGCGCCGGTAAGGTGCAGTGTGCGTTACCGTCCGTTCCAGCAGCGCGAGCCCGACTGCCAGTACCGGCAGCTGCTCGGGCGCATCCTCGCTGACGGTGCCTGGGTACCGACCCGCCAGGGGCCGCGGGCGATTACCCTGATGCAGCAGGTCATGCGCTTCGACCTGGCCAACGGGTTTCCGGTCATCACCGAGCGCAGCATCAAGTCGTTCTGGCGCAAGCCGATCGGTGAGCTCTGCGCATTCATCAACGGCGCGACCACGCTCACCGAGCTTGCCGAGTTCGGCTGTGACTGGTGGGGCCAGTGGGCCACCCCGGAGAAAACCGCCTCGCGTGGCCTGCCGGCGGGCAGCCTTGGCCCCGGGTCCTACGGCGGCGCTTTCGAGCGGTTCCCCACCGCTGATGGCGGCAGCTTTGATCAGTTCAAGCACCTGGTCGAGCAGATCAGGGAACTTCCCGGCGACCGGACGCACTTCATCTCGCCGTGGATACCGCAGTACCAGGTGCGCGGGCGCGGCAAGACGCCGCGCACCACCATCGCGCCCTGCCACGGCTGGGTCCATGTCCGGGTCATCGGCGACGGGCTGCACTTGCACATGTTCCAGCGGTCCGGGGACGTGCCGGTGGGCGTGCCGGCCAACATGGTGCAGTACGCGGCGCTGCTGCTGATGCTGGAGCAGCTCACCGGGATCAGCGCGGTCACCTACTACCACACCATTTCCGACGCCCACATTTACGAAGACCAGGTCGAGGCGGCCCGGACCATGCTGGACAGGGACTCCCGCAGGCTGCCGACGGTCGGCCTGACCGACGCGGGACGCGCGGTGACCGACATTCATGACTTCCGCGCCGAGCACTTCGAGCTCAGCGACTACGAGCCGTACCCGGCCATCCCGGCCGTCCCGGTGTCGCCGTGATCGTCTCGGCCGTCCTCGCGGCCGCCGCCAACGACGTCATCGGCGCCAACGGCGCGCTGCCCTGGTACCTGCCCGGGGATCTGCGCCGGTTCAGGTCGCTGACCAGCGGAGGAGTGGTGGTCATGGGGCGAGTGACGCATGACTCGATCCTGGCCAGGCTGGGCCGCCCGCTCCCCGGCCGGACCTCGATCGTGGTCTCCGGCATGCCCCCTGATCTCGATGACGAGCGGGTGCGATACGAGACCGACGAGCGGGTGCGATACGAGACCGACGAGCGGGTGCGATACGAGACCTCGGTCGAGGCCGCGCTGGCGGCCGCCGCCCGGCTCGCCGCGGCGGCCGGGCACGGCGAGCTGTTCGTGATCGGCGGCACCTCGGTCTACCAGCAGGCACTGCCTGCGGTCGACCGCATCTACCTGACCCGGATCCATCAGGACGTACCCGGCGACGCGGTCATGCCCGCTGGCTGGCTGACCGGCTTCCGCCTGAGCAGCCGGCAGGACGAGCCGGGATCAGACTCGGGACCGGCCTACTCCTACCTCGACTATGAGCGGGACCTGCGGTGAGCTACTACTGCCTGGAGAACTACCGGACGGCGGAGCAGCTCGCTGACATGCGCCAGCTTGAGGCCGAGGGCGTCTGCCTGTTCTGCCCTGCTGGCCTGGCCAGTCACGCCCGGCAGCAGATCCTCTTCCAGACCCGGCACTGGACCGTCACGCCCAACAAGTTCCCGTACCCGGGCACGATCCTGCATCTGCTCCTCGTGCCCCACCAGCACGCGGCTGACTTGCTTGACCTGGACGAGGACACCCGGCACGACTTCTGGACGGCGCTGGCGTCGGTGCGCAATCGCTACGGCCTCGGTTACTACGGCCTGGGGGTCAGGAACGGGGACTGCCGCTTCACCGGCGCGACCATCCGGCATGTGCACGCGCACGTGCTGGTCGGTGACACCGACCAGGAGAACGCAGTCGTCCGGATGAGGTTCAGCTCCCGCCCGGGCGCTCAGGCCGACCGCTAGCGTCGACCCAGATCAGCTCGACACCTGCGGACCTGAGCACCTGCTCACCGTCGAGCACCGAGTACTGCCTCGCGAAAAAGCACCGCCGGAATCCGGCCTCTGCGATCAGCCGGGCGCACGCCGGGCACGGGAAGGTGCTCACGTACAGGTCTGCTCCGGCCAGGCTGATGCCGTCCCGCGCGGCCTGTGCGACGACCGCGGCCTCCGCGTGGATCGCCGTGGAAAGGTCGGCCCGCACCCCGCGCTCGAATGCGTCTCGCGGATCCCCGTCGAGGTAGGGGGAGTACTCGGTGGGGTGATGACGGTTCCACGCCTGGCACATGACGGCGCCGCCCCGTACCGCCAGCGCACCCACCTGGCGCCACCAGTCCGAGCTGCGGTCGGATACTTCGTCGGCCAGCCCGAGCAGCGCGCGGGAGAGCTGGTCGGCCGCGATCTCGCTATCCGGCCGCACCGGATGCTCGGCTATGCTCCAGTTCCGGTCCCAGCGAAGGAAGGTCCGGTCGAAGACGACGGCGCGGCCGCTGTCCAGCCGGTATTCCGCTGTCAGGTCGCGCATCACCTGCTCGTCGGGCATGACAAGGAGGTCGCCGCTGACGGCGTCCGGCAGCCCGGCAGGCTCGACCACGGTGATGCGTGGCCCGTGCCCGGCGACCCGCAGGTAGTCCGCCGCACGTGCTGGCGCCAGCGCCCGGATGTCCTTCGCCAGGCTGGGAAAGCGTTCCCTGAACCCGGAGCCGAGCAGCAAGACGTCGCGCGAGTCCGAGTGCCGCTGCAAGAATGCCTCATAGCCGGCATGGATGACCGGCAGGTAGAGCAGCACCTGCTTCAACGGCGGTCCTGGCCGTGGCCATCCTGCCGGGCCCGCTCATCGCGCTCGGCCGGCTCATAGCGCTCGGTCGGCTCATAGCGCTCGGTCGGCTCATAGCGCTCGGCCGGCGCATAGCGCTCGGCCGGCTATCCTGCTCGCTCGGCTCATCCTGCTCGCTCGGCTCCGGCAGGCCAAGCTGGATCCTGCGCAGCCGGGCGGAGGTGCTCACCGTGGCCATCCGTTCCAGGACCTCCACCCGGCCGCAGTACCGCGCCTCCAGCTCGGCGATCTGGCCGGTATCGTAGGTATCGGCCGTGGCCACCAGGACGTCAGGGCGGACGACCTTGATCAGGTTCCACCGCGGGTGATGCAGGTGCTTCAGCGTCACCAGGCCCACACCGCGCTGGTGGGTCACCATCCGGAGCCGTTCAAGCTCGGGCACGGCAGGCCGGTGCGGCCCCTTCCTGTCGCTGATCTTGTCGTCGCTGTCCAGCCCCACGATCAGGAAGTCACCGAACCGCCTGGCAGCCTCCAGGTACATCGAGTGGCCTTCGTGGATGATGTCGAACGAGCCGCTGGTCAGGACCACCTTCAGCCCGAGGGTGCGGAGAGCGCCGACGATGGTGGCGATCCGGTCGTAGCTCTCCACGAATCTCAGCTCGAAGTTGGACGCGTCAGCGAAGAGGCCGCTGTTGACCAGCGCGAGCGTTCCGTTCAGCTGCCCGGCCGGATCGCGTGCGGCCTGCGGGCCATCCTGGTCGGGGCCCGTGCCGCGCCCAACCGGCGAGCTGCGCACGTCGGCCATCGCGACCCCTCCTTCGGTTGGCCGGCCAGCGCCGCGTTGCGAGCGCGCGGCGGCCGGCTGATTGTCGCCCCGATGTTATCGGGGCCATCGCGACGCGCTATCGGGGCCATCGCGGCTCTCAGCTGATCGTAACCAGACGGCACCGGAAATTAGCCCCGCATTAGCCGTCAGGATACCTATCAGATAGGTACGCGTCAGATAGGTACGCGCCGCGTTGCTAGCGCTGATAGTTGCCCGATGGCTACGCCTCCGGCTCTGAGTACCTGAGCAGGTCATCGGTCACCGCAGCGGGCGGGTCATTGTGAATGAACTGTGCTGCGCTCCGCCGCGCGAGGAACCGTTTCGTCTCCCGTACCATGGCGTCGGGGCCGCACACGTAGATGTCCCGGCCGGCGCAGCTGGCGCGCTGCCGGACGACCGCAGGCAGCATCCCGCGGACGCCAGCGAAACCTGGGTCAGCTGATACAACCGGGATCACCGTTAGCGGCGCATAGTCCGATTCCATGGCCCGCAGTGCCGGCATATCGTAGAGCTCGCCCGGGTACTGCGCGCCGACGAACAGGCAGATGCCCGGGCGCCGGACCGGTCCGGCTCCCGCCGCGATCACTTCCTCGATGATTGCCTTGATCGGCGCGAGGCCGCTCCCCCCGGCGATGCAGACGAGGTCACGCTCCCGGTCACCCGGCGCCGTCATGTCCCCGCGGGCCTGCCCGAGCAGCACGGTGTCGCCTGCCTGGCAACGATGGACGAGCGCATTGCTCACCATGCCGCCGGGCACCGCGCGCACGTGCAGGTCAAGGAGCCCGTCTGGGCGGGGAGCATTGGCGATGGAGTAGTTCCGCCACACCCGGGGCCACCGTGGCACCTGGACGGACAGGTATTGTCCCGGGCGGTAGCGCAGCGGCTGGTCGGGCCGGATCCGGAGCACAGCCAGGCTGGGGCTGCGCAGCTCGTGCCGGACTACCTCGCCCACCCACCACGCGGGCTGGCGCTGCGCGTCGAGGTCAGCCGCCCGCAGCATGACCGCCGCGGTGTGCTCGACCGCCGTCGTGAAGGCCTGCTGGGTCCGTTCCGTCCAGGCCGGGCCGCTGAAATGCTGCACCGTGACCAGCAAAGCATCGAAGAACGCCGCATAGTGCTTCTTCTTCACCCCGAACTTGCGATGCTCCACGCCTAGCTCGCCGAGGTGAGCGCCCAGGGCCGCCGGAGCGTCCATGCTCCAGACAAGCCGGGCCAGGGCAGCAAAGACGCGCTCGCGGTGCTCACTCATGGTAAGCGGGAACATTGCCCGCATCTCGGGATGCTGTATAAAAAGGTGAGCGTAGAAATATTCCATAGCTTTCTGCGCATGTGCCTCAACATGAGCAAATGCTTCTTTAACGAGCGCCGTGTCAAAATGGAACTTATCGGCTCGGCCGGCCGTGAATTCTTCGTCCCTGCCGGGGAGATTGTCCGGCACTGCGAGACCCCGCCCGGCATGGTTGTCCCGATATTCCGAGTGCGATTCGGTAACGGATCTGACGGGCGAAAGCGGCCGACCGGCACGGGCGTCCAGAAACCGCTCGAAGAGCGCAATACCATGCTGACCTGCGGAATTACCCGGAGGATCGTCCTCGGTGAAGGCGCGGTTCAGCGCTATGGCCACATCATGAGTCTCGCATCCTGACATGATGCATACAACCGATTTGAGGCAAGGCCGTATGGGGAGTACGGAGAGTAACTGGAATGCCGTTACGGGTCCTGCGGGCATCGCGCCGGACACTTCAGGTATCTTATCGACGGCTGCGCCAATCTAGCCTTTGCCAACTGGCAAGGTCGGCGAGGCCGCATTAGCCATTAGCCGGGATGCCGTCACAGTCGGTGACCAGCTGAGCGGGCCAGCGCTGCCGCCGCGGCCGTGGCGCAGTCCGCCGGAAGCTAGCCGGTCGGTGCAGGCGAGCAGGCTCAGATGGGCGCGTTATAGCCGTTGACCCAATGGATCTGCAGCCACAGCAGGGCGGACGTCCAGGCGCCTGTGACCTCGAGGACTCCGACGATCACTAGCATCAGGCCGCCGATGCGCGCGACGCCACGGGCGTGGCGCCTGGCGAACCCGAATACGCTCATGCCCCGCTGGACGGCCAGCGCGACGATCAGGAACGGGATGCCCAGGCCAAGGGCATAGACGAAGGCGAGCGTGGCTGCCCTGGCCGCGGTGCCCGTGACCATTCCCAGGCTTAGCACCGCGGCAAGCGTCGGGCCGACGCACGGTGTCCAGCTCAGCCCGAAGAGCACCCCGATCAGCGGAGCGCTGGCCAGGCCCGCTCGCGGGCGGACCGACGGGCGCATGATCCGGCCGGCGAAGGCGAACCGGTCGAAGAGCCCCGCGAACAGCAAGCCGAGCAGGATAACCAGGCAACCCAGGACCTGGGTCAGCCCTTGCCGGTGGTCTTGTAGCGCGGCGCCAAGACCACCGAACGCCACGCCCTCGGTGGCGAATAGCGCGGCGAATCCGAGCACGAACAGTGACGTGCCGGCCAGAACCCTGCTGCGGGGCGCCGCGGCCGGAGCGTCCGTCAGCGAGACAGTGCCAGCGCCCTGGGCGACGGCGCTGGCGCCGGACATGCCGGTCACATAGGACAAGTAGCCGGGGACCAGTGGCAGGCAGCATGGCGACAGGAAGGTGACAGCGCCCGCCGCTGCGGCGACCGGCAAAGCCAGGATGAGGGGACCGGACAGCACCAGGTGCCCGATACCGCCGCTCATCTGTCTCCCCTCGCGATCCCGACGAGCCCAAACCTATCGCTGCCGCGCAATGGCAGGCCCGGAGCGGCACGCAACACCGATCACGCGAGGCCGGACGTCACCGCCAGCGGCCGGGCGGCCTGCCACCGCGCCAGGCCAGCCTGCGTACCGCGATGAACACCAGCGGGATGATCCACCAGGGCGCCCAGCCACCATGCGAGTGCGGACTCGCGGCGGCGACAGCGAACAGCAGGACGGCCGTGGCAAGCATCGCTGTCGGCGCGGCCCA
This sequence comes from uncultured Actinomycetes bacterium, assembly GCA_963774825.1. GTDB lineage: Bacteria > Actinomycetota > Actinomycetes > Streptosporangiales > Streptosporangiaceae > DATBGO01. The sequence goes on along the minus strand of CAVZGW010000027.1, from coordinate 182,290 downwards.
TCGAAGGTGCCGGGCCGGCTGCCTGGCCGGCCCGGACGCGGGCAGCGACCCGGCCGGCCGGTCAGAAGGCAAGTCGGCCAGCAGCTCGTCCAGGTCGCCCTGGGTGCGCGCATTGATCGCCTTGCCCACCCGCTCGTCGAACTCCTCCTGGGTCAGCCGCCCGGCCTGGAAGTGCTCACCGAGCTCGGCGGCGGCGCGGTCCCGGTCGGCGTCAGAGACCCGCAGGCGAGCCATGTCCTGGCTGCCGGGCCACGGTCCGGGTGCCCTGCGGTCAGCCCCGGAACCGCTCTGGTCATCGTGGCCGAAATCCCCGTACACCTGGCACCTCGCACTTCCCCGTCCGGCGGTGTGGCCGCTCCGGACCGCTAACGCACCATCTGATGGTATCCGCCGAAGTGCGGGCCGCCCGACCAGAGCGCCTGCCGTCCGCCAGCGGCCGTCCCCTCCGGACCGCAGGTAACGCCGTTCCAAAGGATCGCTCAATGACAGCGATGGCGCCGCATGACAGCGATGGCGCTGCGCGTAGTTGTCGTGACAGCGAAGCGCCCGTCACGCCATTGGTGTCGGCGCCCGGCTCGCCTGACCGGTCCAGGTGACGGCTGCAGTTCCGGGATACGGGGCCATCCTGGCGTGGCAGCGGGCCGTGCGGCCAGCCCGCCGGCGCCACCGCGGTATCTGGGGCCGCTTGTGTCACTGGTACCACAGCAGTCTTCGGCACAGTCCGGCAGACCGAGCCTGCTCCGGCTGCTTACCCGGTAATTCTCGAAGATCTTGACGACTTTTCAGCGATATCTGCTGAGAAGTCGTCAAGATCTTCGAATAGCGCCTAGGTGCTGGGGCTGGAGAGGCTGCCGCTGCCAGTGTGACCCGATTGGCGCGGCGCTGATGGCCGGGCGCCCGCATCGGCCCCGGCCGCCGCTGGGCGGGGGCCCGCATTGGCCCGGCTGACGCTGGCCGGGCGCCGCATCGGCCCGGCCGCCGCTGGGCACGGGCGCCCGCATCGGCCCCGGCCGCCGCTGGCCGGGGGCCCGCATCGGCCCCGGCCGCCGCTGGCCGGGGGCCGCATCGGCCCGGCCGCCGCTGGCCGGGGGCCCGCATCGGCCCGGCCGCCGCTAGGCGGGCGCCCGCAACCACCCGGTGCTCCAGCCGGCCAGGCCCGTCGCGCAACGGCGGGCCACCGACCGGCCGGCACGCTGATGGCACCTATCGACAGCGCTGTTTCCGCAGCGCAGCGCCATCGCTGCGGTTGCGATGGCCGGGCCAGAGCGGGCTGGTTGACCAGGGCAGGCGACCAGGCCACGATGTCGGCTATGCGCAATAGCCCGCCCTTCCGCGCCGACCACGTCGGCAGCCTGCTCCGCCCGCGGCGGCTGCTTGCCGCGCGCGACGACCTTGCGTCCGGGCGAATCGATGCGGCGCAGCTACGGGCTGTCGAGGATGAGGCGATTGCGGCTGTTGTCGCCATGCAGGAAGATGTCGGCCTGCGGTCGGCAACCGACGGCGAGTTCCGGCGGGCTTCCTGGCATATGGACTTCATCTACCAGCTGGGCGGCATCAGCAAGGCTCCGGGCAATCTCGCGGTGAAATTCCGCAACCCGGCCGGCGCGATCGAGTTCACGCCGGCCGCGCTGCAGGTCAGCAGCAAGATACAGATAAACGATACGATCTTCGGTGCCGACTTCGGCTACCTGAAGTCGGTGGTCAGCACCGCGGTGCCCAAGCTCACGATCCCGTCGCCGAACATGGTCCACTACCGTGGCGGCCCGGCGGCGATCGGGCGGGCGGTCTACCCGGACATCGAGGAGTTCTGGAGCGACCTGTCCGCTGCCTACGCCGATGAGATCCGGCGGCTCGCCGGGCTTGGCTGCCAGTACCTGCAGCTCGACGACACCAGCCTGGCGTACCTGAATGATCCCGCGCAGCGGGCGGAGATCGCCGAGCGCGGCGAGGATGCCGAGCACCTGCATCTGCGCTACATCCGCCAGGTCAACGACGCGATCGGCGACCGTCCCGCGGGCCTGGCCGTGACCACGCACATGTGCCGCGGTAACTTCCGCTCGTCGTGGGCCGCCGAAGGCGGCTATGACTTCGTCGCCGAGGCTCTCTTCAGCGAGCTGGCCGTGGACGGCTTCTTCCTCGAATACGATGACGAGCGCTCCGGCGGGTTCGAGCCGCTGCGGTTTGTCCCGCCGGGGAAGATGGTCGTCCTCGGGCTGGTCACCACCAAGCGCGGCGCCCTTGAGGACCCGGACATGCTCAAGCGCCGGATCGACGAGGCGGCCAGGTTCGTGCCGCTCGACCAGCTGTGCCTGTCGCCGCAGTGCGGGTTCTCCTCCACCGTGGAGGGCAACGTCCTGAGCTATGACGATGAGGTCGCCAAGCTCCGGCTCATCGTCGATGTCGCACGGGACGTCTGGGGCTGACGCCCACCAGTGTCGCGCTCCCGCACGGCAACGACCCCTGGGCCAAAAACCGTTTCGGGCACGCGCGTGCCCCCTGGTAGTTTGACCGCGGAGCGGCGGCTAACCCAGATCCCGCAGGGCGTCCTCGATCCCGCGGTGGAAGGTCGGGTAGGCGAAGATCATCTCGCGGAGCCGCCTGGTCGGTACCTCCGCGTGCACGGCCAGGGCGAGCAGGCTGAGCACTTCGCCGCCCCATGGGCCGACAGAGGTGGCGCCGACCAGCACCCCCCGGTCGGCGTCCTCGATCAGCTTGATGAAGCCGTCGTTGCCTGCCTTGTGGATCCAACCCCTGGTGGACGCCGGAACCTGCGCTGCGCCGGTCCGCACGGCCAGCTGCCGCTCCCTTGCCTGGGCTTCAGTCAGTCCGACCGCCCCGACCTCCGGATCGGTGAAGGTGACCCGCGGCACGGCGTGATACTCGGCGCCGTGGTGCTCCTGGCCGAGGATGTCGGCGACGATGATGTCCGCCTGGTACATCGACATGTGCGTGTAGGCGCCCTTGCCGATCACGTCACCGAGGGCCCAGACCCCGTCGGTCACGCGCATGTGCGCGTCAGCCCGGATATCGCGGGCCTTCTCGTCGACCCCGATCGCGCCGACGCCCACCTCCGCGAGGCCGGCCCGGCGGCCGGTGGCGACGAGCAGCGCGGTCGCGGTCAGCGTGGCGCCGTCGGCGAGCGTCACCGTGAACTCGTCGCCGTCGTGGGCGACTGACGACGCCGCGATGCCGGTGCGCACGCCGATGCCCTCCCGGCCGAACACCTTCGCGATCAGTTCCGCTGACTCTGGTTCCTCCAGCGGCAGCAGCCGGTCGGCTGCCTCGGCCACTGTGACATCGGCGCCGAACCTGGAGAAGACCTGGGACAGCTCAGCCCCGATCGCGCCGCCGCCGAGCACGACAAGGGACTCGGGCACCCGCTCCGCCTCGATGGCCTCGCGGTTGGTCCAGTACGGCGTGCCGGCCAGGCCCGGGATCGGCGGAATGGCAGGCGCCGTCCCCGTCGCGATGATGATCCCGCGCCGCGCCTTCAGCACCTCGCCGCCGACGGAAACCTCACCCGGCGCAGTGATCTGGCCATGTCCGCGGAAGAGCCTGCCGCCCTTGCCGGTGAACCGGTCGGCGGCCACCGTGTCATCCCAGCTGTCGGTCGCCTCTGACCTGATCCGGTCGGCCACCGGCGCCCAGCCGGGCGCGACTGCCGAGTTCCCGGCCATGCCGGGAATCCGGCGCCCCTCGGCCAGCAGGTCGGCTGCGCGGATCATCATCTTGGACGGCACGCAGCCCCAATACGGGCACTCGCCGCCGACCAGCCGCTCTTCCACGGCTGCCACCTCGAGGCCGGCCTCGGCGAGCCGCTCGGCCGCGTCCTCACCACCGGGCCCCATTCCGATGACGATCACGTCGACCTCGTGCTGGGCCACGCTGAACCTCCCTGCATCCCCTGCATCCGACTCCTACGTTCGGGTATGGCACGGTGGAAATGTCTGTGCCCGCGAGCTCGTTGGCAGGTTTGTGCCCACTCCGACAGGACACTACGGAGATTCCAATGATGCATCTGCGCCGCGCTGAAGATCACGCCGGGCCGCCACTATCGGAGCGTGAGGCCGAGCACCGGCTGCACGGCATCTGCTTCAAGACCGGGCCGCCTGGCGCTTTCGGAGTCGAGCTCGAGTGGCTGGTGTGCGACGGGCTTGACCCGGCGCTGCCGGTCCCGCACGAGAAGGTGGCGAGCTGTCTGGCGGCCCTGGACACCCCAGGGGGCCTGCCGGGCAGCGGGCGGCTGACCTTCGAACCCGGCGGGCAAGTCGAGCTCAGCTCCGCACCGGCAGCATCTCTTGGTGAGTGCGTGACCGCGGCGTGCCGTGATCTAGCGGCGATGCGCCAGGCCCTCCGCCCGGCCGGGCTGACCCTCGTCGGGCGTGGCTTCGATCCCTGCCGGCCACCCTGCCGCGTCCTCGACCTGCCGCGCTACGCGGCCATGGAGGAATTCTTCGATCGCGGCGGTCCGTGGGGCCGGCTCATGATGGGAAGTACCGCATCGGTACAGGTCTGCGTCGACGCAGGCCGGGAATGTACCGGTACGAGCGGTTTCCGGTTCCGCTGGCGCCTGCTGCACGCAATCGGCCCGGTCCTTGTCGCGGTCTTCGCCAACTCGCCGCTGCGGGCGGGCCGCCCAACCGGCTGGAAGAGCACCAGGCAGGCCGTGTGGGCCCGGCTGGACCCGACCAGGACCCTGGCGCCGGCCGGCGCTGAACCCGGCCTTGAGGCGCCAGGAAGCGATCCCGATGTTCTCGATCCCCGGGCCGCATGGACCCGCTATGCGCTAGATGCGGAGGTTATGTGCGTGCGCAGGAGCGGCTCGCGGCGCTGGACGGCGCCGGCCGGGCTTACCTTCCGCCACTGGCTTCGGGGCGCGGGCGAGCGCCGGCCGACCAGGGATGACCTGGCCTATCACCTCTCCACGTTGTTTCCCCCGGTGCGGCCACGGGGCCACCTGGAGCTCCGGATGATCGACGCGCAGCCCGCTGACGGCTGGATCGTGGCGGCCGGCCTCGTCGCCGCCTTGCTGGACGATCCGGTCGCCGCGGACCTGGCGATGGCGGCTGCGGACCCGGTGTGGCACGGCCGGGTACCGGACGGGCAGGTCGCCAGGACGGGCTGCACCGCTAGCGGCGGCACGGGCCCGTGGCTGGACGCGGCCAGGCTCGGCCCGGCTGACCCCGTGCTCGCGCGGGCCGGACGGGCCTGCTTCGAGGCGGCTGAAGCCGCCCTGGGCCGGTCGCGCGCCCCGCGCGCCGTGCGGGACGCGGTCGCCGCATTCGCCGACAAGTACGCATCGCGAGGCCGCTGTCCCGCCGACGACATGCTGGAGGTATCGAGATGACAGGCCAAGCGGACGACCTGCGAGACCGGATCGCGTGCTTGCTCGCCCAGGCCAGGGACCGCACCAGCGCCCTGACTGAGTGCGTGGACGAGGGCGATCTGATCCGCCAGCACTCACCGCTCATGTCGCCGCTGGTCTGGGACCTCGCGCACGTCGCCAACCAGGAGGAACTCTGGCTGCTGCGCGGCGTCGCCGGACGGGACCCGATGCGCCCGGAAATCGACCCGCTTTATGACGCGTTCGAGCATCCGCGGGCGGAACGCCCGTCATTGCCGCTGCTGGCACCGGCGGAGGCGCGCGCTTATGCCCGGGAGGTGCGAGGACGGGTCCTCGACCTCATTGAGCGCACCGCCTTCACCGCGAAGCCACTGGTGGCCGACGGGTTCGTGTTCGGCATGATCGCGCAGCATGAGCAGCAGCACGACGAGACCATGCTGGCCACCCACCAGCTCAGGCGCGGCAAGCCGGTGCTGTCCGCGCCGCCACCCGGGCCGCCCCCGGCCGATGCGATGTCCCTGCCTGCCGAGGCCGAGGTACCGGGCGGGCCGTTCCTGATGGGCAGCTCAACGGAGGCCTGGGCGCTGGACAACGAGCGTCCCGCGCACCTGGTCGAGGTCGGCTCGTTCTGGATCGACACCACCCCGGTGACCAACGCCCGGTACGCCGAGTTCATCGCCGACGGCGGCTACGACCAGCGGCGCTGGTGGACCGCGGCGGGGTGGGAACATCGGCGGCGGGCTGGCCTCAGCGCGCCGGCGTTCTGGCGGCGCGAGGGGGGCCAGTGGCTGCGGCGGCGCTTCGGGATCACCGAGCCGGTGCCGCCAGCCGAGCCGGTGCTGCACGTCTGCTGGTATGAGGCGGATGCGTTCGCGCGGTGGGCCGGCCGCAGGCTGCCGACCGAAGCCGAGTGGGAGAAGGCCGCCAGGTTCGATCCGGCCGCCGGCCGGTCGATGCGCTATCCGTGGGGCGACGGCGACCCGTCGCCGTCCCTCGCCAACCTCGGCCAGCGGTACCTGCAGCCCGCTCCGGCGGGCTCCTACCCCGACGGCGCGGCGCCCTGCGGCGCGCGGCAGCTGATCGGTGACGTATGGGAGTGGACGGCCAGCGATTTCCGGCCGTATCCGGGCTTCGCGGCGTGGCCGTACCGGGAGTACTCGGAGGTCTTCTTCGGGACCGACTATAAGGTGCTCCGCGGCGGCGCGTTCGCCGCCGACCCGGTTGCCTGCCGAGGCACCTTCAGGAACTGGGACTACCCGGTGCGGAGGCAGATCTTCGCTGGCCTGCGTACCGCCCGCGACGGGGGGCTGTCCTGATGTGCAGGCACCTGGCCTACGTCGGCGAGCCGGTGACCCTGCGGTCGCTGATCATCGACCCGCCGCACGGGCTGCGGGTCCAGGCGTGGGCGCCGCGGCGGCAGCGGCACGGCACCGTCAACGCCGATGGGTTCGGGGTCGGCTGGTACGCCGACGGCGACCCGGTGCCCGCCAGGTACCGCAGGGCCGCGCCCATCTGGTCCGATCCCTGTTTCGCCGACGTGGCCAGGGTCACCAGGAGCCGGGCAGTCCTGGCCGCGGTCCGGTCGGCGACCGAGGGAACCGAGCCGGGCGAGGCGGCAGCGGCGCCGTACGCCGAGGGCCGCTGGCTGTTCAGTCACAACGGGGCAGCGCCCGGCTGGCCGGGCGCGCTGGCCGGGCTCGCCGCCGAGTTGCCCGCAGTCGACCTGCTGGGGCTGGCGGCGCGCTGCGATTCGGCCGTCATCTGGGCGCTGGTGCTGCGCAGTCTCCGGGCCGGATCCGGGCCGGCCGCGGCCCTGGCCGCTACCGTGGAGTCGCTGGCCGCGGCGGAGGTGCCTGGCCGGTTCAACCTGCTGCTGACCGACGGCGAGACCATCGCCGCGACCGCCGCCGGGGACTCGCTCTGCTACCTGGCCGGAGCTTCGGGCGTCGTCGTCGCCTCCGAGCCCGGCGATGATGAGCCCGGCTGGACTGAGGTGCCCGACGGCAGCGTGGTCGAGGCGACCGCAGGATCTGTCCTGGTGCGCCCCATCGGGGCCGGCCCGTGGACGACTGCCGGAGCCGATCGCGGCCTGGCCGGGAGGCAGGATGGCGGGATCGTCTTGCAGTGGCGCCTTCCCGACGGCTTCCTGGCCTCCTCGCTCGAGGACGACGCACGCGCGGGCCTCACCGCTTCGCCGAAGTTCCTGCCGCCGAAATGGTTTTACGACGAGCGAGGCAGCGAGCTGTTTGACAAGATCACCCGGCTTGACGAGTACTACCCGACCACGGCCGAGCGCTCGATCCTGCACGCCGTGGCGCCCGAGATCGCGGCGGCCAGCGGCGCAGACACGCTGGTCGAGCTCGGCTCGGGATCGGCTGACAAGACCAGGCTGCTGCTCGACGCGCTTCGAGACGGCGGCACGCTGCGCAGCTATGTGCCGGTCGATGTCAGCGAAGCCGCACTGATCGGCTGTGCTCGCCGGATTCTGGCTGCCTACCCTGGCGTGGCAGTCCGCGCGGTCGTCTCCGACTTCGAGGAGCACCTCGGCCTGCCGGACGGCGAAGGCAGGCGCCTGGTGGCGTTTCTCGGCAGCACCATCGGCAACCAGCTGCCGGCCGAGCGCGCGGCATTCCTCGCCGCACTGCGTGCCCGGCTGCACCCCGGCGATGCCCTGCTGCTCGGCACCGACCTGGTCAAGGACCCGGCCGTACTGGTAGCTGCCTACGACGACAGCGCGGGGGTCACCGCCGCGTTCAACAAGAACATCCTGTCCGTGCTCAACGCCGGCCTCGATGCTGACTTCGACCCGGATGGATTTGAGCATGTAGCAATCTGGGACCCGGTTGCCGAGTGGATCGAGATGCGGCTGCGCTCAGCGTTCCGGCAGCGGGTGCGGCTGGCCAGGATCGGCATCGAGGTGACCTTCGATGCGGGAGAGGAGATGCGGACCGAGGTATCGGCGAAGTTCCGCCGCGACGGCGTAGCTGCTGAGCTGGCCACGGCCGGGTTCGCCATGCGGTCATGGTGGACCGATGAAGGCGGCCGGTTCGGGCTGTCGCTGTCGGTGCCCTGCTGACCGGCTAGCTGAACTGGCCGCGGCCAGCGGCGGCGGGCGCGCCGTTCAGCCCGCGATCGATCCGCCTGGCCCGGACGCCATCAAGCCCCAGCGAGCTGGTGAGCTCCGCGACCACAGCAGCGCCATCGATCGCGCCGCAGCTGAAGAGGTCGATGGCGATGAGATCCTCCTCCGGCCAGGTGTGAATGCTCAGATGCGACTCGGCGAGGATGAGTACCAGCGTGACCGCGCCATTGGGAAACGTCACGTGGCTGGTCTCGAGCACGTGGCCGGAGGCCGCATGCACGGCAGCCTCCGCGAGCGCGGCTAGTCTCGGTACGTCGGTGACTGGCGAGGACGGCGTGAGACGGGCGTCGACCGCGTAAAGTACTTTCGGCGCTGGGACCGGCTGCTCCCGCAGGCTCTCCGGCCCGCTGGCCGCTTGGATGCCGGGCATGATGAGGGAGGATACCGCACTGCCGCTGATCAGCCGGATTTGTCCGCAGCAGCTGCAGCTGCAGCCGCGGCGCGGACCGGTGACGGCATTGTGATGGATCTTGACATAGTCATCGCCGATGTCGCGGCAGCTGTGGGCCTTGCTGAGGGCGAGTCAGGGGTCAGGGACGTGCTGCGAGCGGTGGCTGGCCGCGAGCCGGTCGCCGTGCGTGAGGTAAGCAGGTCAGCTGAGCTCCCGGTGCCCATCGTCGCGGCCGTCTGCAACGAGCTGCGCAAGCGCGGCGCCCTGGACCACGGCCGTCCGGTGCGGCTCTCCCCGTCGACCCGGGCGCTGCTCGCTCCGGTGCATCCCGGGCTGACCGGGAGGTGCGAGGTATGCGCGGGAAGCGGGCTTACCCTCCCGGCGGGGCTGGCCGGCCTGCAGGACGAGCTCGCCGCCACGGCGGCCGGCGCGCCCGACGCCAGGCCGGAGCTTGACCAGACGCACTGCACGGTGGCCACCAAGATCCACCGGGTGCTGCGGATGCATCAGGCAGGGGCGTTGTTCGGGCAGCGGATCATCCTGCTTGGCGACGATGATCTCGGATCTGTCACGATCGCGAAATTCGCGGCGCTTGCGGGTGCGGCCGCGGGGATCAGGCGGCTCGCCGTCGTGGACACCGATCGTGACATACTCGGCTGGGCGGCCGAGCAGATCTCGGGTAGCGGCGTTCCTGCCGAGTTCATCGAGCATGACTTGCGCGAGCCGCTGCCGCCAGGCTTGACCGGCGGATTCGAGGTAGCGTGCACCGACCCGCCCTACACCGTGGCAGGCGCCGAGCTCTTCCTGTCGCGGGCGGTCGCTGCCCTGGTGCCGGATCCCGGCCAGCACATCTTCTTCTCTTTCGGAGCGCGCAGGCCCGATGAGACCGTCCGCACGCAGAGCCTGATCACGGAGCTGGGCCTGGTGATCCGCTCGCTGTCGCCGGGGTTCAATACCTACCTGGGCGCGGGCATCCTGGCCGGTACCAGCCACCTTTATCACCTGCGCAGCACCGCTGCGTCGCGGCCGGTACTCGACGGTACCTACCCGGGGCCCCTATATACCGCGGACTTCCGGGCGGCCACCCTGCGACCGTACCGCTGCGCGGGCTGCCGGGCGGTCCACGATGTCGGCCCGGGCAGCCAGTGGCCGCGGATCGCCAGCCTGCAGGCGGTCGGCTGCCCCCATTGTGGCGGCACGACATTCCGGCCCATGGCGCTGCAGAGGCGAGGAGCGAGCCGATGAACGAGCCGGATAGCGAGCGGGCGGGCGTGCGCGCCACGGCCGGCTACCTGATCCGCCCGGCAGCCGAAGCCGATCTCCCTGCCATCGTCGGGTTCGAGACCGCCATCGCGCTCGTCTCCTTCGGCGACGCGGCCATCACCGACCCCGCGCTGCACCGCAAGCGGGTATCGGGCGCCCTCGGCAAGCCTGGCGAGATCACGCTGGTCGCGGTCACGGCGGCGGATCCGGGCGCCGCGGTCGGCTGGGCCTGGCTGTCTGCCCGGACCAACTCGCTAACCGGCGAGCGCTACGGCAACTTCAGGTCGCTGGCGGCCGCCGACATCCCGGACCGCAGCCTGATCGGCGAGCTCCTGCTGGCGGCGGTGATAGCCGCCGCAGACGACGCCGGCCTGCGCCAGCTGACCGGTAAGGTCCATGCCGCCAACCTCGGCATGCGAGCGCTCTACCGTAAGTTCGGGTTCGAGGCGGCGCACCTGACGATGGAACGGCGGGCGCCGGCCGGGCAGGATCCAGCCCAGTGATCAAATGTGTCATCTGGGACATCGACAACACGCTGTTGTCCGGTGTCTACCTTGAGTCGCCGGAGCGGCCGCCGCCCGCCGACCCGGGCATGCTCAGCGTGCTCGCCACGCTGAGCGCCCGCGGCATCATCAACGCCATCGCCAGCAGGAACCCGCCCGAGGCGGCCAGCTATGCGGCCACGGTGACCGGTCATCAGTTCGCGGCCGCCGAGTGCGGCTGGGGCCGTAAGTCGGACGCCATCGGACGGATTCTCGGAGACCTTGGCCTCGCACGTGATGCCGTCGCTTTCGTGGACGACGAGGCCCATGAGCGGGCCGAGGTCTCCTTCGCGCTGCCTGACCTGCTGGTACTTTCGCCTGAGGACATGGCGGATGCAGTCGGGTGGCCAGAGTTCGGGCCGTCCGTGGTCACGCCGGAAGCCCGCCGTCGCGGCGCCATGTACGCGCAGCGGCGGCGCAGGCAGGAGGAGGCCAGGGCATTCAGCGGTTCGAGGGAGGACTTCCTCCGGCACTGCGCCACGGCCATGGTGATCGCTCCGGCCCGGCCGGATGACGTGGCACGGCTGCATGAGCTCTCGGTCCGTACCCATCAGTTCAATTCCACTGGCGAGCAGGTCAGCGAGGCGTCACTGAGCGCGCTGCTCGGCTCGGCTGGCCACCGGGTGATCACCGTACGGCTTTCCGACCGGTTCGGCGACGACGGCATGGTCGGCGGCTGCGTCATCGACGTCGGCGGCGGGGGGTGGACGGTGACGCTGCTGATGATGTCGTGCAGGGCGATCGGCCGAGGGGTCATCGACATGCTGCTGGCCTGGCTGGCGGGTGCGGCCGCCCGTGACGGCGCGGCCACGCTGACTGTCGGCTGCCTGATCAGCGATCGCAATGTCCCGCTGCGGCTGGCCCTGGCCGGGGCCGGGTTCCGGGCCGGGCGGGCCGCCGCCAGCGGGCCCACGGCGCTATTCAGCAAGGACCTGGCGCGCGCCGCCGCCGGCGCTGCCCGCCTGGGTGAGCGTGCCGGACCCGTCATGAGCAGCGGCACCGAGCAGCTTCTCATCGACCAGGTTCGCCAGATCCTCGCCGAGGTGACCGGCCGGGCGGAACTTACCGCTATACCGGCACAGACGCCGCTTTTCGGTCCCGGCGTGGGGCTGGACTCGCTAGCGGGAACGTTGCTGCTGCGCCAGGTGCGGGACCGGTTCGGAGTTGACGTCGCGGCAGAGGACCTGAATCTCGATGCCCTGGCGACGGTGGCCACGCTGACCGCGTTCATAGCCGAGCGCGCCGTCGGGGCAGCGGGTGGCAATCCTGGCCGGGCGCCAGGTTCCGGCGGAAGCGGCAACTGATCCCGCGCGGGGCGAGCACGGCCTGGGCCTGATCCCCGCGGCACCGGCGGGCGCGTACGTCCCGCCGCGTTGAGCGCGCGCAGAGCAAGCCGCCAACTGGGCGTGCAGGCGGGGCCGCTGGAGCCCGGCGGTAGGCTGGCGGCAGGTGGCTGGAGGTCATGATGAGCGCCGTTTTCGTCGTGGATGCGTGCAGGACGCCGGTCGGGAAGATCAAGGGTGCGCTTGCAGGCGTCCGGCCCGACCATCTGACCGCCGAGGTGATCAGGGCACTCCTAGCGCGTAGTCCGTGGCTCGACCCGGCGTCGATCGACGATGTCTACTGGGGCGCGGCCAATCAGGCGGGCGAGGACAACAGGAACGTCGCGCGGATGGGCGTGCTGCTGGCAGGCCTGCCGGTGCAGGTCCCCGGGGCTACGGTGAACCGGCTATGCGGGTCGGGGATGGAGGCGATATCAGCGGCCGCCAGGGCGATCGCCGCCGGGGACGCTGACATATGCGTGGCGGGCGGGACCGAGTCGATGACGCGGGCGCCGTTCGTGCTGCCCCGTCCGGCTGAGCCGTTTCCCCGTGAGGCGGGACTGGCCGACACGCGGCTCGGCTGGCGGCTGGTGAGCCCGCTGATGCAGGAGCTTTACCCCCCGGTCAGCCTGGGCGAGACGGCCGAGAACGTGGCTGAGCGCTATGGCGTGGGCCGCGACCGGCAAGACCAGTTCGCGCTGCGGAGCCATCAGCGCGCCGGGCAGGCGCAGGACGCAGGCCGGCTCGCTGAGGAGATCATCCCGGTGGCGTCGCCTCGTGGCGAGGTCCGGGCCGACGAGGGAATCCGGCCCGGGCTGACCATGGCTGACCTGGCCGCCCGGCCGCCGGCGTTCCGGGCGCACGGCACCGTGACCGGCGCCAACTCCTCACCGCTGAACGACGGCGCCGCGGGCCTGCTGCTGATGTCCGAGCGAGCGGTGAGCGCGGCGGGCGCGGCCCCGATGGCCAGGTACTGCGGGACCGCGGCAGCCGGGGTGCATCCCGACTACATGGGGATCGGCCCGGTGCCCGCGATGACCAAGGTACTCGCGCGGGCCGGCTGGCAGTCAGGCGATCTGGACCTCGTCGAGGTCAACGAGGCGTTCGCGGCGCAGGCGCTGGCCGTCATCGATGAGCTGAAACTCGACCCTGACCTGGTCAACGTGAATGGCGGCGCGATTGCGATCGGGCATCCGCTCGGCTGCAGCGGCGCGCGGATCACCACAACGCTGCTGCATGAGTTCCGGCGCCGCGGTGCCACCAAGGCGGCTGCCACGATGTGCATCGGCGTTGGCCAGGGAATCGCCACGCTCTGGCAGGCGGCATAGTCGCCGGGTGCGTCGCCGCGGCCTGAGGGTAAGGTCGGCGGCGTGTGCACCCGCGACTAAGGGGGCCGGGACCGTGCAGCAAGGCAGGCCCACCGGGGCCGTGACCGGCGAGGTGCGCGGTGATCCGCAGGCCCGGATCGTGACCATCCCGAACGCCATCAGCGTGGCCCGCCTGGCTGGCGTCCCGGTGTTCCTGTGGCTGGTGCTCGGAGTGCGGACCCAGACAGCCGACGCGTGGGCGGTCGGGCTGCTGATCGCTGCCGGTGCCTCAGACTGGCTGGACGGCAAGCTGGCCCGTGCGCTCGGCCAGACCAGCCGCCTTGGCCAGGCGCTCGACCCGGCCGCCGATCGGCTGTATATCGTGGCCACGATCGTGTCGCTCGCCATCCGCGCGATCATCGGGTGGTGGCTGGTGGCGCTGCTGGCGGCGCGCGAACTGGTGCTGGCCGTCGTACTCGCGGTGCTGAGGGCCAGGGGGTGGGAACCGCTGCAGGTGAGCTTCATCGGCAAGGCCGCGACAGCGTGCTTGTTCTATGCGTTCCCGCTGTTGTTCCTCGGCGCGCATCCGGGGACTGTCGGTGACGTCACCAGGATCACCGGTTGGGCGATGGCGATCTGGGGAACGGCACTCTACTGGTGCGCCGCTCTGCTGTACATAACCCAGGCGCGCAGCCTGATCAGGGGAAACAAGGAGGGCATCCAGCGGTGAAGGCTGTCGTGATGGCAGGCGGAGAGGGCACGCGGCTGCGACCGATGACCGCCAATCAGCCAAAGCCGCTGCTGCCAGTGGTCAACAAGCCGATCATGGAGCACGTGCTGCGGCTGCTGCGGCGGCACGGCTTCAGCGAGACCGTCGTCACCGTCCAGTTCCTCGCCTCCATAGTGCGCAATTACTTCGGCGACGGCGAGGACTTCGACATGAGCCTGCAGTACGCGACCGAGGAGACGCCCCTCGGCACCGCGGGCAGCGTGAAGAACGCGCAGGACGCGCTGCGGGACGAGCCGTTCCTGGTGATCTCGGGAGACGCGCTCACCGACATCGACCTGACCGAGCTGGTCAGGTTCCACAAGGACAACGGCGCCCTGGTCACGGTCGGGCTGACCCGGGTCCCCGACCCGCTGGAGTTCGGCATCATCATCGTGGACGACGACGGCCGGATCCAGCGCTTCCTGGAGAAGCCGACCTGGGGGCAGGTCTTCTCGGACACCGTCAACACCGGCGATCTATGTCATGGAACCCGAGGTGCTGTCGGAGTTCCCCGCTGGCGAGCCTGCCGACTGGTCGGGCGACATCTTCCCGCAGTTGCTCGACCGCGGCGCGCCGCTTTACGGCTGGATCGCCGACGGCTACTGGGAGGACGTCGGGACCCACGAGAGCTACCTGAAGGCCCAGGCCGACGTGCTGTCCGGCCGGGTCCAGGCGGACATCGACGGCTTCGAGATGTCGCCGGGCGTCTGGGTCGCCGACGGCGCCGAGGTCGACCCCGAGGCGGTGCTGACCGGCCCGCTGTGCATCGGCGACTACGCCAAGATCGAGGCGGGCGCGCAGCTGCGCGAGTTCACCGTGATCGGCAGTAACGTGGTCGTCAAGGAAGGCGCGTTCCTGCACCGTGCCGTCGTGCACAACAACGTCTACGTCGGACAGGGCGCGACCTTGCGCGGCTGCGTGATCGGCAAGAACACCGACGTGATGGCCTCGGCCAGGATCGAGGAGGGCGCGGTCGTCGGGGACGAATGCGTCATCGAGCCCGAGGCGTACCTGTCGGCAGGCGTGAAGGTCTACCCGTTCAAGACCATCGAGGCCGGCGCCGTGGTGAACACCAGCGTCATCTGGGAATCGCGCGGCCAGCGCACCCTGTTCGGCCCGCGGGGGGTATCCGGCCTGATCAACGTGGAGATCACCCCCGAACTCTGCGTCCGGCTCGCCAGCGCCTATGCCACCACCCTGAGGAAGGGCGCCGTGGTGACGACCTCCCGTGACGTGTCGCGGGCGGCGCGGGCGCTGAAGCGGGCGGTGCATGGCGCGCTCAACGCCAGCGCGATCAACGTGATCGACCTGGAGGCGCAGCCGCTGCCGGTGGCCAGGTTCGAGACCGCGCGCGGGGAGTGCATTGGCGGGATCGCGCTGCGGACCACCCCGGGCGATCCGCAGTCCATCGACATCATCTTCCTCGATGAGCGCGGTGCCGACCTGTCGCAGGCCGCGCAGCGCAAGCTGGAGCGGGTTTTCTCCCGGCAGGAGTACCGGCGCGCCTTTCCCGGCGAGATCGCCGAGCTGACCTACCCGCCGCGGGTGGTCGAGGCCTACACCCACGAGCTGCTGCGCTGCGTGGACATGAACGGGGTGCGCGGCGCGGGGCTGAAGGTGGTGGTCGACTGCGCCGGCGGCACGGCCTCGCTGGTGCTGCCCGCGCTGCTCGGCCGGATCGGCGTGGACGTGCTCACCGTCAACAACCGGCTGGACGAGTCATCGCCGACGCAGTCGCTGGCCCAGGTCCGGGCCGGGATGCACCGGCTTGCCGAGCTGGTGTCCTCATCCCGCGCCGCGTTCGGTGTCCGGTTCGACCCGGTCGGGGAGCGGATCACCCTGGTCGACGACAAGGGCGCGATGGTCAGCGACGAGCGGGCGCTGCTCGTCGTGCTCGACCTGATCGCGGCCGAGCGCCGGACCGGCCGGGTGGCGCTGCCGGTCACCACCACCAGGGTGGCCGAGCGGGTCTCCCGGTTCCACGAGGTCCAGATCGACTGGACGCCAACCTCGCTGCACGGCCTCTACGAGGCCACCGCGGCGCGAGGACGTCATCTTCGCGGCCGACGGCCGCGGCGGTTTCGTGGTGCCCGAGTTCTCCAGGTCTATCGACGGGATCGCGGCCTTCGCCCGGCTGATCGGCCTGGTCGCCCGCACCCGGATGGAGCTGAGCCAGATCGACGCCAGGATCCCGACTGCGCACCTGCTGAAGCGGTCGATGCCCACGCCGTGGGCGGCGAAGGGCAGCGTTATGCGGATCGTGGTCGAGGCCGCCGGGGACCGGACCATCGACATGACCGACGGTGTCCGCGTGGTGGAACCCGACGGCGGCTGGATCCTGGTGCTGCCCGACCCGTCCGACGCGGTGACCCACCTGTGGGCCGAGGGCAGCGACGGCGACGCCGCGCAAGCGCTGCTCGACAAGTGGGCAGCCGTGGTCGAGCACGCCGGCCGGTGAGTCCGGCCGGATCCACCCGATCCTGACTACACGAACCGAACGTCGGCCGATCCGTTTGTCCGGCGTGCGCCTATCGGGCCGCGCTCTGGCGCCCCGGCTGATCATTTCCCTGGCTGCTGCGGCCTGAGCTGCTGAGTGCCGGCGCGGATGGCCCCGGGCGTGAGAGAATCGCCGTCATTATTGATGGCGGGTTGCTCGGAGGTGCGGCCAGATGTGGCGGAGGCGTCGGCGGAGTGCGCCGGTTGGTTCCGGCGCGGTCCGACATCGCCGTCCGCGGCACACCGGGATCCGGCTCACTGAGCGCGGCCGGCGGCGTTAATGTCCGCTACCGGACGGCGGGTGTGGCGCATGGACCGGCGCGCCGCCACGCGGGTACCTTGGAGCCCACCGTCCGGAACCGCGCTGTCCGCCGGCCAAGCCGGCGTGGGCACCGCGCAGATCGCATCGCCAACGGAGGGAAGGCTCGGCAGGGATATGCCCAGCGTCTACTGCACCCGGTGCGGTCAGGAAAACCCGGACGGCGCCCGCTTCTGCTCGCAGTGCGGCTCGCCGCTGACCTACGGCTCTGGCGAGCACGGCGCCGAGACGACGTCGACCATCTCGCTGGGCGGCGGCGAGCCCGCCGATGGCGAGTTCGGTGACGAATCCCTCGCCGACGCCGCCACCCTGGACGCGCTGCCGCCGCGGGCACTGCCCTGCTCGTGGTGCGGCGCGGGCCCAACGCGGGCAGCAGGTTCCTGCTGGACAGCGACCTGACGCTGGTCGGCCGCCATCCCGACAGCGACATCTTCCTTGATGATGTGACCGTCTCGCGGCGCCACGCCGAGTTCTACCGGCAAGGCGGCGGGTTCACCGTGCGTGACGTGGGCAGCCTCAACGGCACCTACGTGAACCGCGAGCGGATCGAGGAGACGGAGCTGAGCAGCGGCGACGAGGTGCAGGTCGGCAAGTTCCGCCTGGTGTTCCTCCTGGGCCCGCGCTCTGCGGCGGAGCATGGCGGGGGCGCGCAGGTCTGGGGATGAACGGCTCAGCCTGCCCGGTCCTACCTCGGAATCGGCGAGGTGCTCGCCCAGCTCCGCGCCGAATTCCCGGACATCAGCGTCTCCAAGATCCGCTTCCTCGAGTCCGAGGGGCTGATCGAGCCAGCGCGGTCGCCGTCGGGTTACCGCAGGTTCGGCGCCGCGGACGTCGAGCGGCTCCGCTACATCCTGACCGCCCAGCGCGATCAGTACCTCCCGCTTGCGCGTGATCAAGGAACGGCTGTGCCAGCCGGCGGCGGTGCGCAGGCCAGCCGGCCCGGACGGCCGCAGGACGCGGCGGAGCGGAGCAGGCGGACGGCCGCCCCGGCCATGCTGAGCAGGCGGGAACTCGCGGAGGCGGCTGGCATCGACGACGGCCAGCTGGCCGAGCTTGAAGCCTTCGGCCTGGTCCGGCGGGTCGGCAGGCAGTACGGCCAGGATGCGCTGCAGGTCGCCAGGACGGTAGCCGCGCTGGCGGGCTACGGCGTGCAGGCCCGGCACCTGCGCGCGGTCCGTGCCGCGGCCGAGCGCGAGACTTCCCTGATCGAGCAGGTGGTGGCGCCCACGCTGCGCCAGCGTCAGCCAGCGGCCAGGCAGCAGGCCGGCCAGACCGCGCGGGAGATCGCAGCGCTGTCGCTGCGGCTGCACCGGGCGCTGCTCGAGGCCGCCCTGGCCGAGGCCGGATTTGCCGGTGACGCCCTGCCCGACGCGCTGCCAGGCACCGGCGGGCCTGGAACCGGTGCCCAGGGGACCGGTGCCCAGGGGACCGGCGGGCACGGAATGAGCGGGCCGGGAATAACCGCAGATCGACCGGGATTCGGGGCCGCCGGGTCCGGTTTCCCGCAGACCGGCAGGGCGGTGCGCGGCACGACGACCGGGAATTCGGAGGTGCCAGCGCCTAGTTTTGGACCAGCGGTGCCCGCGCCGCCGCCGCAGCGGGGCCCGGTATGCCCGGCTCGCCGGCTAGGTGCCGCCAGGGTGCGGGCCGCTGCGCCCAGATAGCGGGTGTACGTTGACAAAGGGAATGCCTTTAAGCAGGGTCCAGAGTACAGGCAGCGCGCCAGGCGCTTTGAGGGACGGAGCCGCCGTGAGGCAGATGGAGGTCGTTGGCGTCCGCGTCGAGATGCCCACGAACCAGCCCATCGTCCTGCTGAAGGAGACGCAGGGGGAGAGGTACTTGCCGATCTGGATCGGCCCGATGGAGGCGACGGCGATCGCCTACGCGCAGCAGGGCCTGGTGCCCGCCAGGCCGCTGACCCATGACCTGCTCCGTGATGTGCTCCAGGCCCTGGACGTGCAGCTGAAGACGGTCAACATCACCGAGCTCAGGGACGGGATCTTCTTCGCCGACCTGATCTTCTCCAACGGCAAGGAGGTGAGCGCCCGGCCGTCCGACTCGATCGCCCTTGCCCTGCGGACCGGCGCGACCATCTTCGCCAGCGACGAGATCCTCGACGAGGCAGGCATCGCGATTCCCGACGAGCAGGAGGACGAGGTAGAGAAATTCCGCGAGTTCCTCGACACGATCACGCCCGAGGACTTCGGCCGCGCCACCTGAGCACGCTGGCGCCCGTGCGCGCCGTGGGCGGCCGGTGCTGCCAGGCCCGGTTGGCCGGCCGAGTATGGACCGGGGAAGCGCGAGGATGATGCTTTGTCATGACTCAGCACTCGACCGCGACGCGCCGTGGCAGATCGTTGACGAGCTCGCTGCCTGCGGCCTACGGTTCGAGACGAGTACCCAGGGACATCGCTCCCGGGCCGGAGGTGGGCGTGGCGGTAACCAAGGGTGACGGACAGGCGCCTGGCGCACGCGGCGCCGCTGCCCGGCACGCCGGCGAGCAGGGGCTACTGTTCGGCGAGGAGATCGCCGCCCGGCCCGAGGACATCGGCTATCGCGGCCCTACGGCCTGCACCGCGGCCGGGATCACCTACCGTCAGCTCGACTACTGGGCGCGGACCGGCCTTGTCGAGCCAAGCGTGCGGGCCGCCACCGGCTCCGGGTCGCAGCGGCTCTACGGTTTCCGCGACATCCTCGTGCTCAAGATCGTGAAGCGGCTGCTGGACACCGGGATCTCGCTGCAGCAGATCAGGACCGTGCTGACGCACCTGCGCCAGCACGGTGCCGGTGATCTCGCCCAGGTCACCCTGATGAGTGACGGCGTCAGCGTCTACCAATGCACCTCCCCCGATGAGGTAGTGGACCTGCTGGCAGGCGGCCAGGGAGTGTTCGGCATCGCGCTCGGCCGGGTCTGGCAGGAGGTCGAGGGGAGCCTGGCCGAGCTGCCTGCCGAGCGGGCCGCGACCGACGAGCCGGCTGACCCGCTCACCGGGACCGCCAGCAGCGCGGACGAGCTAGTCCAGGCGCCGGGCCCGCAGGATCGGCTGAGCGCGCGGCCAGCCTCAGGCACCCGGCCTGCGCCCGCTTATTGCGTTAAATCGTATTTGCCGGTGCAGCCGCCACGCCGCTTGGTCCAAGCCGGGTCCGGCGCGGTCCTGCTCGGGTAAGCTCAGAGCGCTGACGACACCGTCCGGGAGAGATCTCGCGCAACCAGCGCGGGGCGCCGAAGGGGCAACCTCCCCGGAACCTCTCAGGCATCAGGGACCGGGCGGCCTAAGCATCTCTGGAGTCCGCGCGGGCGGATGACAGAGGGGGAGTCCGCACACCGCGCTAGCGGCCCAACGACGGTCCGCCCGGGAGGCTCCCATGAATTTCGCTGCACGGCATATCGGACCATCCGCGGCCGAGCAAGACCACATGCTCGCCGCGATCGGCTACGGCTCGCTGGACGCGCTCACCAGCGCTGCGCTGCCCCCCGGCCTGGCGGCGCGACCGCGAGCTGGCCTGCCCGCGCCGCTGGCCGAAGACGAGCCGCGCTCGCCGAGCTGCGCCGACTTGCCGCCAAGAACCATCCGATCACCTCGATGATCGGCCTGGGCTATTACGGCACCGTGACGCCCGGCCGTGATCCGCAGGAACATCCTGGAGAACCCAGCCTGGTACACGGCTTACACGCCGTACCAGCCGGAGATCTCGCAGGGCAGGCTCGAGGCCCTGCTGAACTTCCAGACGATGATCGAGGACCTGACCGCGCTGCCGGTCGCCGGCGCGTCGATGCTGGACGAGGCGATCGCCGCCGCGGAGGCGATGACCCTCAGCAGGCGGGCGCGGGGCAAGGGCCGGATCTTCCTGGCCGACTCCGACTGCCTGCCGCAGACGCTGGCGGTCCTGGCCACCAGGGCCGCGCCGCTCGGCATCGAGCTCGTCACCGCGCCGGTCAGCCCGGAGGTCATCGCCGCCCAGCCGGCCGGCGAGCTGTTCGGCGTGCTGTTGCCCTACCCGGCCGCCAGCGGCGCCATCCGCGACCTGGCGCCGGCCATCGAGGCCGCTCACGCCAGCGGCGCGCTGGTCACTGTCGCGGCCGACCTGCTCGCGCTGACCCTGCTCACGCCGCCCGGCGAGCTCGGCGCGGACATCGCGATCGGCACCACGCAGCGGTTCGGCGTGCCGATGGGCTTCGGCGGCCCGCACGCCGGCCTACATCTGCGTGCGGGACGCGCTCAAGCGGCAGCTGCCAGGGCGCCTGGTCGGCGTCTCGATGGACGCTGACGGCCAGCCCGCCTACCGGCTCGCGCTGCAGGCCCGCGAGCAGCACATCCGCCGGGAGAAGGCGACCAGCAACATCTGCACCGCGCAGGTGCTGCTCGCGGTGATCGCCGCGATGTACGCGTCCTATCACGGCCCTGACGGGCTGACCGCGATCGCGCGCCGGGTGCACCGCAAGGCGGCCGTGCTCGCCGCGACGCTTAACGAACAAGGATTTGAAACGGATGACACCGAGTTCTTCGACACCGTCCGGGTGATCATTCCCGGTGGTGCCGGGGCGGCCGTCGAGCGGGCCGCCGCGGCCGGGTTCAACCTGTACCCGGCGGCCGCCGACGTCGCTGCAGATCGCCTGCGACGAGACGACGACCGACGCGCAGCTGCGGGCGGTGGCCAGCGCGCTGGCGGACCGGCCGGCCGAGCTGGCCGCAGCCGCGCCGGACGCGCTGCCGCCCGGCCTGATCCGCACCAGCCAGTTCCTGACCCACCCGGCGTTCCACACCTACCGCAACGAGACCGCGATGCTGCGGTACCTGCGCCGGCTCGCCGACCGCGACCTGGCCCTCGACCGCTCGATGATCCCGCTGGGCTCGTGCACCATGAAGCTGAACGCGGCAGCCGAGATGGAGCCCATCACCTGGCCGGAGTTCGCCAACCTGCATCCGTTCGCCCCGGCCGGCCAGGCGCAGGGCTACCTGGAGCTGATCGCGGGCCTGGAGCAGGCGCTGGCCGAGATCACCGGCTATGACGCGGTGACGGTACAGCCCAACGCCGGTTCCCAGGGCGAGCTGACCGGCCTGCTGGCGATCCGCGGCTACCACCTGGCCCAGGGCGAGCCGGACCGGGACGTCTGCCTGATCCCCGAGTCGGCGCACGGCACCAACGCGGCCAGCGCGGTGCTGGCCGGGCTGCGGGTGGTCGTGGTGAAGTGCGGCTCGGACGGCGCCATCGACTTGGGTGACCTGCATGCGCAAGCTCGAGACCCACGCCGGGTCAATCGCGGCGATCATGATCACCTACCCGTCCACGAACGGGGTGTTCGAGGAGACCGTGGCCGACGTCTGCGGCACCGGTCCACGCCGCGGGCGGCCAGGTGTACGTGGACGGCGCCAACCTGAACGCGCTGGTCGGGCTGGCCAGGCCGGGCTGGTTCGGCGCTGATGTGTCGCACCTGAACCTGCACAAGACGTTCTGCATCCCGCACGGCGGTGGCGGGCCTGGCGTCGGCCCGGTCGGCGTCCGGGCGCACCTGATCCCGTTCCTGCCCGGCCATCCGGTGCTCGACGGCCCCGCGCTGGCCAGCATCAGCCCGCTGGCGGGTCACGCCGAGATGCGGGCACCGGCGCCGCCGTGGCACCGCGCACGGCGGCCCGGTGGCAGCAGCGCCTTACGGGTCCGCGGGGATCCTGCCGATCTCCTGGGCCTACCTGCGGCTGATGGGCCCC
Organism: uncultured Actinomycetes bacterium; assembly: GCA_963774825.1. Lineage (GTDB taxonomy): Bacteria > Actinomycetota > Actinomycetes > Streptosporangiales > Streptosporangiaceae > DATBGO01. Next base: position 159,687 of record CAVZGW010000027.1, on the reverse strand, counting down.
GCGGGCCTGCGCCGGGCGACCGAGGTGGCGATCCTGCACGCCAACTACGTGGCCAGGCGGCTCGACCCGCATTTCCCGGTGCTGTACACCGGCCGCGGCGGGCTGGTGGCGCACGAGTGCATCCTGGACCTGAGGCCGATCACCGCCAGACCGGGATCACCGCCGAGGATGTCGCGAAGCGGCTGATCGACTACGGCTTCCACGCGCCCACCATGTCGTTCCCGGTGGCGGGGACGCTGATGGTCGAGCCGACCGAGAGCGAGGACCTGGTCGAGCTGGACAGGTTCTGCGACGCGATGATCTCGATCTCGGGCGAGATCGAGAAGGTGGCGGCCGGCGAGTTCGACAGCCAGGACAACCCGCTGAAGAACGCCCCGCACACGGCGTCGATGCTGATCTCCGGTGACTGGAAGCACGGCTACGAGCGGGAGCTGGCGGCCTACCCGGCTGCCGGGGACCGGCGGGCCAAGTACTGGCCGCCCGTGCGCAGGATCGACGCGGCCTACGGCGACCGGCACCTGGTCTGCGCCTGCCCGCCCCCGGAGGCGTTCGAGACCTGACCCAGGCCGCAGTGCCGCCCAGATCCAGCCGCTATCCCATGAGCCCGCCTTAGCTGGTGCGGGGTTCCCAGCTGAAGAAACGGGCGGCGACCAGCAGGCCGCCCAGGCCCCAGACGGCCACGATCAGGACATCGCTCCAGTGGAAGGCGGTGCCGAGGAAGCCGGCCTGCATGCCGCGGGCGAAGTGCCAGACCGGGAAGATCTTGGCGATCCACAGGATCCAGGCCGGGGCGTTGCTGCCGAGCGGGATGAAGATCCCGGACAGGAACAGCAACGGCAGGATGCTGGCGTTGACGATCGCGGGCGCGGCGTCGCCATTGGGGATGACGACGGTGATGGCCATGCCGAGCGCGCAGAACGCCGCGGCGCCGACAATGACCATCACCGCGAACCGCAGCAGCGTGGCGCCCGTCGGCACGGTCGCGCTGTAGAACGACCCGGCCGAATGCGGTGGTGATCACGACCAGCAGGACCGCGATCAGCAGGGCGTGCAGCATCCGCGCGCCGAGGAAGACGGCACTCGGCAGCGGGGTGCCGTTGGTCCGCTTCAGGACGCCGGTGTCGCGCTGGAAGGAAACGCTGATCGCGATGTTGGTGTAGCAGGCGGAGATCACCGCGAAGGACGCCATCGCGGCCACGTAGTAGGTGGACGTGTTGACCACCCGCGCGCCGATATGGACCGTGCTGTGACCGAGCAGCGCGGTGAAGATCACCAGGAACATGAGCGGGAAGGCGAAGGTGAAAAAGGCCGACTGCCGGGTTCCGCCAGAACGCCTTGTTCACGTACCGGACCTGGGAGAGCTGTCAGCACTGGACGCGTTCATTCGGGATGCCGCCCTCCGCGTCCGTGCGGCCCGCGCTGGCGTCGGCCCGGCGGCCGCCTGGCGGGCTGGTCAGCGTCGAGATAGACGTCCTCGAGGGACGGCCGGATGATCTCCAGCCCGTCCAGGCTGATGCCCTGGCCGATCGCCCAGCCGGAGAGCTGGCTGAGCGCCCGGGTGAGTCGTCGGGAGCGAACTCGGTGAGCCCGTCGGCGCCCGCCGGGCCGCCCAGGCCAGGCGGCGGCGACAGCCCCGCGGGCAGCCGGTACCGGACGCGGGCCCGGGCCCGTTCCCGGCCGCCGAGAGTGGCCGGAGGTCCCTCGGCCACGATGCGCCCGGCGGCGATCACGGCGACCCGGTCCGCCAGGTACTGCGCCTCGTCCATGTAGTGCGTGGTGAGCAGCACGGTCTTGCCGAGCGCCGCGAGGTTCTTGACCACCTCCCAGGCCTCGTGGCGGGCTGAGGGGTCGAAGCCGGTCGTCGGCTCGTCGAGGAAGAGCAGGTCAGGATTGCCGACCAGGGCGATCGCGACGTCGAGGCGGCGCTGCTGGCCGCCGGAGAGCTTGATCACCCGGGCGTTGCGTTTCTCCCCGAGGCCGACGAGGTCGATGACCTCATCGACAGGCCGCGGGTCGCGGATAGTAGCTGGAGTACATCGCGATCGTCTCGGCCACCGTGAGGTAACGGTCCACCCCGGACGACTGCAGGACGATCCCGATCCGGCTCTTCAGCCGCTGCCGCTGCCGGCCGGGATCGTAGCCGAGGACCGTGGCCGTGCCGCCGTCGCGGGCCCGGTATCCCTCGAGGATCTCGACGGTGGTGGTCTTCCCCGCGCCGTTCGGGCCGAGCAGCGCGAAGATCTCGCCTGATCTCACCTGCAGGTCAATGCCGCGCACTGCGTGCACGTCGCCGTACGACTTGGTCAGGCCGTGCACGTCGATCGCGAGGGATCCCGCCGGGTCGGCGTGGCGTTCAGGCGATGCCATCACGCGGCGCTCCCGTCAGCTCACGTGGCCGGCTCCGGCCACTATCATGGCCGCGCAATCAGCCATCGTCGACCGTCCCTAGCATGGCATATTGAGACCGGCGGCCTCAGCGTCCAGGGTTATCCGCCTCGATGGTGCGCCCCTTCCACTCCCCGCCGCGGCCACGGTGGTGTCGTCGCGCGGAGTCTGCCGTCATCGCCGCGTACATCACGGCGATGACCGGCAGGGAAGGTGCCCGCATCGGGGACAGCCGGTAGAGCCGGAGCATGGGCAGGTAAGTGATGGTCATGATCGTCCAGGCAGTTAGGCCCGCCGTCGCGAGCCAGCCGGCGGCGGGGCTGCCGCCGGCGAGGCCCGCCAGCCCGGCGAGCGCGGCGGCAGGCGGCAGCAGGTAGAGCCACAGCAGGCCGGCGACCGTGCCCGCGAGCGCAGCGGGCGAGTAGCGCAGCTGCGTGTAGGCGCTCCTGGCGACCATGTCCCACAGCCCGGAAAGTTCCGGGTAGGGCCTGCGGCTGCGGACGGCCGTCGTGAGGCCAAGCCAGCAGCGGCCCGCCGCGTTCCTCTTGAGCAGGCGCCCGAGCGCGACGTCATCGATCCGGGCGCCGCGGATCCGGTCCAGCCCTCCGGCTGCCTCCAGCGCCTGCCGCCGGACCAGCATGCAGCCGCCCGCGGCAGCAGCCAAGCGGGCACCCGGCCGGTTGACGAGGCGGAACGGGTAGAGCATGGCAAAGAAGTAGACGAATGCGGGGACCAGGAGCCGCTCCCAGCCGGTATCGGCTCGCAGCAGCGCCATCTGCGAGACAAGGACGCGATGGTCCCCTTCGGCGGCCCGGACAAGGGCCGCGACCGTTCCTGGCTGGTAAGCGATGTCGGCGTCGGTGAACAGGATGTACTCGGCATCACCGGCGGCCTGCAGTCCCTGTGCCATCGCCCAGACCTTGCCTGCCCAGCCGCTCGGCGCGGCGGAGCCTGAGATGACATGCAGGGTCGGGCTGAGGGCGGCGGCGACCTGCGCGGTGCCGTCAGTGCTGTCGTCGTCGACCAGGACGACCCGCAGCGGCCCTGCGTAATCCTGGCCGAGCAGCGTCGGCAGCGTCGCCGGGAGCATGGCGGCCTCGTCCCTGGCCGGGATGACCGCCGCTACGCTGGGCCAGCGCGCCGGATCAGCCGTTCCGGCAGGCAGCCGCTGATCGGTCCGCCAGTATCCGCCGCGGGCGGCCAGCAGGTACAGCCAGGCGAGCGCGGCGAGCGCGCAGGCAGCAACGGCAGCGGGCACGGGGCTAGCCTGGCACAGGGCCGCGACCGGGCCATCGGCCCGTCGCTGCAAGCGCAGCGCGCGGAGTCTGAATAGAGTTACAGAATGGCGGATCCGGCGAGCTACCGGCCAGCCCCGGGCTCGATTCCCGAGTCGCCGGGCGTTTACAGGTTCCGCGATGAGCGCCGCCGGGTGATTTACGTGGGGAAGGCCAAGAGCCTGCGGTCCAGGCTCAACTCCTATTTCGCTGACTTCGCCGGGCTGCATCCGCGTACTCAGTCGATGCTGCGCGCAGCGGCCGGCGTGGAATGGACGATGGTCGGGACCGAGGTCGAGGCGCTCCAGCTGGAGTACTCCTGGATCAAGGAGTTCGATCCCCGGTTCAACGTGCGGTACCGGGACGACAAGAGCTACCCCTACCTTGCCGTGACGATGGACGAGGAGTACCCGCGCGTCATGGTCATGCGGGGGGCCAAGCGGCGCGGCGTCCGCTACTTCGGGCCTTATTCGCATGCCTGGGCGATCAGGGACACCGTGGACACCCTGCTCCGGGTCTTCCCGGTCCGGACCTGCTCGGCGGGCGTGTTCAAGCGGGCCGGACAGATCGGGCGCCCATGCCTGCTCGGCTACATCGGCAAGTGCTCGGCTCCGTGCGTGGGCCGGGTGGGCGCCGCCGAGCACCGCTGGCTGGCAGAGGAGTTCTGCGACTTCATGGCCGGCCAGACCGGAAAGTTCACCAGGCGGCTCGAAGCCGAGATGCGCCGCGCCGCCGCGGCGCAGGAGTACGAGCGGGCCGCCAGGCTCCGCGACGACATCCAGGCGCTGCACCGGGCGCTCGAGAAGCAGGCGGTCGTGCTGGGCGATGGCACCGACTGCGATGTCATCGCGCTGGCAGAAGATCAGCTGGAGGCGGCTGTGCAGGTCTTCTACGTACGCGGCGGCCGGGTCCGCGGGCAGCGCGGCTGGGTCGTCGACAAGGTCGAGGACATTACCACGGGGGAACTAGTCGAGCATTTCCTCGGTCAGGTCTACGGCGACGACCCGGTGGCCGGCGAGCCGGCCGGCGCCGGCCAGCCCCTGGCCGGATGCGGCAGCGAAGCCGGGCCGGGCGCCGTCCCGCGCGAGGTGCTGGTACCGGTGCGGCCGCCGGACGCCGCTGTCGTCGAGGAGTGGCTGGCGGCCAGGCGCGGCGGCCGGGTCAGCCTCCGGGTTCCGCAGCGCGGGGACAAGAAGGCGCTGCTGGAGACTGTGGCCAGGAACGCGGCCGAGTCGCTGGTGCAGCACAAGACGAGGCGAGCCAGTGATCTCACGACCCGGAGCCTGGCAATGAACGAGATCCAGGAGGCACTCGGGCTCGACGAGGCGCCGCTGCGGATCGAGTGCTACGACGTATCGAACCTGCAAGGCACGCATGTCGTCGCATCCATGATCGTCTTTGAGGACGGGCTGCCGCGCAAATCCGAATACCGCAGGTTCAGCATCAACGGCCTGGACGGCACCGATGATGTGGCCTCGATCCACGAGGTCATCTCCCGCAGGTTCCGCCGCTACCTGGAGGAGATCCAGGCGACTGGCGAGCTTGACGCACTCGGCGGCGAGTCTGCTGGCGAAGATCGGGTGCCAGATCGGGCGCGGCCGCGCAAGTTCGCCTATCCGCCGAACCTGGTTGTCATCGACGGCGGCCCGGCTCAGGTAGCCGCGGCGGTACGGGCCCTGGATGAGCTCGGCATCGACGACGTGGCCGTGTGCGGCCTAGCCAAGCGGCTCGAGGAGGTCTGGCTGCCCGGCGAGGACGGCCCGGTGATCATGCCTCGGACCAGCGAGGGCCTCTACCTGCTGCAGCGGGTCAGGGATGAGGCGCACCGGTTCGCGATCACTTATCACCGCAAGAAGCGATCAGCGGCGCTGACAACCAGCGCACTCGACACAATCCCCGGACTTGGCCCGGCGCGCCGGGCTACTCTGCTACGGCATTTCGGCTCGGTCCGCAGGATGAGCGGGGCTACGGTTGCTGAGATCGCGGGGCTGCCCGGGATCGGCCCGAGGATCGCCGAAGCGGTCCTCGACGCGCTCTGTCCTGCCCGGGCTGACCAGGACGTCGCTGGCCGGCAGGCCGGGGGAGAGCGGGCCGGCAGACCACGGGGGGACACGCGTCATGACGCCGGACAGGACCGGACCGGAGATCGTCATCATCACGGGGATGTCGGGTGCGGGCCGGAGCACGGCGGCCAAGTCGCTGGAGGACCTGGACTGGTTCGTCGCCGACAACCTGCCGCCTGACCTGCTGCCGACCATGGTGGACCTGGCCAGGCGGGCCCACGGCGCGGTTCCGAGGCTCGCCGCGGTCGTTGACGTGCGCAGCCGGGCGTTTTCGACCGACCTGAAGTCGGTCATTCACGGTCTTGCAGGCGCGCGGTATCCAGCCGTATGTCGTGTTCCTTGAGGCGAGCGACGACACGCTGGTCCGCAGGTTCGAGAGTGTCCGGCGCCCGCATCCGCTGCAGGAGGCGGGCCGGGTCGTGGACGGGATCGCGGCGGAACGGGAGCTGCTGCGGCCGTCCGCGGCCAGGCCGACCTGATCCTCGACAGTTCCGACCTCAACGTGCATGAGCTGCGGGCCAGGATGCGCGATGCGTTCGGCGGCGATCCCGACCAGGCCCTCCGGGTGAACGTCATCTCCTTCGGCTTCAAGTACGGCCTGCCCGTCGATGCCGACCTGGTGGCGGACTGCAGGTTCCTGCCGAATCCGCACTGGGTGCCCGAACTCGCGCCGCTCACCGGCCAGGACAGTGAAGTCCGGGCATACGTCCTTGGCCAGCCGGGCGCAGCAGAGTTCCTCAGCGCCTATGTCGAGGCCGTGCGGGTGACGCTGGGCGGATATCAGAACGCGGGCAAGCACTTCGTCGTGCTCGCCGTCGGCTGCACTGGCGGAAAGCACCGCAGCGTGGTGATGGCCGAGGAGATCACGGCCAGGCTGGCCGGATCGTGGCCGGACATCCAGGTCACGCACCGAGACCTCGGGCGCGAGTAGCGATGGCGCGAACCGCTGCCGGCGCGGCCAGCGCCGAGCCGCCAGCGTGGTCGCGCTCGGCGGCGGGCACGGGCTGTTCGCCTCGCTGTCCGCGCTGCGCAGGGTGACCCGCCGACCTCACCGCCGTGGTGACCGTCGCCGACGACGGCGGCTCGAGCGGCAGCCTGCGCCGCGAGTTCGGCGTGCTGCCCCCCGGCGACCTGCGGATGGCGCTCGCGGCGCTGTGCGGCGATGACGCGTGGGGCACACCTGGAGCCGGGTTGTGCAGCACAGGTTCACCGGCGAGGAGGAACTCGGCGGCCATGCCGTCGGCAACCTGCTCATCGTCGCCCTCTGGGAGCTGCTCGGCGATACCGTGCAGGGCCTTGACTGGGTGGGCCGCTTGCTCGGCGCGCACGGCCGGGTGCTGCCGATGGCGTCGGTACCGCTGGACCTGGCGGCCGAGGTCGAGGGGGCCGATCCGGCCAGGCCGGATGACATCACCATGGTTAGGGGCCAGGTCGCCTGCGCGACGACGCCAGGACGGGTACGGTCGGTTTCATTGATTCCCGCAGACCCGCCCGCGTGTCCCGAGGCCTTGGCCGCGGTCGGGGCAGCGGACTGGGTGGTGCTCGGGCCCGGCTCGTGGTTCACCAGCGTGATTCCGCACCTGCTGGTGCCGCGAGCTGGCGGAGGCGCTGGTCACCACCCGGGCACGCCGGCTGGTGGCGCTGAACCTGGCGCCGCAGCCAGGGGAGACCGAGGGGTTCTCCCCGCAGACGCATCTGGAGGTGCTTGCCGACCACGCTCCGGGGCTGACGGTCGATGTCGTGCTCGCCGATCGCGGCGCGGTCCAGCGCCGCGGCGCCGGAGCTGGAGAAGGCGGCTGGCCTGCTCGGTGGCAGGCTCGTGCTGGCGGACCTGGCTGTGGCGGACGGGACGCCCCGCCACGATCCGCGGCGGCTGGCGGGCGCGTTCGCGCAGATCTTCGAGGGGGAGTAAGCGATGGCGATGACCGGGCTGGTCAAGGATGAGCTCAGCCGCGTCACCATTCTCAAGCCGTGCTGCCGGAAGGCCGAGGTGTCCACGCTGCTGCGGTTCGCTGGCGGCCTGCACCTGGCGGCAGGCCGCATCGTGATCGAGGCTGAGCTTGACACCGGGGCGGCCGCACGCAGGCTCCGCAAGGATGTGGCTGAGGTGTTCGGCCACACCTCGGAGCTGATCGTGCTCGCTCCGAGCGGGCTGCGCAAGGGCAACAGGTACGTAGTGCGGGTGCATAAGGACGGCGCGAGCCTGGCCAGGCAGACCGGGCTTGTCGACAGCAACGGGCAGGCCGGTGCGCGGGCTGCCCAAGCAGGTGGTGTCGGGTACGACCTGCGACTGCGAAGCCGCATGGCGCGGCGCCTTCCTGGCTCACGGCTCCCTGACCGAGCCAGGCAGGTCGATGTCGCTCGAGGTCACCTGCCCTGGACCGGAGGCAGCCCTGGCCATGGTCGGCGCTGCGCGGCGGCTGAAGATTCATGCCAAGGCCCGCGAGATCCGCGGCGTGGACCGGGTGGTCGTCAAGGACGGCGACGCGATCAGCGCGCTGCTGACCAGGCTGGGCGCGCACGACAGCGTGCTCGCCTGGGAGGAGCGCCGGATGCGCCGCGAGGTGCGGGCGACCGCCAACAGGCTGGCCAACTTCGACGACGCCAACCTGCGCCGCAGCGCCCGGGCCGCGGTCGCCGCCGGCGCACGGGTGGAGCGGGCGCTGGAGATCCTGGGCGCCGACGCGCCCGAGCACCTGATCGTGGCGGGCGAGCTGCGGATCAAGCACCGCCAGGCTAGCCTGGAGGAACTCGGCCAGCTGGCCGATCCGCCGCTGACGAAAGATGCGATCGCCGGCCGGATCCGGCGGCTGCTCGCCCTCGCCGACAAGCGCGCGGCCGAGACCGGCGTGCCCGGCACGGAGGCGCACCTGACCGCCGACATGCTCGTACCCTGAGGAGATCGGGCCCGCCCGATGGACGGCTAGCCAACCCCGGCGGCCTTCTCGCCCGGATAGGCTAGGCGTAAAGGCGCGCCCGGCGCCGCGCGGCGGCGCCGCCGAGCAGCAGGCCTGCGGCCGGTGTAGGGTCCGGTCGGGCCAGAACGGCGGCGCGGCCGCTGGATCGAGCAACAAGATAAGGAGCGCTGCAGTGACAGTGCGGGTGGGTATCAACGGATTTGGCCGGATTGGACGTAATTTCTGGCGGGCCGTCAATGCCGGGGCAGCTGACTCGGCGGACATCGAGATCGTCGCGGCCAATGACCTCACCGACGCCAAGACCCTCGCGCACCTGCTGAAATATGACACGGTGCTCGGCACGCTGGACCTGGACGTGACAGCAGACCACGACGTGATCAGGGCCGGGGACAACCGGATCAGGGTGCTCGCGCTGCGAGACCCGGCCGCGCTGCCGTGGCGCGACCTCGGCGTGGACGTGGTGATCGAGGCCACCGGGCGGTTCACTGGGGCGCAGGATGCGCGCAAGCACATCGAGGCAGGCGCGAAGAAGGTCATCATCTCGGCCCCCGCCAAGGGCGAGGACATCACGATCGTGATGGGCGTCAACGACGACTCATACGACGCGGCCACGCACGACATCATCTCAAATGCCTCGTGCACCACCAACTGCGTGGCGCCGCTTGCGAAGGTGCTGCTGGACAGCTTCGGCATCGTCAAGGGCCTGATGACGACCGTCCACGCCTACACCAACGACCAGGTGATCCTGGACTTCCCGCACAAGGACCTGCGCAGGGCGAGGGCCGCGGCGCAGAACATCATCCCGACCACCACCGGCGCCGCGAAGGCGACCGCCCTGGTGCTGCCCGCGCTCGCGGGCAAGCTGGACGGGATCGCGATGCGGGTGCCCGTCATGGACGGCTCTGTCACCGACCTGGTGGTACAGCTTGACCGCGAGGTGACCGCCGAGGAGGTCAACGCCGCCTACCGGGCCGCTGCCGACGGGCCGCTGAAGGGCTACCTGCGCTACACCGACGAGCCGATCGTCTCCTCCGACATCGTCGGCACCCCGTATTCGTGCACCTTTGACTCGCTGCTCACCATGGCCTCCGGCGACCAGGTCAAGGTAATCGGCTGGTACGACAACGAATGGGGCTACTCCAACCGGCTCGCCGACGTGACCGCGCTGGTCGGCGCCGGCCTGGCTGCCAGCTCATGAGGGGAATCGACGCCCTTGACGTCGGCGGCCAGACGGTGCTGCTCCGGGTCGACCTCAATGTGCCCACCGACGGCGACCGGATCACCGACGACGGCCGCATCAGGGCCAGCCTTCCCACCATCACCAAGCTGGCCAGCCGGGGGGCGCGGGTGCTGGCCTGCGCGCACCTCGGCCGTCCCAAGGGCTCCAGTTACGACGAGCGCGCCGCAGGCGGCCCGTCGCTGCGCCCGGTGGCCAGGCGCCTGGGCGAACTGCTCGGGACCGAGGTTCCGCTCGCCGATGACGTCACTGGCCCGGCCGCCGCCGCGGTCGCCGCTGGCCTGCACGACGGCGAGGTCGGCCTGCTGGAGAACATCAGGTTCGAGCCCGCGGAGACGAGCAAGGACGACGCGCTGCGGGGCGAGCTTGCCCGCAGGCTCGCCGGGATGGCACAGCTGTATGTCGGCGACGGTTTCGGCGCGTTGCACCGCAAGCACGCCAGCGTCTACGACGCGGCGCTGCTGCTGCCGCGTGCGGCAGGCGACCTGGTGCTCGAAGAGGTGGCGGTGCTGCACCAGCTGACCACCGACCCGGCCAGGCCGTACGCCGTGGTCCTCGGCGGCGCCAAGCCGTCCGACAAGCTTGCCGTGATCAGCAACCTGCTGGACAGCGCCGACCGGCTGCTGATCGGCGGCGGCATGTCCTACACATTCCTGGCCGCCCGCGGCTACGAGGTCGGTCACTCGCTGCTGGAGGCCGACCAGATCCCGCAGGTCTCCGAGCTGATGAAGGAAGCGGAGCGGCGCGGCGTGGAGGTGGTGCTCCCGGTCGACCTGGTCGCCGCCACCGGCTACGCGCCCGACGCCGAGCATGACGTGGTGGCCGTGGCCGACTTCCCGGCGGACCGGGAAAGCCTCGACATGGGCCCGGCTACCCGGGCGCTGTTCGCCGACAAGCTGGCCGACGCGAAGACGGTCTTCTGGAACGGGCCGGTCGGGGTGTTCGAGTTCCCCGCCTTCGCGGCAGGCACCAGGGCTGTTGCCGATGCGATCAGCCGGGTAGCGGGACTGACGGTGGTCGGCGGGGGCGACTCCGCGGCGGCCGTTCGGCTTCTCGGTTTTCCCGACACCGCGTTCTCGCATATCTCGACTGGCGGCGGGGCGAGCCTCGAATATCTCGAAGGCAGGACGCTGCCAGGCCTGGTCGCACTGCAGGAGTCCGGGTGAGCCGCGGCGAGCCGGGGCGCAAGCCGCTGATCCTCGGCAACTGGAAGATGCACTACACCCATTTCGAGGCGCTCGCCTTGGTGCAGAAGCTCGCCTTCACGCTCACCGGCAGCGACTTCGACGCCGCCGACGTGGCTGTGCTGCCGCCGTTCACCTCCCTGCGCAGTGTGCAGACCCTGGTCGAAGGTGACAAGCTGCAGCTCGGATACGGCGCGCAGGACATCTCGTCGCACGATGACGGCGCCTACACCGGCGAGGTGTCCGGCCGGATGCTCGCCAAACTGGGCTGCAATTACGTACTGGCCGGGCACTCCGAGCGGCGGCAGTACCATGGCGAAGACGACGCCACGGTCGGCGCGAAGTTGCAGGCCGCGCTGCGCAACGCCATCACGCCGGTGCTGTGCGTCGGCGAGACACTGGACGTACGGCAGGCGGGCCGTCACGTCAGCCACGTCCTCGCGCAGCTGGACGGAGCCCTGGCCGGTCTTGACCCCGGCCAGGTCGGCAGCCTTGCGGTCGCCTATGAGCCGGTCTGGGCGATCGGCACCGGCGAGGTCGCCACCCCGGCGGACGCCCAGCAGATGTGCGGCGCCATACGCGACCGGATTTCCGCCGGTCACACGGGCGCAGTGGCCGCTGGTATGCGTATTCTGTATGGGGGTTCAGTGAAGCCCGACAACATGGCTGCGATCATGGCGCAGCCGGACGTCGACGGCGCGCTGGTTGGCGGCGCAAGCCTCGATGTCGGCGATTTCGTCAGGATCTGCCGGTATCGTGAATTGATCACAGACGCCGGCGCGTGAGGCCCGGAGGGACGAGGAGCAGCAGTGACTATCGCCATCTCGATCGTCCTGATCATCACGAGCCTGCTCATGATTCTGCTCGTGTTGCTGCACAAGGGCAAGGGCGGCGGCCTTTCCGACCTGTTCGGTGGCGGCGTCACGTCCACACTTGGCTCATCATCGGTGGTCGAGCGGAACCTCGACCGGATCACGATCTTCACCGGAATTCTCTGGTTCATTTGCATCGTCGGGCTCGGCCTGCTGCTGAATCACTGACGACCGGGCCGGCCCCCCCCCGCAGGGGCGCACAAACCAGTTAGCTACGCAAGGGGTGAGCAGTGAGCAGTGGCAACGCTATCCGCGGCAGCCGCGTCGGGGCTGGGCCGATGGGCGAGGCAGAGCGCGGCGAGGCCGCGCCGCGGGTGCGGGTCTCGTTCTGGTGCTGCAATAGGCACGAGACCGTGCCAAGCTTCGCGAGCGATGCCGCGGTCCCGGAGACCTGGGACTGCCCGCGCTGCGGGTTCCCCGCCGGGCAGGATGAGGGCAACCCGCCAGCACCGCCGCACGCTGAGCCGTACAAGACCCACCTGGCATACGTGAAGGAGCGCCGTAACGACACCGACGGGGCGGCCATCCTCGCCGAGGCGCTCGACAGGCTCCGTAAGGGCGCCTGACCGCCGCTGCCCGGACAACCGCTGCCGGGGAGCGGCCCCCCCAACGGCGCCCGGGGAGCGCCGCCCCCAACGGCGCCCCGGGGCCCGCGTTAGTGCTCGCCTGGAGCGCCCGCCGCCTGGAGCGCAGGCCGCCCGGAGCGCCCGCCAGCCGGGTCAGTGCGCGAAGCCGCCATGCCGCTCGCTGTCCTCGGGGATCAGCGGCGCGTGCTGGTGCGGGTGCGCGGCCAGCGCCTTCACCTGGGTTCTGAGGTCGTCAAGAAACAAGTTGGCAAGGTCCATGCTGAATCCGTTGCGGACCACGATCCGGAGTACCGCGGTGTCCCGCATGCCTTCGGGGAACGTGTAGGCGGGCACCAGCCAGCCGCGCATCCGCAACCGCTCGGCCAGGTCGAACACCGAGTACCCGGCGGCGGCCGGATCGCTGAGCTTGAACGCGAACACCGGTAGCTCGCCGCCGTTGGTGAGCAAGTCGAACGGGCCAATCCTGGCGATCGCGCTGGACAGGTGCAGCGCAACGTCCTGGCATTCCTGCTGCACCGCCCGGTAGCCGTCGAAGCCGAGCCGGACAAAGTTGTAGTACTGGGCAACGACCTGACTGCCCGGCCTGGAGAAGTTCAGCGCGAACGTCGGCACGTCACCGCCGAGATAGTTGACCCGGAAGATCAGGTCCTCAGGTAGCGCGGCCGCGTCCCGCCACAGCACCCAGCCGACGCCCGGGTAGACGAGCCCGTACTTGTGCCCTGACGCGTTGATCGAGGCGACCCTCGGCACCCGGAAGTCCCACTCCAGCTCCTGGTGCAGGAATGGCGCGACGAAGCCGCCGGAGGCGCCGTCGACGTGGATGGGGACATCGTGTCCCGCGGTAGCCTGCAGCCGGTCAAGCTCCGTATTGATCTGCAGCACCGGCTCGTAGCTGCCGTCCATGGTGGATCCCATGATCGCGACCACGCCAATGGTGTTCTCATCGCACCTGGCGGCCGCCTCAGGGCCGGTCAGGTGCAGCCTGCCAGGTGCCATCGGCGCCCTCCTGGGCTCCACCTGCCAGTACCGGCAGAACTTCTCCCAGCAGACCTGCACGTTGGCGCCCATGACCAGGTTCGGCGCTGAGGTGGGCGCGCCCGCGGCGGTCCTGCGCGCCCGCCAGCGCCATAGCAGGGCCATCCCGCCGAGCATGCACGCCTCGCTCGATCCGGTGGTCGAGCAGCCCGGTGCGACGATTTCCGGGTGGCCGGCGCCGCCTGCTGGCGCGTGCCACAGATGAGCGAGCATGTTCACGCAGCGCCGCTCGAGCTCGGCGGTCTGCGGGTACTCGTCCTTGTCGATCATGTTCTTGTCGAAGCACTCGGCCATCAGCTGCTGAGCCTGCGGCTCCATCCAGGTCGTCACGAACGTGGCGAGGTTCAGCCGTGCGTTGCCGTCCAGGATGAGCTCGTCGCGGACCACCTGCAAGGCGGTCTCGGGCAGCATTCCGCGGCGCGGCATCTGGTAGCGCGGCACCTGGTGTCCCTGCTCGCGCACGTAGATCGGGTTGATGTCGAGATCGGCCGACTCGGCCGAGTTCTCGTCGACCTTGCGGTGCAGTGGCATTCATCGCTCCGGTTCGCTATCCGGGCGGGACGGCACCAGCCGTCCTCGCACCTTAATCCGCTTCGGTCCGCAGGTATCTGCAGAGCAGGTAACCGCCGTCCTCGAGGACGTGGGCGAGCCGCAGGCCGGCCCCGCCTGTCCGGGCAGCCCGGCGTTATCCGCCCGGACGCCGCCGGCTGGCGGCACCGTGACGATCCGCGGCGCCGAGCCGCCCGCCAGGACTGGGCTCACCGTCAGGCAAAGCTCGTCGAGCAGGCCGGCCGCGACGATCTGCCCGAGCAGCCGCGGGCCGCCCTCCGTCAGCACCCGCAGGTACCCGCGCTCGGCCAGCACCCCCATGATCGCCGTCGGGCTGACCAGATCGGGCCCGGTCACGATCACATCGGCGTTCCTTGCCGCGGCGGACCGCAGGTCGGCAGGCGCCGCCTCGGTCGTCAACACGATCGTCCGTGCCTGTCCGGGGCCGGCAGCGAGCAGCGGGCCATCAGGCTCCAGGCCGGCCATGCGGCTGGACAGCACGGCGATCGGCGGCGTCGGGGGCCGCGCCCGCAGTGACGGCCAGGTCTCCTTCGGCCGCACCGGCAGGTAGCGCTCGGTCCGCGCGGTCCCAGCGCCCACCAGGATCACGTCGGCAAGGCTGCGGAGGACGCTGAAGACCACGCGATCGGCACCGCCGGACAGGCCGCCCGATCGCCCGTCCAGCGATGCCGCGCCGTCGGCGCTCGTGACCATGTTCGCGCGCACCCACGGCCTGCCGGCGCCTGGGCTGGCCGCGGGGTAACGGTAGAGCCCGGCGATGGCGTCGAGGGCTGCCTGCCCGGCTGATCCGTGCGTCGGCTCGCTGATCTCGCGCGCGTCTGCAGCCGCTGGATGAATCTGCCGCACGGGAAGCAGTCAACCAGACCTGCCGACGTGGCGGCAGGCCGGCCCGGGAGGCCGGGTGATCAGTAAGTCCTGATTACCTCCGCCCTGGCGACGAGGCGCCGCTAGCGGGTTACCGCGGGCGGCCGCCTGCCCGGCAGCGGCGGTGCCGCGCCCGGCCGCTGGCCGGTGGCAGCGGAAACGCCCACTCCGCGCATCACGATGATGGAATGGCCCGTCACCTGGACGGTACGCCCGACACGCCGGGCGCCACCGCGGCGCTGCCGGACCGCCGGTTCTGACCGGTTGCGCGGCCCGGGTGGCCGCGGCGTCGCGGCGGTGTCGATGGCTATCTCCCATTCGTCGCCGAACCGGCCGCCGGGCAGGGTGAACCTTACCGGCTCGCTGTGCGCGTTGAATAGCAGCAGGAAATCGTTATCGCGCACTTTCTCGCCATGCGGCGCGGGCTCGGTAATCGCATTACCGTTCAGGAACACGGCCAGCGATCTCGCATAACCGGAATTCCAGTCACTGTCCGTCATCTCGTGCCCGGCCGGGGCGAGCCAGATGATGTCCTGCAGCTGAAGATCGCCTGAGGGAATGGTGGCCGGCAGGCCGCTGAAGAACCGACGCCGCCTGAACACCGGGTGCCGGCGCCGCAGTTCCGACAGCGCGCGGGTGAAGTCAAGCAGATCCCGCTGCTTGTCAGCGTTCTCCCAGTCGACCCAGGACACCTCGTTGTCCTGGCAGTAGGCATTGTTATTGCCCTGCTGGCTGCGGCCCATCTCATCACCAGCGGTGAGCATCGGCACGCCCTGCGAACAGAAGAGCGTGACCAGGAAGTTCCTGACCTGGCGGGCCCTGAGCTTATTGACCGCCGGATCGTCCGTCGGGCCCTCGGCGCCGCAGTTCCAGGAGCGGTTGTCGTCGGTACCGTCGCGGCCATCCTCGCCATTGCCCTCGTTGTGCTTCTGGTTGTAGCTGACCAGGTCATGGAGCGTGAACCCGTCGTGGCAGGTCACGAAGTTCACCGACGCGACGGGGCGCCGCGCGCTGGTCTCGTAGAGATCGCTGGAGCCGGTGAGCCGGTAGGCGAATTCCGGCAGCGTGGCGGGCTCGCCCCGCCACAGATCGCGTACGGTGTCGCGGTACTTGCCGTTCCACTCGGTCCACAGCGGCGGGAAATTGCCGATCTGATAGCCGCCCTCGCCGACGTCCCATGGCTCGGCGATCAGCTTGACCTGGGAGACGACCGGGTCTTGCTGGACCAGGTCGAAGAAGGTCGCCAGCCGGTCTACGTGATGCAACTCGCGGGCGAGCGCTGAGGCTAGATCAAAGCGAAACCCGTCCACGTGCATGTCGAGGATCCAGTACCGCAGCGAATCCATGATGAGCTGGAGCGCGTGCGGGTGCCTGACGTTGAGGCTGTTGCCGCAGCCGGTGTAGTCGAGGTAAACCGCGGGGTTGTAGTCGGCGAGCTGGTAGTAGGCGGCGTTGTCGATGCCGCGGAACGACAGGGTCGGGCCGAGCGCGCCGGACTCCGCGGTGTGGTTGTAGACGACGTCGAGGATCACCTCGATGCCCGCCTGGTGCAGGGTCCTGACCATCGCCTTGAACTCCGGCACCTGCCCGTCGGTGCTGGCTGTCGAAGCATAGGAGTTGTGCGGCGCGAGGAAGGCGACAGTGTTGTATCCCCAGTAATTGGTCAGCCCGCGCTCGACGAGCCCGGGCTCGGACACGAACTGGTGCACGGGCATCAGCTCGATAGCCGTGACGCCCAGCTGGGTCAGGTGCTCGAGCACGGCGGGATGAGCCAGGCCCGCATAGGTGCCGCGCTGCTCAGGCGGCACCTCAGGGTGGCGCAAGGTCAGGCCACGGACGTGCGCTTCGTAGATCAGCGTCTCGTGATACGCCGTTCGCGGCGGCCGGTCGTCGGCCCAGTCGAAGTACGGGCTGATGACCAGGTTCCTCGGCATGTAGGGAGCGCTGTCGTCTGAGTTGAAGCCCGCCCAGTCACCCGCGGGGTAGGAGTACAGCGACTGGTTCCAGCGGACCTGGCCGGCGACCGCCTTGCCGTACGGATCGAGCAGCAGCTTGGCCGGGTTGCACCGGTGGCCGCGGCCGGGTTCGTACGGGCCGTGGACCCGATACCCGTAACGCTGGCCCGGGCCCACCTCAGGCAGGTAGCAATGCCACACGAAGCCGTCCACCTCGGTGAGCGGGACGCGGGTCTCCGCGCTGCCCGGGCCGGAGCCGAACAGGCACAGCTCGACCTGCTCGGCGATTTCGGAGAACAGCGCGAAATTGGTCCCCGAGCCATCCCACGTCGCACCGAGCGGGTAAGCATTTCCTGGCCAGACGCGCATCCGCCGACCTTACCCGGGAATGGCGGTGCTGGCGCGGCGCAGGACGGGCGCCAGGTCAAGCCCGTCCGGCAGCATTCCGAACGGGCTGCCGGGTCCGCCTGCGGCAGCAGGGCCGAGCCTGGAGGCGCAGAAGGCGTCGGCGACAGCCGGCGGCGCGTACCGGACCAGCAGCGCCGCGGACAGCGCGACCGCGATCGAAGCAGCCAGCCGCCTGGCGCCCAGCTGCGCGGCAGGGTCGGCCGCGGCGCCTGCCAGCACGCCTGATCCGGCGCCGGTGTCCTTGAGCACCTGCCGGAGCGAGCCGATCGCCTGATCGAGCCGCCAATCTCCGCCGCTGGCCTGGTCAACCTCGGCGAGCAGCGCGTCGGTGCAGTCAGCCGACCTGGACAGCGCGCGGAGCACGTCGAGAGCGGTTACGTTGCCTGATCCCTCCCAGACTGAGTTGAGCGGAGCGTCCCGGTACAGCCGCGGCAGGCCGGACTCCTCGACGTAGCCGTTGCCGCCCAGGCATTCCAACGCCTCGCCGGTGACCACCGGGGTCCGCTTGCACACCCAGAACTTGGCCGCAGGCAGCGCTACCCGCAGCAGCGCGGCCTCGGCCGCGTCGCCGCGGGCGGCGCGATCGGCGGCACCGGCGAGCCGCATCGCCAGCGAGGTGGCAGCCTCGGCCTCCAGCGCCAGGTCAGCCAGCACGCTGGTCATGAGCGGGTGAGAGACCAGGGCGCGGCCGAACGACTGGCGGAAGACCGCGTGATGGACCGCCGCGACGCACGCCTGCCGGATGGCAGCGGCGCTGCCGAGCACGCAGTCAAGCCGGGTGGCGCTGACCATCTCGATGATCGTCGGCACGCCGCGGCCAGGCTCGCCCACCCGCCAGGCGAACGCGCCCGCGTACTCCACCTCAGCCGAGGCGTTCGATCTGTTGCCCAGCTTGTCCTTGAGCCGCTGGATGCGCATCGCGTTGCGGGTTCCGTCGGGCAGCACCCGGGGAAGCAGGAAGCAGCTAAGGCCTTCCGGGGCCTGTGCGAGGACCAGGAACAGGTCGGACATCGGCGCGGAGCAGAACCATTTGTGGCCGGTCAGCAGGTACTCGCCGGCCGCCGTGGGCACCGCGCGGGTGGTGCCGGCCCGGACGTCGGACCCGCCCTGCTTCTCCGTCATGGCCATGCCGGCCAGCAGGCCCGCCTTGCCGCCAGGGACGCTCAGGCCCGGGTCATAGACCGTCGCGGCGAGCAGCGGCTCGTAGCGCGCGGCCAGGGCCGGCTCGCGGCGCAGCGCGGGGACCGCTGCGTAGGTCATCGAGATCGGGCAGCCGTGCCCGGCCTCTGCCTGCGTCCAGACGTAGAATCGCCCCGCCCGGGCAACGTGTGCGCCAGGGGCGGCGTCGGCCCATGGCGCAGCGTGCAGGCCGGCGCTGACCGCGACCGTCATCAGCTGGTGCCATGCGGGGTGGAATTCGACCTCGTCAATCCGGTTCCCGTACCTGTCATGGCTGCGCAGCACCGGCGGGTGCTCATTCGCCAGGCGGGCCTGCTCCTGGGTGGCGGCCGACCCGGCCAGGATGCCGAGCTGGTGCAGCCCTCCGGCGGCCCAGGGAGCGCCCTCCCGCGCAACGCCCTCCAGCAGCGCCTGATCGTTGGCTACGTCGTGGCCGGTCAGCGGCGGGGCCTGGTTAACTACCTCGTGCGTTGCCTGCCCGGCAGGGATGGTCATGTGGTGCTCCTCCGGTCAGCCGGACCGCGTCAGCCGTGGATGCCGCACTCGGTCTTGGCCGTGCCTGCCCAGCGCCCGCTCCGCGGATCCGCGCCTGTCTTGACCCGCACCGTGCAGGTCCGGCAGCCGACCGACGGGTACCCGTCGTAGACGAGGGGGTTGACGAGCACGCCATGCTCGGCGATGTACGCGTCCACCTGCTCCTGCGTCCAGTCCACGATGGGGTTGACTTTCACCATCTCCCGGCGGGCATCCCACTGCACCGCCCTGGTGTCGCTGCGCGCGTGCGTCTCCTCGCTGCGGACGCCGGTGATCCAGGCGTCATAGGGCCCGAGAGCCTGCTCAAGCGGGACGACCTTGCGCAGGTAGCAGCAAAGATCAGGATTGCGGCCATACAGCCGGGCGCCGAGTTCAGCGTCCTGCTCGGCGACCGTCCTGGTGGGCGTCACGCTGATCACGTTGACCGGGTAGACCGACGAGACGGCGTCCCTGGTCCCGATGGTCTCAGGAAAGTGGTAGCCGGTATCGAGGAAGAGGACGTCGATTCCCGGCATGATCCGGGAGGTGAGGTCAATGATCACGGCGTCGGTCATCGACGAGGTGATGCACAGGCGGCCGCCGAACGTATCGGCAGCCCATCTGAGCACGTCATCCGCGGGCGCGCCAGCGAGATCAGCTGCTGCCCTGGCGGCAAGCCGCTCCATCTCGATGACTGCCTCCTCGCGGCCGTGGACAGCGGGTTCCGTGCGGGCAGGGATCCCGGGCCCTCCGGGCCCGGCGACGTCGGGCGTCACCTCATCCGCCCTGACCTGGGACAGCGTAGCCGTACTGCCGCTGGCGCGGAACGCACTCGCGGGTAGCTCCCCGCGAGCCGCCCCGGCGTGTCACATCCGCCACCGGGGGAGCGGCCGAACGGGATCACGCCGCCTGCCATGCAGGCCGGAAGAATCACGAATGTCCTCCCAAACTCCGCCACTGTCCCCGCCGTGGCCAGTGTCTCCGCCGTGCCACCGGCTCCGCCACGGCCATTGCCTACGCCACGGCCATTGCCTCCGCCGTGCGCAACCCGTCGTGGCAGCCTGGTATTCCGCGCCGGCACGCGCTCAGCCCTGTCGGATCCAGCCGACAACGGGCTCCGCAACCGGGGTACGCGCCTGATGCTGGCAATCGCACCAGTTGCGCCCGGGGCAGTCGGCGTGCCGCTGGTCCCGGCAAGGTTTGCAGACCACGCCATTTATTCTCCCGTGCGGGAAACTGACGGCGCTGTCCGGGTAGGGATCAGGCGACCGCGCCGTCCGGGTGGGTGCTAGGCGACGAACGCAGGGCCGGGGAACGGGTCCGTGGGTCAGGGCCGCAACGGGCCGCCCTGACGCCGGCGGGCAGGGGCAGGTCAGGCCGCGTTTGCCCGGCGCATCCTGCGGCGCCGCTCAGCTGAGCGCTCATCCTCGTTCAGGCCGCCCCAGGTCCCGTACTTCTCCGGGCGGCCCACTGCATAGCCAAGACATTCGGCGCGTACCGGGCATGCGGCGCAGACGGCCTTCGCCTTGCGCTCGCGGATATCACGCTCAGGCTGCCGCTCGCCGTCTGGGCCGAAAAACAGGACGACGTCGCGGCCGCGGCAGGCAGCGTCGTCTTGCCAGCCCCAATTCGGCCGTTGCATGACAACGGCCTGGCGGCGTACCTCAGACATCGTTAGCTCTCCTCAACCCAGCTGACCGTAACTTCCTCGCCCTAGCAGAGCGTCCGGCTCGCTGGACACTAAAATCTCGCGTGATGCGGCATTCGCCCCGTCGCATATGCAACGCGCTACCCCATCGTGGTGTTCCCGCGGCACGGGTCATCGCGGAGGGTGAAGCGACAGCAATAGAGCCGGCTAGATCAGCGAGCCGACGCTCATCATGCCATCCGGCCGGGGATCGCGAGGCTGGATCGGCAAACTTGCCCGCTGCCACAGTACCCGGATGCAGCCGATCCCATCACCAAGATGCGGCCGACTCATCACCAACTAGACAAATCAGCGTGTTCAGGGTCACGATGGGCCGCATGTCGGCATCGGACGCGGCACCGCTGCCGCGGCTGGGCGAGGTCTTCTTCGATGTCAGGGGAAGCGCCAGGAGCCTGAGGCTGAGCTGGTACGCGGATACCGCCGTTGCGGTGTTCAGCATCTGGCAGGCGGGTACCTGCACGGGCAGCTTCCGGCTGCCCATGGCTGACCTGCAAAGGATGATCGAGACGCTTCGGCAGGGAGCTGGCGGCGCGCCGGACCCGGCCGCGACGGAACCCGGGTTGAGCGCGGGGCCCGGATACGCCACCGAACCCGGATACGGCACCGAACCCGGATACGGCACCGAACCCGGATACGGCACCGAACCCGGATACGGCACCGAACCCGGATACGCCACCGAACCTGGATACGGATGGGACGGTCAGGATGCCGTACCGCCTAGTTACCCGGGTGCCGAGGACTTCGGCGGGTATCCGGCCAGCGCGGGCCCCGCGGGGTGCAACGACGACCACCGACGTGATTATCCGGCAGAGCGTACCCAGGCGCATTACCTGCCCAATCCTGCCACCGGGTCCGGTTACGACGCTGAATCCGGATACCGACGCGATTACCCGACAGAGGGTACCCAGGCGCATTACCTGCCCGCCACTGCCACCGGGTCCGGCTACGAGCCCGATTCCACCGGAAGAGAGCCCGAATCCACCGGAAGAGAGGCTGTTTCCTGGCCACATAACGGCGAAGCCGTTCCCGGCGAGGGCCGTCCGGGCGGGACTCCGGAATCCTTCCTGTACAGGCCGCCTGGGGCGCCTGAGCGGCAGCAGAGCAGCACGCACCGGGGCTGATTCACCGTTAGGCCGGCCCTTCGGATGCCCTGTCTGGCTGATGGAAGCTCAAAAAACTTCGTCAGGAACGTTGCCAGGGTGCCGTTAGAGGTTCCTGATGCGTGGGGATATATTTGCCTCGGGGGAAGGGGGACCACAAGTGGCCCAGAAAGTCTCTGTCACATTCGCATGTGACTACGATGAGAAAGAGATTCCGGACGGCGAGCACATGACACGCGCGTTCAGCCTCGACGGCCGGGACTATGAGATCGACCTATGCGAGAAGCACAGCCAGAAGTTCGACGAGGCTGTGAAGCGGTTCGCGGACAAGGCTCGCAAGGTGAGCAACCGCATGCCGCGGCCGAAACGCAGAACGGCGGCGCATCGCCAGCGGAGCGCCGACATTCGCGCGTGGGCCAAGCGCAGCGGGATAGATGTAAGCGATCGCGGCCGGATTCCGGCGCAGGTCATCGAGAAGTACGATGCCAGCCACCGATAGGGTGCGCGGTTGAAGAGTGTCTGCCGGGCGGCGATGCAGTGCAGCCCGCCGCCGGAGTACCCGGGCCGCAGCCGGTAGCTGCGGCGGTCGAGACGGGCCTTGACCTGGCAGCCGCCGCCGCTGCCCTTCCGATCACGGCAAAAGCAAGCTGCCGAGCACGGCCAGGCCATACCTGTGCCTGGAATGCGTGGTCCCGGGGGCTCGCCGAGCCCCCGGGACCACGACGGAGCGGCCCAGGGCCGGGGTGGGCCCCGGAACCTGCCTAATGGCTTGCCGGGCGGCGGCACCCGGCGGCCCTTCAGGCCGGCGCTGACCATGCCGGAATCAGAGCTCGAACAGTGGTTTACCGACGGGCAGCACCGGCCTGCCCTTCATCCCGGCGATCACCCCGGCGGCGGACGCGTACCAGGCGACCACGGCGGTAGCGACGCCGAAGTAGCCGCCGATCTTGATCACGCTGACATTGGCCGCGAAGAAGCCGATGAACAGCACGATCAGGGCGATCTCCAGGCCGAGGAATACCAGGAAGACAGCCAGGTTCGCCTGCGTGCTGAAGATCATCATGTAGATGTTGAAGATCGCGAAGGCCAGCAGGATCCAGCCCAGGTCATTGAAAACGTTCTCGCCGGCGGTCGGCGCGACGAACCGGAAGAACACGAACAGCCCGATCCAGAAGGAGCCGTACGTGCCGAACGCCGTCGCGCCGAAGACGTTGTTGTTGCGGAACTCCCACATGCCCGCGAGCAGCTGCGCGATGCCGCCATAGGCGAGCGCGAAGGCCAGCCACTCGCCGCCAGCGCCCCTGGTCCAGTGGGCATTAAAGGCCGACAGCAGGAAGGTGGTGAGTGCGAAGCCCGCGAGGCCGAGCGGCGCGGGATCTGCGACGGGCGCTGCCCTGATGGCGGGCGCATCATCTGTGGTACTCAAAGCGAGTCCTCCTGATGGGCTTGCGCCGCCCGGCCCTGGCATTCGCCAGTCGGCTGGGCAGGCGGTGGGACGGAACGGATGGGAACGAACACGCTGGCAAGTCCGCACTGCCGCGGCGTCCAGACGGAGAGTCCCGAGAGTCCCGTCCAGCGCGCGGGATGAAACACGCAAACCAGTACAAAAGATGCCATACGCAGACCTTCCCTATCTTCACAGCAGGCTCAGCAGAACCAGAGTGAAGATCTGTCCTGAGCGTAACTCTGCTGTCGCTATTTCGGGAGACCCAGTTTCCACCGATCCGTGCCACCCGCCGGTTCGGCGCGGGCGGCTATGAGCGAGGAATCTGCCCAGGCCAGTACGGGTAGCAACGACAACGAGCCGATCACGGGAAGATATCCGGAAACCGGGCTCGGCGATCAGTCGACACCGGGTGCTCCCGCTAGCCAGGCCAGGACTAGCCCCGGAATTCAGTCCTAGCCGAATTTATAACGATAGGCACCCAGCTGGCCGGACGGCGGAACTTGCTGCCGGGACAGGCCCGCTGCTTCGGGTCATCGCCGTCCGGCCTGCCGGGTCCTGGCACGGGGGCGCACCCGCGCCGTGAACGATAACCTGCGGCGCACTCACCGAGCCCGCCGCGCCGTCCGGCGCGGGGCCGGCGATCCGGCGGCCGTGCGCGCCGCGAACCGGCCAAGCACCTCCCCGTAGACCTCATCCGGATTCAGCCTGCGCAGCTCCTCGGCCAGCAGGTCCGCGATCTCCCTGCGGTGCAGGGCGACCCGCCGCTCGGGCTGCCCAGGTCGGCTGAGCGTGGCGGTCCTGCCGTCCGGCCTGGATATGGTGATATCTCCATCGCTGACAAGGAACTTGACTTCGGTGATGCCAGGGCCGCCGGAGACATCCCGCTCGAAGGGAGCCCTGAGCCGCTCGGACAGCCACGCCGCGATCAGGTCGGCGGTCGGGTTGCCGGCCTCAGCTCGGACGGCCCCGCCGGTGATATCGCCGTGTGGCTGGTCCAGCGTCGCGGCCAGCAGTGACCGCCACGTCGTCGCCCTGGTCCAGCTCAGGTCGGTGTCGCCGGGCCGGTAACCGGCCGCGAGGGTGGCCAGCGCGGCGGCGGGCGCGCCCGCCGCCGCGGCATCGGTGACCCTGCGCTGCGCGAGCACGCCGAGCGGATCGCTGGCCGGCACCACCGGAGCGGCCGTCGGCCACCACGTGACCACCGGGGTGTCGGGAACGAGCAGCGGCACGACCACGGAATCGGCATGCGCGCCCGTCGGGCCGTACAGGCGAAGCAGCACGGTCTGGCCAGGTGCGCCCTCACCGGTCCGGATCTCGGCATCGAGCCGCGGGGCGGCGGCCGGATTCCTGGCGATGACGCCGAGCACGCGGCACGGATGCTCGCGGCCCGCCTGGGTAGCCGCGCGGATCGCGTCGTGCTGGCCCGCCTCGTCGGTCATGATGATCAGGTTCAGCACGACGCCGGTGGTCGGACCGCCCAGCTGATCCCTTGCCCGGGTCAGCGCCTCTTCGATGGCGCGGGTCGTGGTGTCGGTGAGGTCGATCAGCATGGCGGTTCCTCCATGTCGGCGCCGCGCGCGGGCGGCGGTCGCGCTGCGCGGTCGCGCTAGAGCCGGCGCCAGACCCGGCCGTCGCGGGCGAGCAGCTCGTTAGCACTGGCCGGGCCCTGGGTGCCTGCCGCGTACTGCTCCGGCTTCAGGTGGGCGGCCCAGAACTCCTCGATCGGGTCCAGGATCCGCCAGGACAGCTCCACCTCCTCCTGCCTGGGGAACAACGGCGGGTCGCCGACCAGCACGTCGAGCAGCAGCCGCTCGTATGCCTCGGGGCTTGACTCAGTGAACGACTCGCCGTAGGCGAAGTCCATGTTCACGTCCCTGACCTCCATGGCCGAGCCAGGCACCTTCGAGCCGAACCGCACGGTGATGCCCTCGTCCGGCTGTATCCGGATCACCAGCGCGTTCTGGCCGAGTTCCTCGGTATCGGTCGCGGCGAACGGCAGGTGCGGCGCCCGCTGGAAGATCAGTGCTATCTCGGTCATCCGGCTCGGCAGCCTCTTGCCGGTCCGCAGGTAGAACGGCACCCCGGCCCACCGCCTGGTGTCCACGGTCAGCCGCAGCGCCGCGTACGTCTCGGTGACCGAGTCCGGCGGGATGCCGTCTTCCTCAAGGAAGCCGCAGACCTCGACGCCGCCCTGCCAGCCCGCCGCATACTGGCCGCGGGCGGTACCGGCCGCCAGATCGGCAGGGATCCTGACCGCCGACAGCGCCTTCTGCTTCTCGGCCCGCAGCGAGTCCGCGTCGAAGGACAGCGGCTCCTCCATCGCGGTCAGCGCGAGCAGCTGCAGCAGGTGATTCTGGATCACGTCCCTGGCCGCGCCGATCCCGTCGTAATAGCCCGCCCGGCCGCCGATGCCGATGTCCTCGGCCATCGATATCTGCACATGGTCCACATAGCCGCGGTTCCAGATCGGCTCCCACATCGTGTTGGCAAAGCGCAGCGCGAGCAGGTTCTGGACGGTTTCCTTGCCCAGGTAGTGGTCGATGCGGAAGACCGCGTGCGCGGGGAACACCGCGTCCAGCATCGAGTTGAGCTCGCGGGCGCTGGCCAGGTCGTGGCCGAACGGCTTCTCGATCACCACCCGGCGCCAGGGCCGCGGCAGGTCAGGCCCGGCGGCAGGCGGGGCCTGCGACAGGCCGGACCGCTTCAGCTGCTGGACGACGAGAGGGAACGCCTTCGGCGGGATGGACAGGTAGAACGCGTAGTTGCCGCCAGTGCCGCGCTCCGCGTCCAGATCGGCCACGGTCTGCGCGAGCCGGTCGAACGCGGCGTCGTCGTCGAACTCGCCGGGCACGAACCTGACTCCCTCGCTGACCTGCTCCCAGACCGCGTCCCGGAACGGCGTGCGCGCGTGCGCCTTGACAGCGTTGTAGGTCAGCTGGGCGAAATCCTCGTCCGCCCAGTCCCGCCTGGCGAATCCGACCAGCGAGAACCCGGGCGGCAGCAGGCCCCTGTTGGCCAGGTCATAGATGGCCGGCAGCAGCTTCTTGCTGGCCAGGTCCCCGGTGACGCCGAACATAACGAGCACGCACGGGCCCGCGACCCGCGGGATCCTGCGGTCCCGCGGATCGCGGAGCGGATTAGGCGGCAGGTCAGGACTCATGTGGTGCCCGCAGCGCCAGCTCGGTCCGCACGGTGCCCAGCAGCTCTTCCCAGGACGCGGCGAATTTCTGCACGCCCTCGCGCTCAAGGACCTCGACGACATCGTCGTAGCCGATGCCGAGCCGCTCCAGGTCCGCGAACACCTGGCGGGACTGCTCATAGGTGCCTGCGATCGTGTTGCCGCGCAGCTCGCCGTGGTCGGCGGTGGCGTGGATGGTTGGCTCAGGCATGGTGTTGACGGTGTGCGGCGCGACCAGCTCGGTGACGTACATGGTGTCGGGGAAGGCGGGATCCTTGGTGCTGGTGGATGCCCACAGCGGGCGCTGTAGCCGGGCCCCCGCCCGCTGCAGCGCCGACCATCGCGGCGAGGCGTCGTCAAACCTCTGCTCGAACAGCTCGTAGGCCAGCCGCGCGTTGGCGATCGCCGCCTTGCCGCGCAGCTCGCGCGCCTGCTCGCTGGCGAGCTTGTCCAGCCTGCGGTCCACCTCGGTGTCCACCCGGCTGACGAAGAAAGAAGCCACCGACGCGATGCCGGCCAGGTCGCGCCCGGCCGCGGCCGCCTGCTCAAGGCCGGCCAGGTAGGCGTCGATCACCTGGCCGTACCGTTCCAGCGAGAAGATCAGCGTCACGTTGACGCTGATCCCTTCGGACAGCGCCTGCGTGATGGCCGGCAGCCCGGCGAGCGTACCCGGGATCTTGATAAACAGGTTCGGCCGGTCCACCAGCCACCACAGGGCCCGCGCCTCGGCGCTGGTCTTGGCCGTGTCATTAGCGATCCGCGGGTCGACCTCGATGGAAACCCGGCCGTCGACGCCGCCGCTGGCGTCGTAGGCCTCGCGCAGGACATCACAAGCCCACCGGATGTCGTACGTGGTGATGGCCCGGACCGCTTCCCCGAGGTCGACGCCGCGCAACGCGAGGTCGGCCACCTGGCTGTCGTAGTCCTCGCCCTTAGCCAGCGCGGCCGCGAAGATAGTCGGATTGGAGGTAACGCCGACCACGTGGAAGTCCCTCATCAGGGTCGCGAGATTCCCGGTGCACAGCCGCTCCCTGCTGATGTCGTCGAGCCATACCGCCACGCCTTCGGCGGACAGCTGTCCCAGAGTGTCGTTGGGCTTGGTGGTCATGACATCTCCTTCGTTGAGTTCAGTTGCCTGCGGCTGAAGCTCATGGGTGCCTGTCGTCGTGGCTACCCGGATCTGACCCTATCCCGGAGCGCCTGCCCTAATCGGCCACCGCAGGCCGGGCAGGCTCGGGCAGCGGATCGCGTTGCTCAAGCGCGGAGCCGCGGTCGCGGAGCGCGAAGATCAGCCAGAGCGCGGTCACCCAGATCGCCGTCGCGCCGGCCACGTGCACCCAGACCAGGCCGGCCTGCAGCCCGCTGAAGTACTGGCCGTAGCCGATGCTGCCCTGCACGCCGAGCAGCACGACGAGCAGCCAGCCGAGCCGGACCGCCCGGGCGGGCGCGGCCGTCAGCCGCAGGGCCAGCGCCAGCGCGATCGCGAGCCCGCCGAGCAGCCAGCCGATGTCGGCGTGCAGCTGGGTAACGGCGGACAATTTCAGGTGGTACCTGGCCACCGAGGCGGCTCCGGCCAGCGGGCCGGTGCCGGTGACCACCGTGCCCGCCGCGAGCATGACCGCCACGACGCCAAGCACGCCGAACGCGAACAGCCGAAGCTCCGGCCGCACCAGCGCAGTGGCAGGCGCGGTGGACTCGGTGCAGCGTACCTGCAGCCCGACAGCAGCCGCGACCACCGCGATCGAGAGCAGGAAGTGCACCGAGACCCAGACCGGATCCAGCTTGGTCAGCACCACGACGCCGCCGATGGCCGCCTGGGCAACGATCCCGGCAGGCTGCGCCGACGCCAGCCAGACCAGATCGCGCCTGCGGCCGCCGCCGCCAGGCCGGTATCGCCAGGCCGCCACCCAGACGATCACGGCGACAGCGAAGACCGCCACGCCGACCAGCCGGTTGCTGAACTCGATCCAGCGGTGAATCAGCGGGTCGCCGGTGGTCCCGCCGGCCACGAACCCGGCCGCCGTGCATCTGGGCCAGTCGGGGCAGCCCAGGCCGGACTGGCTGAGGCGCACCCCGGCACCGGTCAGCATGATCCCGACCGAGGCTGCCGTCCCGGCGAGCGCGATCCGGCGCATCGCGATCTCCGACGGCGCGAGCAGTACGCCGGCGTACCGGCGAGCCAGGCCGCGGCTGGCCGCGCGGTGGGCCGCAGCGGCGTCATTCGCGGCTAGGTGGGCGGGCACGCACCCATCGTAGGAGCGGACCGCTCCAGATGGCACGCCGGGCGGCCGGTCAGGCAGTGTCTAGCTGGCCGGCGGGGGCGGGATGGCCGTGGTGACATCCGGCCCGCTGGGCTGCCGGGCGGGCCCGGATGCCGCGGATTCCGCTTTCGCGGCTGCTCGCGCCGCGGATCCCCGTGCGGCGCCAGCGCAGGCGACCACGACGCAGCCCACCGCGGCCCACTCGCTGGCCCGGAGCGCCTGGCCGAGCAGGGTCAGCCCGACCAGCGCGGCGACCGCAGGTTCCAGGCTCATCCAAATGCCGAATACGCCAGCGGGGATGCGCCGCAGCGCCTCGAGCTCGAAGCGATACGGGATCACCGATGACAGCAGCCCGATCGCCGCTCCGGTGGCCAGGACCCCGGGCCGGGACAGCGCACCGTGAGCCGCGCCCACCGCGGTAGGCGTCACCGCCAGCGCGGCCACGGCCATGGCGATCACCAGGCCTGAGGACCCGCTGAACCGGCGGCCGGTGGCGGCGCTCAGCAGGATGTAGCCGGCCCAGGCGACCGCCGCCACCAGCGCGAAGACGATGCCGGAGATGGCCAGCGTGGTTCCGCCGTGCGGGCCGCCGGGCCGGCTGCCTGGCTGGTGCCGCCCTGCGACAGCAGCGCGACGCCGGCCCCGGCCAGGGCCACCCAGAGCAGGTCGGCCGGGCGCCTGGAGGCGGCGACGGCCACTGCCAGCGGGCCGAGGAACTCGATGGTCACCGCGATCCCGAGCGGGATCCGGGCGAACGACTGGTAGATCGAATAGTTCATGATGCCGAGCGTCAGGCCGAACGTGACGACGACGGCCAGGTCCCGCCAGGCGCGCCTGCGGGCCATCGCACGCAGGGCGCCGGCCAGCCCGCTGGCCCCGAACACCGCGAGCAGCGCGGCCGCCGACCACAGTCGCAGCCCGGTGACCGCCGCCGGGGCGGCCTGGCTGAAGAGCCTGGTGGCCAGGCCGGCGCCCAGCTGAACGGAGATGATCCCGGTCAGGACGAGGGCCGATGGCGGCACCGCGCGCAGCGGCACCGCACGCCGGCGCCGCGGCGGCACGGTAACGGCACTACTCCCAACGGAAAGTGCGCATCGCCAGGGTGATCCCAGCCGCGGCCCAGACTGCCAGGGTGGCCAGGTCAGCAACCGGCAGCCCGGTGCCGTGCTGCAATACCGAGCGCAGCCCGTCCGACAGCGCCCCGGGGGGCAGCAGCCGCAGCACGGGCTGCACGGCGGCAGGGAACCTCGTCAGCGGGAAGACCATACCGCCGATTCCCAGCATCACCAGGTAGACGAGGTTAGCGGCGGCCAGTGTCGCCTCGGCCCGCAGCGTGCCAGCCATCAGCAGGGCCAGCCCGCTGAAGGCTGCGGTGCCCGCGAGGATGAGCAGCACCGTCCAGGGGAGCGCCGCGCCACCGACGTGCGGCCGCCAGCCGAGGGCGACGCCGACTGCCACGATCACCACCGTCTGGCCAAGCTCCACCACTGCAACCGTCGCCGTCTTCGCGGCGATCAGCCCGCGGCGCGACAGCGGCGTGGCGCCGAGCCGCTTCAGCACGCCGTACCTGCGCTCGAAGCCAGTCGCGATCGCCTGGCTGGTAAACGCCGTCGACATCACGGCCAGCGCCAGGATGCCGGGTGCGAGGAAATCGATCCGGCGGCCCGGGCCGAAGCTGACCAGCGGCTCAGCGCTGAACGCGGCGAGCAGGAGCACCGGGATGATGAGGGTCAGCACCAGCTGCTCCCCATTGCGTACCAGCGTCCTGAGCTCCAGGCTTGCCTGCGCGGCGATCATCGCCGGCAGCGGTGCCGCGCCGGGGGCCGGCGGCGGCCAGTCGAGCCTGGTCTCGGTCACGAGCGCAGCTCCCGCCCGGTCAGCTCGAGGAAGACATCTTCGAGGGTCCTGCTCTCGATCCGGAGGCTCTGCGGCACCGCGCCGCGCTCCGCGCACCAGGCCGTAACGGCCGCGACCAGCTGGGGATCCACCGGATCGGTGACCTCGACGACGTAGTGCCCGGACGGCGACTCTTTCACCACGCTGGCCGGCGGCAGGGCGGCCAGCAGGTCGTCGGTATCCAGGCCGGGCTCGGCGCGGAACCTGAGCTGCCCGGCCGTGCCCGTGAGCTCGGCGGGGGTGCCCGCCGCCACCTGCCTGCCATGGTCGATGATGACGACGTGGTCAGCAAGCCGTTCCGCTTCATCCATGTGATGCGTGGTGAGGATCACCCCGGCACCGGCGGCCCGCAGCCCGGCGATCAGGTCCCACGTGGCGTGCCTGGCCTGCGGGTCGAGCCCGGCGGTGGGCTCGTCAAGGAATACCAGCTCGGGCCGGCCGATGACGGCGGCAGCGAGTGACAGCCGCTGCTGCTGGCCGCCCGACAGCCGCTTGTAGGCAGTCCGTGCGCAACCGGCCAGCCCGAGCCGGTCGAGCAGCAGCGCTGGATCGATCGGGCGGGCGTAGAAGCTGGCGAGGACGCGCAGGTACTCGCCAGCCCTGGCCCCGGTCGGGATGCCGCCGGCCTGCAGCATCACGCCGATTTTCGGCCGCAGCGCGCGGGCGTCGGCGACCGGGTCGAGGCCGAGCACCGCAACCGTGCCCGCGTCGGGCCGCCGGTATCCCTCGCAGATCTCCACCGTGGTGGTCTTGCCCGCGCCGTTCGGCCCGAGGATGGCGGTCACCTGGGCGCGCCCGGCGCGCAGCGACAGGTCCGTCAGCGCGGCTGTCGCGCCGTAGCTCTTGGACAGCCCGTCGATCTCCAGCGCGGCCGGGGCAGTGCACACGCTGGCGAGTCTAGGCGCGGCCGCGGGGTGCTGCTCAGCCGCCCGGGGTCCTGACTATCCGGGCGGCATCGACGAGCGCGGTGAACAATCGCAGGTCGTCCCCGGCCTCGGGATGCCATTGGACGGCCAACCCGAACGGGCAGCCTGCCCGGTCGATCTCGAAGGCCTCGACCGTGCCGTCCGCCGCCCAGGCGGTCGCGGTCAGGCCGGAGCCGAGCCTGTTGATTCCCTGGTGATGGTGGGTCGGCACGTCGGCAGACTCGTGCACCTTCAGGTCGGTGTGACCGAGGATCTCCGCGAGGCGGCTGCCCGGTGCCACCTTGACCTCGTGCGAGCCGAACGCGCCCGGCTTCGGCGCGTGCTCGTCATGACCGACGACGTCCGGGAGGTGCTGGTGCAGGCTGCCGCCGAGCGCGACGTTGATCAGCTGCATGCCGCGGCAGATCCCGAGTACCGGCATCCGCGCCGCCAGTGCCGTCTCCAGCAGCGCCAGCTCGGCGGCATCCCGGTCCTGCGACACCGATGTCGTCTCCGGCCCGCGCTGCGCCCCGTACCGGGCCGGGTCGATGTCGCCGCCGCCCGAGAGCACCAGGCAGTCCAGCCTGGCCAGCGCGTCCTCGATCCCGGCCGTCGGCGGCAGCAGCACCGGGATGCCGCCGGCGCTGGCGATCCGGTCCGGGTAACGGCGCGGCAGCACCATGGCTTCGGTGTCCCAGACTCCCCAGCGCGCCTGCTCGCTGTAGGCACTGATCCCGACCAGCGGAGCGGCCGGGCGCTGGCCCAGGGTGTGCTCACTCAGCATGTCTGCCTGCCTCACCTGAACCCGCCTTCCTGCCCGCACCGCGGCAGGCGCCGCGCC
Source organism: uncultured Actinomycetes bacterium (assembly GCA_963774825.1). Classification (GTDB taxonomy): domain Bacteria; phylum Actinomycetota; class Actinomycetes; order Streptosporangiales; family Streptosporangiaceae; genus DATBGO01. The sequence continues at coordinate 127,307 of CAVZGW010000027.1, read as the reverse complement.
GGATGCCCGGGGCGTCACAAGGGTGTCACATACGCGCCGCTGATACCGCCGTCCACCAGGACGGAGGACGCGGTAACAAACGAGGAGTCGTCGCTGGCCAGGAAGGCCACAGCGGCGGCGATCTCCGCAGGCTCAGCGAACCGGCCGACCGGGATGTGCACCAGCCGCCTGGCCGCCCGCTCCGGGTCCTTGGCGAACAGCTCGCGCAGCAGCGGCGTGTTCACCGGGCCGGGGCACAGCGCGTTCACCCTGATGCCCTCGCGCGCGAACTGGACGCCGAGCTCCCGGCTCATGGCCAGGACGCCGCCCTTGGCCGCGGTGTAGGAGATCTGCGAGGTGGCGGAGCCGAGCACGGCGACGAACGACGCCGTGTTGATGATCGATCCCTTGCCCTGCCGCTGCATGTAAGGGATCACGTATTTGCAGCCGAGATAGACCGACGTCAGGTTGACTTCCTGGACGCGGCGCCAGATGTCCAGGCCGGTCGACAGGATCGAGCCGTCCTCGGGGGGCGAGATGCCCGCGTTGTGGAACGCGACATCGATGCGCCCGTACCGCTCCGCCACGGTCGCGTACATCCGCACCACGTCATCCTCGCTGGCGACGTCGGCGGCGATGAACAACCCCCCGACCTCCGCCGCCGCGGTCTTACCCGCGGCCTCGTCAACATCGACCGCCACCACCTGGGCGCCCTCAGCGGCGAACCGGCGCACGCTGGCCAGGCCGATGCCGCTGCCGGCGCCGGTGACGACGGCGACGCGGTCCTGCAGACGCTGCATGTTGTTGCTCCTCCCTGCTGGATGCCCGGCCGATGGTGGCCGGCGCCGCGCTGCCCGGCCCGCCCCCGGACTCAGGGCTGTTTGCTGCTGAGCACTGCTGTTCACTGTTAAGCACTGCTGTTCATTTCACTGTTAAGCACTGCTGTTCATTGAGGTGCCGCGATGAAGACGTTCTTCACCTCGGTAAAGGAATCTGGCGCATCGGGCCCTAGCTCGCGGCCAAGGCCGGACTGCTTGAACCCGCCGAACGGCGTCCAGTAGCGCACCGAGGAGTGCGAGTTCACCGAGAGGTTGCCGGTCTCCACCGCCCTGGCAACCCGGATCGCCCGGCCGACGTCTGTAGTCCAGATCGATCCGGACAGCCCGTACGGCGTGTCGTTGGCGATCTCGACCGCGTCGGCCTCGTCCTCGAACGGGGTCACGGTGACGACCGGGCCGAATACCTCATCGGTGTAGGCCGGGTCGGCGGCGGCTACCGGCGCGAGCACCGTCGGGGGGAACCAGAAGCCTGCACCGTCAGGCGCTTTGCCCCGGAAGGCGACCGGCGCGCTGGCTGGCACGTACGACGCCACGTGCGCCCGGTGCGCGGCAGAGATCAGCGGGCCCATCTCGGTGCCCGCCGAGGCTGGATCTCCGACCTTCACGCCGGCGACCGCGGGCTCGAGGAGTTCCATGAACCGGTCGAAGACAGCGCGCTGCACGAGAATCCTGGACCTGGCGCAGCAATCCTGGCCGGCATTGTCGAATACCGCGTAGGGCGCGGTCGCGGCCGCCTGCTCAAGGTCGGAATCGGCGAAGACGATGTTGGCGCTCTTCCCGCCGAGTTCCAGGGTGAGCCGCTTGACCTGCCGCGCGCATCCCGCCATCACCTGTCGGCCGACCTCGGTGGATCCGGTGAACACGATCTTCCTGACCGCCGGGTGGTCGATCAGGCGCTGGCCCACGACGCTGCCCTTGCCCGGCAGCACCTGGAACACGTCGTCGGGGATGCCCGCCACGGTGGCAAGCTCGCCGATCCTGATGGCGGTCAGCGGGGTCATCTCGGCCGGCTTGGCGATCACCGTGTTGCCCGCCGCCAGGGCGGGGGCCATTCCCCAGGCGAGGATCGGCATCGGGAAATTCCACGGCACTATCAGGCCGACCACGCCGACCGGCTCGTGGAAGGTGACGTTCAGCCCCCCGGCCACCGGGATCTGCCTGCCGCACAGCCGCTCGGGAGCCGCCGCGTAGTAATGCAGGACATCGCGGACGTGCTCGGCCTCCCAGCGCGCCTGGCCGAGCGGGTGACCGGAGCCGGCGATCTCCAGCCTGGTCAGCTCGTCAGCATGCGCGTCGACTGCGGCGGCGAACGCACGCAGCAGCGCGGCGCGCCGGCCGGGAGCGACCGCGCGCCAGCCGGCCTGCGCCGCCGCTGCCCGGCCGATGGCAGCGTCGGTCTGCTCCGCTGAGGTGCCCGTCACCGTGGCGACCGCCTCCTCGGTAGCGGGATTGAGGACCGTGAACTCAGACATGCGGCTGCTTCCTCGCAATGCGCGTCGGATCGGCTGGCTGGCTGGTCGGCTGGTAGCGGCCTACAGGCGCTCGAAGCAGCGCTGCAGCTCCCAGTCGGTGACGGCGGCGTCGTAGGCGGCCAGCTCGACCCGGGCGTAGTGGGCGTAGTGCTCGACCACGTCCGGGCCGAACGCCTTGCTGGCCAGCTCGCTCGTCCGCCAGAGCTGCACCGCGTCCCGCAGGTTCTGCGGCACCTTCGCGGTGCTGTCGGCGTAGGCGTTGCCCTCGACGGCCGGCTCGAGCGCCAGCTCACGGTCGATGCCGTCCAGGCCGGCCGCGATCATCGCGGCAACCGCCAGGTAAGGGTTGACGTCCCCGCCCGGCGTGCGGTTCTCCACCCGCAGCGATGAGCCATGCCCGACCAGCCGCAGCGCGCAGGTCCTGTTGTCCGGCCCCCAGCGCACCGACGTGGGCGCAAAGCTACCTGGCACGTACCGTTTATAGGAATTGATGTTCGGCGCGTAACACAGCGTGAGCTCGCGCATCGCGGCCAGCTGGCCGGCCAGGAACTGCTCGCCGAGCCTGGACAGGCCGTACTGGCCATCGCCTGCCAGCACCGGCGTGCCGTCAGCGGCGCGCAGTGAGAGGTGAATGTGGCAGGAGTTGCCCTCGCGCGGGTTGGGCTTGGCCATGAACGTGATGCTCATGCCCTGGTCGGCCGCGATCTCCTTGGCGCCTGTCTTGTAGATCGAATGGTTGTCGCAGGTGGTCACGGCGTCGGCGTAACGGAACGCGATCTCGTGCTGGCCGAGGTTGCACTCGCCCTTCGCGGACTCGACGTACATGCCCGCTCCGGTCATCGCGTTGCGGACCGCGCGCAGCAGCGGCTCGATCCTGGAGGTTCCGAGGATCGAGTAGTCGACGTTGTACTGGTTGGCGGGGACAAGGCCGCGGTAGGACTTGTCCCTCGCCTCCTCGTAGGAGTCCCGGAACACCACGAACTCGAGCTCGGTGCCGGTCATCGCCCGCCAGCCGCGCTCCGCGAGCCGCTCCACCTGCGCCTTGAGGATCTGGCGCGGCGAGGCTACCACCGGCGCACCGTCGAGCCAGGTGAGGTCGGCCAGCACCAGCGCAGTGCCGTCGTGCCAGGGCACCTCACGCAGCGTGGTCATGTCAGGCACCAGCACGAAATCGCCGTAGCCGGTGTCCCACGACGACATCGCGTACCCGTCGACGGTGTTCATCTCGATGTCCACCGCCAGCAGGTAGTTGCAGCCCTCCGCGTAGTGCTCGGCTACTTCGTCGAGGAAGAACTCGGCCGACAGTCGCTTGCCCTGCAGGCGGCCCTGCATGTCGGTGAACGCGAGGATGATCGTGTCGATCTGCCGCTCGCTGACCTCCACGCGCAGCCGTTCCAGCGTGAGCATGCCGCGCTGGTGGGTGTAGGGGCCGTGGCCCCGGAATCCGGGCATGAGCCTCCTATCGGTGATCTAGCTACACGTTAGGCGGACCCGGCGCGCGGCGCGAGCTGGCCTCAGGTGGCCAGCTCCCGCTCGATCGCCGCGAGCATCTCGGGGCTGCCCTGGACCCGCGGGCCGGTGAACCACTTCCGCGCCGAGACCAGCCAGTAGATGCCCGCGAAGCCGAGCACGACGCCCACCGCCACCACCGCGTAGTTAAAGGTCTTCCAGCCGATCGGGCCGGCCAGCGGCAGCATGAACAGGATTGTGATGAACACCACCCAGACCACGGCGATGACACCGACCACATAGCTCCACCGGCCCAGGTGCCATGGACCGCGCTGGAAGCTCGCCCCCTGGCGCAGCCGCAGGAATGTTGGCGTGACGTAGGCGATGTACAGGCCGATCGTGGCGATCGAGGTGACAGCGAAGTACGCCGCGCTGTTCCACAGATAGGGCAGCCCGAGGATCAGTGCGCCGGCGGCCGCCAGCCAGATCGCGTTGGTCGGCGTCCTGGTCCGCCTATTCACCCGGTGCCAGAACGCGGAGCCGGGCAGCGCCCCGTCCCGCGAGAACGCGTAGATCATCCGGGAGTTCGCGGTCACCGAGGACATGCCGCAGAACAGCTGCGCGCCGATCGCCACCAGTAGCAGCAGCTCGCCGCCGACGCTCCCGACCGCGTCGACGAAGATCTGGGCCGGCGCCACGTAAGCGGCAGACTCGGTCGCGTAGTTCTGGATCGCGAACGTGACCCCGATCAGCAGGACCCACCCCGCGAACAGCGACACGATGATCGACATCACGATGCCGCGCGGGCCGCTGCGGGCGGCGGAATGCGTCTCCTCGGTCATGTGCGCGGACGCGTCATAGCCGGTGAAGGTGTACTGCGCCATCAGGAGGCCGATCAGCACGATGTACCAGGCGCCGATGTTCAGACCGGTGCCGTTGTAGAAGTGCCCGAATACGAAACTGGCCGACTGGTGGTGCGCGCCGTGCTGAAGACCGAACGTCAGCGCCCCGACGATGATCAGCACGCCGAAGATGTGCCACCAGACGCTGACGTCGTTCAGCAGGGCCACCAGCCGGATGCCGAACTGGTTCAGCATGCCGTGCACCAGCAGGACGGCGGCGAAGATCAGGATCGTGACCCAGTGGTAGGTAGGGGTTCCGAACACCAGGTTGAGGAACGCGTTGATGAAGAGGGCCGCGCCGAAGTCAATCCCCGCGGTCACCGCGACCTGGCCGAGAAAGTTGAACCAGCCGGTGAACCAGGACCATGCAGGCCCGTTCTTCCTGGCCAGCTTGGCTGACCAGTAGTACAAGCCGCCCGCGGTCGGGAAGCTGGAGCACACCTCGGCCATGGACAGGCCGACGAACAGCGTCATGACGCCGACGATCGGCCAGCCCCAGGTGATCAGGACAGGCCCGCCGGTGAGCATGCCGAAGCTGTAAAGCGTCAGGCAGCCGGACAGGATGGAGATGATCGTGAACGAGACGGCGAAATTAGAGAACCCCGACATCCGCCTGCGCAGCTCCTGGGCATAGCCGAGCTGGTGCAGGGTCTCCTCGTCGCTGCTGAGCGGCGCGGGGGCCGCTTGCTCGTTGACCGACACTGCTGCTCCTCGGGTCACGGTTCGAGACGATTACGGTGCAGAAACACTGGTCAGACGAACTGTCTTAATGGTCTAATATCAGACCAATGATGTGCGGATTGGCTGAGATGTTCAAGACCTGAGGCCAGATTCGCCGGGCGCCCCGGGCCACCGGTACGCGGGCGAGGGGGGGACCGCGTACCGGGCGCCTGCGTCGTCAGCCGGGGCGCCTGCGTCGTAAAGTCGAGTCAGCGGCTCCGTTCGCGGACCTAGTTCTGCCCCGCCGCAGCGCCAGGCCTGCCGGAGCTAGCTCCATTCCCGGGAGCGCGATCGTAGTGAGTGCCGGACTGGACCTGGCTGGCGTACTGCGGCCAGTGCGGGCCGGCAATGCCTTTGAGGAGACCGTCGAGCGGCTGCTCACAGTCGTCAAGCTGGGAGTGGTCGGCCCAGGTGAGCGGTTTCCTGCCGAGCGCGACCTCGCCGCGCAGCTCGGCATCAGCCGGGCTCACCTTGCGTGAGGCCATCCGCGAGCTGCAGCAGGCCGGTTACGTCGAATCCCGCCGGGGCCGGTTCGGCGGAACCTTTGTCACCTACCGGCCGCCCGCGCCGGACGCAGCGGAACTGAGCCGGATGGCGATCCAGGACGGCGACAAGCTAGCCGACGCACTCACCTTCCGGTTCGTGGTGGAAACCGGCGCGGCAGAGACGCTTGCCACGCTGATGGCGCAAGCTAACCAGAAAGCAGACGACGCACTCGCTGGCCCCGCACCGGCTGGCCCCGCACCGGCTGGCCCCGCACCGGCTGGCCCCGCACCGGCTGGCCCCGCACCGGCTGGCCCCGCACCGGCTGGCCCCGCACCGGCTGGCCCCGTACCGGCTGGCCCCGTACCGCCCACCGGCTGGCCCCGTACCGGCTGGCAATGCGCGGGAGGGCCCCCGCGCAGTTCTGCTGGCCAGGCTCGCCGAGGTAAACGCAGCTAGCCCGCAGGATTACCGGCGGCTTGACACCCTGTTTCATTTGTCCATCGCCGAGCTGACCGGCTCCAGCCTGCTCGCGACCGCCTGCGCCGACGCGCGGATGCGGCTGAACGGCCTGCTGAATGCCATTCCGGTGCTGCGGCGCAATATCGACTACACCGCCGGTCAGCACACGGCCATAGTGGTGGCCATCCTGGCCGGCGATGCGCAGGCGGCCCGCCACGCGGCAGCCGAGCACCTCGAGGGCACCGCCGCGCTGCTGCGCGCGTTCCTCGCCTGACCGGCCGCCCGCCAGGGCCCGTCAGCTCATGATCACGGTGGATTAGTGGGGCCCGGACACCATCTGGCGACCATGATCATGAAGTGACGATGCGGTGGCACCATCTGGCGATCATGATCATGAGGTGGCAAAGGCGGCTGTGGGGATCAGGTCGTGGCGGTGGTGCTCGTGATCGGTGCGGGGATGCCGATCGGGTTCGGGTAGGGCAGCCCGGCCGCGCACGCTAGCGCGATCGGGCTGAGCACGCCGGCCAGCTGCTCGGTAGCCGCGTGCCCGAGTCTGGCCCACGGCCGAGCGGCAGCCAAGTCCGTCGCGTCCTCCACGGCGCGATGGGCTGCCGCGCCCTCCGGCGTCGCGCGGCCGTCGGGGCCAAGCCAGCCGCGCCGGGCCAGCCGTGCGGCCGCGGCGTCCCACTCCTCGTCGGTCCAGCCCCGGATCGGCTGGAGCATGCGGCGCGTCAGGTCCAGGCCCGTGCGCAGCACCAGCGCCTCGCAGCCATCGAGGCCAGCCGCCACAAGCGCTGCGGAATGGCCATCGCCGCGGTGCTCGCGCAGCAAGGTCGCCGCCTGCCACAGCCGGGCCAGCGGCTCAGCCGGCTCCGGCAGCGCTGCGTTGGCCGACGCGAGCACCCGGCCGGCGCAGTCCAGGCCAGCCGTAGCGACGGCCAGCAAGCCGCCAGCGGCCTGCACGGCCTGCATGGCGTGGACGGCCTGCATGGCCTGGACGGGCTGCATGGCCTGGACGGCCTGGGTGGTCTGGACTGCCTGAACGGGTCGCACGACCTGGTCGGGCTGGTCGGGCTGGACGGGCTGGACGGGCTGGACGGGCTGGGCGGGCTGGTCGACGGGGCTGGCGCTGCCCAGCAGCCTGCGCAGCGCCGCTACGGCGCCAGCCGAGCGGACGGCGAGCGCCTCTTCCGGCGTGATCAGCTCCCAGACACCAGGGATGGCCCTAGCCACCATCGTGGGAGCGAAGTTGAAGACCGCGCCCGTCGTGGGGGCGGCGGCCACCGCGCCCAGTGGTGCGGCCCGCCCGGCGAAGTAACCGCGCCAGAAGCCGCGTAGCCCGGCGGCCTCGAATCCCGAGCGGGCCTCGGGCGAGAAGTAGGTCACCACGTGGACCGGCTCGAACAGCGTCCACATCCGCCTCGCTACGGCCCCTGCGTCTGCCACGGTCCTGCACCTCCGTATCTGGGAGCCAGGCTGCCGGAGCCGGCCCGGCGTCGGGCTCGGCGTGCTGCCTGGCGCGGGTCACGGCCCGGCTGAGCATCGAGATAACCAGCGCGACGGTCACTGGGACCGCTAGCGCCGAGCCGCAGGGCAAGTTCGCCCGCTCTGCGCTCAGCGGCGAGTTCGCGTGCGGCGAGTTCGCGTGCGGCGAGTTCGCGTGCGGCGAGTTCGCGAGCCGCAGGCTCGTGGCCTGGCACCGGCTGTCCCCCGTGGTCCGTTATCCTGCCGATTCGCGCGGTTTCTGTTGGACGTCCGCTTTGAGCATGCTACGGCCGGTATGGCGGCCTTGCGGGCTTGCCGCTCACCGGTGGCGCAGCTACGACCGCGGCAGACCGGAAACGGCCGCGGCAGGCCTGACCAGCCCCTAGCGCCGCCGATGCCGCAGCGGGGCATGCCCCTTGGCGCATGTCCGGGGGGCCGATTGCGCAGGCGGAAGTATTTACGGCACAATGATGTTGTGAAATACATGGGCCCGGCAGATGCGCATCCGCACGCCCCCGATAACGGGGACAGGCAGAGTGCTGCGCAAGCCCAGGTTATGCAAGCCCAGGTTATGCAAGCCCAGCCGGGCTCCGAACGGGGCACCAGGGCCCGGATCGCGCGGCTGATCTTGGAGAACGGCCCGGTAACCGCGGCAGGCCTGTCCGCGCGGCTCGGCCTGACCGCTGCCGCGGTCCGGCGTCACCTGGACAACCTCCAGGCTGAAGGCATGATCGAGACACGGATCGCCAGGACTTACGGCAACCGCGGCCGCGGCCGCCCGGCCAGGCTGTTCGCCATCACAGACGCGGGCCGGAGCGCTTTCGAGCACGCCTATGACGATCTGGCCACCAGCGCACTACGGTTCCTTGCCGAGCGGGCCGGCCCCGGAGCCGTCGCCGAGTTCGCCCGCAGGCAGATCTCCGAGCTAGAACAGCGGTACCGCCCGGCGGTGCAGGCCGCTTCGCCGGCGCAGCGGGTGAAGGCGCTGGCTGACGCGCTGTCGGCGGACGGCTATGCGGCTTCGGCGAGCGGCGCGCCCGGCCGCCGCCGGAGGCGAGCAACTCTGCCAGCACCACTGCCCGGTCGCGCACGTGGCCGCGCAGTTCCCGCAGCTCTGCGAAGCGGAGACCGAGGCATTCGGCCGGCTGCTCGGCACCCCCGTGCAGCGCCTCGCGACGATTTCGCACGGCGACGGGATATGCACCACGCATGTGACCCCGCCGTCGCTCGTGCATCCACGCACCCATCCAACTCAGTCCGGAGGAATCTCCGCATGACGACAATCGCGCACCCCGAGCTTGAGGGGCTGGAGCGTTATAAGTTCGGCTGGTCCGACTCTGACGTAGCGGGCGAGTCCGCGCGCCGCGGCCTGTCCGAGGAGGTCGTCCGCGACATCTCGGCCAAGAAGAGCGAGCCAGAATGGATGCTCGACCTGCGGCTGAAGGGCCTGAAGCTCTTTCAGCGCAAGCCGATGCCGAGCTGGGGCTCCGACCTGTCCGGAATCGACTTCGAGCACATCAAGTACTTCGTTCGATCGACCGAGAAGCAGGCCGCGAACTGGGACGAGCTGCCTGCCGACATCAAGAGCACCTACGACCGGCTCGGCATCCCGGAGGCGGAGAAGCAGCGGCTGATCGCCGGCGTCGCGGCCCAGTACGAGTCCGAGGTCGTCTACCACAAGATCAGGGAGGACCTGGAGGAGAAGGGCGTCATCTTCGAGGACACCGACACCGCGCTCCGGCACCACCCGGAACTCTTCCAGGAGTACTTCGCCACCGTGATCCCGGTCGGCGACAACAAGTTCGCCGCGCTGAACACGGCGGTATGGTCCGGCGGCAGCTTCATTTACGTGCCGAAGGGCGTGCACGTGGACATCCCGCTGCAGGCCTACTTCCGGATCAACACCGAGAACATGGGCCAGTTCGAGCGGACCCTGATCATCGTGGACGAGGGCGCCAGCGTGCACTACGTCGAGGGCTGCACCGCGCCGATCTACTCATCGGACTCGCTGCACTCGGCGGTCGTCGAGATCATCGTGAAGAAGGACGCCCACTGTCGTTACACGACCATCCAGAACTGGTCGAACAACGTCTACAACCTGGTGACCAAGCGCGCCGTCGCGCAGGCGGGCGCGAGCATGGAGTGGGTCGACGGGAACATCGGCTCCAAGGTGACGATGAAGTACCCGGCGGTCTACCTGATGGGCGAGCACGCCAGGGGCGAGACGCTGTCGGTCGCGTTCGCCGGGACCGGGCAGCACCAGGACGCCGGCGCCAAGATGGTGCACTGCGCGCCGAACACCTCATCCCAGATCATCTCCAAGTCGGTGGCCAGGGCTGGCGGTCGGACCTCCTACCGCGGCCTGGTGCAGGTCCAGGAGGGCGCGGCGCATTCGAAGTCCACCGTCAGGTGTGACGCGCTGCTCATCGACACGGTCAGCCGCTCGGACACCTACCCGTATGTGGATGTCCGCGAGGATGACGTCGAGCTGGGGCACGAGGCAACCGTTTCGAAGATCTCCGAAGACCAGCTCTTCTACCTGATGAGCCGGGGCATGACCGAGGACGAGGCGATGGCCACCATCGTCCGCGGCTTCGTCGAGCCGATCGCGCGAGAGCTGCCGATGGAATACGCCCTCGAGCTGAACCGGCTGATCGAGCTGCAGATGGAAGGAGCCGTCGGCTGATGTCGGTGCTGCAGGGGGCGGCGGAATCCGCCGCCCCCGTCTCGAGGCTGCACGAGCGGCAGTCGTACGACCTCGCTGACTTTGCGGTGCCCACCGGGCGCGAGGAGGAGTGGCGGTTCACGCCGCTACGCCGCCTCCGGGGCTTGCACGGGTCTGAGGACCTCGGTGTCGGCAAAGTCGCGGTGACAGTCGCCGCCGGCCCAGGGGTCACCGCAGAGCTTGCGCAACGCGGTGACCCCCGGGTCGGCACCTCCTTTGTGCCCTCCGACAGGGTCAGTGCCAGGGCGTTGGCCTCGTTCGAGGAGGCAACCGTCGTCACGGTGCCGGAGGGGCTGGAGGGCACGGCGCCTACGGTGATCTCGGTGCGGGGGGATGGTGCCGAGGGGGCGGCGTTTGGGCACGTGCTGGTGGATGTGCAGGCTCAGGCGAGTGCCGTGGTGGTGCTGGAGCACCGGGGGAGTGCTACCTACGCGGACAATGTCGAGCTCGTTGTGGGGGACGGGGCGTCGCTGGCAGTGGTGTCGCTGCAGGACTGGGACGATGACGCGGTGCACCTGTCGCACCATCATGTGCGGCTGGGCCGGGACGCACGGGTCACGCACACCGCGGTCACGCTGGGTGGCAGCGTGGTGCGGCTGGCGCCGTCGGTGCGGTACGGCGGCCCGGGCGGGGACGCGGAGCTGCGCGGTCTGTATTTCGCTGACGCGGGGCAGCACCTGGAGCACCGGCTGTTCGTGGACCACGCCGAGCCCAACTGCCGCAGCCGGGTCAGCTACAAGGGCGCGCTGCAGGGCGAGGACGCCCACGCGGTATGGATCGGTGACGTGATCATCCGGCCCGAGGCGACCGGCACCGACACCTATGAGTACAACAGGAACCTGGTGCTGACCGACGGGACCAGGGTCGACTCGGTACCGAACCTGGAGATCCTGACCGGCGAGGTGATCGGGGCCGGTCACGCCAGCGCGAGCGGCCGCCTGGAGGACATCCACCTGTTCTACCTGATGGCCCGCGGCATCCCGTTCGACGAGGCCAGGCAGCTGGTCATCCGCGGGTTCTTCGGCGAGCTGATCGCCCAGATCGAGGTGCCCGAGCTACGCGAGCAGATCACCCGGTCGATCGATGCGGAGCTTGCGAGGTCCAGGGCATGACCGAGCCAAACTATCTGCGCGCCTGCGCCGTCGCCGACGTGCCCCACGAGGGCGCGCTCGGCGTCGATGTCGAGGGTCTGCCCGTCGCGCTGGTCCGGACCGGCAGTGAGATCTTCGCGCTGCACGACGTGTGCTCGCACGAGGAGGTCCCGCTGTCCGAGGGCGACATCTACGACCACACCGTGGAGTGCTGGCTGCACGGGTCCTGCTTCGACCTGCGCACCGGCAAGCCGACCGGCCCCCCGGCGACCAAGCCCGTCGCCACCTACCCCGTGAAGATCGACGGCGACGACGTCTATGTCGGGTCTGCCGAAGGAGAGATGATGTCCACCCTTGAGGTTCGTGACCTGCACGTCAGCGTGACCGAGGCGTCCGGGGCCAGCCGGGAGATCCTGCGCGGCGTCGACCTGACCGTCAGCGAAGGCCAGACGCACGCCATCATGGGCCCGAACGGGTCGGGCAAGTCAACGCTCGCCTATGCCATCGCCGGGCATCCCAAGTACCAGGTGACCAGCGGCTCGGTCACCCTGGACGGCGAGGATGTGCTGGCGATGAGCGTGGACGCGCGGGCCAGGGCCGGGCTGTTCCTCGCCATGCAGTACCCGGTGGAGGTGCCCGGGGTCTCGGTGTCCAACTTCCTGCGCACTGCGATAACCGCGGTCCGCGGTGAGGCGCCCAAGCTGCGGACGTTCGTCAAGGACCTGCGCACCGCCATGGACAAGCTCTCGATCGATCCGGCCTTCGCCGAGCGGAACCTGAATGAGGGTTTCTCCGGCGGCGAGAAGAAGCGGCACGAGATCCTCCAGCTGCAGCTGCTGGACCCGAAGATCGCGATCCTGGACGAGACCGACTCCGGCTTGGATATCGACGCGCTCAAGGTGGTGTCCGAGGGGATCAACGCGTTCCGCGGCGAACCCGGCCACGGCGTGCTGCTGATCACTCACTACACCCGGATCCTGCGGTATGTGCAGCCGGATTTCGTGCACGTGTTCGTCGGCGGCCGCATCGTCGCCCAGGGCGGCCCTGAACTCGCCGACGAGCTCGAGGCCAATGGCTACGAGAAGTTCGTGACAGCGGAGGCCATGGCATGACGCTGGATGTGGCGCGGATCCGCAAGGATTTCCCGATCCTGGAGCGAGAGGTCCGCGGGGGCCGGCCGCTGATCTACCTTGACAGCGCCAACACCTCACAGAAGCCGCGCCAGGTCATCGACACGCTGACCGAGTTCTACGAGCGGCACAACGCCAACATCCACCGGGCCAGTCATCAGCTCGGTGAAGAGGCGACAGCAGCATACGAGGGCGCGCGGATCAAGGTCGCGCAGTTCATCGGCGCCAGCGACGAGACCGAGATCGTGTTCACGAAGAACATCTCGGAAGCGATCAACCTCGTCGCCTACTCGATGGGCAACGCGGCGACCGCGCCAGGGGCGGAGCGCTTCAGGCTGGGCCCGGGCGACGAGATCGTGATCACCGAGATGGAGCATCACTCCAACATCGTCCCCTGGCAGCTGCTGTGCCAGCGTACCGGCGCGAAGCTGCGCTGGTTCGGCGTCACCGACGAGGGCAGGCTGGACACCTCGAACCTCAGCGAGCTCATTAACGAGCGCACCAAGCTCGTCGCGGTGGTCCACCAGTCCAACGTGCTCGGCACCATCAACCCGGTGCGGATGATCGCCGACCGGGCGCATGCGGTCGGCGCGCTGATGCTTGTCGACGCCGCTCAGTCGGTGCCGCAGATGCCGGTGAATGTCCAGCAGCTCGGCGCCGATTTCGTCGGCTTCACCGGCCACAAGCTCTGCGGGCCCACCGGGATCGGCGTGCTCTGGGCGCGCCGGGAGCTGCTCGAGGCGATGCCGCCCTTCCTCGGCGGCGGCGAGATGATCGAGAGCGTCTGGATGGACCACTCGACCTTCGCGCCCCCGCCGCACAAATTCGAGGCGGGCACCATGCCGATCGCCCAGGCGGTGGGTTTGGGTGCGGCCATCGACTACCTCGAGGGCGTGGGCTTCGACGCGATCCATGCGCACGAGCAGGCTCTGGTAGGCCAGGCCCTCGGCGCGCTTACGGCGATCGACGGGGTGCGCATCCTCGGGCCCGCCGAGCCGGTAGAACGCGGAGCCGCGATCTCCTTCACGGTGCAGGGCGTGCACCCGCACGACGTCAGTCAGGTACTGGATGAGCTCGGCATCGCGGTGCGGGCCGGGCACCACTGCGCCTGGCCCCTGCACCGCAGGTATGGCATCCAGGCCAGCACCCGGGCTTCGTTCTACTTGTACAACACAGCTGCGGAGGTGGCTGCCCTGACCGAAGGGATCAGGCACACGCAGCGGTTTTTCCGAGCCGGGTGATGGGCGGCGTGATCCGGGTGGCAGCCATGGAACAGACCGAGCCGGCCGAGGGGTTGACAACTGATGGGTTGACGGCTGATGGGCTGAGAGCGCTGAGGGGGTTGAGAGCACTGAGGGGGTTGAGAGCACTGAGGGGGTTGAGAGCACCGTGATGGAACTCGAGTCGTTGTACCAGGAGATCATCCTGGATCACTACAGGCACCCGCACCACAAGGGCCTGCGGGAGCCGTTTGACGCCGAGGTGCACCACGTGAACCCGCTCTGCGGCGACGAGGTGACGCTCCGGGTGACACTCAAGGACGCGGGCAGCGAGCCAGTGGTTGCGGATGTTTCCTATGACGCACTTGGCTGCTCGATCAGCCAGGCCAGCGTCTCGATGATGGCCGATGCAATCATCGGGAAGACCGTGGCTGAGGCGATGGGCGCCAGCGGGGCGTTTCTCGAGCTGATGAAATCCAGGGGCGAGGCATCCCCCGACGAGGACGTGCTCGGCGACGCGGTCGCATTCGAGGGCGTCGCCAAGTATCCGGCGCGGATCAAGTGCGCGCTGCTGGGCTGGATGGCCTGGAAGGATGCAACCGCCCGGGCGCTTGCCGGGGGCGGCCCCGATCATGAATCAGGCGCCGGGCAGGCCTCGGGCGCGGCAAGGAGCCAACATGACTGAGAACGCGACCGACCTGACTGAGAACGGGACCGGCCTGACTGAGAACGGGACCGGCCTGACTGAGAACGGGACCGGCCTGACTGAGAACGGGACCGAGCAGCCCGGGCAGCTCAGCCCGGAGGCTGTGGCTGCTGATCCGGGCGGGCCTGGCCCGCAGGCCGCGCGGGCAGCGCCGGACGGGCTTAGCCCGGAGACTGAGGACCTGCTGGAGGCGCTCAGGGACGTCGTCGACCCGGAACTCGGCATCAACGTCGTCGACCTCGGGCTGGTCTACGGGGTGGCGGTCGGCCAGGATCGGATCGCGACCATCGATATGACGCTGACCAGCGCGGCATGCCCGCTGACGGATGTGATCGAGGATCAGACCCGCGATGCGCTCGAGGGACTGGTCAACGACTTCCGCATCAACTGGGTATGGCTGCCGCCGTGGGGGCCAGACAAGATCACCGAGGACGGCCGCGAGCAACTGCGCGCGCTCGGCTTCAACGTCTGACGGCTGCACTTCTGTCACTGCCGCCGCAGGAATCCTTGGGCAGGGCCGGGGGACCTGGCGTGGTTCAGCTCGGGCCGGCGGCGTTTCAAAGATCTTGGCTGTCCCCGATGCGCCGAGTCGGCTCGTCAGCTCCTACGTGCGGTCGGGCCGGGTTAGCTCGTCGCGCTCTTGCGTGTGGTCGGGCTGGGTTAGCTCGTCGCGCTCTTGCGTGTGGTCGGGCTGGGTTAGCTCGTCGCGCTGTTGCGTGTGGTCGGGCTGGGTTAGCTCGTCGCGCTGCTGCGTGCGGTCGGGCTGGGTTAGCTCGTCGCGCTGCTGTGTGCGGTCGGGCTGGGTTAGCTCGTCACGTTCCTCAGCCGGCTCCTGGCCGCCGGTAGAGCTTGTCATCCTGGCCTCCCTCGCGCTGTGCGCCGTATCAGACGATTCCCCGCGTCACGGCGGAGTGAGAGCACCGCATTGACCATTCCGGCGGCCCGCAGGTCGAACTGTTCGTAAAGACCTGGCGCACGCGTCGGTCGGCCGTTCCATCACGGTGTCGTTGAAGTCCCGGACGGCCATTGCACGGGTTCCCTGGAACACCACGGCTGTCACACACCGACACTACGCCTGCACGAGGTGACTATGCCACGGCCGGGTGCGGGAATGGTCAGGCAGGCATCAGTGCATGATCAGGCCGAGCGCTTCGCGCGCCGGTCTCGGCGCAGCGAGACAGCTGGCTGACTAACCCCCACCGTGCCCCCGCCGGGGGAAGTGCTCCGGCGCGCGCTCACGTAGTGTGAGGGAAATTCAGCGGTTATGGCACGATGGCCAGGCCGGCCGCAGGGCGCGACCGAGGGGGCCGCCATGGCGCAGATCAGTGACCGCCGAGTCTGGTGCAGCCGTCTCGCGCTCCACGGCAGGGCCTGACCGTGCCGGACAAAGCGATCCGGCTGCAGCGGACCGGCCAGGCAGTGCAGGGCCAGCGGCGACCGGTCCTGCTCGCGATCGCGGGCGACGGCGCAGCCGGCAAGACGACGCTGACCCGGGGGATCGTCGCGGCGCTCGGAGCAGACCGGGCCACCGCCATCTGCGTCGACGACTACCACCGCTACGACCGGCAGGAGCGCCGCGACGTCCCGTTCACGGTGCTGCATCCGGACTGCAACTACGTCGAGATCATGGAGCAGCATCTGCAGCTGCTAGCCCTCGGCAGGCCTATCCTGAAGCCCGTCTACGACCATTCGACCGGCAAGCTTGTGCGTCCTGTCCTGGTAGAGCCGCGCGACTTCGTGATCGTCGAGGGATTGCTGCCGCTGCACACGAAGCTGGCCAGAGCGTGCTTTGACATCACCGTCTACCTCGACCCGCCGGAGGAGATCCGGCGCACGTGGAAGCTGCAGCGTGACTGCGCGGAGCGCGGCTATACCCAGGACGAGGTGCTGCGCGAGCTTGACCGCAGGGAGCCCGACGCCGCTGCGTACATCAGGCCGCAGCGGCAGTGGTCCGACATCTGCATCAAGTTCGCGCCCGTCGTCGGCCACGGCAGCCCGGACGGCACGCCGCTGTCGGCCGAGATCCTGCTGCGCCCGACCGTCCAGCATCCCGACCTGTCCGGCGTGCTCCCCGACGACGACCGGCGCACCTTGCACCTGAAGCTGCTCAGGGACAGCGACCGCAGGCCGGTGGATGCCCTGCACGTGCACGGCTACGCGCCGCGCGAGGACTCAAGGATCGTGGAAAAGACCATCTGGGAGCAGCTGTCCATGGATGCGCCGCTGCCTGAGATGCTCGGCGTGCTCACCGACGGTAGGCGCAGCGAGCCCCTGGCGATCGCCCAGCTGCTGCTCGTCTGGCATCTCTACGAAGCCCTGACATGAGGAACATAACGGGACGCAGTGGGACGGGGCAGGGTTTGCGCGGATGGGTACTTTGCTGACATGGGCACACCGATGCATCGGCCGTTGCGGCTGGTGATTGTCGACGATCACCAGATGGTGCTCGACGGCCTCAAGGCGATGCTCCGGCCCTATCACGAGCAGGTAGAGATTGTCGGTGAGTCCAGCGACGCCGGGGAGGCCACGGCCCTGGTAGCCGAGCAGAAGCCGGATGTAGTGCTGCTCGACGTGCGGCTGCGGGGGATCAGCGGCCTTGATCTGTGCACCGAGATCCGAACCCGCGTGCCTGACTGCCGGGTCGTCTTCCTGACGGTCTACGACGACGAGCAATACCTGTATCAGGCCCTTCGCGTCGGGGCCGCGGGTTACCTGCTGAAGCGTATCCGCGGCGGCGAACTGGTCGATCACCTGCGGCGGATCTGCGAGGGCGAGGTCCTCATCGACCCGGCGCTGGCTGGCCGGGTCGCGCTGTCCGCGGCCAGGCTGCATAGCGGGGAGTTCTGGCCCGGTGCGCACCTCGGGCTTACCCAGCGGGAGAGTGAGGTGCTGTCGCTGCTGGTCGCCGGCCTGACCAACCGGGCAATCGCGGCCAAGCTCATGGTCAGCGAGGAGACCATCAAGACGCACTCCAGGGGGATCTACCGCAAGCTCGGTGTCTCCGACCGGGCCGCGGCGGTTACCGTTGCGCTGCGTGAGGGAGTCTTCCATTGACGGGGCCATGGCTCAGCGGAGCCGACGCGGAGCGCGAGGCGCAGCTGCTGTCCCGGGTTATCGAGACCATCTCGGCCGGCCTCGACCTCGACCGCGTCCTGCAGGGCGTGGCGACCCTGGTGACCGAGACCACCGGGACCGACGTCTGCTTTGTGCACCTGCTCGACGAGCGGGGAAGGAAGCTGCAGCTGCGCGGTGCGACGCCGCCGTTTGACGGGCTGGTCGGGGAGATCGAGCTCGTTATCGGCGAGGGCGTGGCCGGCTGGGTCGCCGACCACGGCGAGCCAGCCGTCATCGTGGACGATAAGACAGCTGACCCCAGGTACCGGTACATCCCGGCGCTGCGCGGCGAGGAGTACACCTCCATGGTGTCGGTCCCTGTCGTGACCCCGATGGGCCACCTGGTCGGTGTGCTCAACGTGCATACCAAGCTGCGGCGTGAGTTCGGCACTGCCGACGTGGACCTGCTGAGGTCGGTGGCGGGCCTGGTGGCCGGGGCGATCGAGAACGCCAGGTTGCACACCAGGCTGGCGGAACGGGAGGAGGCGCTTGAACGGTTCGCCGAGCGGATGGTGGAGTGGCAGGAGCAGGAGCGCCGTCGCCTGGCCGGGGAGATCCACGACGGGATCAGCCAGCGGATCGTCAGCCTTTTCTTCCATTTGTCCGCGGCCGCTGACGCGATCCCTGAGTTGCCCGATATCGCGGCCGATCAGGTGGCGCGCGCGCAGGAACTTGCGGCGGCGGCGCTGGACGAGGCGCGGTCGGCCATCGCCGGACTGCGCCCCCCGGTCCTTGACGACCTCGGCCTCGCGGCCAGCCTGGAGAGCCTCGGCCATTCGTTTCCCTGGCTGAAGGTCGAGGTCCAGGCGGCCGACGGGCGGCTCGCCGAGCATGTGCAGACAGCCGTCTACCGGACAGCACAGGAAGCATTGCAGAACGCGGCCAAGCACGCCGATGCGCAATCCGTGCGGGTCCGCCTCTACCAGCACAAAGACCGGGTCGTGCTGGAAGTCAGCGATGACGGCAGCGGGTTCGATGTGGCTGCGGCCGGCGGGGCCGGGCCGGCCTTTCCTGGCGGATCCCGCGGTCCTGGCGGATCCCGCGGTCCTGGCGGATCCCGCGGTCCTGGGGGATCCGGCGGTCCTGGTGGTCCGGGCGGTCCTGGCCCGGCCAGCGGGACCGGCGGTCCCACTGGCTTCGGGCTGCCGGGAATGGCCGAGCGCGCCGAACTGCTTGGCGGGGCGCTGGAACTGGTCAGCGCCCCCGGCCGCGGGACCACCGTGCGGCTGGTTATCCCGCTCGAGCCGCCAGCGGCCTGATCAACTCCGGCCGCCGCGGGGTAGGACTGGTGCATGTGCACTGACCTGCGCCTGGCCCGTCTCAAGGACCTGCACGTGTCCGGCCGGACCATGGATTTCGCCGACGAGCTGCAGTCAAGGGTCCAGGTCGTTCCCGCGGGCCTTGACTGGTCGGCGACCGAGACAGGTACCGAGGCTGAGCCGCTGCGCTGGACGAACACCCATGGCTATGTCGCGATGGACGCGTTCGGCTTCGACAGGGTCGCCTGCGACGGCCTGAACGATGCGGGACTGTCGATCGGCACCCTGTGGCTGCCTGAGACCGATCTGCCGCAGGTTCCCCCGGCGACCGGCGTCAAGCCAGCGATCGATCTCATCCATTTCGGGTCGTGGATTCTGGGCACCTGCGCGACGGTCCAGGAGGTACGCGATGCGTTCGCGACGGTGCAGATCTGGAACTCGCCGATCGGCCGGCTCTGGGCCAGTGACCGGCCCCGGCCGGACGCGGTGGTGCGGCTTGCTGAGTATTCATTGCCGTTGCATCTGGCGGTGCATGACGCCCTCGGCGGAGACCTGGTCGTGGAGTTCCTGGGCGGCCTGCCGGTCTGTCACGACAACCCGGTCGGCGTCCTCACGAATTCGCCCACCTTCGACTGGCATACCACCAATCTGCGCAATTTCATCAACTTGACCAGCGCCGAGGCCAAGCCGGTCAACCTGATGGGCCTCGAAGTCGATCCGACCGGCAACGGGACAGGCCTGCTTGGCCTGCCCGGTGATGTGACGCCGCCGACTCGCTATATCCGGGCGGCCATGCTGTCTGCCGTAAGCACCGCCGCGACTGACGCGCGCGCTGCGGTGAATCAGGCCTTTCACGCCCTCGACCTGGTGCACGTGCCCCGGCAGGTGGCAGCGTCCGGCGACTACACGCAGTGGTACGTGGTCCGTGATCACGACAATCTCGGCTATTTCGTCCGCGGCTATGACTCGTGGCAGACCGACGCTCATGATCTGTATCGCCTGGGTGTCGCCGATTGCGCGACGCAGCGGCGATCGCTGCCCTTGCCCGGCCCCTGATCAGCTGCTGCCTGTTGCCTGGTCGGCGGGCGCCGGGCGGCTGGTCAGCGGGCGCCGGGCGCCTGATCACCGGCTGGCGGCGCCTGATCAGGTTCGCCCGGCGGGGCGTCGGCGAAGACCCGGCTGGCGCGCACGTCCGCGGCGCTGATCTCCATCAGGTCGTCCCTGGCGATCAGGCCGCCCGCCGTGACCAGCCGCCTGGCCTGGCGCAGCCGCATCCGGTCGATGGCGTTCCTGATGCTCCTGGCGTTGGAGAACCGCGGCTGCTGCATCCGCAGCGCGACGTACTCGCTGAAAGCTGCCTGTGCATCGGGGGAGAGCCGGTACTGCTCCCGCTCCAGCATCAGGTCGGCGATCTGGACCAGCTCATCCAGTGAGAAGTCGGGAAAGTCGATGTTGTGAGCGATCCGCGAGGCCATGCCCGGGTTGGACCTGAAGAACACGTCCATCCGGTCGGCGTAGCCAGCCAAGATCACCACGAGGTCCTCCCGGTTAGCCTCCATGAACTGCAGCAGGATCTCGATGGCCTCCTGCCCGTAGTCGCGCTCGTTCTCCGGCCGGTACAGGTAGTAGGCCTCGTCGATGAGGAGCACGCCGCCCATCGCCCGCTTGAGCACTTCCTTGGTCTTGGGCGCGGTGTGGCCGACGTACTGGCCGACCAGGTCGTCGCGGGTCACGCTGACCAGCTGACCCTTGCGCAGGTAGCCAAGTTCGCGCAGCAGCTTGCCCATGTGCATGGCGACGGTGGTCTTCCCGGTGCCGGGGCTGCCGGTGAAGCACATGTGCAAGCTTGGCCGCGACGAGGTAAGCCCGTACCGCTGCCGGAGCCTGTCGATGAGCAGCAGCGCGGCGATCTCCCTGATCCGGTCCTTGACCGGGGCAAGCCCGATGAACTCGCTGTCGAACTCGTCGAGCATCTGCGTGATCCGCCGCGCCTGCTGCTCCGCGGCCAGCTCGACGCGGGCGTCGGGGGCCAGTGGTTCCAGGCCGTCCGGCCGGGCCGCCTGCTCGTCAGCGGAGCCGGGTCCGCCCGCGGCGCCTGGCCCGTCAGCCGGGCCTGGCCCGCCGCCAGCCGCGCCCGGCTCGCCTGCGCCGTCGGGGCGGCCGGCGCCTGATATCCCGGCCTTCGCACTGCCTGGTGTAGGCATCGCGAAGCCGCGCGGGGCTGGCTCGGTCGGCATGGTCATCCGCTGTCGCGCGCCCCGCCGGATCCGTTGCCGGCGTAGCGCTCACCGGTGGGCCGCTCGGTGGCGTAGGAATGCAGGGTGTAACGGATCTGCCGGTCCGCGCCCTCCTGCCGGTCCAGCCGGAACCCCGGCTCGGTGCTCGGCCGGTTCACGATAAAGCTGAGCGCGGTTGTCTGCCGGCCCAGCCTCGCGTCGTAAGCCACCACCTTGATGTAGTGGTCGGGGTAGGCGGCCCGGCACCCCGCGACCTCGTGCATGCCCGCGGACGCGTCTGCGATCTCGAACATCGGCAGGCCCCACATGTCCCAGATGACGTTGCGCGGGTGCGGGTCGTCGGTGAACTCGACCGCTATCGCCCAGCCCTGGTCTATGGCGTACTGAATCTGCGCGGCTATCTCATCGTCAGTGAAGTCGGGCAGGTAGGAGAACGTGCCCTGGGTTATCCGCATGTCTGCTCCTGATGGCTAAGCGGGCGGCGGGAAGGCTTGCGGCGGCCGGCCACGTCAGCTGGTCGGCGTGACGACGACATCCGGGGTATCCGTGGATTCGTAGTTGAAGGTGATGTCGCCCCAGGTGTCCAGGGCCACCTGCAGCGGCTGGCAGTGTTTGGCCGCCTCGGCCAGGATCTGCTCGCCCTCGCGGACGAAGTCGCGGCCCTCGTTGCGGGCCTTGATCATGGCCTCGGTGGCTACCCGGTTCGCGGTGGCACCGGCCGAGATGCCCAGCGGGTGGCCGATCGTGCCGCCGCCGAACTGCAGGATCACGTCCTCGCCCAGGTAGTCGAGCAGCTGGTGCATCTGGCCGGCGTGGATGCCGCCCGATGCGACCGGCATGGTCCCGGGCATGGATCCCCAGTCCTGGTCGAAGTAGATGCCCTGGCCGAGGTTGAGCGGGACGTGCGATTCGCGAAGCGTGTCGTAGTAGCCGCGGACCATGGACGGGTCGCCCTCCAGCTTGCCGACCACGGTCCCGGCGTGGATGTGGTCGACCCCGATCAGGCGGCACCATTTCGAGATCACCCGGAAGCTGACGCCATGGGTCTTCTGCCGGGTGTAGGTGCCGTGACCCGCCCGGTGCAGGTGCAGGATGACGCCGTTGTTCCGGGCCCACCGCGCCATCGAGTGCATCGCGGTATAGCCGATCGTCAGGTCGATCATGACGATGATGCTGCCGAGTTCCTTGGCGAAGTCGGCGCGCTCGTACATGTCCTCCATGGTCGCGGCGGTGACGTTGAGATAGTGCCCCTTGATCTCTCCGGTCCGCTCCTGCGCCCGGTTGACCGCCTCCATCGTGAACAGGTAGCGGTCACGCCAGCGCATGAACGGCTGGGAGTTGATGTTCTCGTCGTCCTTGGTGAAGTCGAGCCCGCCGCGCAGCGCCTCGTAGACGACGCGCCCGTAGTTGCGCGCGGACAAGCCGAGCTTAGGCTTGGTGGTGGCGCCCAGCAGCGGCCTGCCGTACTTGTTCAGGTACTCGCGCTCCATGACGATGCCGTGCGGCGGCCCCTGGAACGTCTTCACGTAGGTCAGCGGGATCCGCATGTCCTCGAGGCGCAGCGCGCGCAGGGCCTTGAAGCCGAATACGTTGCCGATGATGGACGAGGTCAGGTTCGGGATGGAGCCTTCCTCGAACAAGTCGATGTCATAGGCGATGTAGGCGATGTACTCGCCCTCGCGGCCGGGGACGGGATCTACCCGGTAGCACTTGGCCTGGTAGTGCTCGTAGGCGGTGAGGCGGTCGGTCCAGACCACGGTCCAGGTCGCGGTAGAGGACTCGCCGGCGACCGCGGCACCTGCCTCTTCGGGCGGCACGCCGGGCTGCGGGGAGATCCGGAACGCCGCCAGCACGTCGGTGTCCTTCGGCACATAGTCGGGCTCGTAGTAGCCCATTTCCGCATACGGGATAACGCCGGCATTCCAGCGCCCCTGCCGTTCCGCCATAGTTCCTCCCATGGTTGCCCTGCATCCCACGATGCCAGCCCGGCCATCGCCTGTCTATTGAGAGTTTCACAAATATCATCAAGTCCGGGCTTAAGAGACGAATCTCGGTTCACCCGAGTTCCGGCCGGTGGAAGCCGCCGTCCCCCAGCATGTGGGCTATCAGTCGAGCCGCGGTGGCCGGCAGCTCGCCTGGATGGGCCACCAGATACCAGTCACGGTGCAGCGGCGTGCGAGGGACATCGAGCTCCGCGAGCCGCCCGGCGGCCAGCTCGGCAGCGGCCGCGTCGCGCGACACCAGGGTGACGCCGAGACCGACGCTCGCCGATTCGCGGATCGCGCCGTTGGAACCGACCGTCAGGGTCAGCGGCGCCAGGCCGAGGTCGGCCAGCAGCGCTTCGGTGCTGGCCCGCGTTCCCGAGCCGAGTTCTCGCAGCAGCCAGGTCTGCCGGGACAGCCACGGCAGCAGGTCGGCGGCCCGCGCCTCGTCGGCGAGGTCAGGTGATGCCACCACGACGAGCTGATGCGCCCGCACCGCATGCACCTGCACATCCCAGCCTGGCTCCGGGCGGCCGCCAAGTACCAGGTCCACCTGATGATGATCCAGGAGGGCACCGACCCGTTCCCTGTTACCCGCCTCGAGCAGGACGCCGATATTCGGATGCAGCCGCCGGAAGCCGCTGAGCAGCCCGGGGACTATCTGCTCCGCCGCAGTCGTCACCGCCGCGATGCGAAGCTCGCCCCGGTCGGGATCAGCCGCGCTGGCGGCCGCCCGGTGCGCCTCGTCCAGCAGGCCGAGGCCCGTGCGGACGTACCGCGCGTATTCCTCGCCCGCCTTGGTCAGGCGCAGGCCCCGGCCATCCGGGCGCAGCAGCTGCAGCGCGAGCGACTTCTGGAGGGCACCCAGCGACGCGGAGACGGCCGCCTGTGTTACCACAAGTTCCTTCGCCGCGGCCCGGACCGACCCGGTCTCGGCTACGGCGAGGAAGGTCCGAAGCTGGTTCAGCGTCACGATGGCTGGCTCCGACACCAAGAACTCATAACCCTGGTGCAATAGGCGGTTGCTAACTCTTAAGTACAGCATAGATGATCGACGATGGCGCCCGACGTGACCGGGTCTGACGAAGCCGGCCCGGTACCGGCAACAGCGGCGCGGCGCGCCGCTGCTTTATCAGCACCGCCTCTATCAGCACCGCCTCTATCAGCACCGCCTCTATCAGCACCGCCTCTATCAGCACCGCCTCTATCAGCACCGCCTCTATCAGCACCGCCTTCCTTATCAGCACCGCCTCTATCAGCACCGCCTCTATCAGCACCGCCTCTATCAGCACTGCCCTGCCATCGCTGCTGTCGCAGGGAGGTGCCCGGTCCGATCAGGCCCGCGAGTAGAACGGGATGGCGCTGGCGGCCACCCACTGGTCGACGGTGTCCGGCTCGCCTTCGCCGGGGAACGTCACATCGATGGGGAAGAATGGCTGGCCGGGCGCCGCCGACGCGGCGCGTTCGACCACGTCGAGGACAGCGCGCTGGGCGGCCGTGTCGGCCGGGTCATCCAGCGCGACCGAGATGACCAGGCCGGCCCCGCCGAACTTGACCGACAGCCAGGCGGTGGCCGCCTCCCTGGCGGCATGTACCTGGCCAAGGCCGAAGCGAAGCGCCGCGAGCAGTTCCTCGGGCTCGGCGGGCGGCGGCCCGACGCTGATCCCTTCGGCGATGTCAACAGCTCGGGCAGCGGCGAGGTATGCGACGCCTGCCGGGTAGACAGGCACGCTCTCCTCGCCGCCGGGGTTGAGCGCGATGCCCAATGCGGGCGGCAGCAGCCTGGCGAGCGCGGCGGCAGGCACGACGACATGCGGTACCACCGGAAGGGGCTGTTCCTGGGCCGGCCACGCGGACCGGATCAGCCGGTCTGCTGAGGTAAACGCGGGCACGAACTCGCTACCCAGGTAGATGACGGTCGGCAGGTTGACGGCAGAACCGTCAGTCACGGGACGGCCGTCATCGGCGAGCGGCAGCCAGAGCCTGCCGTGGCTGAGCGCCTCCAGGAGATCGCCGATCCGGCCAGCCGCCCTGGTCGCCGCGGCGAAGGCACGCTCGACCGCCGCATCGGCGCCGAGTTCATGCTCCGGCATGACAGTCTTGTCATCCATGATGATCGTCATGCCGGTGTCCTGGCCGTCCCGGCCGCGCACGGCGGGATCGACACGGTGGCCCATTGGCGGCTGACGCGGCGCTGGCACGAACCCTGGATTCACGTGACGGATAGTAAGCGATCAGAGGCGGTGCGTATTGGCAAACAGCACAGGTGATGGCGCCCGCTGGCTCGACATCGCCCCGGAACGCCTTGCTGGCTGGCTGGAATCTTTCGGCACGCGGCATGGCGGAGCCGTGGCGGATGCCGGGCCTTCCGGCGATGCCGCTGTTGTGGTGTTCCGGGCCGCCGACGGGGCGTCGGCAGAGTGCCATGTGCCGTTCCCGCCGCTGCCGGCCGGCGGCGCTGAGCCGGACGCCCCGCGGATTGCCGCCCACGCGTGCGCTGACCGCACCGTCGGCGTGCTCTTGGTCCGGCTCGGCGGCTACGCGGCCGGGGTATTCACCGGCGAGCCGCCCAGGCTGGTCGCATCCAAGGTCGGCTCGCGGCTGGTACACGGCCGGAGCGCGGCGGGCGGAACATCACAGCAGCGCTTCGCGCGGCGGAGGGAAAAGCAGGCCAGTGAGGCGCTCGGCGCGGCAGCGGACACGGCAGCGGCGGTGTTCGCGCCTTATGCGGGAAAGCTCGATGCGGTCGTGCTCGGCGGCGACCGGCGCGCGGTCGGCGGCCTCCGCGATGACTCACGGCTGCGGCCGTTCCTCGATCTGGCTGTCGAAAGGTTCCTCACGGTGCCGGATCCGCGGCTCGTCGTGCTGCGCGGCACGCCGCGGCTGTTCCGTGCGGTGCGGATCCGGCTGACCGAGCCGGCCGCCGCCGGGTGATCGTGACAGCTGTCCCGTCGGTATTCCGGGAGAAGTTCGTCGCGGTAAGCGGTAACTCCGTTGCCGCGCGGGGCCGAACTGCCCGGCAGGCCTGATTGTCGTTCGCGGCGCTGCAGAGCGGTCGGTAAACTTGCTGGCATGCAACCGCTCCTGTCGTGACAGAAGATCCCGGTGACCGGGACTTAGGTGTGCGACCAGATATCCTTTTCATCCCTTGCGTCCGGTGAATCCGTTGGATCCCGTTATGGAGCGGTAGGCGGTTTTTCTTGTGATCTCTGTGAACGACCTCGAGCTGCGTGCGGGCGCTCGCCTGCTGCTTGACGCGACGGCCTTCCAGGTAGCGGCGGGCGACAAGATAGGCCTGGTGGGGCGGAACGGCGCCGGCAAGACAACCCTGGCGCGGGTGCTAGCCGGTGAGGGCGCGCCGGCCGCCGGGGACGTCCGGAACAATGGATCTGTCGGTTACCTGCCACAGGACACCAGGGTCGGCGATCTTGACGCGCTGGCGATGGACCGGGTGCTGTCGGCACGCGGACTGGACGCGCTGCTGGCCGGCCTGCGCGAGGCCGAGGTCCAGATGGCCGACTCAAATCCCGTCCGGCGCGACGCCGCCGTCCGCAGATACGGCCATCTCGAGGAACGGCTCACCGTACTCGGCGGATACGCCGCCGAGGCCGAGGCTTCCTCGCTGGCTGCCAGTCTCGGCCTGCCGCAGCAGGCACTCAGGCAGCCGCTGCACACGCTGTCCGGCGGCCAGCGGCGGCGGGTGGAGCTGGCCCGGATCCTGTTCGGCGGATCGCAGACGCTGCTTCTTGACGAGCCGACCAACCACCTCGACGCGGACTCGGTTTCCTGGCTGCGCGATCACCTGCGGGCGTTCCGTGGCGGGCTCGTCGTGATCAGCCACGACACGGCACTGCTGGAGTCCGTGGTCAACAAGGTGTTCCACCTGGACGCGGACCGCGCCGTGCTGGACATCTACAACCTCGGCTGGAAGGCCTATCTCGACCAGCGCGAGACCGACGCGCGACGGCGCAGGCGGGAACGGGTGAACGCGGAGCGCCAGGCCGCCGCGCTGCATTCGCAGGCCGACAAGATGCGGGCCAAGGCGACCAAGGCAAGGGCGGCGCAGGGCATGCAACGGCGCGCAGCGCGGCTGCTGGCGGGCGTAACCGCTGACCGGGCACCGGACCGGGTGGCCAGGCTGCGCTTCCCCGAGCCCGCGCATTGCGGCCGGACCCCGCTCACCGCCACCGGCCTGAGCAAGTCATACGGGTCGCTCGAGGTGTTCACCGACGTCGATGTGGCGGTGGACCGGGGCACCCGGGTGGTGGTACTCGGGCTGAACGGCGCGGGGAAGACGACCTTGCTCCGGCTGCTGTCCGGGCTCGAGGAGCCGGACACCGGCGAGGTGCTGCCCGGCCACGGCCTGCGGATCGGCTATTACGCGCAGGAGCACGAGACCCTCGACGTGCAACGGACGGTGCTCGAGAGCATGCGGTCGGCCGCCCCCGGGCTCAGCGAGTCGGAGCAGCGCCGCATCCTCGGCTCGTTCCTCTTCTCCGGTGATGACGTGGCCAAGCCGACCGCGGTCCTGTCGGGCGGCGAGAAGACCAGGCTCGCGCTCGCGCTGCTGGTGGTCTCCGGGGCCAACGTGCTGCTGCTGGATGAGCCGACCAACAACCTGGATCCGGGCAGCCGGGCCGAGATCCTCTCGGCGCTCCGGCGGTTCACCGGCGCGATCGTTCTCGTCACGCACGACGAGGGCGCCGTTGACGCGCTGCAGCCCGAGCGTGTCGTGCTGCTCCCGGACGGCATCGAGGACGCTTGGAGCGATGACCTCGGGGATCTCGTCGCGCTGGCCTAAGTGGCCGCCCCGGGCGGCAAAAAGAGGAGATCTTTTACGGTCGTGTGGGTAGCCGATCACGATCTGATGCGTGATCATGGCGGGGAACGGTAACGCAGCGGTCACTTCAGCTCACCCAGGAGGTACGCGTGGCCGAGACCCTAAAGAAAGGCACCCGAGTGACCGGTGCCGACCGCGCCAAGCTGGCGTCGGATCTGAAGAAGAGATACAACGCCGGCGAGAGCATCCGCTCGCTCGCCGCCTCGACCGGCAGGTCATACGGCTTCATCCACCGGATCCTGACCGAGACCGGGGTAGCGCTGCGCGGCCGCGGCGGCGCGACCCGCGGCAAGGGCAAGGCCTGACCGCGCGCGGCGCAGGGTGCGCCAGCTGGCCCGGCCCACCATCCGGCGGGGGTCGGCTGGCTGGCATCTGTAGGAGGAAACGTGATGTTGAGCGCCGCTGAGCTTGAGCACAGCGGGCTCGCCGTTGACGTCGGCGACGCGGTCGCGACGGTGACGCTCAGCAGGCCCGCCCGCCGCAACGCCATGACTCCCGCGGTGTGGCGCGGGCTCGCCGCGATCGGGCAGCAGCTGCTGCCCGCCGTCCGGGTGGTGGTGGTACGCGGCGCCGGGCCGTCCTTCTGCGCCGGGATCGATCTGCGCATGTTCAGTCCCGACGGAGTACCAGGCGAGGAGCCGCTTGGCGCGGCCGATCCCGGTTTCGAGGAGCAGATCGCGGCCTGGCAGGAGGGGTTCACCTGGCTGCGCCACCCGGACATCGTGTCGGTAGCCGCGGTGCACGGGCACGCCATCGGCGCCGGATTCCAGCTCGCGCTCTCCTGCGATCTTCGCGTCCTTGCCGAGGACGCGAAGCTCTGCATGAGAGAGCCTGCCCTCGGGCTGGTGCCTGACCTGACGGGGACAAAGCCGCTTGCCGACATCGTGGGCCTGCCGCGCGCGATCGAGCTGTGCCTGACCGCGCGGACCGTCTCGGCTGCCGAAGCGCGCGAACTGCGCCTGGCCGAGCTTGTGGTGCCCGCCGCCGAGCTCGACCAGGCCGTCGCCGATCTGGTGGCCGCGCTGCTCGCGACCGACGCGGCGGCATCGCGCGCAACCAAGCGGCTGCTGCTCCAGGCGGCGGGCCACACGCTCGAGCAGCAGGCGGCCGCTGAGCGGCACGCTCAGGCGGCGCTGCTGCGGGCGCGGCTCGCGCCTGGGGGATGATTTCCGCCGTCAGCTGACAGCGGAAGTTAGCCTGGCACCGGAAGGTTGGTTCCGTCATGAATCCGGCCGCCTGGCACACGATGCGCTCGTATTCGCGGGACAGTTCGGTGACCCACCAGCGGCTGAAGCCCGGCACCGTCCGGAGGATCGCGGGCTACGCCAGACCGTACCGCGCGGACCTGATCCTTTTCCTCATCGCCACGTCGGTGGATGCGGTGCTCATTGTCGCCGTTCCGCTGCTGCTGCGGGCTCTGATCGACAACGGGATCGAGCGCCGCGACACCGAGGTTGTGCTGACGATCGCCGCGCTAGTGGCCGGGATCGCGCTGTTCGACGCGATCTTGTCGGTCGCCCAGCGCTGGTACTCGGCCCGGATCGGCGAGGGCCTGATCTATGACCTGCGCACCGAGGTGTTCAGGCACGTGCAGCGCCAGCCGATCGCGTTCTTCACCAGGGCGCAGACTGGCTCACTGGTCAGCAGGCTGAACAGCGATGTCATCGGTGCGCAGCAGGCCCTGACCTCAACGCTGTCCGGCGTGGTCTCCAACTTCCTTTCGCTGGTCCTGGTGCTGGCCGCGATGTTCTACCTGTCCTGGGTCGTCACCGTATCCGCCCTGGTGCTGCTGCCGGTTTTCGTCATTCCGGCCCGGCTGCTCGGCCGCCGGATGCAGCGCCTGACCAGGGAGTCTATGCAGCTGGACGCCCAGATGGGCTCCACGATGACCGAGCGCTTCAATGTGGCGGGCGCGATGCTGGTGAAGTTGTTCGGCCGCCCGGCGGAGGAGGCTGAGGTCTTCTCCGGCCGGGCCGCGCGGGTCCGCGACATCGGGGTGGTCATCGCCATGTACGGGCGGGTCTTCTTCATCGCGCTGACGCTGCTGGCCTCGATGGCGACCGCGCTTGTCTACGGCCTCGGCGGCAGCCTGGTGATCAGCGGCGCGTTCCAGCTGGGCACGCTGGTCGCGCTGGCCAGCCTGCTCAGCCGCATGTACGGGCCGATCACCGCGCTGTCCAACGTCCAAGTCGACGTGATGACCGCGCTTGTCAGCTTCGACCGGGTGTTCGAGGTGCTCGACCTGAAGCCGCTCATCGAGGACCGGCCAGGTGCGCTGCCGCTGCGGCTGCCCGCGCTCAGCAGCGCGGCGGTGCCGGGCGCCGGCGAGGCGCCCGACGTCGACTTCGACGACGTGACGTTCCGCTACCCGCTGGCCTCCGAGGTCTCGTTGGCCTCGCTTGAGTCGATCGCGCTGCCCGCTCCGGAGCGCAGTGACGCCGGCCAGGACGTCTTGCGGGGGGTGAGCTTCCACGCGCCTGGCGGCAAGCTCACCGCGCTGGTCGGGCCGTCCGGTGCCGGCAAGACGACCATCACGGCCCTGGTGTCGCGGCTGTATGACCCTGCCACGGGTACGGTCCGGATCGGCGGCGTCGACATCAGGGACGTCACCCAGGAGTCACTGCACGACGTGGTGGGCGTCGTGACCCAGGACGCGCATATGTTCCATGACACGATCCGGGCCAACCTGGCATATGCCCGGCCCGGCGCGTCCGAGCCGGACCTGATCCAGGCCTGCAGGGACGCGCAGATCTGGAACCTGATCTCGGTGCTGCCCGACGGCCTCGACACCGTCGTCGGTGATCGCGGTTACCGGCTCTCCGGCGGGGAGAAGCAGCGGATAGCGCTGGCCAGGCTGCTGCTGAAGGCTCCGTCCGTGGTGGTGCTCGACGAGGCGACAGCGCATCTGGATTCCGAATCCGAGGCGGCCGTGCAGCGCGCGCTGAAGCGGGCGCTCGCCGGACGGACCTCGCTGGTGATCGCGCACCGGCTGTCGACGATCCGGGAGGCCGACCAGATCCTGGTCATCGACGCCGGGCAGGTCCGCGAGCGCGGTGCCCACGACGAGCTGCTGGCCGCGGGCGGCCTTTACGCCGAGCTTTACCGCACCCAGTTCGCCCGCCAGGAGCCGGTCCGCACCTGAAGGCGCTCACGGGAGGGCCGCAACCCGGGCAGCCTCGTCAGATCGGAGCGCCGGGCCGGGCCGGGCCGGGTGAGCCTGCCGTCAGGAACCGTATCCCACCCGGCGCAGGTCGGTGCCTGCCACCTGCTCGACATCGGCCAGCTGCCGGGCGGTGAGCACCCGCCGCCAGCCACCTGCCGCCGGCGGCTGGCCGGCCATCCGCCGCCCGCGCTCGCGGACCGCCACCGGCCTGACATAGGCCCCGACGAACTCGGAGATGGCGGCGGCTGTCGCGTAGGGCTGGCGGATCACCAGCTCGTACCGGAGGGTGGTGAGCTGCTCGACGGTCAGCCTGCTGCGCAGCCTGGCCATCATCCGGACCGTCCCGCGCCACCGCATGGCGCATTTGCCTGCTGGCGACAGGCCCGGCCACGCGGCCAGGTCGGTCTCCGTCTCGATGCCGAAGAACGGATTGGGGAACTCGTTCTCCACGTTGGCCACACCGGGCTTGAACCAGGCCATCGCGCCGGTGTCGGAGAGCATGGCGGCGACCACGTCCCGGCCGTCGCGCACGATCTGGACCACCCGGGCGTCGGCGAAGGCATCCACGAGCGCATCGGCGCAGTACATCAGGTCGGGGCTGGCGTCGCCGTACCTGACAATGTCGCGGTCGGCCATGCAGGCGCTTGCCCCGTCCACCCCGCCCGCCTCCCGGCAGGCCGCGGAGCAGGCGAGGCAGGCGTGCGGGGTGGCCTGCCAGGCCTGCGCAAACGTATCACGGAGCACAGTGGCCGCTGCCTCACCCCGGCCCCGCTGGATCGAGGAGCTGCGCGCGAAGGCGTAGACCACGCTCAGCACGCTGCCCTGTCCCATCGTGACGTGAAATCCTGCCGACTGTTTCAGGGCACGGCCGAGGAGGTCCGCTCCCGAATGCGGAGCGCCGATGATGAAGACCGGCTGACGGACCTTGTGGCCGTTGACGACCAGAATGTGCGGGCGGGCTGTCATGACTAGCCCCAAGTGTGGCATTACCTGGCAGCGCGCCGGACCCACCCGGCGATCTTGGCAGCGACCGGCGTCAGGCACCCGGCGCCGGGTCAGTGTCCTTTCGCGGCGGTCAGCGCCGGCGGCTGCGATAGGCATGGTGCGGGTCGAGGTTCAGGGCGGTCTGGATCAGCGGCATATGACTGAATGCCTGCGGCACATTGCCGACCTGCCTGCCGTACCTCGGGTCCCATTCCTCGCTCAGCATGCCCAGATCGTTGCGCAGGGACAGCAGCCGGTCGAAGAGCGCCTCGGCGTCGGCGGTCCTGCCGATCATCTGCAGCGCGTTGGCCAGCCAGAAGCTACAGGCAAGGAAGGCGCCCTCAGCGCCGGGCAGGCCGTCGGCACTAGCCTGGGAGCCGGCCGGAGCCGCCGGCTGGGTGTACCTGAGCACCAGGCCATCACGGACCAGTTCGCGCTGGATCGTCTCGACCGTCGAGATCACCCTCGGGTCATCCGCCGGCAGGAATCCCACCTCGGGAATCATCAGCACCGCCGCGTCAAGCTCGGAGCTGCCGTAGTACTGGGTGAAGGTGCCGCGGCCGGAGTCATATCCCTTCTCACACACCTCGGCGTGGATGCGGTCGCGGGTCTGACGCCACTCCTGAGTCCGGCCGGGCAGGCCGAGCTCGGCCACCCGGATCGCGCGGTCGAAGGCGACCCACGCCATCACTTTGGAGTGCACGAAGTGCCGCCGCGGGCCGCGCACCTCCCAGATTCCCTCATCCGGCTCGTCCCAGTTCTTCTCGAGGAAGCCGAGCAGGGCACGAAGCAACGCCCAGGTATGCCGGTCAAAACTCAGGCCTGCCTCCCTGCCCAGCGTGATCGCGTCGATCACCTCACCGTAGACGTCGAGCTGCAGCTGATTGACCGCTGCGTTGCCGATCCGCACCGGAGCCGAGTCCTCGTATCCGGGCAGCCAGTCGGCCTCCCATTCGGCCAGCCTTCGCTCGCCCGCGACGCCGTACATGATCTGCACGTCGCGCGGATCGCCCGCAACGGCGCGGCCTAGCCATCCCCGCCAGGCGGCGGCCTCATCCAGGTAGCCAGTCCGCAGCAGGGCCTCCAGCGTGATCGTTGCGTCGCGGAGCCAGCAGTAGCGGTAGTCCCAGTTCCGCACGCCGCCGATGTCCTCGGGCAGCGAGGTGGTGGCCGCCGCCACGATGCCGCCCGTCGGCTCGTAAGTGAGGGCCTTGAGGATGATGAGGGAGCGGATGACAGCTTCGCGGTAGCGCCCGGAGTAGGTGCAGCGGCTTGCCCAGTCGGTCCAGAACGTTCGGGTGCCCGCGAGCGCAGCCTCGACGTCGACGACCGGCGGTGCGCTGTAGTGTGAGGGCACCCAGCTCAGCGCGAACGGCACCCGCTCGCCTTCCCTGACCACGAAGCTCGCGCGGTGGGCCATGTCCCGCCCGGTGAGCCGGACCGGCGTCCGCAGCCAGACCGAGTCGGGCCCGGCGACCCCGACGACGGCATCATCGATCCTGCGCATCCAGGGCACGACCTGGCCGTAGCCGAACCGCAACCGCAGCACGCATTCCATCTCGACCGCGCCCGTGACGCCCTCGACGATGCGGACCAGAACCGGCCCGTCTCCGCAGCCAAGCGGCATGAAGTCGATCACCCGGACGGCGCCGCCCAGGGTGCGCCATTCGGTTTCCAGGATCAGGGTGTCGCCCTGATAGCGCCTGGTCACCTCGCCGCGCTGCGCACCGGGAACCCGCGAGGCGGTCGGCGCGATCAGCCAGTGGCCGTGCCGCTCGGCACCGAGCAACGCGGCGAAACAGGCCGGGGAGTCAAACCGCGGCGCGCACAGCCAATCAGCCGAGCCGTCCCGGCTGATCAGCGCGGCAGAGCGCATTGCGCCCACGATCGCGTAGTCCTCGATGCGTCCGGCCATGACGTCCTCCCGGTCCGGG
Source organism: uncultured Actinomycetes bacterium (assembly GCA_963774825.1). Taxonomy (GTDB): domain Bacteria; phylum Actinomycetota; class Actinomycetes; order Streptosporangiales; family Streptosporangiaceae; genus DATBGO01. The sequence continues at coordinate 93,131 of CAVZGW010000027.1, read as the reverse complement.
CCCGGCTGGATACGGGCGCGCCCTCCCGCAGGCCAGGGCCGCGTTAGCTGCTCAACCCTGGCACGTTCCGCCAGCTTAGGTGTCGGCGGCGCCACGGAGCGTGCGGCGGCGCGAGGTCCGCGTGTGCGGCCGCGCGAGGTCCGCGTGTGCGGCCGCGCGACCTCCGCGCGTGCGGCCGCGCGACCTCCGCGCGTGCGGCCGCGCGAGGTCCTGGCGCGGGCGCGGGCCGCAGCGCACGTAAGCTAGCAGCCGTGCCAGCACGCCAGCACGGTGCCGCCCAAGTACCGGCCGCGCCGCCACCCGCGGTCAGGCCCGCCTGGCGGTGGCTGGTGGCCGCGGTCCTGGTAACGGGGGGCACCGCAGGATGCGCGAAATTCGATGCGGCGCTTGGCCAGCAGTGGGCAGTAGTGAACTTCGCGCCTAACACGTCCGTCGCGACCCTGCTCAAGGTCCGGACGGCCTGTTCGCGGGTGCCCGACGTGCGGGCGGAGGCGCTCCCGAAGACGCGCAATCCCGGCGCCATGATTTATGCGCTCCGGTACAGCACTGACAACGCGAGCGATGCCGACCTGGCCGAACTGCAGCAGTGCCTGCAGCGGTTCCCCGCGGTCGCGGGGATCGACTTCGAGGACTCGGGCGACGCGGGCTGAGCTGGGACTGAGGCAGGCACCTGGCCTGGCTTGAGGGCCATTCCTGGTTTGCCTACCAAGTCATGGGGTAAAGTAGGTGAACGTAAAATCTATTAACCCCATCGGAAAAGGTACCTCATGCGACGAATGCTGCTCACGGCAGGAGTAACTGCCGCCGCCCTGCTGGCCGCCGCCGGTTGTGGTTCGTCAGGGTCCAGTAAATCCTCGGGAGCGACGGCCGACTCGGCCGGATCGGTCACCCTGCGGCTGGGGTTCCTCGCCAATATCACGCATGCTCCGGCTCTTGTCGGCATCAAAGAGGGCTTTTTCGAGAAGGACCTCGGCAACGGCGTCACGCTCAAGCTGACACCGTTCAGCAGCGGCACGCAGGAAGGCACTGCCCTGCTGGCCGGCCAGCTGGACGCCGCGTACGTCGGTCCCAACCCGGCCATCAAGGCCTGGCAGACATCGGGCGGGAAGCTCATCAAGATCATCTCCGGTGCCGCCTCCGGTGGGGCTCAGCTGGTCGTCAAGTCCGGCATCACCAGTGCCGCGCAGCTCAAGGGGCAGTCCCTGGCCACGCCCTCGCTCGGCAACACCCAGGACGTCGCGCTGCGCTACTGGCTGAAGCAGCACGGCCTCAACACCACGCCTGCGGGCGGCGGGGACCTCGCCATCAAGCCCATCGCGCCCAACTCGGCGGCTGTCCTTGCCTTCACCTCCAAGCAGATCGCGGGCGGGTGGGAGCCGGCTCCCTACGACACGGAGATGGAGCAGGCCGGCGGGCACGTCCTCGTCAACGAGGCCAGCCTCTGGCCGCATGGCCAGTTCGTCACCACCAACTTGGTCGTGACCCAGTCGTTCCTCGCAGCCCACCCAAGCGTGGTAAACGGGCTGCTCAAGGGGCAGATCCAGGCCAATGATTTCATCAATAAGGACAAGACGGCCGCCGAGCAGGCGGCCAACACCGAGCTTGCCGCAGTGAACTCAGGCAAGAACCTGAAGCAGAGCGTCATTTCCGCGGCCTTCGCGCAGATCACCTTCACCAACGACCCGATCGCCTCGTCGCTGGCCACTGACGCGCAGCACGCCGTCTCGGTCGGCCTGCTCAAGCCGGTCAGCAACCTGAGCAGCCTCTACGATCTCAGCCCGCTCAACAAACTGCTCCAGGCAGCGGGTGAGCCGCAGGTCAGCTCGTGAGCCTGACCGACCGGCGCGCCGGGCCCCCGGACCGTGGTCCGGGGGCGCGAGCGTTTCCCGGGCCCGGCCGGCTGGCGACGCGCACGGCCGAGACGCGCACGGCCGATAAGCCTTCGGCCGCGATAAGCCTCGCTCAGGTCTCCAAGGTCTACGGCAGCGGGCGCTCGGCCCTGCTGGCGCTCGACAAGGTATCGTTCACCGTCGCGCCCGGCGAGTTCGTCTGCCTGATCGGCGCGTCCGGCTGCGGCAAGAGCACGCTGCTGTCGCTGGTCGCCGGACTGGATACGGCGACCAGCGGCGACGTCTCCACCGCCGGCCAGCGCGTGGGCCTGATGTTCCAGGAGCCCGCGCTTTTCCCCTGGCTGACCGCGGCCCGCAACGTGGAGCTCGCGCTGCGCGCCCGAGGTGTGCCTAAGGCAGAACGGCGCCAGCGGACCGCCGGCCTACTGCAAACCGTCAACCTGGACGGGTTCGGCGACAAGCGTCCCCATCAGCTGTCCGGCGGCATGCGGCAGCGGGTGGCGATGGCGCGGGCCCTCGCCCAGGACGCCGACGTGCTGCTGATGGACGAGCCGTTCGGTGCGCTCGACGCCATGACCAGGGACCTGCTCCATGACGAGCTGGAGCGGATCTGCGCGGAGCGGACACTGACCGTGCTGTTCGTGACGCATAACGTCCGTGAAGCGGCACGGCTCGGCGACCGCGTGATCGTGCTGAGCAGCCGGCCGGGCCGGGTCATCGAGGAGTACCAGGTGCCCAGGGAAGGTCAGCGCCGGATCGACTCGGTCGAGGTCGCCGAGATGGCGGCCCGGATCACCGACCGGCTACGCGAGGAAATGAGCCGCCATGGCGACTGACCTGCAGCGGTCGGCGATCAGCGGACTTGACAGCCTGGAACTGCACGCGGCGCAGGCCGACCGCGGGCCGGGCCGGGCCGCCCGGGCCGCGTGGGCCTCGGTCTGGCCGAAGCTGCTCGCGATCGCCCTGGTCCTGATCATCTGGGAGCTCATCCACCTGACCGGCTGGAAGTCGTACGTCCTGAAAGGCCCGACGACGGTGTTCGCCGACCTCTGGCAGGAGCTGCATCACGCGCTGCTGTGGCGGGCCATCGGCACCACACTGCGGCGTGCGGTGATCGGGTACGCCCTCGCGCTGGTCATCGGCTCGGTTGTCGGCGTTCTCGTCGCGCGGATCCCGCCGTTGCGTGCCGCGGTCGGGTCGATCATCACCGGCCTGCAGACCATGCCGTCGATCGCCTGGTTCCCGTTCGCGATCATCCTCTTCGGCGAGACCACCCTGGCGATCCTGTTCGTCATGGTCCTTGGAGCGGCTCCGTCGATCGCCAACGGGCTCATCACCGGGGTGGACTATACGCCGCCGCTGCTGCTAAGGGCGGGCAAGACCATCGGGCTGCACGGGTTCGCGCTCTACCGGTTCCTCATCCTGCCCGCGTCGTTGCCGGCCTATGTGGCCGGGCTCAAGCAGGGCTGGGCATTCGCCTGGCGCAGCCTGATGGCAGGCGAGCTCCTGGTGCTCATCTTCGGCCAGTCCTCGATCGGCCAGCTGCTCAGCCAGGACCAGGATACCTTCGACTTCGCGGCCGCGACCTCGGTCATCATCGTGATCCTGGTGATCGGGATCGTGGTCGACATGTGCTTCACCAAGCTCGACCTTGCCGTCCGGCGGCGCAGGGGCCTGCTCGACCCGTCGCTGTCCGCATAGGCGACCGAGAGCCTCGTAGGAGAGTCTCGTAGGAGAGCCTCGTCGTCGCAGGGGGCGCGTTGTCGCAGGGGGCGCGTCCTCCTAGCCGGCCGCCGCCGATCCCGCGGCACCGCGGCCGCGGGATCAGCGGCCCGTGGGTCCTGCCTCTTGGGGGCCGGTGTCAATCCGCTGCGCCCAGGTGTAGACGTTCATCGAGCTGCCGCGGAGGAACCCGACCAGGGTAAGTCCGGCCTGCTCGGCAAGGTCGGCAGCCAGCGACGAAGGCGCGGACACCGCCGCGAGGACCGGGATGCCCGCGGTCACGGCCTTCTGCACGAGCTCGAACGACGCCCGCCCGCTCACCAGCAGAATGCATCCGGCCAGCGGCAGCCGTTCCGCCCGCAGCGCCCAGCCGACCACCTTGTCGACGGCGTTATGCCTGCCGACGTCCTCCCGCAAGACCAGCAGCTCGCCGTCGGCGGCGAACAGCCCCGCCGCATGCAGGCCGCCGGTGACGGTGAACACGCGCTGCACATCCCGAAGCCGCTCCGGCATCCCGGCCAGCACGGCCGGCCGCACGCGCACCTCGTCCGCGGAAAGATCAAAATCCGGCAAAACGGATAGCTCATGGATGCTCGCCTTCCCGCACACGCCGCACGCGCCGGTGGTGAGGAAATTCCGGCGCAGCGCCGGTGCCACCGCGATGCCCGGTCGCAGCGTTACGTCAGCCACGTTGCCCGCGCCGTCGTGATCGGAATGGCCACAGCTGTCTGCGCTGCACACCTTGATCGAGGCGATGTCCTGCGCTGCGGCGACGACACCCTCGCCGACCAGGAAGCCCGCGGCCAGGTCGAGGTCGTCGCCCGGAGTGCGCATGGTCAGGGTCACGGCCGCGCCGTTGACCCTGATGCCCAGCGGCTCCTCGGCGGCGAGCAGGTCAGCTCGCGGCGTTACCTCATCGGGCGAGATCCGCAGTACCCGCCGCCTGGCCATCCTGCCGGTCATCGCCGCCCTTCGGTCATGAGGCTGGTCGGCCCCCGGCCTCAGTGCGGCCGGCAACGGCACCGGCCCGCCACGCGCGCACCGCCGCGATCAGCGGCGGCGGCGAGCATCACGAGCCCGGCCAGCACGTACAGGTTCCAGCTGATCAGCTGGAACCCTTGCAGGTGGAAGATCTCGCTCCTCGGGTGCCTGCCGGTGAAGAAACCGACCAGGCCGTGCGGTAGCAGCGCCAGCCGGCCTGTCCAGTGGTCGGGCCAGTCGGCGAACACCGCCACCATGGCTCCGGCAAGGCCCCAGTATGCCGTGCGCAGTGCGCCGCGGGCGCGCAGCGCCGCGTCGACCAGGATGGCCAGCACGGGCACGATCCAGATCCAGTGATTGTCCCAGCTGATCGGCGAGATGAGCACTCCGGTCAGCCCGCAGGTCACCCAGCCCGCGGTAGGCCGTCCGGCCCGGGCCAGTATCGCGGCGGCGACCAGGCCCAGAACCGCTACGAGGGCCGCCAGGACGATCCACAGGGCCGTGACGCTGCCGAGGCCCGCGGGCGTCCGGGTGATGAGCGCGAGCAGCGACTGGTTCAGCAGGGATCCGAGGCCGACATTGGAGAAATTGCCCGCGTGCAGGAAATAGCCGGTCAGCCACCAACTGACCGACTCATGCGGCAGCGTGACGAAGCCGATGACCACGGTGACCGCGAAGGTGGCCGTGGCGACCGCCGCCTGGCGGAGTTTCCCAGCCAGGATCAGGTAGGGGATGAAGATCAGCGGCACCAGCTTGATGCCAGCGGCCAGGCCGATGCCCGCGCCCTTCCACCGCCGGTCGTCGGGCTGGCAGAGATCCCACGCGATCAATGCCATCAGCACCAGCTCGATCTGCCCCACCTGCGCCGAGCGCAGCACCGGCTCGGTCCACAGTGCCGCGGCTGAGACGCCGAGGACCGCGACCGAGCGGTCCCTGCCGCGCCAGCCGAGCTGGCCGAACGCCAGCCAGACGGTTGCGATCATCGCCGCGAGGCTGACGACCAGGGTCAGCCACCTCAGGACCGCCCAGGGCAGTAGCGAGCCAGCACCGAAGCCGAGCGCGGCGAACGGCGTATAGAGATACTTCACGCCGGGCAGGAACTGCCAGGTATACAACGTCTCGGGCGCATGCCGGATGATAAGGCCCGCGTTGTTGTAGATGTTGAGATCAAACCAGGTCAATGTCAGATGGAGCGGATGAGTCGCGATATCAGCCACATAAGCGGCGAGCGCGAGGCTGAAAGCAGCCCCGGCCAGCGCGAGGGCCTGGCGGCTGCGCCGCCCGCCCGCGGGGTGCGCGCTGGCTGGACCGGCCAGACCCGGCTCTGCCTGTAGCATCGGCGTCCTTCCCGGCTATCGATGTGCCGTGGTCTGCGAGCACTCCGCACGGCACTGCAACGGCACACAGGATATGAGGTATCGGCCGTCGGCGGGCATATTGGCGGCCCGCCGCCCGAAGGCTTTGCGCCGGCGGGGCGTTTGGTCGTTCGCTGGCTGGCCGGTCTTCGCTGGCTGGCTGCCCGACCGCGCGCCGTCAGCGGTCCGGGGCACGGGAGGGAGGGGACGCGGCGCCTGCCGGGCTTCCGGCGGCCGCGCGCACCGCGGCGCACAGGGCGAAGGTGAGCATTAGCAGGCCCGCGACCACGAACAGGTTCCAGCTGATCAGCTGGAACCCGCGCAGGTGGTACATCTCGTGCACCGGATGCGGGCCGATGAAGAACCCGAGCAGCCCGTCAGGAACGAGCGCGAGCGGCCCTGTCCAGCGGTCCGGCCAGCCGCCGAACACGGCGGCGGTGGCCGCAAACAGCAGCCAGTATCCGCACCGCGCCGCGCCGCGCGCCCGCACCGCGCGGTCGGTCAGCAAGACGAGCACCGGCACGGTCCAGACCCAGTGGTGGTCCCAGCTGACCGGCGAGACCAGTAACCCGGTCAGCGCGCAGGTGACCCAGCCCGCCACCGGGCGCCCGGCCCGGTGCAGCAGCGCGGCGGCGGCCAGGCCGGCCACCGCGGTCACAGCCGCGGCCCCGAGCCATACCGGCGTTCCTGCGCTCACGCTGGCCATTGCGCGCGTGATGAGCGCTAGCAGCGACTGATTCACCAGCGACGCGACTCCGCCGACGTTCCCGGGACGCAGGAAATACCCGGTCAGCCACCAGTTCGCAGATGGGCGCGGCAACATCGCGAAGCCCGCTGCGACCGTGCAGGCAAACGCGGCCGTGGCCGCCGCGGCTTGCCGCAACCTCCCGCAGAGCACCAGGTAGACGATGAAAATCAGCGGAACCAGCTTGATCCCGGCGGCGATTCCGGTACCGGCTCCTTTCCACCACCGCCGGTCATCCTGGCAGAGATCCCAGACCACCAGCGCCATCAGCAGCAGTTCGATCTGGCCCAGCTGCAGAGCCCGCAGCACCGGCTCTGTCCACAGAGCCAGCGAAGTGACGGCGAGCACAGCGGTGACCCGGCCCTGGCCGCGCCAGCCCAGCGCGCTGAATGTGAGCCACCCGGTAGCGGCCAGCGCGGCGATGCTGATCACCGTCATCAGCCAGTCCAGGACAACGACCGGCAGCAGCGAGCAGACGGCGAACACGAGCGCCGCGAACGGCGTGTAGGTGAACTTGATGCCGGGGCTGAGCTGCCAGCGGTAGAGCTCTGCGGGGTCATGGCGGGTGATCAGGCCAGCCTGGTTGTAGACACCAAGGTCGAACCAGTTCAGCAGGCCCGGATGGACGGCAGCGTCAGCCGCGTATGCGGCGAGCGAGATCAGGAACGCCGCTGCCGCGAGCGCGGCCACGGTGCCACCGGACCGCGTCGTGAGCTCGGCCCCGCTGCGGACTACCACGCCAGGCCCGGCCTGATCTCGGCCCGCCTGATCCTGGCCCGCCTGATCCCGGCCCGCGTGATCCCGGCCCGCCTGATCCCGGCCCGCCTGATCCCGGCCCGCCCGACCCGGATCCGGCCGATTCCGGTCCGCCCGATCCGGGTCCGCGTGGCCTGGTCGTGCCCTCACTGTCGGCATGCCTCCATCGGGTCGCGCCGGCGCGATGCGGCCATCAGGCCCGGGCACGTTTCTGCTACCGGACAGGATATGAGCGCCCGCATGGCTATGCCTGGTGACCGGGATAGTCCCCGGCCTACCTGATGGTGAGCACGGTTCCGCCCGCGGACACGAGCTGGCCGATTACCGGTACACCGGGCAGCTCGCCGGCCACCAGCAGCCCCCCAGAGGTCTGGGCATCAGCAAGCAACAGCAGTTGCTCTTCGGCCAGGCTGCCGAAGTCGGCGTGGGGGCGGACCCAGTCGAGATTCCGCCGGCTGCCGCCGGGAATGTACCCGGCCCGCAGTGCGGACCTGGCCTCCGGCAGCACCGGGACCGCCGCGTGGTCGATGATGGCGCCCACCCCGCTCGCCCTGGCCAGCTTGAACAGATGGCCGAGCAGCCCGAAGCCGGTCACGTCGGTGGCGCACCGCAGGCCGGCGGCCAGCGCTGCGCGGCTCGCCTCGGCGTTGAGCGCAGTCATCACCTCGACTGCCTCCCGGCTGACCTCACCGGTGGCCTTGTGCCGCGCGTTCAGGACGCCGATGCCTATCGGCTTGGTCAGGCTCAGCGGGAGGCCGGCCGTGCCTGCGTCGATGCGCAGCAAAGCGGAGGGATCGGCGAGGCCGGTCACGGCCATCCCGTACTTCGGCTCAGGATCATCGATGCTGTGGCCGCCTGCCACGTGGCAGCCCGCGCTGCGGGCCACGTCCAGGCCGCCGCGCAGCACCTCCACGGCGAGCTCGATGGGCAGCTGGTCACGCGGCCAGCCGAGCAGGTTCAGCGCGACGAGCGGCTCGCCGCCCACTGCGTACACGTCGGACAGCGCGTTGGCGGCGGCAATCCGCCCGAACGTATAGGCATCGTCAACAACCGGCGTAAAGAAGTCGGCGGTCGCTACGATGGCGCGGTCCTGGCCGATCCGGACCACGGCCGCGTCATCGCCGTCCTCTACCCCGATGATCAGATCCGCGGCCGGACTATCGGGGATGAGCCGGGCAACCGCTTCTTCGAGTTCGCCGGGAGGGATCTTGCAGGCGCAGCCGCCTCCGCGGGCATACTGAGTCAACCGGACTGTCGTCATCCCTGAAATGTAGCGATCATCGTCTGCCGTCTGCCGTCTGCCGTCGCCAGCCGTCCGGCCGGCATGCAAGCCCGTACCGGCCCTTTCCTGCGGGGGGTTGCCGCCCGGAGACCCGCCGTGGAGCAGGCTGGCCGCCGCGGCGCGCTCACGGCTTGCGTTGCAGCGGCAGCGGCGGCATGGTTCCATGCCACCGAAGGGCTGACGATCCGGGCGGGCGGAGGTACGCGGTGACAATCGATGTGCTGCAGCAGCGGGCAGAGCTCGAGGATGCGATCAACGGGAAGACGCTCTGTGATCACCTCATGGATGCGGCGCATAAGTGGGGTGACATGCCCGCGTTCTCCGACCGTGACGACGGCGGGCCCTGGCAGACCATCACCTGGGGGGAGGCCAGGCAGCAGGTGCTCGAGCTGGCGGCGGGCTTGGCAGCCCTGGGACTCCAGCCAGGCGAGCGGGTGGCGCTCATGCTGCCGAACCGCGTCGAGCACGTGCTCGCCGACCTTGGGGCAGTGCACGCCGGGGGAGTGTCGGTCACCTTCTACTCGACTCTGGCCGCCGACCAGATCGGCTATATGGCCGGGGATTGCGACGCGAGGATCGCGGTCCTCGACGGCGCGGAGGAATTGCAGCGCTGGGAGCCAGCCCTGGCCGGGCTGCCCGGCCTCAAGAAAATCATCGTCAGGGACCCTGCCGCATGCCCGGCCGGCGATCTGTTCATCAGCTGGCACGATTTCACCGAGCTTGGCCGTGCGCGGTATGCCGCGTCGCCAGGCGCCATTGATCACCTGATCCGGGACCTCACGCCCGCGCAGCCCGTGACCCTGCTGTATACCTCCGGTACCACGGGGAGTCCCAAGGGCGTCGTCATCACCCACCACAACGTGCTGTACGAGCTGATGACGGCCACCGCCTCGGGCAACCTGGTGCCTCATGTCCGCTGGGTGTCCTACCTGCCGCTAGCCCACATCGCCGAGCGGATGTTCACCATCTACCTGGCTATCCACTCGGGCGGTCACGTGCACTTCTGCCACGCGGCCAGCACCGACCTGGTGCGCACCGTCGGCGAGGTCAGGCCGACGTCGTTCTTCGGGGTGCCGAGAGTGTGGGAGAAGGTGCAGGCCGGAATCCAGGCGGTGCTAGCCATGGAGACGGATCCGGCCAAGCGCGCGGCCATCGAGACAGCCATGCGAACAGGCCGGCGCTATGTCGAGAGCTGTCAGCTGGGCCGGTCCGACCCCCGACGATCTCGCGGCTGAGTTCCGCGCGGCTGACGAGGGCACCCTCCGCCCGATCCGCTCGCTGCTCGGCCTCGGCGACGCCGAGATCGTCGTGAGCGCCGCCGCGCCCTTGCCGGTGGACGTGTCCGCGTTCTTCGCCGGCCTTGGCATGAAGATCCTCGATGTCTACGGCATGACCGAGACCACTGGCGCCTTCACCTCGAACACCACGGCCGCGTTCAAGTTGGGCACGGTCGGCCGGGCGGTGCCAGGCACGGAAATCAGGATCGCCGGGGACGGCGAGATTCTCACTCGCGGACCGCTTAATACGCCCGGATACCTGAACCTGCCCGAGCGGACTGCCGACCTCATCGACACTGACGGCTGGCTGCACACCGGCGACATCGGGTCACTTGACGCCGACGGCTTCCTGTCTGTGGTGGACCGGAAGAAGGAACTGATCATTACTTCGGGCGGCGAGAACATCTCCCCGGCGGCGATAGAGAACCTGCTGGTCGCGGGCTCGCTGATCGGTCAGGCGCTGGCCTATGGCAACGACAGGCGCTACGTGGTAGCGCTGCTGACCCTGGACGGCGAGGTCGCCCCCGCGTGGGCCAGGGCACGGGGGATCGAGGCATCGCTGGCCGATCTCGCCGAGCACCCCACCGTGCTTGCCGCCGTCGAGGACGCCGTCGCAGCGGCCAACTCCCGGCTGGCCCGCGTACAGCAGGTAAGGAGGTGGCGGCTGCTGCCGGTCGAGTGGACGGCTGAGAGCGAGGAACTGACGCCGACGCTGAAACTCAAGCGCCGGGTAGTCCACGCCAAGTACGCCGACATCATCGACTCGCTGTACGCGGACTGACTGGCCGGTAACGGGACGTCACTGCAGGTTGCCGAGACGTGGCCGATAGGGTCAGCCGCGGAGGCGTCCGGGTGCCTGGTGGCCCCCCCGGTCTTCAAAACCGGTGGACGGCGCGCTGCGTCGTCGGCGGGTTCGATTCCCGTCCGCCTCCGCTGGCGAAATACCTGCCGAACGTAGCTGACCGCGCGGATGCCAGGGCCCCCGTCACGAGGACGCTGCGCGTCCTCGTGACGGGAGCCTGGACCGTGCCGTGCCCCGCTGGGGAACCTCCGGGCATGGTATAGACGACCGCGAACCCGTTTCCCCGTTCCGCTCAGTTGCCGGGCGGCAGCCCCGTGACCGAGTACGCGGTCATGCGGAACTTCTCAGGCGCCCCGCCGGTCGATGCGATTTCCCAGCCGTTCTCGAACTGGCTCAGCCCGGCGTTCGCCGCGAGCAGGCCCCGGGACTGAAGATCCTGCAACATCTGCACGGGGCAGACCCGGCCGGAGTGCTCGCTGACAGGCAGGTACCAGATCAGCTCGGTGCCGTACTTCCACAGCTGCCACGCCTGCCCGCAGAACGACCCTGAGCCGATCTGGGTGGAACCGCCCACGGTACCGCGGTTGAACGTGTCATACCAGATCATGACTTCGCTGCGCTGGCTGGTGCCGTTGGTCAGCCAGATGTCGTAGGCGGCCTCGGCGGACGTTCCAGGGACGGTGTTCATCGTCTCGGCGAAGCTGGACGTCGCCGCCGGGTTCAGCGATGAAACCGCTGGCGGCGCAGAGTTGTAATTGAGCTGCACGTCGGGGTAGGACAAGATGCCGGTGTTACCGCCGGGATCAGTGACGCTGGCCTGCCAGTCTGAGCCGGAGTTCCCGCAGATCGTCTGGGTGCCGGACCCGCCGTCCTCCTGGTTGTATAGCGCCAGCCCGTCATGGTAGGACCTGAACGCGCCTGTTGTCGCCGAGCACCACGCCCACGCCGTGCTGCTTGGGCTCGGGCTCGGGCTCGGGCTCCGGCTGGGCGTCGGGGATGTGCTCGTCGGGCGCGGGCTGGGGCTGGTCGGGCTTGGGCTCGGTGAGGTGGCCCTGCGGCTCGGCGACCGGACCCGGTGCCCGGCGAGCCCCTGCCATTGCACCGGGACCGTCCCCGCCGGGCACGCAGGCGGCGTGTTGACGCGCACTCTGGCGAGGGTGTGCCTGGAAGTCAGGCAAGCGTAGATCGTCGTGCTGGCGTCGGCCGCGGGCATAACAGCCTGGGCGGTCGCGGCGGGCCTGGCCACCAGGGCGGGCACCGCCGCGCCGGCGGCAAGGACTAACGCGGCTGCGACAGCCGCCAGGATGATCCGTAATGACCCGGTCATTTCCGGCCTACCTTTCCGTCTCGGATTGCCTTGGGCGGCAACGATACGGGACCAGTGCCGGGGTTTCAGGTGAATCAAGGCCAAGCCAGGCGATAGGCAATGCAAAGGAGCAGACGGTAGCGGAACGCCGTGGCGAGAAACCTCAGCTAGGGCCGTACGCGGGATAACGACCTAGCCCGAAGCGGACGACCATGCCCGCGCGAAATTCACGACTTGACGGTGTCCTGTCCTCGGTAACGGTACCGTGGATGACTAGGCTGGGCGCCCGACGGCGAGCCCCGGGCCGTTTCGTGTTGCCCTGAAATGGCTGCTGCACCCTTTTAAAATCTTAGGTCAGCGCGCGTGTCTGGTAAGTAGTTCGCACTGGCGGCCAGCTGACGTCCTGGTCGGCCTCTTGGCCATCGCGGTCACCGGCGGGTTCCGCCGGGAGCGCCAGCAAGAGAGGAAGCTCAGGTACCCGCCGGCCCCCGGGCCGCAGCGTGTATGTAACTTGCGCAGCCGCCCGCCGGCCGCGGCCAGCCACTGCCGCGGGCCCGGCAGGTCAAGCACCAGGGCGGTCGCCGCGACCGTGCCGACGCCGACCGCCGCGCCCGCGATCGTGTCGGTGAAGTAGTGAAAGCCCAGGCCGATCATTGCTGTCGAGGCGACGCAGGCAAGCGCGACCGCCGCCGCCGGCACGATCAGCCGCAGCACCGGCGTTAAGGCCCGGCCCGGCGGGTTTAGCATGAGCGCGGCCAGGACGGCGGCGAGGGCGAACGTACTTGTGGCATGTCCGCTCGGGTAAGACAGGAAGCCGAGCTTGGTCCGGCCGATGAGCGGCTTGAGCACGTGCTCCGTCAGCTCAACAGCCACCGGAACTGCGACCGCGGCGAGCATGGCGCCGTTGAGCCTGCCTGTCACCAGGCAGGTCACGGCGATGATCACGGTCAGCGCGGCAACCGGGATCAGCTCGCCCGGCTCGGCCAGCCAACGCAGCAGTTCATAGCGGGCGCCGTACATGCCCTGGATCCGTGGGTCAACGGATCGGTCCAGCCAGTTCAGTCCGGCGTGGCGGGCAAGCAGGACCGGGAGCCCGGCAACGATGACCACGCAGCAGACGGTGAGCACCCCGACCACCGGGCGGGCGGCTGCTGGAAGCAACGGCCGGGTGATCGCCGGGCGCAGTGGCCGGGCCTGCGCCTTCGCTCCTGCTGTCAACCCACCACCCCAGGCGAGAAAGAGAGGTTCCCGTTGGTGACTATCACGACGGCCGCTGCGGACCAGGCCATCTGGGCACGCAGCTCCCCCTGGCGTGGCTGTCGGAGCCCGCGAATCCCACTCCCCGGCTGGGCAGTGGTAGCTACTATGGGACGCGCGAGGGGCCGGGCCGGTTCACGTCCGGTTCCGCAGGTCCTCCCGTCCGAGGATGGCGGCGAGGTCCGTCGGCGAGGATGCCGCGCATTTACGCAGCCGTGCCAACGCTGAATCGCGGATTCGGGTCAGCAGATCCGCCAGCGCATCCTGATAGGCATCCTCCTGCCTCTCCGGGAGTCTTAATTGCCGCTCGGCCTGAATGGTCGATATCCTCGCGGGCTGGTAGTCGATATCCTCGCGGGCTGGTAACCGCGAAAGCCCAGGATCCAGGTGTCCGCAGCCTCAGCGTCTTCCATTTCGCCGCGTTCGATCTGCGCAGCGATGATCCGTGCTATCTGCAGCAAGCGCGGTTACAGCTCGACTTCGAGGCCGCGTACTGGGAGCCGGAGCTTGGGTAATGCGTTGTACGTCATGCACAATGCGATCGATACGCACCTGTTCGTGGCAAAGTGCGGGGTCCGGTGAGGCTTGCGCTGCTGGCCAGCCGCTGGCTATGAGGCGGGGAACTGCTCGGTATCCGACGATGACGCGGGGAACTGCTCTGTCGTCGGCGATGATGAAGGGACCTGGCCGACCGTTGTCGGGGACTGCTCCCGCGGCGACGTGTCCTGCTCCGGCTGCCGGCCGAACGCGTTGTGCTGGGGCGGCACCTGGCCGGTGGGGGAGGGCTGACTGCCCGCTGGCGGGTACTGGCTGCCCGCTGGCGGGTACTGGCTGGCGATCGTCGGGAACTGGTCTTGCGATGCGGGGAACTGGCCTTGCGATGCGGGGAACGCTTCCTGGCGCCGCGCCTCATCCAGCGGCACCGGATGCGCGGCCCATGGCTCCTGCTCGTCGGCCACGCCCCCGGCCACGCTGAACCGGCCGAGCGCGACTGCGGCGAAGAACACGATCAGCACCCCGGTGCCGGTGAAGAACCCGAGGCCGTCAAGGAACTGCCGCAGGCTAGACGCGGCAGGCCCGCCGGTAATACCGACCGGCAGCCCCGGATTGATGGAGCCGTTGATGAAGCCGCTCTTAACCAACTGCGCGATCACTGCGGCGCCTACGACGAACCACGCGCCGCCGAGAGCGGCCAGGAACGCGCCAAGCCCGCCCACCATCCTGCTCCTGGTGCCAAGAACGATGAGTCCGCCGACCACGGCGGCGGCCCCGGGAACGATTTCGAGCCAGAGCCTGCCCGAGGTGTACGCCCAGGTCCGGTCCGGTGTGTAGGCATAGTGGAAATAAGGGCCGACAAACGGAACGAGCGCGCCCCACGCACCCAGCAGGATCAGCAGGAGGCCGCACAGCCCGCCACGCGTCCGCGGGATACCCGACGCAGCAGCCATAGTCCTCACTCCCCACGTAATAAGAGCACTAAGACTTGCACAAGTCGCCTACCCGCTGGACAGCCCGTTATGCAAAGTGCTGGTAAACGGGCATAGATGGGGATGACATGCGAGCTGTCTCGCATTCAAGGTGCAGTATGGTCGCGATCGTGGACGTCCGCAGGCTCGTGCCGCGCACCGATGCGGTGCTCGACGATCCGCGGCTGGCCGCGGCGGAGCAGCGCCTCGGCCGGGAGCTGGTGATCGGCGCGGTCAGGCAGGCGCAGCAAGCGGCCCGATCCGGCGCCATCAGTGCCGCCGAGGTCCCCGATGCCGCGGTGGCGGCACTGCCGCGGCCGGCCGCCACGCTGACCCCGGTGATCAACGCGACCGGGGTGCTGCTGCACACGAATCTCGGCCGGGCGCCGCTGTCTGCGGCTGCTGTCGAGGCTATCGGTGTAGCAGCAGGCTGCACCGACCTGGAGTTCGACCTCGCGACCGGCTCACGGGGCGAGCGGGGGGCCGCCGCGCTGGCCGCGCTGGCCCGCGCTGTGCCCGCGGCGGAAGCCGTGCACGTCGTGAACAACAACGCCGCCGCGCTGGTCCTCGCGGCCACGGCGCTGGCCGCGGGCCGGGAGATCATCGTCAGCCGGGGCGAGCTGATCGAGATCGGCGACGGCTTCCGCCTCCCTGACCTCCTTGAGTCGACCGGCGCCCGGATCCGCGAGGTCGGCACCACCAACCGGACGACCGCTGCCGATTACGCGGCTGCCGTCGGCCCTGACACCGCTTTCGTGCTGAAGGTGCACCCGTCCAACTACCGGATCGAGGGCTTCACCGCCAGCGCAGGCATCGCCGATCTGGCCGCCCTCCGCGTCCCCGTCATCGGTGACATCGGGTCGGGCTTGCTGGCGCCGCATCCGCTGCTCCCCGACGAGCCCGACGCCGGCTGCTGGCTGCGGGCTGGCGCGGCGCTGGTCACCGCGAGCGGCGACAAGCTGCTCGGCGGTCCCCAGGCGGGCCTGCTGCTCGGCCGGGCCGCCGTGGTGACCACGGCTGGCCAGGCATCCGCTGGCAAGGGCGCTGCGCGTGGACAAGCTGACCGTCGCTGCGCTGGAGGCGACGCTGGCCGGCCCGCGGTCACCGGTGGCGCAAGCACTGGCGGCCCCGGCTGGCTTGCTCGCCGATCGTGCTGAACGGCTGGCGGGCGTCCTTGCCGCGCGCAGGGATCGACTCGCGCCCGGCGCCGAGCGTCGCCGGCCGTGGGCGGTGGCGGCGCGCCCGGGTGTCGACCTCCCCAGCGCGGCCGTGAGCCTGCCAGCCGATCTTGCCGCACCGCTGCGGGCGGGCGAGGCGGTCCGGCGGGACGGGCTGCCCGCCGTCGTAGGCCGGATCGAGGACGGCCGGCTGCTGCTGGATCTGCGCGCAGTACCGCCGGCCGACGATGAGCTGCTGCGGCGGCCGTGATAGCCGCGGCCGGATAGCGAGGCCATGCAGGTCGTTGCCACCGCCGGGCATGTGGATCACGGGAAGTCGGCGCTGATCCGCGCGCTGACCGGGACCGGAGCCGGACCGCTGGGCCGAAGAACGGCGCCGCGGCATGACCATCGACCTCGGCTTCGCCTGGCTGACGCTGCCGTCGGGCGAGCAGCTGGCGTTCGTGGACGTGCCGGGACACGAGCGGTTCGTGCCGAACATGCTGGCCGGCGCCGGCCCGGTTCCTGCCGTGCTGTTCGTCGTGGCGGCAGACGAGGGCTGGATGCCGCAGTCCGCCGAGCACCTGGCGGTCATCGACGCGCTCGGCATCGGCACGGGCTGCTCGTGGTGACCAAGAGCGACCTGGCCGATCCGGCTCCGGCCGCGGCCGAGGCGGCCGCGGCACATCGCGGCGACGAGCCTGGGCGCGGTGCCGACGCGTCGCGGTCAGCGCGGTGACCGGCGCGGGCCTGCCGGAGCTGGCATCGCGGCGCTCGACCAGCTGGCGCAAGCGCTGCCCGACCGCGGATCCCGGCGCGCCGGTCCGCCTGTGGATCGACCGCGCCTTCAGCATGACCGGCAGCGGCACCGTGGTGACCGGCACGCTGCCTGCCGGGACGGTGCACCGGGCGACGAGCTTGTCGCTGACGCCGTCGATGCGGCCCGTGAGGGTCAGGGAGATCCAGTCGCTCGGCGAGCCGGTCGCAGGCCGTGACCGGGATGGCCAGGGTCGCGCTGAACCTGCGCGGCGTGAGCAAGGACTCGTGCACCGGGGCATGGCGCTGGTGCAGGCGGGCCGCTGGACGCTGACCGACCTCATCGACGTCCGGCTGCAGCACTGCGCGGGCAGCTGGCGGGACGGCGGCAAGCTGGCCCGGCTCGCCAGCCAGGCCCGGCCAGGCGGCGCCGCGGCCGACGCTGCCGCGGACTGTCCGCCTGCACGCCGGCTGCGCCCGGGTGTGGCCGCTCGGGTGATCGGCCCGACCTCGTCCGGCTCAGCCTGGCCGATCCGCTGCCGCTGCATGTGGGCGACCGGCTGCTGCTGCGCGACCCGGGCAGCCGCGCGGACCGGCGGCTGGCCGGCGGGTGGCCGGGCGCGGACGCCTCGACCGTGATCGCCGCCGTCGTACTTGACGTCGCGCCCCCGCGCTGGCTCGCCGCGGCGCCGCAGCCGCGCGGCCAGGCTGCTGGCGGCCTGGCCAGACCAGCCCGCGGCGGCCGATCTGCTGGCCGGCATGGCCTGCTGCGAGCCAGCACGCTGCTGGCGATGGGCATTCGCGAGCATCCGGAGCCGGTGAGCGGCGAGTGGCTGGCCGATCCCGGCACTGGGCAGACGCTCGGCCACCAGCTCGGCGAGGTGGTCACCGGCGCACGCCGCGCGCGAGCCGCTCGCGCCGGGCCTGCCGGTGGAGGCGGCCAGGGCCGCGCTCGACCTGCCCGACCGGCGGCTTGTCGATGGCACTGGCCAGGCCGCCGTTCCGGGTTCCGTGCGGCCTCGTGCAGCTCGCCGGCCGCCGGCCGGGGCTGCCGGGGCTCCGGCCTGCCCGAGCCGCTGCAGGCGGCGGTGCGGGTGCTGCGGGCTGACCTTGCCGCCGCACCGTTCGCCGTCGCCCGACGCCGACCGGCTGCGCAAGCTCGGGCTGGATCTGCGGGCATCGCGGCGGCCGTGCGGGCCGGGAGCTGCTGCGGATCAGCGATCAGGTCGTGCTCGCGCCAGGCGCGGACGCGGCCGCGGCTGACGTCCTGGCCAGCGCTGCCGCAGCCGTTCACCGCCGCCCAGGCCCGGCAGGCACTGCGCACCACCCGGCGGACCGCGATCCCGCTGCTGGAATTCCTTGACCGGGCGGGCTTCACCGAGCGGCAGGCCGACGACCGCCGGACCATCCGGGCCAGCGCGCGGGTCAGGACGAAGCCCAGCCTGGCGCCGGCTCGCGCACTCAGCGGCTGAACCTGGTCGCCGACCAGGTCCCGGCCTCAGGCGGCGGCTCGCCCGCGGAATCCACCGGCAAGCACGGCGGCGGTGACCGGAGCGTTGAGTATGCCGGTGCGGAAATGGCCCGGAGGTCAGCCAGGCGTTTGCCAGGCCCGGCACCCGGTCGATCACCGGCCGCCGGTCCGGATGCCGCGGCCGGAAGCAGCACCACTGGTGCGATGCGCCGAGCCCGCCAGGCTGGCAGCGCGGCAGCCAGGCCATCCATTATCGACTCGATCACGTCCGGCCGCACGGCAGGGCTCTCGTCACCAAGGTCGAAGGTGCCGCCCGCCAGCAACTGCCCGTCCTCGATCTGGGTGGCGATCGGCGCGACGATGCCCGGCAGCCGGACCGCGGTGGGCTGGGTCACCAGCAGGTGGCCCTTGACCCGGTCGGACGGGATGTGCAGCGGCAGCCCGTCAAGCACAGGCGGCCGGCCGGTGGCGAAGACGACGGCGCCTGGGTGATCTCGCCTGCCGAGGTCCCGACGCTGCGCACCCGGCCGCTGAGACGATGACCGCCGGTCGCGGCCACCCCGGTGGCCTACCGCGGGCAGGCCAGCCGCCAGCCTGGCCACCGCCCGCAGCGGGTTGACCCTCGCCTGCCTGCGGATCAGCGCACCCTCCATCGGCCGGGCCAGGCCGGGGATCAGCTCGCTCCACCTGGCCGGGATTCGAGCCACTCGACCGCGCGGCGGCTGATGGGCCGCGAACCCGCCGTGTGCGGGGCCAGCCCGATCCAGTCGAGCTCCATCAGGCCGACGCCGCCAGGCACCGACCGCTCGAGGTCCCGCCATCGCTCCAGGCTGGCCCGCTCCAGGTCCACGAAGCGGCTCGGGGTCGCTCCACTGATGCGGCTCGGGAATCAGCAGCCCGGTGGCGCCGCCGGTGGCCCCGGCACCCAGACGTGCCGGTATCGATCAGCAGCACCGCAGCCGAGGCCTGCCTCATGACAGGCCGCTGCCGTGGCCACACCGACGATGCCACCGCCGACAACCAGCACATCCGGGCGGCGATCGGCGATGTCGCCATCAGCCCGGCCCAGCATCGCGCGCTCGGCTGCGGTGAGCTGATCACGCCAGATGGCGCCTGTCATGGTCAAGATCCCGTCCGTAAGTGCTCAGCAGCGGCGGCAGTCCGGGCGGCACAGCTGCCCGGACCGCAAATCGGCCAGCGGCGGCGGCCGGCGTGAGCAGATCGTATCCGGTGCATAGCCGACACCGGATCTGCTCCCGCTGCGGGGGGCGGGGAACGAAACCGGGGCCGGGAGCCTTGATGCTGGAGAGGGTGATCGGGTCCGCACTTGATCCACACGTAGGCTGTGGGATGTTGCGAGGTAATTTGCGCGGTGAAGCAGGAGGTGACGGCGTGCTTGCCGATTCATTCGGGCGGGTAGCCACCGACCTCCGGGTGTCGCTGACCGACCGGTGCAACCTGCGCTGCAGCTACTGCATGCCCCCCGAGGGGCTCGATTGGCTGCCGAACCCGTCGTTGCTGACCGACGACGAGGTGATCCGCCTGATCACGATCGCGGTCGAATTGCTCGGGATCACCGAGGTCAGGTTCACCGGGGGAGAGCCGCTGCTGCGCCGCGGGCTCCCAGTGATCATCGCGGACACGGCGGTGTTGCGCCCGCGCCCCGAGATCTCGCTCACCACCAACGGGATCGGGCTTGACCGGCTCGCCGAGCCGCTGCAAGCCGCCGGCTGGACAGGGTCAACGTCTCGCTGGACACGCTGCGGCCCGCCACCTTCAAGCAGCTCGCTAAGCGGGACCGGCTGGCTGACGTGCTGGCAGGATTGTCGGCAGCGGCGGCGACCGGTCTGGCGCCGGTGAAGGTCAACGCCGTACTGATGCGCGGCGTCAACGACGACGAGGCGGCGCCCATGCTCAGGTTCTGCCGGTCCCGCGGCTACCAGCTCCGGTTCATCGAGCAGATGCCGCTGGACGCGCAGCACGGCTGGCGCCGTGCGGACATGGTGACCGCTGACGAGATCCTGGCCGCGCTCACCGCCGAGTTCAAGCTGACCCCGGCCGATCCAGGCGGCCGTGGCTCCGCGCCCGCTGAGTCCTTCATGGTGGACGACGGGCCTGACATCGTCGGCGTGATCGGCTCGGTGACCAGGCCGTTCTGTGCCGCCTGCGACAGGGTGCGGCTCACCGCTGACGGGCAGGTCCGTAACTGCCTGTTCGCAAGGGACGAGAACGACCTGCGCGGGCCGATGCGCTCGGGCGCGAGCGATCGCGAGCTCGCTGCCATCTGGCGCCAGGCCACCGCGGCCAAGCTGCCCGGGCACGGGATCAACGATCCAGGATTCCTGCAGCCGACCCGGCCGATGTCGGCCATCGGCGGCTGACGGGGACAACCATGGCGGCAACGTCGGACACCGTGGCGGTGACGCCGGACCAGGCCAGCGCATTTGACGCGATCGTGCTGGCCGGCGGCCGCGCCACCCGGCTGGGCGGCGCCGACAAGCCCGGCCTTGCGGTCGGGGGGGAGCCGATCCTCGGCTCGGTCATCGCCGCGGCTGCGGCGGCGGGTGCTCGCGAGGTGATTGTGGTGGGCCCGGACCGGCCGGGGCTCACGGTGAGTGGCCCGCAGCCGCCGGGCGGGGTCCGCTTCGCGGCTGAGGAGCCGCCAGCCGCTGGCCCGGTGCCTGCGGTCCGGCGGGGCCTCGCCGAGACTCGCTCGCCTATGGTGGCGCTGCTGGCGGCCGACCTCCCGTTCCTTCGAGCCGGGCAGCTCCGCCTGGTGCTCGGTGCTGTTGGCCGGCGTGCCGGGGCCGCCGGGGCGGTTCTCGTGGACGGCTCCGGACGGCCGCAATGGCTGGTGAGCTGCTGGCAGGCCGCCCCGCTGCGGTCAGCCGCCGCCGCTTACCTGGGAACTTCGCTGCACCTGCTGCTCGGCCCGCTGGATCCGGTGCTGGTCAGCTACGATCTGGGCGCTGGGGAAGCACCGCCATGGTTCGACTGCGATACAGCGGATGACCTCTGGCTGGCCCGGCACTGGCCCGCTGGCCGCCCGGCGGCCCACGATGCTGACCTGACCCGGGAGGCACGCTGATGACAACGCTCGACAGCTGGACCGGGGCGGCCTGCGCCGAACTCGGCATAGACCCGGTTACCGCGGACACCAGAGCCGTGCTCGATCTTGCCCGTGAGGTGGCGCACGGTGTGGAACGGCCAGCCGCGCCACTCACCGCGTACCTGCTCGGCGTGGCGGTCGGCCAGGGGCAGGATCTGCGCACCGCGGCTGCCAGGCTCAGCGCGCTGGCCAGCTCGTGGCCCGCGCGAGACGGCGGCTGAAACGCGGCCAGGGGTTCTACACCGACAAGAGGCGGCTGGGCTGAGGGGCGGATCCGGCGTTCCGGCGCGCCCGGCTGATCGGCGGGCCGCCCGGCTGATCGGCGGGCCGCCCGGCTGATCGGCGGGCCGCCCGGCTCACCGCCCGGCCGCCCGGCTCATTAGCGGGCCGCCCGGCTCATCGGCGGGCCGCCCGGCTCATTAGCGGGCCGCCCGGCTCATCGGCGGGCCGCCCGGCTCATCAGCCCTCGAGCGGAGTGCTGCCAGGCGGTTGGCTTCCGCCGTCCCTGGCTTCCGCCGTCCCCGTTCCGGCGCCGCTTGCCAGCGAGACTATAACGATATATCGTTGACCTATCTTCGTATTCCGGCGACTGTCTCACCGTGAGCACGATAGCCGGACCAGACAACAGGAGGAAACAATGCGTTCAGAAGACATCTGGGCACGTGGCGAGGAGGAAGCGGGCTGGCCGCGCAGGGCCGGAGGGCGCCGCAGGCATGTCCGCGGGCCTGGCTTCCCCGGTCGGCCGGGATTCCCTGGCGGCCCGCCTGGATTTGCCGGATTCGGGCCCTGGCCAGGCGAGCCAAGGATGATGCGCGGCCCGCGGGCCAAGCGTGGCGACGTCCGAGCCGCCTCGCTCGCGCTGCTGGCCGAGGAGCCTATGAATGGATACCAGATTATCGGCGAGATCAGCGAGAGAAGCGATGGAGTCTGGCGGCCAAGCCCTGGCTCCGTCTATCCCGCCCTGCAGCAGCTCGAGGACGAAGGCCTGATCAGGGCCGAGGCCGGGGACGGCGGCCGCAGGGCTTACGTCCTCACTGACGAGGGCCGCGAGTACGTAGCGGCACACCCTGATGAGGTGCGGGCACCATGGGACATCGTGGCGGGAACGGTTGGCGGCGCCGCCATCGAGATGCGGAACCTGATCGGACAGGTGGCCATGGCCGCGTTCCAGGTGGTCAGCGCGGGCACCGACGCACAGGTGGAGCAGGCGCGCCAGGTCCTCACGGACGCCCGCAAATCGCTGTACCGGGTGCTGGCCGCCGACGATGGCGACACGCCGGGCGGTACCGGCGCCTAGCCGGGCCAGGCGGCTGGCCGGGCTCACGCCCGGTCACGCCGCGTGCGTCAACCGGTGCCCCGTCAGCCTCCGCCCGGTCGCGGAGCGCCGCGTCAGGAGCGCTCGTCAGGCAAGGTCGCTGACAGCAGGCCGGGCTAGGCTCGAGGCAAGTCAGATCAGGAGGGCATGAGCGTGACAGCGCAGACCGGTACAGGCACCGGCGCGGTGACTGCGGCCGGCGGACTGCGGGCCGCAGGCGGCCAGGCCGGTGCGGGCGGCCCGCTGGAGCCGGTGATCGCGGTATCCGGGCTAACCAAGAAATATGGCGAGGTCGAGGCAGTCCGCGGCATCGATTTCGCGGTGGCAGCTGGCGAGACCTTCGGTTTCCTCGGGCCAAACGGCGCAGGCAAGACCACAACGATCAAGATTCTCTGCACTCTCGCGAATGCGACATCGGGCAGCGCGCAGGTAGCTGGCCATGATGCGGCGACTGACCGGGATTCGGTCCGCCGCAACATCGGCCTGGTCTTCCAGGACACCACGCTGGACACCTACCTCACCGCTGCGCAGAACCTGCGCTTCCACGCGGACCTGTACGGGGTGCCGAAGACCGCCGTCTTGCCGCGGATGCGCCAGGTCATGGACATGGTCGGCCTGTGGGACCGGCGGGACAGCCTGGTCAGCACCTTCTCCGGCGGCATGCAGCGCAGGCTGGAGATCGCACGCGGGCTGCTGCATGCGCCGCACGTACTCTTTCTCGACGAGCCCACGGTTGGCCTGGACCCGCAGACCAGGTCCTCGATCTGGGCCTACATCAACGACCTCAAGCGGCGCGAGGACATCACGATCTTCCTGACAACGCACTACATGGACGAGGCCGAGCACTGCGACAGGATCGCGATCATCGACCACGGCAAGATCGTGGCGATCGACACCCCAGAGGCCCTCAAGGCGAGCGTGGCCAAGGACCGGGTGCAGATCCATACCGCTGACGACCAGGCTGCCATCACGGCGCTGGCGGACCGGTTCGGAATCGAGGCGGCCATCCATGAGGACGCGGTGACCTTCTCGGTGGCGTCAGGCGAGGAATTCATACCGTTGCTGTTCGCGGGCTTCTCGGTGCCGATCCGCTCGGTCAGCGTTTCCCGCCCGTCGCTCGACGACGTGTTCATGTCCTATACCGGCACGACGATCCGCGACGCCGAAGCATCAGGCACCGACGCGATGCGGCAGATGGCGGCGCGCTTCCGGGGAAGGCGGTAGGCAGTGGCGACTCAGACGACCGGCCTGGCGGCCGGGCCGGAGGCGACGGTCCTGGTCGACGAAATCAGGGTGGCCGTCCCCGAGCGCGGCCTGCGCCATGACATGCGCGCTGTCAGCATCATCTGGCGGCGGGAGCTGATCAGGTTCTCCACCGACCGGCTCCGCGCGATCACCTCGCTGATCCAGCCGGTGCTCTTCCTGTTCGTGCTCGGCGCTGGCCTCGGGTCGCTCGCGGGCCGGAGCTTGCCGCCCGGGGTCAGCTTCAAGACCTTCATCTACCCTGGCGTTCTCGCCATGTCAGTGCTCTTTACCGCCATTTTCTCGGCTGCGTCCATTGTGTGGGACCGCGAGTTCGGCTTCCTCCGCGAGATCCTGGTTGCCCCGGTCAGCAGGGCTTCCATAGTGATCGGCAAGTGCCTGGGCGGGGCCACCATCGCTACCTTCCAGGGCATTATCTTCCTGATGCTGGCCTGGTATGCGGACGTGCCCTATAACCCGGTGCTTATTCTCACGCTTATCGGCGAACTGCTGTTGCTGTCCTTCACGCTAACCGCTTTCGGGGTCATGATGGCCGCCCGGATCAAGCAGTTCCAGGCGTTCATGGCGCTGACACAGATGCTCGTGATGCCGCTATTCTTCCTGTCCGGCGCGCTGTATCCGCTGACCGGGCTGCCTGCCTGGCTGAGCGTGCTGACCCGCATTGACCCGCTCACTTACGTCGTCGGGCCGATGCGGCATGCTGTCTTCAGCTATCTGAGCATGCCTGCGGTGTTCGAACAGCGCCTGGCGCCAGGCATCACCTGGGGAAGCTGGCTGGTTCCCGTCTGGTTCTCGGTCGGCATCGTCGCGCTCATGGGGCTCGGGATGATGCTGGTGGCTATTGCCGAGTTCCGTAAGACCGAATGATCTTCCGTGCCGCGCCTCGCGGCGGTTAAAAGATAGAGCGACGCCGGGTGGCTACGGGGGCAAACCACCCGGCGTCGCATTCATCGGCGCTCCGACGGGGGCCCGGAACGCCGGCACCGGTGCCCCGGCGGGGGACCAGAGCACCGGTAAGCATGTTACACCGAACCCCCCCCTTGTGCGTCAAGACCGGATTACAAGCGGATCTCGCCACGGAGCCCGGCCGATCCTCGCTGATCAGCCGTTTTCCGGTGGCCCTTTTCCTAACCTGATCCGCTCGTCCGGCCAGACTCTCCGTTGTTGCCCGCAGTGCCTGATTCGCCGGAAGCGGTATCGCGACGCTCCGCTTGCGCCCCGTCCGCGGAGCCTGCTGGTGCAAACCGATCCGGCAGGCGCGGCTCATAGGCCTGGAAGCCCCTGCTGCCGTTCGGCTCTCGGCCGCCGTTGGCAAAGATCACCGCGAAGTACGGAATGATGATCGCGCCCACCGCCGGGATCGCCGTCAGCCACCCGGCCCCGTTGACGAAGAGCACGACGGCTATGACAAAGCACACCAGCCGGATGCTCATCATGATCAGGTACCGGCGCTCGCGGAAGGCGATGTCGGCCGACCTGGGCAGCCGCGCTTCGGTCACCAGCTGCGCGCGGTCCCGTCGGGTGGCTCTCACCCTTCCACGTTATGCGGCCCTGGTGGCGGCGTCACTTTGGGCCGGCGCGGGCCGCGGCGGTCAGCCCGGCTGCCATCCGGAAGCCCGCCGCTGATCGCACTGAGCCACCTGATGTCGGCGAAGGTAAGGTCGTCAGCCTGCTCCGCAGCGGTCAGGTCCGCCAGCGGGCCGATGTTGACGAGGAGGTCGGCAGGCGAGACGACGCGGTCACTGCTGTCCCTGCGCTTGCGGCCGACCACCGGCGTGTCTGCGGTGAGGACAAGCGCCGCCGCGCCCGCCGCCCGCGCAGCGGCGGACCAGGCTGGCGGTCAGGTCACGGTCACGCATGATGTAGACCTGGAACCACCAGGCGCCGCCTGCTGCGCCGCCACCACCGCGGCGACGTCCTCGATCCGGCAGGTGCTCCTGGTAGAAAGCTGCGCCGCCAGCTTTCTCATTGGCGCGCCACAAGTGTCCGTTCGCTTCCGGACCCTCCGGCGTAGTAGTCGTAGACGGCGGGAGGAAGCAGCTTCCTCGCCCGGAGTTGCAGCTGGGCGGCGTCGGGAGTCACGAATTTCGAGTATGGAGGATTAGATGAGCGATCGCACCTATCGCGTCACCGAGATCGTCGGCACCTCGCCGGATGGCATCGAGCCGGCGATCCAGGGGGCGCTGCACCGGGCCGGCGAGACGTTGCGGCACCTCGACTGGTTCGAGGTGACCCAGATCCGCGGCCAGATCGTGGATGGCCAGGTCGCTCATTTCCAGGTCGGGCTCAAGGTCGGCTTCCGGCTCGAAGACGGCTGACGGCAACGGCGCCGGTCAGCTCGCCTGGCTGACCGAGGACATGTTGAAGCCGTCGACGCGCAGCGGCGGCATCGCGGCCCGGGTGAAGTAGTCACTCCACTCGCGCGGCAGGGTCGGCTCGCTGGCGCCCGCTTCGGTGACCCGGTGCAGCATCCCCACCGGGCTCTCGTTGAACCTGAAGTTGTTCACCGCGCCGGTCACTTCGCCGTTCTCCACCAGGTAGACCCCGTCCCTGGTCAGCCCGGTGAGCAGCAACGTCTGCGGATCGACCTCGCGGATGTACCACAGGCAGTTCACCAGCAGCCCGCGGCTGGTGCCTGCAATCATCTCCGGCAGCGACGGCGCGCTGCCCGGCACCTCCAGGATCAGGTTGCCGATGGCCGGAGTCACCGGTAGCCCGGACAGCGCCGCGGAATGACGAGTCTGGGTGAGCGCGGCAAGCTCCCCGCCGGAGATCCACTCGGTGGGCGCCAGGGGCAGGCCATTGTCGAACACCGATGACTCCCGGCTGGAGGCGTGGGCGATCACGAAGGGCTCGCATTGCAGGCCGGGCGCTCCGGGATCGCTGCGGAGCGTCAGCGGCAGGCTGGCGAGCCGTTCGCCGACCCTGCTGCCGCCGCCCGGCTTGCTGAAGACCGTCCGCCCGTCCAGAGCGTCCTTCGCCCCTGCCGACCAGTACAGGTAGATCAGCAGGTCGGCCACCGCGCCAGGGGATAGCAGCGTCTCATAGTGCCCGGCGGGCAGCTCGACCTGCGTGGCTGCCCAGTCAAGCTGGGTGGCCAGGCCGGCCTGCATGTCGGCCACCTGGATGTCGGTGAAGTCCCGGGTGGCCGCGCCGGCCCAGGCGGACCGGGTGAGATCCGCGGATTTCGCGTTGAGCTCAGCTCGCCCCGCTGGCTGGTCGTGCCGGAGCCGCAGCCCGGTGGAGCTACCGAGAAACTCCGACGTCACGGAGTGCTGCGCGAAGCCGTACAGCCTCCGGCCGGCCGCCGCCGCCACGCCGAACGCGGCACCGAGCGACCCGGCGAACCCGCCGAACACGCTTGGCCCGGTATCGGTGGCCGGATCGTCCCAGCCAGGCCCGCTGCCCGGGCTGGCATCGGCACCGGGAGCCGCGGCAGCCGAGCGGGCCTGAGGGCCAAACAGCGGCTGTGCGTCCGGCGCCGGTGGCCCGTCCGCTGCAGTCCGCTCCGCCTCCGCTACCAGATCGGGGATCTGGTCTGCGCGGACGCCCGCTCTAGAGATCACCCCGACGGCCGGCCCAGCCGCCCGGAGCTGATCGCGATCACCGTCAGCCTGCGGGACCGCTCGACGCCGTTGGTGGTGAGAGTGTTGTCGGCCCACCGAAGATTGGCCGACGAGGTCTCCTCGGCGATGACGATACAGTCGCTGCGGGACGCCTGCAGTGCCCGCTCGACATCGTCCTGCGCCCGCTGCCCGGTCATGCTGATCCTTCTTCCGCGGTGTTGAGTATCCGCACGCCTCGCATCAGCACTGCAGGACAGCCGTGACTGACCGGCGCTACCTGGCCCGGCTGGCCCTTGCCGCAATTGAACGCCCCGAAGAGCCCGTAGGTCTGCGGGCCGCCGACGGCCTCCATGGAGTTCCAGAACTCGGTGGTGGTGGCCTGGTAAGCGACATCCCTCAGCTGGCCGGCCAGCCGGCCGTGGTGGATGCGGAAGAACCGCTGGCCGGTGAACTGGAAGTTGTACCGCTGCATGTCGATCGACCAGCTCTTGTCGCCGACCACGTAGATGCCATCCGCAACACCGGCGATCAGCTCCGCGGTGGACGGCCCGCCGCCTGCAGGCTGCAGTGATACGTTGGCCATCCGCTGGATCGGCATGTGGCCAGGCGAATCGGCGAACGCACAGCCATTCGAGCGGGCCAGGCCGCACCGCTGCGCGATCCTCCGGTCCAGCTGGTATCCGGTGAGCACGCCCCCCGAGATCAGGTCCCAGGACTGGGCGCGCACGCCCTCATCGTCGTAGCCGACCGAGGCAAGGCCGTGCTCGGCGGTGCGGTCCCCTGTGACGTGCATCAGCGACGAGCCGTATTGCAAGCTGCCCAGCTTGTCCGGGGTGGCGAACGAGGTGCCCGCGTAGGCTGCCTCGTAGCCAAGGGCCCGGTCAAGCTCGGTCGCATGACCGACGGACTCGTGGATGGTCAGGAACAGGTTGGAAGGGTCGATCACCAGGTCGTAGCGGCCGGCCCGGACTGTTGGCGCGGCCAGCTTGGCGGCCAGCAGCTCCGGCATCTCGGCCAGCTCAGCCGGGAAGTCCCAGCCGGTCCCCGTCAGGTACTCGTAGCCGCGGCCGGCCGGCGGCCCGAGGGTGCGCATCGTCTCGAACCTGCCATCCGCCGCCAGCGACACGGCGGTGAGCGCGGGATGCATCCTGACCCGCTGCTGCGTTGCCGTGGTGCCGCCGTCGCTGTAGAACTTGCATTCCTTGACGGCGAGCAGGGAAGCATCCACGTGATCGATCCTGGCCTGGCCGAGCAGGCCCGAGCTCCAGTCCGCGAGCAGCGCGATCTTCTCCGCCGCACTGACGCTGAACGGATCGATTTCGTAGGCGGAGATCCAGCTGACGTCGCCGTATGCGGGCTCGGCCGCAAGCTCGATCGGCTCGGTGTTGATCGGAGCGGCAACCCTGGCCAGCTCGACCGCTTCGGCGGCGGCGCGAACGGCGGCTTGCATCGACATTTCGGCAGCGGACGCAAAACCCCACGTCCCGTCCACCACGACCCGGACCGCAAGGCCGATCTCGGCTGAGTCGATGAGGGTCTCGAGCGATGCGTCGGAAAGCCCGATGTGCTGCCCCCTGATGAGCTCCGCACGGAAGTCCGCGTGCTCGGCGCCTAGGTCGGCAGCGCGCTGCAGCGCCGCGCCGGCCAGCTCCCGCAGCGGGTAGGCGGTGAACTCCGGGTCGACCCGCTGCTCTGCATGGCTGTTGGCCGCACTGTGATCCACGGCAGGCCAACCTATCCCACGCCGGCGCGCACCGGGCTGGCCAGGTACGCTCGCCACGATCAGACTGGCTGTCTTCGAGCAACGGAGGTGTCCCCCGGGCATGGCTCGATCCGTCCTGGTAACCGGCGGCAACCGCGGAATCGGGCTGGCGATCGCCCACCGGCTCGCGGCTGGCGGCGATGCAGTCACCATCACCTCGCGCTCCGGGCACGATGTCGAAGGACTGACGGTCGCGCGCTGCGACGTGCGCGACGCGGCGGCCGTTGACTCGGCTTTCGCTGCCGCCGAGGCCGCGCACGGACCGGTCGAGGTCCTGGTGGCCAACGCAGGAACCACCCGTGACCAGCTGCTCGCGCTCATGAGCGAGGAGCACTTCGCCGAGGTCATCGACACCAACCTGGCCGGGGCCTACCGGGTGGCCAAGCGCGCCTCAAAGCCGATGATCAGGATGCGGCGCGGCCGGATCATCTTCATCTCCTCGGTGGTCGGCATGCTCGGCTCAGCCGGCCAGGCGAACTACGCGGCATCGAAGGCCGGCCTCATCGGCCTGGCCCGCTCGCTGGCCCGCGAGCTCGGGAGCCGTGGCATCACCGTCAACGTCGTGGCGCCGGGCTTCGTGGACACGGAGATGACGGCCGCGCTGCCCGAGGACAGGAGGCAGGCCATCCTGGCCGGCATACCGCTCGGGCGCTACGCCTCGGCCGGCGAGGTAGCGGCTGCCGTCGGATTCCTGGCCTCGGCCGACGCGGCCTATATCACCGGCGCCGTCATCCCTGTTGACGGCGGGCTCGGCATGGGCCACTGAGAGCAGTCCAGCGGCAGGCGAGCGAAGGGGAGGACGATGGGAATCCTTGACGGGAAGCGGATCCTGGTGACCGGGGTGCTGACCGACGCCTCGATAGCCTTCCACGTGGCGCGGATCGCCCAGCGCGAGGGCGCGACGGTGGTGCTGACCGGATTCGGGCGGCTGAGCCTGGTCGAGCGGATCGCCAGGCGGCTGCCGGAGTTGCCGCCAGTGCTCGAGCTCGATGTCACCGACACCGGCCAGCTCGGCTCACTGGCTGAGCGCGTAGCGGCGCACGTGGACGGGCTGGACGGGGTGGTGCACAGCATCGGCAACGCGCCGTCCTCCGCGCTCGGCGGTAATTTCCTGCAGACGCCCTGGGAGGACGTTGCAGCCGCGTTGCACGTTTCGGCCTACTCGCTCAAGGCACTGGCCATGGCGGCGCTGCCGCTGATGGGCGCGGGCGGAGCGATCGTCGGGATGGACTTCGACGCGAGCCGTGCATGGCCGGCCTACGACTGGATGGGAGTGGCTAAGGCCGGCCTGGAGTCCTGTGCCCGTTATCTGGCCCGTTACCTCGGCCCCCGGGGTATCAGGGTGAACCTGATGGCGGCCGGGCCGCTGCGGACCATGGCGGCCAAGAGCATCCCTGGCTTCGAGGGCTTCGAGACGATGTGGGGAGAGCGCGCGCCGCTCGGCTGGAACCTGTCCGACCCTGAGCCGGCCGCGCGCGCCTGCGTGGCGCTGCTGTCGGACTGGTTCCCCGCCACAACCGGCGAGATCGTGCACGTCGACGGCGGAGTTCACGCGATCGGGGCCTGACCTGCCCGCGCTCCTCCCCGCGCTGGCTGCCATCCGCGGCGCCGACCGTGCCAGGCGGGCGTCGACTGCCGCGGGTACCCCTTATTGTCGTGGGGTGACCTTGGTTCTTCTCGTGCGGCATGGCCTCACCGCCACCACAGGCGGGGTGCTGACCGGCTGGACCCCCGGCATCTCGCTGGACGACCGTGGCCGCGGCCAGGCGGCGGCCCTGGCGGCGCGCCTCGCGCCGGTGCGGCTGGATGCCATCATCTCCAGCCCCCTGGACCGGTGCCTGCAGACCGCCGGCGCGATCGCAGCCGCCGGCGGACCCGCGGTGCGCGAGGACGAGCGGCTCGGTGAGTGCCGGTACGGCGACTGGACCGGCAAGCCGCTGAAACGGCTGGCGCGGGAACCGCTCTGGCGAGTCGTCCAGGCTCATCCGAGCGCGGTGCGATTCCCTGGCGAGGGCGGGGAGTCCATGCTGGATATGCAGCACAGGGCGGTCAGCGCGGTGCGTGACTGGAATGCCACGCTCGGCGCCGGCGCGGCGTACCTCATCTGCTCACATGGTGACGTGATCAAGGCGGTGATTGCCGACAGCCTCGGGATGCACCTCGACATGATGCAGCGGGTACAGGTCGACCCATGCTCGCTGAGCGTGATCCGCTACACCCCGGTGCGCCCTTTCCTGCTTCGGATGAACGACACCGGCGGCGGAGTCGAAGGCCTGGCGGCGAGCCGGTCAGGGGCGGCGGCTCGCGGTGAAAGCGATGCAGCGGTGGGCGGCGGGGCCGGCGACGCGGCGCCAGCGGACGGCGGTCTCGCGGCTCCTATCGCCGGGGCTGGCGGCGCGGCGCCAAGCGGCGGGACTGGAAGATAGGACCATGCCAGTCTTTTCCTACGATCCCCCGGACCGGTTCGTGGCCGGTACGGTCGGCCAGCCCGGTGAGCGCACCTTCTATCTGCAGGCTAGCGCGGGCCCGAGGATCACCAGTGTCGCCCTGGAGAAGGTGCAGGTGAGCAGGCTCGCGGAGCGTCTCGACGAGCTTCTTGACGAAGAGCTCAGGCAGGCCGGCGCGGCTTCGGAGGTGCCCGCGGAGGCGCCTGCAGGCCTCGCCGATGATGAGCCGCTCGACCTGCCGTTGCTTGAGGAGTTCCGGGTGGGAGTCATCGCGCTGGCGTGGGATCGTGACGAGCAGCGCATCGTGATCGAGGTCCAGGAAGAAACGGACTCACCTGTCGAGCCGCTAGCCGATGATGTGCCCGATGACGGGCCCGGGGTGCTGCGGGTCCGGATAACGGCGGCCGCCGCCCGGGCGTTCTCCCGGCGAGCCCTCCAACTGGTCGGCCAGGGACGGGCGCCGTGCCCGCTCTGCGGCCTGCCGCTCGACGCGACCGGGCACGTGTGCCCCCGGCAGAATGGCCATCGAGCCGGCCATGCGTGAGCCACCGCACTGGCCCCGCGGCGAGCGGCGGCCAGCCGCCCCGCCCGGTCCCGCGGGTGACAGCGACGGGGACGAGCCCGACCTCGACCTGCTCACCCGGGGCGTTCTCGACGTGCAGGGCAGGCTCGTCGTGGCATCCAACGAGACGTTCTACTGCACGCTGCGCCACGAGGAACGCGAGGCTGCCTGCGTCTACAAGCCGGTGGCGGGGGAACGCCCGCTCTGGGATTTCCCCTCGGGCACCCTGGCCGGCCGCGAGGTCGCGGCCTATCAGGTCTCGGAGGCCGCCGGCTGGCACCTCGTACCGCCGACGGTCTACCGTGATGGCCCGTTCGGGCCCGGCATGTGCCAGCTCTGGGTCGACGCGGACCCTTCGGCCGACCTGATAGCGCTGGCCCGCCGGACCGATCACCCCGCATTGCGCGAGATGGCGGTCTTCGATGCTGTCGTGAACAATGCCGACCGGAAAATCGGCCACCTGCTGCCCACCGCTGACGGCGCGCTGTTCGGCTGCGACCACGGTGTCTGTTTTGGCGAGGATTACAAGCTTCGAACTGTCTTGTGGCAATGGCGGGGCCAGAGCCTGCCCGGCAGCGCCGTTGCCGCGCTCGGGGTACTGCAGCGGGCGCTCGCCGCTGGCGGCCTCGGTGCCAAGCTGGCACGATGGCTTGCTCCTGGCGAGGTGACGGCCACCCGGGAGCGGATAGACCTGCTGCTCAGACACCGGGTACATCCCTACCCGCCCGAGGACTGGCCCGCGGTGCCCTGGCCGCCGGTGTGAGCGACGGAAGCCCGGCGCTACCCGCGGTCGCCGCGGCGGCGCAGGTACCGCTCGAACTCGCGGGCGATCGCGTCGCCCGTTGCCTCGGGCAGGTCGGTCGCGTCCTTTGCTTCCTCCAGGGTCCGGACGTAGTCGGCGACCTCGGCGTCGGCGTCGGCTAGCTCGTCGACGCCGCGCTCCCATGCCCTGGCGTCATCGGGCAGGTCGGCAAGGGGCAGCGTTATGTCGAGGATGTCCTCAACCCCCCGCAGCAGCGCGAGCGTGGCCTTGGGACTTGGCGGCTGGGCCACGTAATGGGGCACCGCCGCCCATAGCGAGACAGACGGGATTCCCGCCGTGGCACAGGCATGCTGAAGCACGCCCACGATCCCGGTAGGCCCCTTGTAATCGACCGGGTCCACGTGCAGCTGAGCGGCGAGCGTGGTGTCCGATGCGGCGGCATTGACCGGAACCGGGCGGGTATGCGGCGAATCCGCGAGCAGCGCTCCCAGCAGGACCACGAGCTCGGCGCCCAGGCCCGTAAAGGCGGCGACAAGCTCGTCGCTGAAGGACCGCCAGCGCATGTTGGGCTCGATCCCGTGCACCAGGACCAGGTCTCTGTCCACGCCATCGGGCCGCGCCAGGGACAGCCTCGTCGTGGGCCAGATCAGCCGCTCGGTCTGGCCATCGGTAACCTCCATCACCGGGCGGGTCACCTGGAAGTCGTAGAAATCCTCCGGATCGATGGCGCCGATAGGGCTTGCCTGCCAGGCGGTACCGAGATGGCTGATGACCCCGCTAGCTGCCTCGCCAGCGTCGTTCCAGCCTTCGAAGGCCGCTATGACAGCGGGTGAGCTGAGCTTGCCTGCGGCCTCAAGCTCGATCTCCCACCACCTCCTTCCTTACCCCGGTCCCAGATTACGTGCTCGCCCATGATCGGCGGGCGGGTGGGCGGCAGCGCGCAGGCCGCTGGGTGCCCGGGCCGCCGGCCGCGGGCACCTACAATGAGGTCACTATGACCTTGAGTACCGAGCCCGCGAGCCGGCCGGGAGCGGACCAGGGCCCGCGGGCCGCAGCCGGGGCCATGCGCGGCCGGGCCGTGCGACTGCTGCGGCCTGACCGGATCGGGGTCACACTGCCGCGGGGGTTCCCGCTGACGCCGGAGCAGTCCACCGGCGCGCTCATAGCGCACCACCCTGAAGCGAAATACTTCAGCACCTGACCATGCGCCACGCCCCGCCCAGCAGCCCAGCCCGCTGGCCAGCAGCTGCAGGCCGTCCTGTTCGACATGGACGGCCTCCTGGTGGATTCCGAGCCACTCTGGTTCGAGGTCGAGACCGAGGTCATGGCTCGGCTTGGCGGTGCCTGGGGCGAGGCGGATCAGCGCGCGCTGCTGGGCGGCTCGCTCGCGCGCACGGTCGCTTACCTGCAGGCCCGCGCTGCCCGGCCGGCCAGCGCGCAAGACGTCGCGCGCTGGCTGGTCGACGGGATGACCGCGCTGCTGACCGCGCGCGGGCCACGGGTGCTGCCAGGTGCGGCCGAGCTGCTTGCCGAGGTCCGCGCCGCGGGCATCGCGCACGCGCTGGTGACATCGTCGGAACGGCCGATAATGGAGGCCGTGCTCAGCCGTCCCGGGCTGAGTTTCGAGGTCACCGTGTGCGCCGGTGACGTGCGCCGGAGCAAGCCGGATCCGGAGCCCTATCTGCGTGCGGCAACGCTGCTCGGCGCGGATCCGCGCTATTGCGTGGCGCTAGAGGATTCGCCCAACGGGGTGGCTGCCGCCGAGGCGGCCGGCTGCAAGCTGGTCGCGGTCCCGAGCCTGGTGCCGATCCTTGAGCGTCCGGGCCGGACGGTTGCCGCCTCGCTGAGCGACGTCGACCTGGGGATGCTGCACGCGATCGCCGCTGCGGCCTGACAACGACGGCTGGCGGCGGCCGCTGGCGGCGACGGCAGTCGATCCGCGTCGAGAAACAGCTGTAATCCGTGCCGAACTGAGGAGCCCCAGCTGGTCGAACTGGCTCCAGGCCACCATGCCGCCTGCCATTTCCCTGAGAACACCGATTCCCTGAGAACACCGATTCCCTGAGAACACCGATTCCCTGAGAACACCGGCTCTCGCACGCCGGCCGCATAGCCCGCGGTGCGGATAACGCGGATAACGCGGCTGACGCGCTAAGGGGATCCAGCCGGGTGAACGCCGTCCGGCGCAGCCGGGCCCCGCCGGCACCGGGGCGGCAGCAGGCCCGGCAGCGCTGCCCGGCACCTCAGGCAGCGGCGGCGGGGTCCCGCCGAAGGCCGGGCAGATCGACTGGTGCGCGCACCAGTCGCACAGCCGGCTCTGCCGGTGGCGCCAGTCGCCCGTCGAAGAGGCCCGCTGGATGGCCCGCCACACCGCATCGATCTTGCGGACCGTGGCCCGCAGGTCCGCCTCGTCTGGCGCGTACCGCACGATCTCACCATTACCCAGGTAGATCAGCTGCAGCAGCTTCGGAACCTGGCGCCGGGTGAGCCAGAGCGCGACAGCATAGAACTTCATCTGGAACAGTGCGCGCGCCACGAACTCCTCCCTGGGCGCGGCGCCGGTCTTGTAGTCGACGATCCGGATCTCGCCGCTGGCCGCGACGTCAAGCCGGTCGATGAAGCCGCGCAGCAGCAGCCCGGAGTCGAGCGTCGCTTCCACCGCAAGCTCCCGGTGGCTCGGCTCGAGCCGGGTGGGATCTTCCAGGGTGAAGTAGCGGTCGAGCATCACGCTGGCCTCGGCCAGCCAGGCGCTCCGCGCTGCCTCATCATCGAAAAGCTCCGCAAGCGCTGGCTCCTCGGCGGTCAGCCGGTCCCATTGCGGCTGGAGCAGCGCCCGCGCGGTCTGCGGCGTGCGGCTCGCCGCCGGCTCGTCGAACAGCCGCTCAAGGACGGCGTGCACCAGGGTCCCGCGTGCGGCTGCCGGGCTCGGCGGTTCAGGGAGGCGGTCGATCACCCGGAACCGGTACAGGAGCGGGCAGGTCAGGAAATCGCCGGCGCGGGACGGCGACAGTGCGGGTACCCTGACCGGATCAGCGACGTCGGCAGGCTCGCCGTTCTCGTTGGCCACCCTCGGAGACTAGGCGACCGCACCGACAGTTGCGCCGCAAATGCGGCCACGCCGGCCGGCGCGACGGCGCGCGGCGATTCATCGCGCTGCGAGGCGGCCGCGGCACCCGGCAGCACGTAGCATCTGGTGTGTGGCAGGCCTAGCCCGAGAACCGGACCCTCAGCAGGACCAGCGGCCCGTCGCTGAGCCGGGCGCCGGGGCCCGCCGCGACGTGAGGGGCGGCATCACCATCGCGCGGCCGTTCGGCATCCCGGTCCTCATCTCGCCGTACTGGTTCCTTATTGCAGGCCTTTTCGTTCTCTTCTACGCGAGCAACCTCGACGCCTCGATCCGGCCGACGCCCACCAGGTACCTGGTGGCCGCTGCCTTCGTGGTCCTGCTCTATGCGTCGGTGCTCGTCCACGAGCTCAGCCACTGCGTCGTCGCAAGGTTCTTCAGCCTGCCGGTAAAGCGGATCCTGCTCTACCCGCTTGGCGGGTACTCGGAGATCGAGCAGGAGCCACCCACTCCAGGCCAGGAATTCCTGGTCTCGGCGGCCGGGCCGGCCGTCTCGCTCGGGCTCGCCGCGGTCGGATTCGGGATCTTGGCGGTCATCCCGCACGGCCTCCCGCATGTGCTCATTGACCAGCTGGTTCTTGCCAACGTGCTGGTCGGTATCTTCAACCTGCTCCCCGGGCTGCCGCTGGACGGCGGCCGGATCCTGCGGGCCGGCCTCTGGCGGCTCACCCGCCGCCCTGGCACCGCCACGATCTGGGCGGCCTGGTCAGGCCGGGGGCTCGCGGTAGCGCTCGTCCTGGTGCCCTTCGCCTTCTTCAACGCGAACTTCAGCCTGCTGAACAGCACCTACGGGCTCTGGCTGCTCGTCATCGCCGCGTTCATGTGGGTCAGTGCGGGCCAGACGATCCGCGCCGCCAAGGTGCGGGAGCGGCTGCCCGGCCTGCAGGCGAGAAAGCTGGCCCGCAGGGCGATCCCGGTCCCGGCCAGCCTGCCGCTTTCCGAGGCCATCAGGCGGGCCGAAGCCGCCCAGGCGCGGGCTCTCGTGGTCGTCGACCACGACTCGACGCCGGTCGCCATTGTCAACGAGACAGCGGTCATGGCGACGCCGGAGCAGCGCAGGCCGTGGATCGAGGTCGGAACGCTGGCGCGCGCGATCGATCAGGGACTCGTGCTGCCCGCCGACCTGTCGGGGATGGAGCTGCTCGACGCGGTGCGGAAGACCCCGGCCAGCGAGTACCTGCTCATCGAGCCGTCCGGGCAGGTATTCGGCGTGCTCGCGGCGAGTGACCTGGATCACGCGTTCGCCGGAGTCTGACCCACCGCTAGCCTGGCCACCGTGATCAAACAGCCCCGCGGGCCCTTTACTCCAGGCGATCAGGTCCAGCTCACCGACCCCAAGGGACGACGGCACCGGGTGGTCCTCGAGGCCGGGCGGTCGTTCCATACCCACCGCGGCGGGCTGGCCCACGACGACCTCATCGGCCTCCAGGAAGGCAGCGTGGTCGTCTCCTCCGGCGGCACCCCCTACGTGGCGCTGCGGCCGCTGCTCTCCGACTACACGCTGTCCATGGCACGCGGAGCGACGGTGGTCTATCCGAAGGATGCGGGCCAGATCCTTGCGCAGGCCGACATTTTCTCTGGCGCCCGGATCCTGGAAGCGGGAGCGGGCTCGGGCGCGCTGTCCTGCTGGCTGCTGCGCGCCGCCGGGGAAGCGGGCCTTGTCGTCTCCTACGAGCGCCGGCCAGACTTCGCCGAGATCGCCCGGCGCAACGTCGAGCGCTACTTCGGCGGCCCGCACCTGGCCTGGCGGCTGATCGTGGGCGACCTCCCCATGGCTCCTGCGGCGCCCGCGGCGGCTGACCACCCGGCTGAGCCTGGCCGCGGCTACGACCGGGTCATCCTGGACATGCTGGCCCCGTGGGAGTACGCGGGCGCGGCGGCAGCCGCGCTCATCCCCGGCGGCCTGGCCTGCTGCTATGTCGCCACCACCACGCAGCTGTCGAGGACCGTGGAGGCGCTGCGCGGGCAAGGCAACTTCGATGAGCCCGCCGCCTCAGAGACGATGCAGCGAGGCTGGCATGTTGACGGGCTTGCGGTGCGCCCCGAGCATCACATGATTGGCCACACCGGGTTCCTTGTGACCGCGCGACGGCTGGCCGACGGGGTCACCCCGCCGCCTCGTCGGCGCAGGCCATCGAAGGGGTCATCGGGCCTTCCCGGTACGGTCCACCCGGCCGCAGGTGATCTGGATGAGCCGTAACGCGGCCGGACCGTTCCCGGATCGTAACTCCAGAAAGCTGTGTCAGGTCCTGCCGTAAGGTTACGGAAGGGTCCTGGATAGGTAGGGTCTAGGTGAAGTCGGATCTCGGGAGGGGGTGAGGGGCATGGCCTCTCGTGACGACAGCACACGCGCCGGCCGGTATGACGACGAGGTCAAGGTCCTGACCACGCAGATCTCCTTCCTTGAGGAGGAGATCGCCGCCTTGCGGCGCAGGCTCGCTGATTCGCCACGGCAGTCCAGGCTGCTCGAAGAGCGGCTGCGGGAGACCGAGGCGAGCCTCGCGGCCGTAACTGGGCAGAACGAGCGGCTCGCGGGAACTTTGCGCGAAGCCCGCGACCAGATCGTTGCGCTCAAGGAAGAAGTGGACCGGCTGGCCCAGCCGCCATCAGGTTTCGGCATCTTCCTGGCTGCGGCGGAGGCTGGCGCTGCGGACGTGTTCACCGGTGGCAGGAAGATGCGGGTGAGCGTCAGCCCGGGGATCGAGCTCGATGAGCTCAGGCCCGGGCAGGAGGTCGTGCTGAACGAAGCGCTCAACGTTGTCATCGCCCAGGGGTATGAGACGATCGGCGAGGTCGTCATGCTCAAGGAGATCCTTGACGGCGGCGACCGGGCGCTGGTGATCTCGCACGCCGACGAAGAGCGTGTCGCCCGGCTCGCCGAGCCGCTGCTGTCCGCCACCCTGCGGGCGGGTGACTCGCTCCTGCTGGAGCCCCGCTCCGGCTACGTCTACGAGCGCATCCCCAAGGCGGAGGTCGAAGAACTCATCCTTGAGGAAGTTCCCGACATCACCTACTCGGAGATCGGCGGTCTGGCATCGCAGATCGAGCAGATCAGGGATGCGATCGAGCTGCCCTACCTGCACGCTGACCTGTTCAAGGAGCATCAGCTGCGGCCGCCCAAGGGCGTGCTGCTCTACGGGCCGCCTGGCTGCGGCAAGACGCTCATCGCCAAGGCGGTCGCCAACTCGCTGGCCAAGCAGGTGGCGGCCAGGACAGCCGCGCTGGCCGCCGAAACCGGGATCGCCGACACCTCCGCCGGGCCCGCCCGGGAGGGCAAGAGCTTCTTCCTGAACATCAAGGGCCCGGAGCTGCTGAACAAGTACGTCGGCGAGACTGAGCGGCACATCAGGCTGGTATTCCAGCGGGCCAGGGAAAAGGCCAGCGAGGGCATGCCGGTCATCGTCTTCTTCGACGAGATGGACTCGATATTCCGGACCCGCGGATCCGGGGTGTCCAGTGATGTCGAGAACACGATCGTGCCGCAGCTGCTCAGCGAGATCGACGGTGTCGAGGGCCTGGAGAACGTGATCGTGATCGGCGCCTCCAACCGGGAGGACATGATCGATCCGGCTATTCTGCGCCCAGGGCGGCTTGACGTAAAGATCAAGATCGAGCGCCCGGACGCCGAGGCGGCCCGGGATATCTTCTCCAAGTACCTGGTGACCAGCCTGCCGCTGCACCAGGACGACCTTGTCGAGCATGGCGGCTCGCCAGGGGCGACGGTGGACGAGATGATGCAGCGGGTCGTCGAGCGCATGTACTCCGAGACCGAGGAAAACAGGTTCCTCGAGGTCACCTACGCCAACGGGGACAAGGAGGTCCTTTACTTCAAGGACTTCAACTCCGGCGCGATGATCCAGAACATCGTAGACCGGGCGAAAAAGATGGCCATCAAGGAGTTCCTCGAGACCGGCCAGAAGGGCCTGCGGGTCGCGCACCTGATGACCGCCTGCGTCGACGAGTTCAGCGAGAACGAGGACCTGCCCAACACCACTAACCCGGACGACTGGGCGCGCATCTCAGGAAAGAAGGGCGAGCGGATCGTCTACATCAGGACGCTGGTCTCGGGCAAGCACGGCACCGAGGCGGGCCGGTCCATCGACACCGTGGCCAACACTGGCCAGTACCTGTAGCGGCGCCGGTCCGGGGGCACGATACCCCGGGCTGCCTCCCGCTGCGCCGTGCAGTCCGGGACGACCCCCGGGCCCCCCGCGCTGCAGTCTGCCCGGCCGGGCGCGCCGAGCCTCGGTGCTGGCCCGGAGGGGCGGCCCCCCGGACCCCCCGGGCCCCCCGCGCTGCAGTCTGCCCGGCCCGGCGCGCCGAGCCTCGGTGCTGGCCCGGAGGGGCGGCCCCCCGGACCCCCCGGGCCCCCCGCGCTGCAGTCTGCTCGGCCCGGCGCGCCGAGCCTCGCAGCCTGCATGCCCTCGGCGGCACTAGGCTTTCAGACATGAGCGTGCGGCGGGTGATGGGCATCGAGACCGAGTACGGCATCGCCGTGCCAGGTCAGCCGGGCGCGAATGCGATGGTGACGTCCTCTCAGGTCGTCAACGCCTACCAGGCGGCGTCCTCGGCGCGGGCCCGGCGGGCCCGCTGGGACTTCGAGGAGGAGAACCCGCTTCGCGATGCCCGCGGCTTCGACCTCACCCGTGAGGCGGCTGATTCCACCCAGCTGACCGACGAGGACCTAGGACTGGCCAACGTCATCCTGACCAACGGCGCCCGGCTGTATGTCGACCACGCCCATCCCGAGTACTCAGCGCCTGAGTGCTCCGACCCGCTGTCCGCGGTCACCTGGGACAAGGCAGGCGAGCGGGTAATGGCGGAGGCTGCCGCACGGGCCAGTGCCGCACCGGGCGGGTCCAGGATCCAGCTATATAAGAACAATACCGACAATAAGGGCGCTTCGTACGGCTGCCACGAGAACTACCTGATGAACCGGGCCACCCCGTTCGCTGACATCGTCAGGCACCTCACCCCGTTCTTCGTGTCCAGGCAGGTCATCTGCGGGGCAGGGCGGGTGGGCCGCGGGGCGGACGGCAGGGACGAAGGCTTCCAGATCAGCCAGCGGGCCGACTTCTTCGAGGTCGAGGTTGGCCTGGAGACCACGCTAAAGCGCCCCATCATCAATACCCGTGACGAGCCCCACTCCGACCCGGAAAAATACCGCAGGCTGCACGTCATCATCGGTGACGCGAACATGAGCGAGATATCGAGCTATCTCAAGCTTGGCACCACGGCCCTGGTGCTGGCGATGATCGAGGACCGGTTCCTGGCCGGAGACCTGACGCTCGAGGCACCGGTCGCCGAGCTCCGGGCGGTCTCGCACGATCCGAGCTGCAAGCACCTGGTGGCGCTGCGGGACGGCCGGAGGATGACCGCCATCCAGCTGCAGATGGAGTACCTGGAGCTGGCCAGGAAATATACCGAGGACAAGTTCGGCGCCGACGTGGACAGCGCGACCGCCGACGTCCTTGATCGCTGGGAATCGGTGCTGACCAGGCTGGCGGAAGATCCGATGCTGACCGCAACGGAACTGGACTGGGTAGCCAAGCTCCAGCTCCTCAACGGCTACCGGGCAAGAGACGGGCTCAGCTGGGGTCATCCGCACCTGCAGCTCGTCGATCTGCAGTATTCCGACGTACGTGCCGATCGCGGGCTGTACAACCGGCTGGCGGCCAGGGGAAGGATGATCCGCCTGGTCAGCGAGTCGGCTGTCGCCCGGGCTGTCGAGTATCCGCCCGAAGACACCAGGGCCTACTTCCGCGGTCGCTGCCTGCGCCAGTACCCGGAGGCGGTGGCGGCGGCATCCTGGGACTCGGTGATCTTCGACATTCCTGGCCGCGAGTCACTGCAGCGAGTGCCCACCCTCGAGCCGCTGCGCGGCACCCGGGCGCATGTGGGCGACCTGCTGGACAGGTGCGAGACGGCAGGCGAGCTCGTCGCCGCTCTCACCGGCCAGGACTGAGCCGGCTGGCAACCGCGTGGCGGCAGCGATACCGGTGCCTGTTTGCAGGATTGGGCGGGCCGCGCGCTGGCGAGGATAGCGTTGAAGCTGCGGGCACACAGCGCGATCACGGAGGTTTCGCATGACGACAAAAGACACTGGCGGTCAGCGCCAGGCTCCCCGGCGTACCGAGGAGGAGCAGGAAGGCGCGGCTCAGACTGGAGAGGATGTCAAGGAGCGGCAGGATAAGCTCACTGACGACGTGGACGCGATCCTCGACGAGATCGATGAGGTACTGGAAGAGAACGCCGAGGAGTTCGTGCGCTCATACGTGCAAAAGGGCGGCGAGTAACCGGCTGCCCGGCAGTCCCGCGGCGGCGGCCGCCGCAGTAGGGTCGGTCAGGTACGTGATGCGCACTAGCGGAAGGATCCGAGTGGGCCCTGATTCCTACGGACCGCGGCTCCCCGTGCCGTACCTGAGCCCGGGGACGTCGTCGTTCGCTGACTTTCTCGCCTCGGCCGCCCCTGACCTGCTGCCGACGGCGGTCAGCTCGGCCGGGGGCGGGGCTGCGGCGCGTGAGTTCCCGCACGGCACGACAATCGTCGCGGCGGCCTGCGACGGTGGCGTGGTGATGGCCGGCGACCGGCGGGCCACAGCGGGCAACATGATCTCGCAACGGGATATCGAGAAGGTGTTCCGCAGCGACGACTATTCCTGCATCGGGATTGCCGGTGTCGCCGGCATCGGTATCGACCTGGTCAGGATCTTCCAGGTCGAGCTTGAGCACTATGAGAAGCTCGAGGGGCGCACGCTCTCCATCGAGGGCAAGGCCAACAGGCTAGCTGGCATGGTCAAGAGCAACCTGGGCGGCGCCATGCAGGGGCTTATCGTCGTCCCGCTGTTCGCCGCCTATGACGAGGAGTCAGGCGGCGGCCGGATCTTCAGCTACGACGTGGCTGGAGGCAGGTACGAGGAGCACAGATTCCACGCGATCGGGTCCGGCTCGGTATTCGCCCGCGGCTCGCTGAAGAAGCTCTACCGCGATGACATGCCGCTGCCCGACGCGGTGCTTGCCTGCATGCAGGCGCTTTACGACGCAGCAGATGATGACTCGGCCACCGGCGGCCCCGACCTGACCAGGCGCATCTACCCGATAGTCGTCACGGTCACCGCGGACGGCTACCAGCGGCTGACCGACGCCGAGGCCGGCGGCTACGCGGAGGCGGTCGTCGAAGGCCGGATGCGCTCCCCGGACGGGCCGTCCGCGCCGTTGCGCCAGACCTGACCACGACATGCCGCGCCCAACGACTAGCCGCCTCCTGACCAGCACAGATCCTGACCAGCACAGATCCTGACCAGCACGCTCCAAGCCAACTTCACAAGTAAGGGAACGCCACCGGTGTCGATGCCGTTCTATGTGTCGCCTGAACAGGCGATGAAGGACAAGGCGGACTACGCGAGCAAGGCGATCACGCGTGGCCGCAGTGGCGTCGTGATCGAATACGACGGCGGAATCCTGTTTGTCGCGCCGAATCCCTCCCGCGCCCTGAACAAGTTCAGCGAGATCTACGACAGGATCGCGTTCGCGGCGGTGGGCAGGTACAACGAGTTCGAGAACCTGCGCAAGGCCGGGGTCCGCTACGCCGACACAACCGGATTCCAGTATGACCGCCAGGATGTCACCGCCCGCGGGCTGGCCAACTGGTACGCCCAGCTACTTGGCACCATTTTCACGGAAAGCAACAAGCCATTCGAGGTGGAGATCGTCGTCGCAGAGGTAGGGGAGAGGCCCGACCGCGACCAGATTTACCGGATCACCTTTGATGGCTCGGTGGCCGACGAGCACGGCTTCGTCGTGATGGGCGGCCACGCCGATCAGGTGGCGACTGCGGTCAAGGAGCGATTCTCCGAGGGAATGACGCTGGCAGGTGCCCTGGGCGTGGCCACAACCGCGCTGGCGGGGCAGGCCAATGACGAGCGCAGAGAGATTACCGCTGCCCAGCTTGAGGTGGCTGTGCTCGACCGGAGCCGCGTCCACCGGTGTTTCCGCCGGCTCACCGGCGGCAGGCTCGAGGCGTTGCTGACCGAATCAAGGACCGCGGCGAGGCAGCCGGCAGGCCCGTCCGCCGGACAGCCGACATCTGGCGGCGCGGCCAAGCGGGGCAGCGCCGCCGGACCGGTCAGCGAGGCTCCCGAGGGCGAGGGGACTCCCGAGACCGGCGGGGCTCCGCTGGAGGAAACGTGACGAGCAGCCTGGAGACCGTTACCGGCATCGACGCCCCGACCGGGCTGCTGATCGGCGGGGAGTGGAGCGCCGGGAGCGCCGGGTTGCTTCCGGTGATCGATCCGGCCACCGAGGAGCCGGTCGCCGAGGTTGCCAACGCGAGCACCCGCGACGCACTTGATGCGGTGGCCGCCGCGCACGCCGCGCTGCCCGGGTGGGCCGCGACGCCGCCGAGGGAGCGCGGCGAATGCCTGCGCCGCGGCTTTCAGCTCATGACGCAACGGGCCGATGCGCTGGCCCGGCTGATGGTCGTCGAGAACGGCAAGGCGCTGCGCGACGCGCGCGGCGAGATCAGCTACGCGGCCGAGTTCTTCCGCTGGTATGCCGAGGAAGCGGTGCGGAACGAGGGCTCGCTGATGACCGCCCCGTCCGGCGCCAACCGGATCATGGTCACCCGTCAGCCGGTCGGCGTCAGCGTGCTGGTCACCCCGTGGAATTTCCCCGCCGCGATGGCGACCCGCAAGATCGG
Source organism: uncultured Actinomycetes bacterium (assembly GCA_963774825.1). Lineage (GTDB taxonomy): Bacteria > Actinomycetota > Actinomycetes > Streptosporangiales > Streptosporangiaceae > DATBGO01. The sequence goes on along the minus strand of CAVZGW010000027.1, from coordinate 48,339 downwards.
CCCCGCGCTGGCCGCCGGCTGCACGGTCGTGCTCAAGCCGGCCAAGGAGACCCCGTTGTCCGCGCTGGCCATCGCCTCGCTGCTGCGCGAGGCCGGATTGCCGGACGGCGTCGTCAACGTGCTGCCGACCGCCACGCCAGGCCCCCTGGTCGCCGCGATGCTCGGCGACCCGCGGGTCCGCAAGCTATCCTTCACCGGCTCGACGGACGTCGGCCGGGTACTGCTGCGTACCGCGGCGGAGACGGTGACCAACTGCTCGATGGAGCTTGGCGGGAACGCGCCGTTCATCGTGTTCGACGATGCGGATGTCGAGGCCGCCGTCGAGGGCGCGCTCCTCGCGAAGATGCGCAACGGCGGCGAGGCGTGCACGGCCGCCAACAGGTTCTATGTACACGAGGCCGTCGCGGACGAGTTCGCCGCCGTGTTTTCGGCGCGGCTGAGCAGCCTGCGGGTCGGGCCGGGTCTTGACGACGGCACCGACCTCGGCCCGCTGGTCAACGAGGACACCCGGTCGAAGGTCGCCAAGCTGGTCGCGGGCGCGGCGAGCGACGGCGCGCGGGTGCTGACCGGCGGCAGCGCGCCCGACCAGCGCGGCTACTTCTACCTGCCAACGGTTCTCGATCAGGTGCCGCGGCAGGCCGGCATCCTGGCCGAGGAGATCTTCGGGCCGGTGGCGCCCATCGTGCGGTTCAGCGACCCGGACGAGGCGATCGCGCTGGCCAACAGCACCGAGTACGGGCTGGTCTCGTACCTGTACACGACAGATCTGCGGCGGGCGCTGGCCACCGCGGAGGCACTAGAGGCGGGCATGGTGGGCATCAACCGCGGCGTAGTGTCCGATCCAGCAGCGCCGTTCGGCGGCGTGAAGCAGTCCGGGCTGGGCAGGGAGGGCGCGCACGACGGGTTGCTGGAATTCACGGAAACCAAGTACATCGCCGTGGACTGGTAGCCCGGGCGCACATGGACAGGCGGATATTCGGGCTGGAGAACGAGTACGGCGTCACGTGCACGTTCCGCGGCCAGCGACGGCTGTCTCCCGACGAGGTGGCCAGGTACCTGTTCCGCCGGGTGGTGTCGTGGGGCCGCAGCAGCAACGTCTTCCTGCGCAACGGCGCGCGGCTTTACCTGGACGTCGGCAGCCATCCCGAGTACGCGACCCCGGAATGCGACAGCCTGATCGACCTCGTCGTGCATGACAAGGCAGGCGAGCGGATCCTGGAGGGCCTGCTCGTCGACGCGGACCGGCGGCTGCGGGAAGAGGGCATCGCCGGGGACATCTACCTGTTCAAGAACAACACCGACTCGGCCGGCAACTCCTATGGCTGCCACGAGAACTACCTGGTAGGCAGGCACGGCGAGTTCGGCAGGCTGGCCGACATCCTGATCCCGTTCCTGGTCACCCGCCAGATCATCTGCGGTGCGGGAAAGGTGCTGCAGACCCCCCGCGGCGCGGTGTACTGCGTCAGCCAGCGGGCCGAGCACATCTGGGAAGGCGTCTCTTCGGCGACCACCAGATCCAGGCCGATCATCAACACCCGTGATGAGCCCCACGCCGACGCGGAGCGGTTCCGCAGGCTGCATGTGATCGTCGGTGATTCCAATATGAGCGAAACGACGACCCTCCTCAAAGTCGGCGCGACCGACCTGGTCCTGCGTATGGTCGAGGCAGGCACGGTGATGCGCGACCTCACGCTGGAGAACCCGATCCGGGCGATCAGGGACGTCAGCCATGACATGACCGGCCGGCGGAAAGTGCGGCTGGCCAACGGGCGCGAGGTCAGTGCCCTGGACATCCAGCATGAGTACTTGTCGAAGGCACGGGACTTCACCGACCGCAAGGGCCCCGACCCGATCACCGAACGGGTGCTCGGCATGTGGGAGCGGACGCTGAACGCCGTGCAGACCGGTGATCTCGGCCTGGTCGCGCGAGAGATTGACTGGGTGACCAAGTACCAGCTGATCGAGCGGTACCAGGCCAAGCACGACCTGCCGCTTTCCTCGCCGCGGGTGGCCCAGCTCGATCTCGCCTACCACGATGTGCATCGCGGGCGGGGCCTCTACTACCTGCTGCAGCGTCGCGGCGCCGTCCAGCGGGTCTGCAGGGACATCGACATCTTCGAGGCGAAGTCGGTGCCACCGCAGACCACCAGGGCCCGGCTGCGCGGCGAGTTCATCAGGCGGGCCCAGGAGCGGCGGCGGGACTTCACGGTCGACTGGGTGCACCTTAAGCTCAACGACCAGGCCCAGCGCACGGTGCTGTGCAAGGACCCGTTCCGCTCTGTCGATGAGCGGGTGGAGAAGCTTATCGCCGGGATGTGAAACCGGCGCTGATCTGCGCTGAGCCGCGCCGCGCGCGGTGATCGGCGTCGTCCGCAGCCGGACAGCCAGCGTGACCGGGTAGGCTGGCGTGGCTCATGATCCCAACAACGAGGTTCTTCTATGCGACGCATCGCAGCTGCGCTTTTCGTTCCATTGATCGTCACTGCGGCCCTGGCAGGCTGCGGTTCGTCAGCTTCATCCTCGGCCAGCCCCAACGCCGCGGTCTCGGTGTCGGGCGCATTCGGTCAGACGCCCGCTGTGTCGATCCCGGCCAAGGACGCAGGCACCAATCTGGCGGTCAAGACGGAAATCCAGGGAAACGGGCCAGCTCTGGGTAAGACAGACGCATTTGTCGGCAACTATGTCGTCTATATCTGGAGCGGTGCCACGCACAAGCTGGCGCTCAGCACATATAAGGCAACGCCGCAGGTCCTGTCGGGCACGCTGCTGCCAGGGCTGGAGACCGCGCTGCGGGGCAAGAAGATGGGCAGCCGGGTCCTCGCCGTGCTGCCGCCCAAGTACGCTTACGGCGCCACCGGGAACACCCAGGTCGGCGTGACCGCGAAGGACACCCTGGTGTTCGTCGTCGACATGATCAAAGACTTCCCCGCGACCGCGTCGGCGTCCGGCAAGCAAGTGTCCGACGGGGGCAACGGCCTGCCCACTGTCACCGCGACCCCGGGCACTGCTCCGACGGTTAAGATCCCGTCCACCGCCCCGCCCAGCAAGCTCGTGGTCAAGACGCTGATCCAGGGGACGGGAGCACCGCTAGCGAAGGGCCAGGAAGTCATCACCCAGTACGTCGGCGTCCTGTGGCGGACCGGCCAGACCTTCGATTCCTCCTGGAAACGCGGTGCGCCGTTCGGGTTCCAGCTCGATGCGACGCCGGCCCAGATCATTCCGGCCTGGGACAAGGCCCTGGTCGGGGTGCCGATCGGCAGCCGGGTCCTGCTGGTTGTCCCGCCGGCCGACGGCTACGGCAAGGCGGGTAACTCAGCGGCCGGGATCAAGGGAACGGACACCCTCGTCTTCGTCGTCGACATCCTCGGCGCTGCCCAGGGCGCAGCCGCTTAGGCCGGGTTCGGCGCGGCGGCTTGCCCAGGCCGATCGGCAGGCCGCGTACCCGGATGCCGGTGGCGTGATAGACGGCGTTCGCTATCGCGGCCGCAGTGCCGATGATGCCGACCTCGCATCGAAGCTTCCCCGGGCGTCAGGCTTCCCCGGGCGTCAGGCTTCCCCGGGCGTCAGGCTTCCCCGGGCCTGGCCGCTCGCTGATCGCGTCCGCGATCAGGCCAAGCCCGATGCCGAGCATCCACACGTCCTTGGCAATCGGGATGCCCTGCTGGCTTGGCCGGACGCTGTTAACTTCGCGCAGCCCCGGGGTACGCACGTACATGCCAAGCAGCCCGGCGGAAAACGCGGTCAGGCCCGCTCCGGCTAGCGCAGCAGGTATTACCGGGAGCAGCAGCGCCGAGCCCAGCGCGATCTCACCGGCCGACAGCATCCGCGCGAAGTCGTTCGGCTTGATGTTCTTCAGGAACGGATAGGTCCCCGCGGCCATCCCGTGCAGCCGGGCGGCGGTCTCCTCGTCGGCTGACCACTTCCCGATACCCGCGTTGAGAATGAACGCGCCCGTCGCCAGGCGGCCTGGGCTACGCCGTACCTTCGCCGCGATCCTCATCAGCAATCGTGACCCTTCAGTTCCGTAGGAGTGCCCGGCCCGCGCTAAGCCGGCACGGGCGGGTTTGCAGTCAGTTCCACCGCTCGGATGGCTCGTTGCTAGCCTTGCCCGCCGCGAACGCGGGCAGCAGCCATTTCCGTCGCGGTCCTGCCGCCGTCGATGATATCCGGCCGGCCGGAGGCTATCCTGGCGAGCACCATCACCTCATGCCGGAGCCGCCGGGCCGGTGCAGGCCGGGCGGGACCGTGCAGTACGGCCCGCCGCCCGCACAGCTCACCGACGAACACCGCACACTGCGCGAACGCCCCTTCGCCGCCCGCTCCACCAGCCGTTTCCTCGACCGGCGCTGCATATGTATCCGCCGTTTTTGTATCCGCCGTTTTGGACGGGCCGCCCCGCCATAGAGTTTGGTTAGCGGGCCGCGTATATCGGGTCAATTCCGCCGCGGGACACAAGAGGCAGGCGGCATAGGCGGCGGGGGATGCGGTGACCGAGATCCTGGGCCAAGGACTTGATCTCAGATCTGGATGAGGCCTCGCTGAGCAGGTTCCATCTGCGGCGGTCTTTCGGCATCTGGGTCCGATCGGCCTGCTCGGTCGCTGTGGTTGCCGTGACCGCCAGGGGCGGCTGCTATGGGCAATTAGTCGCGTAGGCGGGCGGGGACGCCGCCGCGGCGTGCCGGCCCGCCGCCGCAGCGGCGAGGAAATAGGCCAGATCATCGTCGAGGCCGCGGCCCATCGTGGACAGCGGTACCGGGCAGGCCCGCAGTATCTCGTGCAGTCCGGCCACGCTCACCGCGATCAGGTCGTGCCTGGCCGCAAGCGGCGCCGCCGCGGCCCGCAGCCGCGCGCCGAAGTCACCGGGCAGGTCGGGCAGCACCACGTCGGCCCGGGCCAGCGCCACCCGGCCGTAGGCGGTCAGGCTGTGGTGCGAGATGCCACGGTGCCGCTCACGCGGGTCCGCCTCGCTGATCCGCAGCGAGGCCACCGGCTTGCCGTGCAGGACCGCCGCCGCGTTGACCGCTTCGCCCGCCGCCACCCCGGAGAAACCCCATTTCGTCCCCGTGCCCGCATTCCCCGGACCCTGTGATACGACAGCGAGTTCCGCGCCGAGCACGTGCCTGGCCGCGAGCAGTCCGCTGTGCAGCGTGACCGCCTCCAGGTCACCCCCGAAGGCCTGGCCTACCGTCACGATCGCGGTCAGCCAGCCGGTTTCACGCAGCGCGGCGCAGGTGCGGGAGAACCAGGCTGGCAGCGCGCCGCCGTCGAGCATCACGTACACCACCCGCGGCGACGCTGCCGCAGGTGGTGTACGTGATCCGCCTGCTGCGGCCGGCGGCTGGCCTGGCCTGGCCCCGGCGCGGCGGCATCCCTGGCCGCGGGACCAGCGCCCGCCATCCGTTCGGCATAAAAGGCGGCAAGCACCGCGGGCAGCGCCGACTGCAGGTCGGCCACCACCACCGGCATCCCGCCGAGATCATCGGCTTCGGCGAGCACGTCATGGAATGCCGAGCCCTGCTCATCGGCGCCGAGCACGCACGTCTGCAGCGGCGTGTACCTGGCCTTGACCAGGTGCCCCGGGCCGGCCGGATCCGGCGGCAGCCGATCCGGCAGGGCGATCACCAGCGCGTACCCGCCGGTGCCGAGCCCGAGGTCAAGCGCGCTGGTATTGAGCAGCACCCGGTCACCGGGCTGCGGCCGGCCGGTCAGGTCGGGGTAGGCGAGCGCGAGGATCCGCGCGCCGCCCACCTCAGCCTCGACTTCGACCGCGCCCGCCCATTCCCGGCGGACGCCGGCAATCACGCCACTACGCCACCTGATCACTCCGGCAGGGTACCGGCGCGGCCTTTCGCCAGCCGGCCGCCCCCGCGCCTTGTCGCGCTTATGTCAAAAGTTGGCCACCGCGCCACCTGAACGGTCCGGCGCGGTAGCGTCGGTGCGGGAAAGGGATGGCGATGTCCAGGCGCAAGACCGAGCGGCTGCTCAGCCTCGTCGTTTGCCTGCTGTCAGCGAGGCGATACCTCACCGCCGGGCAGATCAGGGACGCGGTCCCGGGCTACCCGGAGTCGTTCGAAGCATTCAAACGCATGTTCGAACGCGACAAGGACGAGCTGCGCGAGCTCGGCATCCCGCTGGAGACCGGGACAAACGCGGGCGCTGATGAGGAACCTGGCTACCGCATCCCGCGCCAGGCGTACGTGCTGCCTGAGATCAGGCTCGAGCCGGACGAGGCGGCGATCCTCGGTCTCGCCGCGCGGGTCTGGCGGCGAGCCGAGCTGGCCGGCGCAGCGGCCGGGGCGCTGCTCAAGCTGCGGGCGGCCGGAATCGACGCGGAGGAGACCACCCAGCCGGGCATCGAGCCGAGACTGCAGACCGGCGAGCCGGCTTTCGGCGCACTGTGGCAGGCCGTCCGCGACGGCCGCCCGGTGAGCTTTGGCTACCGCGCGGCGGGCCGTAGCTCGCCGCAGCAGCGTCACCTCGAGCCCTGGGGCGTCGTCAACAGGCACGGCCGCTGGTACGTGGCGGGCCTGGACACCGACAGGGGAGAGGTACGGGTGTTCCGGCTGAGCCGCATCGACGGGGCGGTGGCGTTCGGCGGGCCTGCTGGCGCTGTCAAGGTCCCGGCGGGGACCGACGTCAGGCAGACCGTCAGGACCTGGGATACCGAGCCGGACGTGCGGCGGTCGGCATTGCTGCGGGTGCGCCGCGGTGCTGGGCTGTGGCTCAGGCAGCAGGCCACCGCTGAGCGGCCTGACGCGGAACATCCCGGCTGGGACCTGGCCGAGGTGCCGTTCTCAGGCATCGGCTGGTTCAGTGACCACATCGCCTCCTTCGGCGCGGACGTGGTCGCAATCGAACCCGCTGACCTGCGGGAGGCGGTCATCAGGCGGCTGAAGGGGGCACTGGCATGAGGACGGACGCGGCACCGGGCACCGGAACCCAGGCCACCGCTACCGACCGGCTGCAGCGCCTCCTCGCGCTGGTGCCCTACGTCGTCAGCAGGAACGTGGTCGGGCTCGCCGAGACAGCGACGGCGTTCGGCATCAGCGAACACCAGCTTGTCGACGACCTGAACATGCTGTGGTGCGTCGAGCTCCGCTCGCCCGATCCCTACTGCCCGATCGACTTGTCGTACGAGGGCGGCGAGATCGTGGTGAGCCAGGCGGAGTCCATCGACCGGCCGCTGCGGCTCGGGGTGGACGAGGCGAGTGCGCTGCTTGTCGCCCTGCGGATGCTGGCCGAGGTGCCGTCGCTCGAGGACCGCTCGGCGCTGAGCCGCACAATCGCCAAGCTTGAGGAGGCGGCAGGGGCTGCCGGAGCGGCCAGCGCGCAGGTGGCCGTGCAAGTCGACGACCATGGTGCGGGGAGCGTCCTCGGACGGCTGCGGGACGCGGCTGAGCGCGGCAGGCGGCTGCATCTGTCGTACTACGTTCCAGGCCGCGACGAGGCCACCGAACGCGATGTAGACCCGATGCGGCTGCTCGTCGTGGACGGCCGCGCCTACCTGGAGGGGTGGTGCCTGCGCGCGGAGGCGGTCCGGCTGTTCCGGCTGGACCGGGTGCTCGCCCTGACCGTGCTGGACCAGCCCGCCGCCGTGCCGGGGCACGCCCGGCACCGCGACGTGGACCAGGGCCTGTACCGGCCGTCGCCCGGCGATATCGAAGTGGTGCTCGAGCTGTCGCCGTCCGGCCGCTGGGTCGCCGAATACTACCCGTGCCAGGATGTCACCGAGCTCGGCGACGGCAGGCTGCGGGTGAGCCTGCGCACCCCGGACACCAGGTGGGTACGGCGGCTCGCGCTGCGGCTCGGCGAGGACGGCGGGGTGATATCGCCGCCTGAGCTGGCCGCTGCCGTCCGCGACGACGCGGCCGCTGCGCTGGCCCAGTACGCGTAGTCCCGGGCTAGCGCGATCCCGGGTAGTGCAATCTTGCGGTGGCGCGGTCTTGCGGTCTGGCGCGGCATTCGGCATGGTAGTTACGTTTGACCGGTCGCCGTCCTGGCTATGAGGCCCGGCTGGCGACCGGTAGGCTGGACTGCCGCGCGTGTAGACTTCCGGAGCAGGTAACCGTAGCGGCGCCGGTCGCTTTTCCTGCTGAATGGGGACAAATATGGGCGACGCACTTGCTCCCTGGCACATCATCATCCTGCTTGTGGTGTTTGTTCTGCTGTTCGGGGCCCGCAAGCTGCCTGATTCGGCCAGGTCTCTCGGCCAGGCCATGCGCATCTTCAAGGCCGAGACCAAGGGCATGCACACTGACGACGACGGCAAAGAGGTGCTGCCCGGGCGGCAGCCCACGGCGGCTTCCGCAGCGCCGGCCCAGAGCACCGCTTTCCCGGCCGCGGCACCAGCTCAGCCTGCCGCCCAGCAGCCCGACGCGGCGCACCAGCAGATCCAGGAACTGCAGCGGCAGATCCAGGAACTGCAGCGGCAGCCAGTCGGCGACGGGGCGACCGTGAACGGCGCGCCGCTGTCGGAGGCCCAGCCGGGCCAGCAGCCGTTCTGAGCCAGTCCCGGACATGACGACGCCGACGGACCAGGCGCCGCCTGCGGCGCCCGACGCGGCCACCCAGGCCAGACGGCTACGGCGGACACCCAAGCCGCATAACCCCGAGGCCCGGATGCCGCTCATGGAGCACATCAGGGAGCTGCGCAGCCGCATTCTGAAGATGGCGCTCGCGGTAGCGGTCGGGGCGGTCATCGGCTGGTTCGTCTATCCGCACGTCTGGCACTTCATCCAGGCGCCGTATTGCAAGATTCACTTCGCTAACGAGCCCTATGGGGCCGGTCACTCCTGCGCGCTCTACGTCACCGGTATCTTCGATGCTTTCTTCCTGCGGCTCAAGCTCGCGGTCATCGTCGGCGTCCTCATCTCCTCGCCGGTGTGGTTCTACCAGTTCTGGGCCTTCATTGCGCCCGGCCTGTACGCGCGGGAGCGGCGCTGGGCCTACTTCTTCGTCGGCGCCGCGGTGCCGCTGTTCCTGTTCGGCGGCACGCTCGCTTACTTCGCGATGACCAGGGGCCTGCGGTTCATGCTCGGCCTGGTTCCGCACGGCGTGGTACCGCTGATCACCATCTCCACCTACCTGAGCTACGCGACGGCGATGCTGCTGATCTTCGGGCTGGCCTTCGAATTGCCGCTGGTCGTGATCCTGCTGAACCTGGCGGGAATCGTGACGCATGAGCGGTTCGCCAGGTCGCGGCGGCTGATCATCTTCTGCGTCTTCGCGTTCGCGGCTATCGCCACCCCGAGCCCCGACCCCCTTACGATGCTGCTGTTGGCGGTGCCATGCGTGATCCTGGTCGAGCTGGCTGAGGTGTTCGCCTGGGTTCATGACCGCCGCAAGGCGCGCAGGCTGTCGCCGTATGCCGGGCTGTCGCCGGACGAGATCTCGCCGCTCGATCTCGGCTCAGGCTCCCGCGACGGTGTCGACGTGGGCCGCCCGGGCCGCCCGCTCTAGTCTTCGTTCTCTGCCCGCTCTGGGCGTTTCTGGGCCCTCTGGACCCGCTCTGGCCCTCTGGGCCCGCTCTGGGCCCGCGCTAAGCCCGCCCTGGGCCCGCGCTAAGCCCGCCCTGGGCCCGCGCTAAGCCCGCCCTGGGTCCGGTCTGGGCCCGGTCTGGGCCCGCGCTAAGCCCGCCCTGGGTCCGGTCTGGCCCCGGTCTGGGCCCAGGCGCCGCCCGGCGTGCCTGCAGCGCTGACTGCGGCGCCTACTCTTGATCGCATGAGCACCCCGGCGTCCCCGGCCAGCCCTGCTGAACGCTACGCCGAGGTGCGCAGGCGCATTTCGAGGGACGGACCTGAGCTCACGGCCTTCCAGCAGCTGTACGACTTCAGCTTCGACGACTTCCAGCTGCAGGCCTGCAGGGCGCTGAACGCAGGTCACGGCGTGCTGCTCGCCGCACCGACCGGATCAGGCAAGACGGTGGTTGGGGAGTTCGCCGTGCACCTAGCTCTGGCGCAGGACCGGAAGTGCTTCTACACGACCCCGATCAAGGCGCTGTCCAACCAGAAGTACTCAGACCTGGTCCGCAGGTACGGCGCGGCCAAGGTCGGCCTGCTGACCGGCGACAACAGCGTCAACGGCGAGGCACCGATCGTGGTGATGACCACCGAGGTGCTGCGGAACATGCTGTACGCGGGGTCGCCCACGCTGGCCGGCCTGTCCTACGTGGTCCTCGACGAGGTGCACTTCCTGGCCGACCGGTTCCGCGGCGCGGTCTGGGAAGAGGTCATCATCCACCTGCCCGAATCGGTGCGGCTGGTCGCCCTGTCGGCGACGGTGAGCAACGCGGAGGAATTCGGCGACTGGCTGTCGGAGGTACGCGGCGGGACCAGCGTGATCGTCGATGACCACCGCCCGGTGCCGCTCTGGCAGCACATGATGGTCGGCTCTCGGCTGTACGACCTGTTCACCAGCCCCAGCAGCGGCAACGGCAGCCGGGCCGACAGCAGTTCGGCCGACAGCAGTTCGGCCGACAGCTCCCGGGCCGACAGCACCCGGGCCGACAGCACCCGGGCCGACAGCATCCGGGCAGACGGCCGGCGGGCGGGTCCCAACCGGCCGGACAGTGGCGGTCGTCCAGACGCTGGCGGCCCGCCAGAGAGCCGGCCTATGGTCAACCCGGAGCTTGCCCGGCTCGCCCAGCGGGACACCTGGGCGCAGCGCAAGGCGCCTAGCCGGCCGGGCCGCGGCGGCCGGCGGCCGCCCAGGTTTCGGGTGGCCAGCCGTCCGCAGGTCATCGACCGGCTGGATCGGGCCGGGCTGCTGCCCGCGATCACGTTCATCTTCAGCAGGGCTGGCTGCGACGCAGCGGTGCAGCAGTGCCTGGCCGCCGGGCTGGTGCTGACCACCCCGGAGGAAGCCGATGAGATCAGCGCGCTGGTCGAGGAACGCATGGCGGGCATTCCCGACGAGGATCTGGGCGTGCTCGGCTACCGCGAGTGGCTCTCCGGGCTGCGGCGCGGGATCGCCGCGCACCACGCCGGCCTGCTGCCGACGTTCAAGGAGGTGGTCGAAGAGCTGTTCGCGGCCGGACTGGTGCGCGCTGTGTTCGCCACCGAGACGCTCGCGCTCGGCATCAACATGCCCGCGCGGACCGTCGTGATCGAGCGGCTCGACAAGTGGAACGGCGAGACCCACGCGGACCTGACCCCTGGTGAATACACCCAGCTGACCGGCCGGGCCGGCCGGCGCGGCATCGACGTCGAAGGACACGCGGTCGTGCTGTGGCAGCCCGGGATGGATCCCAGCGCGGTGGCCGGGCTGGCGGGCACCCGGACCTACCCGCTGTCCTCCAGCTTCCGGCCGTCCTACAACATGGCGGTCAACCTGGTCGGCTGGGCCGGGCGGCAGCGGGCCGCCACGCTGCTGGAGTCCTCGTTCGCCCAGTTCCAGGCCGATCGCGCGGTGGTCGGCGTGGCCCGGCAGGCACGGCGCGCCAGGACGGCGATGGAAGAGCTGGCGCCGCACTGCGAGCTCGGCGACGTTGCCGAGTACACGGCCCTGCGCACGGAGCTGTCACAGCTCGAGGCCGATCAGTCGCGGCAGCGCTCGGCCGCCAGGCGGGCCGCGGCGCTGCGCTCGCTTGAGCAGCTCAGGCGCGGTGACATCATCCGCGTCCCGAACGGCAGGCGCGCAGGCATCGCGCTGGTGCTCGACCACGGGATGACCGGCGGGGATCTGCCGCTGCCGCTGGTGCTGACCGCCGATCACCACGTCAAGCGGCTCTCGGTCACTGACTTCCCGGTGCCCGTGATGCCGATCGACCGGATCCGGGTACCCAGCTGGTTCAGCGCCCGCTCGGCCAAGCACCGCAGGGACCTCGCCGCGACGGTGCGCAACAAGCTGGCGGACCGCGATCTGGGCAGGCCGGCGCGGGCCCGCCAGGGCGCGGCCGACGACGATGGCGACGGTGACATCGCCCGGCTTCGCCGCAGGCTTCGCCAGCATCCGTGCCACAGCTGCCCGGACCGCGAACAGCACGCCAGGCAGGCCGAGAAGCAGGCGCGGCTCGAGCGCGAGGCCGAGGCGCTTGAGCGCCGGGTGGCCGGGCGCTCGCATGTCATCGCACGGACCTTCGACCGCGTCTGCGCGCTGCTGGAGCAGCTGGGATACCTGCACGGTGACACGGTCACGGCAGAAGGCAGGCGGCTCGCTGGCCTCTACACCGAACTCGACCTCCTGACCGCCGAGTCGCTGCGCAGGGGACTGTGGGACGATCTGGCGCCCGCCGAGCTTGCCGCCTCCGTGTCGGCGCTGACGTTCGAATCGCGCAAACCTGGCGAAGGCGCCCCGGCCCGGCTGCCGCCCGGCCGCAGCCGGGAGGTGATCGCGGCGATGGTCCGGGTCTGGGGCGAACTCGATACTGTCGAGAAAGAACATCAGCTGTCGTTCCTGCGCGAGCCCGACCTTGGCTTCGCGTGGGCGGCGCACGCCTGGGCGCGCGGCCAGCAGCTAGACAAGCTGCTGTCACCTGACCTCACGCCTGGTGACTTTGTCCGGGCCGTCAAGCAGCTGATCGACCTGCTGGATCAGATCGCCGCGGCGGCCGGATCAGCGCCGGTCGCGCGCACCGCGCGGGCCGCGATTGACGTCCTGCGGCGCGGGGTGGTCGCTTACTCGTCCGTGGGATGATCAGCAGCAGGCGCCGCAGCGCCCGCTATATCCCTTATATCCCTCGCCGAGTCTCGTGTCTCCCGGGTGTCCATGGCAGCGATGGCGGGCGCTGCGCGTAGTTGTCGTGACAGGAAGCGCCCGTCACGCCATCGGTGTCGGCGCCCGGCTCGCCTGACCGGTGCAGGTGACGGCTGCAGTTCCGGGATACGGGGCCATCCTGGCGTGGCAGCGGGTCGCGCGGCCAGCCGGCCGGCGCCACCGCGGTATCTGGGGCCGCTTGTGTCACTGGTGCCACAGCAGTCTTCGGCACAGTCCGGGAGACCGAGCCTGCTCTGGCTGCTTGTCCGGGTAATTCTCGAAGATCTTGACGACTTTTCAGCGATATCTGCTGAGAAGTCGTCAAGATCTTCGAATAGCGCCCAGGTGCTGGGGCTGGGGAGGCTGCTGCTGCCAGTGTGACCGATTGGCGCGGCGCCGCTGGGCGGGGCGCCCGCATCGGCCCGGCCGCCGCTGGTCGGGCGCCCGCATCGATCCGGCCGCCGCTGGCCGGGCGCCCGCATCGATCCGGCCGCCGCTGGCCGGGCGCCCGCATCGACCCGGCCGCCGCTGGCTGGGGCGCCCGGGCCCGTCGCAGTGGCTGGTGAGACTCCTGGTGCCGGCGTGACCCGAACGGAGCGGATGCCGCGCGTGCCCGGCTATCACCAGGGACCGGCTATCACCAGGGACCGGCTATCACCAGGGACCGGCCATCACCAGGGACCGGCCATCACCAGGGACCGGCCATCACCAGGGACCGGCCATCACCAGGGACCGGCCATCACCAGGGACCGGCCATCACTAGGGACCGGCTATCACCAGGGACCGGCCATCACCAGGGACCTGACCGGCCAGCGCCCCGCCCGGGCCACTTCGGACAGCGCCAATGTCTTCGTGGCGCTGGGCCGTCGCCTCTGCTGACTGGCTGATCACCGGGACCGGTTGCGGTGAAGCCTGGCCGCTACAGTTCCGGGCCCCAACCCGGCCCGGTTTCCGTGGGCTCGCCTAGCCGACCGGGGATAGCACGGGCAGGTCGTAGGTGCGGCGGACGCTACTGCCCAGCCTGGTGATGTCGGCGCCGTAGATGTGCACTGAGACGGCGATGTCGTCACCGTGATTGCGGACCCGGTGAATGTCGCCGGGCGGGGCGAAGCCACCGACCTCCCCCGCACGGTTGGCATTGCTGCCGACTGCGGTCAGGCACGTTCCGTTCTCCCGCAACGCGAACAGTTCCTCGTACTCGGTGCCCTGCAGGACGCCGAAGACGCACCACGCGACGTGGTCATGGATCTGCGTCTGCTGGCCAGGCCGCCAGATGAGGGCACAGACGGAGAACGACCCGTCGGGCTCAGCGTGCAACACGTTGCAGACGTAGCCGTCCGGGCTGCCTGCCCGCTCCTCCGCCGTCAGGATCTCCGGGCCGGGAAGGTGCAGGCGTAGTTCGTCAGCGACGAGTACGGCTGTCTCCCGCCAGTCGGCATGGCGGGCGATGGCGCCGCGGATCGCGCCGGAAAGGTCGGCGGGACATCGGGTCTCGACCGGGCTGATGAGCGTCATCTTCCCTCCCTACGACCGGGCACGGAGCCGGAGCCGGACGGGTCAAGCGTACGGTTCGTGCAGGTCGTCGCACCAATGCCAACTATCTCGTTAATCCATAGAGGAAATATATAGATTGCAGACGGGCGCTGAGCGGCAGGTAAGCGCTGCCGGATACCGCCCGGCCGTCCCTGAAGCAGCCCGGCCCTGGCAAGATGGCGGGCGTGGGCGAGCTGATGCTACTGGACGCCGCCTCGCTCTATTTCCGGGCGTTCTACGGCGTTCCAGAGGAAATGACGGCTCCAGACGGCACGCCAGTCAACGCCGTGCGCGGGCTGCTCGACATGATTGCCCGGCTGGTCCGGGCCCGCCATCCAGCCAGGCTGATCGCCTGCATGGACGCCGACTGGCGGCCCGCCTTCCGGGTCGCGGCGATCCCGTCGTATAAGGCGCACCGGGCCAACCCGGATGGCACCGAGCAGGTCCCGCCCAGCCTGACGGTTCAGGTGCCGGTGATCGAGCAGGTGCTTGCGGCGGCCGGCGTGGTGATGGCGGGCGCTCCGGGATACGAGGCCGACGACGTGATGGCGACCCTCGCAACCAGCCAGGACGGGCCGGTCGAGGTGGTGACCGGAGACCGGGATCTATTCCAGCTCGTGGACGACGCGCGGCAGGTCCGGATCATCTATACCGCGCGCGGGCTGGGCAGGCTGGAAATCGTGGACGAGGCAGCGGTCACCGCGAAGTACCAGATCCCCGGGCGTGCGTATGCGGACTTTGCGGCGCTGCGCGGTGACCCGAGCGATGGCCTGCCCGGCGTGCCCGGGGTGGGGGAGAAGACGGCAGCTGCGCTGGTCCGGGTGTTCGGGAGCGTGGAGGCGATGCTCACCGCGCTGGACTCGGGCCACGGCGGTTTCCCGATGGGCAGCCGGGCCAAGCTGGCCGCCGCGCGCCGCTATCTGGAGGCCGCGCTGCCGGTGGTGCGCGTCGCTACCGACATCCCGCTGCCGCCGGTGGACGGCCAGCTTCCGGTTGCCCCTGCCGATCCCGTCCGGCTCGCAGAGCTAGACCGGCGCTTCGACCTGGGCTCCTCGCTGGGCCGGATGTCCGGGGCCCTGGCCGCCCGGCCCGGCTGAGCTACCTGGCGACCGAATACCTGGCGACCGAAATGCGCTACTGGCCACTGAAAGATGCGCCGCAGCCGCATGGCCCGAGGTGGTCTACCGCACCTGCAGCGCGACCAGGCAAGTATCGTCCTCCGCGTCGGCCGAGCCGAGCGCCCCGACTGCCGCGGCAATGACACGTTCAGGATCGGCGCGGCCGCGGATGGCGGCGGTCAACGCGGCCAGGCCGTTCTCAATCGACCAGTACCGCCGCTCGATCAGCCCGTCACTGTAGAGCAGCAGCACGTCGTCGCGCGCGAGAGCCAATGTTGCGGTGCCATAGTCGGCTGCTCCCGCGCCGAGCAAGATGCCCTCAGGCGGGTCGAGCGGCCGGGCCCAGGCGCCCCGGATCAGGACCGGCGGCGGATGCCCGGCCTGCGCCCAGGTCAGCAGCCGGCTCACCGGATCGAAATAGCCAGCGATCACCGAGCCGGTGTGCTCGGGCCCGACGTGGCGTACCAGGTCATTCAGCCAGCCGACCAGGCGCGCGGGCGGTGCGCCGGTAATGGCGAGGCCGGCCAGGGCGCCGCGAAGCCTGGCCATTCCGGCCGCCGCGGCAAGGCCGTGACCGGCCACATCGCCAATGGCGACCAGGACATGGCCGCCCGGCATTTCCGCGGTGATATACCAGTCGCCGCCCACCCTGCTAGCGGCCGAGGCAGGCAGATACCGCACCGCCGCCCGCAGGCCGGGCAGCCCGAACGGCCCTTCGTGCAGCGGCAGGATGGCCCGCTGTAGTTCAAGCACCACGTGGCGCTCGGCGGCCAGCTCAGCCTCGAGGCTGGCCGCGACCCCGCGACCGGCCGGCCCGGCGCCAGCAGCGACCGGTCCCGGCATCGACGCGGGCCTGCGGCCAGCGTCGCACGGGCCAGCGGCACGCGGTGGCAAACCCGTCGCGTCCTGGCGGCGAGGCGGAACCTCGATAATCTCAGAACTCATCATGATTCACATCTGGTGAGGCATCGTGTACCTAGCGTGAGGCATGTGGGGCGGCGCTGTCTAGATGCGGACACAATTCCCCAGAGTGAGATGATGCTTAGGGAAACGCAGGCGCAAACTTGCGCAGTCAACGGGGGACTGGAGGCAGCAATGGGCTTTGACGAGATGGGGGCGGATCTTCATCCGCCGGGGCGGCTGGTAATGGCGGCTGCGGCGGCCAGGTCGGCCGGCCTGTCGGCACTCCTGCTCACTCCCGGCCCGGACCTGCGGTATGTCACCGGCTACGATGCCCAGCAGCTCGAGCGGCTCACCTGCCTCGCGCTCCCGGCGGCAGGCGCGAGTCCTGCGCCGTTCCTGCTCGTCCCGCGGCTGGAACTGCCGGCCGCGCAAGCATCCCCGGCCGGCCGCCTAGGCCTTGAGATAGTTCCCTGGGACGAGGGAGCCGACCCGTATGTGCTGCTCGGCAGCCGGCTCGGCCCGGTCGAGCAGGTCGGCCTCTCGGACCAGATGTGGGCCCTGATGGTGCTGCGGCTGCGCGACGCGCTGCCCGGCGCCCGGCAGGCGCTGGCCAGCCAGGCGCTACGCGGCTTGCGTGCCCGCAAGACGCCGGCCGAGGTGGCAGCCTTGCGCGCGGCAGGCGCGGCGATCGACCGGGTGCACGCCCAGGTGCCGGGCTGGCTCCGGGCGGGCCGGACCGAGCTCGAGGTGGCCGCGGACATCGCGGATGCGATGATCGCCGAGGGCCACGCCCGGGTCGATTTCACCATCGTCGGCTCGGGCCCGAACGCGGCGAGCCCGCATCACGAAGCCTCGGACCGGGTCATCGCGCCAGGAGACGCAGTGGTCGTGGACATCGGCGGGACCATGCCGAGCGGTTACTGCTCGGACTGCACGAGAACGTACGTGGTTGGCGCGCCGCCGCCTCAGTTCACCGGGTACTACCAGGTCCTCAAAGAGGCGCAGGACGCCGCCTGCGCCGCTGTCCGGCCCGGGGTTGCTGCAGAGGCGGTGGACGCGGCGGCCCGGGATCCGATCGCCGCCGCGGGCTACGGGGAGTATTTCGTGCACCGCACCGGCCATGGCATCGGCCTGGAGGCCCACGAGCACCCGTACATCATCCAGGGCAACGCGGAGCCGCTGCTGCCCGGCAATGCCTTCTCCATCGAGCCTGGCATCTACCCGGGACCGCACGGCGCCAGGATTGAGGACATCGTGGTCTGCACCGAGCAAGGCTGCGAACGCCTCAACAACGCCACCCGCGAGCTCGTGGTGGTGAGCTGACAATGAGCATTGCCGAGCGAGAGTACCAGGACAGCCAGACCAAGGCGCTGTTCGAGCTCGCCGCAGAGCTAGCGGACGCGGAGCTACGACCAGCAGCGGCAGCGGCGGAGCACGACGGCAAGTTCCCGCGCGAGATCTTCCGGCTGCTCGGCGAGGTCGGCCTGCTCAGCCTGCCCTACCCGGAACGCTTCGGCGGTGGCGGGCTGCCCTACGAGACGTACCTGCAGGTCGTCGAGGAGCTGGCGGAAGCCTGGGTGGCCATCGGGCTCGGGCTGAGCGTGCACACGCTCACCTGCTTCCCGCTGGTCACCCGCGGCACCGCCGAGCAGCAGGAGCGCTGGCTGCCCGGGATGCTCAGCGGCGACCAGCTAGGCGCCTACTGCCTGTCGGAGCCAGCCAGCGGCTCTGATGCGTCGGCGATGAGCACCAGGGCCGAAGCGGTCGGGCCCCGACATGGTCATTAACGGGGTCAAGGCGTGGATCTCGCATGCCGGGCAGGCGGACTTCTACACCTTGTTTGCCCGCACGTCCGGCGATCCCTGGGGCCACGATCGCGCCCGGGGGATCAGCTGCCTGCACGTGCCCGCGCAGACGCCCGGGGTGCATGCGGCGGCCCCCGAGCACAAGATGGGGATGCGCGCATCGGTGACCGCGCAGATGATCTTCGAGGACGCGCGGGTGCCCGCGGCCAACCTGGTCGGCGGCGAGGGCAACGGCTTCGGCATCGCGCTGGCGGCGCTGGACGCCGGGCGGCTCGGTATCGCGGCCTGCGCGACCGGGCTCGCGCAGGCCGCGTTGCGCACGGCGGTGGACTATGCCAGCCAGCGCCGTCAGTTCGGCCAGTCGATCGCCGACCTCCAGGGCATGTCGTTCATGCTCGCCGACATGGCCACCGGGGTAGCCGCGGCCCGCGCCCTGTACCAGTCAGCTGCCCGGCGCAAGGACGCCGGGCTGCCCTACGGCCCGCAGGCCGCGATGGCCAAGCTGTTCGCGAGCGATACGGCGATGCAGGTCACCACCGACGCCGTGCAGGTGCTCGGCGGCTCCGGGTACGTCGAGGACTTCCCGGCCGAGCGGTACCTGCGCGAGGCCAAGGGGCTGCAGATAGTGGAAGGCACTAACCAGATCCAGCGGCTGGTGATCGGCAGGTCACTGACCCGCGCTAGTTGAGCGCCCCGGCGGTAAGGCCGGAAACGATCCTGCGCTGCACGAAGATCACGATCAGCGAGATCGGGACGGTGACGATCACTACTGCCGCGTGGTCTGCAGCTCGCCGGAGATCGACGGGTACGCCGGCGTCACCGGACGCGGGATCGCCGCCGCGTAGACCGCCTGCTCCTGCCTGCAGTAAAACGCCGCGCTGGACAGCTGCGCGGTGTAAACGGACTTCACCGACGGCGGGTGACCGGTGCTGGTGGCGTTGATAAACCACGGGATCGCGTACACGCCGCTGTTATCCGATCGTAAAGACCGATATCAGACCGTTATACAGAAGGGGCAGCGAGTGGCACGGGTACGGTGACCCCATGGAGGAGATCAACCGCAGGATCATCTCGATGCTCGCGCGTGACGGCAGGATGAGCTTCACCGAGCTGGCGAAGATGACCGGGCTGTCGGTTTCGGCAGCGCAGCAGCGGGTGCGCAGGCTCGAGCAGCGCGGTGTGATCCAGGGCTATGCGGCGCTCATCGATCCAGATCACGCCGGGCTGCCGCTCACCGCGTTCATTTCCCTCAAGCCATTCGACGTGGCCGCGGCCGATGACGCGCCGGAACGCCTGGCGCACCTGTCGGCGATCGAGGCCTGTCACAGCGTTGCGGGGGAGGAGAACTACATACTGAAAGTGCGGGTAGCGTCGCCTGCCGCACTCGAGAATCTGCTGCAGCAGATTCGTGCCGCGGCCAACGTGTCCACCCGCACCACCATCGTGCTGAGCACCCCGTTCGAGAACCGCGCGCCAGACATCTGAGCACCGCCTCGCAGCTGAGACCGTAGCGTGTCGAGCACCGTAGCGTGCTGAGCACCGCCGTGGAGCACCTGCGGTAATGTTCGAGCACCTGCGGTCAGCTCTAGCGTGTCGACACCGTAGCTGTTGAGCACCGCCGATACTAAGCACTGCGGCATTAAGCACTGCGGCGCAGCCGCTCCTAGGAGGCGACCGCGAGGACCCGCAGCTGGCCGGGCGCACCGACCGGGTGACCGCGCGGCAGGATCGCCAGGGTGCCCTGGTGAGCGCTGGCCGCCGCGGCGATCTCGTCGGGCCGGACGGCAACGACCGTGGCTCCGCTGGTGAGCGCGTGATCGAGCAGCGCGGTATAGGTGCGGCCGTCGCCGGCCGGAGGTGCGGCCAGGACCACGTCCCGCGCGCAGATACGCGCCTCGACGTCGAGCATGCGCAGCTGGTCGGCGAGATCGTGATGGGTGATGGGGACCGCGCCCAGCATCCCGTCCGGCTTGCGTGAGTACGGCAGCAGCGCCAGGTCGTGCGGCCTCGCCTTGACCGGCAGCACGAGCCCGGTCCCGAGCAGCGCATCGAACGTGGTCGCGCCGACGGCCTCGCCGAACGAGATAACCTGCCGGACCCAGGAGCGGTCGGCCGCCGCCTGAGCGGCTGCCGCAAGGGGCGGCCCGGTCACCATGATGCGGGCGCCGCAGTCTGCGAGCTGTCCCGCGATCTCGGCAACGGTGAGCGCCGCGCCGATCGGGGAAGGGATCCCGCCTGCCGCGCGTACCGCCTGAACGGCGAGTGCGTGGCAGGCAGCATCGGGAGCGTAGATCCCGACGACGTCCCTTGGCTGCAGCCCGCGGCTGGCCAGCCCCGCTGCAGCTGCCTGGACCGTGGCGGCGAGATCGCCATAGTTGTAGGTCCTGGCCACGCCACCGCCCAGCAGGGCCCGGTGACCACCACGCGCCCCCGCCATCCCGAGCAGTCGCTGCGTGACCGTCAGCTCGCCGGACGAGATACCCGGGACCGACATTGGCTGGTTACCTCCCATACGGCCCGGCGTGGGCGCGCCTGATAGCTGACGTTAGGCAACCAGGCGCGGCGGGCGCATCGTCAGGACTGTGTAGTCCGGTATGTAGTCCACGTCGGCTATGTAGTGCGCTCTCGCCCCAGGGCATAACGGCCCGGAGACACGGGCCCGGGCATGGCGGCCCGGGCCCGCACGCGGCGTGCTCCGGCACTGGCCGGCCATCCCCCTCCTGGTGGCCGGAACAGCTCACGACAGCACATCGCACTGACAACGACGCTAGACAGAACACTGTCGGCGCACATGCGCTAAACGAACCATTGCGATGTGCATGAGTCGGTGCGGAAGATATGTACGCGGTCGCCGAAAAAGTGAGCCGGCCACCGGGGATCAGCCCAGGTCGCGTTAATGCGGCTCGGCCACCCACGCGGCAACTTGCGCCCTTGACCGCAGCCCGAGCTTGGTGAAGATGTTGGCCACATGCCGGGCGGCTGTCGCCGGGCTGATCACCAGCTCATCGGCGATGGCGCGGTTGGTCAGGCCGCGCGCGATCAGCAGCGCTATCTCGCGCTCCCGCGCGGTCAGCACAGACGACGTCATCGGCGCGCCGCCAGCAGTGCCGTTTGCTGGCGTGACCGAGCCGCTTGCGGCCGGAGACGAGTGACCGGGCGTGGCACCGTTGGCTGACGGGACCGAGTTTTCCGGTGCCGGCACCTGTCCGGCCCGGCCGGCTGCCGGTATCTGTCCGGCCCGGCCGGCGGCTGGCTGCGCTCGCTCGGCGGTCGGCTGTCCTGTCCGGTCGGCGGCGGGCGGCTGCCCTGCCCGGTCGGCGGCCGGCTGCCCTGCCGGTACCTGCCCCGTCTTCCCCGCTGCATCCTGCCCGGCGGCCGTATCAGGTGCGGCTTTGGCAGGGTCCGTGCCATCGGCGCCGGTGGCATACCTGACTGCCTGGTCCGCGCTCATCGCGCCGCCCTCGGCCAGCAGCCCGGCGACCGCAGCCGCACCGAGCTGGCGGCGAGCCGCGTCGAGCAGCCGGCCCGACCGCGTCCTTGCCGATGCTGACGGAACATGGCCGAGCGAATCAAGCAGCGCGACTGCCGCGCCCTCTAGCACGGCTGTCCGTGCGGGTTCCTCGCGGAGGGCGGCCAGGACCGCGGCTGCCTGGAGGCCGCGCGCGATAGCCAGCCGCTGGCCGATCGCGAGGCTCAGCTGAAGGCTTTCAGCCAGGCTGGCGGCCGCGCCGTCAAGGTCCTGCTCGGCGAGCGCTACCCAGGCGAGGCCAGCCAGGCAACGGGCGATCTCGGGCCTCGCGTCGATCTGCCGGTACAACGCCAGCGCGCTTGCGTAGTGCTGGGCCGCGGCGGCGTGGTCGCCGCGTGCGCTGGCCAGGCCGCCAAGGCCGTAGCGGGTTTGCGCCACCCCCCAGCCGTTGTTGTCAGCGAGAACGTCGAGCGCGCGTTCAAAGGTCCGCTGAGCCTCCTGCGCGCCGCCCTGGCGCGCGATGATCGAAGCCCTGACGCCGAGCGCGATCCCTTCCTCCCAGTCGTCCCCGTCGGCGCGCGCTGCCCCGATCGCGGCGTCTATCCCGGCCAGAGCTTCCTCGGGCCGGCCGGCCCTGAGGCTGACCAGCGCCAGCATCCGCAAGCCGCCCGCCGAGCGTGTTCCGGCCGACGCACGGCAGAGGTCGAGGCCTGCCTTGGCGCACTCTCCGGCCACCGCGTAATCCTGCTGCTCGAAAGCCAGCTCGGACCTGAGCATCAGCGCCCGGGCCCGGACAGCCGGAGCGACCTCTTTGTCCAGCCCGAGGAAGCGGTCGAACCAGCTCGTTCCCTCCGACACGTCGCCGTCGGCGATCCACTGGCTGCGCAGCGCCGAGCAGAGCCGCAGGCCCTCCTCGACATCGCCGCGGTCAAGGCATACCGCCAGGGCCGCACTGTAGTTCGCCCGTTCCACGGTGATCCTGGCGTACAGGGCGACCCGCGCCGGCCAGGGCGGATCGCCGCGCACAAAAGCCTTGTCGACGGTGTCTTCTATCAGTGTCAGCAGATAATCGCGGTGCCGCAGCCGGATGGCGGCCCCCTCGCCGGAGGCGGCGAGGCGGGCTGCCGCGTACTCCTTGATGGTGTCGAGCAGCCGGTACCGGGCGTGGCCGTCCAGTTCAGCGTCGAGCGTGACCAGCGACTTGTCGATCAGGGCGGCCAGCAGGTCGAGCACCCGGCCGACCGGGATCGCCTCGTCGGCGCAGACCTGCTCGGCCATCTCCAGGTTCCAGCCTGCAAACACCGACAGCCGGCGCAGCAGGATCTGCTCGGGCTCGGTGAGCAAGTCGTAGCTCCAGTCAACGGCGGCTCTGAGGGTCTGCTGACGGGGCGGGGCTGTCCGGTCGCCGGTCGCGAGCAAGTGGAATCTGTCGGCCAGACGGACAGCGATTTGCTCGATGGACAGTGCCCGTACCCGGGCTGCCGCCAGCTCAATCGCCAGGGGCACGCCGTCAAGCATCCGGCAGAGCCTGGCGACCGCGTCCGCGTTCTCGGCTGCCAGCGTGAATCCGGGGCTGGCTGCCGCCGCCCGCTCGGCGAACAGCCGGATCGCCTCGTACCGCGCCAGTTCGTCGGCCCCGAGCCCGTCGAGGACGGCCGGCATCGAAAGGGGTGGTACCCGCCAGACCGTCTCGCCGCGTACCCGCAGCGGCTCCCGGCTCGTCGCGATCAACCGCAGCTGTGGGCAGCCGCCGAGAAGCTGCTGGACTAGCGCTGCGCAGGCCGCAACGACGTGCTCGCAGGTGTCAAGGACCAGCAGCAGCCGCCGCGGCCTGAGCGCATCGACCAGAGTCTCGGCCAGCGGGCGGTCAGGCTCCTCCCTGATCCCGAGAGCCGAAGCGATCCGAGCGGGCAGGAGGGCAGAATCGCTGGTGTCGGCGAACTCAACCAGCCACGCGCCGTCGCCAAAACCCCGGGCCATCTCGCCGGCGAGCCGGAGCGCCAGCCGGCTCTTGCCGATACCGCCTGGCCCGCAGAGCGTCAGTGCCCGGACAGCGCTGAGCAGCAGGGCAAGCTCTTCCAGGTCCCGCTCACGGCCGACGAAGCTGTTCGGTTCCGCTGGGAGGTTGCCACGGCTGATCTCATTCTCAGTGGTCATGGGCCTTCAGGGGTGGTCGCCTACGGGGCCCATTGTCGCATCAGTGCCTCCCTCCCGGCGACCAGAGCGCCCAGCCCGGCGGTCAGGGCGCCACGGTCACCGCGACTGGCTCGCTGTAGCGGACCCGGCCGAAGTACATCACCTTGACCAGAGCCCACCAATGCTGGCCGGGGCGCGCCGAGGCCGGCACCTGAACGGGGAAGCTGAGCCTGCGCTCCGCGCCTGGCTCCGCGCTGAATCCGCAGGTCCATCGCGGTACCGCAGCCCAGGTTCCGAACGGCGACAACAGCTGTGCCTCGCCGCGGATCTGCGAGGCCGTTGCGTTGGCCACGGTTACCCCGATCTCGGCCCTGGCCGCTGGGCGCACGGCAAGCTCCCGGTTCACCAGCCGCACCACAACCTCCGCGGCGCTGGCCTCCTGGTCGGCCAGATATAGCGGGATGAGCTGGTCGAACGGAAGGTCGAGCGCGGGCGCAGGCGGCTCGCCGACGGTCATGAGCACCGCGTCCTCAAGGATGCCGCCGCCGCCATCGATCTGTGCCGCCAGGAAGTAGCGGCCCGGTCCGGCGCCAGGCAGCGCCCGGACAGTCAGGTCCCAGCTGGCGTGGCCACGCGCGGCCAGGTCATAGGCGAGCGGCCCGGCCGGATCCACCGCAAGCTGAGACGGGGCGGCCAGCCGCACCGTGCCGGCGGCCGGATCCGGCCCGCTGGCCACGGTCAGCCGCAGCAGCGACGCCTGGCCGGCCGAGAGCGCGGTCCTGGCGGGGGACAGGTGCACGGTTTCCGGGAGGTTCCCGGCCGGCGCCGGGCCCTTGCCGTGCAGCCAGTAGCGGGTGAAGACCGGCTGCGCGGGCTCCGGCGGCCGTACCGGCGTCACGCCGGCGCCTGGCGGTGCATCCGGGACCAGCGGTGCATCCGGGACCAGCGGTGCATCCGGGACCAGCGGTGCATCCGGGACCAGCGGTGCATCCGGCGCCAGCGGTGCGCGGGGGACCAGGGCGAGTGTCACCATCCCTGATGGCAGCAGTTCGGTCTCCGCGGCGTTATCGCGCACCGGCACGGGCGGCCCGTCCCGGTCCTCGCACAGATCGGCGCTGCGCGCCGTGGCAACGCCGCCCCGCAGCCTGACCTGCGCTCGTATTGGCGTACCCGAGCCGGAGACATCGCGAAGCCGTACCGTGATCCCGTCGGCCGGCCGCGGCTGCCCGGCGGGCACAAGTGGGTTACCGCGCGGCTTCAAGGCCGAGATCAGCGCGGTAGCGGGCGCCGCTTCGGCCAGGCTGGCGGTGGCAGGCAGGGTGCCGTCGTGCTGCTCTGTCTCCTGCGCGAGCAGGTCCCGGTTGTAGTCCTGCCCGGCCAGCGGGAACCCGGCGTCGCGCCAATCTCCGGCGCCCGCGGCCAGCGCGTACTCGAACGTGTGGCTCCAGTGCTGCCAGGCGAAGCTGCTGCCGTCGGGCACGGTCCGCTTCTCGCCGTCGATCCAGACGCCGCACGGCCAGGCGCTGCAGGAGCGCATCAGCGAGATGTACAGGACCCCGTCCGGGGTGACGAGGCTGCCCGGCGTGCCGCGGTTGAGCAGCGCCACGCTGTGACCCGCCAGGCCGGGATCCGCCGGGCCGGGGTCCGCCAGGCCGGGGTCCGCCAGGCCGGGATCCGCCAGGCCGGGATCCGCCAGGCCGGGATCCGCCAGGCCGGGGTCCGCCAGGCCGGGGTCCGCCGGCCCGGGCCTGTCTGGCGGCGCGGGTACCTCGATGACGGCATCGGCCAGGTCCGCGGTGACCGCCGTGATCGCCGCGCCGAGGTCATCACCGGCCACGATCAGAACCGGCACGTCCCGCGGCCCGCGCAGGTCGGACCCTGGCGCGAAGGCATCAGCCCGGCTCCGGGCGGCCGACACCCAGACCCGCGCCGAGCCCGCCGCGGCCAGCTGCGCCGCCAGGCGGGCGGCCACGGCCGGGCCGGCCGCCGTGAGCAGCTGGCTGGTGAACGCGTTCTGCGCCGGCCCGCCCAGTGCGATCCTGAAGTCCGGCAGGTTCGAATCCGCGTCGATCGAACCGTAGCGAGGGCCGTCGGAACGCGAGCAGGTAGCCGTCACGCCGCTGCGGGCGAGGGCCACGACGAGGTCCCTGACCGGCTCCCGGTATTCATTACTCATCGCCGGCGCAATCACCTCGGCGACCCCGATCGCGTGCATCGCGCGTCCGCCGTCGGTGCTGCTCGCCGCCACGCGTGCGGTGGAGCCCAGGCCGAACCACTCGTGGGCCGGGTTGTCGAGGGTGAAGGCGTGCTCCCCGACGTCGGTATCTGCCGAGCCTGGCGACCGGCCGATCACAGCCGTGGCGGTCTGGTAGATGGGCAGGCCGCCGGGCACCCGGGCCGGGAAGGCGACCCGCAGCAGCCGGTCCTGGCCGATCGAGCCGTCCACATGGGTGCGGAACTCGATCCGGTCCGCGCCACCCCAGAGCAGCGTCTCCTGCCGCACCCGCAGGTCGCCGATCGTGAACTCGGCGACCAGGCGCGAGCCGACCGGGCAGCGCTCGGCGCGCACCTGGGCGGGCCGGGCCGCCGATCCGGTCCGGTGTCCCTTGGTCGAGATCAGCCACGGGCCTTCGCCCCAGCGCGGGTGCTGCGCGTATTCCTCCTGGAGCACAAGCTCGTTACCGGCACCCGCGAGTAGCTGTGTCCCTGACCGCTTGTCGGTGATGCCGGCCAGCGTGCCGCCCCGATCCGGGTCGGCCGCGATGGCGAACGTCTCGTTCTCGATGATGCTGCCGGCCACGGGCTCCCAGCCGGCCACTGACGCTGCGGCGCGGTGGCCGGCAGGCCCGTCTTCGCCGGCGGGCCCGTCCTGCCCGGGCCGGTCCTGCGCGGCTGACTGGTGCGCCCAGTAGGTCCGGTAGCCGAGAGCGGGCACCTGCCGGGCCCGGAAGGTGAGGGTCACGCTGGCCAGCGAGCCGTCGCCGCGCCGCTGGACACCGTCGGCGAGGCAGGGCACCGCGGCACCGGACTCGTCGGCCAGCGTGATCATGTCCGCGCCCGGCCCGGCCTCCAGGGTCACGCTCACCAGTCCCGGCCTGGGGAAGGACAGCGTGTTGAACACGATAACCGGGCGCCCCCCGGCCGGGCCGGCGGTGTCCGCGAGCGCCGCCAGGTACCCGGCAGCCTGCCGGCGGGCCGCGTCGCCGCGCTCGTAAGCCTCCCGCCAGCCTGCCAGCAGGTCGAGGTAGACCTGGTCCGCCTCGGTGCCGGTGATCGCGTCGTGGTGCGCGCCGAATATCAGCAGCCGCCACGCCTTGTCGAGCGACTCCGCCGGGTAAGCCGCCCCGGCCAGCCAGGCGAGCGTGGCCAGCCGCTCGCCATCTTCGGCAGCGATCTCCGCGGCGCGCTGCGCCTGCTTAGTGTCGATGTAGGAGACGTCCTTGCCCGCGTAGACCGGGTTCATGTCCCTGGTCTGCGGCGTGATCCAGACGTCCCGCTGCGCGGCATCCTTGCGCACCGCAGCGAAGAACTCCGACGGCACCGCTGTCACGAACCGCGGCCAGACGTAGCGGGCGTTCCAGTCCCGGTGGATCCCGGTGGCCCAGCGGGACGGGATCACGTGGTCGGCGCCTACCGGCAGCAGCACGTTACGGGTGGCCGCTACCGGCGACAGCTGGCGGAATTGCTCGTAAGCGGCCTGCTCGGCGGCCGGCAGGCTGGCCGCCTGGTGGGTCACCCAGCCGGCACCGTAATGGTTGGGCATATAGCTGGTAAGCAGGCCGGTCCCGGCCGGCGACAGCCACTCGAACTCCGAGGCGAACTGCATCCGCAGGTTGTCGCCGACGGTCTGGTTCGGCCCCCACTGGTGGAACGGGCCCCTGGCCCAGGCCGATTCCGCCAGCCCGGCAGCGGCCATCAGCCCCGGGTAACCGGGATCGTGCCCGAACGCGTCCAGCATCCAGGCCACCGCCGGGTCGGCGCCGAGCATCTCCCGCTGGTAGCCAAGGCCGTGCACCGCGTTGCGGATAGTGGATTCGGCGCTAGTCAGGTTGGTGTTCGGCTCGTTGTAGTTACCGCCGACGATCTCGATCCGGCCGGCCTTGATGAAGGCGAGCAGATCCGCGCGATCCTCGGGATGCGCGTCGAAGTGCGGCTTCAGGTAGTCGATCTCGGCCAGCACGAACTTGTAGTCCGGATCCCGCCTGGCCGCCTCGAGGTGCAGCCGGACCAGCTCGAACGCGGTCCTGACGTCAGGCAGGCTGCCGTCGGCGTCGGGCAGGAAGATACGGGACTCGGTGTACTGGCCCTGGGTGCTCCACCAGACCGGGTCGTAGTGAAAGTGGCTGACCATCCACATCGTCCAGCCGGTCTCGGCGGCGGTGATGGCGGCGGCCAGCTCGGCCCGCAGCCCGGCGGCCCCGCTGTCGGCGATCACTGTCACCTGCCGGGGACTGCCAGCGGCGAACGGGGCGGCGATCTCGACCCCGACTTCGGCCTCGACCTGTTCGCCCGGGCCTGGTGCGGCCACGACTGCCGGCCACGGGGTGGTCACAGCTGGCCCCTGTACGCGGACGGTGACGGGGACGCTCGCCAGGTCGCCGGACGCGCCAGGCCCCTCGTTCAGAAGGGTAACCCGGACGATCGCCAGCGGCCGGGCCATCGTGCCGCCGAACAGCTCAGTCGAGATCACGTCACTGATCCGCATGCCTCATCGTCGCACGAAGCCAGGCACGGAACCGATGGGCTACTGCATCCAGGGCATGCTCCATGGCCCGGCGGCGATTGTCCCGGCCGTCAGCTCGGCCTGAGCTACGACGTGCTGCTCTCGGCCGGGTAGCCCATCCGGCTGGCTGGACAGCCGGATGCGGCCCCTGCCCAGGCGGACGGCGCAGGATCCCGGCGAGCGCCGCGCCGTCATCCCAGCTGTAAATCGCGGCGCTGACCTGGGCGAAGTCACCCGGATCCACGCCGTTCGCGATGAAACGCGGCGCCCAAATGCTGCCCGGCAGCCATGACCCGGGCAGCTGCCATGGCCCAGTCTTGTACACGATTGCAGCTAACGGCGCCGGGAAGGCGGAGAGAGTTTAACGCGGGCCGCCGGCGCTCCGGTACTGTCAGGCTGGTCGGACGACATCGCCACAAAGGACCTGAGAACAGGTTGGCCTGATGCCGGTGACAACACCACGGCGAGTGGGTGATTCGCGTCCCGCAAACGATTGTTGATTGGGATGGAGCGATGACCGATCAGGGCAGTGACCGTCCGCTCGGCTGGCTCGGGACCGGCCGGATGGGCTCGGCGCTCGTTCGCCGGCTGCTCGCGGCCGGCCGCGACGTCTGCGTCTACAACCGAACGAAGGCGAAGGCGGAGCCGCTCGCCGGCGCGGGCGCGAAGATCGTCGGCCGGGCAGCCGACCTGGCCAGCGCGGACATCGTCTTCGTGACCGTCGGTACCTCTCAGGACCTCCTCGACGCGATAATCGGCCCGGACGGCCTGATGTCAGCCGCCGCGCGGCCATCGGTTGTCGTCGACTGCTCAACGATCTCCGCCGAGGCTTCAGCCCAGGTCCGCGAGCACCTCAGCGAGCTGGGCACGACGCTGCTAGCCGCTCCCGTCATGGGAAACCCCAAGGTGGCCAGCGCCGGGCGGCTGACCATGGCGGTGTCGGGCCCGCGCGCCGCCTTCGATGAGGTGCGGCCATTCCTCGACCTGCTCGGCGCCGGCTCGACCTACGTCGGCGAGGGAGAACTCGCCAGGACGGTCAAGCTGTGCCACAACCTGTTCCTCGGCGTCGTCACCCAGGCCCTGGCCGAGGTGACCATCCTGGCGGAGAAGAGCGGCGTGACCAGGCAGGCGTTCCTGGCCTGCCTCAATGACAGCGTGATGGGATCGACCTTCACCAGGTACAAGACGCCGGCGCTGGTGAACCTGGACTTCCGCGCGACGTTCACCGCCCGGCTGCTGCGCAAGGACTTCGACCTGGGGCTGGCCGCGGCCCGGGAGCGCGAGGTACCGCTGCCGGTGGCCGCGCTCGTGCATCAGCTCGTGCAGAGCCTGGTCGGTCACGGATTCGGCGAGCAGGACTTCGCGGCGCTGCTGCTGCTCCAGGCGCAGTCGGCCGGGATGGCGCTCGCCAGCGAACAGGCGGAGGTGCCGGACGGACTCGAGCGGCCCGCCGCACCGGGGGAGACATCCATCCAGCCGGATGATCGGTCACCTCTGAGCTATGCTCGGTCGACTCGCTGCCCGCCGGCCAGCCGCGGCGGCTCGCGGGCTGGCGCCTACTGACCGTCGGCCAGCGCGCGCAGGGCAGGGCCGGCGAGCCTGTGCACCGTCCAGTCATCCATCGCCGCCGCGCCGAGCGCGGCATAGAAGCCGATCGCAGGGGAGTTCCAGTCCAGCACCGACCACTCGAGCCGGCCATAACCCCGCTGGACGCAGATCCTGGCCAGCTCGCCCAGCAGCGCCCGGCCGTAGCCATGCCCGCGGGCCTCCGGCGTGACATACAGGTCTTCCAGGTAGATGCCGTGGCGGCCGAGCCAGGTCGAGTAGTTAAGGAACCACAGCGCGAACCCGGCCAATCCGCCGTCATGCTCGCCGTCATGCTCGGCGACATGTGCGAAGATCGCTGGCATCGGGCCGAACAGCGCTGCGGCCAGGTCGGCTTCGGTCGCGGTGACCTCCGACAGGGACCGCTCGTAGTCGGCGAGCTCGCGCAGCAGCCGGTGGATCTCGGCGACGTCGCCGGGCCGGGCCGGCCTGATCACGCCGGCGCTCTTGGCACGGGGAACCGGAACCTGAGCCGGAACCGCTCGGCCGCGATCACGATCTCGCCTGTTTCCACGGCGAGCTCGCCGGCCAGGTGCAGGCGCTCCACGAGCAGCACAGGCGCGCCAGCCGGGATGCCCAGAGCCGCCGCCTCGGCGCGCAGCGACGGCCGGACGGATATCTCCTCGGTGACCTGATCCACGCCGATGCCGATCGAGGCCATCCGCTCGATCACCCCGCGGCCAGCAAGCGGCCCCTGCTCAGGCAGTGCTACCGGGGTCCGGCCAGTCAGCCGGTCCGGCTCGTAACTGGCCGCCAGCTGGACCGCCTCGCCGTCCGCGCTGAGCAGGTACCTGGTGCTCATTACCAGGTCCGCGCCAGGGTCAAGGCCCAGCCGCCGTGCGACGTGCCGGGCCGGCGGCGCCAGCTCGCTCTGATGCTCCCAGGCCAGGCGGCGCGCGGCTGACGGGACGCCGCAAGCGCCGTGCCGCGGCGCGGCCTCATCGAGGCCGAACGGCGAGCCGGGGAAATGCGGCCTGTCGTGGTCTAAGTAACACACGGCGGGGACCCTGCGGACATAGGACCCCGACCCGGCGCGGGCCTCGATCAGGCCTTCGGTCGCCAGGACCTGCAGCGCGTGCTTGGCCGCTGTCTCGCCGACGCCGTACCTGGCGATGATCGCGTTACGGGAGGGCACCCGGGCGCCAGGGGCCAGCACGCCGTCGCGGATCCTGCCGCGCAGGTCCTCAAGCACCCGGAGGTAAACCGGGTCGGTTGACGTGCTCATCGGCCCCCGATCTGCAGGACGGAGCGCCGGCCGCCTGGCCAGGCAGAGGCCATTGTCACCCAGACGGCGGCCGTGCGGTCCGCCAAGCCGGATTTTGCCTGCCGCCGTGCCCGCCGAGGCCGGCTGCGCCGGAAACGGCCAGGCTGCGCTAGTCGCTGCCCTCCTCGAGAAGCAGGTGATAGCCATTAGGGGTGCGGGCGTGCAGCAACCTGTACTGCCAGTCCTCGCTGGGTGTCATCAGCTGTTCGGTGAACGCGACCCCGGCCTCGGTCAGCCGCTGCCTTGCCTGGCCTATGTCGTTCACTCCGAACTGCCACGCGAGCACCTGATCCGGGCGGTCGACGGAGAATCCGGCCTTGCGCTCGATGCCGAACTCGACCGACCCGTGGCCAAGCGCGGTGAAGTCAGGGTATTCAGGTCCTTCATAGGTGACGTGGAAGCCCAGCCGGACGTAGAAATCCCGTTCAGCCTCAAGATCGCTGACGAACAGGATCGGAATTATCCGGTTGAACAATGCCGCCATAGCGGCACATCGTAGCGATCCCCGATAATTATGGGGACGGGGTAAGCGCGTGGCGCGGGCCATCGTGCAAGTCGCCGCCCCGGGCACCCGGCTCGCCATCGGTCCCGGCGGCGGGCGCCCGCGGGCACCCGGCGGCGGGCGGCCGCGGGCACCCGGCGGCGCCGCGGCTGGTCTACCCTCGGTCCATGGCCCTGCACATCCCCAGTCCGCCGACGAACGGGTTCCACATCGGCCCGGCGTTCGTGCATGTCTACGGCCTGATGTACGTCATCGGCATCACGCTGGCGATAGTGATCACCAGGCGCCGCTGGCGTGCGGCAGGCGGTGACGCCGGGCTGGTCGCGGACGTGGCGACCTGGGCGGTTCCGGCCGGGATCATCGGCGGCCGGATCTATTTCGACATCACAACGCCAGCCGACATCCCGCACCACTGGTGGGGGGTCTTCGCGGTCTGGTCGGGCGGCCTGGGCATCTGGGGCGGGATAGCGGCCGGTGCCGCGGCAGGCGTATGGCGGGTGCACCGGGCCGGCGCGGACGTGGCCGTCTTCGCCGACGCCGTGGCCCCAGCGCTGCTGGTGGCCCAGGGAGTGGGCCGGATCGGGAATTACTTCAATCAGGAACTGTTCGGCAGGCCCACCAGCCTGCCGTGGGGACTCGCGATATCGCCGCAGTACCGTCCGGCCGGGTACGCCGGCTATGCGACCTTCCAGCCGACGTTCCTTTACGAGCTGATCTGGGATCTCGCGCTCGCGGCCGCGCTGGTGTGGCTGGGCCATCACCGGCGGATCCGGCCGCCCGGGCTGTTCGCGCTCTATGTTGCGGGCTACTCGGCGTTCCGGATGTTCGAGGAAACGCTACGGATTGATTCCTCGGAGCATTTTCTCGGCCTGCGGCTGAACTTCTTCGTCGCTGCCGTGCTCACCGCTGGCGGTCTGGCCTGGTTCATCATCGGCCAGCGCCGCGGCGACAGGGCGGCCAAGGGACCCGACGGCGACGCCGCGCCGAGCGCCACCGCCGGGCCGGCGCAGAGCGCTACGGTCAGCGACGACTCGCCCAGCGACGTTACCGCAGGGCCATCGCAGGGCTGACCCGCTCCGGCTCGCTGGCCGGCCGCGAGCGATGGCCAGCTGCCGCGCAGGCAACGTCGCGGGCACCGCGAGCGATGGCCGGTTCGGCGCGCGGCAACGTCGCGGGCACCGCGAGCGATGGCCGGTCACGGCGGCGGTCGGCGCGCAGCAACGTCGCGGCCGCACGTGGCCGTCACCGCGAGCTGACCGTCGGCGCATGTCGCGGCACGCTCAGCTGACGGAGCCCCCCGACAGTACCGTTTCAGCGCGACCGTTTCACCGCGACCGTTTCAGCGCGCGGCGTCCCGCTGCATGAGGCACGTCAGCAGCCGCCGGCTGCTGACGATCCGCCCGTGATCGTTATTCGGCGCCGAACTTCCTGATCTCCTCGAACTCAGCTTCGGTCAGATCGCGCGGCACGTCATCGTTGGCGACCTTCTCGCTCTGCACATAGTGCCGGATGCTGTCGACGATCTCGGGGTTGGCCAGTGTGGTGACATCCCCGACGTCGGCGAAGTTGGAGATGGACGCGATGACCCGGCGCATGATCTTGCCCGACCTGGTCTTCGGCATGTCCGACACGATCCAGACGTTCTTCGGCCGGGCGATCTTGCCGATCTCGACCTCGATCGCCGTGCTGACCTTGGCCTCCAGCGCTTTGCTCGGCTCGTTGCCGGGCTTGAGCGAGGCGTACACCTCGACCGCGCGGCCCCTGATGTCGTCCACGACCGGCACGGCTGCCGCCTCCGCGACCTCCGGCACCGTCAGCGCGGCAGACTCGATCTCCTTGGTGCCGAGCCGGTGACCGGCGACGTTGATCACGTCGTCGACGCGGCCCAGGATCCTGAAGTAGCCGTCGGCCGCCTCGACCGCGCCGTCACCGGCGAAATACGGCCAGTCGCGCCAGTCCTTGCTGTCCGGGTCCTTGTTGTACTTCGCGTAGTAGGTCTGCACGAACCGCTCGGGCTGGCCCCAGATGGTCTGGAAGATCCCCGGCCACGGGTTGCGGATGCAGATGTTGCCTGCCCGGCCGCTGCCGGCCGGGACCTCCTCGCTGTCCTCGTCGTAGATGACCGGGTAGATCCCGAGCGCCATGGGCCCGCAGCTGCCGGGCTTCATCGGCTTGAGCGCAGGCAGGGTACTGCCGAGGAAGCCGCCGGTCTCGGTCTGCCACCAGGTGTCGACGATGACCGCGTCGCCCTTGCCGACCTCGGAGTGGAACCAGCGCCAGACCTCGGGCTCGATCGGCTCGCCCACCGTCGTCATGTGCTTGAAGTGGTAGTCATACTTCTTCGGTTCCTCCGGCCCGACCTTGCGCAGCATCCGGATGGCCGTCGGGGAGGTGTGGAAGATGTTGACGCCGAGTTCCTCCGCGATCCGCCAGGGCCGGCCGGCATCGGGGTAGTTGGGCGTGCCCTCGTAGATCACGCTAGTGGTGCCCAGCGCGAGCGGCCCGTACACGATGTAGGAGTGGCCGGTGATCCAGCCGATGTCGGCCATGCACCAGTACACGTCGTCGGGGTGAATGTCCTGGTAGTACTTGGATGTCCCGGCGACGTATGACAGGTACCCGCCGGTGCTGTGCACGCAGCCCTTCGGGCGGCCGGTGGTGCCGCTGGTGTACATCAGGAACAGCGGCGCCTCGGCCGGCATCGACACCGGCTCGACAACCTGCCCCTGATACTTGCCGATCACCTCGTCGATGAAGAAGTCGCGGCCATCGGTCATCGGGGTCTGCGACGCGTACTGCCCCGGATGCCGGCGCCAGACCAGGACCTTGTCGACCTCCTGACCCTGCTTGAGCGCCTCGGCCAGCGCCTCGTCGGCCTTGGCCTTGTGATCGGTGAGGTCGCCGCTGCGGTAGTAGCCATCCATCGTGATCAGCACCCGGCTGCCCGAGTCGGCGATCCTGGTCCCGCACGCGTTGCCGCTGAACCCGCCGAAGACCTGCGAATGGATAACCCCCAGCCGGGCGCAGGCCAGCATGGTGACCGGCAGCTCGGGGACCATCGGCAGGTGCAGGGTGACCCGGTCGCCGGTCTGCAGCCCGGCGAAGTCACGCAGCAGCGCGGCGAATTCGTTGACCCGGCGGTAGAGCTCGGAATAGCTGATCCGGGCCGTCTGCTCGGCCTCCGGCTCCGGCACCCAGATGATGGCGTCCTTGTCGGGGCTGGCCTCCGCGTGCCGGTCCACGCAGTTGTAGCTGGCATTCAGCCTGCCGCCGACGAACCACTTCCAGAACGGGGGGTTACTACTGTCCAGCGTCGTGTCCCAGGGCGCATCCCAGCTGAGCAGGTTCGCGTACTCGGAGAAGCAGTCGGCGAAGCGGTCCTCGCTGAACCGCTCGAAGATGGCCGGGTCGGCGGCGTTGGCCTGCTCGACGAATTTGGCGGGGGGCAGGTAATACTCCTCCTCGCGCCAGTGCACGGCGATACTTGACTCGGAGACAATTGACTCAGTCACCTGAGGTTCCGGATTTTCTGTCATTGCTCGACCTCCAGCTGGAAGATGCACCCGGCAAGCGGGCTAGGTAATGCGGTTGTAAAGCACGGGCACGCGAAATTGAAATATCTGGAGCGTGCGGGGCGCCGGAGCTGACGCCCGGGAGGCATGCGCGGTCGGCAGAACGTGCCTTCGCTGACGCTTGCCCAAAGCCTGCCACTCCGCCCTCATCCGCTGAGTCGGTTAATCGTATCGCCGCCGCACAAGGCGGAACAGGTCCCGCCGGGCGGTGGCCGCTGGGGCGGCCGGGCGAGCGGGAACAGCAGGTTGACATCATCGCGATCGACGGTATGTTGCTACCCAGTCCAGCACCGGGCCAGCTGGCCGGGCCATCAGCGGTCCCGGCTGCGCGGTGACACGGGGCTGATCGCGCGATCGCCCCGTGCCATGCGAAACGCGGCCGGGAGCCGCAGGCCCCGGCTGGGCGGGGGGGTTGGACCCAGGAGGGGCCCGGGCACCCAGTAGACAACGGAGGACGAGCCTGTTGCCGACAGGACGGACTCCGGTCCGAAGGGATGCCCGGGCTCACTTCCGAGCGGCCGGTCTGGCAGGATGCCGCCATCACCTATCCTTTCAGCACCACCCGCTAATCCCGGTGCAGCACACGCTGAGGCAGGAATATTGACAGCGACCGACCGGCCAGAATCGCCACATGGGCGCAGCGTGGCCGTCATCATTCCGACATACAACGAGCGAGAGAACCTGGAGTCGATTTCGGCCCGGGTGCGCAGCGCTGTCCCCGGCGCTGACCTGCTCGTCGTTGACGACAACAGCCCAGACGGCACCGGCGAGCTTGCCGACAAGCTGGTGGCCGACGACTCCCATATCCACGTGCTGCACAGGCCAGCGAAAGCCGGCCTCGGAGCGGCCTACATCGCGGGCTTCGGCTGGGCGCTTGAGCGCGGCTACGAGGCCATGGTCGAGATGGACGCCGACGGATCGCATCAGCCCGAGGAGCTGCCGAGGCTGCTTGACGCGCTGGACGCCGGGGCCGACCTGGTCATCGGGTCACGCTGGGTGCGCGGGGGCACCGTGCGCAACTGGCCGAAGTCGCGTGAGCTCCTGTCTCGCGGCGCCAACACCTATGCGCGGATCATGCTGGGCATCGGGATCCGGGACGCCACCGGCGGGTTCCGCGTCTACCGCGCTGAGACGCTGCGCAAGATCGGCCTGGATCAGGTCCTGTCCCAGGGCTACTGCTTCCAGATCGATCTCACGCTGCGGGCCATCGCGGCCGGGCTGACCGTCACCGAGGTGCCGATTACCTTCACTGACCGCACCCGCGGCACCAGCAAGATGGGCCGGGCGATCGTCGGTGAGGCCTTCCTGCGGGTCGCTCAGTGGGGCATCACCCGCAGACTGGGCGTTGACCGTAAGGCCCGCCAGCGGGCCGCTGTCTAGCAGAGAGCCCCGGGCCTCCAGCAGAGAGGCGCGGGCCTCCAGCAGAGAGCCCCGGGTACGACGGCCGAGCCCCGGGTACGACGGCCGAGCCCCGGGCACGACGGCCGAGCCCCGGGCACCACGGCCGAGCCCCGGGCACCACGGCCGAGCCCCGGGCCACGGCCGAGCCCCGGGCACGACAAGCCGCCGGCCGCTTATCAAGCGTCCGGCGGCTGGCGCCAGTTAACCGTTATATGACTTATGCGCTCTTGCGCTGGCGGGACGAGCCGGCCTGATCGCGACGATCATCGCCGCGCTTTCCCCTTATCACAGCCAGCCGCTCGGCCAGCACTTCCTCGAGGTCAGCCATACTGCGCCGCTCCATCAGCATGTCCCAGTGGCTCCGCGGCGGCTTGGCCTTCTTCGGCGCGGGCATGTCCCCGGTGGCGGTTAGCGCCAGCGAACCGCAGACCCGGCATTCCCAGTTCACCGGGATCTCTGCCTCCGCGGAGAACGGGACGGTGAAACGATGGCCCTTCGGGCAGTCGAAAGCCACCTCCTGACGCGGGGCCAGATCGGTGTTACGGTCGTTCTCATAGCTCGTGGCCCCGAGCCGGGTACCGCGAAGTGCGCGCTCCGCCATAGATTTGCTGCCTCCCAGCCGCTCAGCCGTCCCTGTTGACAACGGTGAGTACCCGGACAAGATTCCCCTCCGGGCCAGATTCCAACCCCTCCGCGGCCCTGCGGATCTCCGAAACGCCTTATCCGGCTCCGCGCGGGTGCCATTGGCCTCGTTCGGTGAGCACATCGCGCAGCAGATCCGTCTCGTCGGTCATGATGCCGTCCACTCCTAGCTCAAGCAGGCGGATCATGGCGGCGCGGTCGTTGACGGTCCATACGTGGACCGACAGGCCCGCGGCATGCGCACGCCGCAGGAACGAGGGCGTCGCGAGCCGGATGGGCACCTGGGCGCAGCGCACGGACAGCCGGGCGCACCGGGCCGCCAGGGCACGGTGCGGCATCCCGAGCCGGATAGCCGCGACCCCCGCCGGAGAGGTGGACATGCAGACAGGCCGGCCCATGGCCCGCCTGGCAGCAGCAAGCCGGAGCCCCGAGAACGAGGTCACGCAGACCCGGTCCCACGCTGCGGTCCGGACCAGCGCGTCAGCGAGCGGCCGCACCGCGGGCGCGTCCTTGACGTCGATGTTGAAGCGGACGTCCGGCCAGGCTGCCAGCAGGTCCTCGAGCACCGGGATCGGGTCGCTGCCGCCGATGCGGGCGGCCGCGACGTCACGGTGGGCCAGCTCCGCGATCCGGCCGGACATATCGGTCACCCGCTCGAGCGTCCGGTCGTGGAATGCCACGAGCACGCCGTCCGCGGTCGCATGCACGTCTGTCTCCAGGTAGGCATAGCCCAGCCCGACCGCGTGCTCGAAAGCGCGCCAGGTGTTCTCATGGAACAGCTGTGCCGCGCCGCCACGGTGCGCGAACGCGTGCGGCCTGGGAAGATCAAGGAATCCGGGCGCCACGGCTTCAGTATGCCGAACGCCGCCCTGCCCGCCGGTCAGGCGCGCGGCCCGGTCAAGCAGCGGGGATCGGCTCGCGGCCGGCCGCGGCCGCCGGCTCGCCAGTCAGCCGCGCTGCCAAGCCCTGCGGCGGGTCTCCGCGATGGCGATGGCGGCCGCGGCGGCCACGTTGAGCGAGCCAACCCGCCCTGGCTGCGGAATGTAGGCGACCACGTCAGCGGCGGCGAGCAGGGCAGCCGAGCAGCCCCTGTCCTCATGGCCGAGGGCAAGACAGATGTCACCGTCGAGCGGCGCCTCGTGCAGCGGGACCGCGCCGGCGGCGAGCTCGATGGCGACCACCGTGAAGCCTGCCGCCCGGGCGGCGTCCGCCGCCGCTGCCGCGCTGGCCGGCGACGCTCCAGCCCCACGAAGCGCTCGGTGCCCAGGGATGTCCTGCGGGCTGACGGGTGCTCGGGTGGCGCGGTGGCACCGCAGAGCCAGGCACGCTCGACCCCGAGAGCGGCAGCGGTCCTGATGATCGACCCGACGTTGAACGGCTGGCTCACCGAGTCGAGCAGCAGGGCGATCCTGGTCCCGGCCAGCCGCCGCCAGGACCTGTTCAGCCGCTTGACGTCCGTCGGACCCAGCTGGCGGCGCGGGCGCGCCGGTCACCGGCCAGCCCGCAAGACGCGGTACCCGGCCCGGGCCGCGACCCGCTCGGCGGTCCAGCCGGACTCGGCCAGCCACCGCTGCAGCGAGTCGGACCCGAGATTGCGCTGCACCACCAGGTACGCGCTGCCGCCCGGCGCGAGCCTGCCCAGCCACCCGGTGAGCAGTTCGTGCAGCGCGGGCTTGCCGATCCTGATCGGCGGGTTGGACCAGATGAGCTGGAACTGCCCAGGTACCGATGGGTCGTCGGGCATGGCGGGGCGGACGCAGCCAAGCCCGGCCCGGGCGGCGTTGCGAGTGCAGAGCGCGAGCGCGCGGCGGTTGACATCGACGGCCCAGACACACGACCCGGGGGAGCGGGCCGCCATCACGAGCGCGAGCGGCCCGTAACCGCAGCCGAGATCGAGCAACTGGCCGGCGGCTGGCGGCGCCGGGGCTGTCTCAAGCAGCAGCCGGGTCCCCGGATCCAGCCTGCCCGGCGAGAACACGCCGGAGTCGGTCTCCAGCTCCAGGTGCAGGTCGGCCAGCACGAGGTGCACGGTGCCCGGCCGGCCTGCCGCTGCCGGGTGCTCGGCAAAATACTGCTGGCCCACGTGGCGCGGCTACCGTTACCAGGGCTGCGGCTGAGCAGGCGCGGTGCCTGCCGCCTGCGCGTTCTGCTCCGCTCGCAGCGCGGGGTCGATGAACCGGCGGGTCATCCAGCGTTCCACCACGAACGTCAGCACCGGGATGGTCCCGGCCAGCAGCAGCAGCACCGTCGGGCCGATGGCCAGCCGCAGCCGCCGGGCCAGCATGTAGGCGGTGACCAGATAGATGAGGTACAGGATCCCGTGCGTGGTGCCCACGTAGTTCACCACGGCGTTGTCGTGGGCGAATACCTGCAGCGGGATTCCCACGAAGCACAAGATCATCAGCACCACGCCGGTCACGTAGGCCATCACGCGGTAACGGAGCACGTCAGCGCGCACCGGAGAACCTCCTCAGCAAATCGCCGGAGAGCAATGGCCGCGGCTAGCGCAGCCCGTGCCAGCGTCCGTGGCCCTTCACCTGCTCATTCAGCCGGGCGAGATAGGCGTTGTAGGCGGCAAGCTCCGGATCATCCTCTTCCTCCGCGGCGCCGTCAGCCGGATCACCAGACCCGCCGCGCGGTGCCGCCACGCCGGCCGGAAGCTGGACCGGCCCGGCTGCGCGGTCCGCGGTCTTCGGCCTCAGCTCGTCCAGGATGGTCTTAGCCCAGAACACCAGGCCGAACGCCGCGAAGATCGGCCACTCGAACGTATAAGCCCAGCTGAGCGCGTTGCCCGCCTCGGCGCGATGGAACTGCCAGTCGCCGAGCCAGAGCATTCCGATCACGGCCGCGACGGTGAAGGCATGCCAGCCCAGCCACCTGGGGGCGAACAGGAAGCGCCACCGCGGTGTTGGCTTGGCGCTTGGCATGGTCAGAGCCTAGCGCCGGCTGCGAGCTGCCGCAGCGTGGGACATTGCACGCAGCTCGCTGACGTTACCGTCGGATATCAGCGAGTCACCGCCGGCGTAACCGGGCTTGTCAGTGATAATCAGAAGCATGTCTCTTGCGGAGCTTATCTCCGGGCGCACCGGACTGGCCGGGCGGCTGCCCAGCGGGATCGAGGAACTGCGCGGCCCGGTCAGGGGAGTCATCGTGCTGCCGAGGCACCTGTCGTGGCCGGGGCTGCGCGAGTGCGACGTCACGGATGACAGCACAAGGCGCAGCATGTACGGGATCGTGCTGACCCAGGGCAGGCGCAATGATGTCGCCCGTTTCCTCAACGCCCGGCTGCTCGTCCAGGACTGGCCTTTGATCAGGACCTCGCTGGACCCCAAGCTCCGCCGCTGGTGCGAGCGCAGGTTCGCGCTGCGCCCCGCCAGCGAGCCGCTACGCCAGCCCTGAGCCCACGCCGGCGCCTGGCTTCCCATCGCCGTGGATACCCGGACGGCCGCCCGTTGCGCCTGCCGTGCTCAACGGGATGCCTGCCCGGCAATTCCGGCGGCGCCGCGCGGGCTGATCCAGCCGTCCCGCAGGCCTCATATGCGAAGGTAGCTGCATGCGCAAATATGTCATCATGGGCGTCCAAGGCAGCGGCAAGGGCACCCAGGCCAAACTGCTCTCGTCCGACTTCGATCTCGTGCACATCAGCGTCGGCGACATCTTCCGCTGGAACGTGCTGCAGCACACCAAGGTGGGCGCCCAGGTGCGGCGCACCATGGCCGCAGGTGAGCTGGTCGGCGACGATCTGGTCGACGGGATCGTCAAGGACCGCCTGGCCCAGCATGACTGGAACTACGGGTTCATCATCGACGGTTTTCCCCGCAACCCGCGGCAGGCGGAGTTCTTCCTGGAGGGCTACGACATCGACGGGGTCATCCACCTGGACATGCCCGACAGCGAGGTCCGCCGCCGGGTGCTCGCGCGGCGGCTCTGCTCCGGGTGCGGGATGGACTACAACCTGCTGGCCAGCAGCCCGGAAGCGCCCGGCAAGTGTGACGTGTGCGGCGGTGAGCTCATCACCAGGGAAGACGACACCGAGGAAGCCCTCGCCGTGCGGCTGCGCGATTACCACCAGAAGACGAACCCGGTGCTGGACATCTTCCGCCGCAAGGAATACGTGGTGACGGTTGATGCGCGACCCGCCAAGGCGGCCGTGCAGCAGGCCATCAGGGACCAGCTCGGGCTGCCGCCGCATCACCCGCGAGCGGACGCGGCCGGCGGGCAGGCGGCCGGAACCGGGCACGCAGCCGAGCACGTGGCGGAACACGCAGCCGAGCACGCAGCGGACGGCCTCGCCAGGCCGTGACCGGCCCCGGCTGACCTCGGTGCGGATCGTCGTCGCGCCCGACTCGTTCAAGGGCACCATCGGCGCCACCGAAGCAGCCGCCGAGCTGGCGGCTGGCTGGCGGTCCGGACGGCCAGGCGATGCGGTGACCTGTGTTCCGCTAGCCGATGGCGGCGAGGGAACGCTTGAGGTGCTCGCCGCGGCGTGGCCCGCCGCCCGCTGGCATCAGGCCGCTGCCCGCGGGCCGCGCGACGGGTGCGTTGACAGCTGCTGGCTGGAACTGCCCGGCCAAACGGGCGTCGTGGAACTCGCCCGTACCAGCGGACTGCCGTTGCTGGCAGTTCCTGATCCGCTCCGTGCCCACTGCGCCGGAGTGGGCGACCTGGTCGGGCGCGCGCTGGACGCGGGGGCCAGCACGATCGTGATCGCGCTCGGCGGCTCGGCCTGCACGGACGGCGGGACCGGCGCGCTCGCGGCGCTCGGGGCGCGCTTCCTCGATGCCGGCGGGCGCGAGCTGCCGCCCGGCGGCGGTTTCCTTGCCGGGCTGGCCGCCGTCGACCTGACCGGCCTCCGGCCGCCTCCCGAGGGCGGCGTGACCTGCCTGACCGACGTCGGGGCCCCGCTGCTCGGGCCGCGCGGCGCGGCTGCGGTCTTCGGCCCCCAGAAGGGCGCGGACCCGCGCCAGGTGGCCGTTCTCGAGGCAGGGCTGACCAGGCTCGCCGAGCTGCTTGGCGGGGTGCCAGGCGCTTCCGGGGCGGGCGCAGCCGGCGGCGCCGGCTACGGCCTCGCCGCGGCCTGGGGAGCGCGGATCGCGCCGGGCGCTGCGGAACTGTGCCGGATCAGCGGGCTTGATGCCGCGCTGCGCGGCGCCGACCTGGTCATTACCGGGGAGGGGCGGTACGACGCCACATCGGTCGGCGGCAAGGTCCCGGCTGCCGTCATCGCCGCCGCTGCCCGGGCCGGGGCCGCGGCCGCAATTGTCGCGGGGGTGATAGCCGCCGTCCC
The DNA here is from genome assembly GCA_963774825.1 of uncultured Actinomycetes bacterium. GTDB lineage: Bacteria > Actinomycetota > Actinomycetes > Streptosporangiales > Streptosporangiaceae > DATBGO01. Next base: position 5,686 of record CAVZGW010000027.1, on the reverse strand, counting down.
TCCGGCTGGCGTCCTGCGGGCGGTCTCGCTGACCGGGCTGGCAGGCGGAACCGGGCCCGCCAGCGCCGACCCGGGGCGCTGGCTCCGGCACGCCGGCCGCCTGCTCGCGCTCGATCATGGCGCTGGCGCGGAGGATCCAGGCCCGAGCATCTAGCCTTGGGCTGTGCGGGAAATCGCGGTGTTCAGCGGCAGCGCCCATCCCGGCCTGGCCGCAGAGATATGCGCGCAGCTTGGGGAGCCACTGCACCCGGTCCGGCTGCGCCGCTTCGCCAACGACTGCCTTGAGGTGCAGCTGCAGTCCAATTGCAGGGAACGCGACGTCTTCCTGATCCAGCCGATCGTGCCGCCGGTCCAGGAGAACCTGGTCGAGCTGCTGCTGATGCTGGACGCCGCGCGGGGCGCCTCCGCGGCGCGGGTGACGGCCGTGATGCCGCACTACGCCTACGCGCGGTCGGACAAGAAATCGATGCCGCGGGTATCGATCGGCGGCAGGCTCGTCGCCGACCTCCTGGTAACTGCAGGCGCCAGCCGGGTACTGACAATGACACTGCACGCGCCCCAGGTGCACGGGTTCTTCTCGGTACCGGTCGACCACCTGCACGCGCTGCGCGAGCTGGCCGCGCATTTCGCCGGCCTGAGCCTGCATGAGGCCGTGGTGGTCTCGCCTGACCTGGGTAACGCCAAGCAGGCGGCGGCATTGGCCCGGCTGCTCGGCCTGCCGGTCGCGGCCGGCGCCAAGGAGCGGCTGGACGACGAGCAGGTCACGATCAGCTCGATCATCGGCGACGTGGCGGATCGCGACGTCATCGTCCTCGATGACGAGATCGCCCGCGGGACTACCATCCTTGAGCTGCTGGCACGGCTGCAGGAATGGGGAGCCCGGTCGGTGCGCATCGCCTGCACGCACGGGCTGTTCTGCGACGGGGCGCTCAAGCGGATCGCCGCGCGGCCCGAGGTGGTCGAGATAGTCTGCACCAACACGGTGCCGATCGCCGACAGCGAGCGTGACCCCAAGCTTCAGGTCATCTCGCTCGCCCCGGCGCTCGCCGAGGCGATCCGCCGGATCCACGAAGGCGAGTCGGTCAGCGCGCTATTCGACCAGAACTGGATCGCCGCCCCGGCCCGCAGCTGGCTTGACCGGGCCGAGCCGCCCGGCCCGCAGCTGGCTTGACCGGGGCCGAGCCGCCCGGCCCGCAGCTGGCTTGACCGGGGCCGAGCCGCCCGGCCCGCAGCTGGCTTGACCGGGCCGAGCCGCCCGGTGCGGCCCGATGACAGCGGCAACGATTGCTGGAGGCGGTGTGCGCGACTGGATCATCATCGGAGTGCCGAGCAGCGCCGGGGCCCATCATGCGGGCCAGGACCGCGCTCCCGACGCGTTGCGTGCGGCCGGCCTGCTGGACCGGCTGCGCGCGGCCGGGGACTCCGCCAGGGACGCAGGGAACCTGCCGGGCGCCGCGTTTGCCGTCGACCGTGACCACCCGGGACGACGCAACCTCCCCGCGGTGGCCCGGGTGGCGGCCGAGGTCGCCGACGCCGTGGCCGCGGCGGTCTCCGACGAGGCGCATCCCCTGCAGCTGCCGTTGATCGTGGGCGGCGACTGCACGATCACCCTCGGGGTCGTCGCCGGATTCCGCCGCCGTCATCCCGACGTCGGCCTGGTGTACGTTGACGGCGACGCCGATCTCGGCATGCCGGACTCCGGCGGCTCCGGCATCTTCGACTCGATGGGAATCTCGCACCTGCTCGGCCGGGGAGTGCCCGAACTGACCGGCCTGGGCGGCGCGGCGCCGTTGCTCGCGCCCGCCCGGCTGGCCCTTGTCGGCGGCGACCCGCGCGAGACCGACGACGCGGGCCGGGAGTTCCTGGCCGCACAGAGAGTCAGCTTCCAGGAGGCACCGGCCCTCATCGCTGACCCGGCAGGTGCGGCGAAGCGGGCGCTGGCCGCCATCGAGGCCGCCAGCGGTCCGGTAGTCGTTCACTTCGACGTGGATGTGATCGACTCCGGTGACCTGCCGCTCGGAAACTTCCCGCATTACGGCTCTGGCGTCCTTGCCGGGCACGTCACCGCCTGCCTGCAGGTCCTGCAGCGGCACCCGTCGTTCGCCGGCCTGGTGCTGACCGAGGTGAACCCAGGCCACGACCCCGACGGGTCACTGCTCAGCCGGTACCTGGACGCGCTGATAGCCGGGGTGGCCAGCGGATAACAGGCTCGACGGGAACGGAGACGGCGCCGAGCTCGAAGCCGAAATGTGGGAGTGGGACAGCGGGAACTGGGCCGCCCCGGGGATCGCGGCGTTTCAAAAGATCTTGAGGAAGCGCCGGGATAAACCGGCATGGAGGAGGAAATGAAAGAGTTCTACGTCGAAGGGCTAGCGACCCACGACGGCCCCGAGTCATGCGTCGTTGCCCGTGAGGGCGGGGCGAAGCGTTGGCAGGGGTACGTGCAGGCCGGGCTATTGAGCCGCGAAATTCCAAGTCCGGGGTGCCGACGCTGTTCTCAGAAGCGGAAGGCAACATCGCTGGCAGCGTTATCGCGAGCCGCCGGGGGACCCCGCGCGGTCAGAGAACCAGGGCATGTGCGGAACCTCCATGCGCGAGAACCGGGAGGGCCCGTGCTGCCCGTCCGCTTGGTCAGCGGGCGGGCCGCCCAGGGAACGCCGAGGCGGTAATCCTGGGATGAACGGCGCGGGCAGTCAGATCACCTCGTAGTACCTGCGAACCCGCCGAACAAGGCGGGCTGCGGCCGTGCTGCGGAGGCGGTGGAGGAAAGGGAGCGAGCCAAGGGGAACACGGACAGCGAAACACGTCCCGGACGCAGCGCCGGGCCGGGCGTGTCAAGTGGGCTGGACCGTGTGCGGCAAGTGGCTGTAAGGGATAAGGAAGCGCGGTTCACCGCGCTGCTGCACCACGTCAGCGCTGGATCGGCTGTGGGCGGTGTTCACGGACTGAAACCGGAAGGCGGCGCCGGGCGCGGACGGGGTGACGTGGGGCAGTACGGGCAGGACCTGCGGGCTAATCTCGGAGACCTGCACGGGCGGGTGCAGTCGGGGCAGTACCGGGCGAGCCGTTCCGGCGGGTGTACATCCCGAAGGCGGACGGGCGGCTGCGGCCGCTCGGCGTGGCCACGGAGGCGGCATAGTGCCGCATTGTCCAGTGATCCCTTGGGTTTCGTGGTTGTCACCCATCCGTTCCACCCGCTGAACGGGCAGCGGCTGGAGATCTTGTATGCCAAGCGGCGCGGGGCGGACATGGTGTTCGTCTGCGCGGGCGGGTTCAGCGGTCAGGTGACGCTGCCGGAGTCGTGGACCGACCGGGGTGAGCCGCCCGGGACTGGCCGGCTGTCGGCCGAGGGGCTGGCCGCGCTCGGCGCGGCGACACGCGCATTGCGGGGTCGTTGATCGTCATGCCTGGCAGCGGCATACTCTTTTGTGATGAGAGAGCAAAAGAACCTGGACGAGACCGGCCTGGCGGGCATGGCGACGCGGCGGCTGCTGTCACGGCGGCGCGCCCTGGCCGCGCGGCTCGGCGGCGCCGAGCAGGTGCTGTCTGGCTCGCTGACCGAGCAGACGCGGCGATGCGGCAAGGCCGGCTGCCGGTGCGCCGGCGGCGAGCCGCACGGCCCGTATGCCTTCTTCGCGCCGAAGACCGCGGCCCGGAGCCGGCTGCGGTACGTCCCGGCGTCCCTGGCCGGGGTGGTGCGCCGGTACCTGCGCAACGGCGAGGAGATCGAGCAGCTGCTCGCGGAGATCTCGGCGATCAACGCCGAGCTGCTGGCCCGGCGAGAACTGTCCTAGCCGGTGAGCGCCGCCGTCCTGGCCGGGCCCGCGCGGGCCGAGGCGGTGGCGGCGCTGGCCAACATGACCATCTCGGCGCTGGGAGGCGCGGGTGAACGGCGAGCACAAGATCACGAGCAGTCACCGCGAGAGGGCAGCGATCTGCTACCTGCGCCAGTCCTCGATGGCGCAGGTCCGCCAGCACACCGAGTCGACCAGGAGCCAGTACGGCCTGGCGGACACGGCAGCCGCGCTGGGATGGCCGTCAACCTCGATCGAGGTGATCGACACCGACCTGGGGATCTCCGGCAAGTGGGGGGTGGCCCGGGAGGGGTTCACCGAGCTGGTCACCAGGGTCTGCACCGGCGAGGTCGGGGCGATCTTCGGGATCGAGATCACCCGGCTGGCCCGGTCGAACGCCGACGTGGCCCGGCTGGCGGAATTCGCCCGGATCACCGGCACGCTGCTGATCGACCCCGACGGCGTCTACGATCCCGCCGACGTGAACGACCGCGTCATCTTGGGGTTCAAGGGCACCATGGGAGAGATGGAACTGCACGTGATGGCGCAGCGACTGCAGGCCAACAAGCGGGCCGCGGCCGGGCGCGGCGAGCTGCGCACCCCGCTGCCGGTCGGGCTGGTCCACGACGACGCCGGCGATATCGTGATCGACCCCGACGCCGAGGTCCAGGCCGCGATCCGGGACCTGTTCGCCGCGTTCACCGCGTGCGGGTCGGCCTACGCGGTGGTCGCCGCGTTCGCCGGCCGCCGGTTCCCGCTGCGCGCCTACGGCGGCGCGTGGGCGGGGCAGCTGCGCTGGGGCACGCTCACCTGCGCCCGCGTCCTGGGGGTGCTGAAGAACCCCTGCTACGCAGGGGCCTACGTGTTCGGCCGCTACACTTCCCGGCGCACCGTCGAGCCGGACGGCACCGTGCGCACCGCGCTGGTGGAACGGCCCAGGACCGAGTGGCCGGTGCTGATCAAAGACCACCACGAGGGCTACATCACCTGGGCTGATTACCTGGCCGGCGAGGCCAGGCTGGCGGCCAACCGGACCAACGCCGGGGCCCGGCCGCCCCGCGAGGGCTGCGCGCTATGCCAGGGGATCATCGTCTGCGGATCCTGCGGCAAGCCGATGCGCACCAGCTACCACGCCGAAGCCCGGCCTGCTTATGAGTGCTCCTCCCGCGCCGACCGGCTGACCACGCCGACCTGCCGGTCGGTGGCCGCTGCCATCGTGGATGACGCGGTGGCCGGCGTGCTGCTGGACGCGCTGACCCCCGAGCAGGTCGCGCTGGCCCTGGCCAGCGCCGACGAGGTGGCCAGCCGGCACCAGCGCATCAGCCGGGCCGCCCAGCTCGCCGTCGAACGCGCCCGTTATGAGGCAGACCGGGCCGAGCGCGCCTTCAGCGCCGTCGAGCCGGAGAACCGGCTGGTCGCCCGCACCCTGGAAGCCCGGTGGGAAGCGAAACTCGCCGCCGTTGCCGAGGCCGGGCAGGCGCTGGAGGCCGCCACCGACGCGCTGCCGCCCCTGCCCAGCCGGGCCGAGCTGGAGAAAATCGCCGCCGACCTGCCCGCACTCTGGCACGCCCCGGCCACTAGCGCCAGGGACCGCAAGCGGCTGCTGCGCACCCTGATCGCCGACGTCACCCTGCTGCCCGAGCCCGACCCCGGCATGGTCCGGATCGGGATCCGCTGGCACACCGGCGCCATCGACGAGCTCCGGGTGGGCCGCCCCGTCCACCGCGGCACCGCCCGGCGCAGCCCGTCCCCGGCGGTCGAGATGGTCCGCCAGCTCGGCCCCGTCACGCCCGCCGCCGAGCTCGCCGGGCTGCTGAACGCCGCCGGGCTGACCACCGGGAACGGCCGCCCGTTCGACGCCAAGGCCGTGCAGTGGATCCGCCATGCCTACC
>CAVZGW010000026.1:0-467062 GCA_963774825.1 uncultured Actinomycetes bacterium | reverse complement strand
ACAACCCGAATGTCCCGTCCGACCTGGAGCTGATGCCGAACCTGCTGCACTTCTTCGAGGGCAACGGCACGTTCCTGTCCAACAATCACACGCCGCTGATCGCGCACACCGCCGATGACCTGCTGACCACCGCACCGGCCTGTACGGCGACCGGCAGGGCATGCCGGTCAGCAACGACTACCAGGCCTACAACGCCGGACGGCACGACCGATCCGGCGAGCTCGTTCGCCTACTGGACCGACCCGATCTACGACACCGCCTAGCACCCCGAACGCCGGCCACGACACCAACCCGTAGCTGGTCTACTCGCCGGTCCCGCCGGCCACCACGCGCCCGCGCCGGCGCCGACCACCGTCACGCCCGGCGCCCGTGGGTGCCATACACCCGGGCCGGCTGCAACGTCGGGCGAGATCGCCACGGTGAACCAGGAGCTGGAGAACACCGCGGTGGACATCCCCAAGGTGTTCGGCGCCGAACTCGCCCGAGGACGCAGCAGCTCGCCGCCGACCCCGATCCGTACAAGGACCCGGAGACCGCTGACTACGTCGGCCTCGCCGTGCACTGCGCCAAGGGCAGCGCGTTCTGCGCGAACGCCAAGGCGCGTCAAGTACGGCCAGACCACGCCGTCGCCCACCGCCGTGCCCGACGTGCTGCCGGACGAGCCCGGCGGCTACACCGGCTTACCAGGCGCTGTTCGGGCACAAGTACGTCGCGCCGCAGCTCGGCGCGGGCACGCCGAACCTGACGCACAACGGCGTACCCGGTGACCAACGCGGCCGGCAACCTCGTCGACCTGAACGGCAACGAGATCGACGGCGCGTACCTGACCGACTACCCGGGCTTCCCCGGCTTCGACAGCATCAACGCCTCGCAGACGCTGGCCTACGTGGCCGACATGCTGGAGTGCGGCGTGCCGGTGGTCAACGGCTACATCTCCGACCTGCACGGGAACGAGTTCATCCCGGCGCTGTCCGGACCGGGCGAGCCGTGCTACCAGGCGCCAGACGCGCTCGGCAGCGGCAGCGCCTGCTACATCGCCCAGGCGCAGTACTACAACCAGGCGTTCGGGACCTTCTTCCAGCGCCTGGCCGCCGACGGGATCACGCCGAAGAACACGCTGTTCGTCCTCAGCTCGGACGAGGGCGACCACGAGGCGGGCGCCAACGTCGGGCGCGCCATCCAGCCGACGCCGGCCAACTGCGATGGTGCCACGGTCAGCGGCGACACGGTGACCCCGGACGTGCCGTGCACCTACCCGGCCGGCTCGTTCGGCGAGCTCGACGGCAACATCACCGGCCTGCTGGCCACCGAGAAGACACGACACCACCCCGTTCAGCATGGAGGACGACACCGCGCCGGAGTTCTACCTCACCGGGAACCCAGGGCCGGACACCGCTCAGGTCCGGCACCTTCGAGCACGCCGTGGCCGGGCTCACCGCGAGCAACCCGTACACCGGGCACCACGCAGCCGATCACGAACTACCTCGCCGACCCGACCGAGGAGGCGATCCTGCACATGGTCAACGCCGACCCGGCGCGGACGCCGACGCTGGCCATGTTCGCCAAGCCCGACTACTACCTCTACGACGGCGGCACGACCTGCAGCGGGCTCGTGCGTCGCAGCAGGACGACCGGTTACGCCTGGGATCACGGCGACTACGCGGCCGAGATCAACACCAACTACGTCGGGTTCGTCGGCCCCGGCGTCAGGCACCTGGGCCTGGACGGCACCAGCCGAACGCGGGCCCGAGCTCGGCAGGCCCGGACAGCGGCCAGATCACGGTCTCGCAGCGAGCACCTGGCCGGGCCCTGGACCGACGAGACCGACATCAGGCCGACCCTGCTGTACCTGACCGGCCTGCGCGACGACTACGAGCACGACGGCCGGGTCATCACCCAGGTCCTCGCCGACCCGAACCACGCGCTCGCTGCGCCCGGCGTGACCGCGCTCGGGGAGTGCTACAAGCAGCTCAACTCCAGCGTGGGCGAGTTCGGCGCCTACACGCTTGCAGGCCGACACCAGCGCGATCGAGAGCACCAGCTCGGGCGATTCGACCTTACCTGCGCACCGATCTGGCGCTACGGCGGCTCGAGATCGCCAGGGACCGGCTGGCCCTGCAGATCAAGGGCGAGCTCGAGACGGCGGCATTCGGAAACGTGCCGGTTGACGGTGCGGCGCCGCAGATCGCTGCGTGCCGGCTGATCATCTTGGCCGCGCACGCGCTGGGCAGCGGTGGCTGACTAGCCACTGCTGAAAGTGGCGACGGGGTCCCGGCAGTGCGCCTGGACCCCGTCGCATCCCTCGTTAATGCTGCTAAATGGCCTAGCCGGGAACGGATCTTGGCGCCCGCTGGCGCGTCTTGCGGGCCGGTGCCACGCCGTCGGCGCCAGCCTGGAAGACTAGGCGCAAGCAGGCCGCGCCAGGCAGTCATGGGCGCAGGAGGGACACGTGTGATGGCCGATCCGGACGGCGCAGTCGAAGTGCGGGGCACGGTTGCCGTGGGCGCCACGGTAGCCGGAAGCGATCCTGACGCGCTCGTCGCGGAGATCGAGCGGACCCGGGAGAACCTGGCCGAGACAATCGACACCCTGATGGACCGGGTCAGCCCGGCGAACGCCGCACAGCAGATACGCGGGCGGCTGCGCGAGGAGGCCGCCAAGCCCGAGGTGCGAATGGCCGCGGTCGCGGTAGGCCTGGCCGTCACAGCTATCCTGGTGCTACGGATCTGGGGTCGGCGCAAGAAGTAGCGGCGCCGTCCCCGGTCTCGCGACGACGGACTCGGGGCGGTGCAGGCTGCCGGGGCAGCCTGGCTCGCTACGTTTCCTCAGTCAGTTCCGTATAGTCAGCGGCGGACAGCAAGCCGGTTGGCGCGTCGCCCGAGGTGGCGACCTTGAACAGCCAGCCAGCCCCGTACGGGTCGGCGTTCACGACCCCAGGATTCTCGTCGACCTCTCCGTTGATCTCGGTCACCTCGCCGTCGACGGGGGAGTACAGGTCGCTGACGGACTTGGTGGACTCGACCTCCCCGCATGGTTCGCCGGCCGTCACCTTGGTACCTGGCGCGGGCACTGAGACGAAGACGACATCCCCGAGTGCCTGCTGGGCGTGATCGGTGATGCCTACGGTGGCGGAGGTGCCATCCATGGCCACCCATTCATGTTCCTGGGTGTAGCGAAGGTCATCGGGAACGGTCATAGTAAAACCTCTTCTGCAGGTGACGGTCCTGGCCGGCCAGTCAGGCCGGCCGGCGGTAGAACGGCAGCTGAACCAGGTCCGCCGGTTCGGCGCTGCCCCTGATGTCGAAGGCGAGCCCGCCGGCTCCGCCATCGGGCTCGGCCGCGCTCGCGGCGTCCGGCTCGACGTACGCCATGGCAATCGGCTGGCCGAGCGTCGGGGATGGCGCGCCGCTGGTCACCGTGCCGCACGGGCTGCCGTCGTGCAGCACCAGATAGCCGTGCCGGGGGATCCGGCGGGACCGGCCGATGAGGCCGACAAGGACCCGCTCCGGCGTTGCCTGGGCCCGCCGGGCCAGCGCGTCCCGGCCGACGAAGTCAGCGGGCTTGTCGAGCTTCACCACTCGCCCCAGTCCGGCGTCGAACGGCGTCACGTCCCGGCTGAGTTCGTTGCCGTAAAGCGGCATCGCGGCCTCAAGCCGCAGGGTATCCCGGGCGGCCAGGCCCGCTGGGACCAGTCCAGCCGCGGCTCCCGCGGTTGACAGCGCAGTCCAGACCGGCTCGGCATCGCCGGGGCGGGTGAAAAGCTCGAAGCCGTCCTCGCCGGTGTAGCCGGTGCGGGCCAGCAGGACGTCGTAGCCGGCGACGGTCGCGGGGTAGCTGGCGTAGTACCGCACTTCGCTGAGGTCCGCGCTGGTGAGCGGCTTGAGGATACGCGCTGCACCAGGCCCTTGGAGGGCGATCAGCGCGTAGTCGGCGGTCCGGTCGGTCACGTCCGCGTTCCAGTCCGTGGCGCGCTCCGCGAGTTCGGCGAAGACGGCGGGCGTATTCGCGGCGTTGGCGACGACCAGGAACTCATCGGCGGCGAGCCGGTAGACGATGAGATCGTCGATGATGCCGCCGTCAGGTGCGCAGATCATCGTGTAGCGGGCGCGGCCCGGTGCCAGCGCCGATGGCTGGCCTACCAGCGCGTAGTCGAGCGCGGCCGCCGCAGCGGGGCCGGCGATCATGATCTCGCCCATATGGGACAGGTCGAATAGCCCGGCAGCCGTTCGTACCGCCTGGTGCTCAGCCGTCTCGCTCTGATAGCGGAGCGGCATCAGCCAGCCAGCGAAACCGGTCATCTTCGCGCCGAGCCTTTCGTGCACGGCGGCCAGCGGGGTTAGTCGCAGCTGTGGCGATTGCGGATCTGTCATCTGCGGCGCTCCAGGGCCTAACCGGGAAGAACAGCGGCAACTTGGTCACGCGCGGTGCGCGGCCAGGTTTGCCAGGGCCGCGTCGGTACGCCCGCTGCCCGGCCTAGCCTAGCGGGGTCCGTAGGCCCATTGTCCCGCCACCGGCCCGCGCCGCCTCGCTGGTATCTGCTGGCCTCGCCGCGGTGGTTCCGGGCCCGGGATACCGCGGTGTGGTATGCGTGAGACATGGAATTGCTGACCGAGGACGAGATCGCTGCCCGGCTGGCCGCCGTGCCCGGCTGGGAACGTGATGGCGAAAGCATCAGCCGCTTGATCACCAGGGATGACTTCCGCGACGCCCTGCTCTACGTCGGCGCCGTCGCGTACTTGGCCGAGGGCGCCAATCACCATCCGGATATCGCGATCTCCTGGAACCAGGTGACACTGACCCTCTCGACCCACTCGGCCGGTGGCCTGACCGCTGCTGATTTCGCGCTCGCCGGGCAGATCAGCAAACTGGGCTGACTGAGGGCACCGGGCTGACTGGTGCGGGCCTACGCCGGCCCGGACTTGCCGCGCCCGCTTTCGGCCTTCGTCAGTGGGCGGCGCCGCGCCCCCGGGTGGCGCCGCCCACTGGACGAAGATCCCCCCTCCGCTTGCCGCGACCCTCGTTCCCAGCGACGTGATCACGCTCCGGGCATATCTGCCATGGCCTCACGTACCAGGGCGATTCCGCCGGAACGATCGCCCGACGAGAGCCCCCCTCCGCGGCTAAACGGTCCCCCCGATTCCCACGGGACGCCTCCCCCCTGGCCCGGTTCGCCGGGCCCCGAGTGCCCCGTGGGGTTCCAGTTATACACGCTGTACTGCGACGATTACTGCTCGTTACGAGATTGAGGTTACCCATGCTTCAGGCTGCTCGCCAAACGTGGTCAAGCCGGTCTCGCCGCCATCCCGCGGCGCACGTGCGTCACGCAGTGAAGTCACAACGGAGGTGCTTGATGCCGTTGATGAAGCTGGACAGCAGCCGGTCCGGCGGCGCCGCGGCGTGGATGTCCGGCACCCTGGCTAGCAGTTCTCGCAGGATCGCGGCGATCTCCCTGCGGGCCAGGTGGGCCCCGAGGCAGAAGTGCGGGCCAGCGGCACCGAAGCCGACGTGCGGGTTGGGTGAGCGGCTGATGTCAAAGCTGGCCGGATCGTCGAAGACGGCCTCGTCCCTGTTGGCCGCCCAGTACAGCAGTAGGGTCTTGTCACCTGCCCGGTAGTCGTGGCCGTTCATCGCCGTGTCACGGGTGACGGTGCGCCGCATCCAGATGACCGGCGTGGCGTACCGCACGATCTCCTCTACAGCGCCGCCGATCCGGCCATCGAGGTCGGCGAGCAGCAGGGCCCGTTGATCACGGAAGTCGGTCAGCAGCGTCAGTGCGTGCGAGATCGCTGTGCGGGTGGTCTCGTTGCCGGCCACCACCAGCAGGATGAAAAACGAAGCGAGCTCAGCCTCTGTCAGCTGCTCACCGTCGATATTGGCGGTGGCGAGCGCTGAGGTCAGGTCGTCGCCGGGGTCCGCCTGGCGGCGCGCGGCCAGCCCGGTCACCAGCGTGGCGAGTTCCTGGCCGGCGGTGAGGATCTGGGTGACCGCCTCGCCCAGATCGGCGCTCAGGAATTCCGGGTCGGCTCCGGACAGGATGATATTGGTGTTCCGCAGCACCATTGCGTAGTGCTCATCCCCGATCCCCATCATCTTGCAGATGATCTTGAGGGGCAGCCGGGCCGACACCTGCTCGACGAAGTCGCACGGGCCGGTGGCCAGCAGATCGTCCACGATCTCGGCGGCAGTGAGCTGAACGTCGTGCTCGAACTTCTTGATCATCCTCGGGGTGAAGGCGCGTGAGACGATCCGGCGGAGCCTGGCGTGCCGCGGATCGTCCATGTTGATCATGGAGCCGAAGTATTCATTGAACTCGGCCGGAAGGTCCTGGATGCTGGTGGCCCCGCCGGCTGAGGAGAACACCTCGGGGTGCCGGCTGGCCTCGATCACGTCTGCGTGCCTGACCAGCGCGTAGAAGCCGGGACCCGGGCCGGCGAAGGGTGACTCGGGCTCCGCGTAGAACGCAGGCTGGGGCAGCGCGCGCAGCTGCGCGAACGCGGCGTCCCGCTGCTGCAGCGGGAGTCCCCAGAACTCGTTCTGCGACAGGTCGACGTCACCGGCGATGCGGGCCTGCTGCGGTGTGGTCACGGGGGCCGCCTCCGACTAGAACTCCGTTCGGTTTCCATGGTGGCAGAACCGCAGGGCAGCGGGAAAGGGCACGTTCGCGACCTGGCCCGGCACGCCCAGCCGACCGCCATTGGCGAATGACCGGGATGAATAACGCAACGGCGGCCATGCTGATGTCATGACCAGCTCGAGCTCACCCGCCGCCAGCGACGGGCCAGTTCCAGGTGACCTTGAGCTGACCCGGGTCAGCGAGCGTGCTTCGTGGCCCGGCCGCGCTGCCTGCGCGACCGGGGGCGCGGCTGGCCCGAGTCAGCGGGCTCCGGCTGCTCCTTGCGCGGTTTCCCGGTCATGATCGCGATGGCGACCGGCTGGGGGACACCGGTGAGCTCGGCGACCGTGCAGGCGACTGTCGCTCCGCCCGCGCGTACGAGCACCCAGCGTTCCCCGGCGGGACCGTCGCCGACTACAGCGGCCGAGGCCGCTCGCATGCGCGAAACCGTCATGCAGTCTCTGACGGCGCGCAGCCGCGCGTCCAGCACGGCCGACGGTTCGCCCAGCCGGTCGCGCATGTCGGCTCGCATCCCGGCCAGGGCCGGCTCGGCGGCGGGGCGGCTCACCTTGCTCTGACCAGTTGCCGGCTGGCGGTCTCGGGCCGGTCCGGCGGCGGCCCAGCCGCACGTCACGGAGTCTGCTGCCCAGACGGTCAGCGTAAATCCCGCCAGGGCGCCGCGGCCCGTCGCGACGCAGGCAGCCAGCGGGCCTCCGGCTGACCCGGCCGGGCCTCCGGCTGATGTCCCCGGGGGCCCCGCCGGCCGCGGCCCGGGTGCGGCCGGGCTGCCGGGGCCGCTCGTCCGCGGGCGGTGACGGCTTCGGGACGACGGCGTCGGCCGCGTCCCGCGGCGCGGTCCCGTCCGGTTGTCCGCTGCGGACCGCTATCCGCAGCTCCGGGTCCAGCCCGAGGGCGACTGCGCTCCGTTCCAGGTACGCGGCGAGCAGCGCCGGCGGCCAGGCTTCGCCGCGGGGCAGCGGCCCGGTGTCACGTAGCCGTAGCCCGCGCCAGGTCACTATCGGCAGGCCCGCCGAGTCCACGGCCTCGACATCCCACACATACTCGCTCGGGCCAGCGAGCGGCGTACTGGCCTCCGGGCCCGGACTCTGCGCTGGAACGACTGACTTTCGCCGGGCGGCGGAGCTGGCCGCCGGGGCCTGCTGCCTCGGATCGCGGACCAGCGCGGCGCGTACCTCGACGGCCCCGTCCGCCGCGAGGCCGCTGAAGAGCACGCAGTCACACCCGGCAAGCTGGAGCCTGCGATGCGGAACACAAGCCTGCAGCACGTGCCAGGTGGCGTCGGTAAGCCCCGGGCTGCCCAGGACCAGCTGCGCATCGGCCGGGTCGGCGAGATCGCCGAACCAGGCCTGATTGTCATCGCCTTCTACCAGCGCACGGCAGGACCTCGAGGTGACCTCGGGAAGCAGCGCGGCACGCCGGAAGCGGCCGGACTGGAAGCAGATCGTCCCGTAGAGCTCGGTGCCGTCGACGATCCCCGCGTCGCTTGCGGGCACTTCCTCAAGTTCTGGCAGCGCAGCCCCGCGGGATGTCGCCGCGTCAGCCGCCTGAAGGCCGCAGCTGAACACGGCACGGACGTGATCGACGGCAAAACTGCTTTCCTCGCAACGCAGCACGGCCGTCACAGTGTCCCCATCCCGCAATGCGCAGATGCGGATCACCGCGCCGGGGTCCGCGCCGCCCGTCCGAACCACGACCGGCGAGTCGACCGACACTCCGACCGCGCGCCGGACCGGGCGGCCCGCCAGCACCGATGCCGCCTGGGCCAGTGCCTCGAGCGCCATCGCGGCCGGGAGGACAGACACGCCATCGACCAGGTAGTCGGCGAGGTACGGGTCGGTCCGCGGTGAGATACGCGCCTCGCAGACGAGCTCCACGCCCGGATAGTACGTGCGCATGGCCTGCAGGAACCTGCCGGTCAAGTGCCCGGCCGCCGGCGGGCGCCCGAGCAAGCCGATCCGGCCGTGAACCGCGACGCTGGCCGGGAAGTCCGGGGTCGTCAGCATCTTCAGCAGCAGCCGCGATCCCTCGTCGACTCCGATCACGGTCACCCCGGCGCGCGCGAGCCGGTCGGTCATGGCCGGTCGCCCCGCCTGCTCCGGGCCTGACCAGGCCGGCCAGTCGATATGCAGGGCACGGCAGCCGGGAATGGTCTCCGCCGCCCGCTCGGCCTGGCTGGCGAGCGAGCCGCTGGCCAGGGCCAGCAGGCTGGCCCGGCCCATGCCGTAACGGCTGGCGATGGAGCCGAACGTCGCGATCAGCCGGAGCCGCTCCGGCCTGATCGCGTCGAGCAGCTGGCTCAGTCCCATGGTCTGCGCGGCGACGTGTGCGCGCATCTCCGACTCGGTCAGCCCGCCTACCGGCCGCGGCGCGCTCGGTTCGGCTGCCTGCACGATCGCGGTCACCAGGCCGAGCTTGCGTTCGATGCGACGCACTGCTGCCGCCATGTCGGCCTTGCTGGTCAGGTCGACGACCTCTGATCCCACTCGCGCGCCAGCTGCGCGCAGCTGCTCGAGGCCCGCCATCCCCTCCCCGTCGCTGCCCGGTACGTCTGGGCCGAGCACCGCGATAGCAGCGCCGCAGCACGCAAGCACCTGGGCGAGTGCCAGCCCGGAGCCCCCGGCTCCCCGGCTCACCAGTACGACGTCGGCCGGCCCGAGCGGGAAGCTGCCGAGACCAGTGGCTTCCACGGGCACCATGCGGGGCTCGTTCGGCCGCCCTGCGACATCGATGACCAGTTCACTGAACCGGCCGGGCTGAACTGCGGCAAGACGCTGCGCAGCACGCAGGCCGTCCGTGCTCTCCGGCACTCGCAGAACGGTGATGCCAAGATTCGGGTACTCCGCGTGCAGGCTCGCATAGAACCCGGTGAATCCTGGTCCATGCGTGACCACGACCAGCTGGCCGACGGTTATGGCGTCCTGCGCGGCCAGCAGGGCCGCGACGCAGGAGTCGGGATCGGCCGGGTCAGGTACGATCGCGAGGACCCGGTCGGCTGCCGGGTCGTCATCGAAGAGCTGCGGGACCAGGGCCCGGAACGGTTCCCGGGTGGCGGCTCTTATCCGCCAACTCCGGCCGGTCTCGGACACGGCCACCGGGCCGTCCGGCGGCTGCAGTTGCTCCGCAAAGCAGCGGACCCAGGGAGCGATGCCTGGAACCACACCCGGCGGCTGTCCGCCGCGAGTCGGCCGCCCGCTGCCGGGCCGCGGCGGACCGCCGGAAACGGTGCCTGGCCCGGCCGGGTGAGGGCGGGGCGCTGGCCCGTCGGCGGTCGGCTTGCCGCTAAGAGCGGCGGATGGGGCAGCCCCGGCGGCGCTGTCGGCAGCCCCGGCCGCGGCGGGCCCCGCGGCAGCCCCGGCCGCGGCGGGCCCGGCGGCAGCCCCGGACGGGGCGGGCCCCGCGGCAGCCCCGGACGGGGCCGGCCCGCGGCGGCCCCGGCCGCGGCCGGGGCTGCCGCAGCCCCCGACGGGGCTGGCCCGGCGGCCCTGGCGGGCCCGGACGCACCCCTGGGCGCACTTGGCTGCGGTGGCCGGACGGCCGGTGCGGCCTGGCCGCGTGGCTCTGTCTGGCACGGATTGGTGATGAAAATCTGCTCGCGCCAGATGTCGATGCGGCGCGACTGCTGACCGTCGGCAAGCGCCGCGGGATTGCCGAGCGCTCCCGCCGCGAACAAGGCCGCGGCGGCCCGGGTGGCGTCCTTGCCTGATTCCTCGCCCGCGAGGCTCACCACAGGGACACGCGCCCATCCGGGTACGGCCTCGCTCAGGGCCTGGCCAGGCCCGGTTTCGAGCAGCAGGCTGGCGCCGACGGCCCCGGCCTTCAGCGCCTGCTCAGCTCCGCGTGGCGGTTCGAGCTGCGCGCACATTACCTCGGTGACGTCCGGGATGGAGGCGACCTCGCGGCCCGTAGCGGCGGAGATCAGGCGCCGGTGCGGTGCGGTCAGCTTGAGCTGTGCGGCGGCTGCGCGGAGCCTGGCGGCGCGCTCACCTGGCCCGGAGTGCTGGGCTTGTGCCGTAGCCAGGATCTCGTCAAGGCGGACCGCAAGATTGATTGCATCCGCTTCGGTGATGCACCCCGCCCAGACGAGACCGGCGAGATCACCAAGGCCGTGCCCGACTGCCACCGTGCCATTAACGCCGAGTGGGTCGAGCTTGTGCAGCGCGGACAGGGAGCTCAGCACAACATCCGCGGGCCCGATGAGGCTGCGCTCGCTGGTGTCCCTGTCCTCGTTGCGGTTGTCCTGGTCGCGGTTGTCCTGGTCGCGGTTGTCCTGGTTGCGGTTGTCCTCGTTGCCGCCGTGCTGGTTGACGCGGGGCCGGGCGCCGCCGTGCTGGTTGCGGCCGTGCTGGTTGCGGCCGTGCTGGTTGCGGCCGTGCTGGTTGCGGCCGTGCTGGTTGCCGCCGAGCGGGTTGCCGCCGGGCCACGGGCCGCCGGGCCAGGCGCCGCCGGGCCTGATGCCGGAAAGCAGTAGCGTCACCCGGCCGTCCCCGCCATCTGCGGCGTAGATCCCGGGCTGTACCGCCAGCAGACCGTCGGCCAGCCGTGGCAGCATGGTCATCGCGTCCGTGGCCAGCCTGGCCAGCTGCTCCTGGCGGGAGGCGACGATGGCCATCCGCATCGGTCCCTGTTCCCGGGTATCCCTGGCC
Organism: uncultured Actinomycetes bacterium; assembly: GCA_963774825.1. Lineage (GTDB taxonomy): Bacteria > Actinomycetota > Actinomycetes > Streptosporangiales > Streptosporangiaceae > DATBGO01. Next base: position 455,785 of record CAVZGW010000026.1, on the reverse strand, counting down.
AACTGGCAGGCCAGATCGCGCATCTCCGCGTCGGAGAGCCATGGGGATATCTGCGCGATCCGGGCCAGGACCTGGAGCAGGGCCTTCCGGTCAGGAGCGTTCAGTAGGTAAGCGGTGGCCTGGGGCTGGCCGTCAGCAGGTTGGCTGGGCTGTTTCGCTGGATCTATGGCGAGCATGGCCTCGGTCGTCTCGCCGGGACGCTCGGAGCGGCCCTTGCGCTTGTGGCGCCCGCGGTCTGTCTGGCCGCGCAGCACGAGGTGAGCGTTGCCGCCGCCGGTTCCCATCGCGCTAACACCAGCGATTCTGGCGCCGTCCGGCCAGGAATACGGCGCCCGCGGCAGCCACAAGGCGCTGGCAGCGCCCTCAAGCAGCGGGTGCGGTCTGCTGAATCCGGTGGCCGGGGGGATCAGCCCGGTGCTGACCGCGAGCACCGTCTTGATCAGGCCGGCTGAGCCCGCCGCTGCCTTGGTATGGCCGATGTTGGCCTTGATCGAGCCGAGCGCGGCGAGCTTGCCCGCGCCGGCGCGAAGCTCCATGAGCGCAGTGAGCTCGGCGGCATCATCCGCCGTTGTACCTGATCCGTGCCCCTCGATCAGCCGGACATCGGCCGGGTCGACCTGTGCCCGCTGATAAGCCCGGCTCAGCGCCAGCAGCTGGCTGCCCGGATCAGGCCCGGCGGGGCCGCCTGGCCAGCTGACGACACTCCCCAGCCAGCAATCTCGGCATAGATCGGCAGGCCGCCGGCCCTGGCGTCGGAGGCGCGCATGAGGACGACCACCCCGCAGCCCTCGCCGGGCAGGAATCCGGTCGGGTTCTCGTCGTAGACACGCATGTCACCACTGGCCAGGACACCGGTCTTGGCCAGGCCCACAAGCTCGAACGGGTCCAGACTGAGATCCACTCCGCCCGCCAGCGCGACGTCTAGGTCGCCGGTCGCCAGCGCGGCGCACGCCGCAGCAACTGCCAGCAGGGAGGACGCGGAGGCACCGTCCACAGCGTGGCTGCCGCCCGTGAATCCGAAGTGGCTACAGATCCGTGCGGCGATGCTGGCGGGCATGCTCCCGGCAAGGGTCTGGTCGCTGATGCGCGGAAACGGCGCAAGGTACCGGGACGCTGCATGGCGCAGCACCAGCGCGGCCCGGTCCCTGGGGATGTCTCCGCCGGCCAGCGCGTCAGCCAGGACCCGCCGTACGTAGGGCCAGCGCAGCCGCAGCGCGGCCGCCCGTGACGAATCACCGGTCAGGGTATTGCCGATGATGACCCCGGTGCGCTGCAGCTCTAGGCCGGTGCCGCCGGGAAAGCCGGCCGCCGCCAGCGCCCGCGCGGCGGTCTCCAGGGCCAGCCAGTGCGCCGGATCGGCGGCCAGGTAGACCGGTTCGGGTACGCCGAACGCGTTCCAGTCGAACTGCCAGCCTTCGAGCACCGCAGCCCTCGTGCTGTAAGTCGCGTCGGGTGTGGCCGGGTCGGCGCTGTAGTAGTCGAGCAGGTCCATCCGGCACGGCGGCAGCCGCCGGAAGGCCCTGCGGCCCGTCAGCACCACGTCAAGCAGCGCCGCCGGGTCATTCGCGTCGGGGAAGCGGCAGCCCATGCCGATGACCGCGATGGGCTCGTCGCTCGTGGCAGGCGAGTGCGGCTGCACCGCGCCGCGGTCAGGCTCCGGCCTGTCCGGCATGTCGGGCCTAAAGCGCGACGCCTCGGGAATTATCGCGCGCTCAGGCTGACGGGGATCCAGAAAGTGCCGAACTGGGCGCAGCAATTGCGCGCGTGACCGAATATCCATCGCTCCCCCGAATATGGCCTAATTCCCCCTTGGCCCTGCCTAGCCGCGAGCGCCGCCCCCAGGTCGTGGCCGCTATCCGGCCAGATCTGCACGCCGACCACATACAACGCCGTGGATAGGTGACAAGACATTATTGGTGCTCCGCCCATCGGTCAAGGTGGAATGCAGTAAGCACTGTCTTGTGCATCCAGCCGAATTCAAGGATTCACTTGCGATCTTTACAGGTAAGCTAATGATTAAGTCATACAAGGCGATGAAGTCAGGGTATGGCCGGTCCTGTGGGCCGCCCGGCGCGCGGGGCCGGGGGCCGGGGGCCGGGGCCGGGGCCGGGGGCCGGCAACCGAGGGCTGAGGGCCGGGGGCCGGTGCGGGCGCACGGTCGTCCGGTATGCCGCCCCCGGCGCGGGTCATGCGGTACTCTGGGATCATGCGTTCTGCCCGGCTGCTCCTTAGTTAGCCGCGCCGACTGACTTGTCGTTGGCGCGGCTGCCCCTCGTGACCGAGGGGCATTTTGTTTGGGCAGCCGAGCCCGGCGCGGAGCCGGATCTAGTCAATCGCGAGGAACCATGACAGCCGCTGAGAGCGCGGAGCAGGCACCGCAATACCATCCGCGTGCGATCCAGGAGAAGTGGCAGGCTCGCTGGGCCGAGATGGACCTGTTCCGGGCCAGCGACGACCCGGACGACGACCGGCCACGCAGCTACATGCTCGACATGTTTCCGTACCCGTCCGGCGACCTGCACATGGGTCACGCCGAGACGTATGCGATCGGCGACGCGGTGGCGCGGTACTTCTTCCAGCGCGGGGACAACGTGCTGCACCCGATCGGCTGGGACGCGTTCGGCCTGCCCGCCGAGAACGCGGCGATCAGGAACAACTCGCATCCGGCGGACTGGACCTACGCCAACATCGAGATCCAGGCCGCCTCCTTCCGGCGGTATGCGGTCTCCTTCGACTGGTCGCGCCGGCTGCATACCTGTGACCCTGACTACTACCGGTGGAACCAGTGGCTGTTCCTGCGTTTCTATGAACGCGGCCTGGCCTACCGCAAGGACGGCTATGTCAACTGGTGCCCCGTCGACCAGACCGTCCTGGCAAATGAGCAGGTCATCGCGGGCCGGTGCGAGCGATGCGGCGCCGAGGTCGTCCGCAGGCTCCTGACCCAGTGGTACTTCAAGATCACTGAATACGCGGACCGGCTGCTGGCGGACATGGCGCAGCTGGATGGGAACTGGCCGGACCCGATCCTGCTGATGCAGCGGAACTGGATCGGCCGCAGCGAGGGCGCCGAAGTCAGGTTCACCATCGAGGGCCGTGACGAGCCGGTCACCGTTTTCACGACGCGGCCGGACACCTTGTACGGTGCCACGTTCTTTGTCATCGCTGCCGATTCGCCGCTGGCCGAGGAGGTGTGCGTGCCCGGGCAGCGCGCCGCTCTAACGGACTACCTGACCGAGGTGCGCAAGCTGACCGACATCGAGCGCCAGTCCACCGAGCGCCCGAAGACCGGGGTGCCCCTCGGCCGGTTCGCGGTGAACCCGGTCAACGGCGCGCGGATCCCGGTCTGGGCCGCGGACTACGTACTGCCCGACTACGGCACCGGCGCGATCATGGCCGTTCCCGCTCATGATCAGCGGGACCTGGACTTCGCCAGGGCCTTCGGGCTGCCGGTGCGGATGGTCGTCGAGACCGGCGACCCTGATCCGGCACAGACCTGGGTCGCGACGCCCGGAGAGGGCGCGCTGGTCAACTCGGGGCCGCTGGACGGGCTCTCCAAGGCCGACGCCATCGCCGTGATCACCGCTGCGCTGGAAGAGCGCGGCGAGGGCCGGGCCGCGGTCAGCTACCGGCTGCGCGACTGGCTGGTCTCCCGGCAGCGGTTCTGGGGCACGCCGATTCCGATCGTTTACTGCGCTTCCTGCGGTGAGGTGCCCGTCCCTGATGACCAGCTGCCGGTCAAGCTGCCCGACTTGCGGGGGCAGGACCTGGTCCCCGAGGGAGTCTCGCCGCTGGCCGCGGCGTCCGGCTGGGTGAACACCGAATGCCCCAAGTGCGGCGGCCCGGCTACCAGGGACACCGACACGATGGACACCTTCGTCGACTCGTCGTGGTACTTCCTGCGGTACTGCTCTCCGGCCTACCAGCACGGGCCGTTCGACGTCGAGGCGGTCCGCCGGTGGATGCCCGTCGACCTGTATGTCGGAGGCAGCGAGCACGCCATTCTGCACCTGCTGTACAGCAGGTTCTTCGTGAAGGTGCTGTATGACATGCAGATGGTCGACTTCACCGAGCCCTTCACCCAGCTGCTCAACCAGGGCCAGGTGATCAACCAGGGCAGGGCGATGTCGAAGTCCCTGGGCAACGGGGTTGACCTGGGCGAGCAGCTGGCCATCCACGGGGTGGACGCGATACGGCTAACGATGATCTTCGCGAGCCCGCCCGCGGATGACATCGACTGGGCTGACATGCGGCCCGAGGCATCGGTTAAGTTCCTCGGCAGGGTGTGGCGGCTGGCAGCCGAGATCGGCGCCGACATCACCGGCCGCGCGCCCGAGACGGGGGAGAAGCGGCTGCGGAAGGTCACTCACCGGACCATCGACGAGGTCACCAGGCTGGTCGAGTCGAGGCGCCTGAACGTCGCCGTGGCCAGGCTGATGGAGCTGGCCAGTGCCGCCCGCCGGGCGATCGACTCAGGGGCGGGCCCGGCCGACCCCGCGGTACGGGAGGCAGCTGAAACGCTTACCGTTTTGCTGTCCCTCTTCGCGCCCTACACAGCTGAGGAATGCTGGGAGCTACTCGGCCATGAGCCCTCTGTCGCGCTGGCGGGCTGGCCATCGGCCGATCCGTCGCTGCTGGTCGAGGACGTGGTTACCTGCGTGGTGCAGGTAGCGGGCAAGGTACGCGACCGGCTGGATGTGCCGCCGGGCATCAGCGACGACGAACTGCGTGAGCTGGCGCTCGCCGCACCAGGGGTGAGCCGCGCCCTGGCCGGCCGCGGCGTGCGCAAGGTAATCGTGCGGGCACCCAAGCTCGTCAATGTAGTTCCTGGCTGATCGCGAGGCGGGCAGCGTCCGGCACGGGCGTGCAGCGTCCGGCACGGGCGTGCAGCAATGCCGGCCGTGGCCGTGCTTCGCAGCTCGCTCAGACGCGCCGGAGAACCGCCACCACCCGACCGAGGATCGCCGCGTCGTCACCGGGGATGGGGGTGTACGCAGGGTTGTGCGGCATCAGCCACACGTGGCTGTCGGACCGTTTGAATGTCTTGACCGTTGCCTCGCCGTCGATCATCGCGGCTACGATGTCGCCGTTTTCGGCGACCGGCTGCTGGCGTACCACCACCCAGTCACCGTCCGCGATCGCCGCGTTGATCATCGAGTCGCCAACCACCTTCAGCAGGAACAGCGTTCCCTCGCCGACGATCTGCCTGGGTAGCGGGAAGACATCTTCCACCGCCTCCTCGGCGAGGATCGGGCCGCCAGCCGCAATCCGGCCTACCAGGGGTACGTAAGCGGCCTCCTGCGAGGTGATGTTCATCGGTGTGTCATCGTCGGTGCCGGGCTCCGGCCGGATCGCCGGATGGCCTGGCAGCCGCACCTCGACGGTGCGCGGGCGGCCGGCGTCGCGGCGCAGGTAGCCCTTGCTCTGCAGCGTAGAGAGCTGGTAGGAGACGCTAGAAGTGCTGGTCAGGCCGACAGCCTCGCCGATCTCGCGCATTGAGGGCGGATAGCCGCGCCGCTGCACGGAGTCGCGGATCACCTGGAGCACCTTGCGCTGCCGCCAGGTCAGCACATGGCCTGGATCAGGATGGTCTGGCAACTCGGTGACAATGGCGGGCACACTGCCCTTGGGCTTCCTGCCTGGCCTCCCCTTAGGCCGTTGGCCGGCGGGCGCCCCGGCGCCGGCCTCGGCGGAGACCCCCCGTGTCCTCCCGTCCTCGTTTGTGCTGTTCATCATCCGGCCTCCGGCTCGGTGGTCTTGGTCAACGTTGACGGTAGCGCTTTCGGCAGTGGATCTCAAACATCTGTTCGACCGCCACCGAAAATGTCGGAGCCTTGCGGTAGAACTGTACCGTACCTTCGTTCGATCGAACGGAAGTACGATAGAACAGAAAGGCGATCGAACTGTCGTTCGCGTGTAGGAGGCCGGGGTGAGCGTGATGAGCGCAGCGGAAGCACAGCAGGCGGCCGGGGCGGACCGTCAGGCCGCCGTGCCGAGATCGCGAGCCGGCACTCCGGCGCCGGGAAACGGCGCCGCATGGGAAACCGGGCACGCAGCGCGAGGCCGGGCGTCCCGGGCTTGGGGCGCGCGACCGCGGCCAGCCGCCCAGACGCAGGTTCATCTGCGAGAGTTCCAGGTCAGGGAATTGCGGACGACGCAGGTGCGGGCCATCGATACGGTCGCGCCGCGCTCGCCGGGTCTGAGCTCCCCGGCTACGCGGGCATCCGCGGGCCGGGTGGTGGCGAGGCACGAGTCGGCCTTCCGGTGGGGTGCCGCGGCCGGATCCTGGGCAGCGGGCCGTCGGGCAGCGGGCGGTCGGGCAGCGGGCCGTCGGGCGGCGGGGCGCGGCGGCGTACGGCTCACCAAGCGGGGTCGGCTCGTCGTTGCCTGGTTCGCGATCTGTGTCTCCGCTGCTGTGGTGGCGCTGATCTGGCTGTCTGCGGCGGGCGGCGCTGCGGCGTCGGATCGCGGGCTGCCAGCGAGGACGGTCTACCAGGGCCTTACCCAGATCGTGGTGCAGCCTGGCCAGACCCTGTGGTCAATCGCGTCGGCCGCGGAGCCCTCGGCGGATCCGCGGCTCGTTATCCAGCAGATCGTCCAGGCCAACGCGCTGGGCGGTACCACTGTCCAGGCGGGGCAACTGCTGTGGGTGCCAAGCAAGCTGATCGCGACACGCCGGGCGCAGCCTGCGGGTCCGCGGGTCCCAGGGCTGGTCGGCGGCGCGTGTGTGCGCGCCCACAGCCAGCGGCTTCGGCAAAGTTTCCGGCAGAGCTTGCGTCTAACCGCCGACTGAACCACAATATCTAGTAGTTACATCGCTGTAGTTTTTCTATAGGTTGTGCTCGGATGGCCCCGGGGGATCTCGGTGAGGGGAGGTGTGGTCGCGTGTACTGCCCGTACTGCAGGCATCCGGATAGCCGGGTAATCGACAGCAGGACCGCCGAGGATGGCGCCGCGATCCGCCGCCGCAGGTCGTGCCAGGCGTGCGGGCGCCGGTTCACGACGCAGGAGACAGTCATCCTGACGGTGGCCAAGCGCAGCGGCGTCACCGAGCCATTCAACCGGGACAAGATCGTCAGTGGGGTGCGGCGCGCCTGCCAGGGCAGGCCCGTGACCGAGGACCAGCTCGCCATCCTGGCTCAGCGGGTGGAGGACACGATCAGGGGCCACGGCAGTGGCGAGGTCCCCTCGCACGAGGTCGGCCTGGCCATCCTCGGGCCGCTTCGTGATCTTGATGAGGTCGCCTACCTGCGGTTCGCCTCGGTGTACCGGGGATTCGAATCGCTGGCGGACTTCGAGGCAGAGATAGCCGCGCTGCGCTCGGAGCACCGGGACTCCTGGCGTCCCGGCTATGCCGGCGGCCAGCCCCGGCCGGAAGAGCGGCCCCGGCCGGAAGAGCGGCCGCAGCCGGCAAGTGCGGAGCCGCAGCCGCAGCCGCGCGGCCGGAGCCGCAGCCGCCAGCCAGCCGAGCCCGGATCGCATGGCGTGCAACGTAAGCAGGGCGTAGCTGCCCGGTGAGCCGGGCGGTACAGCAAACACATATCGGGACAGGGCCGAGCGAGGCCCGTGACGGGTCCACGCGGATCCCTGGAGGGGGAAACATGACCGAGACGGCGAGCGGACCTGCTGCGCAGGACGGCGCGCGGCATGGCAAGGGCGCGCATCGGGGCCTCGCCACGCGCCGTATCCACACTCGCGAGGGCGTCCATCCCTACGACGAGGTGACCTGGGAGCGCCGGGACGTCGTCATGACCAACTGGCGGGACGGCTCGGTCAACTTCGAGCAGCACGGCGTGGAATTCCCAGACTTCTGGTCGGTCAACGCCGCCAATATCGTGACCACCAAGTACTTCCGCGGGGCCGTGGGTACCCCGCAGCGGGAGTGGAGCCTCAAGCAGCTGATCGACCGCGTGGTGGGCACGTACCGGGCGGCTGGCCGCGAGAACGGCTACTTCCGTACTAGCGAGGACGCGGAGATCTTCGACCACGAGCTGACCTACGCACTGCTCCACCAGATCTTCGCCTTCAACTCCCCGGTCTGGTTCAACGTAGGGACATCGTCGCCGCAGCAGGTCTCCGCCTGCCAGCCGTATGACGCGCTGGTCAGCACACCGGCTGGAGATGTCCCGATCGGCAAGCTGGTGGCGGACAACGCCATCGGTGCCAAGGTGCACGATGCCCACGGCGTGACCAGGGTCGTGGCGACCAAGGCCAACGGCAGCAAAGACGTGCTCCGCCTGCACACCAGGGCCGGTATCACGCTCGACGTCACGGCGGATCATCTGGTCTGGCGTGCCACCGACCTGGTCGTGGGGGAGTTCACGGTAGCCGGTTTCGTCCGGCCCGGCGACTCGCTGCTGCACGTGGTGCCCGATGTCGGCGGCTCGGACCGCAGCCTGGCCGAAGTCACCAGGGTGGAGCGGCTCGGCCCGATGGAGGTCTACGACATCCAGACCGAGAGCGGCGAGTACCTGTCCGGCAGCCTGCGTGTGCACAACTGCTTCATCCTGGCCGTCGACGACACCATGGACTCGATCCTCGAGTGGTACCGGGAAGAGGGCCTGATCTTTAAGGGCGGCTCAGGCGCCGGGGTCAACCTGTCGCGCATCCGTTCCAGCAAGGAGCTGCTGTCCTCGGGCGGCACGGCCAGCGGGCCGGTCTCGTTCATGCGCGGCGCGGACGCGTCGGCTGGAACGATCAAGTCGGGCGGGGCCACCCGGCGCGCGGCGAAGATGGTCGTGCTCGACGTCGATCACCCGGACGTTGCGGAGTTCATCGAGACCAAGGCGCGCGAAGAGGAGAAGATCCGGGTCCTCCGCGACGGCGGCTTCGACATGGATCTCGGCGGTAAGGACATAGCCAGCGTCCAGTACCAGAACGCCAACAACTCGGTGCGGGTCTCCGACGAGTTCATGCGCGCTGTGGAAGAAGGCGGCTCGTTCGACCTCGCGGCGCGCCGGACCGGCGAGCCGGTCGAACGGGTCGACGCGCGGGAGCTGTTCGGCAAGATGGCGAAGGCGGCCTGGGAATGCGCCGACCCGGGAATCCAGTACGACAGCACCATCAACAACTGGCACACCACTCCGGAATCGGGACGAATAACGGCAAGTAATCCGTGCTTCCCCGCCGACCAGCGCGTGGTCACCGATAAGGGACTGATCCCGATCGGCGATCTGGTCCGGCGGGCAGTCGGCGAAGAGAGCTTCGGCGTCTACACCAATGACGTGACCGCCGAGGACGACCCCGGAGACCGCATCACCGCCACTACGCCCACTCGGTACATGGTTACCGGGCGCAACGAGATCGTAGAGCTCAGATTCTCCGACCGCTCGCGGCTACGGTGTACGCCCGGCCACCGGATCTGGACCGCCAACCGCGGCTGGGTTCGCGCGGAGGACCTGACGGCCGATGACCGAGTGAAGCGCTCGCTTCAGTACGCTCCGCGGTCCTCCGCCGACCTGCGCATCCCGGCAGGCGCGTTGGCTGCGGCGCGGTCCGTGCGCTCGCGTAAGCCGCTAGATCTGCCGGTGAAGTGGGACGAGGACTTCGGCCACTACCTCGGCTGGCTGGTCGGCGACGGCTGCGTGACCGATCAGAACGCCGTCACGGTCTACGGAAGCGACGATGACCGGGCCGAGGCCATGCCGCGGCACCGCGAACTGATGTCGCGGATCACGGGTTTCAATGCCAAGCCCAGCATCCAGGCCAACGGCACCGCCCAGCTCCGGGTGACCCGGGACGCATTCATCGCCTTCGTCCGGGCACTGGGTGTGTCGTCAGGGCGCGCGCCCGGCAAGCGCGTCCCCGACGCCGTTTTCGAGGCGCCCGAGGACGCGCTGACCGGTTTCCTCCAGGGCCTGTTCGACGCCGACGGCTGTGCCGTGAGCATGCCGAACGGAACCCGTTACGTCGGTCTCGGCAGCAGGTCCGAGGAACTGCTTCTCGGTGTCCAGGAGCTGCTCGGCTCGCTCGGCATGGCCAGCCGGATCTACCAGACCGGTACTAAGAAGAACAGCTTTAACTACACCCGCAAGGACGGCTCCATCGTCAGCTACGGCAGCGATGGCCCGAGTTCGACCTGCGGATCACCGGCCGGTCGCTGCGCGAGTTCGGGGCCAGAATCGGGTTCAGCCTGCCGGCCAAGAAGAAGGCGCTGCTCACCATCATCGCCTCGACTACGTCTTATGGAACGGACGAGACCGTCCGGATGGTGTCCAGGGACTCCCGCGGCTTCCAGACGACCTACAACCTCACCGAGCCCCGGAACCACTCATACATCGTCGGCGGGACTGTGGTAGCCAACTGCAGCGAGTACCTCCACCTCGACAACTCCTCCTGCAACCTGGCCAGCATCAACCTGCTCAAGTTCCTGCGCGACGATGACACCTTCGATGTGCCGCGGTTCCAGCAGGTCACCGAGCTGATCATCACGGCCATGGACATCTCGATCTGCTTCGCCGATTTCCCGACCGAGAAGATCACCACCACCACCCGCGCCTACCGGCAGCTCGGCATCGGCTACGCCAACCTCGGCGCGCTGCTCATGGCGACCGGCCATGCCTACGACTCCGACGGCGGCCGGGCGATCGCGGCAGGCATAACGGCACTGATGACCGGCACCGCCTACCGGCGCTCCGCCGAGCTGGCCGCCGTGGTGGGCCCGTATGACGGCTACGCGCGCAACGCGGTCGCGCACAAGCGAGTGATGGCCAAGCACGCCGACGCGAGCAAGGAGATCAAGGCGCTCGGCGGGATGGACGACGCGATCATCGCCGCGGCCAACCGCGCCTGGGCCGAGTGCCTCAAGCTCGGTGAGTCAAACGGGTACCGAAACGCCCAGGCCTCACTGCTAGCCCCCACCGGCTGCCTGACTGGTGAAACCTTGATCACGACCGATCGTGGCCTCGCCCGCCTAGCCGAGCTTGGCGACGTCTACGGTGACAGCTGGCAGGACCTGGGCATAACCGTGTCCACGGACGAGGGCCCGCGACGCGCGACCAAGTTCTTCGTCAATGGCGACGAGCCGACCCGCCGGATCCGGACGGAGGGCGGATACCAGATCCAGGGCACGCTAACCCACCGGGTCAAGGTCGTCGACGAGCTGACCGGCACCTGGGCCTGGAAGCGGCTCGCTGACCTTGCGCCCCGCGACCTGGTGCCCATGCAGCTGCGGACACTCATCGGCGAGGCCCGCCAGGTGCCGCTGCCGGTACTCGATCAGGCGTACTACACCGGCGACCGCAACGTGCATGTTCCCGACGCGGTGACCCCGGAGCTGGCTGAGCTCGTCGGCTACTTCATAGGCGACGGCAGCCTGCACGCCAAGGGGATCAGGCTCTGCGTGGCCAACACCGACCTGGACGTGGCTGACCGGCTCGGCGTCCTGGCCAAGGAACTGTTCGGCCTGTCGCCGGTGATCACTCCGCGGGAGCGCTACCAGGAGGTGACGCTGCAGTCGGTGCGCCTGGCGCGCTGGTGGCGGGCCGCCGGATTCGCCACGGAGCTCCCCTCGGCCGATCACGCCGGCCAGGGCTGGATACCGAGGATCCCCCCGGCCATTCTCGCGACGAACGACCCCGTCGTGTACAGCGCCTTCCTGCGCGGGCTGTTCGAGGCAGCCGGAACTGTCCTGGACGGCGTCCCGAGCCTGGCCACCGCCGACCAGTCCTTCGCGGGCGAAGTCAGGACCATCCTGCTGGCGCTCGGCCTGGCCACCAGCACGCGCGAGACCCAGAGCGGCTGGGGCGGTCCGGTGTTCCAGGTCCGGCTCCGCAACGTCGATCACGCGCTGGACTTCGACGAGATCGTCGGATTCATCGGCGAGCGCAAGTCGCGGCTGATGGTCTTCCAGGAGCCGGCCGTTCCGGCGGCGGAAGACCATGTCTTCCTGCCGAAGTCCGACTGGACTGACCTGGTGCCCGTCGGCCACGTGTCGCGCGGCGCCGTTCTCCAGTCCGTCTGCAAGACCGGCGGCGTCCCTCGCACGCTCGCTCGCCGCCTGTTCGAGGAGACGTTCGACGAACGGCTGGGACGGGCGCTCGACTACCTGTTCGAGAGGGTGGCCAGCAACGAGGACGGCGGTGTCCAGCCCACTTTCGATCTGTCCGTTCCCGACAACGTGACCTATGTGGCGAACGGGATGGTGAGCCACAACACCATCGGGCTCATGATGGACTGCGACACCACCGGGGTCGAACCGGACCTCGCGCTGGTCAAGTTCAAGAAGCTGGTCGGCGGCGGTTCCATGCAGATCGTCAACCAGACGGTGCCCCGTGCCCTGAAGAACCTGGGCTACCAGCCCGAGCAGGCCGAGGCGATCATCGAGCACATCGCCGAGCACGGCCACGTGATCGACGCACCCGGGCTGCGGCCGGAGCACTATGAGGTGTTCGACTGCGCAATGGGCGAGCGCGCCATCAGCCCGATGGGCCACGTTCGCATGATGGCGGCCATCCAGCCAGCGCTGTCCGGCGCCATCAGCAAGTGCGTGACCGGCGAGACGCTGGTCGCGTCTGCCGAGGGCCTGATCAGGATCGGCAGCCTGCACCACGGCGAGGCTGAGGACACCTTCCGCGAGGAGCGCCTGGTGATCTCGTCCCTCGATGGCGACAGGAAGTCTGACGCCTTCTACTACGGCGGCAGCAGGCCCGTCCGGCGCGTCACGCTTCGCTCGGGACACTCGATCACCGGCACCTACCCGCACCGCCTGCTCGTTGCGGGCTCCGGTGAATTCGAGTGGAAGACCCTCGGCGAGATCCAGAAGGGCGACAGCGTCGCGCTGCAGTACGGTGCCGAGCTCTGGTCCGCCACCCCGGCCAGCCTTCGCGACATCACGGTGTCCGCGCTGCACGGCAACGAGAAGACGGTCAGCCTGCCCAGCGAGATGACCGCTGAACTTGCGTTCTTGCTTGGCGCATACGCGGCCGAAGGCCACACGACCCGCAGCAACTGGACCATCAGCATCACGAACTCGGTCCCCGAAGTGCTGGAGCGCGTGCGCCAGGCATGGCAGGACCTGTTCGGCCTGCGGGCCAGGCTGGTCGCCGACCCGGGCAAGTGCGCGCAGGTGACGATCGCGTCCAATACCGTGGTCGAGTTCTTTGAGGCGCTCGGCTGCGGCGCGCGGGCGTCGGAGAAGCGCATCCCGGACGCGGTGCTCCGCTCGCCCCGCGAGATGGTGCTGGCCTTCCTGCAGGGGCTGGCCCTGGAGGCCTGCGTCACGTTCGGCGCGGCGCCCAAGTGGGCGATCTGCCTGGACAGCGCCCGGCTTCTCGATGAGCTCCAGGCGGTCATGACCAACCTCGGAGTCCTGCACGGCCGGGTCACCAGGCACAACACGGAGCACGACAAGGACTACGACGAGGTCTACGCGGCCGGGCGGCAGGGGCAGCTCATGACCGGTCTGGTGCCATTCCTTGAGCCCGAGAAGGCCGCCAGGGCCGCGGCATACCTGCGCAGGGACTGCGCGCGCCGGCACCGCCGACGTCGTGCCCGGCGCGATCGACGGGAACCTGCATTTCTCGCCGGTGGAGTCGGTGACCGACTCGGGTGAAGCCGAAGTGTATGACCTGTCGGTGCCCACGACGCATGCCTTCGTCGCCAATGGCATCGTCAACCACAACACCGTGAACCTTCCCGAGACCGCCACGATTGCGGACGTAGAGAAGGTCTACTTCGAGGGCTGGAAGCTCGGCCTCAAGGCACTGGCCATCTACCGCGATAACTGCAAGGTCGGGCAGCCGCTCTCAGTCTCCAAGCGGGCACCGGCGCAGGCCGAGCAGGCCGCCGCGCCGCACGAGGTCCGGCCGGTGCGGCGACGGTTGCCCAGGCAGCGGTCGGCGACGGTGACGAGGTTCGCGGTGTCGGGCGCGGAAGGTTACATGACGGCCTCCAGCTACGCCGACGACGGGGTCGGCGAGGTGTTCCTCAAGCTGGGTAAGCAGGGCTCGACACTGGCCGGCGTCATGGATGCGTTCTCCATCGCGATCTCGGTCGGCCTGCAGTACGGCATCCCGCTGGAGTCCTACGTCGCCAAGTTCACCAACATGCGGTTCGAGCCCGCCGGGATCACCGATGACCCGGACATCAGGATCGCCAGCTCGGTGATGGATTACATCTTCCGCCGCCTCGCGCTCGATCACCTGCCCTACGACCAGCGCGCGGAGATCGGCATCCTGTCTGCGAGCGAGCGCTCTGCCCAGCTCGCGGGGGAGGACCCGGCAGCAGCGGCGGATCAGCCTGACCCGGTGGAGATGGCGCAGTCGGTGCCGGTGGAGAAGGCTAGCCAGCGACGCCAGCAGCCGGAAGACCAGAATCCTGACCGGGATCCGGCGGCTGACCCGCCAGCACCGCCGCACAGCTCGATGGAGCTGATCGAGTCCCATCAGCGGCGCAGTGCCGACGCTCCGCTCTGCCTCACCTGCGGGACCAAGATGCGGCCCGCCGGCAGCTGCTACGTCTGTGAGGGCTGCGGCTCCACCAGCGGCTGCAGCTGAAAGCGAGCGGTATTGCATCAGATCGCATGTGACCGAGTTCGAGGGGCAGCCGCACCGGCGCCCGCTGACTTATGACGAGGTGCAGACCCTGTTCGATGCGGCTGACGGGCGGGTGGAGGAGATCCGGTCCCGCGGCCGGAAGGGCGCGCTGGCGGCGCAGCGCGATGCGGCGCTGCTGAAGACGGTTTACGCGTTCGGGCTGCGGCGCCGTGAGGCGTGGGGCCTGGATCTTGCCGATTTGCGGCACAATCCGCAGGTGCGTCAGTTAGCCCGGTTTGGGGCGGTGTTCGTGCGGTGGGGCAAGTCATCCAACGGCAGCCCGCCCAAGCGGCGGACGGTGCTGACGGTGCCGGAGATGGACTGGGTGGTGCCGGTACTGCGGCAGTGGACGGAGGAGGTCCGTCCGCTGTTCAGCCCCGGCGCCCTCCGGCATTGTGGGTCACCGAGCGGCGGGGCCGCCTGTCCTGGCGGGTGATCAACGAGGCGTTCGAGGAGGCCCGCGGCGCGGCCGGGCTGGATCCGGTGCTGGATTTGCACTGCCTGCGGCATTCCTATATCAGGCACTTGATCGAGTTCGGCTACCTGGAGCGGTTCGCGCAAGACCAGGCCGGCCACTCCTATGCGAGCACGACCGCGATCTACACGGGTGTGTCGGATGAGTTCCGGAACCGTCTTCTGGCCAGGACGCTGCGCGAGCGTTACGCAGGCCCGCTGGGGGAGAAGCCGTGACGAAGAAGATGGGTATCCGGTGGCACCTGCGGCTGCGGATGGCGGAGAAGGGCCTGTTCCAGACTTCGGATCTGGTGCCGCTGCTGGCCGAGCGCGGCATCCACCTGTCCCGCGAGCAGGTCTACCGGCTGGTCACCCAGGTCCCGCAGCGGCTGTCGACCGACACCCTGGCCGCGCTGTGCGACATCCTGGACCGCCACCCCAACGACCTGATCGAGATCGAGGTCGTCAACATGCAGGTCCCCAAGGCGGCGGGCGAATCTGGCCGGGTGGTGCCGCCGCCGGTCCGGCGCAGCACGATCCGCCGTCCGGATCTGTCGTGACGGCAGCCGGCCCGGATGACGGGTCGCGGGCTCGCGTCACCTCCTGCTGGTCGCCTCCGTGCTAGGGCTGGACACTGCGGCTGCCCAGCAGATTCTCGCCGCGGCCAGGGCGGACCGCGGACGGCGCTGCGTGAGGTTGACGCGCTGCGCCCGAATCCTCCTCGCCGGTCCCGGCCGGGAAGTCTCCGCCCAGCTGCATCCCCTGCTCGAGGCGCTCAGCACGGTCACCAACCCGGCCACCGTGGTGAGCTGGCTCGGCGCGAGCCGGTCAGCCCGGCTGCTCGGCCGCCTGGCCAGGACAGGCGACCCGATCACCCACGACCTGCTCGATGACATGCCGCAGGACCAGGCTCTGCACTACGTCAGGGAAGTGCTGGTCAGCTCGGGCGTCCTGCCCGCACGCAACGAGCACCTGGAGCGCCTGGCGCCCTGGCTGGAGCAACTGCTGCGCGACAAGCCAGCTCACCACGCCCGGCTCGTCAGGCCCTTTACGCACTGGTTCGTGCTACGCTGCGCCCGCCGGGCCGCCGCCCGCCGGACCTTCACCCGGGGATCGGCCCGACTTCGCCCGCGCCCGCGTCCTGGCCGCCCTGGACCTGCTGTCCTGGCTGGACCACCGCGGACAGGCCCTGAGCGACCTCACCCAGGCGGACCTGGACCACTGGCTCGCCGGCGGCGCCACCACCCGCCGGGCCGTGCGTTACTTCCTCCAGTGGGCCCGCAGCCGCGGCCTGGTCGGCGATCTGGCGGTGCCGCTTCCCCCGCGCCAGGAGCCGGCGCGGCTGCTCGCCGAGGACGACCATATCCAGCAGCTTGACCGGCCTCACTGACGAGGCCATCCCTTGGACCTGCGGGTCGGGGGAGCGCTCGTCCTGCTGTTCGGGATGCTGGTCAGCCGGATCACGCAGTTGACCAAAGACGACGTGATCGAAGACGGCCAGGGCACCTGCCTTGCCATCGACGGGCACCGCCTCATGTTGCCGCCGCGGCTCGCAAGCCTCGCCTGCCAGCTGCGTGACCAGGACGAGCCGCGATGGACTCTCGGCCGCCTGGGAGCCCCCGCACCCTGGCTTTTCCCCGGCCAGAGCCCGGGCCGCCCGGCCATCGACGTCCCGTTCGGCGTCCGTCTGCACCGCTACGGCATCGATGCCCACGCCGGCCGCAACACCGGGCGCCTTGCCCTAGCCGCCGAGCTGCCCGCCTCAGTCCTGGCCGACCTGACCGGGATCAGCATCAGCACCGCCGAACGCTGGTCCCAGTGGGCCAAACGAGACTGGGCCGCATACGTCGGCCAGCGCGCGGCCGATGATGCCGGAGGCATCGACGGCCTGAAACGTGCTAAAGAAACCTAGTAAACATGTTAAACGACACTAGAATTAGGTCGTTTATCAGGTTTGGTTAGGAGGTTCCTTGCGCAGCTTCGCTGACCTTGACGCGCTCATCGGGCTGGTGCCAGCCCGGGTCGTCACCCGGCTCAGCGCGATCGACTTCGGCCGGGGCTCGGAGGCACTCTACCGGGATCAGATGCCCGGTCTGCTCACCGAACTCGCTGACCGGGCTCGCGTCCAGAGCATCACCGCCTCGTCCGCGATCGAGGGCGTCATCGTCGCAGATGCCGACTGCGCCCAGCGGATCATCAACCGGCAGGCAGCGACGCTGCGCAACCGCAGCGAGCAGGAGTTGGCGGGCTACCGCGACGCCCAGGACTACCTGTTCCAGCAGGACTGGCGCCCGCTGAACGCCGGCCTGATCCTGCACCTGCACCGGCTGCTGTTCTCTCACACCGCGGTGCCCGGCGGGGCGTTCAAGACAGAGGACAACCTGGTCGTGGACCGATCGCCAGACGGCTCTACCACCGTGCGCTTCAAGCCGGTGTCCGCAGCGAGCACTCCGGACAGCTTGTCCTGGAGCAGCTGAAGAACGAGGGCAAGGTGCGGGCCCACGGAACCGGCCGCGCCGCAACGTGGACCCGGATGCCGAATACGTCAGGTCAGCCCGAGGATGCGGGCGGCGTTGCCGTACAGCACCTCGTCCATGACCTCGGGCTGCAGGCCGAGGTCATGGAACTCGGCGAGGCAGCGTTCCGGGGTCAGGAACGGGAAGTCGCTGCCCCAAAGGAACTGCCCGGACAGCCGCCCCCGTAGTTCCCTGATCACCTCAGGGGGAATCCGCCGCGGGGACCAGCCGGAGATGTCGATGTACACGTTGGTCTTGTGCAGGGCTATCGCAACCAGGTCCAGGTGCCAGGGCCAGCCGAAATGCGCGGCCACCACGGTCAGCCGCGGATGGGCGGCGGCGACGGGATCGAGCTTGATCGGGTGGGCGTGTCGATCCTGATGCCCTGGCCGCCGGGCTGGCGGGCGCCGATCCCGCTGGTCCCGGTGTGGAACAGGGCAAGCAGGCCGTGCTGCTCGCACGCGGCGAAGATCGGCCAGTAGGCCGGGTCATCGGGCGAGAACGCCTGCAGCGAGGGGTGGAACTTCACCCCCCGCAGCCCGAGGGCGGCGATGTTCGCCACCTCGGCGACGGCCGCCGCGCCCTTGTGCGGGTCGACTGAGCCGAGGCCGGCGAAGACGTCGGGATGATCGCGGCAGGCGGCGGCCACGGTCTCGTTCGGTACCCTGGGCCGCCCAGTCGCTGTCTCGGCATCCCAGGCCAGCAGGACGGCCGTCATCCGCAGGGCGCGGTACCTCGCCGCCAGCTGGTCCAGTGATAGCCGTTGCGCGGCTGCGCCGAAATATGCCTCGGCCGCCTCGAGGTAGCCTGCCATGCTGCCCTCCAGCCAGTCCGGGGTGGGCAGATGCACATGGAAGTCAACGGCGCGCAGCGACACCGGCTCATCGTAGCGGCGCATCCAGAGCCCGCCCGCAGTGGCAGGCGTGCCGTCTGGCGACAGGGCCCGTTCGTCAGCCTCGGCGCCCGTGGTACCGCCTAGGTTGCCGAAGCGGCACGGTCGGCCTGCAGCTTGTGCAGGGTTCGGGCAGCGTGTGCAGCGCGCCGCGCCCACCAGTGCCGCGGATCGTGCCCGGCGATTGACTGCTGCTCGGCGTGCAGCGCCGCCCAGCGGCGGGCGTGCCCGGCCAGCCAGCCCAGCGTCGCCCCGGCATCCTGGTCGAGCATCGCCGCCAGCGCGTACCGCCGCTCGCCGACGCGGTACCCGAGGCCCGCCGCCGTGGCGGCTGCTCGCAGGTCCTCCCCGGTCAGCACGATGGCGGAGCTGATCGGCGCGACCAGCACGTCAAGCAGCCTGCCGCGGCCGTCCTCAGGCCGCATCGGCGCCGGGGCGGTGCGCAGTGCCAGCGGAAGGGCGGCAGGTGGCGCGGCGCGCCGCGCTTCCCGGCCGAGCGCCGAGAGCGTCAGCCGCGCCCATGTTGCCAGTGACGGCGCACCCAGGCCAGCGACGGCGGTGAGATAACCCGGTGCCCACGACCACAGGTGCTCGAAGAGCAGTGCCTCGCGGGCATGCCGCAGCCGGCCCCTGGTCGTCTCGCGGCGCGCTCCGGTCCCGGCTTCGGCTAGCTCCGCGTACAGCATGAGCAATGCGCCGAGATGATCAGCCTCCGGCGGCGGGCGCAGGCCGATCGCCCGCCAGAACCCGGCCACGCGATCCATCGCCTCGCCGCCGAGCTTGCCGTCGGCGCCCAGGTGAATCGCGGCGTGCGGCGGCGCGGCGAGGACGAAAACGCTGGTGTGCTCGGCGGCGGTCGGCGCGGGCAGGCCGAGGCTCTCGGTCACCGCGTGACAGTAAGGCGGCGGGCTGGTCGGGACCGACCCGAGCGCGCGCAGCAGCTCTGGGCCGCAAGGCGGCGGCCCGGCCTGGACCGGCCTGACCCCGCGCGGCGGCAGCTCCGGGCCGTAAGGCGGCGGCCAGGGCGGCACCGACCCGATCGCGCGCGGCAGTCCCGGGTCGGCACCCATCAGGCTGGCGGCCATGCGGTCGTCGCTCACGGTACTTCTGGTTCCGGTGCGGCCGGCCCGGGCGCCGCCTGGCGGTAGCTGTCGGCGGTGGGCTTGAGCGGCCGCATGAGCCAGGGCGGCCGGCGCAGCGCGCCCGGCGATCCTGGCCCGGCCGGGCGGGCGAGCCGCAGCCATTCCTGGTAGACGGCCCGCGCCTTGGCGGTGTCGACCGCGATGTCCCCGTGCCGATCGCCGTGGCCGGCCGGCCGCACCCGGACCGCCTGGTGCCAGCAGTGCATCCCGGAGATCGGGTCGGGGTGGACGGCGAACGTGAGGTTCTGGTGCACGCCGGCGTCGCTCCACCAGATCCGCTGGCTGTCCGGGTCAGCCGAGGCATAGGGTGCCACGGACGCCCGGCGCTGCATGCGTCCAGCCGTCGTCGCCGCGGCGCAGGCCGACAGTGGCCGTCATGCCGCCCGCCCCGCCGGGCTGGCCGTCGAGCCGCCAGCGGCCCATGTGATGGCTGCACGCGACCACGCCGGGCCGGATCCCCTCGGTGAGCCACGCCTTGGCGACGAAGTGGCCGATATCGGTCTCGACGCGCACCAGATCGCCGGTCCGCGCGACGCCGAGCCGCCGCGGCGTCACGCGGGTGGATCCAGACCGGGTTGGTGTGGGCGAGCTCGTCCAGCCACTTGGAATTGGCCGACCGGGTATGGATCTGGGTCGGCAGCCGGAAGGTGGACAGCAGCACCAGCTGGTCGGGGGCCAGGCGGCCGGGTGGACGTGGCTCTTGATGTAGCCGGGCAGCGCGTGCTCCGGCCAGCCCCAGTCCGCGAGCGTCGCGGAGTAGAACTCCAGCCGCCCGGACGGGGTGGGGAAGCCGCGGCGCACCGTCCCGTCGACCTTCGATCCCCACGGCGCGGCGGCCCGCGCCGTCCGGTCTCGGGCGCGCTCGTGGGCACGATATTGGGACTAAACGGTTCCGGCGCGCCAGTGTAGACCCGCCCGGCCGGGCTGACCCGGGCGTCAGCGAGTTCCTCCGCGGGCACCGGCTGCTCATGCTGCGCGCCCTGCCCCGCGCAGATCTCGAAGGCGCCGTAGCGGCGCATCCACTGCAGCGGCGTCAGGCCCTCGGCAGCGGCGCGCTCGGGCAGGCCGGGCACGGAGTTGCTGAACATCCAGCCGTAATACTCATCGACGGTGAGCTTGCTGCCGGGCCGGGCACGCGACTCGTGGTACCGGCGGATGCCGAGTGAGCCGTCCGGGTCGATCCGCCAGGACAGCTCGATCCAGAACTCGTTCTCCTCCCACACCTCGCCGGGATTCACCTGCCGGCTGTCGGTGATCGTCTCGCCCGAGTCGCTCGCGCGCGGCGCGCAGCACCGGCTGGCGGAAGCCGATCCACTGCCCGTCGTACTGCTCGTAGGAGTGCGTGTCGTGCCGTTCCGGGCCGTGCCCCATCGGCAGCACATAGTCGGCGAAGTACGCCGACTCGTTCCAGGTCGGGGTGAGCGCGACGAAGCAGCCGACCTTGCTCTCGTCGGTGAGGACCTGCATCCAGGACAGGCCGTCGGGGTTGGTCCAGACCGGGTTGTAGACCCGTGATGAAGTAGGTGTCCAGCGTGCCCCGGCCGTCGTGCAGGAAGTGCGGCAGCAGGAACGACATCTCGTTGCAGGCCAGCGGGTACTCGAGCGGCCAGGTCAGCTCCTGCCAGCTCGCTGGATGCGGGGGCGTGTGGATCGGCGCGGGAACGAACTTATTCAGCGCGTTCGGGAACGTGCCGCCCTCGGTGGCGACCGCGCCGAGCAGCGCCGAGATGAGGAACAGGGTCCGCGCCACCTGCCAGCCGCCGAGGTTCCCGGCGGCGGCCGAACGCCAGACGTGCGCGCGAGAACCTGGTGCCCGCGCCTGCCACGACCTCGGCGACCTCGGCCAGTACGCGCGGCGTCGATCCCGGACTCGGCGGCCGCGTAGCTCGAACGTGAACTCGGCGTAGAGGTCCGCCAGCACCTCCTCGAACGCCTCGAAGGTGACCGGCAGGCCCGGACGGCAGGCGCTGCAGGTACTCCTGCCCAGTTCCACCACCGGCGGACGAACTCGCGCGTCATACCGCCCGGTCGCGATGATGTGCCTGGCGATGGCGAGGTTGATCGCCGCCTCGCTGCCCGGCACGGGCGAGAGCCAGTGGTCAGCGTGAGTCGCGGTGTTGGACAGCCGGGTGTCGAGCACGATCACCTTCGCGCCGCGGGCCCGGGCTCGACGTTATCCGCTGAGCATGCGGGTTGAAGTAGTGCCCGGCTTCGAGATGCGCGCTGATCAGGTAGATGACCTGGGCATTCGCGTGGTCCGGGCTGGGCCGGTCCGCGCCCATCCAGAACTGGTAGCCGGCGCGCCCGCCGCTAGAGCAGACGTTGGTGTGCGAGTTGTGCCCGTCGACGCCCCAGCTGGCCAGCACACGCTCGGTGAAGCCGTCCTCGCCGGGCCGGCCGATGTGGATCATGATCTCGTTCTGGCGCTCCTCGATGATCGCGGCGCGGATCCGGGCCGCGAGCGTGTCGAGCGCCTCGTCCCAGCTGACCTGCTCCCAGCGGCCGCTCGCCGCGCGCGCCGGACCGGCGCAGCGGGTACAGGATGCGGTCGGGGTCGGTCACCTGGTTGAGGGTGGCGGGTCCCTTCGCGCAGTTGCGGCCGCGCGAGCCCGGATGCTCCGGGTTGCCCTCGAACTTGCGGACCTGCACCGCTCTCCCGGTCGACGTAGGCGAGCAGCCCGCAGGCCGACTCGCAGTTGAAGCACGTCGTGGGCACCAGCAGGTAGTGGCGCTCCGTCGCGGGCCGGCCAGGACCTGCGAGTCGAGCTCCGCCCAGTCGTCCCAGCGCTCCTTCGGCGGGAACGCGGCCAGATGGACGCGGCTCGGCCCCGGGTAGAAGGTCTCGCCGCGGGCCTCAGTCGCCGGCGGGCAGCGGACACCCGGGCCCCGAGCCCGTCCAGGTCAGCCTCATGGTCGCCGCGAGCCTGCATCGCTCCCATGCCTCCTCACGCCAGCGGGACGGACTGGCCGGCCTGGACGTAGGCATGCTCGTAGGCGAGCAGCCCCGCCAGCGCCAGCGGGGCGGCCGCCACGCCGATCCACGGCGCGGCCACGGCGGCGGCCACGGCGGCCACGCCCGGGCCAGAAGAACCCGGCGAACCGGCCGCGGGTCAGCTCCCCGGCGGCCAGGTGCGCGTGCGCGGTCCGATGGCCAGCGTCATCTCGGCCGCCACCAGCAGCAGGTGGGTGGCGGCGGCGACGGCCAGCGACCACCTCGACGGCGGTGACCGGCCGGCCGGGCGACAGCCAGGCCGCGAACGGGAGGAAGCGGCCGCGCCGGCCAGCACCGCCTGCACGGCAAGCTGCGGAGCCAGCAGCGGGCTCTGCCACAGATCGCGCGCCTTCGCCTGGGCGAACAGGAAGGCGGTGTAGCAGGCCGTCGCCAGCGCCAGCGGGACGCCGAGCGCCGGCCAGGAACTCCTGGCGCCGCGCCAGCCGCCGAGGCGGCCAGGAAGTACAGCGCGACGACGCCGCCGTAGCCGCCGATGATGAAGGCGCCGCGGACCAGCCAGCTGCGCCACTGGCGCCTGGTGAAGATCAGGTAGAACCGCGCCGGGTGCCTGAGGTCCCAGATCAGCAGCGCGCCCGTGACCGCGAGGAAGCCCAGCGCCAGCGACGGCGCCGCCCAGCGGGCCACCGGGCCACCCCACCGGAGGTAACCCGTCAGGGCCAGCAGCACAGGGACGGCGAAGCCGCCGGCCGCGAGGCTCTTGGTCCAGGTGTAGAGACTGACCCGCCAGCCCCACGGCGCGTGGTGCGGCACGTCGTAGGAGAGCAGCGCCGCAGCCGAGGATGCCGCGGCCCGGATACCCGGAGACGACGAGCTGCGCGGCCGGTGCTGCCCTGGGTGGCCCAGGCGAACAGCCCGCCGCCGGGACGGCGCGCCGCGAGGGGATCAAGCGTGGCCTGGTGCGCGCCCTTGTAGAAAACGCTGGGCCGGGTCTCCTTCTCGGGGCGGCGCACCTGCACCGGCTCGCTCGCCAGAATGCGGGCCACCTCGGATGCCGGGTCGTTCGCGTCGCCGACCAGGATCGCCTCGGTCGGGCACACCGTGACGCAGGCCGGTTCCAGGCCCATGTCGAGGCGGTGCGCGCACATGTTGCACTTCTCGGCCGAGTGGTCCTCGGGGTTGATGAAGATGGCGTCGTAGGGGCACGCGGCGATGCAGGCCTTGCAGCCGATGCAGACCGACTTGTCGAAATCGACGATCCCGTCCTCGCGGCGGAACATCGCCTCGGTCGGGCATGCCGTCACGCACGGCGCATCGGTGCACTGATTGCAGCGCGTCACCTGGAACGCGCGGCCGCGCCTGCGGGAACACCCCGATGTCCACGGACTTGACGTAGGTCCTGGTCACCCCCACCGGGACCGCGTTCTCGCTCTTGCAGGCCGTGGTGCACGCGTGACAGCCGATGCACTTGTCCTGATCGAGCACTTTCAGCCAGCGAGCTGGCAGTCCCCCGTCTGGTTCCATATCACGACCGTAGTTCTACGGCTAGGCGAGGCTTTTCATTAGGTGTCATCCTGGCCCGGTGCGAGGCCAGGGCGAGCCCGGCGGGCTTCGCGTTGTCGAAATCGTCGTCGATACCGACCGACGGCCTGCCGCGCGCAGCGAGCATGGAGGCGGCCGCCACGGCGCGATAGCCGGACTGGCAGTGCACCCAGACCTCGCCGGACGGGATCTCGCTGAGATGATCTGGCAGTTCGCTAAAGGGAATGTGCGCCGCGCCCGCGATATGACTCTGCTCCCACTCAAGGCGGCGGCGGACGTCGAGCACGACGGGCGCGCCGTCACCAGGGGCGGCCGCGATGGCGGCTGCGAGGTCACCGAACTTGGCGAGCCGCAGCGAGGCGAGCGGCCGGCCGCCGGCCCAGTCCTGCACCCGCCCCGTCGCGGCGGCCGCCGGCCGGTCGATCCCGATCCGGACCAGCTCCCGCTGTGCGCGGCCGACTTGTTCTGGTGTCTCGCCCAGCAACGTGACTGGCTTGTTCCAGGGGATCGCCCAGCCCAGGTAGGTGGCGAAGCTGCCGTCAACCGGGAAGCTGAACGAGCCAGGCACGAATCCGGCCGCGAAAGCGACCCGGTCCCGCAGGTCCACCACCCACTCGCCGGCCTGGATGCGGCGGCGCACCTGCGCCGCGTCGGCCCGGCGCGGCGGCGAGAGGTCCGGAGCCGCGGGCCCGGCGATGTTGGCGGCTCCCACGTGGGCGTAGTAGGCGGGCCAGGCGTCCAGGCCCGCGATCAGTTTCTCGACGTAGGCCTGCTCGCCGAGGGTGAGCACCGGATTCGACCGTTTCTCCCGGCCGATCGTGGACGACCGGGCCGCTGACTGGGTGGCCGCGCAGAAGCTGCCGAAGCCGTGCGTCGGGAAGATCTCGGCTGCGTCGGGCAGCTCACCGGCCAGCCGCCGGGCGGACGCGTACTGCGCGCGGGCCAGAGCGCCGGTGTGGCCAGGTCCCAGCAGATCCGGCCGCCCGGTCGAGCCGTAGAGCAGGGACCCGCCGGTGAAGACACCGGTCACCGCGCCGACGGCCTCGAGCACGTAGGACAGGTGGGTGAAGGTGTGCCCGGGGGTGGCAAGTACCCGCAGCCGCATGCTGGTGCCGATCGCAAGGCTGTCGCCGTCGCCGACCGGGGCGCACGCGAAGCCCACCGGGTCGGCCGAGTTGACGAGATACCTCGCGCCAGTCGCCCGGGACAGCGCCAGCCCGCCGCTGACATAGTCGTTATGCACGTGCGTCTCGGCCACGTGGGTGATGCGCACGCCGCGTTCAGCGGCCAGGACGCTGATCCGGTCGATGTCCCGCTGGGGGTCGACAACAAGTGCCACGTGCCCGTCATGTGCCAGATAGCTGCGGTCGCCGAGTGTCGGAGTATCGACCGGGAGCACTTCGATCATGGTCGTGGTCCTCTCACACCGGGCATGTACCCCGTAGCTCGGGGTCGCGCTGGTTCGGGTAGCGCTGGTTCGGGTAGCGCTGGTTCGGGTCGCGCTGGTTCGGGTCCTCGCTGGTCCAGGTCTATCAAATGTACGATCATTCGTACCTGGCTACGAGCCCGCTCCCGCTCCCGCGCACCGCAGGAGGTTGGATGGCTGGACACGGCACCGGCCGCCGGACCGCGGCCGCACGGCCGCTGGACCGGTGTAGCCCGCTGCCGTTGTGGGCACAGCTTTGCGCCGATTTGCGCCGGCGGCTGGCGGCAGGCGCCTTCGGTGAGGAGTTCCCCGGGGAACTGGCGCTGGTCGCCGAGTACGAGGTCAGCCGGCAGACTGTCCGGGCTGCCGTGCGCGAACTCCGGGCCGACGGCATCGTGGTGTCCGAACGCGGCCGCCGGCCGCGGCTCGCCGCGCAGACCGCCATCACGCAGCCGATCGGCGCCCTGTACTCGCTTTTCGCCTCGGTAGAGGCCGCGGGCCTGCGCCAGACCAGCGCCGTCCGGGCCCGGGACACCTGCGCCGACGCAGTCATCGCGGACCGGCTCGGCCTAGAGGCATCGGCGCCGCTTTTCCGCCTCGAACGGCTGCGCCTGGCGGGGGGCGAGCCGCTGGCCCTCGACACCGTGTGGCTGCCCGCCGGCATCGGCGCGCCGCTGCTCGACGCCGACTTCACCCACACTGCCCTCTACCACGAACTGGCCGTCCGGGCCGGCATCCGGTTGGAGGGCGGCCAGGAGCATATTCGTGCCGTCGTGCCCACCCCGGCCGAGCGGCACCTGCTGCAGATTTCGCCCGCTACCGGCGCGCTGGCGATTGACCGGCTAGGTTTCGCCGAGGGCAGGCCCGTGGAATGGCGGCACACCCTGATCCGGGGCGACCGGTTCTCCCTGCTCGCCGAGTTCTCCCCGCGGACCGGTTATCAGCTCACGATGGACAGCGGGTACCTGGCCGCGGCGTCGGCGGTCGACACGACTCTTCCGCGATAGCTACCGGGACAGTCAGAGCCGGAAACCGCCGGATTCGGGCCCGAGCAGGGTTATCACCAGTGCGATGATCGACACGCCAGTGACAGCTACCGTGATCAGCAGCATATGCCGGGCGCGAGCCCGTTCCCCACCTGTCGCGCCGGTCAGCCGGCCGAGAACCCAGATCAGGGCGCTGAGGACCAGAACCGGGATTCCCACGAACGGGCGGTTCTTGAGTATCAGGCCGCCTAGCGCCGCGAACGAGATCGCCGTCCGGGTCCAGGCAAGCTCAGTCCGGTCCCTGGCCAGCCCGGGATCGGCGTCCTCGATGTCGTCAGCGGGTGCCATCAGTGTGTGTTCAGCGCCGACAGCAGGGCAAGCGCCGCCGCGGCCAGCCCGATGATCGCGACCGTCACCGCGAGGATCAGGGGCAGGCGCGAGCGGATGACGGGCTCACCACGGCGCAGGGCCCGCTGGTTGCCGGTCCAGTCGAGGTAGCTGACGACGGCGACGACCGAACCGAGGAGGATCAGCGGTGTCCCGATGAGGTGCCGGCCCCAGGGAATACCGGGGAAAGGCGGCAGTAGCTGGACGATCGCCAGCCCGGCGGCTACCAGGGCAAGGGCGGTACGGCTCCAGGCGAGGAAGGTTCGCTCGTTGGCGAAAGTGAAGCGGGCATCCGGCTCGGCGCCGTCCGCGGGTTCCGAGGCGCCGCCCGGGTCCTCGCGGCGGCTGATATCCGTCTCGCCCTCCCTCCGCCTCGCCCGATGCTCCCCGGTCCTGACTCACCCGGCCGGGAGCCTGGCACGATGGTATGCCGCAGCCCGCCCGTGCCGGGACTTACGCCCTGGTCTCCGCGGCACCCGCGGCCGGCTGACGTATCGGCTGCGCTCCAGACAGTCGCCGCACGGGAATGCCAGAACCGCCGTCGTGGTTCAATACCCCGGCCGGTATCACGGTGATATCCGGCGATGCGAGGAGGTCTGTGATGGCGACGGTGGAGCTGACGTCGGAGAACTTCGATGCGTTGACGGGCGGCGACGGGCTGGTGCTGGTCGACTTCTGGGCGACATGGTGCGGGCCCTGCCGCATGTTCGGCCCGGTGTTCGAACGGGCGTCAAGCAGGCACTCGGACGCGGTGTTCGGCAAGGTGGACACCGAGGCACAGCCGGAGCTGGCCGGCGCATTCGGGATCTCCTCGATCCCGACACTGATGGTGATCCGCGACGGCATCGTGCTGTACGCCCAGGCGGGCGCGCTACCCGAGGCGGCCCTGGAGCAGCTGATCGGCAAGGCCCGCGACCTCGACATGGACGAGGTCCGCAACAGCATCGCCCGCAATAGCGAGCCTGCGTCAGCCCGTGGGGCGTGAGGAGCCCGGCCCCCGGGACCGCACGCATCCCGCAGCCACCGGCAGCTAAATGTGCGCGCCAGCCCTGTCCCGCGGGACCGGCCCTCAGCCGCCTGCCCGCCGGGGGCGGGCGGGTGTCCCGGGAATGGCTGACATTGTGAAGAAGTCGCGCGCCCACCATGACTCGAAGTAGCGGTTCGGTGCGCCGTACATGCCGGGAAGCAGGTCCGTGCCATTCGCTGGCGTCGCTGGAGCGTTCACGCCATGCGGGTTGTAGCTCGCGAAGTTCACCCAGTCGGTGTTGATGTCGAGTTCCATCGCGCGGACGGCGCCCGCCCGGGCCAGGATGTCCGCTAGCGTCGTGATGTTCAGCCCGGGGCCGCCGGCATAGACAAGAGCGCCGTCAGCGGTGATGCCGACGCCCGACCTCCAGACGTAGACGGCGTTACCGAGGGTAAGACCCCACTGGGCGGTGTCGTTGGGGTTGAGGCCTGGCACCGGCTTCCCGTTACTGACGAGCAGGTCGAGGTTCTGCCGTACGGAGACGACATCCGGAGTGAGGGTGGCATCCCGGCCCCACTCGCCGATGTTGACCGCGCCGTTGCGGTAAATGACAAACGACGCGGCCCCCTTCCGCAACGGGATGATCGTCTTGCCGTCGGTGTAGTAGCCGCCGTCGGCGTTGTTCATCAGGAAGCCGGCGTTAAAGGCAGCCACCAGGCTCCTGGAGGCCGTTCGCGACACCGGCGCGGTGTTCCGATACGGACCGCCGCCAGGAATCGTGCTTCCCGAGTAAAGCGTGGCCCGCAGCAGCTTGCTGTCCATCCAGGCCACGCCGACCACGAGGCTGGTGTGCACGGCGTCGGGCCGTACCCAGGTCTCGTACACCGCCGGTCTTCCGTCCACCCGCCGGGCGACCGGGTGCCAGACCCCTTCGCCAGGCAGCCGGGGCCCGGCCGGCGACGTCATGCGGGGGGGTGGCGTGAGGTGGGCGATGGCGACGTGCGCACTGCCGCCCTGCTGGCCTGACGACCCCAGCTGCGGGATCGCCGAGCGGGCCGGCGTCCCGCCAACCGGCGGCGCATGATGTGAGTACCAGAGGTTCTCGGCCCAGTTGACGATTGAGCTTCCGCCGTGGCCGCGGAACCATTCGGCGCCGCGGGCGGCGACCGAGGAGCCGAGCCCAGGGTTGGTCAGCGCTTTTCCCAGCGAGACCCACACGGGCGTGAGAAGCACGAGCACGGCACAAAAGCCGGCCAGCAGCGGGTGCCGGCCGACAACCGTCCGCCGGGCGGCACGTTTGTCGCGCCGGCGAGCACGGCCTCCGGACCGGCGAGTCCGCAACGTGGCTGGCGGGTCCGCCGACGAGGGAGTGTCCAGCACCGCAACGCCGCGGCCCGCTGGGCCTTCCGAGGGCTCTGCCCAGGGCTCACTGCCGCCGCGTGGATCCGCGTACCGCCGAGGCGGAGCTGGGGGACCGCCGCGCCTGGGCTCGGGGCCGTGCCTGGGCTCGGGGCTGTGCCTAGGCTCGCTGCCGCGCCTGTGCTCGGGGGAGCGCCTGGGCTCGATGCTGCCGCCGCGCCACGCCGCGCGCAAGGGCTCGCCGCCCAGGCCGCCGCCGCCCCAGGGCTCACTATCGCCGCGCGGATCCGCGTACCGCCGAGGGGATACTGTGGCGCTGCTGCTGCCCGGCGAGTGACGGTGGTCAGGTGCCTCGCACGTGGGCACGTCCTGCGGTGGCTCATCCCAGCGGCCGCCGGATTGCCTGCCCGCTTCTGGCCTGCTCCCGTTCGGATCCCCAGCATGGTGCGAGTCCGGATGCCGCTGAGGTGACTGGCGGTCGGCTTGCATTACCTCGCGTCCTTCAGCTCGTCGAACATTTCTTTAGATCGTGAAGATGCCGTGAACCAACGTCGCGGCCAGCCTCGCCCCGCCAGCGCCGCGCCGTTCCCCGCCCGGTCGGCCCGATGTCATGCCTGGGGATGCGCCGGAATCATCCTGACGGAATTAGCGGCCGGAGCGGCGAAAGGCACCGCTACCGAAGTTGGCCGCGGCACAGTATCCTCGCCCGCGTGGTGAGCCTTGAGTCTCGGGGTCCTGCGGTCTGTCAGTAACGTCCGGCCGCTGGCCGTCAGCCAATACATATTCAGCTTCAGCCTTGCGCCGCCCGACGTACCGGCACGCTGCAATGGCCAGGGCAATCACGACCACTGCAGCGATGATATAGGCAGGACCGCGGAAGCCGCTGACGATTGGCTGCCAGTTGGCGCCGACGGCATAGCCGGCATAGGCGAGCGCGGCCGTTCACGGGGGCAGCCGACGGTCGTGTAGATCCCGAATCGCGCCGGCTCCATGCCCGCGATCCCCGGGCCCTCGGTCCTGACCACGATGCTGCGTGGGAACATGCCTCGCCGAAGGATGCTGAGAGATGCGGATCGTGATCCCGCAGCCCGCTGACGATCCTCGCGTCATCCGTGTGCGGGTGCCGCCGCCTTAGTCAGGCGAGGGTGAGAAACAGCTTCTCCATCTGCTCCTCGGTCATCGGAGCATCGCCATTATGGCCCAGGCACTGGCGCATCCCGCTTGCCACGATCTTGAAACCGGCCCGGTCCAGGGCGCGCGAGACGGCGGCAAGCTGCGTGACCACCTCCGTGCAGTCCCGCCCCGACTCGATCATCGTGATGACACCGGCCAGCTGGCCCTGCGCCCGGCGGAGCCGGTTGAGCACCTGGCCCACAGCCTGCTCGTCGATCTGCATGAGCCGCTCCTCTGCGTCAATCGACGCCAATCATACCCCATAGGGTATGAGTACTACTGATGCGCTGCTGACCTCCGCCTCCGGCATGCCGCGAGGCTGAAGCCAAGCCGCCGCTGGGGTTCCAAATGGGCGCCTTGCAACTGCACACTGATGGGTGTGTACGACTTCGACGTGCTGGTGATCGGCTCGGGCCCGGGCGGCCAGAAGGCGGCGATCGCTGCGGCGAAGCTGGGACGCCGGGTGGCAATCGTGGAGCGGCGGGACATGATCGGCGGTGTGTGCCTCAACACCGGGACGATCCCGTCAAAGACACTGCGTGAGGCTGTCCTCTATCTCACCGGCCTCGACCAGCGCGAGATGTATGGCCAGAGTTACCGGGTCAAGGATGAGATCACCATAGCGGACCTGGCGGCCCGCACTCAGCACGTTGTCGGCCGCGAGATCGACGTGGTCCGGAGCCAGCTGTCGCGCAACCGCGTGAGCATCCTCATCGGCACGGGTTACTTCCTCGAGCCGCACACCGTGGAGGTCGACGATGGTGATAGCCGGCGACGCGCGGCCAGTGCCGAGAAGGTCGTGATCGCCACCGGCACCCGGCCCGCGCGACCGGCCAGCGTCGCCTTTGACGACCGCGCCGTCATCGACTCTGACGGGATCGTCAACCTCGAGAAGGTGCCCCGGTCGATGGTCGTCGCGGGCGCCGGGGTGATCGGGATCGAATATGCGTCCATGTTCGCGGCGCTCGGCACCAAGGTCACTGTCGTTGAACAGCGTGACCGGATGCTGGAGTTCTGCGACATCGAGGTCGTGGAGGCGCTGAAGTATCATCTCCGCGATCTGGCGGTCACCTTCAGGTTCGGCGAGACCGTGGCCTCGGTCGAGTCGAGGCCCGAAGGCGCGATCGCGACACTGCGCAGCGGGAAGAAGATTCCCGCCGACACCGTCATGTACTCCGCCGGCCGCCAGGGCATGAGCGACAACCTCAGGCTCGACGCGGCCGGCCTCGCCGCCGACGCACGTGGCCGCATCGAAGTGGACGAGTTCTTCCGTACCGCGGTGCCGCACATCTACGCGGTGGGCGATGTCATCGGCTTTCCGGCGCTCGCCGCCACCTCGATGGAGCAGGGCCGTCTCGCGGCGCATCATGCATGCGAGGAGCCGTTGCACGCATTCGGGCAGCTGCAGCCGATCGGCATCTACAGCATTCCCGAGATCAGTTTCATCGGG
This sequence comes from uncultured Actinomycetes bacterium, assembly GCA_963774825.1. Lineage (GTDB taxonomy): Bacteria > Actinomycetota > Actinomycetes > Streptosporangiales > Streptosporangiaceae > DATBGO01. The sequence continues at coordinate 424,011 of CAVZGW010000026.1, read as the reverse complement.
CGCACAGAAGACCAGCTCACCAGTGCGAACGTGCCGTTCGAGGTCGGTGTCTCCCGGTACCGGGAGCTGGCCCGGGGGCAGATCATCGGTGACTCATACGGCGTGCTGAAACTCCTGGTCTCCCTAGAGGACCGGACGCTGCTCGGCGTGCACGTCTTCGGCACCGGTGCGACTGAGCTTGTCCACATCGGCCAGGCGGTGATGGGCTGTGGCGGCACCGTTGACTACCTGGTCGACGCCGTGTTCAACTACCCGACGCTGGCGGAGTCCTACAAGGTGGCCGCCCTCGACGCGACCAACAAGATGCGCGAGATCGCGCGGCTCTCCTGAGGCCGTTTGCGTTGAATTTCCACTGGATCCGCGCCGATCGCTGCCGTGCGATGCGGGCCGGCCCGCTCCTGACCTGGCGCCCCGTTCCACTACGCCGTTACCTCCACCGGGCTGGCCGGCACCGCGATCCTATCGGTGATTCTGCCGCTCCGCGGTCAGCCAGGATTGGCCGGGCGCGGCCAATTTTCCGCGCGCTATCCGATTCTGTGCCTCCGTATGCGAGCGGTAATGCGCTATACAGGTTTAGTACAAGGGAGCGAGATGCGGACAGAAGACAGGTCCCTGTCCCTGCTGGGCTGGCGGACTGTGCAGGACGGGGCTGCCCGCATCCGCCGTATGATCTTCGCAGCGCCGTTGCCCGTGAAGATCCTGATTGTCATGGCGGCAATCTTCTTCAGCCCTGTGGTGCTATCGATCCTGCTCGTCGCGAGCTTGGCTTACGCGCCGTTCGCGGTGTCGGCCGGCCGCAGGAGCGTGCTGGCTTCCTTGTCGGTGGCCGTATGGGGACTCCTGGTGATCACGCTGATTGCCCGGGGCGACGGAAATCCGAACTTTCCGATTATCGCGCTGGCCCTGCTGCCATTCGCGACCGTCGCCGCCGCCCATGCCGGCGCGCTCGGCCGCTGTTACGTGCCTTGCCGCACGGTGGCATGGACGCTGGTCTGGGCTCTGCCGGTGGGCTCGCTAGCCGTGCGGCTGTGGCGTCAGCAACCATATGTCGGGCCGGCATTCGGCTGGCTGATTGCCTGCGTGGTGCTGGGCTGGCGGCTGGCGAAGTCGTTGCAGGACTCGCGCGGAATATACGGCCGCCAGCAGGCTCGTGGCGGTGCGCTCGCCGCCCCCTACGCATGGCCGGGGACGCGTCCGCCTCGGCCGCCAGGCGCCGGCTCGCCACGCGATCCGGCTGGGCAGGGCAGACCGTACGGCACCCGGCCCGGGGAGCCGCGGACCGGGACCCGGCGGCCCGGTGGCGCCGGGCGAGTCGCTGTCGCGACAGACGCGGCTGGCCTCGCGCATCCCGACGGTGCGTCCGGTCAGCCGGGCTCCGACGCCGAGGACGGCCGGGCGGACGGGCTGCGCGAGCCGGACATCACTGTCGATGAGGCCATGGCCGAGCTGGACAGCATGATCGGGCTGACCGCGGTCAAGGATCAGATCCGCTCGATCGCCGCCTCGATCGAGGCGGCGCGCAGGCGCGCGCTTGCCGGGTACGGCACGGAGAAGCCGATGCAGCACCTGGTGTTCCTCGGGCCGCCTGGTACCGGGAAGACCGCGGTGGCCCGCATCATCGCCAAGATCTTCTACGCGTTCGGGCTGCTCGACACCCCAGCAGTGGTGGAGGCGCAGCGCGCCGACCTGGTCGGCGAGTACCTGGGCGCTACGGCGATCAAGACCAACGAGCTGATCGACTCCGCCATCGGCGGCGTGCTGTTCATCGATGAGGCCTACAGCCTGGTCAACGAGGGCGACGGCCAGGGCGACAGGTTCGGCAACGAGGCCGTTCAGGCATTGCTCAAGCGCGCCGAGGATGACCGTGATGACCTGGTCATCATCCTGGCCGGTTACGAGCGCCAGATGGAGAGCTTCCTGGCCAGCAATCCCGGCCTGACGTCGAGATTCGCGACCAGGGTCAAATTCCCTGGCTACTCGCCTGCCGAGCTGCTCTCGCTGGCCGACCTGGCCATGGAACGGCGCGGCGAGCTGCTCGATCCCGAAGCCAGGCCGGTGCTCTGGCGAATGCTCGAGGACGTGGGGCGCCGTAAGCTCGCCGACGACCTGGGCAACGCGCGGTTCGTCCGCAGCCTGCTGGAAAAGGCCGGGCGGGCCAGGGACGTCAGGGTAATGAGCGCGGCGGGTGAGCCGTCGTCGGCAGACCTGGTGACACTGCGCGGTGCCGACCTGACACGCGCGTTCAGCGATCTGACCACCAGGTTCCGCGGCTATGGCGAGACTCCGACCCTGGAGAGCGCGCTGGCGGAGCTCGACGCGCTGATCGGGCTCGAGCCGGTCAAGCGACAGGTGCACGAGATCGCCGCACAGCTCCGGGTGGCCCGGCTCCGGGACCGGCAGGGACTGGCAAGCCAGCCGCCCGTGCGGCACTTCGTATTCGCCGGGCCGCCGGGCACCGGCAAGACGACCGTGGCGCGGATCCTCGGCCGCATCTTCGCGGCGCTGGGCCTGCTGGTCCGGCCGAGCGTGGTGGAGGCGCACCGCGCCGACCTGGTCGGCGAGCACCTCGGCGCGACCGCGATCAAGACGAACAAGCTGGTCGACTCCGCTCTCGGCGGCGTGCTGTTCGTTGATGAAGCCTACTCGCTGTACAACGAGGGTTACTCAGGCGGTGACGCGTTCGGGTCCGAGGCGACGGCAACCCTGCTCAAGCGCGCCGAGGATGACCGGGACCGGCTGGTGATCGTGCTGGCCGGATACACCGCTGACATGGACAGGTTCCTGCGCAGCAACCCGGGGCTCGCGTCCAGGTTCAGCGTGCGGATCGGGTTCCCGAGCTACACCCCCGCCGAACTGTCTGCGATCGCCGAGGTGATGGCCCGGCAGGCTGGTGACACCTTCGACCCGGATGCGCTGCCGGTGCTCGACCAGATCTTCGGCCAGGCCTGTGCGGAGGGCCTGATCGACGAGCTCGGCAACGGCAGGTTCGCCCGGTCACTGTACGAGCGCGCATGCGCGTCCAGGGACGTGCGGGTCGCGCATCTCGGCGAGGAAGCTAGCGCCGCCGATCTCACCACGGTCGCCGCCGCCGACCTGCTCTCCGCCTACGGCGAGATCAAGAGCTAATCGTGAAGCGCATCCGCTGACCCGGGCGCAGCTGCGCGGCCGAGGTCGGCTACCCCGCGAAGGGACGTCGACACCCGGCCCGCGGCTTCATGCCGCGGGCCGGGAATCTATGGGTACGTCGGCGTTCAGCTGGCGGGGCCTGCGGTGAGGGTCACGGTCGCGGTCTGGGACTGGCCGAACTGGTCCGTCCAGCTGATGCTGATCTTGTCGCCGGGGTGATGATTCCCGAGCGCCGACTGGATGTCCGAGGAAGACGCGACGGTCTGGCCAGCGACCGAGGTGATCTGGTCTCCTGCGGCCAGCGCCGGCCTGGGCGGCTGCTGATCCGGGCACGACTCCGGCGATGGTAACGCCGCTGCTGGTAGCGCCGCCGTCCCCGCCGTCGTAGCTACCGTAGCCACCCTCGTAGCCACCGCCGGAGCCTCCGTAGCTACCGCCGGAGCCGCTGCTGTCGCTGGCGCTTGAGGAGGTCTCCAGGCCAAGGAACGCGGTACCGCCGAGGTGCGCGGCAGCCGGCGGCGTGCCCGCCTCGATCTGGCTGGCGATCGAGGATGCCTCGGTGATGGGAATGGCGAACGCCTGGGTCGCTGGCGCTTGCTCGTCCTGTGACTGGTAGCCAACGGTGGCGGATGAGCTGGATGCGGCGGTGTCCATGCCGATGACCTGCCCGTAGGTGTTCACCAGCGGGCCGCCGGAATCGCCTGGCTGGATGCCGGCGTTGTGGGCGATCAGCCCGGTCAGTTGCTCAGCGTTGCCCGCTGACTCATCCGAGGCGGTGATCGACTGGCCGAGGCCGGTAATCCTCCCGGTGGCCACCGACGGAGTGCCGCCCTTGCCGAGGGCATTACCTAGCGCGACTACCTTCTGGCTGGTCTGCGGACTGGAGGAACTGAGCGTGACGGTCGCGAGCCCGGAGGCGCCCTCCAGCTGCAGCACGGCGACGTCCTTGCTCTTGTCGTAACCGACGACCTTGGCGGTGTACGTGCGCCCGTTCCCCACGTCTCTGGCCTTGATCGAGGTTGCGCCGTCGATCACATGGTTGTTCGTCAGTACCTCACCGGCGGAGGTCAGCACCATCCCGGTGCCCGCCGCGGCGCCATTCTGGTATCCCAGCGTGGACACCACGTCGACCAGCCCCGGGTCCACCGTCGAAGCGATCTGCGACGTGGTCAGTGTGGTGGCGCCCATCGCAGCCGCCGTCCCCACCCCGGCGAGCACCAGCGCAGCAGCCCCGACCGACGCGCCGGCCACCAACGCTGAGCGCCGCCACGGCCTGCTGCCCCGGCGATCTCCCTGGCTGTCGTGCCCTTCAAGAGTGCCCGGCAGGTCGGGACCCGCGCCCGCACCGCCGGGACCCGCGCCCGTCTCGTCGCCCTGTTCCGATCCCGGCCTGACAGCGCCCGGCTCCTCGATCGTGCCCATTCGGACCTGCTCCTTCATAAGTCATCCTGTTTGCCTGGTTGTGATGGTCGGGCACCAACCTGCAAGAAGGCTTCAAGCATGTCGGATGACTGCTTATCATTTCCTGAAAGCTAGCTGAACGGCATCGTTGGTCCCCGGCCTGGCGGCCAGCGGAACCGCCGGTGATGCCGGAGCCCGGCCCGGGCTCTACCTGCGGGAGGTCGCAAGGATTCCGGAACACGGTCTCCCGCAACTCTGCAAACGCGATGTATCGTGAGTTCCACTGAGGCGCGGCCAGGGCGAGGCTGAAAAGGACGGAGCGGCGCATGTTCGAGAGGTTCACCGACCGGGCACGGCGGGTTGTGGTCATGGCTCAGGAAGAGGCCAGGATGCTCAACCACGACTACATCGGTACCGAGCACCTCCTGCTCGGCCTTATTCACGAGGGCAAGGGGGTGGCGGCCAAGGCGCTGGACGGGATGGGGATCACCGAGGAGGCCGTGCGCCAGCAGGTCGAGGAGATCGTCGGCCGGGGCCAGCAGGCGTCGCGTTCCGGGCACATCCCATTCACGGCGCGGGCCAAGAAGGTGCTCAAGCTCTCCCTGCGCGAGGCGCTGCAGCTCGGTCACCCTTACATCGGCACCGAGCACATCTTGCTGGGCCTGATCCGAGAGGGCGAGGGGGTGGCCGCGCAGGTGCTCGTGCGCCTGGGCGCGGACATGGACAGGACCCGCCATCAAGTGGTAGAGCTGCTGAACGGCTACCAGGGCCAGGACCAGACGGCGGCCGCGCGCGCCCGGCACCGTCTGGGCGGGGTGCCCCGCCGGGAGCGCAGGCTGCTCCCTGAACTTCTCGCCCGGTTTGACTCGATCGAGTCGCGTCTGTCAGCCCTCGAGCAGCGCGTCGGTACCGGACCGGACCTGCGCGACCTCGAGGAGGAGATCAGGCAGGCCCATCGGGACAAGGAAGCCGCGATCGATGCCGAGGACTTCGAGACGGCCGCGGTGCTGCGCGACCGGGAAGCGCATTTGCTCGATGAAAAGACTCCCGCCAGGAGGAGTGGGCGACTGCGCACCGTGACCTGCCATCGCTGAGCGACGAGGTCGAGCGGCTGCGCAATCTCCTCCGCCAGCACGGCCCCGAACCGCGCGACGGCGCCGCATAGCCGGCCCCGGACTATGGTGCCCGACCGCCCCTGCTCACGGCGACTTCCTCTGGGTCATGGCCGGCGGCCATCGGGCCGCGACCGCACCGGCCCTGGCAGCCCGGCCGCCGGTAACGGCAGCTCGACCACATCCCCGTGCGCGGCCGGCCCGGCGGCACGCCCCGACGGCCCGTGGTTTCTCCTCGATTGCCGTTACCCGGCCGGTGACCCGTATCCGCCGCCGCCCGGCGTCTCGATCACGAACACGTCTCCGGCGGCCACGGCCACGGAATCGCATCCGCGCAGCAGGGTGACCGAGCCATCGGCATGCTCGACCCAGTGCCGCCCGAGCGCGCCCGGTTTCCCGCCCGCCATCCCGTAGGGCGGGATGCGGCGGTGGCCGCTGAGCGTGGTGACGGTCATCTGCTCCAGGAAGCGCAGTTCGCGGTGGCCGCCGTCGCCACCCGGCCAGCGCCCCGCCCCGCCGCTGCCGAGCCGGATCGCGTACCGCTCCAGCCGGACTGGGTAACGCCATTCCAGCACCTCGGGGTCGGTCAGCCGGGAGTTGGTCATATGAGTCTGCACCACGCTGGTGCCGCGAAGCCCGGTCCCGCGCCCGATCCGCTGGCCACCGTCTCGTAGTACTGATAGCGCGCATTGCCTATGGTGACGTTGTTCATCGTGCCCGAGCCCTCCGCCATGACGCCCAGCGCCGCGTACAGGGCACCGGTGATCGCCTGCGAGGTCTCCACGTTCCCGGCCGCCACCGCCGCGGGGTACTGCGGCGCCAGCATGCACCCAGGCGGGATGATCACGCGGACCGGTTTGAGGCAACCGGAGTTGAGCGGGATGTCATCAGCCACCAGAGTGCGGAACACATACAGCACGGCCGCCATGGCCACCGACGACGGCGCGTTGAAATTGCCCGGCAGCTGGGCCGAGGTACCGGTGAAGTCGATCTCCGCAGTGCGGGCCGCGCGGTCCACCCGGACTGCGACCCGTATCTCCGCCCCGTTGTCGAGCGCGTAGGCGTATTCGCCGTCGGTCAGCGCGGTGATGACCCGGCGCACGGCTTCCTCGGCGTTGTCTTGGACGTGCCCCATGTAGGCGCGCGCCACGTCCAGCCCGAAATGCGCGATCATCCGGCGCAGCTCCTGCACCCCCTTCTCGTTGGCGGCAACCTGCGCCCGCAGGTCGGCTAGGTTCACCTCCGGATTGCGGGACGGATAGGCCGCGGAGCGGAGCAGGTCCACAGTCTCCGCCTCCCGGAATACCCCGTCACGCACCAGCAGCCAGTTATCGATGAGCACCCCTTCGTCCTCAACCCTGGTGCTGAACGCAGGCATCGAGCCCGGCGTCATTCCCCCGATCTCCGCGTGGTGGCCGCGGGATGCCACGTAGAAGAGAATCTCGCGGCCGGTGTCGTCGAACACGGGGGTGACCACGGTGACGTCAGGCAGATGCGTCCCGCCGTGGTAGGGATCGTTGAGCACGTAGACGTCACCGGCCCGCATCCGGCCGGCGTTACGCCTCACGACGATCTTGATGCTCTCCCCCATCGAGCCCAGGTGCACCGGAATGTGCGGGGCGTTGGCAATGAGGCCCCCGTCAGCGTCGAAGATGGCGCAGGAGAAGTCGAGCCGCTCCTTGATGTTGACCGAGTGCGCAGTACTGCGCAGCCGCACCCCCATCTGCTCGGCGACTGACATGAACAGGTTGTTGAAGATCTCCAGCATGACCGGATCCACCGTCGTGCCGGCGAGGTGCTGCTCCGGCCGCGGCGCCACGCGGGTCAGCAGCAGGTCGCCGAGCCCGGTCAGTTCCGCTCGCCATCCCGGCTCGGTCACGGTGGTGGCGAAGTCCTCCACGATCAGCGCTGGCCCGTCCACCCGCTGGCCGGGCCGCAGGTCCCGCCTCTGAACGAGCGGCACGTCCACCCGCGCGCCCGCCGCATACATCGCCACTGTGTCCTGCGCGCCGCCCTCCACCTCGGGCGGCTCGGCCCGCGGAATTCCGAGCGGCGGCTGCCCGGTTGGTGGCGCGGCAAGCTCGACCGACATCGCCTCCACCAGGATGGTCTTGCCACGCATGAGGAACGAGAAGTGCTGGCGGTATGCCTGCTCGAAACTGGCGGCCATCTCGGCCACGCCGCCGAGCGGAACCGGCAGCGCGGTGTCGGTGCCGTCGTAGCGCAGGTGAGCCCGGTGCACCGATCGGGCGCGGCCCGGCCCGATCCCCTGCTGCGCCAGCTCGGCGAGCGCGTCGGCTTCCAGGCAGCCGGCCACCCGGCCCAGTTCCTGGAGCAGCCCGGCGGTGAGCGGCGCCTCCACCGCGGTCTCGCGCATCGCGGTCACGTCCGCCAGTCCCATCCCGTAGGCGGACAGCACCCCGGCCAGCGGATGGATGAGCACCCGGGTGATGCCGAGCGCGTCGGCCACCGCGCAGGCGTGCTGGCCGCCCGCCCCGCCAAACGTCGCCAGCACATACTGGGTCACGTCATAGCCGCGCTGCACCGAGATCTTCTTGATGGCGTTCGCCATGTTCGCCACCGCGATCTCCAGGAAGCCCGCGGCGACCTGCTCAGGTGAGGGGGACGTGCTGGACCGGGGGACTGATGCCGCGGATCCCCGTGAGTGCGAAGGGCCGCTGGTCGCTTCCGCGATCCGCCAGGCCAGCGCGGCGAACTGCGCCCGCACGATCTCGGCATCCAGGGTCTGGTCACCGCTCTCGCCGAACACGCTCGGGAAGTGTGCGGGCTGGATCCGGCCGAGCATGATGTTGGCGTCGGTGACCGTGAGCGGGCCCCCGCGCCGGTAGGCCGCCGGGCCTGGGTTCGCCCCCGCCGACTGCGGGCCGACCCGGTATCGGCTGCCGTCGAAGTGCAGGACCGACCCGCCACCAGCGGCAACCGTGTGGATGCTCAGCATCGGCGCCCGCATCCGCACCCCAGCAACCTGCGTCTCGTACTGCCGCTCGAACTCGCCCGCATAATGCGACACGTCGGTCGAGGTGCCGCCCATATCGAACCCGATCACCTTGTCAAAGCCCGCCGCCTGCGCGGTACGGGCCATGCCGACGATGCCGCCCGCGGGCCCGGACAGGATGGAGTCCTTGCCCCGGAACAGGTGGGCGTCGGTAAGGCCGCCGTTGGACTGCATGAACTGCAACCGGACGCCGCTCAGCTCGCCGGCGACGTGGTCCACGTAGCGGGCGAGGATGGGGGAGAGGTAGGCGTCCACCAGCGTGGTGTCGCTACGGGACACCAGCTTCATCAGCGGGCTGGTCGCATGCGACAGCGATACCTGGGTGAACCCGGTCCGGCGAGCGATCTCGCCGATCCGGGCCTCGTGCGCCGGGTACCGGTAGCCGTGCATGCACACCACCGCCACCGACCGGTAGCCCTCGTCGTAAGCTGCCCTGAGGTCGCCCGCCACGGCGTCCTCGTCCAGGGCGATGATGACCTCGCCATGGGCGCCGATCCGCTCGGTGGCCTCGATCACCTGTGAGTACACCATCTCCGGACGGACGATCTGTCGGGCGAAGATCCGCGGCCGGTCCTGGTAGGCGATCCGCAGCGCATCCGCGAATCCGCGGGTGATGACCAGGACTGTCGGCTCGCCCTTGCGCTCCAGGAGTGCGTTGGTCGCAACCGTGGTGCCAAGGCGAACCACAGAGATTCGCCCGGCCGGAATGGGGGCGCCTTCCGCTACGCCGAGCAGACGCCGGATGCCCGCGACCGCGGGGTCGGCGTACCGTCCCGGGTCTTCCGACAGCAGCTTGAGGATGGCGAGCGTTTCATCCGGACGGCGCGCCACCACGTCCGTGAACGTGCCGCCACGGTCGATCCAGAACTCCCAGCCGCGGTCCACGCTTACCTGTCTCACCGACTGCTCAGGTCGATAACGGGCCGCCGGAGCGTCAACCTGGCTCTTCCAGATTCGGAGCAAGGTCGGACAGGGCCTCCGCGATGTCCTCCTCGTCGTAACCAGCCGCGCTGATCACGTTCATCAGCACGTGCAGTACCGAGTGCCGCTCCTCGCCAAGATCCAGGAGGCGCTGTGCTGCGTCCCACAATTCCGGGGGGTCACCGCGCCAGAGCCGGTCGGCCAGTGCCAGGTGCCCGTCGATGTGCCCGCTGTCGGCTTGCTGATTGCCAGCCTCGTCGTGATACGCCGCCAGCAGCATGCGGCGCTCCCCTGGCTCGGCGGGGTTCAGCGCGCCAAGGTCGGTGCCGCCATAGCTGCCGCGCAATACCGGGAAGGCAAATGCGCGACGGGGCAGCGCCTCCAGGTCTGAGTCGGGAAGCAGCCGGGTCACCAGGGCGGGCTCCAGGCCGAACGACGCCGGATCGTGGTAGACGCGGGTGAAGGTGCCCATCGAGTCGAACACCGCGTCCAGTGCCTTGGAGATGGCTTGCGGGCCAAGCCCGGTGCGGGATCCAGCCCAGCGGATCCATGCGGCAAGCACGTGCGGCATGGCATGCTGCTCGGCCGGGGTCAGCATGACCTTCCTCGGGAGCCAGTCCAGCAGGAACGTCTCGGCCTTCACCGGGCTCATCCGGAGCGGCCGGCCGAAGTCCTGGTCGCAGCCGTATTCGACGATGTGGTCGGCGCACCGGCTGGCTGCCTCACGGTCGGAGACGTCCTCGGCCTCGTCCGAGGCGAGGAATTCGGCGACGAGCATGGCCATGCGGTCCTTGCGCCAGGTCTGGCGCCCGGGACCTGAGCCGCCGCGCAGGGCCGGCGGCAGCGTCCGCACTCGTGCCCTGATGAACGCGTGATAAGCCGGAAACGAGCTACTGACCGGCGGGTCAGCCAGCGAGTCTGTGGCTGCTAGCGCGGCTTCAAGCATTCGCCTGGCCTGCGGCGGGTCAAGCGGGGTGAACGTCGGATGGTCGAGGACCGGCGCGGCGGAGTCCGTGCTACCCGCACTCGCGTTGCGGCAGTACTCAAGGAGCTTCGCGACCTGGGAGGTGACCCAGCCGTCGCGGGCGACACCGCCCGCGTTGTAGTCGACCACGACCACCAGGGCATGCTGTTCCTCCCCGGCGTAGCTGAAGACGCAGACGACTTCGTCGCGATCGCCATAAGCGTCCGAGTTCACGTAACACTGTGCCGCCGTCACCGCACCGACGTGCTCCGCCCATCCAGGACGCGCCACGCCGCGCTCCATCATCGCCAGCGCGGCCCGTTCCGCCCTGGACGCCTGGCGTGCAGTGCCCAGGCAGGCGATGCCAGAAAGCAGCGCGAGCGCTGCCGGGCTCTCCTGCTGTGCCGCGTAGGCGATCAGGCCCTCGCCGATTAGCTCTTCGATGTTGGCCCGGTGGCGGCGGACGTCGCGCAGCCCGCCACGGCCTGCGCGCTGCCCCCACCAGGTGCCGAGCAGCTCGCTGACCATCAGCTCGGCGTCAAGCGGGCTGCGAACGGCGAGTAGCTCCCTGGCCGCCCGCAACATCTCCGCGAACAGGGCGTTCGGGGGTGCGGCGATCCCCCCGGGGCGCTGCGCGAGCGGCCCGGACCGACTCGGTCCGCCGTGCGGCTGGTTGCGTTGGCTCGGGGGGGTCACATTGCTAGCCTTTCAGATGCACGGCGAATCGTGCCATGCTTGAGCACGGCGCGCCGGTTGTTTCTGCGCGAATCGCAGGCTGGCTGGACGATGATGGGCAACTCCGTTGAAATGCCAATGGCGCGTTAAGCCAGGAAACCACGACGCGGGCGCTGCCGCTGGCAGTGCCGCCGGCTGGCCACTGTACAAGGACTTGGCCGCGACTGCCGCGACCGGCAGGTCCGGCCTGTTCGCCCGGCGCGTTCGGAGCGGCGCGGGCCTGAGCGGCGCCACTGAGCGGCTGGGCTCATATGGGCGGGCCTGAGGGGCCTGACGGGCCCTGAGGGCCTGAGGGGCGAGCCGCAGCGGCCCGGGTCTGAGTGCGGCCCCGGCCTGCGCCTGAGCGGCCCCGGCCTGCGCCTGAGCGGCCCCGGCCTGCGCCTGAGCGGCCCCGGCCTGCGCCTGAGCGGCCCCGGCCTGCGCCTGAGCCGCCCCGGCCTGCGCCTGAGCGGCCGCGCCTGGCCCGCGCCTGAGCGGCTCGCCTGGCCCGCGCCTGAGCGGCCTGGCCTGCGCCTGAGCGGCCCCGGCCTGCGCCTGACCGCCCCGGCCTGGCCGGAACTCACGGCTGGCGATCGGCTGCTTGCACGGCCTGGCTGCCCAGCATGGCCAGGCAGGATAGGCTGACCGCAGGCAGATGCCTGACGCGGCGGACCGTCATCCGCGCACGCCACGTTGCTACGCGGCGGCCGGATCGCGGGGCCTGCAGGTGACAGTCCTACCGCGGCGCCGCGCTCAGCGGATGACGCGACGGAGGGAGGCCAGGGGGGCCTGCCGGCGCCAAGCTGGTTACAACCAGTGGCGTTGCTGGCTGGCAAAGGAAAGCTCCTGTTAGCGAGTTGTCGCTGCGCGCACTCTTGCGCACGTTTCAGCCGCTAGCCTTTTTCTGTCCGCGGTGAGCAGGAAGGAGCCGCTCCATGGCGCACGCTCGCACGGGTGTGGGGTGTTCCCTATGAGCACAGGTACTTCTGTGCCCAAGCCGCGCGTGTCCGGCTTGGATGTGTCGGACTCCGCGCTGCTCACGACCCTGCTCAGCGAGGCTCCGATCGGCTTCGCTTTCTTCGGCCCTGACCTGCTGCTGCGCAGGATGAATCAGGCTCTGGCCAGCGTCAACGGGATTGACCCCGCGGACCATATCGGCCGGAGGCCTGCCCAGATATGGCCGGGCTATCTGGGCCTGCGGGCAGAATCCGCGGTCCGGCACGTGCTTGAGCAGGACCAGCCACTTTTCGAGGTCGACCAGCAGATTGCCGTCCCTGTTACCGGAGCCGCAGTGCAGCCGGAGCTGATGGCCGAGCCGCCGGCTGAGGCGCGCGAGGGCGGTCCGGCCAGCCAGGATAATGCCGGGCGGCAGCTACGGCACTGGGCGTTCTCCTGGTTTCCGTCGCATGACGGCGACGGGGACATCAGCGGCGTCGCGCTTATCGCCGTCGACATGACTGACCGCCGCAGGTCGGAAGAGGCGGTGCGGCGAAGCGAGGAGCGCTACCGCTCGCTTGTACAAGCCGGCGCGCAAGTCGTCTGGGTGACGACGCCGACCGGGCAGATCGCCGAGGACTCACCGGAATGGCGGTGGATCACGGGGCAGACGGTCGAGGAATACCAGGGCAACGGCTGGCTGGATGCGATCCACCCGGAGGACAGGGAACGAGTCGAGCGGGACTGGCAGGAATGCGTCGGCACCGGGAAGGTGTTCGACAGCCGGTACCGGGTCCGCACCAAGACGGGCTCCTACCGGCATTACGACGTACGCGCCGTGCCGATCGAGCGAGACGGGAAGATTGTCGAGTGGGTCGGCGCCAGCACGGATGTCACCGGCCAGCGTGAGGCCGAGGAGATGCGGGGTCGGCTGACTGAGCAGCTGTCCGCGGCGGCGCTGCGCACGGCACGATTGCAGCAGGCGACATCGATGCTGGCCGAGGCGCTGACCGTGGAGCAGGTGGTCGAGGTGATCACCCAGGTGGGCAGGTCGGCTATCGGCGCCGAGCGGTCCGCCGTGGCGATGCTCGACCCGGAGCGGCTCCGGCTGAAGACGGTGAACCTGGCTGGGCTGCCCACCAGCCTGGGCGCGCCGAGCGGTGACATCCCGCTGGACACGCCGAGCGTCATGACCGCTGCCATCATCGCCAGGCGGCCGCTCCTCATCGAGAGTCCCGATGGCCTGCGCGCGTATTTCGACGCTCAGGTCAATGTCGATCTGTTCCTGCGGCACAGCGACGAGCGAGCCTGGGTGGGCCTGCCGCTGCTGTCGTCGGGTGCGCCCCTTGGCGCGCTGCGGTTCTCGTTCACCAGGCCCAGGAAGATCACCGAGGAGGAACGGGTCTTCCTTGAGGCGCTGGCCGGCCAGTGCGCCCTGGCCCTCGAGCGCGCCTCGATGTTCGAGCGCGAGCACACCACGGCTGAGACCCTGCAGCGGAGCCTGCTCCCTGACCGGCTGCCGACCGTTCCTGGGATCATCCTGGAAGCCAGTTACCTGCCGGTCACCAGGAACATGGAGATCGGCGGCGACTGGTACGACGCATTCCGGCTTCCCGACGGCAAGCTGGCGGTGGCGGCCGGCGACGTGATGGGCAAGGGACTCACCGCGGCGGCGGGGATGGGCCGGGTGCGTAATGCGCTGCGCGCGCTCGCGCTTACTGACCCAAGGCCCGCCGCAGTGCTGGCCGGGCTCGACCGCCTGTTCATCGCCACCGAGCTCGAAGAGCAGGTGACCACGGTGGCTTACCTGGTCGTGGATCCGGCGACCGGGGAGGGCATGGCCGGCAACGCCGGCCATCTGCCGCCGCTGATGCTCGCCCCGGGCGCGCCGCCCTGGCTCGATCCGACCGAGGCGGGCACGCCGCTCGGCTGGGCCAGCCCGCGCCAGCAGTACGCTTTCCGGCTACCGCCCGGCAACACTGCCGTCCTCTACTCCGATGGACTTGTGGAGAATCGCAGGCGCGGTCTCGATGTGGGCCTGGACGAGCTGGTGGCGGTTGCCGCCCAGGCCCCGGTGGCAGTGGTGGAAGATCCAGCCAGATTGCTCGGTTACCTGGTTGAACGGATGCTGATCGGATATGAGCAAGACGACGACGTGACCGTGCTGGTATTGCACAATCCGGCACATGACGACGTGGTGCCCGTCGCGCGGGCAAGTGCAAGGGGAGCCGTAAGAAGGGGCAAGGCATGATAGTCGCGGGTACCATTCCACCGCGGGGAACCGCGCTGGTGCGGGGAATCGCGTGGCCTGGACTCGCAGCCGTACGACCTACCCGTGGACTCCGCCTAAGGTGGTTGACGGGAGATGAGCCGTCCCTGATGCGGAGTCCTGCTGTGGGGTCCTGGCTTCCAGCAAGGTCCTAGGAGCATGGCCCACGCGGTAGGGTCCGTTTTCCGCTATAGGTATGCAGGAGAGGTGTCTGTGTCGCCTGCCAATTCGGTCAGCCAAGGGTCGATCGTGGCATGGCCCGCCAGCCAGCGAAGGAAGGGGTGACCGCGGTGGCAAGCGCGGCAGGCTCCGCAGCGCGGAGGCAGCCGAGGCCGTCGGGCCAGGACGCGAGAGCCCAGGCACGGAAGGGCGCTGCGCGCTCAGGCTCCGAGTCGGCCGCCAAGCGGCCCGACGCGGCCGTCGCGCTGGTCGGGGAAGTCGGGGAAGAAGCGGCGGCCGAGAGCCAGCGCAACGGCTCGGCCGCGGGTGCCAAGCACTCGGTAGCGCCGCGTCCGCAGCGGGCGGCGCAGCCAGCCGTGGCAGCCGATGGCAGCCAGAGCGCCGGACCGGAGACCGGGAAGGGCGACCGGGCGGCGGGCACCGATGCGGGCGGTGGCAGGAAGGCCGCCGGCGGCGGGCCGGCGGGCGCTCAGCATGATGATGACGGCACAGCGGCCGCGGTCGAGGACGACTTCGTCGACCCGGCCCAGGATGGAGTAGACATCGAGGTCGACCTGGACGTGGAAGCGGATCTCGGGGCCGATGTCGAGCTAGACGTTGACGCTGACCTGGCTGATCTGGCTGAGCTCGAAGACGACGCTAGCGACGATGTGATCATCGAGCTCGAGGTCGACGAAACCGAGCCGGAGATTGCCGACTCGGCCAGCGCCGACGAGGGCGACGACGCCCCGGTTCAGGCTGCCGATCAGGGCGCCGTGCAGGCGGCAGCCGAGAGCCCTGGCCGGGCCGCCAAGGCGCCCGGTGAGGAGAACGAAGACGAGGCGTTCGTCTACGGCGATGATGACGAGGACCTTCCTGCCGCGCAGGTGGCGGTCGCGGGCGCGACATCCGACCCGGTCAAGGACTATCTCAAGCAGATCGGCAAGGTGCCGCTGCTCAACGCCGAGCAGGAAGTCGAGCTCGCCAAGCGGATCGAGGCGGGGCTGTTCGCCGAGGAGAAGCTGGGCGAGGGCCGCGGCTCGCTGCACCCCGAGGCCAGGATAGACCTGGAATGGATCGCCTCGGATGGCCGCCGGGCCAAGAATCACCTGCTCGAAGCCAACCTGCGGCTCGTGGTTTCGCTGGCCAAGCGCTATACCGGCCGCGGGATGCTCTTCCTTGACCTGATCCAGGAGGGCAACCTTGGCCTGATCAGGGCCGTGGAGAAGTTCGACTACACCAAGGGCTACAAGTTCTCTACGTATGCCACCTGGTGGATCAGGCAGGCGATCACCCGGGCGATGGCCGATCAGGCCAGGACCATCCGGATTCCCGTGCATATGGTCGAGGTCATCAACAAGCTGGCCAGGGTGCAGCGGCAGATGCTGCAGGACCTGGGCCGGGAGCCGACGCCGGAAGAGCTCGCGGCCGAGCTCGACATGACCCCGGAGAAGGTCATCGAGGTGCAGAAGTACGGCCGGGAGCCGATTTCCCTGCACACGCCGCTCGGTGAGGACGGCGACAGCGAGTTCGGTGACCTGATCGAGGACTCCGAGGCGATCCAGCCCGGCGAGGCGGTGAGCTTCACGCTGCTGCAGGAGCAGCTGCACTCGGTCCTTGACACCCTGTCCGAGCGCGAGGCGGGCGTGGTCTCGATGCGGTTCGGCCTGACCGACGGACAGCCGAAGACGCTGGATGAGATCGGCAAGGTGTACGGCGTGACGAGGGAGCGAATCCGCCAGATCGAGTCGAAAACCATGTCCAAGCTGCGGCATCCGTCCAGGTCCCAGGTACTGCGCGACTACCTGGACTAGCGGGCGACCCGGCCCAGCCGCAGCAGGGCCGGCAGCCGGTGATGAAGAAAACCGCCGAAAACGAATAAGCCCCCGGCTCACACGTCAGGGCCGGGTGGTTGGCCGCAAACCAAAACCGCCCAGCCCGGATGTCCGGGCTGGGCGGCCGACTCGGCTCGTGCTTACTTTCCTGGCGTGTCAGCCCGCTGCGGCTTGGACAGCCGGTCGGACTCATCCTGGATCTCGACAGCGACCTTGGCCAGCGCGTCCGCGTGCTGGCGGCCATGGTGGGCGCAAAAAAGCAGCTCACCAGCACCGGGAAGCACAACGCGCACGTAGGCCTGCGCACCGCACCGGTCGCAGAAATCGTGGCCGCTCAGTGGCTTGGTAGCGGCTATTGGCGCAGCCATCGCTCCGGTCATGTCGCCTCCCTCGCTTAGTGCCGCCCGGCTCATCGCCGGCTTCCATGTCTACCGGATCACAACACCCGGTCGAGCGTCCCTCTTCCCCGCGGGCTCCGCATACGCCGTGGGCGAACAGGGTTCCCTGCCCGGCTGATCCGGCCTGAAAGGCCTACGGTAGCGCACGCGTTGTCCCAGGTCGCCGGGTATGTCAGCGGCGTGCCTGCACGAGGCAGCCGATGCGGGCCGCTAGTCTGCGGTCAGGCCTAACCGGGCGAGCAGCCCCAGCCCCACGTCAGGAGTGCCGTTAGTGACCGCCCTCAGTGCCGAGCGGATGCCGAAAGTCAGCGCTGCGGACAGCTATACCGCGCGCCACCTGACCGTGCTCGAAGGGCTCGAGGCGGTGCGCAAGCGCCCTGGCATGTACATCGGGTCCACCGACGGCCGCGGGCTGTCGCACTGCCTCTGGGAGATCATCGACAACTCGGTGGATGAGGCTCTTACCGGGCATTGTGTCAGCATCGAGGTCATTCTGCATGCCGATCAGTCCGCTGAGGTCACCGACAACGGCCGCGGCATCCCGGTCGACGTCGAGCCGAAGACCGGGCTGACCGGCGTCGAGCTGGTGATGACCCGGCTGCATGCTGGCGGGAAGTTTGGCGGCGGCTCGTACACCGCCTCGGGCGGCCTGCATGGCGTCGGCGCGTCGGTGGTGAACGCGCTGTCGGGCAGGCTGGATGTGGTGGTGGCCAGGGGAGGCCACGAATGGGCCGCCAGCTTCCGCCGCGGCGTGCCCGGCGAGTTCAGCGGCCCTGGCCCCGACGCTCCGTTCAAAGCTGGCTCGGGCCTGCGGCGGGTTCGTCGGGTGGCCAAGACGCAGACCGGCACCAGGATCAGGTTCTGGCCGGATCGCCAGATCTTCGTCCGTGGCGCGCGGCTGAGCTTCGACGCCCTGGCGCAGCGCGCCCGCCAGACCGCCTACCTGGTGCCCGGGCTCACCATCCGGATCCAGGACGAACGGTCCGCTGCCGACCGCGCCGATCCGAGCCATGCCGACCTCGCGCTCGCCGGTTTCGCCGGAGCCGATCATGTCTTCGCCGGACATGGCGGGGAGCGGGACGGCACCCAGGGGAGCCCGGATGGCGGTCAGGCCCCGGCTGGCGCGGGTACCGCCAAGGCGCCTGCAGGCGCAGGCAGCGGCAAGGCGCCGGCAGGCGCGGCCGACCGGTCCCTAACGGCCGAGTTCAGGTTCGACGGCGGGATCAGCGAGTTCTGTGCCCACCTGTCGCCCGGCGAGCCTGTCACCGACGTGATCAGGCTGGTCGGATCAGGAGTGTTCAGCGAGACGGTTCCGGTGCTCGATGAGCAGGGCCACCTGACCCCGACCGAGGTAGAACGCGAGCTCGCGGTGGACGTGGCCCTGCGCTGGGGCACCGGCTACGACAGCGTGACCCGCTCGTTCGTCAACGTGATCGCCACGCCTAAAGGCGGTACGCACGTCGCCGGCTTCGAGCGGGCCATGGTCCGGACGCTCAACGAGCAGCTCAGGGCGGCGCGGCTGCTGAAGAACGGGGACGAGGCCGCCACCAAAGAGGACGTGCTCGAAGGGCTTACCGCTGTGATCGCCGTGCGGCTGCCCGAGCCGCAGTTCGAGGGGCAGACCAAGGAGGTGCTCGGTACGCCCGCGGCCTCGCGCATCGTGGCGCAGGTCGTCTCGGCAGAGCTGCGGACGTTCTTCGAGGGCCGGGCGCGGGGTAGCAAGCAGCAGTCCCGGGCCCTGCTCGACAAGGTGCTCGCTGCCGCGCGGACCCGCATCGCGGCCCGCGAGCACCGCGAGAACCAGCGCCGCAAGTCCGCGCTCGCCAGCTCCGCACTGCCAGCCAAGCTGGTGGACTGCCGCTCGGCCGATGATCGCAGCGAGCTGTTCATCGTCGAAGGTGATTCGGCGCTGGGTACGGCCAAGCTGGCCAGGGACTCCGAGTTCCAGGCGCTGCTGCCGATCCGGGGAAAAATCCTGAACGTGCAGAAGGCGTCGCTGACCGACATGCTCAAGAACACCGAGTGCGCAGCGATCATCCAGGTAATCGGGGCCGGATCGGGCGCTGCGTTTGATCTCGACGCGGCCAGGTATCAGCGGGTGATCTTCATGGCCGATGCCGATGTGGACGGCGCGCACATCAGGACCCTGCTGCTTACCCTGTTCCACCGGTACATGCGCCCGATGGTGGACGCGGGCCGGGTGTTCGCTGCCGTGCCGCCGCTGCACCGCATCAAGCTCACCAACCCGCGCAAGGGGCAGAACCGCTTCATCTACACCTACTCCGAGGCTGAGCTGCACCGCACCCTGCTGGAGCTCGAGCGCAAGGGCCAGCGCTGGGAGGAGCCATCGCAGCGGTACAAGGGCCTGGGCGAGATGGACGCCGCACAGCTGGCCGAGACCACGATGGACCCGCGGCACCGGACGCTGCGCAGGATAAGGATCGAGGACGGTGGCGCGGCCACGGCCATGTTCGACTTGCTGATGGGCAGTGAGGTAGCGCCGCGCAGGGATTTCATCATCGGCGGCGCCGCCGAGCTCGACCCATCGCGCATTGACGCCTGAGGATCACTGCCACCGTCGCGCGGACCGCGAGCCGGCATCACGACAGGGCGCGCCGGTACAGGCCGTTGATCCCCACGACGGACAGGGCGAGCGTGAAACCGTGTCCTCGAGGGGTCCTCGATCGTGCTGTGAGCCGGCTGCGTCTTCGGAGCGCTCACATCCCGGCTCCTTGCGCCGCCAGTGGCCCGGCATCCGCGAGGACCCGCTGGCGCAGCTCGCGTACCCAGGACCGTTCCAGCTCGTTCTGCTGGATCCTCTGCGCGAGGACAGTGGCGGCCCACGTTCCCGGGACTTCGGCTGCTTCGAATCCGCGCTGCCGGTCAAGCATGGCATCCAGGGCCGTCTGCCTCGCCCGCAGGATCTCAAGGCGGTCCGGCGGGTCGAGGAGGTGAAAGTGGGCCACTCTGGTCTTGAACTCGGCCTCGCTCGCCGCCTGGGCGGGCCCGAAGTCGACCAGCAGGTCGTGTAGCACCTCGTGGCCCTGCCCGGTCAGCCGGTAGACATGGCGCGGCGGTCGGCCCCGCTGTGACTCCACGGTCTTGTCGAGTGCGCCCATCGCCTCGAAGCGGTGCAGCGCCGGGTAGAGCACGTTCGGATTCAGCGAGACCGCACCCGACAGGATCCGCTCCACCTTTCGCCGGATCTCATAGCCGTGAGCCGGGCTCTCCGGACAAGATCGCCAGCAGCAGAATGTCGAGGTATGACACGACGATTAGACTAACCTAGGTACAGCTAAGTCTCAATGAAGAAGGCCTCTTCAACAAGCTGGCGGCCGGTGTCGCTACCTTGTACCTGTCGATCGGCCGGTGAACTGAGCGAAGAGCCCGGTATCCCGCAGTAGCCCGCCGTGGTGGCGCCAGGGCATCGGAGGGAGGGACATGCAGGACGAATCGAACGACACGCAGGCGAACGCGAAGCCGGGCCGGCTGGCGGCGCCGCTGCAAACCAGAGCCGAGCGGGCGCTGGCCGCTTCCCTCCGGCTTGCCTTTATCCCCGTCGTGATCCTTCTTCTCGCGGCTCTCGGGGCGTTCGCCTACGGGACGGCCGTGTTCATCCACTCATTCCGCAGCATCGTTGACCATCCCTTTCCCGTAGGGCACCAAGTTGGCTTGTTCCTGCTGGACATCGACCTGTTTCTCATCGGAGCCACGCTGCTGATATCAGCCATCGGCTTCTACGAGCTGTTCATCAGGGAGATCCAGGTCGATCAGCCCGGACGAATGCCTGCCTGGCTCGAAATGCGTGACCTCAACGACCTCAAGGGCCGGATCATCGCAATGATCGTATTGGTCCTGTCCGTGAGCTTCGTCGAGGTGGTGGTGGACGCCCCGGGCGGCCGGCAGGTCCTCGAACTGGGTGGCGGGATCGCGGTGGTCATCGTCGCCCTGACCGCCTTTCTGCGGCTGAGCGGCCATGTCAATGACAACAGGTAGCTGCCGGACCCGATCGGGGTGATCTCCCGGTGGCGGCCGTCCCGGCAGCCAGCGAGATGGCGGAGCCGCCGGGAGATCACGATGGTTGTTACATGTTCGGGCACTTGTGCGTCTTCGACGTCGAAGGCGCGTTCGAGGGGGCCGGCGACGGTGACCCTGTCGACGATGGCGATGAGTGCGTCGCCGTCGTCGACGTTGCCGGGTTAGGCGTTGCCGAACTGTGCGTTGCAGCGCTGGCCACGCCCACTGCTCCTGCCCCGAGACCGCCTGCCAGCGCTGCGGTCACGGCCAGGCGCCGGAGCCGGGTGCCCGTAATGGATGCCATAAGTTCCTCCTTCCATGCCAGGCTGTGCGGGTGCTTGCCACCCGCGCTAGCCCAAGAATGGAAGGCGAACCCGGTGGGAAGCCGTGGTCCTGCTCTCCGGACCCTCTGAGCTGAACTCAGCCCTGGACCGTACCGCCGAGCGCGGTGAGCTGGTGCCTAACCCGGACACCTGACCCATCCCTGCGGCCGTCAGATGGCGGCAGCGACACCGGTGTGCCCGCCTCGGTCGCACCGCGTGCTGGCCCCGGCCCCGCCCAGGCCAGCACCAGGGCATCCTCGCCCTTCAGGAACCGGTGACAGCGCACGCCGCCGGTAGCCCGCCCCTTGGGCGGGTACTCGGCATAGGGCGTCACCTTCACGGTCGCCGCGGCCGCGCCGGGCAACGCTCCCGCGCTGCCTGCCACCGTGACGACGACCGGGTCGCCAGGAGCCGCGATAACGGGACCGGACTGCTGGCCATCCGGCGTGGCCCACGAGGAACCAGGCGACGTGGCAGCGCCCGGCGCGGCCGGGTTCACAGCTCCGAACCAGATCACGGACGCGCGCGGCGCCAGCCTGATCCCGGCCATGCCGGCGGCGGCCCGGCCCTGCGGCCGTACTGCCGCGGCGCCGAACCTGAGCAGTTGCGCGTCGCTGGTGATGAACACCAGGTCCTGGTCCTCGTCGGCGAGCTGGGCCGCGCCGACCACCCGGTCGCCCGGCTTGAGCGTGATGACCTCGAAGTCGGCAGCGTTCTGCGGGTAGTCGGGAGCAACCCGTTTGACGACGCCGCTTGCTGTGGCAAGCGCGAGGCCGGCGCCCTCGGTCTCAGCTGCGACGATGGCGACGACGGACTCGCCGCGCTCGGTGGAAACGAACTCGCTGACCGGTGTCCCGCCCGCCAGCGCGGGGGAGTGCACGCTGGGCGGCAGCGCCGGAAGCTCAAGCACCCCGAGCCTGATCAGGCGGCCATGCGAGGTCAGCACTCCGATCGTGCCGCGCGCTGTCGCCGCCACCGCCGAGACGATCACATCATGTGCGGCCCTGGCGTCGGGAGCCAGGCCGCCAGCCGGGCTGGCGCCCTTGCCCTGTCTCGGCGCGACGGCGCTGGGCCGGTCGGCGACAGTTGCGGATGGCTCCCGTTCTGAATCGGTTTTCTCGGCTAGCAGCGTCTCCTGCCCAGCTGACGGGCGTGCGGCAGTCCGTGCGAGCAGGCCTGCTGAGGACAGCAGCACCAGGCACGGCTCGTCGGCCACCTCCAGCGGCACCGCGGCGGTCCTTGCCGCGCCCGAGCCTTCGAGCAGGACAGTGCGCCGTGGGGTGCCGAACCGCTCCGCGACGCTGGCCAGCTCTGCCGAGACGACCCCGCGCAGCTTGTCCTCCGAATCGAGGATCGCGGTCAGCTCGGCGATCTCGCGCTGCAGGGTGTCCCGTTCCTTCTCCAGCTCAAGCCGGTCGTAGCGGGTTAGCCTGCGCAGCGGGGTGTCGAGAATGTACTGGGCCTGGATGGCGGACAGATCGAACACCGACATCAGCCGTTCCTTCGCGGCGGCGGCGTCGTCGCTCGACCTGATGACCGCGATGACCTCGTCGATGTTGAGCAGGGCGATCATCAGGCCGTCGACCAGGTGCAGCCGCTCTTCGCGCTTGCGCCGCCGGAACGCGGTGCGGCGGCGGACGACATCGATCCGGTGGTCGACGTAGATCTGCAGCAGCTCGCGCAGGCCGAGCACCCGCGGCTGGCCGTCCACCAGCGCGACGTTGTTGATCCCGAAGGTGTCCTCCATCGGAGTCAGCCGGTAGAGCTCCTCGAGCACCGCCTCCGCGTGGAACCCGCTGCGGATCTCGATCACCAGGTGCAGGCCACGGTGCCGGTCGGTGAGGTCCTTGAGGTCGGCGATGCCGGCCAGTTTCTTCGCCTGGACCAGGTCCTTGATCCTGGTCACCACCTTTTCCGGGCCGATACCGTAGGGCAGCTCGGTGACGACGATGCCGGTACGGCGCGGGGTGATCTGCTCGATCCGCGCGGCCGCGCGGGTCCGGAAGACGCCGCGCCCCGTCTCGTATGCATCCCTGATCCCGTCCAGGCCGACGATCTTGCCGCCGGTCGGCAGGTCCGGCCCGGGCACGAACCGCATGAGCTCATCGAGGCTGGCGCCCGGATCGGCTATCAGGTGCCTGGCGGCCGCAATCACCTCACCGAGGTTGTGCGGCGGCATGTTGGTCGCCATCCCCACCGCGATCCCGGCCGCGCCGTTCACCAGCAGGTTCGGGATCGCGGCCGGCAGCACCTGCGGCTCAGCGTCCTGGCCGTCATAGTTGGGCTGGAAATCCACGGTGTCCTCGTCGATCGAGGCCACCATTTCCATGGCCGCAGCGGCCAGCCGCGCCTCGGTGTAGCGGTAGGCAGCCGCCGAGTCGTCTCCGCCGAGCGAGCCGAAGTTGCCGTGCCCGTCGATCAGCGGCAACCGCATCGCCCACGGCTGCGCCATCCGGACCAGCGTGTCGTAGATGGCGCTGTCGCCGTGCGGGTGCAGCCGGCCCATCACGTCGCCGACCACGCGGGCGCACTTGACGTGCGGGCGGTCGGGCCGCAGGCCCATCTCGCTCATCTGGAACAGGATCCGGCGCTGCACGGGCTTCAGCCCGTCCCTGGCGTCTGGCAGGGCACGCTGGTAGATCACCGAGTAGGCGTACTCGAGGAAACTGCCCCGCATCTCGTCGGTGACATCTATGTCAACGATGTTCTCTTCGAAATCCTCGGGGGGCGGGGTTGTCGTGGTGCGTCTGGCCATGAGCGCCATTGTGCCGTCCGCTGGCGGGCCGCGGGAGCGACCGCCCCGGCGTGGCGTCCGGCGAACCATGGCCGGGCAGCCCGCTGCGGCGCTGTCAGCTGGCGGAGAAGCCGCCGTCGACAGATATGACCTGGCCGGTTATGTATTCGCTCGCGCGGCTGGCGAGGAACACTGCGATGCCCTCGAAGTCGTCCGCCGCGCCGTTTCGCCCGATCATCGTGCGCGCCGCAAGTGCGGCCGAGCGGGCCGGGTCACTTACCGTATGGCTGGTCAGCGGGGTGGCCACGAATCCAGGGGAAAGTGCGTTGCAGCGCACTCCGCTCGGTGCCCAGGCCTCCGACTGGGACCGGGTGAGCGAGGCAAGGCCGCCCTTGGACGCCCCGTAGGCGCCGCTGTTGCCGAAAGCGCGGGCCGCCTGCTGGGACACGATGTTAATGATCCGTCCCCAGCCGCGGGCCGCCATACGCGGCCCGAAACGCTGGCCGAGCAGGAACGGTGCGGTCAGGTTCACCGCGACCGTCTGATCCCATTCGGCAACGGTAAGGCTGGTCATCGGCGGGCGCAGATTGACGGCGGCGGAGTTCACCAGGATGTCCGGCTCACCAAACTTCCCGGCCGCCTCGTGGGCGCCCCGTTCCAGGTCGGCGCGGTCACCGAGATCTGCGCGGACCCAGGCCGCTGAGCAGCCGGCCGCCCGCAGGTCACGCACCGTTTCGTCGAGGGCCGCCACGCCGCGCGCGAGCACTACCACGGTTGCGCCTGCCCGGGCGAGCGCACCCGCCATGGCTTGGCCGATGCCGCTGCTGCCGCCGGTCACCAAGGCGATGCGGCCGTCCAGCGAGAAGAGGCTCCGGAGGTAATCGGTCATGACAACCCATGAGTATGGCCGCCGCGGGCCCGGTTGTGAATAAGCCCGTGCAGGCCCCGCCCAGCCGCATTGCTCCTGCTGGGCTTGCGCCTGCTGGGCCGTCGTCGGGCGGGGTTAGAGCGCGGGCCTGGCGCCGACAAGGCTGAGCGCGCGGGCCGCCAGCCTGCAGCCGCTCACGAGTGCCTCGCCCGGTGGTTTCTTGTCCAGCCACGGCGGCAAGAATCCTGCGCAGAACGCGTCCCCGGCCCCTGTCCCGTCTACGATCCTCTCGATCGGCGGCCCGGGGACGCGGAACGGATCGGGGCGGCCGTTGGCGTAGAAGAGCGCACCGTCGGCTCCGAGCTTCATGACAACCTGCGGGTACCAGGCATTCAGCACCCGCGCGGCCTGCTCGGGCTCCTCCCGGCCGGTGATGACCCTGGCCTGGTCGGTGTTGACGAACAGCAGGGTTGCCCCGTTGGTGAGCTGCAGGAACGGCTCGGCTCCGACCCGCTCAAGCGGAGCGGCTGAGGCGCCGTCCACCGACACAGTCATCCCGGCCCGCTGCGCGTGGCTGAAGGCGGCCAGCGCTGCCGACCTTGAGCCCTCGTTCAGCAGCGAGTAGCCGGAAATGTGCAGGTGGCTGCCCGGCGTGAACAGGTCCTTCGGGAGGTCATCCGGAGACAGCGCCGAGTTGGCTCCCGGGTCGGACAGCATGGTGTGATCGCCCTTGTGAGTGACCAGCACGACGCAGGTTCCTGTCGGGCGCTCCGGATCCATGACGAGCCTGGCGTCCACGCCATAGCCCATCAGCTCCATGTCCCTGTTCCGGCCCGCGATGTCTGCGCCGCGCCGCCCGACGAAAGCCACCTCGGCGCCGTCCACGGCAAGCCAGGCGGCGATGTTGGCGCCTGAGCCGCCGCCGTGCATGGTCACCGTGGCCGGCGTGTCGCTGCCCCTTGCGAGTGGCAGCGCAGCGTGAGCGACGGTGTCCGTCATAAGATCACCAACGACGACAACGCGCGTCAAGTCGTCACCACCTCGATCACTGGGCTGAACTGACAGCGCTGCGCTCAGCGCGCCCAGCTCAGGGCTAGCTCATCGAACTTAACAGCTTCGGGGGCCTCTCTCGTAGTGTTCGCTCGCTGAATCCGCGATTACTGGCCATTCCGGGCAAGTTGTCGCAGTCGGAAGACTATCGGCGACTATCGGTACATGTCTTCCGGGCCGTCGCCGCTACCGGCACTGGCCGGAGGTAAACCGGCAGGAGGGCGTGCGCGGTCATCGCCGCTGCCACGGCGCGGGAGGATGCCGCGACCGGACCGCAGGTTTCCGACGGCTGGGGCCATGGCACGATGACCGGCAGGGTGGCGGAACTGGGATGACCTCGGGGAAACTGGATAACTGCTGACCAGGCGAATGTGCCGGGGGGAACGGCCGGGAATAGGAGAGCGGCTCATGACCCAGCAGGTACGCGATCAGCTAACACGATTCGGGATCTGGCGCCGCGTCGGTCAGGTGTCAGCAGCGGAGGCGGCCGGCCTGGAGCGGCTCGGCTTCGGTGCGCTGTGGCTTGGCGGTTCACCCAGCGGCGACCTCGCGCAGGTCGAGCAGCTGCTGGACGAGACGGCCACGCTCATCCTGGCCACCAGCATCGTCAACATGTGGCAGAGCGACGCCCGGCAGGTCGCTTCCTCGTTCGCCCGGATCGAGACCCGCCACCCTGGCCGTTTCCTGCTCGGCGTGGGCGCGGGGCACCGCGAGGCGACCCAGCGCTACGCCAAGCCCTACGAGACGATGACCAGCTACGTCGATGTGCTGCTCGGCGATGGCGTTCCGCGAGCGAGCCTGGTGCTGGCTGCCCTGGGCCCGAAGATGCTGAGGCTGGCCGCGGAGCGCACCGCAGGTGCCCATCCCTATCTCGTCACTCCCGCCTACACCCGACAGGCCCGCACGATTCTGGGTGCCGGGCCGCTGCTGGCCCCGGAGCAGAAGGTAGTGCTCGGAGCCGACCCGGAGCAGGCCCGCGCCATCGGCCGCGCGCGGGTGCAGAACCCTTACCTCGGGCTGGTCAACTACACCAACAACCTGCGCCGGCTGGGCTGGAACGACGACGACCTGAGCGGCGGCGGCAGCGATGCCCTGATCGACGCGCTCGTCGCGCATGGCAGCCCGGACGACGTGGTGGCGCAGCTCACCAGGCATCTCGACGCCGGAGCCGACCACGTGGTCATCCAGCTGCTCACCGGGCCAGATGCCGACCAGCAGGACGGTTACCGGCAGCTTGCACAGGCACTGAGGCTGTGACCCCGATCGCCGTACGACCCGGGGCCGCGCTGATGGTGGAGCGCTCATCATGGTGCAGCCCGGCCGCGTCAACCCGGGCGGGCGGGACCCGGCGGCTGAGATGGTCGAGGAGGCTCGAAGTCGGCCACCAGGCGCCGAGGCGCCTTCCGGCGCCAGGACTCCTCGATCAACTCCTGCAGGCGGCCCGCTGGACTTTCCGCAAGGTTGACGCGCAGCCCCCTGAGCCGCTGGCCCCACCGCAACGGCTCGAACGCCGCCGGGTTCTCGGCCACCGAGGCCGCCACCTCCAGATCGTCAACGAACACGTGGAGGTAAGCCCCATCCGGTGGCACGGTCGCGAAGATCTTGCCGCGCACCCGGAACGATGACATGTCGAAGTGCGGCTCCTCGGTGGCTTCGGGCAACGACAGGGCGAACCACCTGGCATGCTCAAGGTCACTCACCCGGCCAGGCTAACGCCCAGGTCCCGGTTCCGCCGGCCGACGCGGCGCCCGGCCTCCGGGCAGCGCGGCCGGGCAGGCACGTACGATCCGAACCGCTATCTGCATCACACCGTGCCCGGCACTAGCAGGCGCGGCACCCGAGGGAGGCTAGCGCATGACCTGGAGTTGGCAGCTTGAGAATGAGGACGGGACCGTCGTCGCTCCGCGTGGCCTGCCGAAGGAGACCTTCAGCAGCCAGGGTGACGCAGAGAGCTGGCTCGGCGAGAACTGGCGGGGCCTGCTGGAAGCCGGTGTCGACCAGGTCACGCTGCTCGACGAGGGGGGCACGACCGAGTACGGACCGATGAGCCTGCACCCGGCCGAGGAGTAGCAGCCGGGGCCGCGCCGTAGCCGAAGGGCAGCAGCCGGGCCGCGCGGCAGCCGAAAGGTAGCAGCCGGGGTCGCGGAAGGAGCAGGAGCGAGCGGGCTAGGGGCGGCGGGCCGGGCTCACTGTCCGCGCCGGGTCGGTCTGGATGACGGGGCCGAGGACCTCGTCGACGCGGCGCATGAGCTGCGGATCGAGCCGGACTCCTGACGCCTTCGCGTTCTCGCGTACCTGCTCGGGACGCGACGCCCCGATGATCGCGGCCGAAACATTCGGGTGCTGCAGCGTCCAGGCGACGGCCAGCTGGGCCATGCTCAGCCCGGCGTCGGCGGCCACCGGCACGAGTTGCTGCACCCGGCCGAGGATTTCGTCGGTCAGGTAGTTCTGGATGAAACCTGAACCTGTCGCGTCGGTGGCGCGCGAGCCCGCTGGCGGCGCACCGCCTGGCAGGTACTTGCCGGTCAGTGCGCCCTGGGCGATCGGTGACCAGACGATCTGGCCGACGCCCTCCTCCTCGCAGAGCGGCATGATCTCCGTCTCGATGACCCGCCAGATCATGTTGTACTGCGGCTGATTGGAAACGATCCGGTCCAGGCCAAGCTGCTCAGCGATCCGCAGCGCGGCGGCGATCTGCTCGGCCCGCCACTCCGAGACGCCCACGTAGAGGACCTTGCCGTGGCGGACCAGGTCATCGAAGGCGCGCAGGGTCTCCTCGAGCGGCGTTTCGTAGTCGTACCGGTGCGCCTGATAGAGGTCCAGGTAGTCGGTCCGCAACCGCCGCAACGACGCTTCCGCCGACTCCATGATGTGCTTGCGGGACAGGCCGCGGTCGTTAACCCCGGGACCGGTCGGCCAGTAGATCTTGCTGCAGATCTCGATCGACTCGCGGCGCACGCCGTGCAGCGCCTTGCCGAGTACCTCCTCGGCCCTGGTTCCCGCGTAGACATCCGCGGTGTCGAAGGTGGTGATGCCCTCGTCCAGGGCAGCGCCCACGCACTCGATCGCCGCGACCTCCTCTACCTGCGATCCGTGGGTGAGCCAGTTGCCGTAGGCGATCTCGCTTATCTTCAGCCCGCTCCGGCCGAGGTGACGGTGCTCCATTAGAAGCTGTCGCCTGGATTGATCCGCGGTGCGGGCATCCGCAGCTTGCGGATCTGGGTGGAGCGCAGGGCCGAGTACCACCGGATCCCGCGGGTGCTCTCGCCAGGGAACCTCTGCTGCGCCAGCCGGATGACCGCGCGGCCGACGAGCAGGCCCTCGGTCAGCATTACCACGACGATGGCAAGCACCACGTAGTCGGCATACAACCGGAGCGCGGGGATGAACAGCAGTATCACGAGCGCTCCGACGGCGTACATGTAATACTCGCTGACCCGCCGCCGTGAATCCACGTAGTCCCGCGCAAGCGCCCGCACGGGGCCCTGGTCTTTCCTCGGCAGCGCCCAGTTCTCGCCCCGCTTGGCGGCCGCAAACCTGCGGGCGCGGGCCGTCCGGTCCTTGTCCTTGGACTGCTTGACGGCATCTTTCCGGTCGGCGGGCGCGGTGTAGGGCTGCCTGCGGCGGCGCTCCGCCTCGCTGCGCTTGGGTGTCGGCCTGCCCTTGCCGACATTCTGGCCGACGGGGCCAGCGCCAGCCGGGCCGGCGCCGGGCTGATCGGCGTCGGCTGAGCCGGAAGTGGCGGCTGGCGCGGGGTCCTGATCGAGGACTTCAGGCGCGCCGGAAGAGCGTCGTCGGAACACCTGCACAGCTTACCGGGACGAAGCCCCCGCAACGCCAGGCCGCAACGGCCGGCGGTGGCTAGGGGCTTCATGATGACGGCTGTTGCGGCTCGTCGTAGGGTGGATAGAAGCACTAGCCGGCAACCTCCGTTGCCCTTCGCAGCAAGCGAGTTCCGCGGCGCCGCCGCGCGGTGCGGTAGCGGTGTACAGGATGAGGGGATGGTCGCGCCTATGAGCGTGATGAAGCGGGTCACATTGATCTTCCGGTCCAAGGCCAACAAGGCCCTGGACAAAATGGAGGATCCGCGGGAGACCCTGGATTACTCCTACCAGACGCAGCTTGAACTGCTGCAGAAGGTCCGCCGCGGGGTAGCCGACGTGGCAACGTCGCGCAAGCGCGTGGAGTTGCAGATCAACCAGCTTCAGCAGTCATCGAACAAGCTCGACAGGCAGGCGCGCGACGCGCTCGCCGCTGGGCGCGAGGACCTGGCCCGCGAGGCGCTGCAGCGCAAGTCGGGAGTGCAGAGCCAGATTGCCGACCTGACCACCCAGTACCAATCGCTGCAGGGTGAGGAAGAGAAGCTGACCGGTGCTTCGCAGCGGCTGCAGGCCAAGGTCGACGCCTTCCGCACGAAGAAGGAGACCATCAAGGCCACCTATACCGCCGCTGAGGCGCAAACCAGGATCAACGAGGCCTTCACCGGCATCTCGGAAGAGATGGGCGATGTCGGCATGGCGATCCAGCGCGCCGAGGACAAGACTGAGCAGATGAAGGCGCGGGCCGGCGCGATCGACGAGCTGATGGCATCCGGGGCGCTCGATGATGTGGTCAGCGGGCCGCGTGACGACATTCAGGCTGAACTGGACCGGGTGGGCGCAACTAACGGCGTGGATGCCGAGCTGGCCAGGATGAAGGCCGAGATCGGGCAGGGCAGCGAGCCCAAGCAGATCGAGCCGGGTGCGGCGCCACCGGTCGCTGTCCAGCCGGGTGCCGAGAGCCAGCGGGCCGCAGCAACCCAGTCAGCCGATCAGCCCCCGGCAGGTGACGGCCAATGATCGTCCGGATTCTCGGCGAGGGCCAGCTACGGGTGGATGATTCGGCCGTCGGCGAGCTGAACGAGCTCGACGCCAAGGTGGAGGCCGCGGTTGACGTCGGCGACGAAGCCGGTTTCGCCGCGGCTCTGGAGAACCTGCGGTCGCGGGTCCGGGCCATCGGCACCCCGCTGGAGCCGGACGCGCTGCACCCGTCTGAGCTGATCCTCCCGCAGGAGGGCGCGACCATGGACGACGTCCGCAAGCTGCTCACCGACGATGGGCTCATCCCCGGCTGACCAGGGCGGGAACGAACACGGGGTGCGGCCCGTTGCAAGGGATGGCCGGTGCGCCCGCGGCCGGCCAGCCCGGCGCGTCCTAACGGGGAGAAACAGCTCCGGCGCTGCGGTGTAATGGAGTAACACGGCTGCATCAGCGGCCGGAACTGAACGGAGGCGTCGCCGATGGCGCGGACGCGCTATGCGACAGACAAGGGGCTGGTCGCGCGGATGAGCGCGACCATCTTCATGCTGGGGCTGGTCTTCACGGCATTCATCGCTGCCCTGGTCTTCCTGCTGGCAAGGTACAGCTCGATCTCCGGGGGCGGCATCATCTTCATCGCCTTGCTGTTCGGCGGGGCGATCACATTCGGGACTTACTTCTACTCTGACAAGATCGCCCTGAGTACTTCGGGCGCCAGGCTGGTCAGCCCGCAGGACGGGGAGCAGGCGGCTCGCCTGCATGCGATCATCGACCGGATCTGCGCGCTGGCGGACATGCCCAAGCCGCGGGTGGCGATCGCCCCGACGGACATGCCGAACGCGTTCGCCACCGGGCGCAACAGCAAGGTAGCGGTGATCTGCGCCACCCAGGGCATCATGCGCAGGCTGGACAACAACGAACTCGAGGGCGTGCTGGCCCACGAGATGTCGCACGTGGCCCACAAAGACGTCGCGGTGATGACCATCGCCTCGTTCATCGGAATCATCGCGGCGCTGGTGGTCAGGTTCGCCTTCTACTCCGAGCTGTTCGGCGGCGGCGGCCGGGGCCGCAGCAACAACAACAACAACCAGAGCGCGTTCCCGGTGATCCTGGCCATCTTGGTGGTCAGCATGGTGGTGTACGCGATCAGCTTCCTGCTGATCAGGATGCTGTCCCGGTATCGTGAGCTGTCCGCCGACCGGTCCGGCGCGCTGCTGACCGGCAACCCGTCCGCGCTGGCCAGCGCGCTGCAGAAGGTCACCGGCCAGATCGCGATGATCCCGACCAGGGACCTGCGCTCCGCCGAACCGCTGAACGCGTTCTATTTCGCGCCCGCGCTGTCGGCCCGCAGGGGCGGCGAGCTGACCCTGGCCGGATTGTTCTCCACGCACCCGAGCCTGGAGCGGCGGCTGGCCGAGCTCGACAAGGTGGCCAAGCAGCTCGGCCGGTGACGCTCCGCCGTCGCGGGCCAGGTCGTCCGATGCCCTGGAGGTAGCAGGTGGGATTGCTCGACACGCTGCTCGGCAGGTCAAAGCCGGTGCCGCCCAAGCTGGACGCGCTGTTCGCGCTGCCGTCGGCGGCCATCACGCTGCAGGCCGCAGCGAACATGCGCCCGACCGGGACCGGGTCGGTCTGCTTCCGCGCGGCTGAGGGCCGGGCGTTCAGCGAGATCGAGTCCGACGTGCGCGAGCTGCTGAGCATGGGCGGCAGCAAGACCCTGGTCGAGGTCACTACCGACTCCTACGGGTTCACCTGGCTGGTCTGCCGTCATCCAGCCGACGACGTCGAGGGCCTGGTCACCGACCTGCACGCGGTGAACTCCTCGCTGGAGCAGGGCGGCTTCGGACCGATGCTGCTCTGCACGATCCTGGCGTTCACCGACGACAAGGGCCGCCGGGTCGGGCTGGTCTACCTGTACAAGCGCGGCACCTTCTACCCCTTCGCCCCGCTGACCGGGGAGCGCCGCGACAACGCCCTGGAGATGCAGGTCCGCGGGGCCCTTGGCGACGATCTCAAGATCGAGACTGATCTCAGCCGGTGGTTCCCCGTCTGGGGTGCCCCGGGCCTGTGAAGCCGGAATGACGCCGCAGGGCATATCGTTGACACTGGACAGAGGAGGCCGCGCCGGACGGGCGGCGGCCGCAGCCGGACGCGGGAGCTAACTCAGATGACAGTTCAGGGCGAGGCGATTACGCAGGGCATCAACCTCACCGACGCCGCTGCGGTCAAGGTGAGCAACCTGCTGGACCAGGAGGGCCGCAATGACCTGCGGCTGCGCATCGCCGTTCAGCCAGGAGGCTGCTCCGGCCTGCGCTACCAGCTCTACTTCGATGAGCGGCAGATCGACGGCGACGTGGTCAGCGACTTCGGTGGCGTGCAGGTCGTCACGGACAAGATGAGCGCGCCCTACCTGGGCGGCGCGACGATCGACTTTGTCGACACGATCGAGAAGCAGGGCTTCACGATCGACAACCCCAACGCGACCGGGTCCTGCGCCTGCGGCGACTCCTTCCACTGACGGGCCCGCAAGACTGAGCACATGGGCAGGCTCTGGACGGGGTAGCCTGGCTGGGCCCGTCCAGGTGCCTAACAGAAAGTCCCCGCCGTGCGCATTGCCGTGACCGGGTCGATAGCGACCGACCACCTGATGACGTTTCCCGGCCGGTTCGTCGATCAGCTCATGCCGGACAAGCTCGACAAGATCGCGCTGTCCTTCCTGGTGGATACGCTGAAGATCAGGCGCGGCGGGGTCGCGGCGAACATCGCATTCGGGATCGGCTGCCTCGGGCACCGGCCCCTGCTCATCGGCACCGCCGGGGCTGATTTCGCCGAGTACCGCTGCTGGCTGGACGAGCATGGCGTGGACACCAGCGGGGTGCGGGAGTCGCAGGTCCATCACACGGCGAGGTTCGTCGGCACGACCGATGCCGATATGAACCAGATCGCGTCGTTTTACCCGGGTGCGATGAGCGAGGACCGCGAGATCGACCTCGGCGTGGCCGCCGCGGGCCCGGGCGGTGCCGATCTCGTCCTGATCGGCGCCAGCGATCCGGAGGCGATGCTCAGCTTCACCGCGCAGTGCCGCAAGCACGAGATCCCGTTCGCATCGGATACCTCATGGCAGCTGGCCCGGATGGACGGGTCCCAGGTGCGCGAGCTTGTCGATGGCGCCGCCTACCTGTTCTCGAACGATTACGAGGCGACCCTGATCGAGCACAAGACGGGCTGGACGGCCCAGCAGGTCCTCGACAGGGTCGGCGTCCGGGTGACCACGCTCGGCGCCGACGGGGCCCGGATTGAGCGCGCGGGCCAGCCGGAGATCCTTGTCGGGCCGGTGACAGCGGTCGAGCCCAAGGAGCCGACGGGCGCCGGAGATGCGTTCAGGGCCGGTTTTCTCGCCGCTATCGCCTGGGGCCTTGGCCTGGAGCGGGCAGCTCAGCTTGGCAACCTGATCGCGGTGCACGCCCTGGAGACGATCGGCACGCAGGAGTATGAGCTGAAGCCAGGCCCGGTGGCCGAGCGGTTCGCCGCCGTCTACGGAGAACTGGCCGCCCGTGAGCTCGCCGGCCATTACTGCTAGCGCCCGGGCAGGTTCATGCGCACCTGCGGGCGAGGCGTGGATGGGCATCCCGTCGCGGTAGCGTGACGGGATGGCCGCAGTGCTCGCTTCCGGTTATCACGGACCGCCGGAGCTGACGCCGCTGCGTGCGCTCACCGAGTGGACGCTCGATCCTTGGGCGCTCGCGTTCATCATGCTGCTCGGCGGGCTCTATCTGGCTGGGGTCCGGCGGGTGCGCCAGAGCCGGGGGCCGATGCCAGGACCCTCCGCGCGGTCGGGATTTCCGCCGGGCGGTGCCGGACCAAGCCGGACCTCGCCCGCGGCGTCCTGGCCGGCCGGGCGGGTGGTGGCGTTCTGCGGGCTCGGCCTTGGCTTCGCGGTGCTGGCGACGATGTCATTCGTCGGCGTGTACCAGCCGGTGCTGTTCTACGTCCGGTCGGTGCAGACGATCCTGCTGCTGCTGGTGGTGCCGCTGTTCCTGGCGCTGGGGCGGCCGTTGTCGCTGGCCATCGCGGCGCTGCCGGGGCTCGGCCCGCGCTTGCGGGCCGGCATCCGCAGCCGGGCCGCGGTGATCCTCACGTTCCCCGCGATCAGCACCACGGTCCTCATCCTCGTCCCGTTCGTGCTCTACTTCTCGCCCTGGTACGCGGCGGGATTCAGCAGCACGCTGGTCCGGGACCTGACCTACCTGGCGCTGCTGGTGCCCGGATTCGTGTTTTTCTGGACGCTGCTGCGGGTTGACCCGGTACCCAAGGCGTATCCCTACCTGGTGGCGCTGTGGATCACCGGGGCGGAGGTCGTCGGCGATGCTGTCCTTGGCCTCGCGGTGATCGCGGACCAGAGCCTGATCGCAGGTGCCTACTACCACGCGCTGGCCCGGCCGTGGGGGCCCGGCCTGGCAAGCGACCAGGTCATCGGCGGCGGGGCGCTCTGGGTGCTCGGCGACCTGGTGGGCCTGCCGTTCCTGGCCGCGCAGCTTATCCAGATGATCCGCGAAGACGAGGCCGAGGCGACGGCGATCGACGCGGAGCTAGACGCCGCAGCCGCGGCAGGCGCTGCGGACGCTGCCGGGACCACGGCAGGGACCAGCGTCGCCGCGGCCGGCAGCCGCGCCGTGGTGGGAGTCCGATCCGCGATTCGCCAGCCGGTTCCAGCCGATCGATGACGACGGCGAGTAGCCCGTAGCCAGATAGTCGGTGGCCGGGCAGTCCGTGGCCGGGCAGTCCGTGGCCGGGTCAGTAACAGCGCCTGACCAGGAACTCCCATCCGCTGGGCAGGTCCGTGGCATGCACGAACTCGTGCGACTTGATCATGCACCAGGCCGGAAGGTCGGTCTTTGCGGCGGGATCATCGGCCAGCACGGCAATGAGCTGGCCAACGGCCACTTCCCTGATCCGTTCCGCCAGCATGATGATCGGGATCGGGCATTTACGGCCCAGCGCGTCGATCGTCAGCACTGGCGCGGGCAGATCAGCCGAGGGGAGGGGCGTCACGCGGATACGATACCCCTGCGTTGCCGTGGGTAAGCATCGGGCCGCCCGAGAGTAACCGCGGCAGGCGGCGCCGCGCAGGCTGCGCCACCATGATGGCCGCCCGGTCCGGACGGCCGGCGGCACTTTGGCGGTCTGCACCCGGGGGTCGCCCGAGGCGCGGCATGCTGGCGCGGTACTGTTTTCCACGACAGGCTGTAGGACGAGCAGAAAACCGGCCAGTGGAGCCGGGAGTCATCCGCTGGGAAGGCAATCGGTGAGCCCACTCCGCAGTGCCCCAGGCCAAGGGGACGCCGACAGTCCGGGCCGCGCAGCCCGCCAGGTTAGCCCGCGGGAGCCGGCGACGGCGCCACG
Source organism: uncultured Actinomycetes bacterium (assembly GCA_963774825.1). GTDB lineage: Bacteria > Actinomycetota > Actinomycetes > Streptosporangiales > Streptosporangiaceae > DATBGO01. The sequence continues at coordinate 387,969 of CAVZGW010000026.1, read as the reverse complement.
CCGGGCCTCCGCACGCCCGAGGCGGCGCCTGACCCGCGTGGCGGTCATGCTCAGCCTGGTGCTCCTGGCCACGACAGGCTGTCGGTCCACGGCGTTCAACCGGCTGGGCATGCCGTCACCGGTCACCAAGCAGGGCCAGGTCGTGCTGACCCTGTGGCGAGGCTCCTGGGTCGCTGCGCTGGCCGTCGGGATCGTGGTCTGGGGCCTGATTCTGTGGGCGATAATCTTTTACCGCAAGCGGTCGGACCGGGTGCCGCACCAGGTCAGGTACAACCTGCCGATCGAGATCCTCTACACCGTCGTCCCGTTCATCATGGTCGGCGTGCTCTTCTACTTCACCGCCAGGGACGAGAACTACATTACCAAGCTGTCCGCCCACCCCGACGTCGTCGTCAACGTGTACGGATTCCAGTGGAGCTGGGCGTTCCAGTACCCGCAGTACGGAGCGAAGAACTCGACGTCCAGCTGTCCGGGCCCCGGCGTATGCGAGGTCGGCCAGATGTGGAACCCGGGTACCACGGCCCAGGCCCTCCCGCTGCTCGAGATCCCGGAGAACGAGACGGTCCGGTTCAATCTCGCCTCGCTCGACGTCATTCACTCCTTCTGGATCGCGCCGTTCGACTTCAAGCGCGACGTGCTTCCTGACCACCCGAACCACTTCGAGGTGACGCCGATAAGCACTGGCACCTGGATCGGCCGCTGCAGCGAACTGTGCGGCGTCTTCCATAGCCGGATGCTGTTCAACTTCAAGATCGTGACGCCGGCGCAGTTCCGCCGGTGGATCGCAGCGCAACAGGCGCTGCAGAACGCATCTGGGGGTGCTCAGTGACCACCTTCGATCAGTCGGCCGGCCAGCAGACGCCGATCGCGGCACCGCGCAGCTACCGCAAGGGCTCCCTGCTGGCGGACTGGCTGTCCTCCACCGACCACAAAGTGATCGGTCACCTGTACCTGATCACGTCGTTCATCTTCTTCCTGATCGCCGGCCTGATGGCCATGATCATGCGGATTCAGCTGTTCGGGCCGGACAACCACGTCGTCTCCGACCAGCAGTACAACGAGCTGTTCACCATGCACGGCACGATCATGCTGCTGCTGTTCGCCACGCCGCTGTTCGTCGGCTTCGCCAACGAGATAATGCCGCTGCAGATCGGCGCGCCTGACGTGGCCTTCCCGAGGCTGAACTTGCTCAGCTACTACATGTTCCTCTTCGGCGGCCTGATCCTCGTGTTCAGCTTCCTCACCCCGGGCGGGGCGGCCTCATTCGGCTGGTACGCGTACTCGCCGCTGACCAGCGCGCTGTATTCGCCGGGAATCGGCGGCGACATGTGGATCATGGGCCTGGTGCTGTCCGGGCTGGGCACGATCCTCGGCGGTGTCAACTTCGTCACCACGATCTTCTGCATGCGGGCGCCGGGCATGACCATGTTCCGGATGCCGATGTTCACCTGGAACATCCTGCTGACCAGCATGCTGGTGCTGCTGGCTTTCCCGGTCCTGGCCGCAGCGCTGCTGGTGCTCGAGATCGACCGCAAGCTCGGCGCGCAGGTGTTCAATGCGAGCAGCGGCGGCGCGATTCTCTGGCAGCACCTGTTCTGGTTCTTCGGCCATCCGGAGGTCTATATCGTCGCGCTGCCGTTCTTCGGCATCGCCACCGAGATCCTGCCGGTCTTCTCCCGCAAGCCGCTGTTCGGTTACAAGGGCCTGGTGGCCGCGACCATCGCGATCGCCGGGCTGTCGATGACGGTGTGGGCGCACCACATGTTCACCACCGGCGCGGTATTGCTGCCGTTCTTCTCCTTCATGACGTTCCTGATCGCGGTGCCGACCGGGGTGAAGTTCTTCAACTGGGTGGGCACGATCTGGCGAGGTCAGCTCAGCTTCGAGCCCGCGATGCTGTTCATCCTCGGCTTCATGGTCGTGTTCCTGTTCGGCGGCCTGACCGGCGTCATCCTCGCCTCGCCGCCGCTTGACTTCGCCGTCAGCGACACCTACTTCGTGGTCGCGCACTTCCATTACGTGCTGTTCGGCACGGTGGTGTTCTGCATGTTCGGCGGTTTCTACTTCTGGTGGCCGAAGTTCACCGGCAAGATGCTCGACAACACGATCGGGAAGTGGCATTTCTGGTTCGTCTTCATCGGCTTCAACATGACGTTCCTTGTGCAGCACTGGCTGGGCGTCGAGGGGATGCCGCGGCGGGTCGCGAACTACCCGTTCCTGCCGGCGAGCGCCACCACGCTGAACCAGATCTCCACCATCGGGGCGCTGATCCTCGGCGTGTCCAACTTCTTCTTCTTCTACACCATCTACAAGTCCTGGAAGCACGGGGAGCGGGTCACCGCCGACGACCCGTGGGGTTTCGGCAACTCGCTGGAATGGGCGACGTCCTGTCCGCCGCCACGGCACAACTTCACCTCTATACCGCGGATCAGGTCTGAGCGGCCAGCGTTCGATCTGCACTACCCGCATATCAAGACCGGCCGGGACCGGGAGGCCGAGCGGCGGGCCGTCGGCGCCGGCGTGTCCGGTGATTCCGGCTGACAGGCGGAGCTGATGGACCGATGACTGTAGCGGCGGGCTCGATGGCAGGGGAGTCTTCATGAAGGTCGAGGCGTACCTGTTCCTTGGCTGCGCGGTGTTCTTCGCCGCCACGGACGTGGTCTACTGGCACTTCTCGCACGATCCGACCGGCACGACCGCCCTTGCACTGGCCGTGGGTCTTGCCTTCCTCACCGGTTTCTACGTGCGGTTCACGGGGCGGCGGCTGCCGCTGCGGCCCGAGGATGACCAGCGCGGCGAGATCTCTCAGGGCACGGGCGAGCTCGGCTTCTTCAGCCCGCACAGCTGGTGGCCGCTGTTCATGGGCATGTCAGCGGCGCTGGCTGCGGTCGGAGCGGCCATCGGATGGTGGCTGTTCCTGATCGGCATGCTGGCGGTCGCGCTCAGCGCCATCGGTTTTGTCTTTGAGTACTACCGCGGCAATTACGCCCACTGACGCCGGCCCGCCCAACTACGTCTTTCCTGCTCGTCTGCCGCGCCGTCCGTCTTCTGCCTGCGGCGCCGGATCTCCACGAGACCGCGCGCTTCGCCATCGCGGGCTGTGCCGCGGACGAGGGGTTTGGTCCTTGCGGAGCGTCACGCAATGCACGGGACAGAAGGGTTCCGACGGCCACGAACGCGGTCAGGAAGGGCATGATGCCGAGTGCCAGAGACAGGGAAGCGAGTGACGCAAGGTGACCGATCAATGGCGGGCCGCATATGAAACCGCTCCAGCCGCAGGCCGACACGGTCGCGACGGCCGTGCCGGGGTGCAGCCCCGCAATGCGGCCCGCGGCGCTGAACACGGCGGGTATCACTGAGGCCAGGCCAATTCCGAGGAAGACGAAGCCCGCGATCGCGGCAGCCGGACGGCCGATCGCGAGTCCGGCCGCAAATCCGGCTGTCGCCGCGGCCGCCAGCACCGGAAGAAGGCGTGCCGGCCTGAAGCGCCTGAGCAGGCGGTTGCCCGACAGCCGCACGGTGACCATCGCGAGCGCGAACGCAGCGTAGCCCAGGCCCGGCACAGCGCCAGTGGCGTGAAGCGGTCCCGATAGATAGACCGACGCCCAGTCGGCGCTGGCCCCCTCGCAGAGCATCCCAGCGAACGCGATCGCCCCGAGCAGAATCATTCCGCCGGACCAGCGGGAGGCAGGCAGCGTGTCGGTCTTCGGCCGCTCGTCAGCCCCCGGATGCTCGATCGCATCCGGGAGCATTCGTGATGTGAGCAGGCCAGCCCCGAGCAAGGCGATCGTGCCGAGGATGAGGAGCTGCGGGGTCAGGTCCAGCCCGGCGCCCACGGCCAGCGCGCCGATCCCGGCGCCGGCAAATGAGCCGATGCTCCAGCTTCCGTGCAGGCCCGACATCAGTACGCGTCGGCCGGCTCGCTCCACCGCGATCGCCTGGGTATTCATGGCCACGTCAAGCGTTCCCTGGAACGCGCCCCAGAGGCAAAGTACGCCGAACAGGGCGGCCAGGCTGCCCGTGAGACCGACCAGCGGCCCGGTCCCGCAGTAGCCGACGAAGGCAAACTGGACAACCCGGCGGCTGCCTAGCTTCGGAATCAGGTACGACGCCAGCAGCATCGCGGCGACCGATCCGACCGGCGCCCCGAGCAGCGCGATGCCCAGTGTTCCGTCAGTCAGCCCGAGGTGCCGCATCACGTGCGGGATATGCGCCGTCCACGAGGCGAACAACAGTCCGTGCGCCACGAACACCGCAGTTACCGCGATGCGCGGCGATCGGCTTCGGGCCGGCCGGGCGCGGTGCTGAATCACCAGCGCGCGACTAGACACGCCGGACCTCTACCGCGGCGGCCTCGAGCTCCGCCAGCGGCTCGCTCGGGGCGGACGAGTCGGTCACCAGGATGTCGAACGCTGACAGCTTGCCGGCCACCGCCAGGGCCGATCGCCCGAACTTCGCAGCGTCCGCGACGAGGATCCTTCGCGCGCCCGCCGCGAACAGCGCCTGCTTCACCGGGGCATCACCAAGATCGTGAGCCATGACGTGTCCATCGGCGGAGATTCCGCAGCAGCCCAGCACTACCGTGTCGAACCGCAGCGTCGCGATGCTGGCCAGGGCGAGCGGGCCGACCATCGCCAGCTCGCCAGGGCGGGTTTCGCCGCCCGGCATCATCAGGCGGACAGAGGCCGAGCCAGCCAGCGCCATCGCGGCATGAAGTGACAGCGGCATGGCCGTGAGCCGCAGGCCGGCCAGCACGCGGGCGATTTCCAGGACGGTGGTGCCGCTGTCCAGCCCGACCGCCTCGCCATCAGCAATCAGGCCCGCGACATCGCTGGCGATGCGCTTCTTCGTGTCGAGGGCGTCGAGCTCCCTCATGGCGAACGGCAACTCTTCGCCGCGCATCCCGGACGACCTGGCGTTCCGAAGATCTCCCGACCGAACGCACGGACCGGCAGTGGGACCACGACCACAGCGAGGGACGCCATTAGCAGCACCATCGCCGGGAAACCCCGGCTACCGCCACTCCCCGCATCAGCTGACGCCAGTTCCGGCACCCAGTGAATGGGCACCGATGTCTGCCTAGGAGCCGGGCTGGCCGTCGCCCTGGTCAGTCGCTGAGCCCGGGGCTGAGCCGCCCCTGCCCTCCGCGCCCAGGTCGTCGACGTCCCGCGGTCCTGCGGCCGGTACTGCCGCGTGCTCCGTCCCGGCCTCGACCTCGGCTGCGTGCCCGTTGCCGTGCCCGTTGCCGTGCCCGCCGTAGCCGTCGCCCTCCGTCAGCGGGACGGATTCGTTGACGACCGTGTTGAGCCGCTCCCGCAGGCGTCCGGCAGCGCCGCGCATCGCCGGCGCGGGGACATCGGACTCGGCTGGCGGTAGGCTGAGCGGCTCTGGCCTGGAGTCAACGACCGCGCGAGCCTCCTCTGTGAGCGGCCTGGTCTCCTCGATGAACTCGCCGCTTGGCAGCTGCCTGATAATCCCGGTCTCTACGCCATGCTCAAGCAGATGCAGGTCCTTACGCTGCAGGCCCAGGCAGATACGTTTAGTAATGATGTAGGTGAGGACAGGCAGGACGAAGATCGCGACCTGGGCGATCCGGGTGGTGGTGTAGAGCGGGATGTCCAGATGGTCCGCGATGACGTCGTTGGCGCCTTCCATCCATAGCACGCCGTAGAACACGACCGCGCCCATGCCGAGGGCAGTCCTCGTAGGAGCGTTCCGCGGCCGGTCGTTGACATGGTGCTCACGTTTATCGCCGGTGATCCACTGTTCAAGGAACGGCCACAGCGCGGCTGCGGTGAAGATGAGGCCAAGCGGCAGGAAGGCGGGGATGAACACGTTGAAGCTGAACGTGTGCCCGGCGACGTTCCACTCCCAGGGCGGCATCATGCGCAGCGCGCCCTCGAGGAAGCCCATGTAGAAGTCGGGCTGCGAGCCCGATGAGATCGCCACCGGGTTGTAGGGCCCGTACAGCCAGATCGGGTTGATCTGGGCGAAGGTGGCGGCCAGCGCGCAGGCCGCGAAGGTAAAGAAGAAGAACGCGCCGGTCTTGGCCATGAAGTACGGGTACAGCGGCGCGCCGACCACGTTCTTGTCGGTGCGGCCCAGGCCGGGCATCTGGGTGTGCTTCTGGTGGAACATGATGAACAGGTGCGCGGTGATCAGCGCCAGGAGTATCCCGGGGATCAGCAGCACGTGGATGATGTACATCCGCGGGATGATGTCGTTGCCCGGATAGGCGCCGCCGAACAGGAAGAACGCGAGATAGGTGCCGACCAGCGGGACCGACTGCATGACGCCCTCGGTGATCCGCAGCCCGGCGCCAGACAGCAGGTCGTCGGGGAGCGAGTAGCCGAACAGGCCCTCCAGCATGGCCAGGGTCAGCATGGCCAGCCCGATCAGCCAGTTGACCTCGCGGGGCTTGCGGTAGGCGCCGGTGAAGAAGATCCGGAGCATATGCGCCAGGATGGCGGCCACGAACAGGTCGGCGGCCCAGTGGTGGATCTGGCGCATCAGCAGCCCGCCGCGGACGTCGAAGCTGATGTTGAGCGTGGAGGCATACGCCTCGCTCATCTTGGCGCCGTTGAGGTGGGTGTAGGACCCGTGGTAGACAACCTCGGTCATGCTCGGCTGGAAGAAGAAGGTGAGGAAGGTACCGGTCAGCAGCAGGATGATGAACGAGTAGAGGGCGATCTCGCCAAGCAGGAACGTCCAGTGATCAGGAAAGATCTTCCGGAACAGGGTACGAAATCCCTTGGCGCCGCGGAACCTGTCATCCAGCGCCCCGCCGACGCCCTCGAGCGCACGGTCGATACTCATCCCCGCTCCCAGAAGCTCGGGCCCACGGGCTCGGTATAGTCGCTCTGCGCGACCAGGAATCCCTCCGCGTTGGTCGTGATCGGCAGCTGCGGCAGTGGCCTTGCCGCTGGTCCGAAGATTACCTGAGCCCCGCGAGGTGCGTCGAACGTCGACTGGTGGCACGGGCACAGGATGTGGTGCGTGGTCTGCTCATAAAGCGCGACCGGGCAGCCGACGTGGGTGCAGATCTTCGAGTAGGCGACGATCCCGTCCACCGTCCAGTTCATCACGGTCGGGGGCTGGAGTTCGCCCGGCCGGAACTTGATGATGATCGTCGCCGCCTTGGCGAGCGCGTCGAAGTCGTCCTCGTAGCCCTCGGGGATCACCGTGATCATGCCGCCCGGAGTGCTGAAATCGTCGGGCCGCAGTGCGTTGTTGCTGCCGTACACCAGCAGTCGCGTGCCCCTGCGCCAGACTGTGTACCGCAGGCTGGTTCCTGGCAGCGGGCCCATGTCGCGGAGCAGCACCAGCGGGGCGACGGCCAGCGGCACGGTCGCGGCGATCAGGGTGCGGCGCACGAGCGGCCGCTTGAACCCGCTGGCGTCGGCGCCCTCGGTGAAGGTCTCTTCGAATGCCTCCCGGTCGGCCGGGCTGGAGGCCATCGGCTTGCGCACCTCGGTTAGTTCCACTACAGGCATCAGATGCCTGACCCAGATGGTGGCGCCAACCCCGAGACCGAGGAACGCGACCGCCATGCTGGTGCCAAGGGCCAGGTTGGAGCGCAGCACGGCGTCGACCGAATGCACCTCGAGGCCGATGTAGGCCGCGATGAAGCCGATGCTCGCCAGCATCGAGATTATGAAGCAGGCAGCCACGACCCGCTCGGCCTTCCCGGCCTTGACCGGGTCGGCAGGCCCTGCTGGCAGTTCACGTGGCTGCTGAGCTGGGCCGTCGCCCTGATCAGTCCCGAGGAAGGTCCTGGCGGTCGCGGGCGGCGGGGTGCCGATCACGCGGTGCCGGCCAGCTCGCTCCGCGCCGGCCGGCGGTTCGGCCGGCGCGGGTCCGCCGCGGCCTGCCGGATAGTCCCGGTCCTCGGGCAGCCCGCCGCGGGCGTCGGTGTCACTCATGGGCCTTCCCATGCTTCGCAGTTATCCACAGCGCGGCCAGCACCATGAAGAAGAGCAGCCCGAGGAACGCGATCAGGCCCTCGGTCACCGGCCCGACCCGGCCCAGGCTGAAGCCGCCGGGGTTCGGCTGGGCGCGGGTCTCGGTGATATACGCGATGATGTCGCGCTTCTGGCTCGGCGTGATCGTGGTGTCGTTGAAGACCGGCATGGCCTCCGGGCCGGTCACCATGGCCTCATAGATCTGGGTGGGCGTCGAGGGGTCGAGGGCGGGCGCGTACTTGCCGTAGGTCAGGGCGCCGCCAGCGCCGACGAAGTTGTGGCACTGCGCGCAGTTGGCGGTGAACAGCGACTGGCCGAGCGCGATGTCGGTGCCTGCGGTGGAGACCTGGCCCGCGGACGGTATCGGTGGTCCGCCAGCCAGGGACTGGATGTACGCGGCAAGCGCGTGGATCTGCGGCGTGGTGAAAGGGACGGGCTTGCGCGGCTCTTCCGCTTCCGGGCCCTTGGCCGGCATCCGGCCGGTGCTCACCTGGAAGTCAACGGCCGCCGCGCCGACGCCGATCAGGCTAGGCCCGTTGACGGTGCCCTGCGCCTCCAGGCCGTGGCAGCTCGAGCAGTTCTGGCCGAACAGCGCCCTGCCCGCGTCGATCTGGGCCTGCGGGCCGCCGGCGGGCGAGGCAGCGGATGCGGCTCCGCCGCCCCCGGTGACCGCCGAATAGACCGCGGCGATGACGAGGAGGCCGAGCAGGACGACGGCGTAACCCGCAGCCGGGCGCCTACGCCTCGCGGTGATCCAGCCCACTGCTGTCCTCAGCTTCCGGTCAGTGGATCAGGTAGATGGTCGTGAACAGGCCGATCCACACAACGTCGACAAAATGCCAGTAGTACGAGACGACGATGGCGCTGACCTGCATCTCATGGGTGAGCCGCTTGGCCGCGAAGGTACGGCCGAGCACGAAGAGGAATGCGACGAGGCCGCCCGCCACGTGCAGCCCGTGGAACCCGGTGGGTATGTAGAACACCGACCCGTAGTTGCTGGACGACACGGTCAGGTGCTGGTCGCGAACCAGGGAAAGGTACTCGTAGCCCTGGCCGCAGACGAAGTACAGGCCCATCAGGAAGGACAGGACGTACCACTCCCGCAGTCCCCAGCGAGACATATTGAAGATCGGGCCGGTCCGCCTGATCTGGCCGCGCTCGACCGCGAAGACGCCCATCTGGCAGGTAACGCTGGAGAGCAGCAGCACCGTGGTGTTGATCGCGCCAAGGGTCAGGTCCAGGTGCACCGGCGGCCACGGCTTGCCTAGGCCCTTGTCCACCGAGCGGATCGTGAAGTACATGGCGAACAGGGCAGCGAAAAACATCAGCTCGGAGGAGAGCCAGATGATGGTGCCCACGCTGACGAGATTCGGCCTGCTGGCGGGACTGCGGGGGACCACCTCGGGTGTTGCTGTCGCCACGTGCACATTATTACGACACCGCGTAGGCGGACGTCGGCCGACCCCCCGGGTCGGTACCATCCAGTTTCATGAAGGTCGTTGTTTACAGCCATGACGCCGACACCCGCGCTCGGGTGCGCCTGGCCATCGGGCGGCGCCCCGCGCCGGACGTGCCAGAAGCCGAGGTGGTCGAGGTAGCCACTCAACCGGCGCTGATCCGGCTGCTCGACGCGGGCGGCGTGGATGTAATGGTGCTGGATGGAGAGGCTCAGCCGGCCGGCGGCATGGGCATCTGCCGGCAGGCCAAGGACGAGATCTACGACTGCCCGCCGGTGCTGCTGATCATCGGCAGGGCCGACGATGGCTGGCTGGCCACCTGGTCCCGGGCGGATGCCGTCGTCAGCCACCCGATAGACCCCGCGGCGCTTGCCCACGCGCTGGCCGGCCTGATGCGCCAGCGCGCGGCGGATACCGCGCCGATCATACCCTGACCTGCTGCGGCTCCCGGCCCGTCCGGCCGCCCAGCGTTACCCGCACCCTGAGGAAAGCCTCCCATGGACTCGCGTACGACATGGCCAGCAGTGATCGGCGCCCTGGTCAAGGGGGAGACGCTCACGGCGGACGAGGCGGCGTGGGCGATGACCGAGATCATGGACGGGGCGGCCACGCCCGCCCAGATCGCTGGCTTCGGGATCGCCCTGCGGATGAAGGGCGAGACGGTGGCCGAGCTCAGCGGCCTCGCCCAGGTGATGCTTGAGCGCGCCGCGCCGATCAGCATTCCCGGCCGGACCGTCGACTTGGTCGGCACCGGCGGCGATGCCGCGCGCACTGTCAACATCTCCACCATGGGCACCGTCGTAGCGGCGGCCGCGGGCGCCCTGATGGTCAAGCACGGGAACCGGGCGGCGTCGTCGGCGTGCGGGACCGCGGACGTGCTAGAGGCGCTGGGCATCGTGATCGACCTGGCGCCCGAGCAGACGCAGCGGCTGGCGGCGGAGACCGGGATCGCGTTCCTGTTCGCACCGCTTTATCACCCGGCGCTCCGGCATACGGCGGTGCCGCGCCGCGAGCTCGGCGTGCCGACCGTCTTTAACTTCCTCGGGCCGGTCGCGAACCCGGTGCGGCCGGCCGCACAGGCGGTCGGCGTCGCTGCTGCCCGGATGGGCCCGATCCTGGCAGGCGTGCTGGCCAGCCGCGGCTGCTCCGCGCTGGTGTTCCACGGCGAGGACGGGCTCGACGAGCTGACCACGACCGGTCCTTCGCTGGTATGGGTGGTGCACGACGGGACAGTCAGCCGGGTCAGGTTCGATCCTGCGGTGCTCGGCATCGGCCGGTCCAGGCCGGAGGACCTGCGGGGCGGCGAGGCGCCGCACAACGCAGCAGTGGCCCGCGCTGTGCTCGGCGGTGAGCCTGGTCCAGTGCGGGACACGGTGCTGCTGAATGCGGCGGCGGCGCTGGCAGCGGCGGACGGCACGCCAGGGCCGGACGGCCTTGCCGCCGCGCTGCAGGGCAGCTACCAGCGTGCGGCCGGTGCGCTCGACTCCGGCGCGGCTCTGGCACTTCTTGATCGCTGGGCCGCGGCCAGCCAGCGCCTTGCGGCGGAGCGTAGCTGACACGTCGCAGCCAACCGGTAGCAGCATCTGGCAGGCAGCCGCAGCTGACACAGCTGACGCAGGTGGCAGCTGGCGGATAAGGCGGATAAGGAACGCCGTCCGCCCGGGAGCAGCGTGACCGCGTGGGTCGCGGCCGGGGTTCTCAGGGCTGCTCTGGGTATCCGATGGCGAATGCAGCCTCAAGGTCATGCCGAGAGTAGGTGCGGAACGCGATGTGCGTCTCGGTGTGGGTGACCCCTGGAACCCTGTTCAGCCTGCCGGGGATCACGTCGCCGAGTTCCTCGTGCTTCCGCACCCGGACCATCGCCACCAGATCGAATTCGCCGGTCACCGAGTAGACCTCGGTAACCTGCGGTATCTGCGCGATCGCCTCGCCCGTCTCCGGAATGCGCGCGACGTCGGTCTTCACCAGAACGATAGCGGTGACCATTGCCGCCTCCTCCGCCCTGCGGGCTACCGTGCTCTGCCGGCGGGCTATCGTGCTCCGCCCTGCGGGCTATCGTGCTCCGGGTGCGGGCGTCGTGCACGCCCTGCGGGAGTCAGCGTACCGGGTGGCCGGCGGGTGCCAGCGGGATCAGCGGCTGGACTCCGGCGAGCGTCAGCACTCCCGCTCCGGCCAGCCTGGCGAGCAGGCCCTGGAGTACGTCAGCGGTCGCTCTGGCGTCGGGCAGCGCCCGATGGCACGGCTGGGTCCGCGCGTCGAAGAACGCCGCCAGCGTAGCCAGCCTGCAGTTGGGTACGTCCGTGCCGCTGAGCAGAGTCCGGGCGAGTGCGGCGGTATCCAGCACGGTGAAGGCGGGCCAGGCCAGGCCGGAGCGACGGCACGCTGCGGCAAGGAATCCAACGTCGAATGGTGCATTGTGGGCCGCGAGCACGCAGCCGCGGCTGAAGGCGAGGAAGCCGGGCAGTACCGCGGCGATCGGCGGTGCGTGCCCGACCATCTCATCGGTGATGCCGGTCAGGGCGGCGATGTCCGGCGGGATGGCGTTACCCGGATTGACCAGCGCGGCGAACTCCGCGCGGGGCGCGCCCCAGCCGAGCCTGACCGCGCCAATCTCGGTGATCATGGCCTCCTCAGGCAGCCAGCCTGTGGTCTCCACGTCGACGATCACGATTTCGAGGCCCGCCAGCGGGCGGATCTGCGCCGGCTGGGCAGGCGCGGTCTCATCCGCTGTCATCATGCGTTCACGCTATGGCCGGGTACCGACAGTCCGCAGGGGAGACCCAGCAGTCCGCAGGGGAAAGCCAGGCGTGCCGGGGGGCAGGCTCCGTGCCAAGGGGCAGCAGGCCGCGCCGGTCCGGCTGGGCCCGCCCCTCGTTATGGTTTCGTTATCTTCTGGAAATGGTCAAGCTCCGAGCGATGTGCGCGAAGTGGTTGAATCCTGCCTCTGATCTTCACTAGTGTCTCCCCGAGCCGTATCGCTCACCAGTCGCCGCTAGGCGACGGCGATCGGCCGCCGTCGAATCTCCGATGTCGGCCCGCGGGCCGGCCCGGGGAACCGGGGACCCACCGGAAAGGCGCCGGGCAGAATGCCCGGAGCATTTCCAGGGGTGAATCGGCCGGGTCCGCTCGCCGGGCCTGACCGTAGGGCGCGCTTCCACAGCCCGAACCCGTCAGCTCACCCGGTAGGTGGACAGTGGGAGAAGGAGCGTGTCACGCACGTGCGTACGCGGTCAGCTGTCATGGCCATTGTCGGACGTCGCAGCGCGGCCATGGCGGTGGGCGTGCTCGCGGTCGGCCTCCTGGTAAGCGTCTGCGGCGTGGCAGCTGCGACACCGCAGCCCACGATCGCTCAGGTTCAGCATCGGCTTAGCCAGCTGAACACGCAGGCCGACCAGGTAGGGCAGCAGTACGACGAGGCCCAGCAGGAACTAGCCTCCGCCAGCCAGCGGCTCGCGCTGGTTAATCACGAAGCCGCCCGGTACCAAGGGCAGTTCCGGTCGATGCGCAAGTCGATTGCCCAGATCGCCGCCACCGCCTATGAGGAGGGCAATCTGACCTCCCCAGCGGCGCTGCTGACCTCTGGTGATCCGCAGCAGATCCTCAACCAATCGTCGATCCTGCTGGAACTGTCAGCAAACAACAGCGCGGCGATGAACCAGTTCCTCGCCGCTGCCCGCCAGCTCGACGGCGCGCAGCAGGCGGCGCGGCGGGTCGATGCCGGGATGCTGGAACTCAGGAAGAACCTGAGCAATCGGAAGCAATCCCTGAACACGCTCCGTGCCCAGGAAGAGACGCTGCTCGCGCAGCTGACCCCGGCTCAGCAGGCGGCGGCAACCCCCGGCGGCTCGACCAGCACCGGCAGCGGCAGCGGCAGCGGCAGCGGCAGCGGCGGCAGCGGCAGCGGAAGCGGCAGCGGAAGTACCCAATACACGGGACCGACTTCCACGCAGGCGGAGAAGGCGGTCTCGTTCGCCTACGCCCAGATCGGCAAGCCGTACGTGTGGGGCGCGACTGGTCCCGACTCCTTCGATTGCTCTGGTCTGACGCAGGCTTCGTGGGCATACGCCGGCGTGTCGATTCCGCGCGTCAGTTACGACCAGATGAGCAGCCTGCCCTCGGTCTCCACCAGCGCCCTGGAGCCGGGCGACATACTCGGCTTCGCGGGCAACTCGCACGTGGGCATCTACGTGGGTAACGGCTACCTCATCGACGCACCGCAGACCGGCATGGACGTCGAGAAGGTCGCGCTCGCCGGCTGGTACCAGTCAGAACTCGACGGAGCGGTTCGTCCCTGAGCCAGGAGCGGCGGGTGCAGCCCCGCCGCCCCGAGGCCTGACCGCCCCGAGGCCTGACCGCCCCGAGGCCTGACCGCCCCGAGGCCTGACCGGGCCGATGTCCCTGATCGGCCCGATAGCCAGGACCGAACGCGAAATCCCCGCCGCGGGCTGCGCGGGCGATCGCTGCTCCGGGGCGCCCGTTAAGATCACTAGGGCCGCATCCGCGCGGCGTGTAGTGGCCAGCATGCTTCATGGTGGCCAGGATGGCCGCCAGGCGCCTGGCGGCCAGGGAGCCCGATGCCGAACGTCCTTATCGTGACCAACGACTTCCCGCCGCGCCGCGGCGGGATCCAGTCGTTCGTGCACGCCCTCGCTGCCAGCATGCCGGCCGGCACGGTCACCGTTTACGCCCCGGCCTGGTCGGGCTCGGGTGAGTTCGACGCGCTTCAGCCGTTCCGGGTGATCCGGCATTCGGGCTCGCTAATGCTGCCCTCGCCATCAGTTGCTCGCCGCGCAGTGCAGATCCTGCGCGAGAACGACTGTGACACGGTGCTGTTCGGCGCTGCAGCTCCGCTCGGATTGCTGGCTCCGGTATTGCGCCGGGCCGGCGCGGCCCGAATCGTCGCGATCACGCACGGCCACGAGGCCGGGTGGGCGGCGCTGCCCGGCGCCCGCTGGCTGCTCCGCAGGATCGGCGATCAGGTGGACGTCATCACCTATCTCGGCGAGTACTTCAGGATCCGGCTGGCCAGGGCGCTGTCGCCGGACGCCGCGGCGCGGATGGTGCGGCTCGCACCCGGGGTGGACACCACGGCATTCCGGCCGGGCGCCGGGGGAGCGGCGATCAGAGCGCGGCTCGGGCTGGCCAACCGGCCGATCGTCTTGTGCGTGTCCCGGATGGTGCCGCGGAAGGGCCAGGACACCCTGATCCGGGCCTGGCCGCAGGTCCTCGCCGAAGCGCGCCGCCGGACCGCAGGCACGCCGGCCGCAGGCACGCCGGCCGCAGGCACGCCGGCCGACGGCACGCCGGCCGACGGCAAGCCAGCCAGGGATGCGGCGGGGGAAAGCGCGGCGGGGCAAAGCGTGGCGGCCGACCGGCCCGCGGCGGAGAGTCCGGTGGGCGGGTACCTGTGCGAAACGACGCCGTCGGGCGGACGGCCGACCGGTTCGGCGAGTGAGGATCCGGGCGAAACGGCGATGGCGGGCGAAACGGCGGTGCCGGGCGAAACGGCGGTGCCGGGCGAAACGGCGGTGCCGGGCGAAACGGCGGTGCCGGGGGAAACGGCGGCAGTCGGCGACCCGGTCCTGTTGCTGGTCGGGGACGGGCCGTACCGCGCCGACCTGACCCGGCTGGCCCAACGGTGCGGGGTAGCCGGTTCGGTGGTGTTCACGGGGTCCGTGCCCTGGGAGGAGCTTCCTGCGTACTACGACGCAGGCGACGTGTTCGCGATGCCATGCCGGACCCGGCGTCGCGGCCTGGACGTGGAAGGCCTTGGGATCGTCTACCTGGAGGCCTCCGCGACCGGCCTGCCGGTGATCGGCGGCGACTCCGGCGGCGCGCCGGATGCGATCCTCGACGGTGAGACCGGATACGTGGTGCCTGGCCGCAGCGAGGCAGCAGTCGCGGACCGGCTGAACGGCCTGCTTGCCGATCCGTCGGCGGCGAAGGCGATCGGCGCGCAGGGCATGGCCTGGGTAGACCGGGAATGGCGCTGGGACCTGGTCGCCGAGCGGCTCGCGAAGGTGCTCGCTGGCTAACCGGCCCGGTCCGCCCGGCTAGGACGCCGACGGCGTGTTCAGCGCCAGGCCGCATCGATCGCTTCCCAGGCGGCGCGGTCAGGACAGGCCCTGGCCGGGTTCTGCGTCTGGTGGATCCGTCGCCGCCGGATCAGCTACCAGCCCGCCAGCCGGTACTGGGCTTTCCAGTACGAGACGGCGATCTTCCTGGCCGTCACCCTCATGATCATGGGCGATTGGTGGGCTCCGCGCACCACCCAGGCACCGTGATCATGAAATGGCTCACGGACCGCCCGCTTCGGCGCGGCGGAGTGCGGTGTTGCCTGCGCTGGTGTGGCGGCGGAGGGGCTGCCAGCGTGCGCTCACACTGCGCCGCGGAGCCCGTTAAATGTGCCTTGTATTTCTCCCGCTGGCGGGCCCGGGCCAGGCGGTCCGGGCCAGGCGGTCCGGGCTGCCGCCGTTGCCGGGGTTCAGCTCTTGGGGGACCTGGCATACAGGGCCTCGATGTCGGGGCTGAAGTCGTTGATGATGACGTTCCTGCGCACCTTCAGCGAGGGCGTAAGGTAGCCGCTCTCTTCGGTGAAGTCGGTGTCGAGAATCAGGAACCTGCGGATCGATTCAGCACGGGAAACGGCCTTGTTGGCGTCATCGACTGCGGACTGGATCGCCGCGATCAGTTCCGGATCCTCCTTCAGGTCCGCGGGCGCCGCGTCGGCGGGCCGGCCGTGCTGCTCCTTCCAGTGCTCAAGTGCCTCGATGTCCAGGGTGATCAGGCAGGCGATGTACGAGCGGCCGTCTCCGATCACCAAGCACTGGCTGACGAGGGGGTGCGCTCGCAACCGGTCCTCAAGCACCGCGGGTGCCACGTTCTTACCGCCGGCGGTGACGATCAGCTCCTTCTTCCTGCCGGTGACCCGCAGGAATCCCTCGCTGTCCAGGCCGCCGATGTCGCCGGTGTGCAGCCAGCCATCGGAGTCCAGAATCTCGCTGGTCGCGGCTTTGTTGCCCCAGTACTGGGTAAACACGTTGCGGCCCTTGATCAGGATCTCGCCATCGTCGGCGATCTTGATGGTTACCCCGGGGAGCGGCAGTCCGACCGTGCCGATCTTGTTGCGGGTGGGCTTGTTTACTGTCGAGGCCGCCGCGGTTTCGGTCAGCCCGTAGCCCTCAAGGACCGTGATCCCGGCGCCCCGGAAGAAATGGCCGAGCCGCTCGCCGAGCGGAGCTCCGCCGGAGACTGCGTGGGTCACGCGGCCGCCCACGGCCGTCCTCAGCTTGCTGTAGACGAGAAGGTCGAACATGGCGTGCCGTAGCCGAAGACCCGCGCCTGGCCCGCCATCATCCAGCGACTTGCTCCAGGCGATCGCAGTATCCGCGGCCGCATCAAATATCCGGCTCTTGGCCTTGCTGTCGGAGGCGAGCTGGTGCGCGCCGTTGTAGACCTTCTCGAACACCCGGGGCACAGCGAGCAGGAATGTGGGCTTGAATTCGGCAAGTCCCTCGGCCAGCGTGCTGACGTCCGCCCAGTGGCCCATGATCGTGCCGGACTCCATGCAGCCGACCTCGATGATGCGGGCGAAGGAGTGCGCGAGTGGCAGGAACAGCATGGTCGAGCCCTGCGCCTGGTCGAAGAGCTCGGGGATAGCGCCCGTGACGGCGTTGCGGGCGTTGGACAGGAGGCTGGCGTGAGTGATCTCGCAGCCCTTGGGGCGGCCGGTGGTGCCGGAGGTGTAGATGATCGTGGCCAGGTCGGCTGCGTTCCGGACCGACCGGCGCTGCTCGGCCTGCTCATCGGTCACTCGCCGGATGCCATCGGCGGTGACCGCGGCGATGTCATCGATCAGCCAGAGCTGCTTCAGGCCGGGAAGCCTATCGCGGACGCCGCTGATCATCTGGGCGTGCCTGGCCGACTCAGCGAAGACCGCCGTGGCACCGGAGTTACCGAGTATCCATTCCACCTGCTCGGCCGATGAGGTCTCATAGACAGGAACCGTCACGGCGCCCGCGGCCCAGATTGCGTAGTCGATCAGGGTCCATTCATAACGGGTCCGCGACATCAGGCCAACTCGGTCGCCCGCCCCGACGCCGGCTTCGATCAGGCCCTTGGCCAGCCCAGTCACCTGATCGCGGAACTCGCTGGCAGTCACGTCCTGCCACCGGCCCGCGCCGATCCGCATGCGCAGCAGCACCGTATGCGGCTCCTGCTGCCCGCGGCGGTAGACGACGTCTGCCAGGCCGGCGCTGGCGGGTATCTCGACCAGGGCGGGAACGCTGTACTCGCGCAACGGGTCTCCTCCAACTCACTGCGTTAACTCACCGTGGGTGGCTCACCGCGGTGGCTCACCTGGGTTGACTCACCGGGGCTGGCTCACCGGGGCGGCTCGCCGCGCTAAGGGCGAATCTCTCATGGACGGTACCGCGACGCCAGGCGCGGCTCCAGCGTCGGCGGCCTGGCCTGGCAGGTTGCCGGGACAACTGCCTAGTGTGTGGGCATGCGGGTGCACGTGGTGAGCGATGTGCATGGCAGGCACGAGGCGCTGCGGGGTGCCGCCGCTGGGGCGGACGCGTTCTTCTGCCTTGGCGATCTCCTGCTATTCATCGACTACTCCGACCACCGTCAGGGGATCTTCCCTGAGCTGTTCGGCACGGCGGCTACCAGGGAATTCATCATGCTGCGCACCGCACAGCGCTTCGACGAGGCGAGGGCGATGTCGCGGCGGCTGTGGGCGGGACTGGACGGCGACCCGGACGCCCTTTTTGACGCAGCGGTGTCCCGGCAGTATGCGCTGCTTTTCGGCGCGTTCCCGACGCCGTCGTACCTGACCTACGGCAACGTCGACATACCGCGGCTGTGGAGCGAACACCTGCGTCCCGGCCTGCACGTGCTGGACGGGGAGCGGGTGGAGCTTGGCGGCTGGACGTTCGGCTTCGTCGGTGGCGGGTTGCGGTCGCCGTACCGGACCCCGTACGAGCTTTCCGACGACGCCTACGCGGCGAAGGTCGCTGCGGTGGGCGAGGTCGACGTGCTCTGTGCCCACATCCCGCCCGCCGTGCCCGAACTGCTCTATGACACGGTCGCCCGCAGGATGGAGCGGGGCAGTCGAGCCCTGCTGGATGCGGTCCGGCGGAGCGGGCCACGGTACCTGCTGTTCGGGCACGTGCATCAGCCACTGACCCGGCAGGTCAGGATCGGCGACACCGAGTGCATCAACGTCGGGCACTTCAGGGCTACTGGGCAGCCGTTCGCACTTGAGTGGTAGCTGCGCGGGTGGCTGGAGGTACGCTCCGAGGATGGCCGAGAAGACGACTTCAAGCATCGCTGTCAGCGCGCCTGTCGAGGCCGTCATGGCAGTGATCGCCGATTTCGATGCCTACCCGGAGTGGGCCACGGCTGTGCGTTCCACCGAGACGCTTTCCCGGGGTGCGGACGGCAGGGCAGATAGGGTACGGTTCCGGCTAGACGCCGGGATGATCAAGGACACTTACGTGCTCGGCTATGACTGGGACGGCGATAATCAGGTCAGCTGGGAGCTCGCCGAGGCAGGTTCTGTCATCTCCGAGATGTCCGGTGCGTACCGGGTCGCCGGTCATGGTGACAGCACGGATGTGACGTACGAGCTTGCCGTCGGGATACGGATACCGATGATCGGGATGCTGAAGCGCCGGGCCGAGAAGACGATCATCGACACTGCACTGAAAGGGCTGAAGTCGCGTGCCGAAGCTACGGTTGGAAACCGGTGACCGAGCAACCTGAGCAGACCGGGGAGCCCGCACCGGAGCCCGGCCAGCACGAGCCGCCAGGCCCAGGCACAGCAGCGGGTACGGGGCACCGATCAGGTCCTCCGCCGCGGGAGGCCGGTCCTCCGCCGCGGGAGGCCGGTCCTCCGCCGCGGGAGGCCGGTCCTCCGCCGCGCGAGACCGGTCGGCCGCATGAGGCTGCTCCGCCGCGCCAGGCGCATCCGCGCCACCGGGGATCTTCCGGTAGGCAGCCGTCACAAGGCAGCAAGGCCTCTTCCGGCGGCCAGTCGTCTCCCCCGCGCCAGCTGGGCGCGGACCTGGCCGGTGCGCGCCAGCTAGGCGCGGACCTGACCGGCGAGGTTCAGCGGTGGCTCATCCGGTACGGCGCCAGGAGCATGCGCCGTGAGTTCAGCGAGCAGGTTCGCCGGACTGTGGGCCGCGGCGGTAGCCGCGACGAGCCGGGTAACGTCTGGGAGGCAGCGACTACCGAGCCGCCGCCTGAGGAGTCGATGGATGCACCAGAGTGCGCCTGGTGCCCCATCTGCCGCGCTGCCCGCCGGATCAGGGAATCGGGACCAGGACTCGGCTCCCAGCTGGCGGGAGCTGGCGATGCCGTGGCGGCGGCCGTCCAGGAGGCGCTAGCCGCTTTCGACGCGGTGCTATCGGCCGGTCCTGGTTCGCCCGGCGCTAAGCGGGGGACAACAGGCGCATCCGCTGCTGGCTCGACTCGCCCGGCGCCGCACGAGGCCGAGAGATCGGGTGAAGGGCGCCGCGGTGAGCCTGACGATAGGGGTTGACGTCGGTGGTACCAAGGTTGCCGCGGGCGTCGTCGATCAGCACGGGCGGGTTTTCGAGAAGCTGAGGCTGCCGACTCCGGCCGCGAGCCCGGAGGGAACGGCCACGGTCATCGGCGATGCAGTCCTGGAACTGCTCGGCCGCCACCATATCGAGGCCATCGGCATCGGAGCCGCCGGATTCGTCGACGAGACCTCCTCCGCCGTACGGTTCGCGCCCAACCTCGCCTGGCGCGAGGAACCGGTGAAGAAGCAGGTCGAGGAGCGAGTCGGCGTACCGGTAATCGTCGAGAATGATGCAAACGCCGCAGCCTGGGCGGAGGTAACGTTCGGCGCGGCCCGCGGGCACCGCCATGTCATGCTCATAGCGGTCGGCACCGGCATCGGCGCGGGAATCGTGCTCAACGGCGAACTTTATCGCGGTAGGTGGGGGATCGCCGGGGAGCCCGGGCATTACCGCGTCGTACCGGACGGCCGCCTGTGCGGATGCGGTAACCGGGGCTGCTGGGAGCAGTATGCGAGCGGCAGCGCCCTCGTGGCTGAGGCGCGCGACTTCGCCCGGCGGTCGCCAGGCGCGGCCGTCCGGTTGTTGCAGCTAGCTGGCGACAGCGTGGATAAGATCACCGGGCTGGAGGTCACCCAGGCAGCACGGGAAGGCGACGCGGGCGCATTGCGGTGCTTCGACACCGTCGGGGGCTGGCTTGGCCAGGGCCTGGCCGACCTGGCGGCGATACTTGACCCCGGCTGCTTCGTTATCGGTGGTGGTGTGTCGGACGCAGGAGAGTTGCTGCTCGGGCCGACCCGCGAAGCGTTCAGCCACGGGTTGACTGGCAGGTCACATCGGGAGTGCGCCGAGATCAGGCTGGCGGAACTGGGCGCCGACGCGGGCGTTATCGGCGCGGCAGACCTTGCCCGGGGCCGCTGAACCGGCCCCGGGAGCGCGCTAGCGGCTACCTTGCCACAGGATCTCCCTGGGCCTGGGGCTACCGGGCCGACCGGTTCACCTGGGCTACGGCCGGCCGCGTTACCTGGGCCACGGGGCCAGCCCCGTCACCTGGGCTACAGGACCGCCTCGTCAGCTAGGCTACAGGACCGCCCCGTTGTCCGGGCCGGCGCCGCGAGACGGGCCGTCTCCCAGGCGGAGCACGACGACCGTAAAACCGCCCACAAAGGCAGCGACGGCTCCGAGCGCCGCCCAGTCAGGCACGGCCCAGCCCACGATCGAGGCCACCAGCAGGTAGGCCGGACCGCCGAAGAGCGCCGTCCAGGCGCCCTTGGCCACTGGATCGAGGTGCGGCAGGGGCGGCGGTGGCGGCGGGACGTAATGGTCATCCTCTTCGTGGTCGTCATCCTCAGCATCGTGGCCGTCATCCTCAGCCGGAGCCCGCTGCGCCGGAGCCCGCTGGGCCGGGGCAGTGGCATGACGGACGACGCGGGTCCGGTCGGCGCCTGAGCCAATGCCTGGCGCGGAGCTTGAACCGTTCCCTGGTCCGGTTTCCGGTCCTGCCCCTGGCCGGGCTTCCCCTGCTGGCCGGCCTTCTCCTGCTGGCCGGCCTTCGCCCGCTGGCCCTGGCCGAGTTTCCGGTTCTGGTCGGGCTTCTGCTGCTGGTCCGGCTTCGCCCGCTGGCCCTGGCCGGGTTTCCGGTTCTGGTCGGGCATCTGGCCCGGCTTCTGCTGCGGGCCCGGCGAGACCCACGAGGCCCGCTCGATCTTCCATGCTGGGCGGCGGCTCCAGAGCCTCGTCCGGCGGTGGCTGACCCAGTTGCGCCTCCTCGCGCGGTGCGCCGCCGTGCCCCACTGCACCGAGGCTCTCGATGTCGGGCCAGGGCGCCGCCGCCATGTCGAGGTCGGCAGCCATGTCATACCGGGCGACTAGGTCACGCCACGCGGCATCGTCATCGCTCGCATGACCGCCGCTCACCTGGCTGTCACCCGAATCCACACCGGCTACCCCTTCCCGGCCTGGCTATGTGCCGTGACGAACTCAAGGCTCCCCGTGAAGATGGCCTGCGCGTCGTTATCCAGGGTTGCGACGTGATAACTATCTGCGCAGTCGCGGACTTCGAGTACGCCACCCGGGAGGGTGTCGCGCAGGATCTGCAGGCTGCGGGGTCCGACGACGTGGTCAACAGCGCTGCGGTAGACGAGCACCGGCTGGGTCACATCGCCAAGATTGTCCTTGGTGATCCGCCACAGTCCTGGAAGCGTCGCGGCAGCTTTGAGCGGGACCCTCGTGTACGCGAGTTCGGTGGCCCCCGGTTTCTTGATGTCGCTGGCGATCCCCTTGGTCGAAGGCACCGCGAACTTCATCACGGGCAAGAACGCGAACAACGGGGTGTCCGCGGTGATGGACGGGTTGACGAGCACCAGCCCGGCGACCGCCGAACCGCGCAGCTCAGCCAGCCGGAGGGCGAGGCAGCCGCCCATGGACAGGCCCATGACAAATATCCTGTCCGTGGTGGCGCGAAGCTCATCGAAGCTCCTGTTGACCTCCGCATACCAGTCTTCCCAGCGTGTGTGAGCCATCTCCTGCCAGGTGGTTCCATGACCGGGCAGCCTTGGCAAGCGGACGCTCAGGCCCGCTGCGGCAAGGAATTCTGCCCAGGGCCGTAGCGATTGCGGGCACCCGGTGAATCCGTGACAGAGCAGCACGCCGGCGCGGCCGCCGTCGTGGCTGAAGGGTTCTGCGCCTGGCAACACTGGCATGCTGAGATCCTCTCACCGCATCGATGCCTTTCCCATCCCGAATCGTCCCACGCCAGCCGGCGGCTGACAGCTGTGGACTCTGTTAAGGCTGCATGCGATGCACCATCCCTATCGACGTCATGACATGGGAACATGTGATCGTGTTCTACTGGGTGGCTAAGGCGATACTCGGGCCGATCCTCAGGCTCCTGTTCCGGCCGTGGTACGACGGCGCCGAGAATATCCCGCGCGAGGGAGGTGCCATCCTGGCCAGCAACCACCTCTCGTTCTCCGATCACTTCTTCGCTCCGCTGCCGGTGCCGCGCAAGGTGGTCTTCCTCGCGAAGTCGGAGTACTTCACCGGCCATGGCCTCAAGGGCCTGGTCAGCCGTGCCTTTTTCAGCGGTGTGGGGCAGATTCCGGTGGACCGGTCCGGCGGGCTGGCGAGCGAGGGTGCGCTGCGCACTGGTCTGCGGGTGCTCGCACAGGGCCACTTGCTCGGGATCTATCCGGAGGGCACCCGCACCCCGGACGGCAGGCTTTACCGCGGCAAGACCGGCGTGGCCAGGCTGGCCCTGGAAGCGAGGGTCCCGGTGATCCCGACGGCCATGGTAGGAACCTTCGAGTTCCAGCCGCCAGGCAAGATCGCGCCGCGGCCCTGGGTGCGCCCAGGCGTGCGGTTCGGCAAGCCACTCGATTTCTCGCGCTATTACGGCTTGCACGAAGACCGGATCGTGCTGCGCGCGATAACCGATGAGATCATGTACGAGCTCATGAAACTGGCTGGGCAGGAGTATGTGGACGAGTACGCACAGCGCAGCAAGCTCCGGCTGGCGCCGTCCCGGCGGAAACCCGGCTCCGCGAAACGCGCGGGATCGAAGGACCTTGACGGAGCGGTCCAGGCAGGTGCCAGCAGTGGCCCGGGCACCACAGCTTCAGGCGCGACGAGCCGGATGGTCGCGGGCACGCCCGAGGGCAATAGACTCGCTGCCTCAGACAGAGACGCCGGCCTGGACACGGATGGTGACCTGGACACCGGGTAGCCGTCCGCCAGCCGGCGGAGCGGGCTACCTGGCCCAGCCCTTGGTCCGGCTGACCGCGTCACGCCAGCGTGCATAGCTTGCGTCGTCTCTGGTGTCCGGCGTGAACCTGCGATCGAGCCGCCATGTCGCGGCGAGTTCTGCCTGGGATGACCACTCGCCGACGGCAAGCCCGGCTAGGAACGCGGCCCCCAGGGCTGTTGTCTCTGCCACGGTAGGCCGCTCGACGGCCATTTGAAGCTGGTCGGCCTGCAACTGCATGAGCAGATTGTTGGTGCTCGCGCCGCCGTCCACTCGCAGCGCCGCCGTGGCGGTGTCTGCGCCCGCTCGCGCGGTGTCCGCGCCCACCGCCGCACTGCCCGCCACGGGTGACCCAGTCGCGGGTGACCCAGTCGCGGGTGTGGCAGAGTCCGCAACCATGACGTCCGTGACGTCGCGCACCTCGAACGCTATCGCCTCGAGGGCAGCACGGACCAGGTGCGCACGGGTGGTTCCGCGGGTCAGGCCAAAGATCGCACCACGCGCCGACGGATCCCAGTCCGGGGCGCCGAGCCCGGTGAGCGCGGGGACGAAAAAAACACCACCAGAGTCGGGGACCGAGCGCGCCAGCGCTTCGCTCTGGGCGGCGTTGTCAAGGAGGCCGAGCCCGTCCCGCAGCCACTGAATCGCGGCTCCTGTCACGAAGACCGAGCCCTCCAGCGCGTAGGTCATCGTCCCCGACGAATCCATCCATGCCACCGTGGACAGCAGGCCAGCCTGCGAGCGCCTGATCGTCGTCCCGGTGTTGGACAGCACGAACGACCCCGTGCCGTAGGTGCACTTCACCGCGCCGGGGGCAAAGCACGCCTGGCCAAACAGCGCCGCCTGCTGGTCACCGGCCGCGCCAGCCACCGGCAGCGACAGGCCGAGGAACGCGTCCGGGTCGGTGTGACCGAGGACGGCAGAGGATGGAACCACCTCAGGCAGCGCATGTGGCGGCACCCCGAACAGCTCGCAAAGCTCAGCCGACCACTGCCCGGTCCCGATATCGAACAGCAGGGTGCGCGAGGCGTTCGACGCGTCTGTGACGTGGCGATGCCCGCCCGTCAGCCGTGCGATCAGGTAGGAGTCCACAGTGCCGACTGCGATCGAGCCGTCCATGATCCCGGCCCAGGTCGGAGGGTCGCCCGTGGCGAGCCAGCTCAGTTTGGTGGCGGTGAAATACGGATCGAGCCTGAGCCCGGTGAGGGCGGCGACCCGCTCCTCGACGCCCTGTTCGCGCAGCCGGTCACACTCAGCGGCAGTCCGCCGGTCCTGCCAGACGATCGCGCGGCGCGGCGCGGCGAGCGTGGCACGGTCCCAGACCACGGCGGTCTCGCGCTGGTTGGTGATCCCGATGCAGCTGACTGGTGACGCATCGGCGCCCGACTCCAGCGCCTGCCTGCAGGCCGCGAGGGTGGCCTGCCAAATACCCTCCGGCAGATGCTCCACCCAGCCTGGTTTTGGGAAGAACTGGCGGAATTCCTGGTAACCACGGCCCGCCAGGGTGCCGTCAGCGGTGACGATCAGGGCAGTAACGCCCGTCGTCCCTGCGTCGATTGCGAGGACGCTCATGGCACTAGTGTGGCGGTCCAGAACGTCGAGAGGGAGCTCATGCGAATTGGAGGCCTACCGGAGGAGGCGACTCCCCGGCCTGAACGCCGTCATCCCTGACGTGCTGTCCGGCTGGTCAGGCCTGGCGGGCGCGGAACGCAGCGGCCTTGACCCGGCTCTGGCACGACGTGGAGCAAAAGCGCCGGGTTCCGTTGCGCGAGACGTCGACGTAGACCCGGTCGCAGCGCGGGGCGGTGCAGACTCCGAGGCGGCCATGCAGATCGCTGCCGAGAACGACGGCGAGCCCAGCAGCGCAGCCAGCGGACCAGCCGGCGACGAGTGAGTCATCCGCGCCGTGGAAATGCAGGTGCCAGGGCTCGCCGTCGTGGGAGTCCAGGGCCGGCCGCGCCCCGGTCTCGGCGAGCAGCGCGTTGACCTGGCGGGCCGCCAGGCCGGTGTCCGCAGACGCGACGGCCGCAAAGGCCAGGCGCAGCCCATCGGCGACCCGGCAGAACTCAGCTGCCTCCTGCTCAGACACCTCACGGGTATCAGGATTGCCCGCCCGGAGTGCGGCTGTGACGGCAGCAGGCCGCTCGCTGCCGTGCGGCGGTAGATAAGGACGGCCGCGCGCGTGGCCCGCCGTCAGTACGTTGACGAGCCGTACGGCGACCGTCACGACCGCGTCCATGTGACTGTTGAAATTCACTTGACCAGTCAAATCCTCATCGTTACGTTGTGACTGTCGAAAATATAGTCGTCAGTGACGCGGAGGTCGGCGTGACAGGTCCGCAGGTCGGCAACGGCACCCAAAGGGGCGGCACCGCGCAGGCGCAGTTCGACCGTGAGGAGGCGCTCGCCTGGATCAGCCGCTGGGACGCCCAGCAGCAGGGCTACATGCCGGACCGGGAAGACAGGTTCACCGCGCTTATCGACGCGGTCGAGGCGGGAACGGGGCGCCCGGATCCGCTGGTGCTGGACCTGGGCTGCGGGCCAGGATCGCTAGCCGTACGGCTACTCGACCGGCTCCCGGAAGCTACCGTGCTCGCAGTCGACGCCGATCCGGTTCTGCTCGCGCTGGGTCGTTGTGCCTGGCGGGACCGGCCCGGCCTGCGCTTCGTCGAGCTGGATATGCGCGCTGCCGGCTGGGCCCGCAGTCTCGGCCTGGAGCGGCAGGCGGATGCGGCGGTCAGTACGACGGCGCTGCACTGGCTCACCCAGTCGGCGCTGGCCGCCTTGTACGCGGAGCTGGCCACGGTTCTCCGGCCCGGCGCGCTGCTGCTGGACGGCGACCATTTCCGCGAGGACGAGGCGGTGTCGCCGGTGCTGGCCAGCCTGGGCCGCGTCCTGATCGAGCAGGCGGAGCGGCGCCATCCCGCCCCGGACGATGCCGAGACCTGGAGTGGCTGGTGGGATGCGGTCGCAGCGGATCCGGCGCTGGCCGGGATGTTCGGCCTGCGCCAGCGCCTCGGGCTGGATTCCGAGCACCACGGTTCAGCCGCCGGGCTGCTGCGCACGCACGTCGACGCATTGCGGGCGGCCGGCTTCGCGGAGATTGGAATCCTCTGGCAGCGTGGCGACAACCGGTTGCTTTGCGGGGTGCTCGGCGGCTGATGCCGCGCCGCGGAATCCGCTGGCACTCGGCTGCCGCAAGGCTTGCCGTCCGACGGCCGACATGTTCGGGCCGCTAACGCCCTGAGTGCTGGCAAACTGGGAGGATGTCCGCGCTCCCGCTCGCTGATCAGGCTGTGCCGCGCCACGGCGCGACCTTGCACGAACCGTGCGTCCTGCTGAAACTTGGCGAGATCGTACTCAAGGGCAAGAACCGGCAGCAGTTCGAGCGGATGCTGCAGGACAACATCCGGCGCGCGGTACGTGACCTGGGCATCCCGATCCAGCTCTGGCAGCGCGAAGGCGTGATCGTGGTGCGGATTGCCGGTGCCGAGCCAGGCGGCCCGACTTCGGGGGTCGCGGCGGACCTGCTTGCCGAGCGGCTGCGCGATGTCATGGGCCTGGCCCGGGTCTGCCGCGCGGTCCGGGTGGCTAAGGACCCGGAAGCGGCCGTCGCGGCCGCGGTGGAGCTGACGGCGGGCAGGCAGGGCGCGTTCGCGGTGCGTGCCAGGCGCAGGGACAAGCGGTTCCCGCTCCGTTCCGGCCAGCTCGCGACGCTGATCGGCAGCCGGATCCAGGCGGAGTACGGGTACCCGGTCAACCTGCGCCGCCCGGACACCACCGTTTTCGTCGAGGTTGATCAGTCCGAGGTGTTCGTGTTCACCGAGGGCATGCCGGGCCAGGGCGGCCTGCCGGTGAACATGAGCGGACGCGGGCTCGTGTTGATGTCCGGGGGGATTGACTCGCCGGTCGCCGCGTACCGGATGATGCGCCGCGGCCTGCGGTGCGGCTACCTGCATTTTTCCGGTATGCCGCTGACCGGCCCGGAGTCTGTCTACAAGGCGTATGGCCTGGTGCGTGAGCTGGACAAGTTCCAGGGCGGATCGCGGCTGTTCGTGGTCGCGTTCGGCAAGGCGCAGCAGCAGCTGGCGTCGTCCGGTGCCGGGCGCCTTCAGATCATGGCGCAGCGGCGGCTGATGCTCAAGACCGGCGCGGCGATGGCGCGGCGGCTGCACGCGGCCGCGCTGGTCACCGGCGATTCGCTGGGTCAGGTGAGCAGCCAGACGCTGACCAACATCACAGCGCTGGATGACGCGGTCACGCTGCCGATCCTGCGGCCGCTCATCGGCATGGACAAGACGGAGATCATGGCCGAGGCCAGGAAGATCGCCACGCTGCGCATCTCCGAGCTGCCCGACCAGGATTGCTGCTCGCTGCTGACGCCGCGCCACGCGGAGACCCGGGCCAGGATCTGTGACCTGCGAAGGATCGAGTCCCGGCTGGACGCCGACGACCTCGCCGAGGAGCTAGCCGCCGCGGCACAGGAATACTCGCCCAGCCGGTTCTAATCGGCCGGGGCTAATGACTAATCGGCCGGGCTAATGCCTAAGTCGCGCAGCCGCCCGGGCGGTGGTGTCCGGGGCGGCGGTGTCGCGGGCGGTGGTGTCCGGGGCAGCGGTGTCGCGGGCGGTGGTGTCCGGGGCGGCGGTGTCGCGGGCGGTGGTGTCCGGGCGCGGTGTAGCGCCAGATCGCTGCGTCGCCTCCGGATTGCGTGAGGAATCCGCCGCTGCCCCACTCCGATGAGGTCCCCGGAATCAGCGCGAGCTCGCTGACGGCGTTACCCAGGCCGTGGGCGATGTCGGTGCGCGTCCAGCGCCCTGAGCAAGACAGGTGCAGCAGCAGTGATTGGGTCTGGACGCCGAGGGTGGTCGCTGTGACCCAGACTCCGCCATGCCCGTCGGCGGCAAGGCGCCCGGGCATGGCCCGGCCTGGTGCATCGATCCGCCGCCACTTCCGGCCGTTCCAGGTGGCCAGTACCACCTGGCCAGCCGGGGTGGCGGCAGGAGAGTTCGCTACTATCCAGACGTCGTGGCGCGACACCGCGAGCACATCGTCGAGCTGCGTACCGGCAAGGACGGAGCCGGTGGGCACCGGTTTCCAGGCGCTCCCATCCCAGTGCTCAACGAGGCCACCATGCGGCGCGGCCGTGATCGCCCAGATGTCCCGGCGAGAGGCCGCGCTCGCGCGGAGAATGGGCTGGCCCGGCCCGGCGCCTGTGGTCCAGGTCCGACCGTTGTAGTTCCAGATGCCGGCGCTGTCGCCGCGGCCTGGTACCCCGAACAGCCACACGTCACTCGGGCTGATTGCCACGATGGAGACCGGGTCGGCGCCCGGCTGCCATCTCCTGGCGACCGACCAGCTGGCCCCGTCCCAGCGCAGCGCGTATCCGCCGAACGAGCTGACCGCCCAGACGTTGGCGGGCGCGGAGGCGCTCGCGCCGGAGATGAAGCTGCTGAGCCCGCCCGGCAGGCTTACCGCCTGCCAGCTGTGCCCGGTCCAGTGCTTGGCCACCGGCCTGCTTGCGGCGCCCGGATTGGTGCCACCGAATACCCAGGCATCATGCCGGCCGGGCGCGAGCACTGCCGAATAGCCAGAAGCGTTGCTCGGGCCGCCGTAATGGTCCACGACGGCCAGCCGCCAGACGCTGGCCCTGCGGGCTGTCCCGGCACGCCAGGGCGGATACGTTGGTTCTCTCGCCATCGTGGTGGTCGGCAATGCGGCAGCGAGCACCGTGGCAGCCGGCCTCGCGATGGCCGGCCTGGCGATGGCCGGCCTCGCGATATCCGGCCCTGGCCTGGGGGCCTGGGCTGGCACGCCGGCGACCGGCAGGACGGCTGCCGTCAGCACCGCACCAATGGTGACGCCCGCGCGCTCGGGCCTGCTCATCGAAGCTCCGCTCGGGCCGGTGGGGGCTCGTTCACAGACCGGCCAGCGCAAGAATAAACCGGTATCAAGCACTACGCGAAAAGACGCCGACGTCTGGCTGCGTACATCTGCCATGCTCGTAAAGGCTCGCACCGGATCTGGTGGCAGGTTCCGGGCCGGGCGCCGCGGTTTCTGGGTGCCGTCGGCCAGCGTATTGCAGGCTCAGCGGCGGAGAGGTGATCACATGAAAGTCGGACTGCAGATTCCTGATTTCACCCGGCCGGGCGGCGCGGCCAGGCTCGGTCCCGAATTGGCAGCCGTGGCCAGGACCGCTGATGACGCGGGGTTCGAGTTCATCAGCCTGATGGATCATTTCTTTCAGATCGGCGTGATCGGGCCGCCCGAGCACGACATGCTCGAGGCCTACACCACCCTGGGGTACCTGGCCGCCTGCACGTCCCGGGCCAAGCTGGTCACGCTCGTGACGGGGGTCGTGTACCGCCACCCGGGCATCCTGGCAAAGATCGTCTCCACGCTGGACGTGCTGTCCGGCGGCCGGGCCTGGCTCGGCGTCGGCGCGGCCTGGAACGAGCAGGAGTCCCGCGGCCTCGGCATCCCGTTCCCGCCGGTGGCGGAGCGGTTCGAGCGGCTCGAGGAAACGCTGCAGATCTGCATCCAGATGTGGCGCGGCGACGAGAGCCCCTATCTGGGCCGCCACTACCAGCTGGGCCGGCCGCTGAACTACCCGGAACCGCTGAGCCAGCCGCATCCGCCGATCCTGATCGGCGGCTCGGGCGAGCGCAAGACACTCAGGTTGGTCGCCAGGTACGGGCAGGCATGCAACCTGTTCCCCGGGCCCGACCTGGCCCGCAAGCTCGATGTGCTGCGCGCTCACTGCCAGGACGAGGGCCGCGACTACGACGAGATTCTCAAGACCTGCTACTTCATCTTCGACGTGGGGGACAAGGGCGAGAAGGCGGGAGAAGTCATCGACCAGCTGGGCGGGCTCGCCGAGATAGGCTTCCAGGCCGCGATCGGCCAGGTCGCCAATGTCTGGGACATCGCGCCTCTCGAGGTCATCGGCAGCCAGGTGATTCCCGCCGTGGCAGGGCTTTGACCAGCCAGCTGCCGCGCCTGGAGGTACCCTGCTGTCAGCGCCCGGCGGCCGCCGGTTCGGGCCGGGAACCCAGGCCTGCGCGGCGCGGCGCAGGCGTCAGGGTGCGGCCGACGATCGCGGGCAGCGTCGCCGCCACCTTCGCCAGTTCCCTGATGTCCTCGTCGACCAGCGCCTGGTCGCCGTCGCACATCGCGATGGCAGGCTCAGGATGGACGTCCACGATGATGCCGTCGGCGCCGACCGCTATGGCAGCCCTGCTCAGCGGCAGGACGAGATCCCGCCGTCCACCGGAATGGGACGGGTCAATGATCACCGGCAGGTGGGACAGGCGCTGAGCCACGGGCACCGCGCTGATATCCAGGGTGTTGCGTGTCGCGGGCTCGAAGGTACGGATTCCGCGCTCGCAGAGCACGATATCGAGGTTGCCGCGCTGCGCGATGTACTCGGCCGCCATCAGCCATTCCTCGATCGTCGCGTTCATGCCCCGTTTCAACAGCACCGGCTTGCCTGCCGAGCCGACTGCTTGCAGCAGCGCGAAGTTCTGCATGCTGCGCGTTCCGACCTGGAGCATGTCGGCGTACGAACAGACCAGGTCCACGCTCGCGGGGTCAATGACCTCGGTGACGACCGGCAGGCCAGTCTCGGCACGCACGTCAGCGAGAATTCTCAGGCCCGTCTCGCCGAGGCCCTGGAACGCGTAAGGCGACGTGCGCGGCTTGAAGGCGCCCCCCCGGAGTATCGCGGCGCCGGCCGCCTGCGCCATCCTGGCCGCCGTGAGGGTCTGCTCGGGAGTCTCGACCGTGCAGGGTCCCGCGATGACCGTCAGCGTCTCCGGGCCGATCGCGACCCCGCCGACTCTGATCACCGATCTGCTCGGGTGATGCTCCCTGCTGACCAGCTTGTAAGGGACACTGATCCGTACCACGTCGCTGACACCTGGCCTGCTGCGCAGGCTGAGCGTGGCGAACTGCTCGACGTCTCCGACGAGGCCGATGATGGTACGGGAAACTCCGCGGCTGACGAAGGCCTCGCCGCCGGAGACCCTGATCAGCTCGACGATCGAGTCGATGTCGGACTTGCTGGCCTCGGGGGCCATCACGATGACCATGGCATCCTCCTAGTTCCCGGTCATGACAAAAGCCCCGGGCCGATGTGGCCCGGGGCTTCGTTGAGGTCGTTCGCGTCAGCGCAGTGTCTGGCGGGCGACCGTCCCCATGCCGGGCCGGCAGCCATAGAAAAACCTGTACACGTGACGCATGGCAAGTAGCCTAGCGCATCGCCGGCCTGGCCCGTACGCCGGCGCGCAGGATGAGGGCGCTGCGCGCAGTGGCAAGATAGCTGCACCTGCGCGAGCGAGCGTGGTCGCGATGGCGCGGGGACGGAAGGAGTGGGTCAGCTGGACATGAGCCAGCCGGAAACCGAGGTAGGACGTACTGGCAGGCTGCAAGACGGCAGGCGGGCCAGAGCGCTGCGCGTCGCCGGTGACCCGCTGCCTGCGCCTTCGCCCGCGCCTGCATGGGAGCGCCGGCTGCCGCCTGGTCAGTACGTGCCGGGCAGCTGGCCGGTCTTGCACTACGGGCCGATCCCGATGTTCAACCCGGAGACCTGGGATCTCAGGGTGATGGGCGCGACCGAGTCGGGCGGGGAGCACCGGTGGGACTGGGCGGAGCTGGCGGCGCTGCCACGTACCAGGATCGTCGCGGACTTTCACTGTGTCACCAAGTTCACCATCCAGGATGTTGCCTGGGACGGGATCGCGGCGGCCGAACTGCTGCGTGCCGCGGCGCCGGACGCGGCCGTCACGCACGTGATGGTCTGGGCGGACTTCGGTTACAGCGCCAACGTGCCGATCGCCGACTTCATGGCAGACGACACCATCCTCGCGACGCACCGGGACGGGGCGGAACTCAGCCCGGAGCATGGCCATCCGCTGAGGCTGGTGGTTCCCTCCCGGTACGGATGGAAGAGCGTCAAGTGGGTGCGCGCCGTGGAATACCTGACCAGGGACCGCAGGGGTTTCTGGGAGGAGCGCGGCTATCACAACACCGCCGACCCGTGGCGCGAGCAGCGTTACTCCTACCAGGAACAGCCAGGCGAGGGGCCGGCCAGCTAAGCTAACCGGCCGGCGGCTGGCCGGCTGGCGCCCGGGCGCTACGGCAGGCTGAAGATGAAACCTACGTGCAGGGTGATGGTGCTGCCCCGCGGGGCCTTCCCCGTCGGGTTGTAAGCCACCACCCTGCGGCCTGGGCCGAGCGCGTCGATGGTGACGCTGAATCCAGCCGCAGTCAGCTCGGCACTGGCCTGGTTCTCGTTCAGGCCCTCCACGTTGGGGATGGTCACCATCGGCGGTCCGTTGCTGACGTGGACCGTGACGACCTCGCTCGGGGTGATCGGAGTGTCAGCTGCCGGCGACTGGCTGGTGATCGTGCCCGCTGGCTGGGTGCTCTTCGCGTCCGGCACCGGGTCCAGCGCGTATCCGGCTGCCGTCGCCGCTGCCTCGGCTGACTGCAGCTGCTGGCCGACGTAGTCCGGCAGCGGCAGACCGTCGCTGACCGTGATCGTGACCGGCGACGTCTGCGGCCAGGCGAGGCCCGCGACCGGGTTCGTGCTGATCACGATGCCGGACGCGATGGTCTGCGAGGTTGTCTGGGTAACGCTGCCCGGCGTCAGTCCCGCCTTCTTGAGCGCGGCCTGCGCGGCAGCGAGCGGCAAGCCCGTCACCTGGGGCACCGGGAACCGCGGCGGGCCGAGGGAGACGATGAGCTGAACCGTGCTCCCGCGCCGCGGCCTGGCGCCGATCGCCGGCCTGGTCTGGATGATGTCGCCCCTGGGTATCGTGCTGCTGTGCTGGCCGGGTCCGGTCTTGACGGTAAAGCCGAGGCTGACCAGCTCGGTACGCGCCACACTCGCCGACATGCCGCTGACCCGCGGCACGGTCGTGTACCGGCCGTCGGTGAGCCACCAGGTCACCACGGTGATCGCCAGAAGCGCAGCAAGCCCGCCGGCCAGGTAGACGAACCTGCGGCTGAACAGCAGGTGCTGCAGCACCGGCTCGCCCGGCCTGCGGTAGCCGCGGGACCTGCGCCGGTCAGGCTCGTCGTGATCGTCCCCGGTGAGGCTGCCCGCCGAGACGATGAGCGTGTGGTTGGTGCTCCCGTGAGTGTCCGGCGGAATCCAGTCCGTTGCCTGCCCGAGGGCGCCAGCCCCGCCGTGGTCGCCGCCGGGCGGCGGGCTGAGCGGAGCGGGCCCGCCTTGCTCACCGCCGGGCCAGGCCCGGGGCGGAGCGGGGCCGCCTTGCCCGTCGTCTGGCCATGGGACCGGCGGAACCGGGCCCGCCGCGGCCGGGACGGCGTCGGGCCACGACTGCACCGCGTGCTGACCGCGCGGACGTGGCTCACCGACTGGCATGCCGCGCCGCACGTCGGCGATAGCGCGCAGGAACTGGCCCGCGTCGGCAGGCCGTAGCTCGGGCTCTTTGCTCGTTGCGAGCGCGACAAGGGCGTCGAGCGCGGGCGGCAGCCCGGGCACGACCGCTGAAGGCGCCGGTACCAGGTCGTTGACATGCTTGTACGCCACGTCGAGCGGAGTGCCCCCGGTGTGCGGCTGGGTGCCGGTAAGCAGCTCGAACAGCATG
Organism: uncultured Actinomycetes bacterium; assembly: GCA_963774825.1. Taxonomy (GTDB): domain Bacteria; phylum Actinomycetota; class Actinomycetes; order Streptosporangiales; family Streptosporangiaceae; genus DATBGO01. The sequence continues at coordinate 353,643 of CAVZGW010000026.1, read as the reverse complement.
ATGCCCGCCGCGTACACGTCGGTACGCGCGTCGGAGGTATTCCGGGATACCTGCTCGGGAGCCAGGTAGGCGGCCGTGCCGATAATCATGCCGCTCTTGGTCCGGCCGGTAGCCGCGGCTGCCCGGGCCAGCCCGAAGTCCGCCACCTTCACCAGGTTGTTCTTCGTCAGAAGGACGTTCTCCGGCTTGACGTCACGGTGGGCAATCCCAGCCTCGTGCGCCGCGGCGAGGCCGGCCAGGACGCCCTCGATGATGTCGAGTGCATCCCGCGGGCTCAGCCTGCCCCGCTCACGGAGCAGCTCGCGTAGCGTCCGGCCCGGGACGTATTCCATCGCCAGGTAGAGGAACTGCCCGTCCGATCCCTGGTCGTAAACGGCGACAACGTGCGGGCTTGACAGCCGCGCCACCGACCGCGCCTCGCCCATGAATCTGCGGATGAACTCCTCGTCACCGGCTAGCTCCGGATGGGCTATCTTGAGCGCCACCTTGCGGTCCAGCCTGGTGTCGGTGCCTAGATAGACCGTCGCCATACCGCCATCAGCCAGCCAGGCTTCCACCCGGTACCGGCCGTCGAGCAACTGCCCGGCTGGCGGTCGCGAAAGGGTCGTATCCATCGCCAGAAGTGTATGGGCCGATTCGACTGCGTGCCTGCGTAACAGCGGTCCAGGCGCGCTGTGTGACAGAGGGCGACGAAAGGATTCCGCTGCGTCGGCCAGGTTCAGCCAGGGCAGGTCAGCTGCCTGGCCGGGGAGAGGAAGCCAGAGCGTAGCGCCGCCGTGGCACCCGGCCCGCCAGGAACGCCAGGCGGCCGGCGGTGACGGCCGCCCGCATCGCCGAGGCCATCATCTCGGCGTCCCTGGCCCTGGTCACCGATGTGGCGAGCAGGACCGCGTCGCAACCGAGTTCCATCGCTATGACCGCGTCGCTCGCGGTGCCGATGCCGGCGTCCAGGACCACGGGCACGCCGGCGCTCTCGACGATCAGCTCGATGTTGTGCGGGTTCCTGATGCCGAGGCCAGAACCGATGGGGGAGCCGAGCGGCATCACGGCCGCGCAGCCCGCCTGCTCGAGCCGCCGGGCCAGCACCGGATCATCATTGGTGTAGGGCAGCACGGTGAAGCCCTCGCCGACCAGCTGCTCCGCCGCGTCCAGCAGCTCGACCGGATCGGGCAGCAGAGTGCGCTCATCGCCGATCACCTCGAGCTTCACCCAGTCCGTGCCGAGCGCCTCACGGCCCAGCCGCGCGGTGCGCACCGCATCCGCCGCGGTGTAGCAGCCCGCCGTGTTCGGCAGCACCCTGATCCCCCGCGCGGCCAGGACGTCGAGCACGGACCCTGATCCGCCCGGGTCGACGCGCCGCATGGCAACCGTGGTGAGCTCGGTCCCCGACGCGGCCAGCGCCCGATCCAGCACGTCCAGGCTGGGCGCCCCGCCGGTCCCCATGATCAGCCGCGAGCTGAAGACCTCGCCAGCCAGCACGAACTTGTCGTCCACGGTTAGCCTCCCTGCACTGCCGTGATCACTTCGAGACTGTCGCCGTCAGCTAGTCCCGTCGCGTCCCAGTCGGCCCTGCGCACCAGCTCGCCGTTGATAGCCGCGGCCACGCCGGTGGCTGATGTCGTGAGCAGCGCTACGGCTGTCGCGAGGCTGGCGCCGTCGGCCAGGTCATGTGGTGCTCCGTTGATGGTGACGGTCATGACAGCGCCCTCTTGTCAGGCTCGGCAGTGCGGACCTGGCCCGGCGGCACGGCCCCGGCGTGCCCGGGACCCGGCTGCCGGCCCGGACGGGAGAACCGCTCTGCGGAAAACGGGACCATGATTTCGGATATTCGTTCAAACGCCAGATAATCCGCGATGATGTCGGCGGTCACCGGTGCCAGCAAGACTCCGCTCCGGAAATGACCCGTGGCCAGCACCAGGCCGGGCAGCTGGGCCGGCCCGAGGATCGGCGCGTTGTCCGGGGTCCCCGGTCGCAGCCCAGCCACCGCCTCGGCGAGCTCGAACTCGGTGATGCCAGGAACCAGGGTGCGGGCGTCACGCAGCAGTTCCCAGACGCCGCCCGCGGTCACCCTGGTGTCCGCGCCAAGCTCCTCCTGCGTCGCGCCGATCACCAGCTCGCCGCTGTCCCTTGGCACCAGGTAGACCGAGAAGCCGTGCACGATGCCGCGGACGGTCCTGGCGACCAGTCCAGGCGGGATGCCCGCACGGTCGGTGGCCGGCGTCGGCCGCAGCCGCAGGATCTGGCCCTTGACCGGCCGGACCGGCAGCGCGGTGCCATCGGGCAGGCCGCCGACGAGCGCCGACTGCCAGCCCGCGGCCAGTACCACGGCCGGCGCCTGCACCCGGCTGCCGTCGGCCAGCACGGCGCCTGCGGCGCGCCCGCCGGAGGCGAGGACCTGCGTGGCGGGCTGGCGGATGAGGGTCACCTCGGCTCGCTGCGCGGCAGCGAGCAGCGCAGCCGTCAGCAGCCGCGGATCGACCGAAGCGTCGTCAGGGACCAGGAGCCCGCCCCGGACCGAGGGGTCGAGCATCGGCTCCGCCGCCCGGCACTCACGTGCCGACAGCCGCGCCGACGGCGCGCCGAACGACTCGCGCAGGATCGCGACCTCATCGAGCACGGCCAGATCGTCGTGGTCGTAGGCGACCTGCAGGGTGCCGTCAGCGCGGAAACCCGTCGGCTCGCCAGTCGCGGCCGTCAGCTCCGCCGCGAAGGCCGGATAACGGTTCAGGGACTGCTGGCCGAGCCCGAAGAGGGCACGCTCGGCGTAGGCCGCCTCCGACACCGGAGTGAGCATGCCGGCCGCTGCGTGTGACGCTCCGCCGCCTGGATCGGGGTCGGCGAGGCTCACCTGCAGCCCGCGCTGCGCGGCTCGCCAGGCGATCGCCAGGCCGATTACCCCGCCGCCGATGATCAGCACGTCGGGGCGCGGTCCGGCTTGTCCGCTCATGCATCCGCTCCCTTCGCCGGCATGACCCGGATCAGGTTCCTGCGGTCGGCGGCTAGCCAGCCGCCCTCTCAGTCCGGTCGGCACCGGACTCCCGCGCGATACGCCTAGCCTAGGTGGTCGTGGCAATCGCGCGAGTGGTCGTATCCGGCGCCGGCCTGGCCGGGCTGCGGACCGTCGAGGAGCTGCGGGCCCGCGGATATCACGGCCAGATCACGCTGATCGGGGCCGAGCCCCGGCTGCCCTATGACCGGCCGCCGCTTTCCAAACAGCTGATGGCCGGCGCCGTGGACGACACGACGCTGCGGGAAGACCTGCAGTCGCTCGGCGCGGATGTGCGGCTCGGCGAGACCGCGACCGGGCTCGGGGACCGGGTGCTGGGCACCGACCGGGGCGAGTACGGCTTCGACTCCCTGGTCCTGGCGACCGGGTCGCTGCCGGTCGCCCTGCCGGGCGCCGGGCCGCAGCGGTTCCTGCGGACCCTTGACGACGCGCTGGCGATCCGCGCGCTGCTGCGGCCCGGCCTGCGGCTGGTGATCGCGGGCGCGGGCTGGATAGGCGCCGAGCTGGCCACCGCAGCCGCGGCCCGCGGCTGCGTGGTGACCATCGTGGAGGCCGGCCAGGCGCCGCTGGCCGCTGCGATCGGCGCCAGGGTCGGCGCGCTGACCGTGCCCTGGTATGCGGCGGCGGGCGTATCGCTGCGGCTGGGGCACCTGGTCGGCTCCGTGGAGCCGGGCGGTCTCGAGCTTGCTGACGGCAGCTGGCTGGAGGCCGACGAGATCGTGACGGCGGTTGGTGTCCGGCCGGCGGTCGGCTGGCTGGCCTCATCGGGCGTACTGGTGGATGGCGGCATCGCCGCGGATGAGTTCCTGCGCACGTCGGTGCCGGGGGTGTTCGCGGTCGGGGACTGTGCCGCGTTCTGGTCGCTGCGGTACCGCCGCCGGCTGCGGTTCGAGCACTGGGACGTCGCGCTCCGCGCGCCCGAGGTGGTGGCGGCCAACCTGCTCGGCGGTGCCGCTGTGTATGACCCTGTCCCGTATTTCTGGTCCGAGCAGTTCGGCCGGATGGTCCAGTACGCGGGTTACCACGGCGGGGCAGACCGGCTGGTCCTGCGAGGCGATCCGGCCGGCGCGCGCTGGGCGGCCTGCTGGCTGGCCGGCGACCGGCTGGTCGCGGCGTTTTGCGTGAATTCGCCGCCGGATCTGCTGCAGGCCAGACGTCTCATCCAGGCCGGTACCGACGTCGACGATGGCCGCCTCGCGGATCCCGCCGTGCCCGTCCGTGCGGCTGGCCGCAGCTGATCTGCCGCGGGGCGGCTCGCGGGCAGTGCCGGCGTGTTTGACGGCGATGGCGATGTGGGAAAGTCTCGAAGCGTGGCACAGATCGACCCCCCGGCCGACGCCATCGTCGGTGACTGGTTGACCCTTCCTCAGGTTGCTGACCGGCTCAGGCTCCCCGTGAGCCGGGTCAAGCAACTCCTCCGCGACCGCAGGCTGCTCGCGGTTCAGCGCCCGAGCGGCGAGTTCTGCGTGCCTGCCGCGTTCCTGGACGGTGATCAGCCCGTCCGGGGCCTGCACGGCACCCTGACGCTGCTCTTCGATTGCGGATTCGACGCGGTGGCGGCGCTGCGGTGGCTGTTCACCGCCGATGAGTCGCTGCCGGGTACGCCCATCCAGGCGATCGCGGAGCACCGGGGCACCGAGGTCAACCGCAGGGCGCAAGCGCTGGCCTTCTGAGGTGCGCACCCGGCCCGGCTGTGCGGCCAGGGCGCGCGGCGTGCCAGCATGTCCGCATGCCAGCTGACCTCCGCGACCGGCTAGCCGCCGCGCGGCTGTACCTGTGCACCGACGCGAGGGACCGGCAGCGGGACCTCGGCGGGTTCCTCGATGCGGTGCTCGGCTCGGGCGTGGACATTGTGCAACTCCGGCAGAAAGAGCTCGAGGCTGCGCAGGAGCTTCGCTTCCTTGAGCTGTTCCGGGCCCGGTGCGACAAGCATGGTGCACTGCTGGCCGTGAACGACCGGGCCGATGTCGCTTATGCCGCGGGCGCTGACGTGCTGCATCTCGGGCAGCAGGACCTGCCGGTGCCAGTGGCCAGGCAGCTGCTCGGCCCGGGGCCGCTGATCGGGCTGTCCACGCACGCCGCCGCCGAGAGCGCGGCTGCCGCGGACGCGCCCGGCGTGGACTATTTCTGCGCCGGCCCGGTCTGGGCCACGCCGACCAAGCCCGGACGTCCGGCCGCCGGGCTGGACCTCATCAGGTACGCGGCCGCGCTGCAGGCCCAGCGGCCCTGGTTCGGCATCGGCGGGATCAGCCACGGCAACCTGGACGAGGTCCTGGCTGCCGGGGCCCGCCGAGTGGTGGTCGTCCGGGCGATCACTGATGCCGGCGATCCGGCCGCGGCGACGGCAGAGCTGGCTTCGCGGCTCCGCGCGGCAGCCTGAGCCGCCGCCGGCGGCGCCGCAGCCACCGTCTCCTCGACGACCGCGGAAGTGGAAGCTCAGCGATCGAACCAGCGCTGGATCCGGTTGGTGCCGGACTCGGCCTTGTCGGCGGAGATCAGCTCGGTGGGTCCCTCGAGATCGCCGACGGGAGCCTGGCCGCTGAGAAAGGTGACCCGGCCGACAAGATTATGGCCGAACTCCACGTAGCAGGTTCCTCGCCCGTCGTAGGTGACCGCGCCGGGCGTTCCGCGCAGGCGGGAGATGATCTGGTAGGCGACGACCGAGGCCTGGCCCTCGGAGAAGGCTCCCGCTTTGGGAGTTCCCATGCTCGTGACGTCGCCCACCGCGTACACGTCGGGGAACTCGGTCTCCAGGGTGAGCGGGTTGACCGGCACCCACCCGTCGACGGCGAGGCCCGACTCCTCGACCACCGGGGGGACCTTGTGCCGGGGAACCCCCAGGAAGAGATCGTAAGGCAGCTCGGTCCCGTCGCTGGCCAGCGCGACCTTGCGGCCGGGGTCGAGCTTGTCGATCAGCCGGTCCGGATGCCAGGTGATGCCCCGCTCGGCAAAAGCGGCCAGCAGCGCCTGTGATGCTGGTGGTGACGGCGGGATGGGCGCCCCCAGGGGCATGACGAGCGAGATGGCGGAGTCGCCGCGCAGGCCGCGCTCGGTGAGGTAGTCGTGCATCAGCAGGGCCGTCTCGCTCGGCGCCGGGGGGCTCTTGAACGGGGTCGAGGTCACGCCCACGATCACCCGGCCGCCGCTGAAGCGCGCCAGTACATCCCGCACCGCGAACGCGCCCTGGGTGGTGTAGAACTCGTGTCCCGCCTCGACCAGTCCAGGCGTCGCCCGAGGATCCAGGTCAGCGCCCAGTGCGACGACGATGATGTCGCCCTGGAAGGAGCCCGCGCCGGTTTCGACCCGCTTGGATTGCGGGTCGATCGAGCCGACCGCGGTCCGGACGAACCGCAATCCCGGCTTGTCTATGTGCTGGTAGGGATGGAACACCTCCGAGGGCAGCCGCTTGCCGAACATGACGTCGAGCTTGGAGAACCCGAACACGAAGCCCTCGCCCTTGTCCATCAGGATGATGTCCGCGGCCTGGCCCAGCGCCGACGACAGCGTCGCCGCCAGCTCGAGACCACCAGAGCCCGCCCCTAGCACGAGAATCCGCGGTCGGCGGCTCACGATGAGCGCCGGGAGGTGACGTCGCACGCGCCATGGGCGCAGATCTCGAACTCCTCGTCCTTGACCAATGGCGCGGCCAGCTGCCTGCCGTCGGCGGTGCGGCTCCCGGAAACCTCGTTGGCAAACCGGTTAGACATGGTAGATCTCCCTTGTTATTTGTTGCCGGCGCTACGCCAACAGGCCGACAGCGACGGGGCCCGGCGACGAACGCCGGCTTTCCCGGCCCGCATGCTCAAGGGAGGCCGGCGGCTGACCGGCGCACGGGAACCAGCGCCCGGAATGGGAGGCCGGGTTTCGGTTCGGCTTCCGCAACCCGACTATTCGACAATCCCGCCTGCAGGTGAGCCCGCGGGATGGGGAGCGGGCCGGTGCTTCGCCCGCGGCGGCATTATGCCCCGGACGTCCAGACGCGATCTGATGGCTGGCCCCCAGCTGGGGTGGGCCTCTGCGGCCAGGCCGAGCGCTAGGACCACGGTGAGCGCGGGCACGAGGTAGACCGGCATGACGACGGCGCCCATGAAGACCAAGCCCATCGCGGCGAGGGAGGTCGCGAGCCGCGCCGTCCTGACCCACCGGGTCATCTTGCGGGACGGGAGGGTCGCGCTGGCCAGCAGGTAGACGCTGACGCCGCCGTAGAGCGCGGCCCTCGGCCCGTCCCCAATCGTGGCTGCTCCGTCGGCAGCGAGGATCGCGATATGCAGGCCGGCGCTGGCCGCCGCGACGCCAGCCACGATCGGCAGGTTGGCCGCCGCGAACCAGGCGATCGCTCGCGGGCTGTCCAGCGCGTCCCGGTCGGCCGTGCTGTGCCAGGCCCACCACAGCGCCGCCAGCGTGATCAGCGCGGCTGCCAGCACGACGGCGAGCGGCAGGCTCCAGGGCCGCATGGTCGCGGCGCTGATCAGGCGGGTGACGGACTCGCCGAGCACGATCAGGACGAAGAGCTGGAACCGGTCGGCCAGATGCCAGAGGTTCAGCGGCACCCGGCAGGCCGGTGCCAGCTCCGATAGCGCGCCTGCGGCCTCGGTGAGCAGGGCGGCACCCCAGAACACGTATCGCGCGGCGCCCCCTGCCGCGAGCGAGGACAGCCACAGTGCCCCGCCTGCCCCGAAGAAGATCAGGTACCGGGTGTAGAGCGCCCTGGTGGCCGGCAGGTGGCGGCGGGCCCGCGCGTACAGCAGCAGCTGGAGGCCGCGAAGGCAGGCGAAGGCGATCACGAAGCCGGTGGTGTCGCCAGACAGAGCGCGGGGTGCGCTAGCGGCCAGGCCCACGCACAGCAAGATCACGGCGAGGAAGGCGCCGCGGTGTGTTGCGTCTTCGGATTCGTGCCGGTCGGCGTAGAAGGCGAACTCCAGCCACAGACACCAGAACGGGATGAACAGCATCACGAAACGGGCCAGCGAGCCGAGGCTGGGGTGGTCCTGGAGCGCTCCGGCGAGCTGGCCCACGGCCCCGACGAACACCAGGTCGAAGAATAGCTCTAGCCAGCTGGAACGCCGCTCCTTGCGGTTGAGCCCGTCGGCCGTCCGCAGCGGCGGCGGCGTCAGGTGGATCGCGGGTATCGGGGCCTTGGTTAAGCGGGCGAGGGGTGACTGGCCCCGGATCACGGGGGTAGGCGCGCCATGGTCAGGACGCGCCGTGGTGGCAGGCGCGGGATGTCCTGTTTCGCGGTCGCAAGACCGGCGTGCGCTGTCCAAGCCGGGACCGGCGGGGGTGCGGATGGTGGGGGTCGGGGGTGCCTTGACCGTTTGCATGGGTTCTTCCTCGCGGACGAGCTCGGTGCCGGGCCAGGGGTGGGTGAACATGCCGTCTCCTGCTTAGGCCGGGCGGGAGGGTCCCGCCGTCGGTTGCTACGCTGCCTGCCGGCCAGGGCGATCACCACACATGCCGCCCACAGGAGACCCACAGGATCGGGCACCGCCGGGGCGGGCCGGCGGCGCGGGGCGGTGCCGCTCCGGGCACCCGGCGCAGGTGCTGTGAGCCGCGTCACGCTATGGGCGCTGCCGGCGCGCTTGTAGGCTTTCTTACGGGTCTGTCCGAGCCGTGGTCGGCCGGGCCGGGTGACCGGCGGACGGGATTTCGTGAGGAGCGGCATGCCGGTTGCGGAGCAGGCTGCGCTGAGTTTCGCCGGGCTGTTGCGGCGGCTGCGGGACGATGCCGGGCTGACGCAGGAGGAGCTGGCGGAGGCGGCGAGCCTGTCCCCGCGGTCGGTCAGTGACCTGGAGCGGGGCGTGAACCTGACCGCCCGCCATGACACGGCCCGGCTGCTGGCCGGTGCGCTGGGCCTGACCGGGCCGCAGCGGGCGCTGTTCGAGGCGGCGGCCCGCGGGCGGGCCCCGGCGGGCCAGGTGCTGGCCGCCGGGGAACGGCGGCGCGGCGGTGGCGACCCGGACGCTGCCCCGTGATATCGCCAGCTTCACCGGCCGCGCGGCCGAGCTGGCGCAGCTGGCCGCGCGGTGACCGGCGCCGCCGCGGCCGGCGGGGGGGTGGTGGGGATCCACGCGATCGGCGGGATGGCCGGGGTCGGCAAGACGGCGTTCGCGGTGCACGCGGCGCACCGGCTGGCCGATGGATTCCCGGACGGGCAGTTCTTCCTGCCGCTGCACGCGCACACGCCGGGTCAGCGGCCGGTCGACCCGGCCGATGCGCTGGCCAGCCTGCTGCTGACCGCCGGGGTCGGGGCGCAGCAGATCCCGCCCGGGCTGGCAGGCCCGGGCCGCGCGGTGGCGCGATCACCTGGCCGGGAAGAAGGTGCTGCTGCTGCTGGATGACGCGGCCGGGCATGAGCAGGTCACCCCGCTGCTGCCGGGCACCGCGGGCAGCCTGGTGCTGGTCACCAGCCGTCGGCACCTGACCGCGTTGGAGGACGCGGCGGCGATCAGCCTCGACACGCTGGCGCCGGCGGAGGCCGCCGCGCTGCTGGCCCGGCTGTCCGGCCGCCCCGAGCTGGGCTCGGGCGACGGGCCGGCCGCCGAGATCACCCGGCTGTGCGGGTACCTGCCGCTGGCGATCGGGATGCTGGCCCGGCAGCTGCACCATCATCCGGCCTGGACCGCGGCGGGCCTGGCCGCCGAGCTGGCCGCGGCGGCGGGCCGGCTGGAGCTGATGCGCGCGGAGAACCTGTCGGTGGCGGCTGCGTTCGATCTGTCCTACCAGGACCTGACGGCCGGCCAGCAGCGGCTGTTCCGCCGCCTGGGCGTGCACCCCGGCACCGACATCGACGCGTACGCCGCGGCTGCGCTGGACGGCACCGACCTGGCCACCGCCCGCCGCCACCTGGACGGCCTCTACGACCAGTACCTGCTGACCGAGCCCGCCCGCGGCCGCTACGGCCTGCATGACCTGCTCCGCGAGCACGCCGGCGCGCTGGCCGGCGACGGCGACCCGGCCGACGCCGGCGCCGCCGCCGGGCGGCTGCTGGATTACTACCTGCACACCGCCGCGGCGGCCGGCGCAGCACATCGAAACCCGGCACACCGCCGCGGCCCGGCCGCCGCCCGGCGAGCCGCCGGCCGTCGCCCCGCAGCTGTCCACGCCCGGGCAGGCCTCGGCCTGGCTGGATGCCGAGCGTGCGAACCTGCACGCGGCGGCGGGCTACGCCGCCGCGAGCGGGCGGCCCGGGCATGCCATCGCCATCCCTGCCGCGATCAGCGGCTTCCTGTTCGCCCGAGGTCACTGGGATCAGTCCGCGGGCCTGCACCAGGCCGCCCTGGCCACCGCGCGGCAGGCCGGGGACCGGGCCGGGCAGGCCGGTGCCCTCAACGAGCTGGGCATCCTGCAGCGGGCGACCGGGGACTTACCCGGCCGCCGCCGCCAGCCAGCCAGCAGGCGCTGGAGCTGTACCGCGGCTTAGGCGACCGGCTCGGCCAGGCCAGCGCCCTGGACCAGCTGGGCACCGTGCAGCGCGACGACCGGCGACTACCCGGCCGCCGCCGCCAGCCACCAGCAGGCCCTCGAGCTGTACCGCGACCTCGGTCACCGGGCCGGCCAGGCCCTGGCCATGAACAATCTCGGCACCGTGCAAGCGTCGACCGGAGATTACCCGGCCGCCGCCGCCAGCTGCCAGCAGGCGCTGGGCATCGCCCGCGACATCGGCCACCGGATGGGCCAGGCCATGGCCCTCACCAATCTCGGCCTCGCGCAATCGCGGACCGGGGACTACCCGGCCGCCGCCGCCAGCTACCAGCAGGCGCTCGAGCTGTTCCGCGACCTCGGCGACCGGCCCGGCCAGGCCATCGCCATCAACAATCGGGGCTGGATGCAACGGCTGACCGGGGACTACCCGGCCGCCGCCGCCAGCTACCAGCAGGCACTCGAGCTGTTCCGCGACCTCGGCCACCGGTCCGGCCAGGCCGATGCCATCAACAATCTCGGCGTCGTGCAATCGCGGACCGGGGACTACCCGGCCGCCGCCGCCAGCCTGACCCAGGCGCTCGACATGTTCCGCGACCTCGGCGACCGGGAGGCCCAGGCTGAGGTGCTGAACAACCTGGGCGAACTGCTGGCCCGATCCGCGGACAGCCAGCAGGCCCGCGACCACCACGCCCGGGCGCTGGCCATCGCCCGCGAGATCAGCGCCCCGCTGGAGGAAGCACGCGCCCTGGAAGGCCTCGGCCACTGCCTGCTCCAGGACGGCAACCCCGGCGACGGCGCCGCGCACTGGCAGCAGGCACTGGCGATCTACCAGCGCATCGGCGCCGCGGACGCCCGGCGGATCCAGGAAACCCTCCGCCAGCACGGCATCACCACAGCACCGCCGCCGCCCGGCGGCCAAAGCCGTCAGCCCGGCGCGCCCGCCGCGCGGTGAGCCAGTCGCCGTGAGCCAGTCGCCGGGTCCGGCCGCCGGCGAGGCGTCATTCGCTGCGGGCGGTCGCGGCGTCAGCCAGGTCCGCCAGCGCGTCCTTCGCCGCTTCGGCGATGGGCGCGCCGTCGATGGCGCTTAGCGCATCGGCGACATCGCGATCGATCATGGCCTCGCACTCGGCCAGAGCGCCGGTGTCCGAGATCACCGCGCGGACCGCCGCTGCCCCGGCCTCGTCGACATGCGGGTTGCCTAGGTGGCGATCGAGGACTTCGGCCTGGGCCGCATTCGCCCGCCGCCTGGCCATGGCGACGAGGACGGTGCACTTGCCTTCGCGGAGATCGCCGGTGACGGGCTTGCCGGTCTCCGCTGGATCACCGAAGAGGCCGAGTACGTCGTCACGAAGCTGGAATGCGACGCCGAGTGGGATCCCGTAGTCAGAACATGCACTGGCTATTGCTTGCTCGTTCCACCCGAGGGCGGCCGCCTGGCTGCCTGGGGAGGCAGCGTTGCCCGGGGCCGCGCTGCCTGGGGCGCCCGGGGCCACGCTGCCTGGCACCGCATTTGCTGCGGCCGCGCTGGCCAGTGCGACCCCCAGGTGCAGCGGACGCTCGATCGTGTACTTCGCCGACTTGTACCTGACCACTTGCAGCGCGCTGTCCACCGTGCCAGCACCCGCGGCCTGGCTGAGCAGGTCCAGGTACTGGCCCGCGATTACCTCGGTGCGCATCGCGTCAAGGACCGGGCGTCCGTGCACCAGGGCTGCCGCGGGCAGGCCACTGCCGTGCAGTAGCTCGTCGGTCCAGGCTTGCAGCAGATCACCGATGAGGATGGCGGCGCCAGTCCCGAAGGCCTCTGCTGACCCGCGCCACCCTCCCACGGCATGACGGGCCGCGAACCGCCGGTGCACGGCCGGCTGGCCGCGCCGGGTCTCGCTCGCATCCATCACGTCGTCGTGCACAAGGGCGCTGGCATGCAGCAGTTCGAGGGCGGACGCCGCGGTAATGATTTCCCGGCAGTCGGCTCCTCCGGCGGCACGCCAGCCCCAGTAGCAGAAGGCGGGCCGCAGCCGTTTACCGCCGGCCAGCAGCTCTTCGATCGCAGCCAGCCACGGAAGCAATTGCGGGCTGATGGCGGCCAGCACTGGCCGCTGGCCGTCAAGGAAGCCCTCAAGCACAGATCCGACCCGGTCACGGACGCAGGGAAGGCCTGCTGGGCCGGTTGCCATGTGCGCGACACTAGTCCGGCTGGCCCTCGTCAGCGCTGCCGGGTGCTCGCAGCGTGACGGGACCCTGGCAGCCGAGCTAACCCGCAGCGGCGTCGTGGCGCGGCGGTCTCCACTAGCCTGAAGGTATGCCGCTGCGAAGCGTGACGACGCCCGTATCCGCCATCAAGGACCTGCTCGCCTCAGGCGTCCGGTCGGTCTCATTCGAGTTCATGCCGCCTAAGACCGAAGCGGAGGAGGAGAAGCTCTGGCGGGCGATCCGCCAGCTCGAGCCGTTGCGGCCGACGTTCGTCTCGGTGACATACGGAGCCGGAGGCTCGACGCGCGACCGGACGGTCCGGGTAACCGGCCGGATCGCCGAGGAAACGACGCTCACGCCGGTCGGGCACTTCACCGCGGTCAACCACTCCGTCGCAGAGCTCCGCCACGTTATCGGCTCGTACGCGGCGGTCGGGGTGCGCAATGTGCTTGCCCTCCGGGGTGACCCGCCGGGCGCGCCTGGTGACGAGTGGCTTCCGCATCCGGACGGGCTGCGGTACGCGGCGGAACTTGTCAGCCTGATCAAGGCGTCAGGGGACTTCTGCGTCGGCGTGGCGGCGTTCCCCGAGGGGCATCCGCGCTCACCCAACGAGGATGTTGATCTTTCGCACTTCATCGCTAAATGCCGGGCAGGCGCGGACTTTGCGATCACGCAGATGTTCTTCTATCCCGATGATTACCTGCGCCTGCGGGACCGGGTGGCCGCGCGAGGCTGCGACGTGCCGATCATCGCCGGAATCATGCCGATTACGAGCGTGGCGCTGATCGACCGGATGGTCTCGATGTCAGGCGCAAGATTCCCCGCGTCGCTGGCGGAGCGGCTGCGCGCCCAGCCAGACGACCGGGCCGAGGTGCGGAAGATCGGTGTTGAATATGCCGCTCAGCTGTGTGAGCGGCTCCTCGCCGAGGGCGCGCCCGGATTGCACTTCTACACCCTGAACGGTTCCCGGGCGACTCAGGAGATCTACCAGCTACTCGATCTCGGGAATGCCGGCTAGCGGCTGCGGGACGACGTGGTGGCGGCCGCCGGATGGCGCGCCCGCGGCCTGGGCGGGCGGCCGCAGCGGTAGCACCGCCGCCATGATCGTGTACGGCGGACCGCCGCCGGGGAAGCTGAATCCGGTCACCAGGTCGGAAAAGCCGACGCTGCGGTAAAGGAGGCGGGCCGGCCAGTTGTCGTCTTGCGTCGAGAGCGCGGCGGTACGTTCCGCGCGTCCGGCGGTCAGCCCGAGGAGCAGGCGCCTGCCGATGCCACGCCGGTGAAAACCGGGATGCACGTGCAGCTCAGCGATCTCCATCGACGAATCAAGCCAGGCGCCTGCGACAGTCGCGCCGACCTGTGCGGTCAGGGCCAACCGGACGACATCGTGCCACCACTGGCCGCCCGCACCACGGAAGCCGTAGCCGAAGCCGATGATGTGGCTGTCGGCTGCGGCACTGTCGGCTGCGGCACTGTCGGCTGCGGCACTGCCGCTGGCGCTGTCGGCTGCGTCGGCTGCGGCGCTGTCGGCTGCGGCGCTGTCGGCAGCGGCACTGTCGCCTCCGGCACTGGCCGCCGTCACAACAATTGCCCGGAAGCCAGGGTGCTGGGTATGCCGTTCCATGATGGTCCGGCGCCCGGGCAACAGCGCGGGATCGGCCCGCATGGCCGCCGCATAGATGGCGGTCAGGCGGTCGATGGCGGCAACGAAACCGGATGTGCCGAGTTCCCGCGACTGGATCATGCATCGCACGGCCGCCAGCGTATGTCACGCCAAAGGGCCCAGTGTCAGACCCTCGTTATAACTTCGAACGCAGATGCAAACGGATGGACTTTCAGACGAATGTGTGTTCGAATGATTATGGCGAAGCCGCTGGCAGCGCGGGCCCTCCAGAACTGCCGGGGCCGGGCGCGGCGAGGGGAAGCGTCCCGCCCGGCCAGGCTTCGCCGATGGGAGGAGTGGTGATGAACGCAATCACGCAGGTAGGCCCGGACAGGCCGCGGTGCCGGGTGGCGCCATCGGCGCTGGCGTTGCTGGAGTCCGCGCGGTGCGGCCTCGCGGCAGCGGAGGGCGAGGCCTCGGCAGGGGCCAGGTACGTGGCCGCTCATCTGGCGGCGCTCCGGGCCGCGGCGGCGGTAGTGGCGGTGCGGGCGGAGCCGGGAACCACGACGCGTCGCAAGAGGCCGCAGAGCGTATGGGAACTGCTCCCGAGAGTGGAGCCAGCGTTGCAGGAGTGGGCCGCATTCTTCGCCGCAGGTGCCGCCAAGCGGGCCGCGGCCGAGGCGGGGCTTCCCCGCGCTGTAACCGTCCGGGAGGCGGATGACCTGCTTCGCGACGCCGAGACGTTCCTGTCACTGGCCGAGAACGCGCTCGGGTTGGCCGCGCAGCCGCTGCTGCCGCTGCTAACTGCCGGTTAGAAGCAAGGAGCTAGCCCGTCGGCGGGCTAGCTCCTTGTTCGTTGGGCGTGCAGACTGCTGGCCAGGCTCAGAAGGTCTCAATGGCTCCGCGGGCATCCGAGTCCAGGATTCCCCAGTTAATCAATTCCTCGGTGAGGTCGGCCGGCGTCTTGTCGTAGATGACGGCCAGGGAGCGCAGGTCTTCCTGGCGTATCGACAGCACTCTGCCGTTGTAATCACCGCGCTGGCTCTGAATTGTCGCCACATAACGGGCAAGGGGACCGGCCTTGTCCTTCGGCAGCTGGCTCATCCGTTCAAGGTCGATCACCAGCTTGGGCGACGGGGCAAGGAGCGTCGGCAGAACGTCGCCGGGCAGTAGTTCGGACACCGGAACTCCGTAGAACTCGGCGAGCTCGGCCAGCTTCTGCACGGTTACTGAGCGGTCGCCGCGCTCGTACGAACCTACAACGACAGCTTTCCACCGGCCACGGGACTTCTCCTCGACTCCGTGGAGCGAGAGTCCCTGTTGGGTGCGGATGGCGCGCAGCCGCGCGCCGAGGGTCTTGGCGTAGTCAGATGGCATGATCTCCGGTCCCCTGGCCAGTCGTGCTGATAGTGGTGGTTACGCACAGTGACGGTAGGCCGCGAGAGCGACAAGGTCAAGCCGAATGGCGAAAAGCGGATGAACTTACGCGCGAAGCGCATCGGCCGAGGTGCGTGCCGGCGGTGCGGTCGGCGCGCGCAAACGCAGGCAGGATAGGCGTTCCCGGCCCCGAAGTCCCTGTTTGGAGTGATGCAATTAGATGGAAAAAACGGACAAGATCACAACATGATGTGACATAAGTCACGTGCCGTAACGCGGCGTATAGGACTGGGTGATCGGGCACCAACCCTCAGCCGGCCGCGCGGCGGCCGGACGCGAAGGACGCTGAGGGCGGACGCGAAGGACACGGAGGGGAGACCCGAATGACACGGAGGGGGGACCCGAATGACACGCGCGCCGGACGCGAAGGGGGGACATGCGGCGGACGCGAAGGGGGACACGCGCGGCGGACGCGAAGGGGAGACACGCGCCGGACGCGAAGGGGAGACACGCGCCGGACGCGAAGGGGAGACACTCGCCGGACGCGGAGGGAACACGCGCGGCGGACGCGAAGGGGGCGGACGCGTGCGGCGGACGGGAAGGGGGCGGACGCGAAGGATATTGGCGGCGGATACGGCGGATACGAAGGACATGGGGGGCGGACGCGACGGACATTTGGGGCGGACGCGAAGGAGGAGATCGGCCGTGCGCCGCGGCCGGCGCCCCGCGCCGGATGCCGGGACACGCCGGCGATGCGTGCGCTGTCCGCCGCATACCGGCTGGTACGGTGGTGCAGGCAGACATCCTTTAAGGCCCGTCCGGTGAGGCGGGAAAGGAGGTCCGGATGACGCATGCTGCTCAGCCGCAGGAACGGCGGCTGGTGCTGGAGCCAGATGAGATCAGGCGCGCCCTGACCAGGATCGCCCACGAGATACTGGAGCGGACCAGCGGCGCTGAGGACGTTGTCCTTCTCGGTATCCCCACCAGAGGGGTCCCGCTCGCGTACCGGCTGGCGGCGCGGATGGAGCAGGTCGAGGGTCGCCCGATCCCGGCTGGCTCGCTCGATGTCACGATGTACCGCGATGACCTCCGGATGCGACCGGCCCGGGCGCTCGGCCACACCCAGATCCCGTCTGCCGGGATAGACGACAAGATCGTCGTCCTGGTCGACGACGTCCTCTACTCGGGCCGGAGCGTTCGCGCGGCGCTTGACGCACTCAACGACATCGGCCGGCCCAGGGCCGTTCAGCTCGCCGTGCTCGTCGACCGTGGCCACCGTGAACTCCCGGTCCGGCCGGACTACGTCGGCAAGAACCTGCCGACTTCACGGCAGGAGGTGGTCCGGGTGCAGCTCGACGAGGTGGACGGAACCGACGCGGTACTGCTCGGGGTGAGCCAGGAGACCCGGCCTGGCAGCGCGGCGCCGCAGCGAGCCGGGGAGGCGGGGGCGTGAACCGGCACCTCATCTCCGTCGCCGACTTGAGCAGGGCCGACGCCATGCTCATCCTCGACACGGCAGAGGAACTTGACCAGATCAGCGAACGGCCGGTGCGCAAGCTGCCGACACTCCGCGGCCGTACCGTCGTCAATCTCTTCTTCGAGGACTCGACGCGCACCAGGATCTCGTTCGAGGCGGCGGCCAAGCGGCTGTCAGCCGACGTGATCAATTTCTCGGCGAAGGGCTCGAGCGTCGCGAAGGGCGAGAGCCTGAAGGACACTGCCCTGACACTGGAGGCAATGGGTGCGGACGCGGTCGTGATCAGGCACCCAGCTTCTGGTGCCCCGCAACGGCTGGCGGGCTGGGTCCGGGGCAGCGTGGTGAACGCGGGAGACGGCGCGCACGAGCATCCGACGCAGGCGCTCCTCGATACGTTCACGATGCGCCGCAGGCTGGGCAGGATTGATGGCCTCGCTGTGACGATCGTGGGCGATGTGCTGCACAGCCGGGTCGCCAGGTCGAACGTGCTGTTGTTGCACACGCTGGGCGCGGAGGTGACGCTGGTGGCGCCGCCGACACTGCTGCCGGTCGCGGTGGGGGGCTGGCCGTGCTCGGTTTCATACGATCTGAACGCCACGCTGCCCAAGAGCGACGTGGTCATGATGCTGCGGGTCCAGCAGGAGCGGATGAACGCCGCCTACTTCCCCAGCGTGCGCGAATATAGCCGCAGGTACGGGCTGGACACTGGTCGGATGGCGCTGCTGCCATCCCACGCCATCGTGATGCATCCCGGCCCGATGAACCGCGGCGTGGAGATCGCCGCCGAGGTGGCCGACTCCGGCCGGTCCACGATTGTCGAGCAAGTCGCCAACGGGGTCAGCGTGCGGATGGCCGTGCTGTACCTGCTGCTGGGCGGAGCGGAGGCCAGCCGATGACGGCACCAGGAGCCACCGGGCCGGGAACGACAAGGCCGGGAATGGCACTCGCCGGGAACGACAAGGCCAGGACCGACGCCCAGGGAAACCTGGGTGATCAGCGGCGCGAGGCCGTCCGGCGGCGAACCCGCCGACGTGGTGATCTCTGGCGGCAGCATCGTCGAGATCGGCCCTCGCGCTGACGCGGTGGGCGCCAGCCGGCTGGACGCCGACGGCCTCATCCTGCTGCCCGGCCTCGTCGACTTGCACGCCCATCTGCGCGAGCCGGGCCGCGAGGACGCCGAGACCATCGAAAGCGGGACGGCGGCCGCGGCTCTCGGCGGGTTCACCGCCGTGCACGCGATGGCCAACACCGACCCGGTCGCGGATACCGCGGGCGTGGTGGAGCAGATCTGGCGGCTCGGCAGGCAGGCAGGCCGGTGCGACGTGCAGCCGGTCGGCGCGGTCACCGTCGGGCTGGCAGGCAGCCAGCTGGCGGAGCTCGGCGCGATGGCGGATTCCGCCGCCCGGGTCCGGATCTTCTCCGACGACGGCCGCTGCGTGTCCGACGCCGTCCTGATGCGCCGTGCGCTTGAGTATGTCAAGGCGTTCGGCGGCGTGATCGCTCAGCATGCCCAGGAGCCGCGCCTCACCGATGGCGCTCAGGTCAACGAGGGTGCTGTCTCCGCCAGGCTCGGCCTGACCGGCTGGCCAGCTGTCGCCGAGGAGGCGATCGTCGCCAGGGACTGCCTGCTCGCGGCGCACGTCGGATCCGCGCTGCATGTCTGCCACGTCTCGACGGCGGGTTCCGTGGAGATCATCCGCTGGGCGAAGTCCAAGGGCTGGCAGGTGACTGCCGAGGTGACCCCGCACCACCTGCTGCTGACCGACGAGCTCGCCGAGAGCTACGACCCGGCATACAAGGTCAACCCGCCGCTGCGGACCGCCGACGACGTGGCTGCGCTTCGGGCAGCCCTGGCCGACGGCACGATCGACTGCGTGGCCACCGACCATGCGCCGCACCCGCTGGAGGACAAGGAGACCGAGTGGGCGGTGGCGGCATTCGGCATGACTGGCCTTGAGACGGCGCTGCGCGTGGTCCACGAGGCGATGGTGCAGACCGGGCTGCTCGACTGGGCGGGCCTGGCGGACCGGATGTCGGCCGGGCCCGCCGCAATCGGCCGCCTCGCCGGGCATGGCAGCGCGCTTCCAGGAGCCGCGGCCAACCTGGTGCTTTACGACCCCGCGCCGCGTGAGCAAGTCGACCCGTCGGGGCACGCATCGAAGAGCCGCAACACTCCGTTCGCCGGGATGGAGCTGCCTGGCCGGGTGGTCGCCACGTTCCTGCGCGGCAGCCCGACGGTGCTCGACGGGAAGCTGGCCCGGTGACCGCGGCGCGCCAGGTCGCGGGGGCTGGCGGACCCGCTGTGCCTGGCCCGGCCCCCCGGTCGGCGATGCTGGTCCTCGAGGACGGCATGACATTCCGCGGGACCAGCTACGGCGCGCCCGGGGAGACTTTCGGCGAGCTGGTGTTCAACACCGGCATGACCGGTTACCAGGAGACGCTCACCGATCCGTCCTACTGCAGGCAGATCGTCACGATGACGGCGCCGCACATCGGGAACACCGGCGTCAACGATGACGACCCCGAGTCGCGCCGGATCTGGGTGAGCGGCTACGTGGTCAGGGAGCCCGCCAGGATCACGTCAAGCTGGCGGGCCGCGCGTGGACTCGAAGACGAGCTACGGGCCCAGGGCGTCACCGGCATCGCGATCGCCGGCACCCGGGCGCTGACCAGGCACCTGCGGGACCGAGGCGCGATGCGGGCGGCGATCAGCACCAGCGAGGGCGATCCAGCCAAGCTCCTGGAGCGGGTACTGGCCAGCCCGCCGATGACCGGCGCGGATCTGGCCCGCGACGTGTCCACGACCGAGCCGTACCTGGTGCGCCCGCCAGAGGGCACTCCGGTCAGGTACCGGGTCGCCGCCGTCGACCTCGGCATCAAGGCCGCCACCCCGGCGGCCATGGCCAGGCTCGGCTGCGAGGTGCGGGTACTGCCCGCGACGAGCACCGCTGAGCAGATCCTGGCAGGCGGTCCCGGCGGCGTGTTCTTCTCCAACGGGCCGGGTGATCCGGCCGCTGCGGGATACGCCGTCGAAGCGATGCGAGGGGTGCTTGCCGCCGGCGTTCCGCTGTTCGGCATCTGCCTGGGCAGCCAGATTCTAGGCCGGGCCCTTGGCCTGCCCACCTACAAGCTGCGTTTCGGGCATCGCGGCGTCAACCATCCGGTCAAGGACCTGAGGACCGGCCGGGTGCTGATCACCAGCCACAACCACGGCTTCGCCGTCGCGGAGCCCGGCGATACGAGCTTCGACACCCCGTTCGGCCCTGCCGAGGTCAGCCACGTGAACCTGAACGACGGCGTCGTCGAGGGGATCCGGCTGCTGGGTCGGCCGGCGTTCAGCGTCCAGTTCCATCCCGAGGCGGCACCCGGCCCGCACGACGCAGCCGGGCTGTTCGGCGAATTCTGCAACTTGATGGGACAGCCGAGGTGACCGCTCCCCTTCCGCCAATGATCTTGACGACTTTTCCGCGATATGTACTGGAAAGTCGTCAAGATCATTGGCTTGGGCGGGGGGCGGCGGCACCAGCGAACGGAGGCCGGGATGCCGAAGCGCGCTGACCTTCGCTCGGTGCTGGTGATCGGGTCCGGCCCGATCGTCATCGGCCAGGCGTGCGAGTTCGATTACTCCGGTACCCAGGCGTGCCGGGTCCTCCGGCAGGAGGGCGTGCGCGTCAGCCTGGTCAACTCCAACCCGGCCACGATCATGACGGACCCGGAGTTCGCCGACGCGACCTATGTGGAGCCGATCACCCTGGATGTCCTGGAAAAGGTCATCGCAGCCGAGCGCCCTGATGCCGTGCTGCCGACCCTTGGGGGCCAGACGGCCCTGAACGCGGCTGTGGCGCTCCACGAGGCCGGGACCCTGGCCCGGTACGGGGTGGAGCTGATCGGAGCCAAAATCGAGGTGATAAAGGCCGGAGAGGACCGTAGGCAGTTCAAGGAGATCGTCACCGGTCTCGGCGCCGCCGTGCCGGAGAGCAGGATATGCCACAGCATGACCGAGTGCGAGGCAGCCGCTGCGGCGCTCGGCTACCCGCTGGTCGTGCGGCCGTCCTTCACCCTGGGCGGGTCCGGCTCCGGCATCGCGCATCACGAGGGCGACCTGCGGCAGATAGCGGGCGCGGGCCTGGACGCCAGCCCGGTCACCGAGGTGCTGCTCGAAGAGTCGATCCTGGGCTGGAAGGAGTTCGAGCTCGAGCTGATGCGCGACCGCAACGATAACGTCGTCGTGGTCTGCTCCATCGAGAACATCGACCCGATGGGCGTGCACACTGGGGACTCGGTGACGGTCGCGCCGGCGATGACCCTGACCGACCGCGAGTACCAGCACATGCGGGACACTGCGATCGCCACCGCTCGCGCAGTCGGGGTGGACACCGGCGGCTGCAACATCCAGTTCGCCGTGCACCCGGCCACCGGCCGGATGGTCGTGATCGAGATGAACCCGCGGGTGTCAAGGTCATCGGCCCTCGCGTCGAAGGCCACCGGTTTCCCCATCGCCAAGATCGCGGCGAGGCTCGCCATCGGTTACACGCTGGATGAGATCCGCAACGACATAACCGGCGAGACCCCGGCGAGTTTCGAGCCGGCGCTTGACTACGTCGTGGTCAAGGTGCCGAGGTTCGCCTTCGAGAAGTTCCCCGGCGCCGACCCGGTGCTCACCACGCACATGAAGTCGGTCGGCGAGGCGATGGCGATCGGGCGCAGCTTTCCCGAGGCGCTGCAGAAAGCGCTGCGTTCGCTTGAGCAGCCAGCGGCCCCGTTTAGCTGGAATGAGCCCGCAGGCGATGCCACGGAACTCATCCGGCGCTGCGCCAGCCCGCACGACGGCAGGCTCACGACAGTGCATCGGGCGATCAGGGCGGGCGCGACCGTCGCAGAACTTTCCGCGGCGTCCGGCATCGACCCCTGGTTCATCGACCAGATCCTGGGCATCGAAGAGCAAGCCCAACGGCTCGCAGGCGCCGGTCCGCCCGCGCCCCCCGTGCCGCCCGCGCCGTCTCGCCGGGCGGCCGCGGGCGGCCAGGCGCCGGCCGCCACGGCGGGCGCCGGGGACGCGGAGGCCGGGGACGCGGAGGCCGGGGACGCGGAGGCCGGGGACGCCGCCGCCCTGAGCGCGGCCAAGGCCAGCGGGTTCTCGGATGCCCAGCTCGGCCAGCTCTGGGGCATGACGCAGGAACAGGTCCGCGGGCTCCGGCACGACCTGGGCGTCCGGCCGGTGTTCCAGACCGTGGACACCTGCGCGGCCGAGTTCGCCGCCCGCACGCCCTACCTGTACTCGACCTACGACGACGAGAACGAGGTGCCCGCCGGCGACCGGCCGAAGGTCATCATCCTCGGCAGCGGCCCTAACCGCATCGGCCAGGGCATCGAGTTCGACTACGCGTGCGTGCACGCCTCGTTCGCGCTCTCGCGGGCGGGCTACGAGACCGTGATGGTCAACTGCAACCCCGAGACCGTCTCCACCGACTACGACACCTCCGACCGGCTCTACTTCGAGCCGCTGACGCTGGAGGACGTGCTCGAGGTGGTGCACGCCGAGCGGTCCAGCGGCCCGATCGCCGGAGTGATCGTCCAGCTCGGCGGGCAGACGCCGCTCGGGCTGGCCAGGGCACTGGCCGCGGCGGGGGTCCCGGTGGTCGGGACCTCGCCGGAGGCGATCCACCTGGCCGAGGACCGGGGCGAGTTCGGTGCCGTGCTGGCCGCGGCCGGGCTGAACGCGCCGCGGCACGGGACCGCGATGTCGGTGGAGGACGCGATCATGGTGGCCGAGGAGATCGGTTACCCGGTGCTGGTCCGGCCCTCCTACGTGCTCGGCGGTCGCGGCATGGAGATCGTCTACGACGACGCCACGCTGGAGGCCTACGTCCGCAGGGCGACCCAGGCGAGCCCGGAACACCCGGTGCTGGTCGACAAGTTCCTTGACGATGCGATCGAGGTCGACGTGGACGCCCTGTACGACGGCCACGAGCTGTACCTCGGCGGCGTGATGGAGCACATCGAGGAAGCCGGGATTCATTCCGGCGACTCGGCCTGCGCGCTGCCGCCGATCACCATCGGCCGCGATGACATCGGGCTGATCCGCGACGCGACGGAGGCGATCGCCCGCGGCGTCGGGGTGCGCGGGCTGCTGAATGTCCAGTACGCGCTCGCCGCAGGCGTGCTGTACGTGCTCGAGGCGAACCCGCGGGCCTCGCGCACGGTGCCGTTTGTCTCCAAGGCCACCGCGGTGCCGCTGGCGAAGGCGGCAGCACGGATCATGCTGGGTGCCACGGTGGCCGGGCTGCGCGCCGAGGGGATGCTCCCGGCGGCGGGTGATGGCGGCACGCTGCCGCTGGACGCGCCGATCGCGGTCAAGGAGGCGGTCCTGCCGTTCGGCAGGTTCCGCAACGCCCGCGGTGAGGGCGTCGACACCGTGCTCGGTCCCGAGATGCGCTCGACCGGCGAGGTCATGGGCATCGATGAGGCGTTTGGCACCGCCTACGCGAAATCGCAGGCCGCCGCGTATGGGTCGTTGCCGGTGAAAGGCCGGGCATTCGTGTCCGTCGCCAGCAAGGACAAGCGTTCTATGGTGTTCCCCGTCAAGCGCCTCGCCGACCTCGGTTTCGAAATATGGGCGACGCGCGGTACCGGAGAGGTTCTGCGGAGAAACGGAGTACGTGCCACGATCGTGCGTAAGCACAGCGACGGCCCAGGGCCGGACGGCGAGCCGACGATCGTGGAGCGGATCCTGGCCGGCCAGGTGGATCTCATCGTCAACACGCCGTTCGGCAGCCCCGGCCAGTCCGGGCCGCGGCTGGATGGTTATGAGATCCGCACCGCCGCGGTCCGGCGGGGGATTCCCTGCATCACCACGACCGCGGGGCTCGCAGCCGCCGTGCAAGGCATCGAGGCGATCAACTCCGGTGGGGTGGGCGTGCGGTCATTGCAGGAGCATGCGGCGCGAGTGCGCGGGGCCGGTCCGGCACCGGGCGAGCGGCCATGACGAATACAGGCGGCGAGATGGAGGCGGGCCCGGTCCAGGTCCGCGGGACGGTGCTGACCGTGCGCCGGGTCGACGCCTACTACGCGATGACCGTCGTGGCGCCGGGCGTCGCCGCGCGGTTCCGGCCCGGACAGTTCGTGGCAGTGGCCGTCGGCGGTCCGGATAGCTCCATGCTGCTGCGGCGGGCCTTCTCGATCCACGATGTGCGGCCCGATCATGGCGGCACCGTGGAGTTCGTGTTCGCCGCTCGCGGCCGCGGAACGCGATGGCTGGCCGAGCGCCGGGCCAGGGACGTGCTCGATATCACTGGCCCGCTCGGGCGGCCGTTTCCGGTTCCGCGTGATCCGGTCAGCTGCCTGCTCATCGGCGGCGGTTATGGCAGCGCGCCGTTGTTCTCGCTGGCCGGCCGCCTGCGCGAGCGCAGGTGCTCGGTGGACTTCCTGCTGGGCGCGGCAACCGGGGACCGGGTCTTCGGCGCGCTCACCGCGCGGCGGACCGGCCGCACCGCGATGATCACGACCGAAGACGGCTCGCTCGGCACCCGCGGGGTCGTCACGGACATGCTGAGCCAGGTTATTCATGAAGCGAGGACCGACGTCATCTACGCCTGCGGCCCGATGCCCATGCTGCGCCAGGTCACGGCGCTGGCCAGCGGCTACGACATCCCGGTGCAGGCGCTGGTGGAGGAGTCGATGGCCTGCGGCATCGGGGTCTGCATGACATGCGTGCTGCCGGTGGCGGGCTCCGACGGGATCACCAGGATGGTCCGGTCGTGCGTGGACGGCCCGGTGTTCCGCGGCGATCAGGTGCGCTGGGACGACATCGGGACGATCCCGTTCGACGCGTTCGGCGCGCCCGGATGGGAGCCGAGGTCGCGGCAACGAGCAGCGATGGCCGGGGCGACTGCGACCAGCGCAGGCGGCCAGGGCGGCCAGGACGAGGCAGCGCACCGGCAGGCACCGAGGACAGGCCATGGCGGCTGACCTTCGTACCAGGCTGGGCCATACCGAGCTGCCGAACCCGATCCTGACCGCGTCCGGATGCGCCGGCTCGGGGCGTGAGCTTGCCCAGTTCTTTGACGTCTCCAAGATCGGCGCGATCGTCACCAAGTCGGTCATGCTCGCACCCCGGGCGGGCCGGCCCACGCCGCGGATGGCCGAGACGCCCAGCGGCATGCTCAACTCGATCGGCCTGCAGGGGCCGGGTATCGACGCGTTCTTGCAGCGTGACCTGCCCTGGCTGCTGTCCAGGGGCGCCCGTGCCGTCGTCTCCATCGCTGGCGGCACTGTCGAAGATTACGCCGAGCTTGCTGGCCGGCTCTCCGGCGCAGCGGGCGTCACGGCGATCGAGGTGAACATCTCCTGCCCCAACGTTGAGCACCGGGGAGAGGTATTCGCCTGCGACCCCGGCGCCGCCGCAGCGGTCATCGAGGCGGTCCGCGGCCGGGCGCGCTACGACATCCCGGTCTTCGCCAAGCTGTCACCTGACGTCACCGACATTGTCGGGATCGCCAGGGCGTGCGTGTCGGCCGGGGCTGACGGGCTGTCGATGATCAATACGCTGCTCGGCATGACGATCGATCCGGACACGATGCGGCCGGTGCTGGCCGGAGTGACCGGCGGGCTGTCGGGGCCCGCGATCCGCCCGGTCGCCGTGCGGTGCGTCTGGCAGGTCCGCGAGGCCTTCCCCGACGTGCCGATTATCGGCATGGGCGGCGTCAGGACCGGGCAAGACGCCCTGGAGCTTATCCTCGCGGGGGCAACGATGGTCAGCGTTGGCACGACCATCTTCAATGATCCGTCGGCGTGTGCGCGTATTCTGCGCGAGCTTGACGAGGAACTGGCGCAGCGCGGCATCGAGCGGCTCGCTGATGTTGTCGGGCTGGCCCATGAGCCGCGTGCCGCGGCCCGGCGCAGGCGTGCCGGGAACGTGCTGTAGAGGAGGCCTAGTGACCCAGCCCGCTCCGATCGCCGTCGCGTTGGACGCGCCGGACCTTGACACCGCCGCTCGCTGGGCAGCGATGGTCACTCCGCACGTCAGCACGGTCAAGATCGGGCTCGAGCTCTACCTGCGGTACGGCCCCGAAGCGGTGGCGTCGATCCGTGGCGCCAGCGGTGTCAAGGTCTTCCTCGATCTCAAGCTGCACGATATTCCCGCGACAGTGGCAGGTGCAGCGCGAGCGGTAGCCCGGCTCCGGCCGGACCTGCTGACAGTGCACGCGGCCGGGGGACCGGCCATGGTGCGGGCCGCGGCGGACGCCGCCCCCGGCGCCAAGATCATCGCGGTCACGGTCGTCACCTCGCTGGACAGTGCCGATCTCGACCGCATCGGGCTCGCGGGCCCGGTCCCCGATGCCGTCCGGCGGCTCGCGGCGCTGGCTGTCGAAGCGGGCGCGCACGGCGTTGTCTGCTCGCCGCGCGAGGTTGCCGAGGTACGCGCCGAAGTAGGTCCTGACATCCTGCTGGTCACTCCCGGCATCCGGCTGGCCGGAGCGGATGTTCACGATCAGGCGAGAGTCGCCACGCCGGAGGAGGCACTACGGGCCGGTGCCGATCTGCTGGTGGTCGGGCGCCCGATCACTGCCGCGGCGGATCCAGGCGCGGCCGCGGCCGCGATGGCGGCGTCGGTCCGCCGCATCGCGATGCTGCCCGGCTGAGCCGAGCGCCCGCTGCGGGTGCGCCGGGCCGCTTTCTGCCCGGCTGTCGTGCCCGGCTGCCGCGCCGTTGCCTGCTGGCGTCCGGGTGTTGGGCCAGGCCCGGCGCGCAGGCCGCGGCAGAGTTCCTGTTACGGGCCGGGCCCGGTCCGTTTGACGACCGCCGAAGGCCCTCCCGGGCGGCTGCGCCATCGGCCCGGTGGCCAGCAGGGATCTCCGGTCCCGCAGTGGCGGAGATGTCAATTTGACTACGCTGGGTATCCAGCCATGTTCAGCAAGTAATATTGGATAATTTATGACGTCACAAACGGGGGTTTACGTTGCCGAGGCGAGCCGAACTCGCTAGTTTCCCCTCGCGGAGCGAGTTTTTCGATACGAAACCCGAGGTGACCACGCGTGGCTCTTCCTCCACTTACCCCCGAACAGCGAGCCGCAGCCCTGGAGAAGGCTGCCAAGGCGCGCAAGGAGCGTGCTGAAGTCAAGAACAAGCTGAAGACGAATGACAAGACCCTCCCCGAGGTCCTCAAGGAGGGCCAGACGGACGACGTCGTAGGAAAGATGAAGGTGTCGGCGCTGCTGGAGTCGATGCCTGGCGTAGGCAAGGTGCGCGCCAAGCAAATCATGGAGCGGCTCGGCATTGCGGAGTCGCGGCGCGTACGCGGCCTCGGCGCCAACCAGCGGACGGCTCTTGAGAGCGAGTTCCGCGGCTAACTCGGAATCCGTATGCGCGGCACCAGGGGCGGCGGCGGGGACCCAGTACCGCAGCCGGCTCGTCAATGACGCCGGCCGGAATGCGGTCCGCGTCCCCGTTGCCCCGGTGCCGGTCCGACGTTTCCCTTTTTCGGTGCCGCGGGGCGGCGTCAGATTCCGGGCTCGGAGCCGGGTACCGGTGCCGGACGGGTTCCCGCTGGCCGTCGGCTGGTCTGTCGGCTGCCTTTGCGGACGGCTGGTACTCTTGAACTCGGCCTCAGCTGGCCGCCGCGCAGGATGACATGGAAGGCACAAGGTGGCAGGGACTCCCGTCGGGGAAGGCATCATCAATCCGCCCATCGATGATCTGCTCAAAGTGGTGGACAGCAAGTACGGCCTGGTCATCATGGCGTCGAAGCGGGCCAGGCAGATCAATGCCTATTACGCCCAGCTGGGTGAGGGCCTCCTTGAATACGTAGGCCCGCTCGTCGAGACCCGGGTTCAGGAGAAGCCGCTGTCCATCGCGCTGCGCGAGATCAGCGAGGGTCTCATCAAGGCAGAGAAGCCGGAAGTCCTGGCGGGCTGACGAGCCGTAGCGGCCAGCTGCGAGCCGGGCAGAGGCCGATGCGCATCATCGTCGGGGTGGGCGCCGGCATCGCGGCGTACAAGGCATGCGAGCTGGTCAGGCTCCTCACTGAGTCGGGCCATCGGGTCCGTGTCGTGCCGACGCCTGATGCGCTGCGGTTCGTCGGCGAGGCGACGTGGGCCGCGCTTTCCGGTGAGCCTGCTGCCAGCAGCGCGTGGACGGACGTGCACGAAGTCCCGCATGTCCGGCTCGGTCAGACAGCGGACCTGGTGCTAGTCGCCCCGGCGACGGCAGATCTGCTGGCGCGCGCGGCCGCGGGGATGTCTGACGATCTGCTGACCGCGGTCCTGCTGACGGCTCGCTGCCCCGTTGTCTACGCACCCGCCATGCACACGGAGATGTGGGAGCATGCGGCGACTCGCGCTAACGTCGCCACGCTCCGGCAGCGCGGCTCGCTCGTGCTCGAGCCCGCGGCCGGGCGCCTGACCGGCGCAGATTCCGGGCCCGGCCGACTGCCTGAGCCAGCCGAGCTGTTCCGCATCGCGCTCCGGGTACTGGCCAGGGGCGGGGCAGGGCTGGCGCCCGACCTGACCGGGCGGTCGGTCGTGGTCTCCGCTGGCGGCACCAGGGAGGAACTCGATCCGGTTCGGTTCCTGGGTAACTGGTCTTCGGGTCGGCAAGGCTACGCGCTCGCCCGGTCCGCGGCAGCGCGCGGCGCTGACGTGACCCTGGTGGCCGCGAACGTAGCCCTCGACGACCCGGCTGGCGCGAAGGTCGTGCATGTCACGTCCGCCCGCGAGATGCGGGACGCCGTGCTGACCGCCGCGGCCGGCGCGGACGCCGTGATCATGGCAGCAGCGGTCGCCGACTACAGGCCGGCGGCTTGGAGCGCGGAGAAGATCAAGAAGACTGGCACTGCGCCTGAGCCCGTCAGCCTGGTGCAGAACCCGGATATCTTGCGCGAGTTGGCTGCCAGCAGGCCGCGCCGGGGCCAGGTCATAGTCGGGTTCGGCGCCGAAACCGGCGACTTGCTCGCCAACGGGCGGGCGAAGCTCGCGGCCAAGGGCTGTGACCTGCTCGTCGTCAACCAGGTTGGCGGCGGGCTCGGGTTCGCGGTGGCTGAGAACGAGGCCACTATCCTCGCCGCGGACGGCTCGCAGGAGCACGTGCCCCGCGGCCCGAAGGAGGCGATCGCCGAGGCCATCTGGGATCAGGTGGCGAGCAGGCTCGCCCCTGCCGATGACCGGCTGTCAGGCGGCGAGCAGGCCGGCCACGGCTGACGACCGGCTGTCAGCCCGTACAGGGATGACGGGCTGAGAGACCGTTTAGGGGGAGTCAGCACACCAGACCCGGCTACACTTCGGCGAAGCCAATCACGGAGTCAGAGGAGTCAGGGTGGCACGTCGCCTATTCACGTCCGAGTCTGTCACGGAAGGTCATCCCGACAAGATGGCCGACCAGATCAGCGATGCCGTCTTGGACGCCATGCTCAAAGGCGACCCGCGGAGCCGCGTGGCTGTCGAGACGCTGATCACCACCGGTCAAGTGCATGTGGCCGGGGAGGTGACAACCGAGACCTATGTCGACATTCCCGGTATCATCCGGGAGAAGATCCTCGATATAGGCTACGACTCGTCGGCGAAGGGCTTCGACGGGGCGTCGTGCGGCGTCTCCGTTTCGATCGGCTCGCAGTCACCTGACATCGCGCAGGGCGTGCGAGACGCCTTCGAGCACCGTGAGGGCGAGGGATCGGACGAGCTTGACCGGCAGGGCGCCGGAGACCAGGGCCTCATGTTCGGCTACGCCTGCGAGGAAACCTCCGAGCTGATGCCTCTGCCGATCATGGTCGCCCACCGGCTGTCCCGGCGGCTGGCAGAGGTCCGGCGCATCGGTGAAGTCCCCTACATCCGTCCTGACGGCAAGACCCAGGTGACGATCGAGTACTCGGGCGCCGAGCCAGTGCGGCTTGACACAGTTGTGGTCTCCACCCAGCACGCCTCGGCTATCGACCTGAAGGCACTCCTCGCGCCAGACATCCGCGACCACGTGGTAGATCCGATCATCGGCAAGCTCGAGCTTGACACCTCCAACTACCGGCTGCTGGTCAATCCCACCGGCCGGTTCGAGATCGGCGGCCCGATGGGCGACGCCGGCCTCACCGGACGCAAGATCATCATCGACACCTACGGCGGGATGGCCAGGCACGGTGGCGGCGCGTTCTCCGGCAAGGACCCCTCGAAGGTCGACCGCAGTGCCGCATACGCGATGCGATGGGTCGCCAAGAACGTGGTCGCCGCGGGGCTAGCTGTACGTTGCGAGACCCAGGTCGCCTACGCGATCGGAAAGGCGAAGCCGGTCGGCCTGTTCGTCGAGTGCTTCGGCACCGAGCAGGTCCCTGTCGAGCGGATCCAGGACGCAGTGCTCCAGGTGTTCGACCTGCGCCCCGCGGCGATCATCAGGGATCTGGAGCTGCTGCGCCCCATCTACTCTCAGACTGCCGCCTACGGTCATTTCGGCCGTGAGGAGCCGGACTTTTCCTGGGAGCGCACCGACCGGATGGAGGCTCTGCGGTCCGCCGCAGGCCTGTGAGCAGTCCGGCGAGACAGCGCTGAGTCGCCGGGCAAACCGCCGCCCCGCAAGCTGCTCCCGGCCGGCAGTCGCGCCGCGGCCGGTATCCGCGCTGGACCGGTGGTCTCTGGTAGGACAGGAGCCGTGGCACGCCCAGCGCGATCCGGGGACGATGCGGGCGGCACGCTGCCCGGGTTGCCTGCCGATAGCGGGGCGCCTGCGGCTGACAAAGCCCGTGGCGACATAGGGGCGCCTGCGGGTGACGGGGTACGTGGGAGTCTGCGGGATGCCGGGGTCTTTGCGGGGGACGGG
This sequence comes from uncultured Actinomycetes bacterium, assembly GCA_963774825.1. Taxonomy (GTDB): domain Bacteria; phylum Actinomycetota; class Actinomycetes; order Streptosporangiales; family Streptosporangiaceae; genus DATBGO01. The sequence continues at coordinate 322,773 of CAVZGW010000026.1, read as the reverse complement.
GTCCAGGGGGATGCCGGGGCGCGTGCCGGTGCTGCAGTGCGCCGGGCGGGGCGGAAGCCGGGGGCGCGCGGTAAGCGGAAGCCGGTTCCGGCCGGCTGGCTGCCGGTGGCAAGGGTGGCCGTCGACATGCCGCTGGCTCATCTGGACCGGCCCTTCGACTACCAGGTACCTGAGTCGATGTCGGGCACGGCGATGGCGGGCTGCCGGGTCCGGGTCAGGTTCGCGGGCCGGCTGGCCAGCGGTTTCGTGATCGAGCGGGTCGCGGCAAGCGAGCATCTCGGCAGGCTTGCCTACCTGGAGCGGGTCGTGTCGCCTGAGCCGGTGCTGACGCCGGAGATTGCCGGGCTGGCACGCGCGGTGGCGGATAGATACGCGGGAACGCTGGCCGACGTACTCCGGCTGGCAGTGCCGCCGAGGCACGCCAGGGCCGAAGCGGGTCCGGGTGTGGCCGGCCCGGGCTCGCCTGTCATACAGCTGCCAGGCGCTGGCCCGGCCGGTCGGGGCCTGACTCAGTCTGGTACCGATCTGATTAGCTGCCCGGAGCCTGGCACCTGGTCGCGTTACCGGGCGGGGCAGTCCTTCCTGGCGGCTGTCGCTGACGGCCGTGCTCCGCGTGCGGTCTGGTCTGCGCTGCCGGGACCGCACTGGGCGGACGAGATCGCGGTAGCGGCGGCAACGGCGGCAGCGGCCGGCCGCGGCGCGCTCATCGTGGTCCCCGATGCCAGGGACCTTGACCAGGTCGACGCGGCGCTGGCCGGGATGCTTGGCCCGGGGCGGCACGTCTGCCTCGCCGCCGGCCTCGGGCCCGCCGAACGGTACCGCCGATGGCTGCGGATCGTGCGCGGCGAGGTCACGATAGCGGCCGGGAACCGTTCGGCGATGTTCGCGCCCGTCGCCGGACTCGGCCTGGTGGTGATCTGGGATGACGGCGATGACCTGCACGCCGAGCCGCGGGCCCCGTACCCGCACGCGAGGGAGGTTCTGGCGCTGCGGGCACACCGGTGCGGAGCCGCTGCCCTGATAGGCGGCTACGCGCGGACGGCTGAGGCGACCCAGCTGGTCGCGAGCGGATGGGCGCACGCCGTGACGGCAGACCGCTCGGTGGTCCGCCGGTGCGCGCCATTGATCAGCGCGCCGGGCGACGACGCGGAGCTGGCTCGGGATGAGGCCGCCCGGTCCGCGCGGCTGCCCAGCCTAGCGCTCCGCACCGCGCGGGATGCGCTGGCAGGTGGGCCGGTCCTGATCCAGGTGCCGAGGAGAGGTTACGTAGTGGCCGTCGGATGCGCGCATTGTCACGCGCCGGCCCGCTGCTCCGCCTGCGGGGGCCCGCTCACCCTTCCGGCGGCGCACGCAGCCGCGGTGTGCGGCTGGTGCGCGGCGACCGGGAGCTGGACCTGCCCGCGGTGCGGTGACGGCAGGCTGCGCGCCGCGGTGACCGGGGCTGGTCGCACGGCGGAGGAACTTGGCCGGGCCTTCCCGTGCACGCCCATCCGCATGTCGGGCGGAGACGGCGTGATCGCTGGGGTGCCCGCCACGCCTGCGGTGATCGTGGCGACGCCCGGCGCCGAACCGCGTGCCGACGGCGGCTACCTGGCCGCAGTGCTGCTCGACGGCTGGACGCTGCTTGGCGGCCCAGCCTCCGGGCCGCCGAGGAGGCACTGCGGCGCTGGATGAACGCCGCGGCGCTGGTGCGGCCGGCCTCCGACGGCGGGGCCGTGGTGGTCGTGGCCGACGCCGGGGTGCCTGCCGTGCAGGCTCTCATCCGCTGGGATCCGGTGACCCACGCCGAGCGGGAGCTAGCTGAACGTACCCAGCTCCGGTTCCCTCCCGCGGCCCGGATGGCCAGCCTGACCGGCGCCAAGGACGCCGTTGCCGGGCTGCTTGCAGCCGCCGAGCTGCCGCCTGCTGCCGAAGTGCTCGGTCCCGTCCCGATCACGACCGCGGGTGCGCTCGAGCATGGCGACCAGGCCACTGGGGAGGCGGTACGGGCCCTGATCCGGGTACCCCGCTCCATGGGAGGCGCGCTGGCCGCCGCGCTGCGCGCTGGCCAGGGGGTACGCAGCGCGCGCAAGGATCCGGGTGTGGTGAGATTGCAGCTCGACCCGGCCGAGCTGATCTGACTATGCCCGGCTGAGGCCGTAGGGTGCTTGGGTGGCTACCTCACGAAGGAACCCGGACGCGAGGCCAACCGGGCCCCGCCCCGTCCCGGAGCCGGGGCCAGCCGGGCCGCGGACAGGGCCCGCGGCGGAACGCGGCGTGGCCGGAGACGGAGCAGCGGGACGGGCAGCCGAAGGGAACGGCGCTGGCAGCAGCCTGGCCGGCGCAGCGGCACCGGGCCTGCATCGTGATGGCGGCCTGCTGCGGATGCCGCCGGTACGGCTGGCGGCCAGGGAGGAGCTGGCTGCCGCGGCCCGCGTCGCCCCGCTCCTTCGCGCAGCCAGGGACCTGAGCCGCTGGGCGCAAGGCATCGATGGCCTGGCCGGGTCGCGCCGTCTTTCCGGGCCGCAGCGGGCCGCTGCGGCGGCCGAGCTGGAGATGGCGCCCAGCGAGGTGGACATGGCCTGGCAGGTGGCCCTGGCGGCGGGGCAGCCGGAGCCGGCGGGGCAGCCGGGACCGGACTATGGCTCCGTGCCCGGCAGGCTAGCCGCTCTGGCGTCCGGAGACGCCGAGGAAGTGCTGGCGCTCTGGGACGACGCGCTCCAGGTCACCCTTGCCGCTGAGGATCTCGACGGGCTGGCCACCGCCCTGTACACCGTTGGCGCGCCGGTGCGGATGGAGAGCCTCTTCGACGCGTATGCGGCCGCCGCTGGCACCCAAAGGCAGCAAGCGGGCCAGCAGGTCAGGCACGGTGACCAGGTCCAGGAACATGATCAGGGCGCCGCCCTGTCCCGCGCCCTTGAGACGCTTGCCGATCTGGGCGTGGTGGAACTCGGGACCGAAGAGACGGCGGGCGGCCTGACGGTCGCGCTGTCCCCGCTCGGCGTCTGGGGCGTGCATCGCAGGCTGCGCGCGCAGGGCTGGCACGTGCCGGTACTCGGCAGCGCCGGGCGGGCCGGCGCCGCGGGACTGCTCGCCACCCTGGCCAGCTGCGACGCCGAGGATGGCGAAGCCGAGATCGGCGCCTGGCTAGCGTCCCGGACCGCCGCCCAGGCAGCCGCGGAACTGGTCAGCGCGGCCAGGACCGGGTCGCCCGGGCTTCGGGGAGCTGCCTTCGCGGTCCTGGACCGGGTCGGTGCCGGCGCCACCGGCGAAGTCCGGGCTGCCCTCGGCGACCCGCTGCTGCGTGCGCACGCGGCAGTCTGGCTGCACGAGCACGGCGAGGACGCCGACCTGACCCCCGAGGACCGGACCTGGCTGCTCGTTGACCTGGGCGCGGGCCTGCTCGAAGAGGCAGACCCGCACGACGTGGTGGCCGAGCTCCTGCCCGAGGTGCCCGCCCGCACCCAGGCAGAAATCGTCGCAAGCCTGTGGCAGGTCAGCCATCCGGGAGTGACGGGCCTGCTGACCGCGCTGGGCGAGCATCATCCCGACCCGGCAGTGGCGCGGGCGGCACGCAAGGCCGCGTTCAAGGCTCGTTCGCCTTCGGCCGGCAAAGGCCGCCTGACTCCATAGACTGTCTGCGGTAGCGACACGCGGTCAGTTATGGGGAGGCATTTAGTGAGCGTCAGGCCGATACGTCTTTTCGGCGACCCGGTGCTGCGCACCCCGGCCGAGCCGGTCCGGGACTTCGACGCTGAGCTGCGCAGGCTGGTCAAGGATCTCACCGAGACGATGATGGAGGCGCCCGGCGTTGGCCTGGCGGCGCCGCAGATCGGGGTGAGCCTGCGCGTCTTCACCTACTACGTCGACGATCAGCTGGGCCACCTGATCAATCCGTCGCTTGAACTGTCCGTGGAACAGGAGACGGACGACGAGGGCTGCCTGTCGTTCCCGGGCCTCGCGTACCCGACGCAGCGATCCTACGGAGCCGTGGCGACAGGGTTCGACATGCACGGCGAGCCGGTCACCCTGGAAGGGACCGGCCAGCTCGCTCGCTGCGTGCAGCACGAGACCGACCATCTGGACGGCGTGCTGTTCATCGACCGCCTTGATGACGCCCAGCGCAAGCTGGCGATGAAGGAGATCCGGGCTGCCGAGTGGTGGGGCGAGACGGTCCCCGCGGTCAAGCTGTCGCCGCACCCGATGCGCGGCAGGGCCTACTAGCGGATGCGACTGGTCTTCGCCGGCACACCCGCGGCCGCCGTCCGCTCCCTGGAGGCGCTGCTTGGTTCACGGCATGAGGTCGTGGCAGTGGTCACCCGCCCGGACGCGCCGTCGGGCCGCGGGCTCCAGGTCGCGAAAAGCCCGGTCGCGCAGCGGGCAGAAGCTGCGGGCCTGGAGATACTGAGGCCGGAGCGGCCGAAGGATCCTGACTTCCTCGCCAGGCTGCGGGAACTGGCGCCGGACTGCTGCCCGGTCACCGCCTACGGCGCGCTGATCCCCCAACCGGCGCTGGACATCCCCCGGCACGGCTGGGTCAACCTGCACTTCTCCCTGCTGCCAGCCTGGCGGGGCGCAGCCCCAGTGCAGCATTCGATCTGGCACGGCGACGATCTCACCGGGGCTACCACCTTCGCGCTCGTCAGGGAGCTTGACGCCGGGCCCGTTTTCGGCGTGGTCACCGAGCCTGTCAAGCCCTCGGACACCGCCGGCGACCTGCTGGCCAGGCTGTCCGTGTCGGGGGCCGAGCTGCTGGTCGCGACCATGGACGGGATCGAGTCCGGCGAGCTGGTGGCGCGGCCGCAGCCGGCCGACGGGATCAGCCTGGCGCCCAAGATCACGGCCGGGGATGCGCACGTGGACTGGCATAAGCCCGCTTTGGCGGTGAGCCGCCTGATCCGGGCGTGCACGCCGGCGCCGGGCGCGTGGAGTGTCCTCGACGGCACCAGGCTGAAGCTCGGTCCGCTGGCCGCGGTGACGCGCGCGGATCCGGGCGGCGCCGCTGCGCCGGGCGAGCTCCTGGTCGAGCGATCCCGGGTACTTGTCGGCACCGGGACGCTGCCTGTCGAGCTCGGCGACGTACAGCCGGACGGGAAGCGCCTGATGCGGGCGCCGGACTGGGCGCGCGGCCTGCGCCTGGATGGCCGAAGCGCAGTGCTCCGCTGACATGACCGGGATGGCCAGCGCTGCCGGGCGCAAAAGCAACCAGCCCGCCGGAACCGGCAGGGACCGCACGTCCAGCAAGAACAGCAACCGGGCGGCCGGGAACGACAGCAGCCGAACCTCCGCGAATGACAGCAACCGGGCGTCCGGGAAGAGCGTCAGCCGCGGGCCCGGCGGGCGCGCCGATCCAGCGCGGCGGGCGGCGGTTGACGTGCTCCGCGGCGTCGACGAGCGCGATGCCTACGCGAACCTGCTGCTGCCTGCGTTGCTGCGCGAGCGCGGGCTGGCCGGCCGGGACGCCGCCCTGGCCACCGAACTCAGCTACGGGACGCTCCGCGCCCAGGGCAGCTACGACGCGATCCTTGCCGTCTGCAGTGACCGCAGCCTGGCGGATGTCGACCCGCCGCTCCGGCAGGTGCTCCGGCTCGGCGCGCATCAGCTGCTTGCCACCCGGGTCCGCTCGCACGCGGCCGTTGCCACCTCGGTCGACCTCGCCAGGTATGTCGCGGGCCCGCGGCCCGCCGGTTTCGTCAACGCTGTGCTCCGCCGTGTCGCGACGCGCGACCTGCAGGGGTGGCTGACCGTCGTGGCCCCGAGCCGGGCCGAGGACCTGGTCGGTCACCTGTCGGTGCGGTACAGCCATCCGCGCTGGATAGTCACGGCCCTGAGCGCCGCGCTGGGGGAGGCGGAGGCTGGCGGCCTAGCGGAGACCGAGGCAGCGCTGGCCGCCGACGGCGAGCGGCCCGCAGTCACGCTCTGCGCGGTTCCCGGCCGGTCCCACCGTGATGAGCTCGTCGCGGCCGGCAGCCAGCCGGCCCGGTGGTCTGAGTTCGGCGCGTACCTGCCGGACGGCCACCCCGGCGACGTCCCAGCGGTGGCGCAGGGCCGCGCGGCAGTGCAGGACGAGGCCAGCCAGCTGGCCGCGCTGGCACTGGCCCGGGCGGAAACCAGCGGCGCAGGCAGCGGGCGGTGGCTCGACATGTGCGCGCGGGCCAGGCGGCAAGGCGCGGCTGCTGGCTGGCCTTGCCGCGCGAGGCGGCGCCGGGCTGCTGGCTGCGGACGTGCGCGAGCACCGGGCCCGCCTGGTCATGACCGCCCTGGGCGGTGCCAGCAGGAGGATGCCCGCCGCCCGGGCGGCAGCCGTGATAACTGCTGACGGTACGGCTCCGGCGTGGCGGCCAGGCTCATTCGACCGGGTGCTCGCGGACGTCCCATGCTCGGGCCTTGGAGCGCTCCGGCGCCGCCCGGAAGCTAGGTGGCGCCGGTCACCGCAGGATGTGGCCGAGCTGGCCGGCCTCCAGCGGCGGCTGCTCGCGACCGCTCTCGACTCGGCCAGGCCCGGCGGCGTCGTCGCGTACGTCACCTGCTCGCCGCACCAGGCCGAGACCCGTGAGGTCGTCGCAGCCGTGCTGGCCGGCCGCGGCGACGCGCAGGTACTCGACGCGCCCGCCGTCCTCGCGGAGGTGCCGGGCCTGCGCTGCCCGGCTCCTGACGGCAGGTTCGCGCAGTTCTGGCCGCACCGTCATGGCACCGACGCGATCTTCCTGGCGCTGCTCCGGCGCCGGGACTGACGAAGCCTGTCGTGCGGCACCGCTCCGCTGCAAGAACGGGCCGTGCTGGTCGCCGCGATGAGGTATTCCGCGGTCTTAGCGGGACGTGCCGGACAGAGCGCGGCTCCGGCCCGCGGCCAGGCGGCTGCCGCCGATGTCGGCCTGCTGGCCCTTGGCGTAATCCGTCGCCGTAGCCGCTGCCGCTGTAGGTAACTCGCGCGGTGCGGGTGACGGGGTAAGCCTGCTCGACGTTCCTGCGGATCACCAGGGCGCGGTCGGCGAGGACGAGGGCGGTCCTGGAACCCGAAGCGGCCGCGGGAGCGGTTGCCTGGCTGGCTGCCGCGTGCTCGGCCGCGCGGACCCTGGAGACAACGGCAGTTGCGAAACCCAGTAGCCAGCTGCGCCGCCAGGCCCGCGCGCTGCGGCTCCACGCCGGCACCTGAGCGCCGGCCAGGCCGTGCCACATCTGGATGAGTACCGAGGTGTACAGCATGTCGGTGCGCTCGAGGTCAGATGCGTACCCGAAGACGTGAATCCTGGCGCCGGGGCCGGCGCTGGACAGCAGGATGCACTGGCAGCGGAGCGCGGAACCGAGTCCGCACAGCAGATGCGCCTTCACCCGCGCCCATGGGTTGTCGATGTCAAGGACCCGGCTGGCGGGCTGGTCGGTCTCCGGACGGTCCGCCGCGAGCAGCGCCCGGTCGATGCCGTACTTGGCCATCAGCTCGGCGGCCTTCGCCGTCAGCGCCTGGGCCTCGGGCGGCGTGACGCTGTCGTCTTCCGCCTTCGCCAGCAGCTTCCTTACGCGGTCCAGCAGCCTGGTCGATGCTTCGGGGTTCAATGAGCGGCCCTCCTCGCCTGCTTCAGTTTCGAATACAGGATCGAACGGTAGCGGCGGGCTGTGACACTTCTGCCCCCGGGCCGCGGTGCCAGTTTGGCACGCCGGATCTAGACTTGAGGCTGAGATGACGATCCAGATGGCGCCCAGCATCCTGGCCGCGGACTTCGCGAGGCTTGCCGACGAGGCCGCGGCCGTAGCAAGCGTGGCCGACTGGCTGCACGTCGACGTGATGGACGGTCATTTCGTGCCGAACCTCACGATCGGCCTGCCGGTCGTCGAGGCGCTGAGCAAGCACGCGAGCCTGCCCCTCGACTGCCATCTGATGATCGAGGACCCGGATCGCTGGGCTACCGGCTACGCCGAGGCAGGGGCGCGGAGCGTGACCATTCATGCCGAGGCCGTGCAATCACCGGTCCGCACGCTGCGGATGATCAGGGCGGCCGGCTCGCGGGCCGGGCTGGCGGTCAACCCGGGCACAGCTGTAGAGCCTTACGCTGACCTGCTGGGCGAGGTTGACATGCTGCTGTTGATGACGGTTGAGCCTGGTTTCGGCGGGCAGCCGTTCCTCGACCTGGTGCTGCCCAAGATCCGGCGGGCAGCCGATCTCATAGCCCGGCGGGGCGGTTCGATCTGGCTGCAGGTCGACGGGGGGGTCAGCGCGGAGACCATCGGCCGCTGCGCGGAGGCGGGCGCCGATGTGTTCGTGGCGGGATCAGCCGTATTCGGCGCGGATGACCCCGCAGAAGCCGTCAACGGCCTCCGTTCCCTGGCTGTCAGCAGCAATCCTGGCCGGTCCGGGCACTGACGGCGGGGCCGGTGCCGGGTGCACGACTGAATCGTGAGGGTTCTTGGTTAGCGCAGCTCTCGCCGCTAGTCTGAGTGATGTAGTAACTCAGATGTGGAGGTGGCCCGTGGCTGACTTCGCCGGACGTGACCTGGCCTGGCTCGAGCGCCGCCGCGCCGAGCTGTTCGGCCTTATCTCCCAGGTGGGGGATTTCCGGCGGGGCGCGCTGAACGTGGTGTGGCGCAAGTGCGGCAAGCCGAACTGCGCCTGCGCGCAGCCGGGGCACCGGGGGCACGGGCCGCAGTACAACCTGACCCGCCGGATCGGCGGCAAGACCGTGAACGTGCACCTGAGGCCGGGCCCGGAGCTGGAGAAAGCCGAGCGGGAGGTGGCCGAGCACCAGCGGTTCACCGGTCTGGTGGAGGAGGTGACGGCGGTCAGCGAGGCGATCTGCGCGGCCCGGCCGGCGACGGCCGCGCTGCGCCCCTCCCGGCGGAGGGGGAAAGGGGGCTCGCGGCGCGGCTCGAGGAGATCGCCGCCGCCGAGGTAGGCAAGCTGGCCGGCCCCGCCGGGATGCTGGGCACCGGCGCGGCGCTGAGCGTGCTGGAGCAGGCGATGCGCGCCGCGATGGCCTCAGCCGGCGCTGCTCTGCTGGAGGCGGTGCTGGCCTGCCAGGACGGACGCTGCCGCGTGCCGGGTGCGGAACGGTCACCAGGCCGTTTACGCGGGCTGCCGGGACAAGACCGTCATCACCGTGCTCGGCCCGGTCACGCTGCGCCGGGCGTGGTATCACTGCGCGCAGTGCGGTCATGGTTTCGCCCCCCGGGACCAGCAGCTCGGCGTGGCCGGCGCTGCGCTGTCGCCGGGCGTGGCCGAGATGATTGCCCTGGCCGGCGCGGAGGTCTCCTTCGCCCGGGCCGCCTGCCGTCCAGCCTGGCCGGGATCACCGTGACCGCCAGGACCATCGAGCGGTCCGCCGAGGCGTCGGGCGCTGCCGCGCGGGCAGCAGCCGGGGCTGAGGCCGCCGCGATCAGGGCCAGGGACATCCTCCCGCTGCCGCCTCCCGAGCCGGTACCCGACATGCTGTATGTGGAAGCCGACGGGACCGGCGTGCCGGTGCGCGCCAGCGAGACCGAGGGCCTGCCAGGCAAGGACGACGACGGCAAGGCGGGGACCAGGGAGGTCAAGCTCGCCCGGCTGTTCACCGTGTCGTGCCTGGATGACGACGGCAGGCCGGTGATGGACCCCGGCTCCTCCACCTACGTCGCCACCTTCGGCGGCAAGAACGCCCTCGCCCAGCTGGTCGAAGCCGAGTACCTGCGCCGCGGCGGCGAGCACTTCCGCCAGGTCGTCGCCCTCGGCGACGGCGCCGCCTGGATCTGGACCATGGCCGAGGTCCTCTACCCCCAGGCCACCCACATCACCGACATCTACCACGCCCGCGAGCACCTCACCGACCTGGCGAACCACCTGGCGTTCATCACCCCCACCCGGCGCAGTGGCTGGCCGACCGGCATGCCGAGCTGGACGCCGGGAGCATCGATGCGATCATCGAGGCCGCCAGCGCCTACCCACTCGACGGTGTCAAGGCCAGCGACCTGGAACGAAAGCTCGGCTACTTCCGCAACAACGCCCACCGGATGCGCTACGCCAGCTTCCAGAAGCTGGGCATGTTCACCGGCTCGGGCGCAATCGAAGGCGGAATCAAGGCCATCGTCGTCCAGCGCACCAAGCAATCAGGCATGCACTGGACGGTCGACGGTGCCCAGGACATCATCTGCCTCCGCTGCCAGCACGCCAGCGGCCGTTGGGACGAACTATGGGCACCCCGCCCGCCCAGCACAGCCCGGCTCCGGCTTGCCGTCTGACAGACACCGCGACTCAGACCCTGAGGTCACAAGCCAGACAAGATCATCCCCAACAAAACTGTCGCACACCCGCCGGTGCCGAGCCGCCGTCTACTGTCGGCACTATCGGCGAGAATTCCGGCAGCGACTTGTCGATTCCTGGCGGACCCGTTCGTCGAAGTGATGAAGCCCGCCGATCGAGAAACTCAAGGAGATCCAGATGGCCGAGTACCTGATCCTCATCTACGAGAACGAGGACGCCTACGTGACCGGCTCGCCCGAGGTGTGGCAGGCAGCGGGGCAGGCACATGCCCGCTTTGCCGAGCAGGTAGGGGAGCAGGGCGGGAAGATCGTCGGCGGTAACGCCCTGCAGCCGACCGGCACCGCGACCTCGATCCGCGGCGACGTCGTGACCGACGGCCCGTTCGCCGAGACCAAGGAGGCGCTCGGCGGCTACTACCTGATCGAGGCCCACGACCTCGATCACGCGCTGGAGATCGCGAAGCTGTGCCCGGCACCCTACGGCGGCGTCGAGGTGCGGCCGATAATGGACATGTCGGGCGGGTGAAGCGTGCAGGCAGGCCCATCTGCTGCTGGAGCCTGCGGCGATATGCCCGAAGCCGCGGATGTCAACGCCGCGGTAGCCGAGGCGCACCGTCGCGAGTGGGCCTTCGTGCTCGCCGCGACGGCGCGCGTCGCGCGTGACATCGACGTCGCCGAGGAGTGCGTGCAGGACGCCTACGTGGCCGCGCTCGACGCCTGGCAGCGGCAGGGAGTGCCGCGCAACCCGGGGGCCTGGCTCACCACGACGGCGCGGCGGCGCGCACTTGACATGCTGCGCAGGGACCGGACGCTGCGGGCCAAGCTGCCGCTGCTGATCGAGCCTGACCCGGCTGAGCCTGGGCCAGGTGCGGGCGCCGGCGGCGGGGCGGACGAGGGAGCAGGCGTGATTGCCGACGACCGGCTCCGGCTGGTGTTCACCTGCTGTCACCCGGCACTGGCCAGGGAGGCGCAGGTGGCACTCACGCTGCGGCTGGTGTGCGGGCTGACCACCACGGAGATCGCGCTGGCGTTCCTGGTGCCTGAGCCGACGATGGCGGCGCGGGTCACGCGGGCGAAGAAAAAGATCTCCGCCGCCCGGATCGCCTACCGGGTGCCCGGTGAGGCGGAACTGCCAGACCGGCTCGACGCGGTCCTCACGGTGGTGCATCTGCTCTATACGACAGGCCACACGGCTCCGGCTGGGGATGGCCTGGTTCGCGCCGACCTGGTGGAGCGGGCCATTGACCTGGCCCGCACGCTGCGGGCGCTGATGCCGGACGAGCGTGAGGTCCGCGGCCTGCTTGCGCTGCTGCTGCTCACCGACGCGCGCCGGGCTACCAGGACGGCCGGCGACGGGCGGCTGCTGCTGCTCGAGGAGCAGGACAGGGCGCGGTGGGACCGGGCGGCGATCGAGGAAGGCACCGGGCTGCTGACCGGGGCGGTGCGCGGCGGCCGGCCGGGGAAGTTCGTCCTGCAGGCAGCGATCGCGGCGGTGCACGCCGAGGCGCCGAGCTACGCCGAGACGGACTGGCCGCAGCTGCTTCAGATCTACGGGGCGCTGCTGCGGGCCTGGCCGTCTCCGGTGGTCGCGCTCAACCGGGCCGTGGTACTGGCCATGGTCGACGGGCCAGCGGCGGGGCTGGCCGAGATGGCGTATCTCGAGCGGGACGGCCGGCTGGCCGGTTATCGCTACCTGCCAGCGGCGAAGGCCGACCTGCTGCGCAGGCTGGGCCGCCGCAACGATGCGGTCGCTGCCTACCGCAGCGCCCTCGACCTGGCCGACAATGCGGCTGAGCGGGCGTTCCTGGCGGGCCGGATCGCCGAGGTCCGCGGCAGGGCTGGGTAGCTTGGTGGTGAATGTTCGCACCACAATAGACACATGAGTGCCGCCATCAGCCCGTCAGCGCAGTCGTGGCCGCTGCTGTCGGTGTCCGGGCTTGTCGTCGATTTCGACGCGCTGCGCGCGCTCGCCGGGATCGACCTCGAGATCGCGCCGGGCGAGGTTGTCGCGCTAGCGGGGGAGAACGGAGCGGGCAAGACAACGCTGGTGCGCTGCATCGCCGGGGACATCGCCCCGACTGCCGGGCATATTTCGCTGGGCGGCCGCCCCGTCAGCGCCAACCCGGCCGCTGCTGCCCGGCAGGGAGTGTCCGTGGTCTGGCAGGACCTGGCGCTCTGCGACAATCTGGACGTCGCGTCGAACCTGCTGCTCGGCCGGGAGCGCCGCCGGCATCTGCTGTCCGACGTCCGGTCCCACGAAGCCGCTGCGGCACTGCTCGGCAGCCTCCGGATTCCGATCCGGGATACCACCCGAAGCGTCCGCTCGCTGTCCGGAGGCCAGCGCCAGCTGGTGGCGGTCGCGCGGGCGATGGCGCGCAGGCCCCGGCTGCTGCTGCTCGACGAGCCCACCGCCTCCCTCGGGGTGCGGGAAGCCGCGCAGGTCGAGGAGCTGATCCGCAGCCTGCGCGGGCAGGGCACCACGATCCTGCTCGCCTGCCACGACATCGACCAGATGTTCCGGCTGGCCGACCGGATCGTCGTGCTGCGTCATGGCCAGGTGGTAGCCGACGTCAATCCCAGCGTGGTGCACCCCGACGATGTCGTGGCGCTGCTGTCGGGCCAGCAGGTCGACTCCTCGGCGCGGCGGCAGCTGACCAGGCTGCACGGGCTGGCCGACCGGCTCGTCTCAGCCGACCCGTCGTCCAGCCTGTCGCTGATCCTGTCTGCGCTCGGCGCCGCGCTCGGCATTGACCGGCTGTGCATTCACTTGCGCGCCCAGAATGCGCTGATCTGCGCCGCCTCACTCGGGCTGCCGCCGGTGCTGCAATCGGCGTGGTCCCGGCTGCCCTATGGTCCGGCCGGCGGCCCAGTCGGCCTGGCCGCTGCGGCGGGAAAGCCGTTGGTGGAGGAGAACGTGCGCACCGGGCTCGCCTGGGCGCCATTCGATGGCCTGGCCAGGGCAGCCGAGGTGCGCAGTTCCTGGTCGGTCCCGGTGATGGGCCCCGGCGGCCACCTCGGCGTCATCACCGTCTTCGGGCAAGCCCCGGGCAGCCCGCAACGGGACCAGCTTGACCTGGTCAACCTCTATGCAGGCTACGCCGCCAGCGCGATCGAGCGGGACCGGCTGCTTGAGGAGGTCACCGCTCGCAACCGGGTACTTGAGACGATCAGGGAGATGCTGGAGACGCTGGCCGGGCCGATCCCGGTGGCCGAGGCGCTAGGCCTGGCAGTGCAGTCCCTGCGCCAGGGCCTGCAGGCGGACGAGGTGGTGCTGCTCACCCGGCGGGCCGGCCAGATGCACTGCCGCGGGGTCAGCATCGCCGAGGCAGCGGCCCGCCCGCGCGGTGCCGGTGCCGCCTCGCCCGGCCTGCTGGACGCCGCGGATTACCTCCTCGCTGGCGAGCGCAGCGACGGCGTGGCACGTGAGCTACCGGCCGACGGGGGGGCCCGGCTGCTGGCGGTGACCTTCGCCGCTCCTGGCGGCCCGACCGCGTTGCTGGCCAGCTGGGCAGCTGGGGCCGGGTGGCCAGACGGGGCCGGCTGGCCGGACGGTGCGAGCTGGCCGGGCGGCCTGTCCGGCCGTGGCGGCGCACGCGGTCAGGCCGCAGACGCGACGGCGCTGCTTGAGGACGCTGCCCACTCGCTGCGGCTCGCGCTGGAACGCGAGGAGGCCGGCCTTGCCCACCAGGAGGCGGCGGCGCTGCGGCGGTCGCAGGAACTGCAGCGCGGCTTCCTGTCCCGGCTGAGCCACGAGCTGCGCACCCCGCTGACGGCCATCAGGGGATACGCGTCGAGCCTCATGCAATCGGACGTGACCTGGGACAGCCAGTCGCAGCAGCGATTCCTGGCCCGGATCGCCTCAGAATCGGCCCGGCTCGGCCGTCTCGTCGGCGATTTGCTTGACTTTTCCGCGATCGAGTCGGGAGTCCTCCGGCTGCAGCGGGACTGGTGCGACATCCCGCTGGTTCTCGATGCGGCGATCGCCTGCCTGCCGCCCGCCCACGGCAGGATGGTCGAGGTCTCCTGCGACCCCTGCCTGCCCGTCGTCTGGGCTGATCATGACCGGCTCGAGCAGGTATTCGTTAACCTGCTCGACAACGCCATCGGGCACAATCCGCCCGGTACCCGGGTGCGCGTCAGCGCCACCCCGGACGGGCCCGGCGGGGTGGCCGTGAGCGTTGCCGACAACGGCGCGGGGATGCCGCCGGAGCTTGCCGCCGCCCCGTTCGAGCCGATGCGACGGCGGCGAGCGCGCACCCCCGGCGCCGGGCTCGGCCTCTCGATCGCCAACGGCATCGTGGCGGCGCACGGCGGCCGCATCGAGCTGGGCCAGCCGGACCTGGGCACCTGCTTCCACGTCGTGCTGCCGACGGAGCAGCCGGGCCCGCCGGACGACGATCGCGGCGCCCAGGCCAGCATCAACGGCAGCCGGTCCGGCAGCAACGGCAGCCGGTCCGGCAGCAACGGCGGCCGGTCCGGCAGCAACGGCCGCCGGTCCGGCATGGCCGGCCAGCCGGTCCTGGAACAAGGAACGGCGCGGGGGAACGGGAGCGGCCCGCGGTGACCGAGCAAGCGGCCGAGACGCGCGCCCTGATCATCGAGGATGATCCGAACATCGTCGACATGATCCGGTCCAACCTGGCCGTCCGGGGTTTCGACACCGTGGTGTCGACCGATGGCGCTCGGGCCCTGCGGATGCTGGAGACCGAGGCACCGGACATCGTGCTGCTGGACCTGATGCTGCCCGAGGTGGACGGGTTCGAGCTATGCCGCGAGATACGCGAGCGCTCGTCGGTGGCCGTCATCGTCGTCTCCGCCCGCGGTGGCGAGCGGGACAAGGTCACGGCGCTGAACGTCGGCGCCGACGACTACCTGACCAAGCCGTTCAGCATCGAGGAGCTGCTGGCCCGGATTGCGGCGACGCTTCGCCGCACCCGCCCGGCGGCCGCCCCGGAACCAGCGCCGCCGGTTATCTCCATCGGCCCGGTAGTGATCGATCTGGCCGCCCAGCAGGTCACCAGGGACGGGTACCCGGTGCACCTGACCCCGACGGAGTTTGCGCTGCTCCGCGAATTGGTCACCAACCGCGGCAAGCTGCTGACCCATGCGCATCTGCTGCGGCGGGTCTGGGGACACGGTTATGAGACGGAGACCGAGTACGTGCGGGTTTATGTGCGGCGGCTGCGGGCCAAATTGGAGGCCGACGACTGCCCGCCGCTCATCCTCACCCAGCCCCGCGCCGGATACCGCATCGCGGCGGAGTAACGGTCCCGCGTCGAAGTGATCTCGTTCGGGATTCTCCCTGGCTGCAGGCATTGCGGGGATACTCGCGTTAATCCTATGTTAACGCCAGAGCTGCGATGTTATGACCACGTTAACTTTTCGAGGCCTACGGTTGGCTGCACAGGGCCTGGCGCACCGACCTCAAGGCGCACCATGCCGGTGGTGCCGTGTTTACATGGCACGCCGAACCCAAGAAGCGAAGGGGTTTCGTTGAGATTTAACAAGAAAAGGGTCGCCCTAACAGCCGCGGCCGCGTGCGCGGCGCTTGTCGTGGCCGGCTGCGGAAGCAGCGGGTCGAGTTCGTCGAGCACGCCAAGCTCACCGAGTTCATCGAGTTCAGCGAGCGTCCCGACGCTCAGCGCCACGTCGTTCAACCTGAGCTTCGGGGCGATGACCGCGCTCAAGCCGCTGGCAGCGAAAGGCAAGGGGATCGTGGCGGTGATCCTGCCGGACACCGTGTCATCGACCCGGTACGTGGAATTCGACGCGCCCTACCTGAAGAAGGCCATGACGGATGCCGGGCTCACGTCGTCGCAGTACATCGTCCAGAACGCGCTGGGCAGCGACGCCACCCAGTACGCTGACGCCCAGGCCGACATCACCAAGGGCGCGACCGTGCTGGCCGTAGACCCGCTCGACTCGGGCGTCGGCGCGAAGATCGAGTCCTACGCCAAGTCGCACGGCGTGCCGGTGATCGACTACGACCGGCTGACCCTCGGCGGCACCCGCAAGTACTACGTCAGCTTCAACAATGTCTACGTCGGCACGCTGCTCGGCAAGGGCCTGGCCAGCTGCATAACGGCCTGGCACGTCGCCAAGCCCCAGGTCATCGTCATGCGCGGCGCCCCGACCGACAACAACGCCACGCTGTTCGCGAACGGCTACGATGCGGTGCTCGCGCCCTACTTCAGCGCCAAGACGTGGACCGACGTCGCCAACCCGGCCGGGACCTGGGATCCGCCCACCGCGTTGTCGGAGTTCGAGGCGGCGTACACGGCGCACCCGAACGCCAACGCCGTGCTGATGCCCAACGACGAGAACGGCGCTCCGATCATCCACTACCTGCAGACGCGCGGCATCAAGGCGCAGACCTTGCCGGTCACCGGCCAGGACGCCACCCTGACCGGGCTGCAGAACGTCATATCCGGCTACCAGTGCGGCACCGTGTACAAGCCGATCTACCTGGAGGCGCAGGCAGCGGTCGCGCTGGCCATGTACCTGCGGGCGGGCGTGACGCCGCCGGCGGCGCTGGTCAACGGCACCGTGAAGGATGTCAACACCGGGGCTGCGGTGCCCTCGATCCTGCTGACGCCGGAATGGGTGACCCCGAGCACGGTCAATTCGACAGTCGTCAAGGACGGCTTCGTGCCGGCGTCCAGCCTGTGCACGGGCTCGTTCAAGGCCGACTGCACCAAGTACGGGATCTCGTAGTGAAGATGAACGCGTACGACCGGACGGGAACGCCGCGTTGGTAACAGATGGCTACGGAGACGGCACCCGGCCCGCGTCAGCGGGCCGGGTGCCGTCCGGATCGGGACTGCCGGACTCCAGCCCGGCTGAAGCCGGCGACATGCCGCTGCTGCGGCTGCGGGGCGTCAGCAAGAACTTCGGCCCGGTACAGGCGCTGACCGACATCGACCTGGACATTCCGGCCGGGCAAGTGACCGCCCTGGTCGGGGACAACGGGGCGGGCAAGTCGACGCTCATCAAGACCATCGCGGGCATCTGGCAGCCAAGCAGCGGCGAGCTGATATGGGACGGCCGGCCGGTCCACATTCACTCGCCGAGGGACGCCACCGTTCTCGGCATCGCTGCCGTCTACCAGGACCTTGCGCTGTGTGACAACCTGGACATCGTGCAGAACATGCTGCTCGGTCACGAAAAGCAGCGGCTGGGCCTGCTCGATGAGGTCAGCATGGAGCTGACCGCCAAGCAGACGCTGCAGGATCTGAGGGTCACGACCGTCCGATCGATCCGGCAGCCGGTCGGCTCGCTGTCCGGCGGGCAGCGGCAGGCGGTCGCGGTGGCCAAGGCGGTCATGCAGGAGGCCAGGCTCGTCATCATGGACGAGCCGACGGCTGCGCTCGGCGTCAGCCAGACCGAGCTCGTGCTTTCTCTCGTTGCCCGGCTGGCCAGCACCGGTCACGCGGTGCTCGTCATCTCGCACAACCTGGTCGACGTGTTCCAGGTCGCGGACCGGATCGCGGTGCTCTACCTGGGCAGGCTGGTCGCCGCTGCGCCGGCGGCGGAGTTTGACCGGCAGTCGGCCGTAGACCTCATGACCACCGGCGCGTCGACCCGACTGGGCGACGACGGCAGCGGGGGCGAGCGCGCGACCTCGCCCGGCGCCAGCAGCGGCTCGGAGGGCTGAACAATGGCAGGGACGGACCAGGGCGAGGCGCCAAGGGACCAGGCCGGGTCGGTTGCGCTGGCGGGCGAGCCCGGCGCAGGCGACGACGTAGCCGCCGAAATCGCGCTGACCAGCGCCCCGGACGTGCTGGCGCAGTCGCTGGGCGAGTACACGCGGATCTGGCTCAGGCGGGTACGCAACGGTGAGAGCGGCGCCCTGCCGGTCATCGTCGGCCTGATCGCCATCGGCGCCTACTTCCAGATTTCGCAGCACGCCTTCCTGTCCGCCGCGAACATCGCCAACCTGATGGGCCAGGCGGGCTGGATCATCACGATCGCCATGGCGCAGGTGTTCGTCCTGCTGCTCGGCGAGATCGACCTGTCGGTCGCCTTCAACGGCGCGGTCGGCGCGACCATCACGTTCTGGATGCTGGCCGTCAAGCACCCGTTCCCGATCTGGCTCGCCATCCTGACTGGCCTGGTGGTCTGCGCCGCGATCGCCGCCTTCGAGGGACTGATCATCGTCTGGCTGCGGATCCCCTCCTTCGTTGTCACGCTGGCCGGGCTGCTCGGCCTGAGCGGGGTGCTGCTCTGGCTCTTCGGGCAGACGGGGAGCGTCGGCCTCGGCGGGGTCATCAGCGACACCGGATTCCGGAGCGGCTTCATCAACGACATCGTGTTCGGCAATCTCACCCCGGCCGTCGGCTGGATCGCGCTGATTGTCATCGTCGCGCTCACTGCCGTTTTCATGATCACGCGGGACCGGCGCAGGCGGGCGAACGGCCTGGTCGCGCCGCCGCTGAGCGTGACAATCCTGAAGATCGCCGTGATGGCCGCGGTCGGCGTTGTGCTCGTTGCAGTGCTCAACGTCAACCGCAGCAAGGGCGTCACGCCGCTGCGGGGAGTCCCGTGGGTGGTGCCAATCGTGCTCGGGCTGCTCGCGGTCACGAGCGTGCTGCTCGGCCGCACCCGGTTCGGCCGGTACATGTACGCCATCGGCGGCAACGCGGAGGCGGCCAGGCGGGCGGGCATCAACCTCGGCCGGATCCGCGTGCTGGCGTTCGCGTGCTGCGGGACGATGGCGGGGGTTATGGGCATCCTCTACGCCTCCAACCTTGGCTCGATCTCGAACGGCTTCGAGGGCGGCCAGTACGTGCTGTACTCCGTCGCCGGAGCCGTGATCGGCGGCGTCAGCCTGTTCGGCGGCCGGGGCAGGATGCTGGGTGCGGTGCTGGGCGGGTTCGTCGTCGCCGTCATCTACAACGGCGTCGACCTGCTCGGGCTTGGCGCCGCGGCGCAGTACATCTGGACCGCCGTCGTGCTGCTCGCCGCCGTCACCCTGGACTCCGTAGCCCGCCGGGGCAGCAGCACCACAATCCGCTGAGCACGGGCCAGGCCTGCATCGCGGGCGGAATACCCCGCATGGCAGACTGGTTGGTGAGAAACAGTAATGCGTGCTCCGGGGTCGGTGAAAATCCGAACCGGCGGTGATAGTCCGCGACCCGGCCGAGGCCATCGGCTGGCTGACCCGGTGGAACTCCGGGACCGACGGTGAGAGTCCGGATGGGAGGAAGCACGCGCACGGCAGCGCCCCGCTGACGGGCCGCATCTGCCGTGCACGCGCGTCTGCGCGATCCCCGGAGCCTGCGTGAGCGAATAGCTCCGGAGGAGGCACGGGTGTTCACCGGAATCGTTGAGGAACTCGGCGAGATCGTCGCTCTCGAGCGGCAGCCGGACGCTGCGAGGCTGACCGTGCGCGGGCCCCAGGTGAGTTCGGGTGCGTGCCGCGGCGACTCGGTCGCGATCAACGGCGTCTGCCTGACCGTGGCCGCGATCTCGGACGAAACTTTTACCGCCGATGTGATGGGCGAGACGCTGAACCGCACCGGGCTCGGCAGCCTTGTTCCTGGCGCCACGGTCAACCTCGAACGGCCGGTGCGGCTGGACGGCCGTCTCGGCGGGCATCTGGTCCAGGGTCACGTCGACAGCACGGGCGCCATCATCGAACGCAGACCGGGCCCGAACTGGGATGTGCTGCGGATCGCCGTACCTGGTGAGCTTATGCGTTATATCGCGCTTAAGGGGTCAGTAGCCGTGGACGGGGTGAGCCTGACCGTGTCCGCGATCAGCCCGTCCCCAGACCCCGTAGAGTCCGGCTGGCATAAGGCGCCAGACCTTACCGGATCGTGGTCTGTGAGCAACCCCGAGGTGCCCTGGTTCGAGGTCAGCCTGATTCCTGAGACGTTGCAGCGCACCACGCTCGGTGCCAGGCAAGCTGGCCAGACGGTCAACCTGGAGGTCGACGTCATCGCGAAATACGTCGAGAAGCTACTCGACGGGAGGGTCACGTCATGACCGCGGAACAGATCCGGGACCGGGCCGCACAGGCAATGAGCACGCCGCATGCAGGCGGTACCCGGCTGGACACTGTCGAGCGTGCCATCGCGGACATCGCGGCAGGCCGGGCGGTCGTCGTGGTCGACGCAGCGAGCAGGGAGAACGAGGGCGACATCGTCTTCGCCGCCAGCAAGGCCACGCCGGAGCTGCTGGCATTCACCATCCGCTACGCCCGCGGCCTGATCTGCGTGCCGATGCTCGGCGCGGACCTGGACAGGTTGCAGCTGCCGCCGATGACCAGTGACAACCAGGAGCACATGGGAACCGCGTTCACGGTGAGCGTGGATGCCCGGAGCGGCAACACCACCGGGATCTCCGCGGCGGACCGGGCCAGGACGATCCGGACCCTGGTCGACTCGGCCACCGAGCCCTATGAGATTGTCCGCCCTGGTCACGTCTTCCCGCTCCGCTATGCCGACGGCGGCGTGCTGCGCCGGCCGGGCCACACCGAGGCGGCGGTGGACCTGGCCAGGATGGCTGGCCTGACCGAAGCCGGGGTGGTTGCCGAGATCTTCAACGACGACGGCACGATGGCCCGGCTTCCGCAGCTGCGCGCCTTCGCCGACACGCACGGCCTCGCACTGATCTCGATCGCCCAGCTGATCAATCACCGCAGGCATTCCGAGCGCATGATCCGCCGGGTCGTGGAGACCCGGATGCCGAACGAGTTCGGCGAATGGCGGGCTCTGGGCTACCTGAACTCGGTGGACGGTACCGAGCACGTCGCGCTGGTGCTCGGCGAGGTGGGCGGGCCCGGCGAGGCCGGGGCTGACGTGCTGGTTCGGATGCACTCGGAGTGCCTGACCGGCGACGTGTTCGGGTCCCGGCGCTGCGACTGCGGCGCCCAGCTGACAGCGGCGATGACGGCGATCGCTGCCGAGGGCCGTGGGATCGTGATGTACCTGCGCGGGCACGAGGGACGGGGCATCGGGCTGCTCTCCAAGCTGCGCGCCTACCAGCTGCAGGACGGCGGTGCCGACACTGTCGACGCGAACCTGGAACTCGGGCTGCCCGCTGACGCCCGCGAGTACTCCACCGGTGCGCAGATCCTCGCCGACCTCGGCGTCAGCTCGCTGCGGCTGCTCACCAACAACCTGGCCAAGGTCCAGGGGCTGTCCGGCTTCGGCATCGAGGTGACCGGCCGGGTCCCGCTGCCGGTCGCGCCGACCGCCGATAACCTGCGCTATCTGATCGCCAAGAGGGACCGGCTGGGTCACAAGATCGACAATCTTTCGCTGCCAAACGGGCACTCTGGCGCTGGCAGGCCTGGCGCCGCGGATCCGGTGGCGACTGCCGTTCATCTCGCCGTACCTGCAGCTGGTCTCGCCGTACCTGCAGCTGGTCTCGCCGTACCTGCAGCTGGTCTCGCCGGGCCCGCGGGTGGTCTCGCCGTACCTGCAGCTGGTCTCGCCGGCCCGCGGGTGGTCTGGCCGGGCCCGCGGGTGGTCTCGGGGTGCCCGCAGCGGGGACGCGGTGAGCGGAGCGGGGCGCCCGGCAGGGCGGGTGGTTGCAGCGTCCGGGTTGCGCCTCGCCATAGCTGCCACCCGCTGGCACGCGGAGGTCACCGACAGCCTGGTGGAGCGTGCCGTGTCGGCCGCATGCGCGGCAGGCGTCGCTGAGCCGCCACTGGTACGAGTGCCCGGCGCGGTCGAGTTGCCGGTGGTCGCGGCGGAGCTGGCCGGCACCCATGACGCGGTGGCCTGCCTTGGCGCGGTCATCAGGGGCGGGACGCCGCACTTCGAGTACGTCTGCCAGTCGGTGACCTACGGGCTGTCCCGGGTGGCGCTCGATACCGGTACGCCGGTCGGCAATGGCGTGCTCACCTGCGACACCCTGGCCCAGGCGCTGGACCGCTGCGGCCTGGAAGCCAGCAGCGAGGACAAGGGCTGGGACGCTGTGGTGGCGGCGCTCGAGACCGCTCTCGTGCTCAGGTCGCTGCGCGGCGCGGCGACCGGCGGGACCCGGTGAGGCCGGGCTGCGCTGGCCGAGATATACGCGCTCCGAGATATAACGGATGACTCCCGGCTGGCCAGCCAGCGGAGCGACCCGTTCTCGGGCCCGCCACCGCCTGCACCTGCAATCGCATTCCAGTTCATCAGGAACGTAACCTGGCTGGATACCGCGAGACGCGGAGGTGGCCAGCTGTGCGAGACATCCTGGAGCCGATGACGAAGTGGTGGGATGCCGGAGATGCCTTCGGGCTTGCCACCGTGGTGCGCACGTTCAGCAGCGCGCCCAGGGAGCCTGGGGCATCGCTGGCGGTGTCCGCGGATGGCGAGGTCGTCGGCAGTGTCTCCGGCGGCTGCGTCGAAGGCGCCGTCTATGAGCTGGCCACCCAGGTGCGCGACAGCGGCCAGGCGGTCCTGCAGACCTACGGGGTGACTGACGACGATGCCTTCTCGGTGGGGCTGACCTGCGGCGGAATTATCGACATCTTCGTGGAGCAGGTCGGCAAGCAGGCCTTTCCCGAGCTAGGCGAGGTAGTGGCAGCCGTGCGGTCAGGCAAGCCGGTCGCGTTGGCAACGGTGATCGACGGGCCGGGACGGGTCGGTGGCCGGCGGGTGATCTGGGCGGCCGGCGACCCGGCGCAACTGCGGCAAGTGGCGCAGCAGCGGCGGGAGCCGCGGTCATCGGGCACGCTTGGCTCCGGGGACCGGCTTGATCAGGCCGTGGACGACGACGCGCGCGGGATGCTGGCCCAGGGACTGACCGGGGTGCGCAGGTACGGACCCGACGGAGAACGGCGGCGGGACGAGCTCGGGGTGTTCGTTCGGTCGTTCGCGCCGCCGCCGCGGATGCTGGTGTTCGGGGCGATCGATTTTGCGGCCGCGGTGGCCAGGGAGGGCAAGTTCCTCGGCTACCAGGTGACCGTGTGCGACGCGCGCCCGGTGTTCGCCACGCGCGCGCGGTTTCCCGACGCCGACGAGGTCGTGACCGACTGGCCGCATCGCTACCTGGCGGGGACCACGGTCGACGAGCGGACCGTTATCTGCGTGCTGACCCATGATCCCAAGTTCGACGTTCCGCTGCTCGAGGTCGCTCTGCGTACCCCTGCGGCCTACGTCGGGGCGATGGGCAGCAGGCGCACCCATGACGACCGGCTGGCCAGGCTCCGCGAGGCGGGCCTGTCATCCGCCGAGCTGGCCAGGCTCCGCTCGCCGATCGGGCTCGACCTCGGTGCGCGGACCCCGGAGGAGACGGCCGTGGCCATTGCCGCCGAGCTCATCCAGCTCCGCTGGGGCGGATCAGGACAGCCGCTGAGCGCCACCACCGGACGGATCCACCACGAGCAGATCCATCACGATGAGCGCTTACCGTCACGGCGTTTCGTGATCGTGAGACCGGCTTTTCAGCACATATCGCGGAAAAGTCGTCACGATCATCCGGCCACCCTGCGGCCGGCCGGAGCGGCTGCGGGCGGCGCGGCAGGTGGGGCCCAGGTCAGGGGCAGCGGGTCGTAGTCTGGACTGCGTGCAGCCTGGTGTGGCCGGAGTCCTGCTCGCCGCGGGCTCGGGGAGCAGGCTCGGCCGGCCGAAGGCCCTCGTGGAGATCGGCGGCGA
This sequence comes from uncultured Actinomycetes bacterium, assembly GCA_963774825.1. Taxonomy (GTDB): domain Bacteria; phylum Actinomycetota; class Actinomycetes; order Streptosporangiales; family Streptosporangiaceae; genus DATBGO01. The sequence goes on along the minus strand of CAVZGW010000026.1, from coordinate 298,978 downwards.
GCCGCTCGTCCGGCGCGGCGTCGCCCTGCTCAAGGATGGCGGCGCGGCACCGGTGGTGGTCGTCACTGGCGCGGTCGCCGTCGACCTGCCTGGCGTGCTGGCCGTCCATAATCCGGACTGGCCAACCGGAATGGGATCGTCGCTAGCAGCCGGTCTGAGGACTGTGCCGGACGGCTGTCACGCGGCGGTGATCGCGCTGGTCGACCAGCCGCTGGTCGCGTCCGAAGCGGTCCGGCGCCTGATCGTGGCGTACCGGGCCGGCGCGGGAGTAGCGGTCGCCGCGTACGGGGGAGTGCCGCGCAACCCTGTCCTGCTGGCCCGCGAGCATTGGAACGCGGTGACCGCCCTGGCCATCGGTGACGTCGGCGCACGGCCGTTTCTGGTCGCGCACCGGGACCTCGTGACGCTCGTAGAGTGCGGCGATGCCGGGCGGCCTGACGACGTGGACACGCCCGCAGATCTCGACCGGATCTCGGCACTGGTCGACCTTGGCTGGACCGAGTCGGCTCAAAAATGAGTTACCTGCAGGCCCCAGCTGTGCGCGATGCTGTCGCCAGGCTCGAGGGTCAGCAGATCGGCACCGCTGGCAAACGCGTTCGGCGGGCAGGTCATCGGCTCTATCGCAAGGGCACGCCGGCGGCTGCTCGCCGCGAGCCCGTCGCCCGTGAAGACCTGCAGCCAGTCGTAGCCCGCGCCCGCCCAGAACGCGATCTGGGCCCGGTCGCCGCGCAGCCATGCCCATGCCTTGCCAGCGGGATCCCTGGCCAGGCCGGTGAGCGCATGATCCAGCTGGGTGCTGCCGATTCGCCTGGCCTCGCGGAAGTCGTAGGGGGTGCCGCTGACGTCTTCGGGCTTGCCGTGGGGGATTCCCCTGTCATCCGCCGCGAGCCACTGCGCGGCGGTCAGTTCGAGCTCGCAGTCGTCGATGACCGGCGCTCCGGTGATCAGATAGGGATGGCAGCCGGTGCCGTAAGGCGCGGGCTGGCCTGCGTTGCGCGCCATGATGGTCACCTGCAGTCCGGTTTCCGCATCCAGCCGGTATCGGGCGGTCAGTTCGATGCAGAACGGGTACCCGGGCCGTCCGTGCAGCAGATGGTTGAGCTGGACCAGGTCGGGCGCCTGCGCGGCGGCCTGCCAGCCGGTCCACCTAGTGAGACCGTGAATCGCGTTACCGCGGGCAGGCTCGCTCAGATCGAGCTGGTAGCTGGCTCCCGCGAACCCGTACCTGCCGCCATCGATGCGGTTCGGCCACGGCGCGAGGAGCTGGCCCGCACCAGCGGGCGGGACCTCGTCGGCTTCGTAGCCCGCGATGGCCGGGTCGCCCCGGAACCAGAATCCGCGCAGGCCGGCGCCGAGTTCTGTGACGACAGCCCGGTAGTCTCCGGCCGAGATCTCGTATTGGCAGCCAGTGATCGGGATTACGGCTTGCTCGCCCATGGTGCCATCCTGCCCACGGATCCTGTTCACTATGGGCATGCCGGGCAGGTTGTGGCCGGCGGGGCTGCTTGGGGAGCGGGGGACCTTCAGCCCCGCCAGCACTTGCACCCTAGCCGCCCGGTGCATCGATGTGGGCGAACTTCACCAACACTGCGGCCAGTTCTGCGCCGATGGGTCGCGGTGCCCCCCCACGGTGCTTATGGTCAGCTCAACGAGACGGTCGCCAGATCACCGTCATCGCAGAGGAGGGCCGAAATGGCAGGACCGCTAGCTGGAATCGTCGTGCTGGACCTGACCCGTGCTCTGGCCGGACCGCACGCGACGATGATGCTCGGTGATATGGGCGCGCGGGTGATCAAGGTCGAGCGGCCAGGCACCGGCGACGAGTCACGGCTATGGGGACCGCCATTCGCGCGCGGCAAGACGGCCGGCGAAGGCGCTGGCGAGGACGCGGGCGGTGCGGCGTCTGGACCGGACGGGCCGGGCGGTGCGGCGCCTGGACCGGACGGTGCGGTCAGCACCTACTACCTCTCCTGCAACAGGAACAAGGAATCTGTTATCTGCGACCTCGCGTCCGCGGGCGGCCGTGAGCTGCTTGAACGCCTGGTCCGCCGGGCTGACGTGCTGGCGGAGAATTTCCGGCCTGGGGTGCTTGACCGGCTCGGGTTTGGAGTTGACCGGCTGCACGCGCTGAATCCCCGCCTTGTCATCTGCTCGATCACAGGGTTCGGGCACGACGGCCCGGAAGGCAGCAGGCCCGGTTATGACCAGATCGCGCAGGGCGAGGCGGGGCTGATGAGCGTCACGGGCACCGATCCCGAGCACCCGGTCAAGACCGGGCTGTCCATCGCCGACGTGCTGGCCGGGGTGCATGCGGCGCTGGGCATCGTGGCTGCCCTTCATGAGCGGGCCAGTACCGGTCGGGGCCAGGTCGTCCGCACCTCGCTGCTGGCCTCGATCGTCGGCGCGCATGCCTTCCAGGGCACCCGCTGGACCGTAGCACGCGAAATCCCGGTAGCTACCGGCAACCATCATCCGTCGATCGCGCCATATGGCGCGTACCGGTGCGCGGACGGAATGCTCCAGGTGGCCGTGGCCAATGAGGATCAGTGGCGGCGGTTCGCGCCGATCGTCTTGATCGATCCGGCTGACGGCCGGTTCGCTACCAATCCGCTGCGGGTCGCGAGGCGGCCTGAGCTGACCGCTCTGATCGAGGACGCGCTGTCAGCGGGGGACCGGGCGCACTGGCTGGGCCTGCTGGCGCGCGCGGGCGTGCCGGCAGGCTCGATCCGGGCGATCGATGAGGTTTACGAGTGGGACCAGACCCGGTCCCAGGGACTGGTGATCTCGGTTGACCACCCGGTGCTCGGCGTCATCGAGCTGCCCGGGCCTGCGCTGCGGTTCGACCAGCATGCGGCGCGCGAACACGAGGCGCCGCCATTGCTCGGCCAGCATGACGCCGTCATCAGGGACTGGCTTGACCAGGCCGACGCACCCACGGACGGGCCCGATAGCGCCCCGGAGTCTTAGTCCGTGCGGGGCGCCAGCCTGCCGGTGCGGACCGCGTCCGCGGCCAGCACGCCGAACAGGTAGAAGTAGGCGGATTCCTCGTCCTGGAAGCTGCGTATCTCGTGTCTGGCGCCCGAGACAGCGTTGAAGACCTCGAAACCCGGCCCGCTCTGGATCAGGCACATGGCGCCGTCGACCTCCGCGCCCACCGAGTACACCGCTGGCGGAATTGCCGCGAGGCCGGCGAGTTCGGAGAAGATCCGCTGGGTCGCATCCCGCTTGCGGGCCGTTCGCCTGCGCCGGGGCGGCCTGGCCGGCTCCGGGGCTGCCCGTCGCGTTTCTGCGGCGGCGTCCCGGGGTTCTGGTGCGGCGTCCTGCGCTATCGGGGCGTCCCGCGGTTCTGGTGCGCCCTGCGGTCCTGATGCGCCCTGCCGTCCTGATGCGCCCTGCGCTGTCGGGGCGTTCTGCGATTCTGGTGCGACCTGCGGTTCTGGTGCGTCCTGCGGTCCTGGTGCGTTCTGCGCTGTCGGGGCGTTCTGCGGTTCTGCTGCGTCCGGCGATTCTGGTGCGTCCTGCGCTATCGGGGCGTCCTGCGCTATCGGGGCGTCCTGCGCTATCGGGGCGTCCTGCGGTTCTGCTGCGTCCTGCGGTTGTGGTGCGGCGTCTTGCGGTTCAGGTGCCGCCGCCGCGGGCTGCGGTGCCGCCGCTACCTGCGCTGGGACAGGCGACGCTGGCTGCGGTCCGCGCTCTCGCCGGTCCGTCGCCTGATCTCGCCGCTGGCGCCGCATCGCGGCAGTGGCGGCTGCCGCGGCGCGCCGCGCGGCCGCCTCGAGGGGGAGCGGTTCCTCCTGGGGCGGCGGCATGGCCGCCTCAGAACCCAGCGAGGCGCCGGGCCGCTGGCGGCGGGCGGCAGGTCCGGAGGACCCGGCTGAGTGCGTAGTCATGCCGTTGGACTGGACGCCGGCCACGTCGGCCGGCGGGCCGGCGAGGTGCTGCGGATCCTGGCCCATGGTCCCGACCGGATCAAGGGCGGGTTCATGGGCAAGATCATGGGCGGGGGTCCTCCCGCGATCCGTGGCGGGGGCCATGACCGAGCCCTCGGCCTTGGACCGGGCGAGGCCCGCCGTCCGCGCCGAACCCCGTGACGGGGAATGGGACATGGTGGCCAGATGCGCAAGCGTCGCAGCGGCGAGGTCTGCCAGCGTGGTCGCGGCGCCATCCTGCCGTGCGGCGTCGGCCTGGCCAGGGTAGTCGGTGCGTTCCTCGACGATGTCGCTGACCTCATCGCGGGGCGTTATGAGCTCGAAGACGCCGCGGTCCACCTGCCAGTACCCGAGCTGTTCCGCCTGCTGGGCATCGTGGCCCAGGTACGCGATGTGCAGCCGGTCGCCGAGATCATCGAGCACGATGCAGCGCTGGCCCCTGAAGTTGCCCGTGGGCCTCGATTCCCAGAGCGCCTGGACTTCATCGATGCGGAGCTGCTTGCGCCAGTGCCCGGTGGCGGGCTCGAAGCCGAGCTCTTCCGGGGGCGGGCAGGCGGCGAATAGCACGACGTCCGACTCCGACGGACCGATGCCCGCCTCGTAAGGAACCCCGCGGTAGGTCGCCATCAACCGGTAGCGCATGACTCAGCTCCCCCCTGCCGGGCGCAGCCAGACCTGCCCGTCGAACCGGGCGATGAACTCGGCTGCACCAGGTGTAATCCGGTAGATCTCGGCACCCACCGGTACTGGTATCGGATCGAGATAGAACTCCGGGACCGGATGCGCCGAGGAGGACGTGAACCCGGTCCCCGTGAACGGAGGCTTGCCTGACCAGTTGCCGCCCCGATCGGCCGAAAAGGGGATCAGGTATGCGTCCGTGCCGACGGCATTCCACCGAAGGACGTACACCTCCGCCATGCCCGGGCCGAAATCCGAGCCTTCGTAGCCCAGGTCAAGGGCGTCGTAGAACTCCGCCGGGTCAGCGAAGGAACTGTCCAGCGCACGGTACACGAAGCCGGCGATGACTGTCCGGCGGCCGGTGACGTAGGGCTCGACCAGCCGGGGCGGGATCACCTTCTGCATCAGCGTTCCCGGCTCGACCGGCCTGGGCATCTCATCGACTTGCCGCACGCGCTCCCCTGGGGTCTGACTTCGAAGCGGTCTCAAGAGAGTCTCACATCGCGAAATACCGGCTCAACTGCTTCGGCACAGCTGCGCAGTCCGTCGAGGCGCGGAACTACAGTTAAGCCCGTGTCCGGGCTGAGCGCTGGCATATCCCGGTTTGGCGGCGACGATGGCTCCGCCGATCCGGCGGTCGTCGCGGCCCTGACTGCGTTCGCGTCGGGCCGCGGAAGCGAGCACGCCGCGTTGATGTCGCTGGCGCGGTCGCGGCTGCTGGTGCCGATCGTGGCTGCGGCGGGCGGCGGCACGGCCAGCGAGAGCGTCGGCGGCGGCACGGCCAGCGAGAGCGCCGGCGGCGGCACGGCCAGCGAGAGCGCCGGCGGCGCCAAGGCCAGCGAGATGTCCCTCCCGACGCTGATCGGCGCCGACGGCAGGCCCGCCATCCCGGCCTTTACCTCTACGGACACGTTGCGGAGATGGCGCGAAAAGGCCCGCCCGGTACCTGCTGAGGCCGCTGCTGTCTGGCAGGCCGCCGCGGCGGACGGCTGCGCTGTGGTGGTCGACGTCGCCGGGCCGGTCCCGCTGGCGATCGACGGTGCGCGGCTGGCGGCCCTCGCAGGCGGCGGGCCGGTCCCGCTTCCGTCCCAGGACCCGGACGTGCTGACCGCGGTCCGCGGCGCCGCGGCCGGCCAGGCGGCGATCGCCGGGCTCAGCCTGGGCGATGGCGGTGCCGACTGCGACATGGTGATCCGGCTGACGCTCGCGGCGGGCTGCGGCCCGGCCCAGGCGGAGCAGGCGGCCGGCGCACTGGCGGCGGAGGTGATGGCGCTGCTCGGCGGACGGCTGCGACGCGGCATCGCGATCGAGCTGGACGCCGAGACCCCGCCTGCCGGTCCGTAGGCCACCGGCCACATGGCAGGATCAACAGCATGCTGCGCTGGCTGACCGCGGGTGAGTCACACGGCCGCGCCCTGGTCGCGATCTGCGAGGGCATGCCGGCCGGAGTGGAGATCACTACGGAGGACATCGCGGCCGCCCTGGCCAGGAGGCGGGCCGGTTACGGTCGCGGCGCGCGGATGAAGTTCGAGGCGGATCAGGCGGAGATCACTGGCGGGGTGCGGCACGGCCGGACGCTCGGGGCGCCCGTGGCGATCAGGGTGGCCAACACCGAATGGGCCAAATGGGAGTCGGTGATGTCACCCGACCCGGTCGATCCCGAGCGCCCTGGCGGACCAGGCCAGGAACGCTCCGCTCACCCGGCCCCGGCCCGGCCACGCCGACCTGGCCGGCATGCAGAAGTACGGTCACGACGACGCCCGCCCCGTCCTGGAGCGGGCGAGCGCCAGGGAGACCGCGGCGCGGGTGGCGCTCGGCGAGCTTGCCAGGAGGTTCCTGCGCCAGGCCCTCGGTGCCGAGATCATCAGCCATGTCGTCTCGATCGGTCAGGTAACGGCTCCCTGCGGCCCGGCGCCTGGCCCGGCCGAGGCGGTGCGGATTGACGCCGACCCGGTCCGCTGCCTGGACCAGGCGGCGAGCGCGGCGATGCAGGACGAGATCGATGCGGCCCGCAAGGACGGGGACACCCTGGGCGGGGTGGTGGAGGTCGTCGTGCACGGGCTGCCGCCCGGTCTCGGCAGTCACGTGCACTGGGACCGGCGCCTGGACGGGCGGCTGGCCGGGGCGCTGATGAGCATCCAGGCCATCAAGGGCGTCGAGATCGGCGACGGCTTCACCACCGCGCGCCGCCGCGGCTCGGCCGCGCATGACGAGATGGAAGGCACTGCCGACGGTATCCGCAGGCGGACAAACCGGGCAGGGGGGATCGAGGGCGGAATGAGCACCGGCGAGCTGATCAGGGTGCGGGCGGCGATGAAGCCGATCTCCACGGTGCCCCGGGCCCTCGCGACCGTCGACGTGCGGACCGGCGAACCGGCCAGGGCGATCAACCAGCGCAGCGACGTCACCGCGGTACCCGCGGCGGGCGTGGTGGCCGAGGCCATGGCCGCGCTGGTGCTGGCCGATGCCGCGCTGGACAAGTTCGGCGGCGACAGCGTGCCGGAGACCAGGCGTAACCTCCGCGGCTACCTGGATGCGCTGGTGATCACGTGACGGGGCCCGCGGTGATTCTCATCGGTCCGCCCGGCGCGGGAAAGTCCACGGTCGGGCCGCTGCTCGCCGCCCTGCTCGGAGTCGGTTTCGCCGATACGGACGGCCACGTGGAGGCCGTCGCGGGCAAGCCGGTCGGCGACATCTTCATCGAGGACGGCGAGGCGGTGTTCCGCCGGCTTGAGCGCGCCGCCGTGGCCAGCGCGCTCGCGGACTACCGCGGGGTGCTCGGCCTCGGCGGCGGCGCCGTTCTCGATCCAGGCACCCGGGCTCTGCTGGGCGGCCAGCCGGTGGTGTACCTGCAGACCGGCTTCGCCGAGGCGGCTAAGCGAGTAGGGCTGGACAAACCCCGGCCGCTGCTGCTCGGGAACCCGCGGGCGCAGCTGCGGGCCCTGCTTGACCAGCGGCTGCCGGTCTATCAGCAGCTTGCCTGGATTACCGTCAGCACTGATGCCCGGACACCTGAGGACATCGCGGCGGACGTCGCCGCGCGGCTCGCGGGCGCGGCCGTGGCCGGCAGCGGCGCCGGACCGAAGCCGGCAATGCCGGAACGGAAGCCGCGCGCGGGGCCGGGAAGCCGGGCCCATCGCCGTGAGCGTGACCAGGATCAGCGTCAGCGGCGAACGCCGCTACGACGTCGTGGTGGGCAGCGGCGCGCTCGCGGAGCTGCCGGCTCTGCTCGGCGCCGGCGTCCGTGCGGTGATGCTGATCTACCCGGCCGGCCTCGGCGAGCTGTCGAGGTCCGCGTGGCGCGCGCTGCAGGGCGCCGGGTACGTCGTGCATGCCGAGCAGATCCCGGACGGCGAGGCCGCGAAGGACATCGGCGTGGCCGCGCACCTGTGGTCCCGGCTGGCCGCGAGCAGGATTTCCCGCTCGGACGCGATCGTCGGGATCGGCGGCGGCGCTGCGACTGATCTTGCCGGGTTCACCGCCGCCACCTGGCTGCGCGGGGTCCGGGTGGTGCTGATCCCGACCAGCCTGCTCGCCGTGGTGGACGCCGCCATCGGCGGCAAGACCGCCGTCAACATCCCCGAGGGCAAGAACCTGGTCGGCGCCTTCCATCCGCCCGCAGCGGTGATCGCCGATCTTGATGCGCTCGGCACGCTGCCGGCCGCCGAGTATGTCAGCGGCCTGGCCGAGGTGATCAAGGCCGGGTTCATCGCGGATCCGGTCATCCTGAACCTGATCGAAGCCGATCCGGGCGGAGCGGCTAAGCCGGGCGGCCCGCACGAGCGCGAGCTGATCGAGCGGGCCGTCCGGATGAAGGCCGCAGTTGTCTCCGCTGACCTGCGTGAGGCCGGGCCGAGGGAAATGCTCAATTACGGGCACACTCTCGGTCATGCCATCGAGCGCGTGCAAGGATACCGGATCCGGCACGGCGAGGCGGTCTCGATCGGCATGGTGTACGCGGCCGCGGTGGCGAGGCTGGCCGGCCGGCTAGACCCGGGGGTCGCGGCCAGGCATGCGGCGATCCTGTCCGCGGTAGGGCTGCCGGTCCGGTACCTGGCCGGCGCGTGGCCGCAGCTGCGGGAGGCGATGGCGGTGGACAAGAAGTCGCGGGCGGCGCGGCTGCGGCTGGTCGTGCTGGATGGCCTGGCCAGCCCCCGCATCCTCGGCGACCCGCCGGAAGAGCTGCTGGAACAGGCGTTCGCGGAGGTGACCGGGTAGTGCGGCAGGTGCTTGTGCTCAACGGGCCGAACCTGGCCAGGCTCGGGTCCCGGGAGCCTGACATCTACGGCACGATGTCCTTCGCCGACCTGTCCAGCGCCTGCCAGCAGGCCGGAGCGCAGCTCGGCCTCGCGGTCGAGATCAGGCAGACCGATGACGAGGCTGAGCTGGTCGGCTGGGTGCACGAAGCAGCCGACCAGCGGATTCCGATCGTTCTCAACCCGGCCGCGTTTACGCATTACTCCTACGCGCTGCGGGACGCGCTGGCCATGCGGACGGCACCGCTCGTCGAAGTGCACCTGTCCAACCCGGCTGCCAGGGAGACGTTCCGGCACACCTCTGTCGTAGCCGGAGTGGCCGACGGGACCATCGCCGGGTTCGGCGCGGCATCCTACGAGCTGGCGCTGCGCGCGATCGCGACGCTGATCGGCACTAACCAGGCCGCCGCTGGCCCGGCTGACAGGCCGGGGCCGGGGACACCTTGACAGCGAGCTAGTTAACGAGTTCGGATGGCGACTGCCGCGACACAACGCCTGTCGCGCTCATCTTGCGGAAGGTCCAGCACATATGCGCATCGGGATGTCATTGAACTACGCGGGCGGCTTCGCCGAGACCGTCACCGAGCTGGCCGATTACGAGAAGGCTGGGCTCGACATCGTCTTCGTGCCCGAGGCCTACAGTTTCGACGCGGTCAGCCAGCTCGGCTACATCGCGGCGAAGACCGATCGGCTGCAGATCGCGTCGGGCATTCTGCAGCTCTACTCAAGGACGCCGACCCTCACCGCGATGACAGCGGCGGGCCTTGACTACGTCTCCGATGGCAGGTTCGTGCTCGGGATCGGAGCATCCGGGCCCCAGGTGATCGAGGGCTGGCATGGCGTGCCCTATACCGCGCCGCTCGGCCGCACCAGGGAGATCATCGAGATCTGCCGCAGCGTCTGGCGGCGGGAGCGGCTGGAGCACCACGGTAGGTACTACACGATCCCGCTGCCCCCTGAGCAGGGCACCGGCCTGGGCAAGCCGCTCAAGCTGATCAATCACCCGGTACGGGAGCGGATCCCGATCGTGGTGGCGGCGCTCGGCCCGAAGAACGTGGAGCTCGCCGCCGAGCTGGCCGAGGGCTGGGAACCGATCTTCTACTTCCCGGAGCAGGCGGCGTCCGCGTGGGGCGCGCCGCTGGCGGCGGGCGCCGCGAAGCGGGATCCTTCGCTGCCCCCGCTCGACGTGTTCGCGCAGGCGCCGCTGGCCATCGGCGAGGATACCGCCGGCCTGCTCGACCTCGGCCGCCCGTTCTTCGCGCTCTACATCGGCGGGATGGGCGCCAGGGGCCGGAACTTCTACAACGACCTCGCGGTGCGTTTCGGGTACGAGGCCGAAGCCGCCGCCATCCAGGACGCCTACCTGGATGGCCGGAAGGATGAGGCGGCCGCCCTGGTGCCCGCCTCGCTGCTGGAAGGGACCTCGCTGGTCGGGCCCGCTTCGCTGGTTGCCGAGCGGGTCGCTGCGATGCGGGAGTCCGGTGTCACGACGCTCAACGTCACCCCGCTCGCGGGCACGCACGCTGAGCGGGTCGCGCTGATCGAGCAGATCCGCGACCTGGCTGCCTGAACCGCGGAAGTGCCGTTTCCGCCAGGCCATACAGTCGTGACTATGCCTGAGATACACGCCGCCCGCCGGGCACGTGCCCGCGAGAAGGTTGCCGCCCATGGTGCCGCAGCGGCCCTTATCACCAGCCCGGCGAACGTCAGGTATCTAACTGGCCTGGCGAGTTCGAACGCTGCGCTCCTGCTGCCCGCGGACGGGCCTGAGGTCCTGGCTACGGATTCCCGCTACGCGCTGGCCGGGGCGCGCGACTGCCCGGATGTCGAACTCGTTACTGAGCGTTTCATAGAGTCCGCGCTGGCCGCCGTTGCGGTCTCCCGCGGCCTGCGGACGCTGGCGTTTGAGGCCCAGGAAATGACCGTGGAACGTTTCCGGGCACTCGCGGATACTGGCGGCCCGGACCTGATCCCGCTCGGCCGCGTCATCGAGGAACTACGGTCGGTCAAGGACGAAGCCGAGATCTCCCTACTCGCCCAGGCCTGCGCGATTACCAGCGTGGCCTGCTCGGAAGCGTTCGCCAGCATCAGGCCCGGACTCGCTGAGCGGGAGTTCGCGGTCCTGCTTGAGCGGTCCATGATCGATCGCGGCGCGGAGGCACTGGCATTTGACACCATCGTGGCTAGCGGGCCAAACGGGGCCATACCGCATCATTCGCCGGGAAGCAGGCGATTTGCGACCGGGGACCTGATCACCATCGACTGCGGCGCCCGCTACGGCGGCTATCACGCCGACATGACCCGTACAGTTGCGCTCGGCGCGCCCGCCGGATGGCAGCGGGACATCTATGCCCTGGTGGCAGCCGCGCAGCTGGCCGGGATCGAGGCGGCAAGGCCCGGGGCCGAGGTGGGCGCCGTCGATGCGGCGGCCAGGGACCTGATCGAGGCCGCCGGCCACGGCGGGCATTTCCAGCACGGGCTCGGCCATGGCGTGGGCCTGGAGGTCCACGAGGCTCCGATCATCGGGTACGGCCGGACCGGTACACTCGGGGACCGAACTCCCGTTACCGTCGAGCCCGGGATCTACCTGCCAGGCAAGGGCGGCGTCAGGATCGAGGACACCCTGGTGGTCCGCGCCGGTGCCGGGGCAGCGGGATCGGCCGACTTGCTCACCACGACCACGAGGGAACTGCTCGTCCTTTAGCTGGGCGAGCTGGTACCGCACGCACGCAGGAGAGACGACAGACGTGGCCACCACAAACGATCTCAAGAACGGCATGACCCTTAATCTCGACGGCCAGCTATGGAGCGTCGTTGACTTTCAGCATGTCAAGCCAGGCAAGGGCGGCGCCTTCGTGCGCACGAAGCTGAAGAACGTGATGTCAGGGAAGGTCGTCGACCGGACCTTCAACGCCGGCGTCCGGGTGGAGCAGGCCAGCGTTGACAAGCGGGAGATGCAGTACCTCTACCGCGAGGGCGACGACTTTGTCTTCATGGACAACCAGGACTACGACCAGCCGCACATCCCGGGGACGGTTGTCGGTGACGCTGCCGACTACCTGCTCGAGGAACAGACCGCGGTCGTCGCGTTCAACGAGGGCGTCCCGCTCTACGTTGAGCTGCCTGCGGCCGTCGAGCTGACAGTCAGCCAGACCGACCCTGGCTTGCAGGGGGACAGGTCGACCGGCGGGACCAAGCCGGCCACGCTCGAGACCGGCGCGCAGATCCAGGTCCCGTTGTTCATTACGACCGGTGAGAAGATCAGGGTGGACACCCGCACCGGCCAGTATCTCGGCCGCGCGTGAAGCGGCGCTCGTGCGCGATGCCCCCGCCGCGCACGATGCCCCGGCCCGGATCGGGTACCGCTCTGAGTGACCATGCCAGCGCGTACTAAAGCCCGAAAGCGGGCCCTCGATCTGCTCTACGAGGCCGAGATCAGGGGCGTTGACGTTATTGACCTGCTGGATCAGCGAACCGCGGAGGCTGGCGCGCCGGCCTTAGGCTACGGCGGCGAGCTGGTCAGGGGAGTACAGGCGCACCGGGCCAGGATCGATGAGCTACTGTCCGCGCACTCCCAGGGCTGGACCCTGGAGCGGATGCCAGCCGTGGACAGGAACATCCTGAGGATCGCGGTCTACGAGCTGTTCTGGGCCCCCGACGTGCCGGACGCGGTGGCGATCAGCGAGGCCGTCGTGGCGGCCCGCGACCTGTCCACGGACGGGTCACCGTCGTTCGTCAACGGCCTGCTCGCGCGGTTGCTGGAGCTCAGGCCGGAGCTCGAGCAGCCCACCGGCGAGTAAAGACAGGCTGTCGGCGGGCGGCGCTACATTGGATCAGAGAGCGGCCTGAGGAGGCGCCGGTGGCGCGCGGACATGCACGGTGCAGGTAAGCCATGCGCAGTGAGCCGCCGAGCGCTCCGGTGCCCGACGATACGGGCTGCCACATCCTGCACGTCGACATGGACGCGTTCTACGCGAGTGTCGAGACAAGGGACCGCCCGCAGCTGGCAGCCGCGCCGGTGATCGTGGCGGGCGCGGGCCCGCGGAGCGTGGTGCTGTCGGCGTCCTACCCGGCCCGCAAGTTCGGCGTCCGGTCCGCCATGCCGGTGGCCCAGGCCCGGCGGCTTTGCCCGCACGCGGTGCTCATCCCGCCCAGGCACGGCCACTACGCCGCCGTGTCCAAGGAGGTCATGGCGGTCTTCCGGGCGATCACGCCCGAGGTGGAGCCGCTCGCCGCTCGACGAGGCCTTCCTTGATGTGTCCGGCGCCCGGCGGCGGCTCGGCAGTGCCTGCCCAGATCGGCCAGCTGATCCGCGCCCAGGTCAGCGAGCAGCAGGAGATCACCTGCTCGGTCGGGGTCGCGACGACCAAGTTCGTCGCGAAGCTAGCCTCGGTGCACTGCAAGCCGGATGGTCTTCTGGTCATCCCGGCCGACCAGGTCCTAGATTTCCTGCACCCGCTGCCGGTGGCGGCGCTGTGGGGGGTCGGCGAGCAGACCGGCAACGTGCTCGCCCGGCTCGGGCTGCGCACGGTAGCCGACATCGCTCATGCGCCGCAGGGGACCCTGGACCGGGAACTTGGCCGCGCTGCAGCCGCGCATCTGGCCGCCCTGGCGCGCGGGCAGGATGATCGAAGGGTGCTGCCGGCGCCCAGGAGAAGAGCATCGGCGCTGAGGAGACCTTTCCCCGTCGACGTGATCGACCCGGACGTGATCCGCCGTGAGCTGCTGCGACTGTCCGGGCGGACCGCGCGCGGCCTGCGCGCCTCCGGATCCGCGGCCAGGACCGTCGTGGTCAAGCTTCGCCTGGCGAGCTTCAAGACCATCACCCGCTCGCGGACGCTGGCGGAGCCGACCGACGTGGCGCAGCAGATCTACCTCACCGCATGCGCCCTGTACGCAGCGGCCGGGCTTGATCCGCAGGCGCGGCTGCGGCTGGTCGGGGTGCGGGCGACTGGCCTGATCCCGGCCGCCGGCACCGCCACCCAGCTGGCGCTGGGCAACGAGCCCGCGCCATGGCGGGAAGCCGAGCGCGCGGTTGACCGGATCGCGGGACGGTTCGGCGCCGATACCGTGCGGCCCGCTGCCCTGGTCGATCCCGACCCGCAGGAGGCGTGAACAGCGCTGCCGGGCCCCGATTGCGGTGGTGCGCGGCGGTCTGTGGGCATCTGACCGGCGAAGCGGTAGCCGACTGCAGCGATGCACCCTTCCGCAGGACGCACTCGCGCTCGTATTCTTGGGATGGAGCAGTCCGTGAGGTGGAGGCCGCCGAGCCGACCCCGCGCGCGAGTTTTGATGGGAGGCACTGTGCCGCTCTCTGAGCACGAGCAGCGCCAGCTCGAGCAGATCGAGCAGGCGCTTTATGCCGATTATCCACGGTTCGCGAACGCAGTTCGCGCCAGCGACCCGCGAGTGCACTACAAGCGCCGGGTCATCCAAGCCGCCTTCGGGTTCCTCATCGGTGTCGGGCTGCTTCTGGCCGGGGTCATCACCACGTACGTGCTGATCGGCGTGGCCGGTTTCGTTGTCATGCTCGCGGCCTGCATGTGGGCACTGACCAGCTACCGGCACATGACCGGCGTCACGACCGGGCGCGGGCCTGCCAAGGAGCGCCGCAGCAAGGCAGCGGGCACCAGCCTGATGGAGCGGCTGGAAGAGCGGTGGCGCCGCCGCCAGGAGCGGGACCGCTAGCCACTAGCCGGACTTATCGGCCAGTCCGGCTCGCCCGGCGGTGCCCCGGCGGCGCAGCGACCGTCCGGCGGCGTCCATCCAGCCGAATACGTCGAGCGCGTAGCGCAGCGCCGACCGGGCTGGTCCGAGTCCCGATGACGGCAGCAGCCGCGCACGCCACCGCGTGCCGCGGTCGGCTTCAAGCGAGATGGCCTTCCGGACCGTTGCGACGTCCCGGCGCAGGGTGCCCGATGGCTGCGGCGCGGCAGCGTAGCGTGCCCGTTCCTCGGCGCTGGCGATGCGCTCAAGCGCCTGGCGAGATTCGTCGTCCAGCCCGAGGACTGGGCTGATCCTGCGGGCTACCGCTCGCGGCGATTCGCTTGCCCGGCACGCCACGCCATGATCGGCCAGATCATCTAGCAGTTCTCGCCACGCGGCCGCGGCGACTCCGGCGTCATCGCTCGCCCGGTGCCATCGCCCGCGGCGGATCAGTCCCCTGGCAGTCGCCGGCGAGATGAGCGCTAGCCCGAGCACCACCACGGCTATCAGCCCGAACGGGGCACCGCCGCTGTGACGGGACGTCGGCAGGCTTGCCGAGCCTCCCGGAGCGGGCCCGAGCTTATGCCGGCCGGCAGTTGAGCCGCCGGCTGAGGGGCTGGCGGTGATGCTGCCGGGCCCGGCCGTACCTGGCAGCTGGCCGGCCGGCCCCTGGCTCGCCCGCGTGGTCGTTGCATAGGCCGGCTGGACCGCGGTCCCCTGGCCGCCGGTGCCGCCAGGGGTCGGCTCGAAGCGAAGCCAGCCCCAGCCCCGGAAGTACAGCTCCGGCCAGGCATGCGCGTCGGCGGTGCTGACTTTCCAGGTGCCGTTCGCCTGCCTGACCCCGGCCGTGTAGCCCACCGCGATCCTCGACGGGATGCCGACCACCCGGGCCAGCACCGCCATCGCGATGGCGTATTGCTGGCAGTAGCCCTGCTTGGTCTTGGTCAGGAACTGGACCAGCCCAGCCGTGGAGTCGGGCAGGTGCACCGTGGTGCTGTAGCTGAACCCGTGAACTGCCGTGAACCAGTCCTGCAGGGCCATGGCCTTGCCGAAGGGGGAACTCGCGCCTTCGGTTATCTGCGCGGCGATCTCCGAAAGCTTCCGCACGTGGGTAAGCGGCGGGCTGAGGTAACCGGCGGCGGCGGCCGAGCCGCTCGGCCACGCAGATTCTTCCAGCTGCTGCGCCGAAGGGGCTGCTTCCTTGCTTGTCGCGGTATACGTCAGGCCGGAAAGCTGCGTGTCAGCCGAGTACACCATGAGTGTTGCCTTGTCCTCATGCCAGTCGCCGGTGACGCTCAGATCTGCCGGGGCGTAAGGAATCGCGAGGAAGTTCCACTTGGCTCCGTAGCCCGTGACGCCCTGCGCGAACCTGACCTGGGTGCGGTAGGTCACAGTGGGATAGCCGGACGAAACTCCCGGAGCGCCCGAAAGCGGGCCTGAGCCCACGGAGACAGTGCTCGCGGGCGCGGACGCTGGAGGTATCAGGAACCAATTCCCGCTGTCGTTGTCGTAGTTCAGCACGTAGAGCTGAAGGTACTGCTCCACCGGGTCTGGCGCATTGGTGGCGTAGTTCAGCACGGTCTGGGTGCCGGAACTCAGCAGCTGCTGCTGCATCTGGACCAGCGGATCGGGCAGGGCGATCGCTGGCCCGCCCGGGGAACCAGCCGTGCCGTGGCCGTTGAAGAGACCGTGCACCCTGATTCCCGGCAGCAGCAGCGGGAGGATTATGGCGATGCTGATCGCGGCCAGCCCGATCCGCCGGCCCGATGCGGCAAGGTCGCGGGTGTCCGGCTGCTGGATCGCCTCGTGATCCCGGTGCTGCCAGACGGTCACCAGATGGCCCCAGCCGCGCAGCCGGTCTCGCCCGTCTGCGGCCAGCAACGCCAGATAGCCGCTGATACCGAGGCAGAACACCACGGTGGCGCCGAGTCCGCCCTGCTTCGCGTTGGACGTGATCGGCACGCTGTAGAGGGCCAGCAGCGGCAGCCCGGCGATCGCCGGGCTGCGCAGCCGGACCGCCAGCAGGTCAGTCGCTATCGCCATCAGCCCGATGCCGGCGGCAGTCAGGAACGTTATTCCGGGAGTCCCGGGGACTGGCGGCAGGTAGGAGCGCTCGCTGAACCCGTTGCCGGCCAGCGACCAGAGGTAGTGGGCCGATGCCGCAGTGGGCACGAACCCGGCGATGGACGTTCCGGCAGCGAACAGCGCGTTCAGGTAGATCATTACCGCGGCCAGGTAAGTGATCAGGCAGGCGAGCGCGCCCAGGATGCGGAGCCTGGTGAGGCCCGCTGCAGCCAGTGCGACGACGAACACCCCGGCTGCCTTGCCATACCAGGACGGGCTGGCCAGCAGCGGCCAGCTTGCGATGAGCGCGAGCACGCAGCCAGCCACCGTGGCCCGGTTTGCCGGCAGCCTCGTCAGGGTGCCTGCTGCGGCGACGACGGCTACAGCGCCAACTCCGGCCCAGAACCAGCTGGCCCCCTGGATCAGCGGGTACACCGATACCGACGCGAGAATCACGGCGGCGGCGGCGGTTAGAGTCAGCCGCTGATTCATCCCCCGGCCCCCCCGGCCCCCCCGGCCCCCCCGGCCCCCCCGGCCCCCCCGGCACTGCTTGAGCTGTGCAGGTGCCCCGGTGTCACAGGGAACGCGGCAAGCTGCTGCCAGGCGGCAGCCAGCGGCGTGCTGGCGTCGACGGAGATGACCCGCCAGCCGGCTGCCCGCAAGATGGCCGCCGCCGCGCTGGTCTCGGCCGCCGCGCCAGCCGGCTGGCTCATGAGGCCGGGCTGGCCGTTGCTCGCCCCGGGGCCGGTGCTGTGCCCGTTCCTGCTGGCCATCTTCGGCGGCGCGGGCGCCTGCGGGCTACTCCAGGTGGAGACCGCGAGCAGCAAGGCGATCGCGGGGCCGGCGTCGCGGCGGCTCGCGGCGAGCTGCCGCGCGACACCTGCAGACAACTGTCCGGCTATCGCGACGACAAGACCGCTGCTGCCGCCGCGCAGCGCTGCGGTACCGGTCCCAAGATCCCGGCAGCGCGAGGGCTTGATGACGGAGAGCGAGTCCAGCAGCACGTCCTCGAAGAGGCCAGCGGTGCTGACCGGTCCGGCGTCCGTGATCAGCTGCCCGTCGAGGCCCTCGTGCGCGAAGTGCACACCTATCGAGGCAGCGGCGCTGACCGCGAATTCAAACGATGACGTCGGGCCGGTGCCGGAATGCGCATTGCTCCTGGTGTCCAGGAGCAGCAGCACGCGGTTCCGCCAGCGCTGCTCCTCGCGGCGCACCATGAGCTCCCCGTATCGCGCCGTGGAGCGCCAGTGCACCCTTCGAAGTTCGTCGCCGTCCCGGTAGGCGCGCGGTATCACGTCGTCTTCCCCTGCCGACGCCGCCGCGCGTCTGGTTCCGCCGCCGTCGCCCAGCCAGCTCCCGGCGACAACTGTCCTCGGTAGCGCCACGACTTTTGGCGTGACCACGAAGGCTGTCCGGGACGAGAATGATCGCGCGACTTCTACCAGGCCGAACGCATCGGCGATGCGGATTTCCAGCGGGCCGATCACGAATTTCCCGCGCAGGTCGGACCGCAGCGGATAGCTGAGCTCCCGGACGCCGTCCCGCTCGATCCCGTTCAGGACGTACCTGGGACGGGTGCCTAGTGCGTACGGCACCGTGTCCTCGGCGAGCAGCAATCCGGTCGGCAGCCGTGAGACGTTCTCCAGGCGCAGGTTGGCCAGGGCTGTCTGCCCGGCCGGGACTCTTGGCGGCGTGATGGTGCGCGCGCAGCTGAGCCGATAGCGTGCCCGGCTGGCGGCGAGAGCGGCGAGCAGCGGCAGCGCCATCAGGAGCGCCCCGACGCTGATGAGGTCACGTTCACCGAGCAACAGCCCGGCGAGCACGGCCGCGGTGCCCGCCGCGAGAAATGAGGTACCCCGGATGGTGAACCCCGCGAGCAATGACCGCATTCTCCGGTTCTTCCTTCCGCCCAGCCGTTCTAATCTATGGCCTAACCAGGGCCCGGGCTAGCGCACGGATCTCGGGAGGCCCGGTCGGTCGGATGGCCGGCTTGGTGCGGTTACCTGATCGGCAGCGGCAGCTGCTCGACCAGCCTCGCCAGGACGTGCTCCGGGAGTTCACGGCCAACGAGCGCCTCCGGGGTGGGTAGCAGCCGGTGCGCGAGCACCGGCCCGGAAAGAACCTGAATGTCATCTGGGATCACGAAGTCCCTGCCGTCGAGCGCCGCGTAGGCGCGGCTGGCCCGGAGCAGGTGCAGGGTGGCTCGCGGTGAGGCGCCGAGCCTGAGCTGGGGAGCGGACCGGGTCGCGTTGACCAGGCTGATGATGTACTGCCTGATCGAATGAGCGACATGGACGCCGCGGACCGCTGCCACCAGGGCGCGCACGTCACTGGCGTGGGCCGCTGGGCGGAGCGCGTCGAGCGGCGACGATGACCCGTGGGAGTCAAGCATCGCCAGCTCGGCATTCTTATCCGGGTACCCGATCGAGACGCGTGCCATGAAACGGTCCCGCTGCGCCTCAGGAAGCGGATATGTGCCCTCCATCTCGACCGGGTTCTGGGTCGCGATCACCATGAAGGGAAGCTCAAGCTGATACGTGGCGCCGTCGACCGTGACCTGGCGCTCTTCCATGCACTCCAGCAGCGCGGACTGAGTCTTGGGAGAGGCCCGGTTGATCTCGTCGCCGAGGACGATGTTCGCGAAGATCGGTCCCGGCTTGAACTCGAACTCCCTGAGTTCCTGGTTGTAGGCGCTGACGCCGGTAATGTCGCTCGGCAGGAGGTCAGGCGTGAACTGCACGCGCCGGACTGAGCAGTCAATCGACCGGGCCAGTGCCTTGGCCAGCAAGGTCTTTCCCACTCCCGGCACGTCCTCGATGAGTGCATGCCCCTCGGCCAGCAGGACGGTGAGCGCAAGCCTGATAGCTGCTGGCTTGCCCTCGATCACGCTCTCAACGGCCGCACTGACCCGGAGGGCTACCTGTACGAGTTCATCCAGCTTCGGTTCCGCCTGATTCCCCGTATCAATAACCACATGTCCTCCTCGCGTCACATACGGCGCGAACCCGGGTCCGCAGGATAGCCGGACTGCACTGGCCGGCCGCCATGACCGTGCGTTCAGACAGTACGTCGCTCAACGACGCGGACGCGATGTCAGGGCGGCATCGGCGGGTAACTGCGGCTGGCCGGACGGGCTGGGCGGACCGCGGCAGTGCGAACGGCCGTCCGCGCGAGCGGCCGTCCGCGGGGGCCGCCGAGCGCACTTGTGCCGCCGCCGGTCGTCCCCCCGCAGCTCCCCGCTCCACTTCGCTCCACCCCCTCTGACCTTGAAATTCTGCCCGCCTGCTGACCGGTCCACCCGGCTCCTGTCATTGACGGTGGGGGAATGTGGAGTACAGTGGTGCACCGTGGGGCGGAGCCTGGCCCGACAGCGGTACTTGTGGGGGACCGGGGAGGTGAGCGCTGGTGTTTCTCGGCACTCACACGCCCCGCCTGGACGAAAAGGGACGTCTCTTCCTGCCCGCGAAATACCGGGAGGAACTGGCGTCTGGCCTGGTCCTGACGAAAGGCCAGGAGCGGTGCCTCTACGTGTTTCCTGAATCGGAGTTCGGCCGGATTACCGAGGCGTTGCGGACGGCTCCGGTGACCGCCAAGGCGGTCCGCGACTACAGCAGGGTCTTTTTCGCGAGCGCTTCCGATGAGGTGCCGGATAAGCAGGGCCGTATCACCATCCCCCCGAGCCTGCGCGACTACGCGGCGCTGCAGCGTGACTGCGTCGTGATCGGCGCTAACACCCGGCTGGAGATCTGGGACGCGGACGCCTGGAATAGCTATCTCACCCAGCAAGAGGACGCGTTCTCGGACGCGTCGGAGGAGGTGCTGCCCGGCATTTTGTAAGCGAGGCGCCGCACGAACGGCGCCAGGTGCCCGGCGAGGTCTCCACCCGCGCTGGGTGGCCAGGCCGGCTGACGCCACTTCCCCGGCGCCAGGCGCGACCGAGGCCATCAGCGCATGCGCGGATGGGGACCTGGCCGGACACCAGTGTCCGGACAGGTATCCGGGCGGCCGCTATTCCGCGGCCAGGGTCGCAGTCAGGAACGGAAGGGGGCGAGATGGGGACGGCGGAAGCGCACCGCCCGGTGATGACCGAGCGGGTGCTGGCCTTGCTGGCACCTGCGCTTGAGCCACCAGGATCGGTCTTGGTGGACGCCACTCTCGGCCGGGCGGGCCATGCGGGCGCCCTGCTCGCGCAGCATCCGGGCCTTGAAGTGGTCGGCGTGGATGCCGACGACGCGGCGATCGAGGAATCCGGCCGGCTGCTCGCCCCGTATCAGGACCGGGTCACGCTGGTGCATGCGGCCTTTGACCAGATCCCCGAGATCCTGGCCCGCCTCGACCAGCTCAGCGTGCAGGGCGTCCTCTTCGACCTGGGAGTCTCCTCACCGCAGCTCGACGACCCGGCAAGGGGCTTCGCGTACTCCTACGACGCCCCGCTGGACATGCGGATGGACCGGACGCAGGTACTCACCGCCGCCGACATCGTCAACACCTATCCGGCCGCCCGGCTGGCTCAGGTGCTGCGCGACTACGGCGAGGAACGGTTCGCCAGGCGGATAGCGGATGCGGTGGTGCGGGAACGGTCCAGGGCTCCGTTCACCTCGACGATGCGGCTGAGCGAGATCGTCCGCGATTCGATTCCCGCCCCCGCGCGGCGCAGCGGCGGCAATCCGGCCAAACGCACGTTCCAGGCACTCCGGATCGAGGTTAACGGCGAGCTCGACTCGCTGCGCCGGGCCCTGCCCTCGGCGCTCGGCGCGCTCGCGGTGGGCGGCCGGATTGTGGTCCTTGCGTATCACTCGCTGGAAGACCGCGCAGTGAAGAAGGCGCTGGCGGAGCGTGCCGTCGACACGACACCACCGGGCCTTCCAGTGTCATTGCCCGGCCACCGGCCGCAGTTCCGGCTCCTGACCAGGGGGGCCGAGCGGCCGTCCGCCGAGGAACTGGCCGCCAACCCGCGGTCGGCCTCCGCCCGGCTGCGGGCAGCCGAACGGATAAGGGAGGCGGCATGAGGACCGAGGTGCGGCATTCGACAGGGAGGACGGGCGCAGCAGGATGAACGCCACGACGGCTGCCCGCGCGCGAGGCGCGGGCCAAGCACGATGAACGTCACCGCGGGTACCCGGACGCGCGGCACGGCTCCCTTGGGAGACAAGCGCGGGTCGATCAGGCAGCGCCCGCGCCAGCCCGGCCAGCGCCAGCCCGGCCAGCGCGAGCCCGGCCAGCGCGAGCCCGGCCAGCGCGAGCCCGGCCAGCGCGAGCCCGGCCAGCGCCAGCCCGGCCAGCGCCAGCCGCAGCCGGGCCAAGCACCGGCAGCCGTTGCGCAGCTGCATGGCGCAAGCCGCAGGACCGGAACCCGCAACGCCACGGCCGGGCCCCTTACGGCTGGCGATGTGCCCAGGACGGCAGTCCTTGACGGGGCCCCGCCGCAGACCCGGACCGATACCCGGGCAGCCCGTACCCGCGGCGGTCATGGGGTCGCCCCGGGCAAGACCGCTGCCGAGGCGCCGTCGATCGCTCGGACCCCGTTCATCGTGTTGCTGCTCGGGCTGCTCGGCGGTGGGCTCGTCTGCCTGCTCGTGATCAATACCACCTTGGCCGCCGCCTCGTTCCGGATCAGCGACCTGCAGAAGGACAACGTGCAGCTTGCCCAGCAGCAGCAGATCCTGCAGCAGCAGGTGGCGAGCGAGGAGTCACCAGCGACGATCGAGCAGCAGGCATACCGGCTGGGAATGCGGCCGCAGTCCATCCTCAACTTCGTCGACGTTAAGACCCACCGGAGGTATACCAGCCAGCCCGCCACGGCGGGATCGAGCGGCATCCCCGGGTACGGCCGGTGACGGCCGGTGACGGAGGGCGGGGGAGAGATGACCGGCCTCCGGCGCGGGCCGTCCGCCGCCCGCCGTCACCAGGCGGCCCGCACCGGCCCGGTGCCGAGCAGCGGGGCCGTGACGGCGCGAGACGGCCACCCGATGCGGGCCGGCGGCCAGGGCAGACAGCGCGGCGGCCACCCGATCCTCGGCAACGGCTGCGGGACGTAGCGCCGCGCCAGTCTCCGGTTGGCCAGCCGCCGCCCCCCGGGCTGGGCCAGCCACCGCCAGGCGGCCAGACCGGTGCAGCTGGCCGGCACCCGGCGGGTCCAGGCGGCCGGCCGGGCTCGGCGGGCCCTGGGCCCAGGGGCGCCCAGGGCCCGGAAGGCCCGGGGCGCCCCGGCCGGCCAGCGTCGCCCGGAGGGAACGCGTTCATCGCTGCCGCCAGGCCGGTCGTCCGACGCGGCAGCCCGGCCCGCAGGCTGCACATCTCGCTGCTGTGCATCGTTTTCGTGCTGACTCTTTTCGCCGGCAGGCTCGTGCAATTGCAGGCAGTTGACGGGCCGCGGTACCGGACCCTGGCCGAGCACATGCGGCTGCAGCCGCAGTCCATTCCCGCTGTGCGCGGCATGATCACGACCAGCGACGGCAGGATCCTCGCGATGACCGTGCAGTCCGACCTGATCTTCGCTGACCCGGCCCAGATAAACGTGTCCATGCGCCAGCGTGTCGCAGCCGCGCTGGCCGGGCCGCTTGGCATGGCGCAGTCCGCCGTGCTGGCGGCGATCATGCACCCGTCCTCGCCGGACTATGTCGTCCTCAAGCCCAGCGTCCCGGCGGACACCGGCGCGCGGATCACCGCCCTGGAGCTGCCTGGCATCAGCGAGACGCCCAGCTATACCCGGGCGTATCCGAACGGGGACCTCGCCGCCAATGTCCTCGGCTTCACCGACACCGACGCGGCGGGCGACCTGCGCGGCATGGCCGGGCTCGAAGCGCAGTACAACTCGCTGCTGGCGGGCCGGGACGGCAGCGAAGAGGTCGAGCAGACCGCCACCGGGGAGCCGATACCGCTGACCGGCACCAAGATCAAGCCGCAGGTCGCGGCGGGCGACCTCAGGCTCACCCTGCAGTCCGACATCCAGTGGTATGCGGAGCGGGCCTGCGCGGCTCAGGTCAAGCTGACCGAGGCCAGGAACTGCTCCATCGTGGTGATGCAGCCCAAGACCGGCCGGATCCTCGCGCTCGCGCAGGACCCGGAGTTCAACCCGGCCGCCCCGCAGAGCCTGGCAAGCACGGCCGATATCCCGGTCGCGAATGTGTTCCAGCCCGGAAGCACCGGCAAGGTCCTCACCCTGGCCGCCGCGCTCGAGCATGGCGGCCAGACGCCGATGAGCAGCTACACCGTCCCCGACCAGATAGTGATCGACGGCTTTCCTTTTCACGATGCCGAGGTCCATCCCACCGTTCACTACACGATCGCCGGCATCCTGGCCAATTCAAGCAACGTGGGCATGGTGCAGGTGGTGCAGCACGTCAGCCCTCAGGTCCAGTACCACATGCTGCGGTCCTTCGGGCTCGGCGAGCCCACCGGGCTGAACCTTCCAGGCGAGAGCCAGGGAATCCTGCCGGTCCCGGCCAGCTGGTGGGGAGACGAGCGTTACACCCTCTCGTTCGGCCAGGGTGTCGCCGTGAACGCGGTCCAGATGGCGAGCGTCTACGCCACCATCGCCAACGGCGGGGTGCGGGTGCAGCCCTCGATCGTGGCCGGAACAACCGACAGCGCAGGGAGGTACCGGCCCGCCCGGGCGCCAAGCAGCCGCCGGGTGCTCACGACCAGGACGGCACACGAGCTGATGGCGATGCTGCAGCAGGTGCCGCTGGTGAATGAGCAAGCAGGCGAGCCGTGGGGGATCATTAACGGCTATTCGATCGCGGCCAAGACGGGCACCGCGCAGGTGCCGGATCCCCGTCGCGGCGGGTGCCTGTGCCAGTACGGTTCAAGTTACATCGGCATCGCGCCTGCCAGTGACCCGAAGCTGGTCGTCGCGGTGAACCTGCAGGACCCGAAGAAGGGCAACTACTTCGGCATCGCCGTCGCAGGCCCGGTCTTCTACCACGTGATGAAATTCGCCCTGCAGACGATGAAGATCCCGCCAGATGGCGCCCGGCGTCCGCACGTCAGGCTCACCGCGCCGTGAAGGGAGGTACCCTCAGCCCGTGCCAGCGGATCTCCGTCCTCGTCAGGTACCCGCGCGCCCGCTCACCGGACTCGCGGCGCTGCTCGGCGTAACGACACCCGGCCCGGACGGCCCAGGCGGCGCGCAGCCGCAGTTCGCCGGCCGCGGCGTGACCGGCATCACCCACGATTCACGCCTGGTACGCCCGGGTGACCTGTATGCCGCGCTGCCAGGCGGCAGTCATCATGGCGCCATGTTCTGCGCGGATGCGGCCTCAGCCGGCGCCGTGGCCGTGCTCACTGACCCGGCCGGGCGCGACCTTGCTGTCTCCGCCCGGCTGCCGGTCTTCGTGGTCGGCGATCCGCGGTCCAGGCTGGGCGCTGTCGCATCCTGGATCTACGGAAACCCGTCGGGCCGGCTGCTCCTGATCGGGGTCACCGGTACCAGCGGCAAGACCACCACCACCTACCTGCTTGAGTCGGGGCTGCGGGCAGCGGGCCATTCGACCGGGCTGGTCGGCGGGGTGCAGAACAGGATCGGCGGCGCTGCCGTCGCAAGCCAGCTCACCACGCCGGAGGCCACTGACCTGCAAGCGTTTTTCGCGGTCATGGCCGAGCAAGGCGTCACCGCCGCCGCCATGGAGGTGTCCAGCCATGCGCTGGCGCTCGGCCGGGTCGCGGGGACCAGCTACGACGTCGCGATCTTTACCAACCTGTCGCAAGATCACCTGGACTTCCACCACAGTATCGAGGACTACTTTGCCGCGAAGGCGGCGCTCTTCACGCCCGCCTACGCGCGCGCCGGAGTGGTCAACATCGACGACGTGCGCGGCAGGCAGCTGGCAGCCGCGCCGCTGATCCCGCTGATCACGTTCTCCGCTGCCGGCGATCCCGCGGCTGACTGGCGGGCCGCCGATGTGCGCGGCGGCGCCGACGGGAGCACCTTCGCGGTGATCGGGCCCGGCGGCGTCGAGGCCGATGCCTCGGTGGCGCTGCCCGGGCCATTCAACGTCGCCAACGCGCTCGCCGCGATCGTCGCGCTGGTCGAGGCGGGCATCGGGCTCGCGACGGCGGTGGCAGGCGTCGCCGCCTGCCCCGGCGTTCCCGGCCGCCTGGAGCGGGTGGACGCCGGACCGGACTTCACTGTGCTCGTCGACTACTCACACAAGCCCGGTGCGGTGGAGGCGGTGCTTGAGGCGCTCCGCCCGGTCACGGCGGGCAGCCTCACCATCGTGCTCGGCTGCGGCGGCGACCGGGACACCGCCAAGCGCCCGCTGATGGGGGCCGCCGCGGCCCGGCTTGCCGACGTGGCGATTCTCACCAGCGATAATCCGCGATCCGAGGATCCGCTCGCGATCCTCGCCGAGATGCTGGCCGGCGCCCTGACGGTGCCGCAGGCGGCGCGGGCGCACGTGATCGTCGAGCCGGACCGGGGTGCCGCGATCGGCCTGGCTATCGCCGGAGCCGGCAAGGGAGATGTGGTGCTCGTGGCCGGCAAGGGCCATGAGCGCGGTCAGTACGTGGCGGGTGCCGTTATCCCGTTCGACGATCGTGAGGTGGCAGCCGGAGCCCTTGCGGACCGTCGCGCAGGCAGCGCCATGACAACTGCGGAGGACCAGTGATCCCGCTGTCGCTGGGGCAGCTCGCCCAGCTCGCAGGCGCCGAGCCAGACCTGATCGCTGACCTGGGCGCGACCGTGACAGGGCCAGTAGTCATCGACTCGCGCAAGGCGGTGGCCGGCAGCCTGTTCGCCGCGCTGCCCGGGGCGCGGGCGGACGGGCACGACTACGCCGGTGCGGCGGTGTCGGCGGGCGCGGTGGCCGTGCTCGCATCGCGGCCGACCGGGACCCCGGCGCTGATCGTCCCCGACGTCGCCGTTGCGCTCGGAAGGCTCGCCAGGGCGGTCGTCGACCGGCTCCCTCGCCTTCAGATCGCGGCGATCACCGGCTCGGCGGGCAAGACCACGACCAAGGACCTGGCAGCCCAGCTGATCGAGGGCCTTGGCCCGACGGTCTCACCGCAGGACTCCTACAACAACGAGATCGGCCATCCGCTGACCGTGCTCCGGGTCACCGAGCAGACCAGGTACCTGGTCTGCGAGCT
Source organism: uncultured Actinomycetes bacterium (assembly GCA_963774825.1). Classification (GTDB taxonomy): domain Bacteria; phylum Actinomycetota; class Actinomycetes; order Streptosporangiales; family Streptosporangiaceae; genus DATBGO01. Next base: position 272,256 of record CAVZGW010000026.1, on the reverse strand, counting down.
GTCAGCACGCGGCCCTGGTCATATCGCCGGCCTCTGCCAGATCGCGCCGCCCGCGTTCGGCGTGGTGCTCTGCGTGGGCCATGCGCATGCCGGTGAGTTCGGCAGCATCGAGGACGTGGCACGCGCCAAGGCGGAGCTGCCCGCGGCGCTGCCGGAAACGGGGGCGGCGGTGCTGAACGCCGACGACCCGCGGGTGCGGGCGATGGCCGGCCAGACCCGGGCCCGGGTGGTCACCTTCGGCCGCACCCCGCGCGCTGACGTGCGTGCCGTTGATGTGGTGCTCGACGAGTCAGGCCGGCCTGGCTTCACGCTGGCGAGCCCCGACGGCTCAGCGCCGGTGCAGCTGCGGCTGTTCGGCGCGCATAACGTGGCCAACGCGCTGGCCGCCGCCGCCCTGGCCGGCCAGCTCGGCATGCCGGTGGCGGACGTCGCCGCGAGGCTGTCCGCGGCCACCCCGCGGAGCCGGTGGCGAATGGAGGTGACCAGGCGGGCCGACGGCGTCACGGTAATCAACGACGCCTATAACGCAAACCCGGAGGCGCTCCGCGCCGCTCTCGAAGCGCTGGCCGCGATGGCGCGGGACCGGCGAGCGTACGCCGTGCTCGGCCACATGACCGAGCTTGGCCCGGCGGCGCGGGAGTTCCACGAACAGGCCGGCCTGCTGGCCGCGCGAGCCGGCCTGGCCGGGCTCATCGTGGTCGGCGAGGACGCCGCGCCGATGCTGGCAGGGGCCAGGTCGGAGCCGTCCTGGCACGGCGAGCTTGTGGCGGTGCCCGACGCGGCCGCCGCGGTCGCGGCGATCACGCAACGGGCCAGGCCGGGGGACGTGGTCCTCGTTAAAGCATCGCGCGCGGTCAACCTCCAGCAGGTGGCCCTTGCGCTCACCGGAGAGCAGCCGCTCGGGGCGGGGCACGGGGCTGCGCTGTGAAGACGATCCTCGTCACAGCCGGCGTTTCGCTGATCATCGCCCTGTTCGGCACGCCGCTCGCGATCAAGCTGTTCACCAAGCGCGGTTACGGACAGCTGATCAGGGAAGAGGGCCCGGCGGCGCACGCAACCAAGCGCGGCACCCCCACCATGGGCGGGACCGTCATCGTGGTCGGAACGCTGATCGGTTACCTGGTCGGGCACGAGGTCACCGACGATCCGATGTCGACGTCCGGGCTGCTTGTCCTGCTGCTGATGACCGGGCTTGGCGCGGTCGGGTTCATCGACGATTTCATCAAGATCTACAAGCAGACCAGCCTCGGGCTGCGCAGCGGCGCGAAGCTGGCCGGCCAGGCCGTGGTAGGCGCGGTCTTCGCGCTGGAGGTACTGCGCCATCCGGACGGTTACGACATCACCCCGGCCGATGCGCACATCTCCTTCCTGCGGGACTTCGGCCCGACCATCGGGGTGCTCCCGTTCCTGCTGTGGATCGTGCTCATGATCGCCGGCTGGTCGAACGCGGTGAACCTCACCGACGGCCTCGACGGCCTGGCGACCGGGGCCGCGATCCTGGTGCTCGCCTCCTACGTACTGATCGCCAACTGGCAGCTGCGCAACGACTGCACGGTGGCGCTGACCCCGAACTGCTACGCGGTGCGCGATCCGCTCGACCTGGCGGTGGTGGCGGCGGCCGTGGCGGCCGCCTGCTTCGGGTTCCTGTGGTGGAATGCCCCACCGGCCAGGATCTTCATGGGCGACACCGGTTCGCTGGCGCTCGGTGGCGTGCTCGCGGGCCTGGCCGTATGCACCAAGACCCAGTTGCTCCTGGTGATCCTCGGCGGCCTGTTCGTGATCATCATCATGTCGGTCATCATTCAGGTCGGGTTCTTCAAGGCGACCGGAAACCGGGTGTTCCGGATGGCGCCGTTGCAGCATCATTTTGAGCTGCTCGGCTGGGCTGAGACGACGATCGTCATCAGATTCTGGCTGATCTGCGGCCTGTTCATCGCGCTCGGGCTTGGCATCTTCTACGTGGAGTGGCTGCCCGGCTAGGCGGCGGCCCCCCGCCAGGGCCAGGCATTGCCCATGCCGGACGGCTGCCCGGCCAGGAACATCCGGTCGGAACGAAGGTGGGTGCGCAGGTGACGGGCTCAGGTGCAGAGTTCGCCGGGCGGCGTGTGATCGTCGCAGGGCTCGGCGTATCGGGGCCGCCGGCGGCCCGTGTTCTCGCGGCACACGGCGCGCACGTGACCGCCCTGGAGTTGCGCGACGACCCAGAGCGGCGTGAGCTCGCGGGACAGCTGTCGGAGTTCGGTGTCACGGTCCTGCTCGGCGCGGGCAGTGAGCTCCCGTCAGGTACCGACCTCGTGGTCACCTCACCAGGCTGGCGCCCGGACACCCCGCTGCTGGCGGCTGCGGCCGCCGCTGGCATACCGGTGATAGGCGATGTCGAGCTTGCCTGGCGGCTGCGGCCGGCGCTTTCCGGCGGCACCAGGCAGCAATGGCTCGGCGTGACCGGCACGAACGGCAAGACCACGACCGTGAAGATGCTGGCAGCCATGCTGGCCGCGGCCGGGCACCGGACCATCGCGGCAGGCAACGTCGGCACCTCGGTGGTCGACGCGGTGACGGAACCGGAGCCTTACCCGGTCATCGCCGTCGAGCTGTCCAGTTTCCAGTTGCATTGGAGCGCGACCGTCCGCCCGATGGCGGCAGTTGTCCTCAACCTCGCCGGGCATCATCTCGACTGGCATGGCGATATCGAGTCCTACGCGCGCGACAAGGGCCGCATCTATGCGCCCGGTACCATTGCCGTCTGCAACGCCGATGACGCTGGGTCGGCTCGGCTCGCCCATGCCGCGCCCGGCACGGCGCGAGTTGTCGCATTCCGGCTCGGTCCCCCCGGTCCCGGGGAGCTTGGCGTGGCGGGCGACGCGCTGACCGACCGGGCTTTTGGCGAAGCGGTCCGGCTGGCGGGGGTGGCCGAGGTGCAGCCTGCCGCGCCGCACAATGTCGCGGACGCGCTGGCGGCGGCGGCGCTGGCCCGTGCCTACGGGTGCCCGCCCGAGGCGGTCAGCGCCGGGCTGGTGGCCTTCCGGCCGGAGCCGCACCGGATCAGCCTGGTCGCGCGCATCGGCGCGGTGGACTACGTCGATGACTCCAAGGCGACCAATCCCCATGCCGCCGCCGCCGCGCTGGCTGCCTACCCGTCCGTGGTATGGATCGCGGGCGGGCTGTTCCGTGGTGCCGACGATGAGATCGATCAGCTTGTCAGGTCCGCTGCCGCGCGGCTGCGCGGCGTCGTCCTGCTCGGCGCCGACCGGGCCGCCTTCGGCCAGGCCCTCGCGCGACACGCGCCGGATGTCCCGGTCGTGGCGGCTGCGGGCACCGACACTAGGGTCATGGACCTGGTGGTAGCGGAGGCTGCGCGGCTGGCCGTGCCTGGTGACACGGTGCTGCTGGCCCCGGCGGCGCAATCGTTCGACATGTTCCGCGACTACCCGGCGCGTGGCGACAGTTTCGCTGCCGCCGTCAGGCGGCTGGCGGGGCAGCAATGAGCGCGGAGCAGCAATGAACGCGGGGCAGCAATGAACGCGGGGCCGGCTGCGCAGCCGCGGCGAAGCAGGCGGCAGCGGCCGGCCCGGACGGCGCGGCGGCCCTCTCCGGCGCCAGGACGCGCGGGCTCTTCAAGCTCCGCGACCGGGCGACAGCCCGCGCGGGCCTGCTCGACCGGCCGCTCACGTCGTACTATCTCGTCGTTGGCATCACCGTCCTGTTGCTCGCACTCGGCCTGATCATGGTGCTGTCGACGTCATCCGCCCAGGCACTGGACAACGGCGGCGCGCCGTACTCCGGCTTCCAGAAACAGCTGGCCGGCGTGATGGTCGGGCTGCCGCTGATGTGGATCACGGCCAAGTCATCCCCCAGGATCTTCCGGGCCGCCGCCTACCCGCTGATCGTGGCCTCCGCGATCGGCCTGCTGGCGGTCCTGGCCGTTGGCCGGACTGTCGACGGGGCCGAGCGGTGGATCCAGGTCGCGGGGTTCCAGCTGCAGCCATCGGAGTTCGCCAAGCTCGCCTTCCTGCTGTGGGGCGCCGACGTGCTCGCCCGCAAGGAGAAGCTCGGCCAGCTGACCGACTGGCGGCAGCTGCTCATCCCGCTGATGCCCGGCGCGGCCATCCTGTGCATGCTCGTCATGCTCGGCGACGACCTGGGCACCACGTTCCTGCTGCTGGTCATTTTCCTTGCCCTGCTCTGGGTGATCGGCACCCCAGGCCGGCTATTCATCGGCCTGCTCGGGCTGCTGGTGTTCATCATGATCATCCTGGTGATGGTGGCGAGCTACCGGCTCAAGCGGCTCACCGGCTTCTTCAACCCGCAGGCCCAGGCCTCCTCGGCCGGCTGGCAGGCGATCCAGGGGAAGTACGCGGTCGGCTCGGGCGGCATGTTCGGAGTGGGCCTCGGCGCCAGCAGGCAGAAGTGGGGCTGGGTGCCGAACTCCACCACCGACTTCATCTTCGCGATCCTCGGGGAGGAGCTTGGCCTGATCGGCACGGTGTGTGTCACGTTTCTGTACGGCGGCCTCGCCTATGCGGGACTGCGGATCGCCAGGCGGGTGCCGGACACCTTCATGCGGCTGGCCGCCGCGGCGGCCACCTCGTGGATCGTCGTGCAGGCGCTGGTGAACATCGGCGCGGTGATCGGGCTGCTGCCGATCACCGGGGTCCCGCTGCCGCTCATCTCCGCAGGCCTGTCTTCGCTGCTTGTCACGATGGCAGCGCTGGGAATGCTGATGTCCTTCGCTAAGCGGGAGCCCGGTGCCAGGCAGGCCCTCGCCGCCGCTGGCCCCAGCGTGCCGCTGCGCATCCTAAGCTGGCTAGGCCTGGCAGGCTGGCGCCGCTGAGATCCCCGCGGCTGCCAGCGGGCCCGGCACCTAGGAGGGAGGCGACCCCGCCGATGAGCGTGGTCCTTGCGGGCGGTGGCACGGCCGGCCACATCGAGCCCGCCCTGGCGCTTGCCGACGCGCTGCGGCGCGCCGACCCCGAGATTGCGATCACCTGCCTGGGCACCGAGCGCGGCCTGGAGACAAGGCTGGTACCGCTGCGTGGCTACGACCTGGCGCTGATTCCCGCGGTGCCGTTGCCCAGGTCGCTGACCCCCCAGTTGCTGTCGGTCCCCGCGCGGCTCGGCGCGGCCGTCGGCGCAGCGGCTGCGGTCCTCGACCAGACGCGCGCGAGGGTCATGGTGGGATTCGGCGGCTACGTAGCCACCCCCGGATACCTGGCGGCCAAGCGCCGCGGGGTCCCGATCGTGGTGCACGAGGCCAACTCGCGCCCCGGCCTGGCCAACCGGATCGGCGCGCTGCTGACCGCGCATGTGTTTACCGGGCAGCCGGGAACCAAGCTCGGGCACGCCACCTGCATCGGCATCCCGATCCGCAGCGAGATATCGGGGTTGGACAGGCTCGCCGCGGGTGACAAGGCGCGCGCCCACTTCGGCCTTCAGCCTGACCTGCCGGTCCTGCTGGTCACCGGCGGGTCGCAGGGGGCTCGCTCGATCAACATGGCGGTTACGGCGGCGGCCGGCTCGATCCGCGCGGCGGGCGTCCAGGTGCTGCACATCATCGGGCCGCGCTCGGACATCGAGATGCCTCCGCCCGGCGGCCCGGCGCCTTACCTCACCCTTCCGTACCTGGACAGGATGGACCTGGCCTACGCGGCGGCCGACTTCGCGCTGTGCCGGGCCGGCGCGATGACCTGCGCGGAGCTGACAGCAGTGGGCCTTCCGGCGGTGTATGTGCCGCTGCCGCACGGCAACGGCGAGCAGCGGCTGAACGCCGCGCCGATCGAGGACGCCGGCGGCGGCCTGATCGTCGACGACGCCAGCCTCAGCCCGGAGTGGATCCGCGACACACTGATCCCGGTGCTCCTTGACTCCGAACTTGTCGCCGCGATGTCGCGCGCCGCAGCGCGGGCTGGCCACAGGGACGCCGACAGTTGGCTGGCCGAGGCGGTTCTCGGCGTTCTTCGGGACGAGCCGCCCCGGGGCGGTGACCCCGCGCCCGGGGGCGCCCCCGGGCACGGCAGCACCCCTGGGCACGATAATGCCCCTGGGCATGGTGGTGCAGCTGGGCGCGGTGGTGCCGGCGGGCACCGCGGTGCCCCGCGGAGCGGCGCTCAGCGGCGCGGCGGTGTCCAGCGCCGCGGCGGCCACCGCAGCGGGTAACCGCCCCGGGCGGCGAGCGGGCGGCAGAACGGGACAGCGGAAGACGACAGCAGGCGCGGCGCGGCGGATACGGCAGCCGGGGATACGCAGGAGGGGCGGACTTATGGGCCTGGTCACGCCGGTGGCACCGGTGCCGATCGGCAATCTCGGCCGGGTGCACTTCACCGGCATCGGCGGCGTCGGCATGTCCGGGGTCGCGCGCATCATGCTAGCCAGGGGAGTCGTGGTGTCAGGAAGCGACTCCGTGGCGAGCCAGCAGCTCGACCAGCTGGCGGCGCTCGGAGCTGACGTGCATGTCGGCCACTCGGCGGGTTATCTCGGCGACGCAGCGACCCTGGTGGTCTCCACCGCGATCCGGCCGGACAATCCCGAGCTGGCCGAGGCCACGCGGCGCGGGCTCCGGGTCCTGCACCGGGCCGCGGCACTGGCGTCGGTGATGCTCGGCAGGCGGGGCATCACCGTCGCGGGGACGCACGGCAAGACAACGACCACCGCCATGCTGACCACCGTGCTGCGCCGGTGCGGCGCCGACCCGTCGTATGTCATCGGCGGGATTCTCGCCGAAACGGGCCTGGGGGCCCATGACGGCGGCGGCGACGCGTTCATCGCCGAGGCTGACGAGAGCGACGGTTCGTTCGTCATGCTGTCGCCGAGCGCGGCGGTGGTCACCTGCATCGAGGCCGATCATCTAGACAACTACGCGAACCTCGCGGAGATCGAAGCATACTTCGGTGCCTTTGCCCGCAAGATCTCAGCCGGCGGGCTGCTCGTCACATGCGCCGACGATCCGGGAGCGAGGTCGCTCGCGGCCGCCTCGGCGGCCCTGCCGATCCTGCTCCGTTCGTACGGAGCGTCGGACACCGCCGACTATCAGGTGACCGACGTGACGTCACGCGGCATGGCCACGCTGCTCACGGTGACCGGCGGACCGCGGGCGGCAGCCGGTCTGCAGGACGGCATCAGGCTCGAGGTCGCCGTGCCAGGCAGGCACAATGCGCTCAACGCGGCCGCCGCCTTCGGCACCGCCGTCGAGCTGGGCTTCCCGCCTGATCAGGTGGCAGCAGGCCTGGCGGGCTACCGGGGCGCGCGGCGGCGGATGGAGTTCAAGGGCGAGGCGGACGGGGTGCGGGTGCTCGACAGCTATGCGCATCATCCGACTGAGCTAGCCGCCGACCTGGCCGCCGCCAGGGACGTCGCAAGCGGCGGCCGGGTGATTGCCGTCTTCCAGCCGCATCTGTTCAGCCGTACCCGGATCTTCGCGGCCGAGTTCGGCGCCGCGCTCGGCCACGCTGACGAGGCGCTTGTCCTCGATGTTTACGCCGCGCGCGAGGATCCCGAGCCGGGTGTCACCGGAATGCTCGTGGCCGCCGCGGTGCCAGGAGGCCGGGCGCAGTTCCTGCCGGACCGCGCCGACGTGCCCGCCGCGGTAGCCGGCATCGCCAAGCCGGGTGACCTCGTGCTCACCATGGGCGCCGGTGATGTCACCGCGCTTGGCCAGGTGATCCTGACCGCCCTTGCGGAGCGGGGCGGTGAGCGCTGATGGCGCGCCCGCGCAACGTGACCGGCGGCAAGCCGCCGGTCACCACGGCAGGCCGCGATGCGCCGCCCGGCGGCCAGCGCCGCGGCGACGCGTCGCGCGCCGGCCAGGGCCGCGGCGACGCGCCATCTGGCGGCCAGGGCCGCGGCGACGCGCCGCCCGGCGAGCAGGGCCGCGAGAGCGAGCTGTGGAAGGCGGCGTGCTTCGTCTTCGCGGCGGTGGCGATCGTTGCCGGCCTGGCCTGGGCACTGCTCGGATCGAGCTTGCTGGTAGTCCGGTCCGTCCAGGTCACCGGAGAGCGTCAGGTAACACGGGCCGACGTGCTTCACGCAGCGGGCATTCAGGTCGGTACGCCGCTCATCCGGATCAACACCGCGAGGGTGGCGCGCCGCGTGGAGCAGCTCACCCAGGTCCAATCCGCGAGGGTGAGCAGGGACTGGCCGGACAAGGTCGTGATCTCGGTGCTGGAGCGTACGCCAGCCCTCGCAGTGACCATGCAAGGCGGCTTCGGGCTGGTTGACGGGTTCGGGGTGGTGGTGCGTGCGGAGGCGCGCAAGCCGCCCGCGATGCCGCTGCTGACCGCGCCGGTGCCCGGTACAGGCACGTCGCTGCGAGGTAACCCGGGGGTGCGTGCGGCGGTGACCGTGCTCCGGGAACTGTCCGCTCAGCTGCGCCGTCGGGTGCAGAGCGTCAGCGCCCCGTCCGCGGCAGCGGTGACGCTGCAACTGACCCGCGGCGTGACGATCTTGTGGGGCGGTGGCGACCGTGGCGCGGCGAAGCTCAGCGAGCTATCCATTCTGATGCGCGCCCACGCGAGCTATTACGACGTCAGCGATCCCAGCGTCGCGGTGACCGGGGGGTGAGCGATGACCTACGGTCTCGGCAGATCCGCCGCGACACGCCGGGCCGTTCGGGTCCAGTTAGTTGACCACAGGGGCGGGCAACTCTAATGTCCGTATCAATCGGCAGCTTTACATAACTCTAAATCTCAACTTGAGGGTGAGAGTTGACTCGCTAGAAACCGCGGACCTTTGTACCCGCCGATGCTAGTTGGGGGCGTATTCCGGCAGCCTGCTCAGACAGAGTTTTCCGAGCTTGGCGGGGTAACTGGCCGCCTGACTGGTCGGGAAAGCGCATAAGCAAAACGAGCGGAAAGGTTCTCTCCTCGTGGCAGCACCGCAGAACTATTTGGCGGTCATTAAGGTCGTCGGTATCGGCGGAGGCGGCGTCAATGCCGTTAACCGGATGATCGAAGAGGGACTCAAGGGTGTTGAGTTCATCGCGATCAATACGGATGCTCAAGCTCTTCTCATGAGCGATGCCGACGTCAAGCTCGACGTCGGACGCGAACTAACCCGCGGCCTCGGGGCCGGCGCCAATCCCGACATCGGCTCGAAGGCCGCCGAGGATCACCGCGAGGAGATCGAGGAGGTCCTGAAGGGCGCCGACATGGTCTTCGTCACGGCCGGCGAGGGCGGCGGGACAGGCACCGGCGGCGCCCCGGTGGTCGCCAACGTCGCGCGGTCGCTCGGTGCCCTCACTATCGGCGTGGTCACCCGGCCGTTCGGCTTCGAGGGCAAGCGCCGGGCAGCCCAGGCAGACCTGGGCATAGACCGGCTGCGCGACGAAGTGGACACCCTGATCGTCATCCCGAACGACAGGCTGCTGTCGATCTCGGACCGGCAGGTAAGCGTCCTGGACGCCTTCAAGGCCGCCGACCAGGTGCTGCTGTCGGGTGTCCAGGGCATCACCGACCTGATCACCACCCCCGGCCTGATCAACTTGGACTTCGCCGACGTCAAGTCGGTGATGTCGGGCGCGGGCTCGGCGCTCATGGGCATCGGCTCCGCGCGCGGCGACGACCGGGCGGTCGCGGCGGCGGAAATGGCCATCTCAAGCCCGCTGCTCGAGGCGAGCATCGACGGCGCCCATGGCGTGCTGCTGTCCATCCAAGGCGGCTCCGATCTCGGCTTGTTCGAGATCAACGAGGCCGCGCAGCTTGTCGCCAATTCGGCAGCGCCAGACGCGAACATCATCTTCGGCGCGGTGATCGATGATGCACTCGGCGACGAGGTCAGGGTGACCGTAATTGCCGCGGGATTCGATGAGGCCCAGGCGTCCCGTACCAGGTCGAGCAGGACAGGGAGTTATGGCCAGGCCCCTGCCAGCCCCGACAGCCTCACCGCAGCCGGAGGCTGGCGCACCTTCTCCTTTCCCGACCGCGGCGATCCCTCGGCCGTCACCCAGGCGCCGGCTTCGGCCATGAGCCGGCTTCTGGCCATGAGCCCGCTTCCGGCCATGAGCCGGCTTCGCGATCTGCCCGCAGCTGGCCAGGCTGCCGGGCAGCTTGTCACTCCGGCCGTCGATCCGCCTGCTGCTGACCCGCCCCCTGCTGCGCCAGTCGGCATGACCGCCGATGCCGTGGCCGGTCAGGAGCCGGCGCATGGCCGAAGGCGTTCCCTCGCCCCGCGTGCCCGAGGTCGCGCCTGCAGCGGCGGTAGCGGCACCGGAACCGGCGGCGCTGGACAAGCCGGCCGCCCGGGCGGCCGAGGCATGGATCCCCGACAATTCCGCCCGCCGCCGGTCAGTGGTCTTCGACGAGGACGATGATCTCGACGTCCCAGATTTTCTCAAGTGAGCGCACGGACGGCCATGCGAGACGATCGGCTGTGGCAGCGGTTCGAGCTGGCTACCGGGGTCACAGCGATGTTCACGAGCCGCGGTGGCGGGGTCAGCGCGCCGCCTTATGACACGCTGAACCTGAGCGGCGCTGTCGGCGACCTTCCTGAGGCCGTCGCACGCAACCGGGATATTCTGCGGGCCGCATGCGGAGACACGCACCCGGTCACCTGGATGCGGCAGGTACACGGAGCGGCCGTCAGCCATGCCGGGGCCGCACCGGCCGGCCCGGTGGCCCAGCCGAGGCTGATGCGCTTTTCACGGAGGTCCCCGGCTTGCCGCTCGGCGTGCTCGCCGCGGACTGCGCGCCCGTCCTTATCGCCGATGGCCAGGCGCGAATCGTCGGCGCTGCGCACGCGGGCCGGGAGGGACTAGCGGCCGGAGTTGTCCCTGCGCTCGTGGCGGCGATGGCAGCGGCTGGCGCGGTGCCGTCGCGGATGCACGCGGCGATCGGCCCGATGATTTGCGGGGCCTGTTACGAGGTCCCTGGGCAGCTCAGAGACCGCGTGGACGCGCGCTGTGCCAGGGGCAGGCTGCGTAACCAGATCAGGGACGCCTGGAATCGATATAGAGCCGGCGTCGAGGCGCAGCTCGCGAAGGCAGGCGTGCGGAACGTCATCGGCGATCTCCGGTGCACTGCAGAGCACCCGGAGCTGTATTCGTACCGGCGCGACGGCAGGACCGGGCGGCTCGCGGGAGTGATCTGGCTGGCGTCATGATGTGGCTGTGAGCGACAGCCTCGGCAGCTATCCGGACCGGCGCAGCGAACTGTCCGCGCGGCTTCGCGGGGTGCGCGGGCGGATCAGCGCTGCCTGCGTCGCTGCGGGCCGTCGCCCCGACGAGGTCACGCTCGTCGCCGTCACGAAGACCTATCCCGCGTCTGATATCCGGCTGCTGACCGAGCTCGGCGTTGCCGACATCGGGGAGAACCGCGACCAGGAGGCAGCGCCCAAAGCCGCCGAGTGCGCGGCACTCGGACTGCAGATCACCTGGCATTTCGTGGGACAGCTGCAGACCAACAAGTGCCGTAGCGTCGCCTCCTACGCCAGCGTGATCCACTCCGTCGACAGGTTGCGCCTGGTTAGCGCGCTTGGCAAGCGCGCCAGGGCCGTCGGGCGCGACATCACCTGCCTGGTGCAGGTGAGCATCGACGGCGACCCCGAGCGCGGCGGCGCGTACGGCGAGCAGGTGACACTGATCGCCGACGCGATCGCGGGTGAAGGCGGGACTGAGGCTCGGCGGGGTGATGGCCGTAGCCCCGCTGGGCATGACAGCCGGTACGGCGTTCGGCAAGCTCAGGGAGACAGCCGAGGCGATGCGGTCCGCAGCATCCGCACGCTGTGATGATCTCGGCGGGAATGAGCGGGGATCTGGAGGAGGCGATCGGCGCTGGCGCGACACACGTGCGTGTCGGTACGGCGTTGCTCGGCGGTCGGCGCGCCTTCGTCAGGTAATGTCCGACGCGTGGCACGGCCATGAGCCGTGCCGCAAAGCGGGCATGACGGAGGAGCAGATGGCCAGCGCGATGCGCAAGATGGCGGTCTATCTCGGCCTGGTAGAGGACGATCACCGCTACGACGATCACTACCAGGACGAGTACGTAGCCGAAGAGTACGAGGAATACGGCGCCGAGTTCATCGATCCTGGTGACGCTCCGAAGGCCGCCCTCGAGTACGCTGACGACGGGCGCGCGGCGGCTGAGCCCCCTGCCGCCACTCAGGTGCACACGACTGACCTGGCAAGGATCACTACCTTGCATCCGCGTACGTACAACGAGGCCCGGACCATCGGAGAGCACTTCCGCGACGGCACTCCGGTGATCATGAACCTGACCGAGATGGTCGACAGCGACGCCAAGCGTCTGGTTGACTTCTCGGCCGGGTTGATCTTCGGGCTACGCGGGAGCATCGAGCGGGTGACCAATAAGGTGTTCCTGCTGTCCCCGGCTAATGTAGAGGTGGCCGCCGAGGATAAGGCCCGCATCGCGGAACGAGGTTTCTTCAACCAGAGCTAGCCAGACAGCCACGGACTTCGCGATGGTGACTGACCGTGGCCGTCCCGGCATCAGCCGTGAGGCAGGACAGTTACATGAACATCGTCAAGGGTCGTTCTCTACTATGTTCTGTCGATCTACCTGCTGATTCTTATCGGACGGCTGATCCTCTCCTGGATCCAGGCGTACTCACGGTCGTGGAGCCCTACCGGCATCCTGCTGGTGCTTGCCGAGTTCATCTATCACGGCAACGGATCCGCCGCTGAGATTCCTAAGGCGCTACATACCAACGCTCCGGCTCGGTAGTGTGGCCTTGGACCTCAGCTTCATGGTGTTGTTCTTGGTGCTAGTTGTGCTGTTGAACGCCGTGCAGCTGATCTGATCGGGTAGCGTCCATAAGGACCTAAGCCCGGAGAGCGCCAAGGAGACGAGATGCCACTGACGCCCGCGGATGTGCGGAACAAGCAGTTCAGCACCACGAGGCTCAGGCCCGGCTACGACGAAGAGGAAGTGGATGCCTTCCTCGACGAGGTCGAGGCGGAGCTCGACCGGCTGATCCAGGAGAACGAAGAGCTCCGTGCCAAGCTTGCCGAGGTGCTCCGCGGCGGCAAGGTGCCCGCTGCGCTGGGCGCACCGCACGCGGAGGCGCCGCCCGAGCTAATGGCAGCCGAGCCGCCACGACACGAGCCCGAGCGGATGCAACCGGAACCGGTGATGATGGCTCCGAGGCCGGTTGAGGACAACATGGACACGGCCGCGCGCGTGCTCGCTCTCGCGCAGCAGACCGCCGATCAGGCGATCGCCGACGCGCGGCGCGAGGCAGACGAGACGCTCGGACGCGCCAGGCGCGAGGCCGACGAGATCCTCACCAAGGCCAGGCGCCAGTCCGAGCAGATCACCAGCGACGCCAGAGCCCGCGCCGAGAGCCTCGAGCGGGACGCCCAGGAGCGGCACCGCCAGGCGATGGGCTCGCTCGTCCAGTCGCGGGAGGAGCTTGAGCGCCGGGTGGACGACCTGCGTGCCTTCGAGCGTGAGTACCGCAGCAGGCTTAAGGCCTACCTGGAGGGACAGCTGCGTGACCTTGAGGCGGGCGCGGCCGACAGCGGCGTCTTCCCGGCAGTGGTCACCGGGCCGCAGGCAGCCGTTTCCGCAGGCCTCGGTCGTGTGGAGGCACGCAATGGCGGCCAGGCGTCGGTCGCAGGCTCGTATGCGCCGCCGCCCGAGCCGGTCGCTCATGGAAACTTCCACCCCGCCGATACCGGGCAGCACGACCGTCGCTAGGTTTGGCTGGTCGGTCCATTCAGCCTGGGCTTGCGGAGCGCGCTGGTGATCCGGTTTGGCGTCGTTCTCACACTGGTCGTGGCTGCTCTTGGACTGCTCGCCGGGGGGATGGTTACTAGCAGCCTGCTGCTCGTCTACCTGGCAATAGGCGTGGCCGCCCTTGCTGCGCTAATGCTGACAATCGGCGCGGTGATGTGGCGGGGGGAGATTTTCGGCCCCGCGGAGTCTGCCTGGCCGCTGGACCTGGCTGCGATAAGGCCAGGCCCGGCGGCTCAGTCAGGCGCAGTGGCTCAGCGCACGCCGGCCGCGGGGCCAGGCCGGGGGGCCGGGGGCGGCGACGCTGAAGTGCTGGTCGGCACGGATTCCGGGCTGGCCACGCAGGCGGCCGCACCATCCGCCCCATCAACTGGAGAACGCTCGGGTGCGGCAACCGCTTCGGCTGCCGCGCAGTCGGCCGTCGTTTCCGCTCCCGGCGGCACGGACCAGTCTGAGCCAGCTGAGCGTTCCGGCCAGGTGCCAAGCCCGGCTGAGCCTCGGCCGGCTGAGGACGCGACGGCGGTCTGGCCAGGGCCACCGGCCGCTGAGCCGGAGTCCTCCCAGCCCGGGCCCGCTGAGCCTCGGCCGGCTGAGGACGCGACGGCGGTCTGGCCAGGGCCGCCGGCCGCTGAGCCGGAGTCCTCCCCAGCCCGGGCCCGCTGAGCCTCGGCCGGCTGAGGACGCGACGGCGGTCTGGCCAGGGCCGCCGGCCGCTGAGCCGGAGTCCTCCCAGCCCGGGCCCGCTGAGCCTCGGCCGGCTGAGGACGCGACGGCGGTCTGGCCAGGGCCGCCGGCCGCTGAGCCCGGAGTCCTCCCAGCCCGGGCCGGACGGCAGGGGCGGAGCGGGTCTGAGCCGAGGCGGCCAGCGGGGCGGCAGTTGGTGAGCCGGCCGCCGGATCTGGTGCTGAGATCGCTGAGCCCGAGCCGGCCGTAGTTGCGGCCGAAGCCGAGAAGGCTCCGGCCGGTGCTGCCGCTTCGCCCGAGAGCAGTCCCGAGCTGGCCGGCAGTGCCGGGGAGCGGGCGGAACCAGATATGCAGGGCCTGGTCACCGTCGTTCCCGGAATCGCCAGATATCATCGCCGCGAATGCATGCTGATCCGCTTCCTCGGTGCCGATGACCTCGAAACCATGACGAGGTCAGCAGCACAAGACGCGGACTTGGTGCCCTGCCGGGCCTGCCAGCCGGACAAGCAACAACCGGTCTGAGCGGGTCCGCGGTTCGGTACCGGGCACTGCCCGAACTGCGGATCCATCCGGCGGCTGACACCTGCGCCGCATGCCGTGCGCGAGTGCGACAGCCAAGGGGTTCGCCCTAGCGCTCCTTGTCGGCGGAGGCATCCTCGCGGCGGATCCAGAAGGTGAGCCCCAGGCCGTCATCGGCATGCTGCCGCGCCTCCCGGGTGACGGCGTAGCCGTCCGGTAGCTGATCTTCCGGCGTTTCAAGCCGGCCGTAGCGGGCCGCAAGCACCTCGGCGGCGATCATGGCCGCGTGCTCCGTCAGCGCCGCTGCTAGCTCGGCGTCCGCGGTGCTCCAGCGCAGCCAGATCCGGTCGCTGACGTCCAGGCCGTCGCCCTTGCGGGCGTCCTGGACCAGCCGGACAACCTCCCGTGCCAGGCCCTCCCTGCGCAGCTCCGGCGTGATCGTGACATCAAGCGCGACCGTCTCGCCGCCATCGGCTGCCACTGCCCAGCCAGAGCGAGGCGTCTGGGTGATGATGACATCGGCTGCATCAAGGCCGACCGGGGCGCCCTCGACCACGACAGTGGCGGTCCCGGCAGAACGCAGTTCGCCCGCCAGCCCGGCGGGGTCGGCTGCCTCGATGGCCGCGGCGACGGCCGGGGTGCGGCGGCCGAAGCGCCGGCCGAGCGCGCGGAAGTTCGGTTTTACCGCGTAGTCCACCAGCTCGTCGTCGACCGCTGCCAGCGGCTCCAGCAGGTGCACGTTGAGTTCCTCGGCGACCTGGGCACGCAGCTCAGCCGGCAGATCGGCGAATCCGGCCGCGCCCACAAGCGCGCGTGCGAGCGGCTGCCGCACCCGCACGACCTCGGTCGCGCGCGCCGACCGGCCGAGTTCGACCAGCCTCCTGGCGAGCGCCATCTGGGCGGAGAGCTGCTCGTCGATGAGCGCGCCATCAAAGGCCGGCCAGGTAGCCAGATGCACCGAGTCGGGGGAGCCTTCGGCACGCAGCACGCCCCAGATGTAATCGGTCACGAACGGCGCCAGCGGGGCCATCAGCCTGGTCAGCGTCTCCAGGCAGGTATAAAGCGTGGCGAAGGCCGCCTCGCCGTCGGCGGTGGCCGGGCCATCCCAGAACCTGCGCCTGGACCGGCGAACGTACCAGTTGGACAGATCGTCGATGAACGCGGTGACCCGCAGGCCGGCGGTTGCCGAGTCGAACCCGTCCAGGGCGGCGGTGACATCGCGGACCAGCGCGTGCAGCTCACTCAGGAGCCACCGGTCCAGGACCGGCCTCGCCGGGACCGGCGGAGCCGCCGCTATCCGTTCAGAATTCCACGTACTTCCCTGCGCCGCGGCCGCGTTGGCGTACAGGACAAAGAACGAGGCGGTATTCCAGTAGGTGAGCAGTACCTTGCGGACGATTTCCTCGAGCGCGCCGTGCCCGAGCTTGCGGGTCGCCCACGGGGAGCCCGCGGCGGTGAAGAACCAGCGGACGGCGTCCGCGCCATGGGTGTCCATCAGCGAGATGGGCTCGAGCACGTTACCGAGGTGCTTGCTCATCTTGCGGCCGCGATCATCGACAAGCAGGCCGAGGCAGAGCACGTTCTCGTAGGCCGACCTGCCGAACACCAGGGTGCCGACGGCCATCAGCGAGTAGAACCATCCCCTGGTCTGGTCGAGCGCCTCGGCGATGAACTGGGCCGGATAACCGCGCTCGAATTCACCGGCGTTCCGATACGGAGCGCCCACCTGGGCAAACGGCATCGATCCTGAGTCGTACCAGGCGTCGAGCACTTCAGGCACCCGGCGCGCTTCACGGCCGCACTGCGGGCACGCGATCACCACTTCGTCGACGTACGGGCGGTGCGGGTCAAGCCCGGGCAGGTCGGTCCCGGCCAGCCCGGCCAGCTCGGTCAGCGACCCGACGCAGGTGACGTGCTCGTCCGGGCAGACCCACAGCGGCAGCGGCGTGCCCCAGTACCTGCTCCTTGACATCGCCCAGTCCACGTTGTTCCGCAGCCATTCGCCGTACCTGCCGTGCTTGATGGTCGGCGGCTGCCAGTTGGTCCGCTCGTTCTCGGCCAGCAGCTGATCCTGGATCGCGGTGGTGCGGACGTACCAGGACGGCAGCGCGTAGTAGAGCAGCGGCGTGTGGCAGCGCCAGCAGTGCGGGTAGCTGTGCTCGTACCGGTGGGAGGCGAAGACCAGGCCCCGGTCCTCCAGGTCGCCGATCAGCCGCGCGTCCGCGTCCTTGAAGAACAGCCCGCCGACCAGCCGGACCGACTCGTCGAAGGTCCCGTCCGTCCGGATCGGGTTGACCACCGGCAGCCCGTGCGCCTTGCTGGTCTCCATGTCGTCGGCGCCGAAGGCGGGCGCGAGGTGTACCAGCCCGGTGCCGTCCTCGGTGGTCACGAAGGACCCGGTGACCACCCGGTGCGCGCCAGGGATATCGATCAGGGTGAACGGCGGGCGGTAGGTGGTCCCGGCCAGGTCGGCGCCGCGCATCCGGGTGACGATGTGCCAGCCGTCGCCGAGCACCTTGGCAAACAGGGCCTCCGCGACGATCACCTGGTCCCCTTCGCCGGCCTTGCGGGCGACCACGTAGGTCTCGTCCGGGTGCACGGCGACCGCCGTGTTGGAGACGAGCGTCCACGGCGTCGTCGTCCAGACCAGCAGGTCCGCCCCCGCAAGCCGGGGATCGGCGTTCGCGGGCAGGCTGCGCACGGGGAACCGCACTGTGATCGACGGGTCGGCCACCATCTGGTAGACGTCGGGCTGGCCGAGCTCGTGGTCGGACAGCGGGGTGCCGCAGCGCGGGCAGTACGGGCTGATCCGGTAGTCCTGAACGAGCAGTCCCTTGCCGAAGATGACCTTGAGCGACCACCAGACCGACTCGATATAGGAGGCGTCCATCGTCTTGTAGGCGTTGGACAGGTCGACCCAGTAACCCATCCGCTCGGTGAGCGCCTCCCACATGTCCACGTGGCGCAGCACGGATTCCCTGCATCTGGCGTTGAACTCGCGGATGCCGTAGGCCTCGATCTCCTTCTTGCTGGTCAGGCCTAGCTCGCGCTCGACAGCCACCTCGACAGGCAGGCCGTGGCAGTCCCAGCCGGCCCGCCGGGGCACGTGATAGCCCTGCATCGTCTTGAACCGCGGGAATGTGTCCTTGATGGCCCGGGCGGGGATGTGATGCGTGCCTGGTACGCCGTTGGCCGTCGGCGGGCCCTCGTAGAACGTCCAGAGCTGGCCGCCAGCGGTCTGGTCCAGGGACCGCTGGAAGACCTTGCCGTCCCGCCAGCGGCCCAGCACCTCGTGGTCGATGGCGGGCAGGCTGGGGACGCCCGGCAAGTCAGGAAAGGGACCAGAAAGGTCTGCACGTGCCATGGTGAGCGGCCTCCCGCCGGGTCGTCGCGCGAGCGGGCTACGGGATTGCCAGCGCGGCTTCGCCGGAGGGACGAGGAACGCCGGCGGCGGCCCCGCGGTACCACCCTCCTTGGCCTCATCCCGCGCCATCCGGCCCGGGCTGCGGCCCTCTCGGTTGAGTTCCTGCGGCCGGTTCTACTTGGCCAGGCCGCGGCCCGCGCTAACCGGGCGGCCGCGGCCTGCGCCGCCCGGTCGGGGCGGCTGGCCGTTCTTCCGGCGGCTCCAGGGTGATCTGGTCCGCTGCGCCTGGTCCCCGGGCTCGCACCGTCCCCGGGTCGCTCCGCACCGCTACAGTGGCAGCTGTCCCTTTCAGCGCCGTGCAGGCTCATAGGATAGCCGATAGCTGGCCTGCTATGCTCGCGCCGATCCGCTGGCCGCGCTGTGCGGGCTGCATTCTTTCCGCCGTGTCGCCGTCGGCGTGGTTGCAGTTGCGCCCGGTCAGCACTTATTCTCCGGTGACCGTTCACAATCAAGATCATTACTTAGTGGCGCTGAGGGAGGCGGGATGACTGCAGCCGGGCGTTCGGGCGCAGCCGCGCTTCCGGTGCGGCCGGGAGAGCGGCGCTGGACCGAGTCCGAGCTCGCGAAGGTCCGTCAGACGCTGGCCGCCGAGGCTGCTGAGCTCCGCGCCGACATTGAGCGGGCCGAGTCGGACATCGCCGATCGGCTTGGTGACGCGGTCGGTGACGCCGGGGACGATCAGGCGGATGTCGGTGCGAAAGCATATGAACGCGAGCATGAGCTCGCCCTCACCCACAACACCCGCGAACTGCTCATACAGGCCGAGCAGGCGCTTGCCAGGATTGACGAGGGTACCTACGGGACATGCGAATCGTGCGGAGAGCCGATCGGCAAAGCACGGCTGCAAGCCTTTCCGCGGGCGACCCGGTGCGTCGAATGCAAGCAGCGCGAGGAACGCCGCTGAGCAGCGGGGCGGCGCCCGGCCAGCCTGAATCAGATGAGCCCGCCGCTCCGGTGCCCGCTCCGCCACGACGGGTCGGCACGCTACTGGGCGTGGCCGTCGCGGTGCTCGCCCTGGACATCGCGAGCAAGTCGATTGTCGTGGCGACCCTGTCGAATCGGCCGCCTGTGGTGCTGCTCGGCGGATTCCTGACGCTACGCGTGGCGCGCAATCCCGGGGCGGCGTTCAGCATCGGGACATCGCTGACCGTGGTGTTCACCGCGATCGCCGTCGGCGTGATCGTCTTCGTGCTGCGCACCTCGCGCCGGATCCGGAGCCTGCCCTGGGCGGTGACGCTCGGCCTGCTGCTCGGCGGCGCCATGGGCAACCTGACAGACCGGCTGTTCCGGTACCCGGGCCCGCTGCGCGGCTGGGTGGTCGACTGGATTCAGTGGCCGCACTGGCCGGTGTTCAACATCGCCGACTCGGCGATCGTCTGCGGTGGCCTGCTGGCGGTCGTGCTCGCCTTCCGCGGGCTCGGGATCGACGGGACGAAGGCGGGCGGCGGCAGCACATGACGCCGGCCGGGCAGCGCCGGGTCCCGGTACCTGAGGGCCTGGACGGGGAGCGCATCGACGCGGCGCTCGCCCGGATGTTCGGGCTGTCCCGGACGGCCGCCGCCGAACTGATCAGCGGCGGCTCAGTGCTCGTCGGCGGCCGGGCTGCCGTTAAGTCGGACCGGGTGCCCGCGGGTGAGTGGCTGGAAGTCACCCTGCCGCCTGCGCCGGCCTTCCAGCCGGATCCCGAGCCGGTGCCCGGCCTCGCAGTGATCTACGAGGATGCCGACATCATCGTGGTGGACAAGCCGCCTGGCGTCGCGGCGCACCCCACGCCCGGCTGGACCGGTCCCACCGTCCAGCAGGGCCTGCTCGCGGCCGGCTACTCGGTCGCCACTAGCGGCGCGGCGGAGCGCCAGGGAATCGTGCACCGGCTTGACGCGGGCACCTCCGGCCTGATGGTCGTGGCCAAGAGCGAGCACGCCTACAGCGCGCTGAAGCGGGCGTTCCGCGAGCGCGAGGTCGACAAGATCTACCATGCGCTCGTCCAGGGGCATCCGGACCCGCTGCGCGGCACCATTGACGCCCCGATCGCACGGCATCCGTCCGGCGACGGCCGGTTCGCTGTCGTCGCCGGCGGCCGGTCCGCCGTCACGCATTACGACACGCTGGAGGCGTACCGGGCCGCGAGCCTGACCGAGATCATCCTGGAGACCGGGCGCACTCATCAGATCCGGGTTCACATGGCGGCGGTCAGGCATCCGTGCGTGGGTGACCGGCTATACGGAGCCGACCCGGTCCTCGCCGCCAGGCTTGGCCTGACCAGGCAGTGGCTGCACGCTGCCCGGCTTGGCTTCGCGCATCCCGGCGACGCCGCGATGGTCGAATTCGCCAGCCCGTACCCGGCAGACCTCGCGAACGCCCTCGCGGTGCTGGCCGCCGAGGACTGACCGCTGGCGTGCCGCCGGCGGCGGAAGGTTCAGCGGCGCCGCGGACCCGGTCGCCGGAGTGTCGGCGTTCCCGCGCCGCGCGCCAGGGCGATAGGGTCGACAGACACCGGGCCGGCGCGGTTCCCGGCAGGGCCACCAGTTCCCCCAGCGGCCCAGCCGGAGGCGGCGTCGGCCACTTCCCCCGGGGACCAGTTCACTGATGCGCCCGTCCAGGTGCCGCAGGCCGTAGCGCAGGCCACAAGCACAGGCGGGCGTGCGGTCGCATGCCTGAAGGAGGCGGCACTTCATGGCGGCAGCCCCGGCGGGAATCCCGGCATCTGGCGGCGACGGCTCGTTCGTGCACCTGCACGTCCACACCGAGTACTCGATGCTGGACGGTGCAGCCCGGCTGACGGACGTCTTCGCCGAATGCAACAGCACTGGCATGCCGGCGATCGCGATGACAGATCATGGCAACGTCTACGGCGCCTACGACTTCTGGGTCAAGGCGAGGGCGGCCGGCGTCAAGCCGATCATCGGGACAGAGGCATACGTCGCTCCCGAGCACCGGGGGCACAAGCAGCCGGTGCGCTGGGGCACCCCGGCACAGAAGGACGACGACGTCTCGGGGGCCGGCGCCTACACCCACATGACCCTGCTCGCCGAGACCACCGAGGGCATGCACAATCTGTTCCGGCTCTCCTCGCTGGCCTCCCTTGAAGGGTATTTCCGTAAGCCGCGGATGGACCGCGAGCTGCTCGCCGCGCACGCCCGGGGCATCATCGCGACCACCGGCTGCCCGGGCGGCGAGGTGCAGACCAGGCTCAGGCTCGGCCAGTACCGCGAGGCTCTCGAAGCAGCGGCGGCCTACCGGGACATTTTCGGCGCGGGCAGCTTCTTCGTCGAGATCATGGACCACGGCCTGGAGATCGAACGGCGGGCCAGGGAGGGCCTGCTGCGGCTGGCCGCCGAGCTGTCGCTGCCGTTCGTGGTGACCAATGACTCGCACTATGCCCGCCCGCAGGACGCTACCGCGCACGAGGCACTGCTGTGCGTGCAAACCGGTACGAACCTGGCCGACCCGAACAGGTTCCGGTTCGAGGGCACTGGATACTACGTCAAGAGCCCGCAGGAGATGCGCGCGGTCGCCGCCGAGGAGATCTGGCAGGCGGGCTGCGACTCGACCCTGCTGATCGCCGAGCGCGCCAACGTGGAGTTCACCAAGTCCAACCTGATGCCGAAGTTCCCGCTGCCCGAGGGCGAGACCGAGTCGAGCTGGTTCCGCAAGGAGGTCTGGCGGGGGATGGACCGCCGCTACCCCGGCGGCTACGACGAGCAGCGCCGCGCCCAGGCTGAGTACGAGATCGGCGTCATCGAGTCGATGGGTTTCTGCTCGTACTTCCTGGTCGTCGCCGACTTCATCATGTGGGCCAAGAACAACGGGATCCGGGTCGGCCCCGGCCGCGGCTCGGCGGCGGGCTCGATCGTGTCCTACGCGATGGGCATCACCGACCTGGACCCGGTCTCACACCGGCTGGTCTTCGAGCGGTTCCTGAACCCCGAGCGCGTGTCCATGCCCGATGTCGACATCGACTTCGACGAGCGCCGGCGCGGTGACGTCATCCGGTATACCACCGAGAAGTACGGTGACGACCGGGTCGCCCAGATCATCACCTACGGCACGATCAAGGCCAAGGCCGCGGTCAAGGACGCCTCCCGGGTCCTCGGCTTCCCTTACGCGCTCGGGGACCGGATCACCAAGGCGTTCCCGCCGCCGATCCTCGGCAAGGACATGCCGCTGTCCGGGGTGTTCGACCCGGATCACCCGCGGTACGGCGAGGCCGGCGAGATCCGCGCCCTGTACGAGGCCGAGGCCGAGGTCAAGCAGGTGATCGACACCGCGCGCGGCCTGGAGGGGCTGGTCCGCCAGGCGGGCGTGCACGCGGCCGGGGTGATCATGAGCAGCGAGCCGCTGCTCGACCACATCCCGGTCTGGAAGCGCGAGGCGGACGGCGCGGTGATCACGCAGTTCGACTACCCGTCGTGCGAGGACATCGGCCTGCTCAAGATGGACTTCCTGGGCCTGCGCAACCTCACGGTCATCGACGACGCCATCCGGGGCATCGCGGACAACCGGGGCATCGAGATCGACCTGGACACCCTCGGGCTTGACGACAAGCCGACCTACGAGCTGCTGGCCCGCGGTGACACCCTGGGCGTGTTCCAGCTCGACGGCAGCCCGATGCGGGCGCTGATGCGCGGGATGCGGGCGGACAAGTTCGGTGACATCGCAGCGGTCATCGCGCTGTACCGGCCTGGCCCCATGGCGTTCGCCAGCGAGTACGCGGAACGCAAGACCGGCCGTAAGCCGGTGACCCCGATTCATCCCGAACTCGCCGGGCCGCTCGAGGAGATCGTCGGCGACAACTACGGCCTGCTGGTCTACCAGGAGGACGTGATGGCGACCGCGGCCAAGCTGGCCGGCTACTCGCCGGGCAAGGCCGACCTGCTGCGCCGGGCGATGGGCAAGAAAAAGAAGGAGATCCTGGACGCCGAGTTCGAGTCGTTCGCCGAGGGCATGCGCGGCAACGGGTATTCCGACGGCGCGATCAAAGCGGTCTGGGAACTGCTGGTCCCGTTCTCCGGCTACGGCTTCAACAAGGCGCACGCGGCCGGCTACGCGCTGATCTCCTACTGGACCGCCTACCTGAAGGCGAACTTCCCGGCCGAGTACATGGCCGGCCTGCTCACCTCGGTGGCCGGTGACAAGGACAAGTCGGCGCTCTACCTCAGTGAGTGCCGCCGGATGGGGATCAAGGTGCTGCCGCCGGACGTGAACGCGTCCACCGCGATGTTCACGCCGGTCGGCGCCGACATCAGGTTCGGCATGGCCGCCGTCCGCAATGTGGGCACCGCGGTGGTTGAGTCGGTCATCGCGGCGCGCAAGTCAAAGGGCGCGTTCCGCAGTTTCTCCGACTTCCTGCGCAAAGTGCCGGTTAACGTGTGCAACAAGCGGGTCGTCGAGTCGCTCATCAAAGCGGGCGCGTTCGACTCCTTCGACAGCCCGCGCAAGGGCCTGATCCTCATCCACGAGCAGGCCATCGACACGGTGATCGACGTCAAGCGCAACGAGGCCATCGGCCAGGACTCGCTGTTCGGCGAGGACACCGGGGCCGCCGAGACCTTCGACGTGCCGGTGCCCGACGGCGAGTGGGACAAGCCGACGCTGCTCGGTTTCGAGCGCGAGATGCTCGGGCTCTACGTCTCTGATCACCCGCTGCTCGGCCTGGAGCACGTGCTGGCGGCAGCCACCGACTGCTCGGTTGCCCAGCTCCTTGGCGCTGCCGAAGAGCATGCTGAACGAAGCTCCCGCGGTGATCGCGGCGACGGGCAGCTGGTCACCGTCGGCGGGATCCTGTCCGGGGTGCAGCGGAAGGTCACCAAGCAGGGCAGTGTCTGGGCGGCGGCAACGCTGGAGGACCTCGAGGGCGCGATCGAGGTGCTGTTCTTCCCGGCCACCTATCAGACGTGCCTGACGCTGGTGATCGAGGACGCGATCGTGGTGGTGAAGGGGCGGCTGGACCGGCGCGAGGAGATGCCGAAGCTGGTCGCGATGGAGGTGAGCGTTCCCGAGCTGCCCACGGGCGAAGGGGGCCCTTTCGTGGTGTCGGTCCTGACCGCCCGGTGCGTGCCACCGGTGGTTGACCGGCTCAAGGAGGTCCTGCGAACCCATCCCGGCGCCACCGAGGTACACCTGAAGCTGGTGAGCGGAGCCCGCACCACGGTGCTGCGGCTTGATGACAAGCTGCGGGTACGCCCTTCTCCGTCGCTGCTGGCTGACCTGAAGCAGCTGCTCGGCCCGGCCTGCGTGGGCTGAGCCGCAGCCGGGCCTGCGCAGCCGCCGACGCGATACGCTGGGTGATTAGGTGAGCCGGGAAGCCTGGTCGGCATTTGTGGGTACGTTCCCTGGGAGGCTCGCCATCACGCTGAGACAGGACCGCCACGAGCGGTCGCGATGATCCGCAGGTTGCTGCGCGGTTCGGAGTGGCGCCGCGAGGTGCTGCTCACCAACCTGTGGCTGGTGCCCGCGGTGCAGGTCGTTGCCGCTGCCGCGCTCTTCGCCGTCACCTACGCGCTTGATCTGGCCGCGTATGACGGCGAGTTCGCGGTGCCCGGATGGGTCATCAGCGGATCTCCCGACGCGGCCAGGCAGATCCTGACGGCGATCGCCGCCGCGATCATCACCGTCGTCGGCGTCGTCTTCTCGATCGTGATCGTCGCGCTGACCCTGACTTCCACCCAGTTCGGCCCGCGCATGCTGCGCAACTTCATCAGGGACCGTGGCACCCAGGTCACGCTCGGGACGTTCGTGGGGACATTCGTCTACGCGGTCCTCACCCTCGGATCGATCGGCCAGGACGGCCACGGGAACTTCGTTCCGCACATCAGCATCACCGTGACGCTGGTGCTGATGGTGGTGGACCTGGCGGTGCTCATCTACTTCCTCAACCATGTCGCCAACCAGATCCAGCTGCCCCAGGTCATCGCGGCGATCGCCGGGGACCTGGCAGCTGCAATCAAGGCCCAGGCAGGCGACGCGGCACCCGGCGCGGATGACCGCCAGGCCGCGCAGGTGATCTCTGAGATGGACGGGCCGGGCGGCGCCGTGAACGCGCCGCGCAGCGGGTACCTGCAATTCATCCACCACCGGACGCTGGTGCAGATCGCCTCGGAAGTCGGGGCCCTCGTGCACTTGCGTTACCGGCCAGGTCACTTCCTGGTGCAAGGCCACGCCTACGCCACCGTCTGGCCGCCCAGCGCGGCCGCAAAGGTGGCAAGGGACCTATCCAGCTCGCATGTTATCGGGCCGTACCGGACGCTTGCGCAGGATGTCTCGTTCGGCATCGACCAGCTTGTCGAGATCGCGATACGTGCGCTGTCCTCCGCCGTTAACGACACATTTACGGCCTTGACCTGCATTGACTGGATCGGTGACAGCCTCTGCAAGGTGACCGGCCGGTGGCAGCCGACCCGGATCTACACCGATGACAGCGGCGCGGTGCGGGTCATCACCACCGAGATCAGCTACGAGCGGCTGGTGCAGCGGTCCTTCGAGAAGATCCGCCAGGCCGGGCGAGACATGCCGGCCGTGCTGATCAGGCAGCTGGACGCGCTGGCCAAGATCATGGAGCGGACGACCACCGACGCCGAACGCGCGGTTCTGCTCGATCAGGCGGCGATGATCGAACGGTCGAACGCGGAATCGGTGCCTGAGGCGTCCGACCGTGCCGATGTGCGGCGCAGATATGAGGCGGTGCTGAGCGCGCGCACCGCACTGATCGACGGCGACCGGCTCGCTCCGTTACCCTGAGCATCCAGACCGTCAGGCGTCGCGCCGATTCAGGAGGTACCCGGCGACCGCCAGCAGGACTGCCGTCCACAGGCAGAACACCCCGAACCCCTGCCAGGGCGACAACAGGTCGCTCGCCTTCTGGTGGGCCTGGGTGATCAGCCCTCCGGCCTGCTCGGGGAGGTAGGCGTTGACATGCGCACCCCAGCTCCCGGGCAGCAGCCCGGACAGGATCGGCAGCACGAACACCACGCCGATGGCCGTGGCGATGCCGCCCGCGGTATGCCGGATCAGCGCGCCGATAGCCAGCGAGAACAAGCCGAGCACCGTGAGGGACAAACCGGTGCCGACGACCGCACGCGCGACGCCCGGCTGGCCGAGTGACACGGGCACGTGGCTGTGCAAGATCGTCGAGCCCACGAAGAACGAGCTGAAGGTGACGATCTCCGCCACGACGAAGATCAGCGCCGCGAACACGACCGCCTTGGCGGCCAGCATCGGTATCCGCTTCGGCACGGCGAGCAGGGAGGCCCGGATCACGCCGGTGGAATACTCCGTCGTGATCAGCAGCACGCCGAGCACGGCGATGGCGAGCTGCCCCAGTCCGGTCCCGGCACCGAGGATGAAGCTCACCGGATCCGCGATGATCGTCGCGTCGCGCGTCGCGGCCCGCGGCCCGTTCCAGTTGGTTACGGTCAGTGCCGTGAACAATGCGGTCAGGCCGACGGTCACGACGACGAAGACGATCAGCGTCCAGATCGTGGACCGGACGGAACGGATCTTCGTCCACTCGCTGAGCAGGAGCCCGAAACCGCCGCGCCCGACGGTCGGCGTCGAGACCGAGGCGGAGGCGGGCGTGACGCCTGTTGCGGATGTCATCGGGAGCTCCCCTTGGTCACGGCCGCCTCGCCCGGCTCGTGGACCGCGAATTCGAGACTGCCTGAGGTCATTTCGAGGAACGCTTCCTCCAGTGAGGCGCGCGGGGTGAGCTCGTGCAGGATCACGCCGGCGGAGGCGGCGAGCTCGCCGATCCGGGGTGCGTCCAGGCCGGTGACCGCGAGCGCGGTCGCTCCGCCCGGGCTGGTCGGCCTGCCCGGGCTGGTCGGTCCGCCTGGGCTGGTCGGTCCGCCCGGGCTGGTCGGTCCGCCCGGGCTGGTCGCTCCGCCTGGGCTGGCGGCCGAGCCCGCCGCCTCGGTGGTGGCGGTGCCGCCCGCGGCGGTGATCAGCTCGGTCAGCCTGGCCGGGTCGGGGGTGCGGACCAGTACCGACCGGTCCGAGCTGCGCGCGATGAATTCCTGGGTGCTGCAGTCGGCGATCAGCTTGCCGCGGCCGATCACGATGAGGTGGTCGGCGGTGACCGCCATCTCGTTCATCAGGTGACTGGAGACGAAGATGGTCTTGCCGTCGGCGGCGAGCTGCTTCATCAGGTTCCGGACCCACAGGACGCCCTCGGGGTCGAGGCCGTTGACGGGCTCGTCAAGGAGCAGCACCTGCGGGTCGCCCAGCATCGCGGCGGCGATGCCGAGGCGCTGGCTCATGCCCAGGGAAAACCCGCCGGCCCGCTTGCGGGCGACATCGCGCAGCCCGACGAGGCCGAGGACCTGGTCAACGCGGGCCGACGGCAGGCCCTGAGTCTGAGCGAGGAACAGCAGGTGGTTGCGGGCGCTGCGGCCCGGGTGGATGGACTTGGCCTCCAGCAGCGCGCCGACTGTCCGCAGCGGCCGGGCTAGGTCGCGGTAAGGCCGGCCGTTGATGGTCGCGGTGCCGTCTTGCGGCGAGTCGAGGCCAAGGATCAGCCGCATCGTCGTCGACTTGCCCGCCCCGTTCGGCCCGAGGAACCCAGTCACTTTGCCCGGCTCGACGGCAAAGGACAAATGGTCAACAGCTGTCTTGTCGCCATAGCGCTTGGTCAGGTCACGTGCCTCGATCATCGGAGTTGTCCTCGCCGTGTCGGGTATCCCGCCAGCTGTCAGTGCCACCCAACGTAGCAAGACTCATGCCGGGGAAGGCACACGTTATCTTTCCGCGGTGGGGATACCAGCGAGCGGACGCGGTCACACCGTAAAGCCATGCCGTCCGTAGCCCCATGGGACCGGATCGTCGCGGCGGGTCGCGGGCCTGGCCGGTGGGATCCGGCGGCGCGTCACGTAACCTTCTGCGGAGTATGGCCGGAACCCATGAGCCTCAGCCCCCGTCACACTCCGACGCGCCTGCGCCGGTTACCGGTGACGGGCATGCGGTCTTCGGAGGCACGGCGCTGGCGGCCGGCCTTGCCTTCGCCATGGTGCTCCTTGGTACGGCGCTGCTCGGCGTTGCTGCCGGTTTCACCTGGTTGGCCGTCGCCCCCCGGGTGGTCATGGTCGTTGTCAGCCGTGGTTCCGCCGACGTGGTGAACCCCGAGACGTCGGCGTTTATCGCGGCCGACGGCTGGTTCGCCGCGGTGTGCCTGATCGGCGGGGCCATCTCCGGCGTTCTCGGCTACCTGTTCGCGGTCCGGCGGCACGGCCCGTCAGCCATGCTGGGCGTGCTGGCGGGCGCCCTGGCAGCTGCCCTGATTGCCAGGTGGATCGGGGAGCAGTCCGGCGCGGCTACGTTTAACCAGCTGCTCGCGGTGAGCAGGCCGGGCGTGTTGCTGCACGTGCCGTTGAAGCTGGGGGGCGTGGGCGCTCTCGCGTTCTGGCCGCTTGCCGCCGGCCTCACCGCTGGTGGCATCGAGGCGGGCAGCTACGTTCGCGACCGCCGGCGCATCCTTGACCACCAGTCCGGGTATCCGGCCCCGCCCCGCCATGGCGCGGCTGCCCGCCCGGACTAGCCGGATCCGGCGCGCCGGACGGTCGGCGTGCCCGGCCGGCGCTGGCCTGAATCGCAGAAGAGGGCGGCCGGGACGCGTATCACGCCCAGCCGCCCTCTCGGACTCTGCCCCCGGGGAAGGCTTACCCGCAGTCTCGGCGGCCAGTCGGCGGGCCGGCTGCCGGTCCCGCTGGCCGCTAGCCAATCGTAACAGCGCAGATACGTCAGGTGATGACTATCACGTTAACCGTGCATGGCCCTCCCGAGGTGCTCGCCAGGGCGGCCAGAGCCGGCTGTGCACAAGCGGGAATACCAGCGGGGATACGGATACGGCCGGTCACGTGACCGGGCCGAGCGGCAGGCCTCACGCCACGGCCATGGCGGCGCCGACGATACCGGCGTCGTTGTGCAGGGCCGCAGGCACGACCCTGGCCCGCAGCCCGGTCAGCAGCGGCAGGAACTTGTCCGACTTCCGGCTGACGCCGCCGCCGATGATGATCAGCCCAGGCGACAGCAGCATCTCCATGTGCACCAGGTACTCATCGACGCGCCCGGCCCACTTTCCCCAGCTGAGGTCGTTCTCCGCACGGACCAGTTCGGAGGCACGCTTCTCGGCCTCGTGACCGTGGACCTCGACGTGGCCGAACTCGGTGTTCGGCACGAGCAGCCCGTCGACGAACAGCGCGCTGCCGATGCCGGTACCGAACGTCAGCATCAGCACGGTGCCCTGCTCGTCAGCGCCAGCGCCGAACCTCATCTCGGCCACGCCCGCCGCGTCGGCGTCGTTCAGTACCCCCACCCTCAGGCCGGTTGCCGTTCCGAACAGTTCCGGCGCGTTGATCCCGAGCCACGCCCTGTCGACGTTGGCGGCGGTCCTGACAACGCCCCGGTCGACCACCCCGGGAAAAGTGATGCCTGCCGGGCCTGTCCACGCAAAGCTGGCTGCCAGCTGGCGAACGACATCGGCGACCGCGGGCGGAGCCGAGGGCTGCGGCGTGGCCAGCTTGATCCGCTCGGCGAGCAGCACGCCGGTGCTGACATCAACTGGCGCCGCCTTGATCCCGGTGCCGCCGATGTCGATGCCAAGTACGTTGGGCATCAGGCCTCCGTTGCTGGCTCAAATGTCGCGGGACAGTGGCTACCGGACACAGCGTAGGCCGCGCTGCGGCGCGTCCGGCAAGGACCCGGCGTGCTGGTGCCGGCCGGATCTTCCCCAAGTTCCGATCGTGATCCCGACGACGTCCGCTCAGCTGCCCCGATGAACATCAGATGGACCGCGGCGTCAACTCGGTAACGTCCCTTGACACCCGCGTCGCAGGTGCGCCAGCATACCGATGCTGTACGTTTTAGGCATTTGCCCGCCTAATGCGGTTTGCCGGGGAGGGTCCGCCCACTTCCTGGAATTGCTGTGCACGCGGCTCCTCTGGACGGCCGCGGCACAATAGGGAAGGTAACAGGAGGCATTCGCGTGAGATCGCCACATAAACTTGCGCTCGCTGGGCTCACCGCCCTGGCGCTGCTGGCGGCTGGGTGTTCGTCGGGTTCCTCGTCAAGCTCCAGCGGGACCGACTGGGCCAAGGTGAGTTCGGCATCGGCCGGTGGCGGGATGAGCAATCTCATTGCCGCGGCCAAGCAGGAAGGCACCCTTAACGTCATCGCCCTCCCGCCGACGTGGGCGAACTACGGCGCCATCATCAGCGGATTCACGAAGAAGTACGGGATCAAAGTCAACTCCGCGAACCCGACTGGCACCAGCCAGGACGAGGTGAACGCGGTGAAGCAGGAGAACGGCACCGCCGCGGCTCCCGACGTCCTGGACATCGGACAGGCCATCGCCCTGGCCAACACGACCCTGTTCGCGCCGTACAAGGTCAGCACCTGGACCGACATCCCGACCGCCCAGAAGGACGCCGCCGGGCTGTGGTACGAGGACTACGGCGGCTACATGTCCATCGGTTACTCCGCCAAGTTCGGGACGATCACCTCGATGAGCCAGCTGCTCGGCTCGAAGTTCAAGAACGCGGTCGCGCTGAACGGGAACCCGACGGCTGCCAACGCCGCGCTCAACGGGGTCATGATGGCGAACCTCGTGGAAGGCGGAACGGCCGACAACATTTCCAAAGGCGTGAACTTCTTCCACCAGCTCAAGCAAGCCGGCAATTTCTCCCCGGTATCGGCCACCGGTGCCACGATCAAGGCGGGCACCACCCCGGTCGTGTTCAACTGGGACTACCTCAACCTGCCCAGCTACGTGGGAGTCTCGAACTGGAAGGTGTTCGTTCCGCCCAGCGCCGTCCTCGGCGGGTATTACGCACAGGCCATCAACAAGAACGCGCCGCACCCGGCAGCGGCCCGGCTGTGGGAGGAGTACCTCTACTCCCAGGCCGCCAGCGGCGGGCAGAATCTGTGGCTGGCGGGCGGCGCCCGGCCGGTTGAGCAGGCAGCCATGACGTCCAACAGCTCCATCAACACCGCGGACGCCGCGAAGCTGCCTGCTGTGTCGGGAACACCGGTGTTCCTGACCCAGGCCCAGAACACCGCCGCTGCCAATTACCTGTCGGCAAACTGGGCCAAGGCCATCGGCTAGCGAGGAACCGTGGCCGTTGCTACGACGAAACAGACCGGCGCCCGGCCCGTCAGGGCCGGGCGCCGTCTTTCGGTTCCTGCCTGGGTCGGTACCGTGCCGTTCCTCAGCTACGTCGGAGTCTTCCTGCTGCTGCCGACCGGGATCGTGCTGTTGCACGCGTTCCAGAACCAAAACGGCGGGTTTTCGCTGTCCGGCCTCAAGGTGCTCGGCGACTCCACGGTGCGCGGCTTCTTCGTCGGATCGGCTGAGCTGGCCGCGGTGACGTCGGTGATCGGCGCCCTCCTCGGCGCGATCCTCGCGTACGCCGTGGCATCAGGGAACCCGGACGGGGCGGTGCGCCGGCTGTACCTGGCTGCTTCCGGCGTGCTCGCCCAGTTCGGCGGGGTCACGCTGGCCTTCGCGTTCCTCGCCACGGTCGGCCCGAGCGGCCTGCTCCTGCACGCCAGCTGGTTCTACAACTTCCCCGAGGGCATCGCGCTGATCTACCTGTATTTCCAGATCCCGCTGATGGTCCTGGTCTTCATGCCCGCGATTGACGGGCTGAAGGTCCAATGGCGCGAGGCCTGCGAGAATCTGGGCGGATCGGCGTGGCAGTACTGGCGGCACGTCGGCGGCCCGCTGCTGGCACCGGCCTTCCTCGGCGCGACGCTGCTGCTGTTCGCCAACGGACTGTCGGCATTCGCGACGATCTGGGCCTGGGAGAACCAGATCGCGTATATCGTGCCGCAGCAGATCGCGATCGCGCTCAGCAGCGAGGTCGGGCTGGCTAACGCCAACGAGGGCGCCGTGCTCGCCCTGGGCATGGTGATCATGGTGGT
Source organism: uncultured Actinomycetes bacterium (assembly GCA_963774825.1). Classification (GTDB taxonomy): domain Bacteria; phylum Actinomycetota; class Actinomycetes; order Streptosporangiales; family Streptosporangiaceae; genus DATBGO01. Next base: position 240,039 of record CAVZGW010000026.1, on the reverse strand, counting down.
GATCGTCATGACGGGGTACGCATTGCTGCAGCGCAGGGCGGCGCGATGGCTGCGGTAACGTCGCTGGGCGAGTCGTCGCTGACCGCGCCTGCCAAGAGCCCGCGCGGCATGCAGGCTGGCCGGCGCAGGCGGCTGAACCTGTTCCGCTACCTGGTCTTCGCGGTCTTCGGGCTGTTCTTCATCCTGCCGCTGCTGGCGATGCTCCGGTTCTCCCTGGAGGGGAACCAGCTCGGCACCTGGTCCATAGCGGCCTGGAAGCAGATTGTGTCCTACCCCGGCCCGCCCCCGCTGCTGAGTTCCGTCGAGATCACGCTGGAACTGGCGGTCGTCACCAGCGGGGTGGTGCTGATACTGCTGGTACCGACCATGATCTGGATCCGGCTGCGGGTGCAGTGGATCAGCCGGGCCTTTGAATTCCTCTGCCTGCTGCCGCTCACCATTCCCGCGATCGTGCTGGTGGTCGGCCTCGCCCCGATCTACAACTTCATCAGGCATTACCAGCTGTCCGCGCTCCAGCTCTTCTGGGCCTACGTGATCCTGGCGCTGCCGTACGCCTACCGGGCGCTGTCCGCCGGCCTCGGCGCGATGGATGTCCCGACCCTGTCGGAGGCCGCCCGCAGTCTCGGGGCGAGCTGGTTCACCGTGATCGTCCGGGTGATCGCGCCGAATATGCGGCAGGCCATCCTGAACGCCATGCTGCTGAGCTCGGCCCTGGTGCTCGGCGAGTTCACCATTGCCTATCTCTTGCTCTACAACGACACCTTGCAGGTAAACCTGTATTTCATCAGCCGGGCCACACCGAATGCCGCGGTGCTCTTCTCCACCTCGACTGGCGCTCTTATCTTCGCCTTTATCCTGCTGCTGATCCTGTCTTACGTCGGCCGCCGCCGCCGCGCCCGAGGATGAGGTACCGCACGTGACTTCGCCATCGACCAGAACGCAGGACGGCACGGCCAGGACGGCCGTCGAGGTACGGATGGAGGGGCTGCGCCGCGAGTACGGCCCGGTCGTCGCGCTTGACGGTCTCGACCTGACCATCGGGGCCGGCGAGCTGATCGCCCTGCTCGGCCCGTCGGGCTGCGGCAAGACCACCACATTGCGGCTGCTGGCCGGCCTCGAGGACGCCGATGCGGGCCAGATCACGGTGGCCGGCCGGGATATGACCCACCTGCCCGCCAGCAAGCGCGACATGGGGATGGTGTTCCAGGCCTACTCGCTGTTCCCGCACATGACAGTCCAGCAGAACGTGGCCTTCGGGCTGCGGCTGCGGCGGGTGCACGCCGCCAAGCGGGACCAGCGGGCGATCGAGATGCTCGAGCTTGTCGGCCTGTCCACGCAGGCCGACCGGTACCCGCACCAGATCTCCGGCGGGCAGCAGCAGCGGGTCGCGCTGGCCCGCGCGCTGGCCATCGAGCCCCAGGTGCTGCTGCTCGACGAGCCGCTGTCGGCACTGGATGCCAAGGTGCGGGCGCAGCTGCGGGACCAGATCCGGCGGATTCAGCTTGAGGTGGGCATCACCACCCTCTTCGTCACCCACGACCAGGAGGAGGCGCTGGCCATCGCGGACCGGGTCGGCGTGATGCGGGAGGGCCGCATCGAGCAGCTCGCACCCCCCACCGAGGTCTATTCACGCCCGGCGACCTCGTTTGTCGCGGAGTTCGTGGGCCTCACCAACCGCCTGGCGGGCACGGTCAGCGGGTCGACAGTGACGGTCCGGGGCCGTGACCTGCCGCTGGTGGACAGTTCGATCCCGGCAGGGCCCGTGACGGCGCTGGTGCGGCCCGAGGCTGTCACGCTTGCCTCCGATAGCTCGGGCGACTCAGGGCCGCTGGTCGGCACCGTGATCGCCTCGACGTTCCTCGGCGCTACCAGCCGCGTCACCGTCGACCTGGGCGACACCACGATTCTCGCGCAGCTCTCCACCTCGGACGCGACAGCGCTGCCGGCGGGCAGCCGCGTCGCCTTGACGATCCGCCCGGACCCGGTGCTGGTGGCGGCCGGTTCACCGGCCGAGACCGAGGCGTGAGTCAGGCGTGGGTGAGCGACGCCCGCCGCTGACCACCGACCGCCGCCTGGGGCCGGGCGCGGTGCTGCGAAGCGGCGGCAGCGGGCCCTACCGGGCCGTCGAGCTGACCGACGGCGAGCCGCACCTGGTCCGCGAGGACTTCGGGACGCCCGGTCCCGGCAGCCTGCCGCAGGCCGGGCGCCCGCTGCTCTGCCTGGTTCACGTCACCGACCTGCAGCTCGCTGATGTGCAGTCGCCGACCAGGTTCGAGTTCCTGAACCGGCACTTCACCGATCCGAGATACGCCAAGATCGTGCCGGTGCAGCGCCCGCAGGAGGCGCTCACCATACATGCGGTAGACGCGACGCTGCGCACCCTGAACGCTGTGCGCGGCCCGGCCACCGGGCTGCCGCCGCAGCTGGCCGTGACAACGGGTGATGCCATCGACAACGCCCAGTGGAACGAGATGCAGAATTTCCTCACCCTGTTCGACGGCGGCCTCGTGCGGCCGGATTCCGGCGGGCCGGGTTATGAGGGGGTCCAGGCGCAGGATTGGCCTGATGACATCTTCTGGCGGCCGGACGGTCCTGGCCTGGGCGGCCACGACATCTTCCGGAGTGAGTTCGGCTTCCCGCATCACCCCGGATTGCTGGAGCGAGCGCTGCGGGAATTCTCCGCCAGCGGGCTGCGCATCCCCTGGCTGTCCTGCTTCGGCAATCACGAGGCGTTCAACCAGGGTGTCGGGACGGTGACCGAGAGCCTCGCCGACGCCCTCGTCGGCAGCACGAAGCCGCTGCGCCTGCCAGCCGACTTCGACCACGATCGCGCGCTCGAGCTGTTCACCGAGCGGCCCGAGGCGTTTATGGCGGGCCCGGTCAGGCAGGTCACCGCTGATCCCAGCCGGCGGCCGATCACCAGGCGGGAGTTTGTCGAAGCGCATTTCCGGCCGGAGTCACGCCCGTTCGGGCATGGCTTCAGCGAGCAGAACCGTCTCGACGGCACCGCGCACTATGTCCATGACACGCCGGCCGTCCGCTTCATCGCGCTGGACACCAACTGCGCCACCGGCGGCGCGGCCGGATCCATCGACCGTGATCAGGCGCGCTGGCTGGAGGCCCGGCTAGCCGAGGTGCACGCTGGCTACCGCGGGCCGGACGGGCGCGAGATACGCACCGGCAACGACGACCGCCTGGTCGTCCTGTTCTCCCACCACGGGACCGACACGATCATCAGCGCCGGCCGCACCGCCGCCCGGTCAGCGGGCGGCCCGCTGCTTGGCTCCGATGATCTACTGGCGCAGCTGCACCGGTTCCCCAACGTGGTGCTGTGGCTCAACGGCCACACGCATGCCAACGCCATCCGGCCACGTCGTGACCCGGACCATCCCGCGCGCGGGTTCTGGGAGGTCACCACGTGCTCCATCGTCGACTGGCCCTGTCAGGCCCGGCTCATCGAGCTCGTCGACTCCGGCGGGTACCTGTCCATTGTCTGCACCATGGTCGACCACGACGCCCCGGTCACGCCCCGGTCCCTGGCGACCATTGATGACCTCGCCGCGCTGCACCGGGAACTCGCTGCCAACGTGCCCTACGGCGGGGCTGGCTCGGGCCTGTCTGGCGCGGTCGCCGACCGCAACGTGGAGCTGCGGATAGTGCCGCCTATCCCGCTGGACCCCGGGGCCGCCGGGCCGCGGCGCTAGCGGGGCGTGGCGCCCGCCCGCCGCCGTGACAGCGACCGGGCCGCAACCGGAACGGCAAGGCCGGTGGGCGGCAGCCTATGCTGGCGCAGATGAACGACGATGCCTCTCCCCGCTCACGGCACCGCCGGCCGCGCCGGGAGCTGGCGGTCGTGCTGCTGCTCGGCGCCGCCGGGGCCGGACTCGTCTTCCTGGCGACGCGGCAGGGGTGGGCCCAGGTCCACACCGCCGCGCCAAAACCGCTCCCGCCGAGCGTCGTGACGGAGACCGGCCAGCAGCTTGTGCCCGCGGCTGACGCGCTCGCCGTGGCGGCCCTGGCCAGCCTGGCGGCCGTGCTCGCCACCCGGCGGGTGCTGCGCAGGATCACCGGAGTCCTGCTGGCCGGGCTGGGCGCGGGCATTGCCGTGGCCGTCGGGACGGCTATCTCGGCTGCCAACGTGCTGGCGGCCGCGGCAGGCGCCGCCGGACCGGACAGCGGGCCCGGCGCACCGGCGGGCTCGGTGACGGCGGGCGCGGCGCCAGGCGGTAACGGTAGCGGCCTGCCGGTGACCGGCCTGCCCGGGCACGTGGTCTTTGCCGCGTTTCCCTGGCACGCGATCGCGCTGACCGGGGCAGCGGCGGTGGTCGCGGCGGGAGTAGTGGTGGTCTGGCGAGCCGGACGGCTGCCGGTGATGTCGAGCCGGTTCGACCGGCCCGCAGCCGCCGGAGCGCCTGTCACGGCAGCAGCGGGGCCGCCTGGGCGGCCCGGCGGCGACGCAGCGACCATCTGGGAATCGCTCAGCCGGGGCGACGACCCGACCGTCGGCTGATCGCAGCGCCCCGGGTACGCCGAGACGGCGGTTGACGGGGGTCCCTCGGGCGCGGCGTAGCGCGCTGGATACGATCGGGAGCGCAATGCATCCCACCCGAGGGGGCGGCAGAACCGCGTGAGCGTGCTCGACGAGATCCTCGAGGGAGTGCGTGCCGACCTTGCGGCACGGCAGCGGATCGTCCCGCTGGAACAGCTGAAGGAAGCTGCGAGCGGGCAGCCCTCGCCGCGCGACGCGCAGGCCGCGCTCTGCGGCGATGACGTCGCCGTGATCGCGGAGGTCAAGCGCGCAAGCCCATCCAAAGGGGCACTTGCCGCGATCGCTGATCCGGCGACCCTGGCCATGGATTACGAGGCCGGCGGCGCCCGGGTGATCAGCGTGCTTACCGAGCCCCGCCGATTCGGCGGCAGCCTGGAGGACCTGGCGGCCGTGCGCGAGGCGGTGGGCGTCCCGTTGCTGCGCAAGGACTTCGTGATCAGCTCTTACCAGCTCTGGGAGGCCAGATCGCGCGGCGCTGACATGGTGCTCCTGATCGTCGCCGCGCTGGAGCAGAACGCCCTGGTGTCGCTTGTGGAGCGGGCCGTGTCGATCGGCATGGTCCCGCTGGTCGAGGTGCACACCGAAGCCGAGCTTGACCGCGCCGTCGAGTCTGGCGCCAGGATCATCGGCGTCAACACGCGGAACCTGGCGACGCTCAAGGTCGACCGCGGCGTCTTCGGGCGGCTCGCCCCGCGGATCCCTGACGGGATAGTCAAGGTCGCCGAGTCCGGCGTGCGCGGCCCGCATGACCTGCTTGCCTACGCCGCGGCCGGAGCCGACGCGGTGCTCGTCGGCGAGAGCCTGGTGACCGGCAAGGATCCGCGATCGGCCGTTGCCGACCTGGTCACCGCGGGATCGCATCCGGCGCTGCGCGGCGACCGCGGGTGAGCGCCGTATCGGCATCGACGACGGTCCCCGATTCTTCCGGTCACTTCGGCAGGTTCGGGGGCCGGTTTGCTCCGGAGGCACTGATGGCGGCGCTCGACGAACTCAGTGCCGCTTACTTCGACGCCAGGTCAGACCCCGGCTTCCAGGCCGAACTCGGGGCACTGCTGCGCGGCTACGCGGGCCGGCCTACCCTGCTCACCGAGATTCCCTCGTTCGCCGCCGGCGCGGGCGGCGGCTGCCGCATCTTCGCCAAGCGCGAGGACCTCGCGCACACCGGCTCGCACAAGATCAACAATGTCATCGGCCAGGCGCTGCTCACCAGGCGGATGGGGAAGACCCGGGTGATCGCCGAAACCGGCGCTGGCCAGCATGGCGTGGCCACCGCGACGGCGTGCGCGCTGCTCGGCCTGGACTGCGTCGTGTACATGGGCGAGGTCGACACCAGGCGGCAGGCCCTGAACGTGGCCCGGATGCGGATGCTCGGCGCCGAGGTTGTCCCGGTGCGCACCGGAAGCGCAACGCTCAAGGACGCGATCAACGCGACCTTCAGGGACTGGGTTGCCTCGGTTGAGACCACCCACTACTGCATCGGCTCGGTGATGGGCCCGCACCCGTTCCCCGTCATGGTCAGGGATTTTCAGCGCGTCATCGGCGTTGAAGCCCGGCAGCAGGTGATCAGCGCGACGGGACGCTTGCCTGACGCCGTGATCGCCTGCGTGGGCGGCGGGTCGAACGCGATCGGCGTGTTCCACGCCTTCATCCCTGACCAGGGCGTGCGCCTGATCGGCTGTGAAGCGGGCGGCGACGGCCTGGCCACCGGCCGGCACGCGGCCACGCTGGCCGGCGGCTCCGCCGGGGTGATCCACGGGATGCGGACCTACCTGCTGCAGGACGCCGATGGCCAGACCCTGGACACGCACTCGATTTCCGCTGGGCTCGACTATCCGGGCGTCGGGCCTGAGCATTCCTGGCTTGCCGAGACCGGCCGGGCGAGTTACCGCGCCGTCACCGACAGTGAGGCAATGGACGCGTTCGCCCTGCTGTGCCGTACCGAGGGGATCATCCCGGCGATCGAATCCGCGCACGCGCTGGCCGGCGCGCTGCAGCTGGGCGCCGAACTCGGCCCGGAGGCCCTGCTGCTGGTGAACCTCTCCGGGCGCGGCGACAAGGATGTCGACATCGCGGCACGCTGGTTCGGTCACCTCGACGACGGTGCGGCGGACGGCGAGGCTGCGCGGGACGGGTCCGCGGACAGCGGGCCGGGCAGCGGGCGGGCCGCGGGCCGGGCAGGTGAGCCTCGTCACGGCGGCGTTCGAGAAGGCAGCCGCGGAAGACAGGGCCGCGCTCGTCGGTTACCTGCCCGCGGGGTTCCCGTCGGTCGACGGCGCGATCGCGGCTGCCGTGGCTATCGCCGAGGCCGGCGCCGACGTTATCGAGATCGGCCTGCCGTACTCAGATCCGATGCTGGACGGGCCGGTGATCGAGGAGGCAGTGCACCAGGCGCTGACCCACGGCGCGCACGTCGTCGACGTGCTGCATACGGTCGAGGCAGTGGCCAGGACCGGGGTGCCGGTCCTGGTGATGACGTACTGGAACCCGGTCGACCACTACGGCGTGGCGACCTTCGCGGCCGATCTCGCGTCGGCTGGCGGCAGCGGGCTGATCACGCCGGACCTGACGCCGGAGGAGGCCGGCCCGTGGCTGGCCGCTGCGGCCGACCGCGGCCTGGATCCGGTCTTCCTCGTCGCGCCCAGTTCGTCACGGCGGCGGATCGAGCTGATCACCTCGGTCTGCGGCGGCTTCGTCTATGCGGCATCGCTGATGGGCATCACCGGCACCAGGGACGCCATCGGCGGCCAGGCCGCCGGGCTGGTCCGGCGGGTCAGGGAATGCACCACCCTGCCGGTCGCTGTCGGGCTGGGAGTATCCAGCGGGGCCCAGGCGGCGCAGGTCGCTGGCTTCGCCGACGGGGTCATCGTCGGGTCCGCGTTCGTCGCGCGGCTGCTGACGGCTCCGGATCAGACAGCCGGTATCCGGCAGGTCCGGGACCTGGCAACGGAACTAGCAGCCGGGGTCCGCGGGCGCCAGGCAGCATGCTGACTTTTCGGGCATCAGGTATCCGGGTAACCTGCTAATAGCTAGATTTCGCAGGCGGACCAGGCCTGGTCCGCGACCGGGCCGATGTCGTCCCACCCCCCACCCGAGTTCGCGATGGCGGATGAGGCGACAGGAGACCGAATTGGGCGATGCCGGACTAACGAGCGCTCAGGGACTGTATGACAGCAGTTTCGAGCACGATGCGTGCGGAGTCGGGTTCGTCGCCGACCTGACCGGCCGCCGTGACCACGACATCGTTGCCAAAGCGCTCACTGTGCTGCGGAACCTGGACCACCGGGGCGCCAAGGGCGGCGACCCGCAGACCGGCGACGGCGCCGGCATCATTACCCAGATTCCGGACGTCTTCTTCCGTGCGGAGTGCGAGTTCGCCCTGCCGGAGCCTGGCTGGTATGCCGCCGGGATGGCGTTCCTGCCCCCCGGGAGCGACCCAGGCGAGGTCATGACCATGATCGAGCGGATCGCGGGCCAGGAGGGCCTGACCGTCCTGGGCTGGCGGGATGTCCCGCACGATCCGGCCCGGTGCGGGGCGACCGCCCGGGCGGTCATGCCGCACCTCGTGCAGCTCTTCGCTGCCTCGCCCGGCGAACGGGGGGCCGAGCTCGACCGGCGGGCGTACTGCCTGCGCAAGCGCGCGGAAGCCGAGACCGGCGCCTATCTCCCCAGCCTGTCGGCCGCCACGATCGTGTACAAGGGCATGCTCACCGCGCTCCAGCTGGAGCCGTTCTACCCGGACCTTTCGGACCCGAGATTCGGTTCCGCGCTCGCCCTCGTGCACGCGAGATTCTCCACGAACACGTTCCCGTCCTGGCCGCTGGCCCACCCGTTCCGGTTTATCGCGCACAACGGCGAGATCAACACCGTCAGGGGCAATCGCAACTGGATGCATTCGCGCGAGGCGATGCTGTCCACCGACCTGATCAAGCCGGACGCCAGCGGGCGCGGTTTCGACCGTCTGCTGCCGGTTCTCGATGAGTCGGCGAGCGACTCGGCGAGCTTCGATGCCTGCCTGGAACTGCTCCACCTGGGCGGCCGGTCGCTGCCGCATGCGGTACTGATGATGATTCCAGAGCCGTGGGAGAACAACGAGGAGATGGAGCCGGCCCGGCGGGCGTTCTACCGGTTCCACGCTTCGCTGATGGAGCCATGGGACGGTCCCGCGCTGATCGCGTTCACCGACGGCGGCGTGATCGGTGCGGTGCTCGACCGCAACGGGCTGCGGCCAGGCCGGTACTGGGTGACGCGGGATGGCCTGGTCGTGCTCGCCAGCGAGGTGGGCGTGCTGGACATCGACCCGGCAGAGGTCATCCGCAAGGGCAGGCTGCAGCCGGGCCGGATCTTCCTCGCCGACACCGCGGCCGGCCGGATCATCGAGGACGAGGAGGTCAAGGCGGAGCTCGCCGCCCAGCATCCGTACGAGGACTGGCTGTACGCGGGGCTGCTGCACCTCGATGACCTGCCCGGCCGCGACAGGGAACTGCCGGACCGCGGCGAGCTGACGACGCGGCAGCGGCTGTTCGGGTACACCGAGGAAGAGCTGCGGATCATCCTCGGGCCGATGGCGCGCACCGGCGCCGAGCCGATCGGGTCGATGGGCTCCGACACGCCCGTGGCCGTGCTTTCCGACCGGCCGCGGCTGCTCTTCGACTACTTCACCCAGCTGTTCGCCCAGGTGACGAATCCGCCGCTGGACGCGATCAGGGAGGAACTCGTCACTTCCCTGTCGTCGACGACCGGCCCGGAGCACAATCTCTTTGACCCGAGCCCGGCCTCCTGCCGCCAGGTCGTGCTGCCCTATCCGGTGCTCAGCCAGAGCGACCTCGCCAAGATCATTCATATCAATGCTGACGGGAACCTGTCCGGCCTGGCCGCTTATGTGGTGGACAGCAGGTACGAGGTCGCGGGCGGCGGCGCCGCGCTCAGGCGCCGGATTGGCGAGATCCAGGAGGAGGTGTCCGCCGCGATCGAGGCCGGTTCCCGGATCATCGTGCTGTCCGACCGCGACGACCGGGCTTCGCCCGGCCCGAGCGGTCGGACGCAGGCCCGCACTGAGGCTGGCCGCGACGGCCAGGCTTCGCCCGGCCCGAGCGGACGGCCTGCCGGGGGGTTCCGGGGGGAGGATCCCCCGGGCAAGCACGGGCTCCGGGGTTCCGGGGGGAGGATCCCCCCGGGCAAGCACAGCTCGCGCCAGTACCGTCGCTGCTGTTGACCGGGGCGGTGCATCACCATCTGATCAGGGCAAGGACCCGGACCATGGCCGGACTGATCGTGGAGACGGGCGACGCGCGCGAGTGCCATCACATCGCGCTGCTGATCGGCTACGGGGCTGCGGCCGTCTGCCCATACCTGGCCATCGAGTCGGTCCAGGAACTGGCCCGCAGCGGGGCCCTCGGGCCGCTCCCGCCGCGCAAGGCCGCGGCCAACCTGATCAAGGCGCTCGGCAAGGGCGTACTGAAGATCATGTCGAAGATGGGCGTATCGACCGTCGCCTCTTACACCGGCGCGCAGATCTTCGAGGCGATCGGGCTCGGCACCGAGGTCATCGAGGAGTGCTTCACCGGAACGCCGTCCCGGCTCGGCGGGGTGTCCTTCGATCAGCTCGCCGCCGAGACCGCGGCACGGCACTCGAGCGCGTTCCCGGCCCGCGGCCAGCAACTCGCGTACCGGCGGCTGGAGACCGGCGGTGAGTATCAGTGGCGCCGCGAGGGCGAGCCGCACCTGTTCAACCCCGAGACCGTGTTCAAGCTGCAGCACGCGACCCGCAGCCGCAGGCCGGATATCTACCGCGAGTACACCCGCCTGGTGGACGACCAGTCGGCGCAGCTGATGACGCTGCGCGGCCTGCTGCGCATCAGGGGCGTCGACGCTGCGCAGGCCCGCCCGCCGATCAGCATCGACGAGGTCGAGCCGGTCGCGAGCATCGTGCAGCGGTTCAGCACCGGGGCGATGTCCTACGGCTCGATCTCGGCCGAAGCGCACCAGACGCTGGCCATCGCGATGAACCGGCTCGGCGCCAGGTCCAACACCGGGGAAGGCGGCGAGGACGCGGACAGGTTCCTGCCAGACGCCAACGGCGACCTGCGCCGCTCGGCGGTCAAGCAGGTGGCCAGCGGCCGGTTCGGGGTGACCAGTGAGTACCTGGTCAACGCCGACGACCTGCAGATCAAGATGGCCCAGGGCGCCAAGCCAGGAGAGGGCGGCCAGCTGCCCGGCCACAAGGTCTACCCGTGGATCGCCAGGACCAGGCACTCGACCCCCGGCGTCGGCCTGATCTCACCGCCGCCGCACCACGACATCTACTCGATCGAGGATCTCGCCCAGCTCATCCACGACCTGAAGAACGCGAATCCGGCGGCCCGGATACACGTCAAGCTGACCGCCGAGGTCGGGGTCGGCACCGTGGCGGCCGGCGTGGCCAAGGCGCACGCCGACGTCGTGCTGATCTCCGGCCATGACGGCGGCACCGGAGCAGCCCCGCTGACCAGCCTCAAGCATGCGGGCGCGCCGTGGGAGCTCGGGCTCGCCGAGACCCAGCAGACGCTGCTCCGCAACCGGCTGCGGGACCGGATCGTCGTGCAGGCCGACGGGCAGCTGAAAACGGGCCGCGACGTGATCATCGCCGCGCTGCTCGGCGCTGAGGAGTTCGGATTCGCTACCGCTCCGCTCGTGGTCGCTGGCTGCGTGCTGATGCGCGTCTGCCACCTGGACACCTGCCCGGTCGGTATCGCCACCCAGAACCCTGAGCTGCGGCAGCGTTTTACCGGGAAGCCGGAGTTCGTGGTCAGCTTCTTCGAGTTCCTGGCCCAGGAGGTCCGCGAGTACCTGGCCAAGCTGGGTTTCCGGACGCTGGCCGAGGCCGTCGGCCACGCCGAGCTGCTGGAGAGCGCTGAAGCGATCGACCACTGGAAGGCGTCCGGCCTCGACCTTGCGCCCCTGCTGCACGTGCCCGAGCTGGCCGCTGGCGCCGCGCGCAGCTGTACCAGCGGCCAGGACCACGCGCTGGACCTGGCCCTGGACAATACGCTCATCGCACTGGCTGAGGGAGCGCTGCGCGACGGAGCGCCCGTCCGGCTCGAGCTCCCCGTTAAGAATGTCAACAGAACCATCGGAACGATGCTCGGATCCCAGGTGACCAAGCGGTGGGGGGGCCAGGGACTTCCCGACAACACGATCGACATTTCGCTGCGGGGCTCCGCCGGGCAGTCGCTCGGCGCGTTCCTGCCCCGCGGCATCACGCTCCGGCTGGCCGGCGACGCCAACGACTACCTCGGGAAGGGGCTGTCTGGCGGCCGGATCATCGCGGCGCCGGACCCCGCGGCCACCTTCGCGGCGGCCGAGCAGGTCATCGCGGGCAACGTGATCGGCTATGGCGCCACGAGCGGGGAGATGTTCCTGCGCGGCGTGGTCGGCGAGCGGTTCTGCGTGCGGAACTCCGGCGCCACCGCGGTCGCCGAGGGCACCGGCGATCATGGCTGCGAGTACATGACAGGCGGCCGGGTGGCCGTGCTCGGCCCGGTGGGCAGGAACTTCGCCGCCGGCATGTCCGGTGGCCTGGCCTACCTGCTCGATCCCGATCCGCGCCGGGTCAACACGGAGCTGGCCGACCTGGAACCGCTGGACTCCAGCGACGCCAGCTTCCTGCAGGGCCTGCTCGAGCGGCATCTCGCGGAGACCGGCTCCGCTGTCGCGGCGCGGCTGCTCACCGACTGGGACGCAGCGGTGGCGCGGTTCGCGATGGTGGTGCCGAAGGACTACAAGCGGGTGCTGGCCGCAGCGCGGCGGGCCGAGCGCGAGGGACGTGACGTGAACGAGGCCGTGATGGCCGCGGCGAGCGGCTGAGCGGGGAGCGGATCAGATGGCAGACCCCAAGGGTTTCCTGACCACGCCGCGCAGCACGCCTGCCAGGCGCCCGGTCGATATCCGGATTCAGGACTGGCGCGAGGTATATACCGAGTTCTCCGGCCGCGAGCTTGAGCTGCAGGCGGGGCGCTGCATGGACTGCGGCATCCCGTTCTGCCACCAGGGCTGCCCGCTTGGCAACCTGATCCCGGAGTGGAACGACCTGGTCTGGCGGCAGGACTGGCAGGCCGCGGCCGACCGGCTGCACGCGACCAACAACTTCCCCGAGTTCACCGGGCGGCTGTGCCCGGCGCCCTGCGAGACCGCCTGCGTACTTGGCATTAACGCTGACCCGGTGACGATCAAGCAGGTGGAGGTGGAGATCATCGACCGGGCGTTCGGCGAGGGCTGGGTGGTGCCGCAGCCGCCGTCTGACGCCGCGGTCGCCGCCGGGCGCACGGTGGCGGTCATCGGCTCAGGTCCGGCCGGCCTCGCGGCGGCGCAGCAGCTCACCAGGGCCGGTCACGCCGTAACGGTGTACGAGCGGGCCGAGGAGCCTGGCGGCCTGCTCCGGTTCGGCATCCCCGAGTTCAAGCTGGAGAAGCGGCACCTGGACCGGCGGCTGGACCAGCTGCGCGCCGAGGGGACCGTGTTCCGGTGCGGCGTCCGGGCCGGTGTTGACGTGACCGCCGCTGAGCTGCGCGATCAATACGACGCCATCGTGCTGGCGGGTGGCGCCACCGTGGCGCGGGGACTGCCGGTCCCGGGCGCCGGGCTGGACGGCATCCATCAGGCAATGGAGTACCTGCCGATGTCCAACCGGGCGGTCAGGGACGGCGGTGCCGGGCCGGCCATCTCGGCGCGCGGGCGGCACGTGGTCATCATCGGCGGCGGCGACACCGGGGCCGACTGCCTCGGGACCGCGCTGCGGCAGGGTGCGGCCTCGGTCACCCAGCTCGAGATCATGCCGCGCCCGCCCGAGTTTCGGCCCGCCAGCCAGCCGTGGCCGACCTATCCGATGATCTACCGGGTGTCCGGCGCCCACGAAGAGGGCGGCGAGCGCGCTTACGCGGTGAGCACGCAGGAGTTCATCGGGGACGAGGCGGGCCGGGTGCGAGGCCTGCGGCTGGTCGAAGTGGAATCGGCCGCCGCGGGTTTCGCTCCGGTGCCCGGCACCGAGCGGATAGTGCGGTGCGAGCTGGTGCTGCTGGCGATGGGGTTCACCGGCGCCGAGCGCGGCCTGCTGCTCGACGGCCTCGGCGTGCAGCTCGACGCGCGCGGCAACGTGCTGCGGGACGGCACATATGCCACGCCCGTTCCCGGCATCTTCGTGGCCGGCGACATGGGACGCGGCCAGTCACTGATCGTGTGGGCGATCGCCGAGGGCAGGTCGGCGGCCGCGGCCGCCGACCGTTACCTGGCCGGGGCGACCATCCTCCCGGTCGCGATACCGCCGACCGCCGTCCCGCTCAGGTAGGCCGATTGCGGCGAAACCTGGCATCGGGCCAGGGCGACTCCGCAGCGCTGAGCGAACCGCGCCAGCTCCGGCCGCGGCCAGGGTAACGTCACAGAACATGCCAGCCGCCTTCATTCCGAGCCCGTCTCGCGGCCTCTGGCATATTGGCCCGCTCCCCGATCCGCGGGTACGCGCTCTGCGTCGTGCTTGCCGTCATCGTCTGGCTCTGGGTTACCGGCCGGCGGTACCGCAGGATCGGCGGCCGCGAGGGCCTGATCCTGGATATCGCCATCCTGGCGGTCCCGTTCGGGCTGATCGGCGCCCGCGCCTACGGCGTGCTCACCAGCTATCACCTCTACTTCGGCCACCACCGGGACTGGGTCAACGTGCTGCGCCTGTGGGACGGCGGTTTCGGGCTGCCTGGCGGCGTAGCCGCCGGGGCGGTCGGGGCATGGATGGCCTGCCGCCGGAGCGGCGCGGCGCTGAGCCCGGTGGCGGGCGCGGCGGCCCCGGGACTCGCGTTCGCCGCCGCGATAGCGGCCTGGCGCAACTGGTTCAGCCAGCAGATGTATGGCCGCCCGGCCGACGTGGCGTGGGCGCTGGAGATCGCGCCCCAGCACCGCGTGGCTGGTTACGAGAACTTCGCGACCTTCCAGCCGGCATTCTTGTACGAATCGATCTGGGATGTCCTCGCTGGCATCCTGGTGATTCTCGCGGCGCGTATGTTCCTGCTGGCCGGCGACCGCAGTTTTGCCGTCTATGCCGGGCTGCAGGCGACCGGCATGCTGTGCACGGGAACGCTGCGGATCGGATACGCACAGCGGCTTTTCGGCCTTCCGGCCGACCAGGTCCTGATGATCGTTATCCTGGCGGTCGCAATCGGCTACCTTTACCTGACCAGGTCCGCAAAGGGTCCCGACGTCGTCGAACCGGCCGCGGGGGAAACGCCAGGGGGCAGTGCGATCACGGCGGGCGGAGGCGAGACGGCGAGACCCTCTGTTCATTGAGGACGGATCCGGATCGCGGCACCTTACGCTGCTGGCGGGTGCCCGGCGGTGGTGGTGGTGGTGTGGTGGGGTAACCCGTGGTGGGTCAACGACAGAACTCGGTGACCTGCTGATATGGGTTTGTTTTGAGGTGCAGTTCCCGTGCTAGGCGGGCTGGTCTCCCGGTGCTTTCTCCGGTTTGGGTGTTTTGCCGAGCAGCAGCTCGGCCGCCTGGCGGGAGATCTCTTCCATCTCGGCGACGGTGCGGCGCAGTTCGCGCTGGTTGCTGATCCATTCGGCGTAGCGGGCGGCCTGGTCGCTGGTCAGCCGCCGGGTGGTGGTCTTGCCGGCGATCTTGCGGGTCAGCTGGTAGTAGGGCCCGTGGGGGTGGGGAGGGCTGGCCTGGCAGCGGCAGCCGGGCTTGCCGCAGGTGGTGTAGCGGCGGACCAGGCTGCCGGGGCTGATGTATCCGAGCTTGCCGAGGCGGGCGGCCAGTGCCCGGTAGCGCCGGGCGAGCTGGTCGAGATCGTCGGCCATGGTTTCATCCTTGCCGACGGCGGGCGTGTCTTCCATCATCCGGATCGGACAGTATTTAGGCTGTCAGAAGTCGGGTGACCCAGGACGGGCAGTCATGATGGTGGCCGGATCATGGCAAGACGCGCTGCTGGCGAGCGCGCGCATGGCGGCGCGGGAGCGGCCGCGGGCCCGGTCGGTGCTGGCGGGCCTGGCGGGGTTCGCTGCGCGCCGCGGGATCTCGCCCGCACCCGGATGCCTGCTGGACTGGGACGTGATCGAGGCGTTCTGCGTGGCCGGCCTGACCGGGCGCGCATCCTCCACGCGGGGCACCTACCGGTCAGTGCTCTACCAGCTGGCCGCCCCGGTGCACGGGAAGCCGGACTGCCGGGCCACCCCGTTTGCGGGTGCGCGGGCGCCGGCGCCGTACTCGCCGGCCGAGCGGGCCGAGCTCGCCGCGATCGCGCGCGCCCAGCGCGGTCCGGCCAAGCGCGCGTCGGCGCTGGCCATGGTGGTGTTCGGCATCGGCGCGGGGCTGCGGCCTGGCGAGCTGGCCGTCTTGCGCGGCAGCCACGTCACCCGCCGCGGCGGCCAGGTCGTCGTGGAGGTCACCGCCGGACCGGCGCCCCGCACGGTGCCCGTCGCGGCGCGGTACGCGGGCCGGGCGCTGGATCTCGCTCGCGAGGCGGGCGCCGGGTTCGTGTTCCGGCCCGGCCCGGCCGGCCGGGCCGGCAAGAACTTCGCCAGCATGTTCGCCCAGCGCCTTGTCCGTGACCCGTCGGCGCCTGCGCTGTCGGCGAGCCGGTGCCGGGCCAGCTTTATCTGCGATCACCTGGCGGCGCGCACCCCGCTGCCGGCGCTGCTGGCGATCGCCGGGATCGCCGAGGCGGAGTCGCTGGCCCGCTACGCCGCCCGCGTCCCCGGCGTGAGCTCGTCGAAGGCGGCGCTGCGGGCCCGCTGGCGCACGGAGCGCACGCGGTGACCGGCGGGCTGCGCCTTCCTCCCGCCGGCGCCGGGGCCAGCGACGATGAGATGGTGGCCTTCGCCGCCGAGCTCACCGGCCGCAGCGGCAAGGCCCCGGAAATCGAGGCCGCGCTGGCGAAGACGACCGGGCGGCCCCGCCCGCTGCCGGTGCGCGCCGTGCTCACCGCGCTGGCGTGCCTGGCGCTAGATGACCGGCCGCTGTTTCTCACCGAGGCTACCCGGCTGCTGTTCCAGCAGATCTCCGCCAGCTCGCGGGCCCTGCTCGGGGTCCCCGGCACCGCTAGCGGCCGGCGCGGCTTCCTGGCCGCCTACCGCCGCCTCCGCTACTGCTTCCACGCGATCTTGTCCGTCATGGACCCCTCGGGCCTGCCGAAAAACCGGCGGCTAGCCGGGCAGGATCTCACCGCCCGCACCAAGCGCATGACTCCCGGCCAGGCGCAGGCCGCCAGCGCCCGGCTGGAAACGTTCATCAACGCGCTGGCGGAGGCCAGCATCCCGGCCCTCACCGACGACGAGCTCGCGGCCTATGACGGCTCTACCGGGCTGGATGCCACTCCAGTCCCGTTGTTCTCCCGCGGCCCCTCCCGGCGGGCCGGGCTGTGCGCCAGCGACCCCGACGGCGGCTGGTACGTCCGCGAGGGCGACCACCGCGACCGCGAGGACCACAAAGGCAAGCCACTGCGGAAGATCGTCTGGGCGCTGGAGGCCACCATCGCCACCATGGCCCGGCCGCCCGGCGCCCCGCCCGCATGCCCGAACCTCGCCGCCGGCCTGGCCCTGACCCGGCCCGGTGAGGACCCCGGCGGCACCGGCGCCCGCGTCCTGGCGTGCGTGGCCGCCCGCGGCCGCAAAACCGGCTGGCTCGGCTACGACCGCGCCTACACCGACGCGCTCCCCGGGCGCTTCCACCTGCCCGCCCGGGCGCTCGGCTACCAGCCGGTCATGGACTACAAGACCGGCCAGCTCGGCATCCAGGGCAGCGCGGCGGCGCGATCCTCACCGAAGGCAGCTGGTACTGCCCGGCGATGCCCGAGCCGCTCGTCACCGCCACCACCGACCTGCGCAACCACGCCATCGGCCGTGACCTCTACCAGGCCCGGATCGCCGCCCGCGCCTCCTACCGGCTCAAGCGCAAAGAGGGCCCCGACGCCGACGGTTACGAGCGCCTGACCTGCCCCGCCCTCGGCAGCCACCCCGGACTGACCTGCCCGCTGCGCCCCGGCTCCCTCAGCCCGCGCGACGGCCGGCCCAAGATACTGACCCCGCCAGAAGAATCACCCAGGATCTGCCAGCAGGCGGCGATCACCATCCCGCCCGACACCGGAGCCCGCTACCGGCAGTGCCTGCCCTACGGATCCGAGGCCTGGCACGCTCGCTACGCCACCTTGCGCAACACCATCGAAGGACTCAACGGATTCGTCAAAGACCCCGCGCACGAGGCACTCGCCCAGCCCGGCCGCCGCCGCGTCCGCGGCATCGCCGCCCAGTCGGTGTTCACCGCCTTGCTGCTGGCCGCCGCCAACATCCGCAAGATCCGCGCCTGGCGGGAACTCACCCCCGCCAGCAAAACCCGGATCGCCTGCCGGGCACGGCGGCGCCGGACCAGCCTGGGCGACTACCTCCCCGACGGGTAAAACGCGCGCAGCCCTAACGCCACCACTGATCAGCACGAACTCCGGCCGGGCAGCCGCGCCCCCAGTAGGCCGACCCCAACGCAACAGCCCGCCAGAAACCCAGAAACTGACGACACCGCGATCAAAGCCAATGTCAGACCCTGCGCGCATACTCAGAAGCAGTCACCGAAGCAGTTCTGTCGGTACGAGACCGGCAGTTCTGTCGGTGACCCCGTGGTGCCCCGGGTGGGATTCGAACCCACACTGCACGGTGTTTGAGACCGCGGACTCTACCTGTTGGTCTACCGGGGCGGCCGGCTTACCTGGGCAGGTGCGGCCAACGTCAATGTACCGGGTTAGGTACGCTCAGCGCGTGAGCCAGACTCCGTTTCGCGTCATAATCGCCGAGGATGAGGCGCTGATTCGTCTTGATCTCAAGGAGATGCTCGAGGAAGAGGGCTACCTCATCGTCGGCGAGGCAGCCGACGGTGAGGTAGCCGTCAAGCTGACCGAGAGCATGCGCCCCGACTTGGTAATCATGGACGTGAAGATGCCGGTGCTTGACGGTGTCTCTGCCGCCGAACGAATCACCGCACAGCATCTGGCGCCGGTAGTCATCCTGACCGCGTTTTCGCAGAGCGACCTGGTAAAACGAGCGAGCGACGCGGGCGCGATGGCCTACCTGGTCAAGCCGTTTACCAAAGCCGACCTCATCCCGGCCATCGAGATCGCGGTCAGCCGCTTCCAGCAGATTTCGGTGCTCGAGGCCGAGGTGGGGACCTTGCGCGAGCGGCTGGAGGTGCGGAAACTACTCGACCGGGCCAAGGGAATACTTCAGGATGACCGCGGCATCACCGAGGCGGAGGCGTTCCGCTGGATCCAGAAGAGCTCGATGGATCGCCGAATGACGATGCGGGCCGTCGCGGAGGAAGTGCTCGCTGGCGGCCATCCGGCGGGCCTCAAGCCGGCTGATGTTAAACCGGCTGATGTTAAGCCGCCTGCTGCTGAGCCGCCCGATGCTGAGCCGGATCGCGCTGAGCCGGGTCGCGCTGAGCAGGCTGACGCAAAGCCAGCTGATGCTGAGCAGGCTGACGCAAAGCCAGCTGATGCCGAGCCGGATGACGCTAAGCCAGCTGATGCCGAGGCCGAAGGGCCCTGAGCGGCCGTGCGCCGAGCTGGGTCGGCGCACGGATCCCGAGCAGGCGGGCGGGGCCGGGTGCACAACCCCCCGGATGCATGCCCGGTGCCCCGCCCGCCTGCGCCGCTACGCGCCCTGAGACGGTAGACGGCCGAGAGCCCGAAGAAAACCTTTGGTGCCATGTCAGCCTTCCCCGGGCCGGCACGTTCTCTACTCGGTTTCACCGGGCTCTGCGCACCACGGTAGCGACGCGCTGGCACGGCGCGCAAAGACACGGAGATTCCCCAGCCAGTATGAGCCAAACGTCCCCTGGCTGCGGTTACGCCAACCAGCTAATCAGGTGACGAAGCATCCATTCGCGGCAGGAGCACCGGTGCGACCATATCTCGGGCTTGCGGGGAATTTGTGGCATAGGCGCGGCTAATGACCGTTCGCCTGGCGGTCGCCGCTATGGAAAGTGGCTGCCGTGACGCCGCCCGGGACGGCATCACGCAGTAGGCAGGTGAGCCTGGAGGTGCAAATGCGCCTGCCAAGATCATCGGCGATGATGACCTCGTAGGTGGTCATGGTCCGGCCACCGTGCACGAGTGTCGCGACGCCGGTTACCTCGCCCTCGGCCGCACCGCGATGGTGCGAGGCACTGATCTCGATTCCGATTGTCACGCGGTCCGGCCCGGCGTGCATGGCGGAACCGAGGGAGCCGAGCGTCTCGGCCAGCACGCAGGAGGCACCTCCGTGCAGCAATCCGTACGGCTGCGTGTTGCCCGCGACGGGCATGGTGCCGATGACCCGCGTGGCGGAGGCCTCAAGGATCTTGATCCCCATGCGGCTGATGAGCGAATGCTGGCTGTACCGCTCGAAGGCTTTCCTGATCTGCTGTTCGCGGTGGTCGGCCACCTGCAACCTCCGGTTCCTGACGGCACCTCTATCTCTATCTGCCGAGCAGCTGTCTGCTGAGCAGCATAGGCACCAGCGCGTGCCGGGGATCGTGGTCATCGGCCAGACCGGCCCGTGGTGGGACTCCCGGACGGGCGCCTGCCCGGGCTTCCTGCCAACGTCACGGCAGCCGACTAGACTTCCCGCGTGGCGACGAAGCCGACCCCAGCGCCGGGCCCAGGGCAAGATCAGCTCCAGCACGGGTCAGACCATACGGGCGGTGAGCCCGCTCGCTCGGGAGGTCGCGACAGGCTGCTGCTGCTTGACGGGCACTCGCTGGCCTACCGGGCATTCTTCGCGCTTCCGATAGAGAACTTCGCCACCACGACAGGGCAGCCGACCAACGCCGTCTACGGCTTCACGGCGATGCTCATCAACGTGCTGCGGGACGAGCAGCCCACTCACGTCGCGGTGGCGTTCGACCGCAGCGAGCCGACCTTCAGGCATGAGCAGTACGTCGAGTACAAGGCGAACCGGCGGGAGACTCCGGCTGACTTCCGCAGCCAGCTGAGCCTGATCTTCGAAGTGCTTGACGCGATGGGCGTCCCGCGGCTGTCGGTGCCGGGCTTCGAGGCCGACGACATCATTGCCACGCTGACGGTCGCCGCTGTCGCCGAGGGCATGAGCGTGCTGATCGTGACCGGCGACAGGGACGCGCTCCAGCTGGTCAGTGACGACGTGACCGTTCTGATGACCCGCCGCGGGATCAGCGATATGACCAGGTTCACGCCGGCGGCGGTCACCGAAAAGTACGGGCTGACGCCGGGCCAATACCCCGACTACGCAGCCCTGCGCGGCGATCCGAGCGATAACTTGCCGAGCATCCCCGGCGTCGGTGAGAAGACGGCCGCCAAATGGGTGCTGGAGTTCGGCTCGCTGGCCGACCTCGTCGACAGGGTCGATGAGGTCAAGGGCAGGGCGGGCGACAACCTTCGCGAGCACCTCGGCGACGTACTGCGCAACCGCCAGCTCACCGAGCTTGCCCGTGACGTGCCGCTGGAGGCCGCGCCGGGGGACCTGCTCCCGGCGCCGTGGGACCGTGAGAAGATCCATCAGCTGTTCGACACCCTGCAGTTCCGCGTGCTGAGGGAGCGGCTGACCGCGACATTCCCGGCCGGGATCGCCGCCGCGGCGGGAGCCGCAGGTTCCAGCGAGCCATCCGGGCCCACCGAAGGCTTCGACGTCGACGTGACCATGCTCGGGCCGGAGGAGGTAGCCGCGTGGCTGACGGAGCACGGTTGCGGGGGACAGGCCGGCGACGAGCGGACCGGCGGCGAGCGGACCGGCCTGGCAGCCAGCGGAAGCTGGGGCCGCGGCACCGGCATCCTCGACGGCCTGGCGCTAGCCAGCCAGGACGGCGCGACCGCCTTCATCGACCCGACTGCTCTCACCGAGGACGACGACAAGGCGCTGGCGCAGTGGCTCGCTGACCCGGCGAAGCCGAAGGCGCTGCATGACGCCAAGGGCCCGATGCATGCGATGGCGGCGCGGGGCCTTCAGCTCCGCGGCCTTACCAGCGACACAGCGCTCGCCGCCTACCTGGCGTTGCCCGGCCAGCGCTCGTTTGACCTCGCCGATCTCGCGGCGCGCTACCTGAGCCGGGAGCTGCGCGGCGGCGGCAGTGCCACCGGGCAGCTGACCCTCGAGATGTCGGGCGAGGCCGAGGCAGCCGCTGCGCTCGCGGAACGCGCCGTGGCCACCAGGGAACTCGCTGCCGCCCTCGACGCTGACCTGGCTAACCGCGGTGCCACCCGGCTGCTCACCGAGGTGGAGCTACCGCTGGTCGATGTGCTCGCCGAGATGGAGCGA
The DNA here is from genome assembly GCA_963774825.1 of uncultured Actinomycetes bacterium. Lineage (GTDB taxonomy): Bacteria > Actinomycetota > Actinomycetes > Streptosporangiales > Streptosporangiaceae > DATBGO01. The sequence continues at coordinate 218,213 of CAVZGW010000026.1, read as the reverse complement.
GCCGGGATCGCCGCCGACACCGATCACCTGGCTGACATCTCGGCGAGCCTGGGCGGCGAGGTCAAGTCGGCGGAGCAGGCCGCCTACGCGGTCACCGGGCACGAGTTCAACCTGGGCTCACCCAAGCAGCTCCAGGAAGTCCTCTTCACCGAGCTTGGCCTGCCGAAGACCAAGCGGATCAAGACCGGTTACACGACCGACTCGGAGGCGCTCACCGGGCTGCTCGCGCAGACCGGCCACCCCGTCCTTGAGCACCTGCTCAGGCACCGGGACGTCGCCAAGCTGAAGAGCATCGTGGACACGCTGATCCCGATGGCCGGCCAGGACGGCCGCATCCACACCACCTACAACCAGATGATCGCGGCTACCGGCCGCCTCTCCTCGACCGACCCGAACCTGCAGAACATCCCGATCAGGACCGAGGAAGGCCGCCGGATCCGGCGGGGTTTCGTTGTCGGCGAGGGCTATGACTGCCTGCTGACCGCCGACTACAGCCAGATCGAACTGCGGATCATGGCACACCTGTCCGGCGACGAGGCGCTGGCGGCCGCGTTCAGCTCGGGGCACGACTTCCACGCCGCGACGGCGTCCAGCGTCTTCGGCGTCGAGCCTGGCGAAGTGACCGGCGACCTGCGCAGCCGGATCAAGGCGATGAACTACGGGCTCGCCTACGGCCTTTCCGTGTACGGGCTCTCCCAGCAGCTGCACGTCACCCCCGACGAGGCCCGCGCCTTCATGGACGGGTATTTCCGCCAGTTCGGCGGGGTTCGTGACTATCTGAACGAGGTGGTGGCGCGGGCCCGGTCCGACGGATTCACGCAGACCATGCTCGGCCGTCGCCGCTACCTGCCCGACCTGACCTCTGACAACAGGCAGCGCAGGGAGATGGCGGAGCGGATGGCCCTCAACGCGCCGATCCAGGGATCGGCCGCCGACATCATCAAGGTGGCCATGCTCGCTGTGGACCGCCACATCCGCAGCCATGGCCTCCGGTCGCGGATGCTGCTGCAGGTCCACGACGAGCTGTTGTTCGAGGTTGCCCCCGGCGAGCTAGCACAGCTACGCGAGCTGGTCCATGCGGCGATGTGCGGGGCGGCTGACCTGACTGTGCCGCTTGAGGTGTCGATGGGGACCGGGCGGAGCTGGGCGGAAGCCGCACATTGACCGGCGTGTTACTGAGGGTGGCGGTGCTGCTCGGCGTGTTCCTGAGGGGCCGGCGGCGCTGACCGGCGGGCCAGGGCAGCCTGAATAGGGACCGCAGATTGACCGGTAGGCCTGGCTCTCATATTCTGATCGTTGCGCAGTGTATTTCTTCTTGCAGTCCGCCATGGTCAGGCAGCCCGCGGGCCGTCTCTAGGCAGGCCGCGGCCTGGCCGACGCTGGCCAGGCACGTCCAGTCACCCCTGAGCCATGGTGGCTGCTTCATGCACAGCGCACGTCCACAAATCCCTGTCCGTATCCGGAGCCCACCTACACATGACGACGAGCAGCACCGAGGCCAACTCGACCCCCAAAGTAGCGGTCAACGACATCGGTTCCGAGGAGGCCTTCCTCGCCGCGATCGACGAGACCATCAAGTATTTCAATGACGGCGACATCGTCGAAGGAACCGTCGTCAAGGTCGACAGGGACGAGGTCCTGCTCGACATCGGCTATAAGACCGAAGGCGTCATCCCGTCCCGCGAGCTGTCGATCAAGCATGACGTCGATCCGCACGATGTCGTCAAGACCGGTGAGCACATCGAGGCCCTTGTCCTGCAGAAGGAGGACAAGGAAGGCCGGCTGATCCTGTCCAAGAAGCGGGCGCAGTACGAGCGCGCCTGGGGCACGATCGAGAAGATCAAGGACGAGGATGGCGTCGTCACCGGCACCGTCATCGAGGTCGTCAAGGGCGGCCTGATCCTCGACATCGGCCTGCGCGGCTTCCTTCCTGCCTCGCTTGTGGAGATGCGGCGGGTCCGCGACCTACAGCCCTATGTAGGCAAGGAGATCGAGGCGAAGATCATCGAGCTGGACAAGAACCGCAACAACGTGGTCCTGTCCCGCCGTGCGTGGCTTGAGCAGACGCAATCGGAGGTCAGGCAGAATTTCCTGAATACGCTGCAGCGCGGCCAGATCCGCAAGGGCGTGGTGTCCTCGATCGTCAACTTCGGCGCCTTCGTCGACCTGGGCGGCGTGGATGGCCTGGTGCATGTTTCCGAGCTGTCCTGGAAGCACATCGACCATCCAGGCGAGGTCGTTGAGGTGGGCCAGGAAGTCACCGTCGAGGTGCTCGACGTGGACATGGACAGGGAGCGGGTCTCGCTGTCCCTGAAGTCCACGCAGGAAGATCCCTGGCAGCAGTTCGCCCGCACCCACCAGATCGGCCAGGTGGTACCGGGGCGGGTCACCAAGCTGGTGCCGTTCGGCTCCTTCGTCCGGGTGGAGGAGGGCATCGAGGGCCTGGTGCACATCTCCGAACTGGCTGACCGGCACGTCGAGATTCCCGAGCAGGTCGTCCAAGTCGGGGATGAAATCTTCGTCAAGATCATCGACATTGATCTCGACCGGCGCCGGATCAGCCTGTCCCTGAAGCAGGCGAATGAGGGCACGATCGGCGAGGCCGTCGGCGACGACTTCGATCCCACCCTGTACGGGATGCCTGCCACCTATGACGAGCAGGGGAATTACGTCTACCCCGAGGGGTTCGACTCCGAGTCGGGCGAGTGGCTCGAGGGGTATGACACCCAGCGTGAGGAGTGGGAGCGCCAGTACGCCGAGGCCCGCTCTCGGTATGAGGCGCACCAGCAGCAGGTGGTGGAGGCGCGTAAGTCGGACGCGGCGGGTTCGCAGCAGCCGGCCGCCGATGACTCCCCCGGCCAGCGTGAGCCAGAGCAGGAGGCAACCGGAACCCTGGCCTCCGACGAGGCGCTCGCCGCGCTGCGGGACAAGCTCTCTGGCGGCCAGAACTGACGGCCGGGTTTACCGTCTTTCCGCGATCGTGACGAGTTCCCCGCGTTAACGCCGGGGACCTCGTCACGATCATGTAGTGGACCGGGTAGGGACGTGTTTCGGGTAGGACTGACCGGCGGGATCGGCGCCGGCAAGAGCGAGGTGTCGCGGCGGCTTGCGGCACAGGGCGCCGTCGTGATCGACGCGGACGCGGTCGCCAGGGAGGTGGTCGCGCCAGGGACCGCTGGCCTGACCGAGGTGACGGAAGCGTTCGGGCCTGCGGTACTCGGCCCGGACGGCAGCCTGGACCGGACCCTGCTCGGCGAGCTGGTTTTCCGAGACAATGATGCGCGCGGCAGGCTGAACGCGATCATCCATCCGCTGGTCGCGCAGCGGATGGCCGAGCTGGAGCAGGCCGCGGGGCCGAGTTCGATCGTTGTGCACGACGTTCCGCTGATCACTGAGAACGGGCTGGCCGGCTCCTACGACATCGTCGTGGTCGTCGACGTGCCGCCAAGGACTCAGCTGGAGCGGCTGGTCAGGCACCGGGCCATGACGCGCGATCAGGCCCGGGCCCGGATCGCTGCCCAGGCGAGCAGGGAGCAGCGGCTGGCTGTCGCCGGCATCGCGATCGACAACTCCGGCTCCCTGGCCGAACTCGACCGGCAAGTCGGCGAGCTCTGGGCGGAACTCCGCCGGCGCGCCAACGCCCGCAACAACTGAGGCCCCGCCCAAACCCGCGGCGGCCAGCGCCGCTGGCAGGCCGGCCTGGCATTGTCGGACGCCCGCCATACAGTGGAATCGTGAATCAGCAGGAGACTCGATGCGACCGGTAACGGACCTGCAGCGGCGCGTCGCGCCGTTCGAGGTTGTCACGGAGATGGTGCCTGCCGGCGACCAGCCGCAGGCGATCGCCGAGATGGAGCAGAGAATCCGGTCTGGCGCCGGGGACACCGTGCTGCTCGGCGCCACCGGAACGGGGAAGACCGCGACGGTCGCCTGGCTGGCCGAACGGCTGCAGCGGCCCGCCCTGGTCATGCTGCCGAACAAGACGCTTGCCGCGCAGTTCGCCAACGAGCTGCGCGAGATGCTCCCGAAGAACGCGGTGGAGTATTTCGTCTCCTATTACGACTATTACCAGCCTGAGGCATATGTCCCGCAGACGGACACCTACATCGAGAAAGACTCCTCGATCAACGATGAGGTGGACCGGCTGCGCCACTCGGCCACGAACTCCCTGCTCACCCGCAGGGACACGATCGTGGTGGCATCAGTTTCCTGCATCTATGGTCTCGGCACGCCGCAGGAATACGTGGACCGCATGGTCAAGCTCAAGGTCGGCGGCACGATCGATCGTGACGCGCTGCTCCGCAAGCTGGTCGGCATGCAGTACGCGCGCAATGACCTGGCCTTCACCCGGGGCACCTTCCGGGTCCGGGGTGACACCATCGAGGTGATCCCGGTGTATGAGGAGCTCGCCGTCCGGATCGAGATGTTCGGCGACGAGATCGAGCGGCTGATGACGCTGCATCCGCTCACCGGCGAGGTGATCAGCGAGGATGAGGAGCTCTACGTGTTTCCCGCCTCGCACTACGTGGCCGGCCCGGAGCGGATGGAGCGCGCTATCGCGGGCATCGAGCAGGAGCTAGCCGAGCAGCTGGCTGCCATGGAGCGGACAGGCAAGCTCCTCGAGGCGCAGCGGCTGCGGATGCGCACCACTTACGACATCGAGATGATGCGGCAGGTGGGCAGCTGCTCGGGAATCGAGAACTACTCGCGGCATATCGATGGCCGCGAGCCGGGCAGCCCGCCGAACACGCTGCTGGACTACTTCCCGGAGGATTTCCTGCTGGTGATCGACGAATCGCACAACACGGTGCCACAGATAGGCGCCATGTACGAGGGCGACGTCTCGCGGAAGCGGGTGCTGGTCGAGCACGGCTTCCGGCTGCCGAGCGCCATCGACAACCGGCCGCTGACCTGGGAGGAATTCTGCGACCGGATCGGGCAGACGGTGTACCTGTCGGCGACACCCGGCCCGTATGAGCTGCAGCGGGTGAGCGGCGAGGTGGTCGAGCAGGTCATCAGGCCGACCGGGCTCATCGATCCCGAAGTGATCGTGAAACCGACAAAGGGGCAGATAGACGACCTGGTGCACGAGATCAGGGAACGGGCCGAGCGCTTCGAGCGCGTGCTGGTAACGACGCTCACGAAGAAGATGGCCGAGGACCTCACTGACTATCTGCTTGAGCTCGGCATCCGGGCGAGGTACCTGCACAGCGAGGTAGACACGCTGCGCCGGGTGGAGCTGCTGCGCGAGCTGCGGCTCGGCGAGTATGACGTGCTTGTCGGGATCAACCTGCTCCGCGAGGGCCTGGACCTGCCCGAGGTGTCGCTGGTCTCGATCCTGGACGCGGACAAGGAGGGCTTCCTGCGGTCGGGGACCTCGCTGATCCAGACGATCGGCCGAGCGGCCAGGAACGTCTCCGGCCAGGTGCACATGTACGCCGACAAGGTGACACCGTCCATGCAGCGGGCGATCGATGAGACCAGCCGGCGGCGTGCGAGGCAGGTCGCCTACAATGCAGAGCGCGGCCTGGACCCGCAGCCGCTGCGTAAGCGGATCGCGGACATCCTGGACCAGCTCGCCCGCGAAGACGCCGATACCGAGAAGCTGATCGGCGGATCGGGCCGCCAGCAGAGCCGCGGCAAGGCGCCGGTGCCGGGCCTGTCGTCACGAGCGCGGGCCGTCGCGGCCGCGGCGGCTGGATCGCGGCAGGACGGTCAGGAACCCGGCGGCGGGCCGGCCCGCGAGGACCTGATCGCGCTGATCACCGAGCTCACCGAGCAGATGCATACTGCTGCGGCCGAACTGCAGTTCGAGATCGCGGCCAGGCTCCGTGACGAGATCAAGGAGCTCAAGCACGAGCTCAGGGGTATGCAGGCAGCCGGGGTCTGAGCCGCCGCGTGACCCGGCGCGACCCGGCGCGACCCGGGGCTGGACTGCGGCGACCCGCGGGGCATCGGCCGGGACCGGCGCCGGCGCGGCTGTCCCGGAATGTCAGGCGTCAGGAAGTGGGACTGAGCCGGACAATCGTTGAATATCTGGCCGTCATCACGTCTCCTGGCCGGGCAGCGCGGACCGGGCTAGCGCCCGCCAGGCAATACTGGCTGACTGGATGTCAGCGCGGCGGCGTAGGGTCGGAACCATGCTGGCGAGCCTTGTCGCCGCATTGGTGGCGGCCTTCTGCTATGGAATCGCCGCCGTCATGCAGGCGATAGCGATTCAATCGGCTAGCCGTCGGCCTGCCCGGATACGTGCCGGGGATGCGGCGGCCGGCCGGGTCGATCCTGGCCTGCTGGTCCGGCTGCTCGGCCAGTGGCGCTTCCTCGCCAGTCTCGGGATTGACATCGTCGGTTTCATCGCTCAGCTGGTGGCCCTGCAGCGGCTGCCGCTGTTCGCCGTGCAGGCGATGATCGCTGCCAACCTTGCGGTAACGGCAGTGTTCGCGGCCTTGCTGATGCATGTGCGGCTGAGCATGCGCGAGTGGCTGTCGGTCACCGGAGTGGTGGTCGGCGTCGGGCTGCTCGGAACGTCCGCGGGGGCGGAGGGCGCGGCCACCGTCGGCTTCGCCTTCCAGCTCGCGCTTATGGTGACGGTCGCCGGCGTCGCGGTGGCCGGCCTGGCGGCGGCCCGGCTGCCAAATCCTGCCAGGACGCCGGCGCTCGGGGCCATTGCCGGGCTCGGCTACGCGGTGCTGGCCATCGCCGCCCGGATCCTGCCCGGATTCTCGCCCCAGCAGCTTGTCCGCAACCCGGCCAGCTACACGCTGGCGGCCGCGGGGATCGTATCGTTCCTCCTGTACGCGTCCGCGCTGGAGGGCGGGAGCGTCACGGTGGCCACGGCCGCGGTGGTGCTGGCCGAGACGATGCCGCCGGCCGTGGTGGGCGTGGTCTTTCTCGGCGACACGACCAGGCACGGGCTCACCGGGGTGGCCGTGCTCGGGTTCATTCTCGCCGTTTTCTGCGCGGTGGCGCTGGCCAGATTCGGCGAGGCCAGCGACGAGAAGGCGGAAGAAGCCCGCGCAGAACGGGCCCGCAGAACACAGGGGGATGCTGCATCAACTGTCACCTGACACGCCCGGATCGGCGCCATGGGCGGTCCCATGGTGTTGGTGGCCCCGGTGAGATCGCACGACTGATATTCTGAGACCCCGTGGACCGGCGGATTTGCCGCCGGGCACTGACCACGGGAGCGGCATTGTGCCAACGGCATCGCACACCTCACGGCCGACATCAACCAGCCATCTCTTCGTGACCGGGGGCGTTGCCTCCAGTCTCGGCAAGGGGCTCACCGCCTCAAGCCTGGGCCGTCTGCTCAAGCTCCGCGGCCTGCGGGTCAACATGCAGAAGCTCGACCCTTACCTCAACGTCGATCCGGGTACTATGAACCCGTTTCAGCATGGCGAGGTCTTCGTCACCGACGACGGCACCGAGACCGACCTGGACGTCGGGCACTACGAGCGGTTCCTCGACACCCGGCTGCCCGGATCCTCGAACGTCACCACCGGGCAGATCTACTCCAGCGTGATCGCCAAGGAGCGGCGCGGTGACTACCTGGGCGACACGGTGCAGGTGATCCCGCACATCACCAACGAGATCAAGGCTCGCATCTTCGAGATGGCCAGCCCGGAAACCGACGTCGTCATCACGGAGGTCGGCGGCACGGTGGGGGACATCGAGTCCCAGCCGTTCCTCGAGGCGATCCGCCAGATCCGCCACGAGATCGGCCGGGATCGCTGCTTCTCCCTGCACGTGTCGCTGCTGCCCTACATCGGGCCGTCCGGCGAGCTGAAGACCAAGCCAACCCAGCATTCGGTGGCCGCGCTGCGCAGCATCGGCATCCAGCCGGACGCCATCGTCTGCCGCAGCGACCGGCCCATCAGCGACGGCCTGAAACGCAAGATCAGCCTGATGTGCGACGTGGACGAAGAGGCAGTGGTCTCCGCCGCCGACGCCCTGTCCATCTATGACATCCCCAAGGTGCTGCATTCCGAGGGCCTGGACGCTTACGTCGTGCGGCGGCTCGGGCTGCCGTTCCGTGACGTGGACTGGAGCGACTGGGATGAGCTGCTGCGCCGGGTGCACCGCCCGGCCCGCAGCGTCACGATCGCGCTGGTCGGCAAGTACGTCGATCTTCCTGACGCGTACCTGTCGCCGGCCGAGGCGCTGCGCGCCGGAGGGTTCGCCAACGATGCCAGGGTCAACATCCGCTGGGTGACCAGTGATGACTGCCGGACGCCCGAGGGCGCCGCGCGCCAGCTTGACGGCGTCGACGGGGTGCTGGTGCCGGGCGGTTTCGGTATCCGCGGCATCGAGGGGAAGATCGGCGCGGTCCGGCATGCCCGCACACACGGCATCCCGCTGCTCGGGCTCTGCCTGGGCCTGCAGTGCATGGCCATCGAGGTAGGCCGCGATATGGCCGGCCTGGAAGGGGCCAACAGCGCCGAGTTCGATCCCGACGCCGCCTACCCGGTGATCGCGACGATGGCCAACCAGCAGGACGTGGTGGCCGGGGAGCGGGACATGGGGGGGACCATGCGCCTGGGCCTCTACCCCGCGCTGCTGGCCGAGGGCAGCCTGGTCCGCGAGCTCTACGGTACCGAAGAGGTGCAGGAGCGGCACCGGCATAGATACGAGGTGAATAACGCATATCGGGACGTGCTCGAGCGGGCCGGGCTGGTCTGTTCCGGCCTGTCGCCGGACGGACGGCTGGTCGAGTTCGTGGAGCTGCCGCGCGAGGTGCATCCGTTCTTCGTCGCCACCCAGGCGCATCCGGAGTTCCTGTCCCGGCCGACCAGGGCGCACCCGCTGTTCAGCGGGCTGGTGGCTGCGGCGCTCAGCCGGTCACGGACGGTGTCGGCGGCTGAGTCAGTAGCCGCCGCCGGCCCGCGTGCGGCGGCGAGCACGTGATCCGTGCTCGCGGCACCGCAGACTGACAAGATCGGCGCCATCGGCAAGGACGAGACGAATGGGGCGGATGTGGCAAATGAAGCGGGAGCTGGCGACGTAAGCGAGATGACGAGCCTGCGCCAGGTCCGTGACGTGGTAGTGGAATCCTGGCCGGTGGACTCATCTGTCCAGGTTGCCAGTGGCGTGCTGGTGACCATGCGGAGGGACATCGTGCGGATGCCAGACGGGGACGTGGCCGCCAGGGAGGTGATCGAGCATCCCGGCGCAGTGGGAGTGGTTGCCCTCGACGAGGCCGGCCAGGTGCTGCTGATCCGCCAGTACAGGCACCCCGTCGGCAGGCTGCTCTGGGAGATCCCGGCCGGCCTTCGCGATGTGGCAGGCGAGCCGCTCAAAGTGACCGCCGAGCGCGAGCTGCTGGAGGAAGCGGGCTATCAGGCCACGGACTGGCATGTGCTGATCGACTACTTCACGTCCCCAGGGTTCAGCACGGAGCGGCTGCGCATCTACCTGGCCAGGGGCGTGAGCCTGGTCCCCGAGCAGCACCGCACGTTCGTGCGCAAGCATGAGGAAGCGCAGCTGGTGCTGGCCTGGCTGCCGCTGGAGGATGTGATCGGATTGCTGTTCGCCGGTGAGCTGCACAATGGTGTCACCGCGGTGGGCGTCCTGGCTACATTTGCGGCCAGGCTGGCTGGATTCGCTGCGCTGCGGGACGCCGACGCGCCGGAACGCTGACGCACCAGCGGGCGCGGGCCCGAGACGGGACTGTCCGACTACGGGGTCGGGCAGGTGGCACGATTCGGCACGAGAAGGAAGGGGCCGGAGCCAATGAAGGTCGGCGTTCCCAGAGAGATCAAGAATCACGAGTACCGGGTGGCCATGACGCCGGCTGGCGTGCACGAGCTCGTCAGGTGCGGCCATGAGGTCTACGTCCAGGAGGGCGCCGGAGTCGGCTCGGCCATTCCCGATACGGACTTCGTCGCCGCAGGTGCGAGCATCCTGGCGGGCGCCGACGAGGTGTGGGCAACCGGGGAGCTGATCCTTAAGGTCAAGGAGCCGGTCGCCGAGGAATATCACCGGATGCGCAAGGGCCAGGTCCTGTTCACCTACCTGCACATTGCCGCCTCCCGTGCCTGCACCGACGCGCTTCTTGAGTCGGGGATCACGGCGATCGCTTATGAGACCGTCCAGCTAACGGACGGTTCGCTGCCGTTGCTCGCGCCGATGTCGGAGGTGGCCGGCCGGATGGCACCCCAGGTGGGTGCGCATCATCTGCAGCGCGACGGCGGTGGCCGGGGCGTGCTGATGGGCGGGGTGTCCGGCGTCTACGCCGCGAAGGTCGTGGTGCTCGGGGCCGGCGTGTCCGGCATGAACGCCGCCGCGATCGCGCTCGGGATGCAGGCCGAGGTGCTGCTGATCGACAAGAACGTGGCAAGGCTGCGCCAGGCAGACGCGATCTATCAGGGTCACTGCCAGACGGTGGCCTCGAATTCCTATGAGGTCGAACGGGCGGTGATCGACGCCGACCTGGTCATCGGCGCGGTGCTGGTGCCGGGCGCGAAGGCGCCGACGCTGGTCTCCAACGAGCTGGTGGCCAAGATGAAGTCGGGCTCAGTCCTGGTCGACATCTCCATTGACCAGGGCGGGTGTTTCGAGGACTCGCATCCGACCACGCACACCGATCCGACCTACCGGGTACACGACTCGCTCTTCTACTGCGTGGCGAACATGCCGGGCGCCGTCCCGCACACCTCCACGTTCGCGCTGACCAACGTGACGTTGCCGTACGCGGTGGAGATCGCCAGCCGGGGCTGGCGCGCCGCACTAGCCGCAGACCCCGCGCTGCGGCAAGGGCTGAACACTCATGACGGCACAGTGACCTGCCGCCCGGTCGCGGAGGCGCACGGCATGGGATGGTCCTCGCCTGGCGAGGTGCTTAACTGACCAGGGTAGCCGAGACGAGCCGCCGCTATCTCGATCACCTGATGGTCGAGCGCGGCCTGGCCGCCCACACACTGCAGGCCTACCGCCGAGACCTCCAGCGTTATGTGGAGGCGCTCGCGGCTCGCGGTACGACTGCCATCGGCGAGGTCACGACCGCGGATGTCGCGGCATTCCTGGCCGGGCTGCGCGAGGGTGACGACGATCACCCGCCGCTGGCGGCGAGCTCGGCCGGGCGGGCCGTTGTCGCGGTGCGCGGGCTGCACGCGTTCGCGGCCGCAGAGCGGCTCGCCGATAGCGACCCGGCGCGCCAGGTGCGGCCGCCCGCGCCACCGCGGCGACTGCCCAGGGCAATCTCGGTACACGAGATCGAGCGCCTGCTCGCGGCGGCCGGTCCTGCGGCCGGGGCCGGTCCGGCTGCGGCGGGCGGGTCCCCGGCCTCGCTACGCGACCGGGCCCTGCTCGAGCTGCTGTACGGCACCGGCGCGCGGATATCGGAGGCGGTCGGCCTCGACATCGACGATCTGGAGCTGGGCAGCGACAGCCACGGCATCCGGGTGCCTGCCGCCATCCGGCTGGCCGGCAAGGGCGGCAAGCAGCGGGTGGTGCCGGTCGGCAGCTACGCGCGCGTGGCCGTGGATGCCTACCTGGTCAGGGCCCGACCGGCGCTCGCCGCGGCGCGCCGCAGCGGCCAGTCAACTGCCGCGGTCTTCCTGAACGCCCGCGGCGGCCGGCTCACCAGGCAGGGTGCGTGGGCGGCACTGCGGGCGGCAGCCGGCCGGGCAGGGCTCGCCCAGGTCTCGCCGCACACGTTGCGGCATTCCTTCGCGACGCACCTGCTCGATGGCGGTGCGGACGTCCGGGTCGTGCAGGAGTTGCTCGGCCATGCTTCGGTGACTACGACGCAGGTCTACACCCTGGTGACGATCGAGAAGCTCCGTGAGGTCTACGCCGCAGCGCATCCGCGCGCGCTCGGCTAGCGAACGGCGGCAGCATGCGGACCCGGACCATGCTGACCGAGGTGAGTGCCATTTCCGTGCAAACGGTGAGTCGGCTTGCCCTGACCGGATGCAGGCCCTAGAGTCCGGGTTTCAGCGGGCGCATTGCGCGCGGTCGCCTGGGAGGTGCAGTAGCTGTGGCAGCGGCCCGGACATTGGAGGTTAGGCCCGGCTTGCTTGGTCCCACGGGACGGCCTCTGCCGGCGTTCCCTGACCCGGAGCCGTTGCTCGTCCATGGTCCCGCCCGGGTTGCCGCGGTCTGCAACCAGAAGGGCGGGGTCGGGAAGACCACCACCACGATCAACCTGGGTGCCGCGCTGGCCGAGCAGGGACGCCGCGTGCTGCTAGTCGACTTTGACCCCCAGGGAGCCCTGTCGGTCGGCCTCGGCATCCAGCCGCACGAGCTGGACGCGACCGTCTACAACCTGCTCATGGAGCCCGGGCTCACCGCGAATGAGGTGCTGTTCAAGACCAGCGTTGAGGGCGTTGACCTGCTACCGAGCAATATCGACCTGTCCGGGGCCGAGGTGCAGCTTGTTCACGAGGTTGCGCGCGAGTTCGTGCTCGGCCGGGCGCTGCAGGCGGTGATCCCGGACTATGACGTCATCCTGATCGACTGTCAGCCGTCCCTGGGGCTGCTCACTGTCAACGCGCTGGCCTGCGCCGATGGCGTGATCGTGCCGCTGGAGTGCGAGTACTTCGCGTTGCGGGGCGTCGCGCTGCTGATGGAGACCATCGACAAGGTGTCCAGCAGGCTCAGTCCCAAGCTGCAGATGGATGGCCTCCTGGCGACCATGTATGACTCGCGGACCCTGCATACCAGGGAGGTCCTGGCCGGGGTCGTCAAGGGCTTCGGCGACAAAGTGTTTCATACAGTGATCAGCAGGACAGTGCGTTTCCCGGATGCGACTGTCGCGGGAGTGCCCATCACCAGTTTCGACCCCACGTCCAATGGGGCGGGTTCTTACCGGGAACTTGCCAAGGAGGTACTGGAGCGGTGGCGCCAGTCCAGCCAAGAGGGTCACGTCCCCGGCGGGTGAGCCTGCCGGGCGCCGCCGGGCTGCTGCGCCCAGCGGCCGCCGGACGCGAAGCGTGACGGAAGCCTGGTGGCTTGTCGGCCGCGTTCGGGAGGCCCGAGCGGGTGAGCGCAGCCGCCCGCATCGGATACCGTCTGCACTGACAGGGGGCAACGGCTATCAGGAGGCGGGGGCGAGCAGCCCGGAATGACCACGATGGTGATCAGCGAACCAGGCGACGCTCCCCGTGGCCAGGCCGCGAACGGCTTCGAAGTGCACCTCGACGTCTTTGAGGGCCCCTTCGACCTGTTGCTCGCGCTGATCTCGAAGCACAAGCTCGACATCACCGAGATCGCGCTGTCCAGCGTCACCGACGAGTTCATCGCGCACATCCGGGCCCGCGCGGATGCCTGGGACCTCGATCAGGCGAGCTACTTCCTGGTCGTCGCGGCGACGCTGCTCGACCTCAAGGCGGCCAGGCTGCTTCCGGCCGGGGAAGTCGACGACGAGGAGGATCTCGCCCTGCTCGAGGCGAGAGACCTGCTCTTCGCCCGGTTGCTGCAGTACCGCGCCTATAAAGAGGTGGCAGGAGTCCTGGCCAGCCGGATGACGGCCTGGGGGCGCAGGTTCCCGCGGCGGGTGCCGATGGAGCCCCGCTTCGCCGGGCTCCTGCCTGAAGTGCTGCTCGGTCTCGGGGCAGCCGAGTTCGGAGCCATCGCGGCCCGAGCGCTGGCTCCGCGGCAGCCGCCGACGGTTTCTACCGCCCACTTGCACGTGGCCCGTACCACCGTGCGCGAGCAGGTCGATATCCTTGCGGGCCGGCTCGCCAGCCTGCGCCGGGCAACCTTTCGCCAGCTCTCGTCCGACTGCGCAGACAACTACGAAGTGGTCGCGCGCTTCCTGGCGGTCCTTGAGCTCTACCGGTCGGGCAGCGTCTCCTTCGACCAGCTTGCGCCGCTCGGCGAGCTGTATGTGACCTGGGCGGCCGGCCAGGAAGGCGAGGGTTAGGCATGCAGGATGGGCCGGGGCTGCATGCCAGCCTGGAGGCGATCATGCTGGTGGCCGATGAGCCGGTCTCCGAGGTGCTCATCGCGCAGGTGCTTGAACGGCCGCGCGACGAAGTCACCGCGGCCCTGCGCGAGCTCGCTGCGTCCTATACGGCCGAGGAACGCGGGTTTGACCTGCGTGAGATCGCGGGAGGCTGGCGTTTCTACACGCGCGAGGACTGCGCGCCGATCGTCGAGCGGTTCGTCAGCGACGGCCAGGAGGTCAGGCTTACCCAGGCGTCACTTGAGACGCTGGCCGTGGTCGCCTACCGCCAGCCGGTCAGCCGGGCGCGGGTATCCGCGGTGCGCGGCGTCAACTGCGACGGCGTGATGCGCACGCTGGTCCTGCGCGGCCTGGTGGCGGAGGCCGGCACCGATCAGGAGACTGGTGCCGTCCTGTTCGGGACGACGGGGTATTTCCTTGAGCGTCTCGGCCTGGCCAGCCTCGATGAGCTGCCCGAGCTCGCTGGCTTCCTGCCCGATCAGGTGGACGATGAACAGGACGCTGGCCATGAGCAGCATCCGGGCTGACCGGCAGGGCCGTAGGCCAGCCAGCGGGCAGGCCCGCGGTCAGGCTGACCGGCAGGGCCGCGGTCAGGCTGACCGGCAGGGCCGCGGTCAGGCTGACCGGCAGGGCCGCGGTCAGGCTGACCGGCAGGGCCGGGACCAGGCCGACGGCCGCGCCCGGGCCAGCACCGGGGCAGCGGACTACATCGCGGCCAGCGGAGCCGAGGACTCGCTGGTCGATGTCGTCGGCGGGGTGCGGCTGCAGAAGGTGCTGGCAGCGGCGGGTCTGGGCAGCCGCAGGCACTGCGAGGAGCTGATCGGCGAGGGCCGGGTCGAGGTGGACGGTCAGGTCGTCCGCAGGTTCGGGGCCAGAGTAGATCCGCAGCATCAGGTGATCAGGGTGGACGGCCGGCGCCTACCGGCTCGCGAGGACCTGGTCTATGTCGCCCTGAACAAGCCGGCCGCGTTCTCACCACGATGTCGGACAGCCGCGGGCGCCCTACCATTGCCGATTTCCTTGGTGATCGCGCTGAGCGGATGTTCCATGTCGGCAGGCTCGATTACGACACCGAGGGCCTGATGCTGCTGACCAACGACGGCGAGCTAGCGCACCGGCTGGCTCATCCGCGCTACGGGGTACTCAAGACCTACCTCGCCGACGTGACCGGGCCGCTGCGCAGAGATCTCGGCCGCCAGCTGGCGACCGGGATCGAGCTCTCCGATGGGGTGGCCACCGCTGACAGGTTCCGCGTGATCGAGCGGACCGGTACCCGTGCACTGGTCGAGATCACCCTGCACGAGGGACGCAAGCACATCGTCAGGCGGATGCTGGCCGAGGTTGGCCACCCGGTGCGCCGTCTCGTCCGTACGCAGGTGGGACCGGTCAGGCTCGGCTCGCTCCGGTCCGGCGCCACCCGGCGGCTGAACACTGCCGAGATCGGCGACCTGTACGCGGCTGTGGGTCTATAACCTGGTACACCAGCGGACCGGCCGAGGTGACGATGCTGGCCAGGGCCCTGGGTCGGCGGGGAAGTCACGAGGAGGGACTGGTAGTGGCAGTCAGGGCGATTCGCGGCGCCGTTCAGGTCGACGCGAACGAGCGAGACGCAATTCTGGCCGGTACCGCTGAGCTCGTCACCGAGGTGATGACCCGGAACCAGCTGACCCCGGCCGACGTGATCAGCGTCCTGTTCTCCGTCACCGCCGACCTCAACGCCGAGTTCCCCGCGCTTGCGGCGCGCAAGCTCGGCTTCCAGGACGTGCCGCTGCTGTGCTGCGCGGAGATCGACGTGCCTGGGGCGCTGACGCGCGTCGTCCGGCTGATGATGCATGTTGAGACGGCAGCGCCGCGGTCTGCCGTGCAGCATGTCTACCTGCGCGGCGCCGCCGCGCTGCGCCTGGACATCGCCCAGTGACCGGTTCCGTCCCGCGCAGCGTGGTTGTGATCGGCAGCGGCCTGATCGGCACCTCGATCGCGCTGGCGCTGCGGGAACAGGGCGCAGAGGTCTGGCTGGCCGACCGCGATCGCGCCGCGGCGCGGCTGGCCGAGGGCATCGGGGCTGGCCGGCCGATTCCGGACGGCGGACCGCCGGGCGGCCCGGCCGAGTTCGCCGTCCTTGCGGTGCCCCCCGCTGCCACCGGCCACGCCCTGGCTGCCGCACAGGCTGCCGGCCTGGCTCGCTGGTACACCGACGTTGCCAGCGTGAAGGAGCTTCCGCTGGCCAGCGCGCGCGAGCTGGGCTGTGATATCGCCTGCTTCGTGCCCGGACATCCGATTTCTGGCCGAGAGCGCTCAGGTCCGGCCGCTGCCAGGGCCGATCTGTTCCTCGGCCGGCCGTGGGCACTCTGCCCGGCACCCGAGACCAGCGAGCAGGCCGTCAGCGCCACGGCGGCCCTGGCCAGGGCCTGCGGTGCCCAGCCGATCCGGATGTCTGCCGCCGAGCACGACCGGTGGGCTGCCCTGGTCTCGCATGCACCGCACGTGGTCGCCGCAGCGGTCGCCGCGATGCTGCGGCCTGCACCGGACGGGGCGCTCGCGCTAGCCGGGCAGGGGCTGCGCGACGTGACCAGGATCGCGGCGGGGGACAGCGAGCTGTGGACGCAGATTCTGGCCGCAAATGCGGGCCACGCCGCGGAGGTACTCGAAGGGCTCTCGGCTGACCTCGCCATCGCGGCCGGCGTGCTTGAGGGGATCGCCAAGGGCGACCGGACCGCGCAGGAGCGGCTAGCCGGGCTGCTTGATGACGGCCGGGCCGGGGTCGCGCGGATACCTGGCAAGCGCGGCGCCCCTGCTCCGGCTTACCAGGTCGTCCAGGTGGTCATCGGTGACCGGCCAGGTGAGCTAGCCAGGCTGTTCCAGGCGGCTGGCGACGCGGGAATCAACATCGAGGACGTGGGCATCGAGCATTCGCCCGGATTGCCAGCGGGCGTGGCAGAGTTGTCGGTCACGCCGCAGGCAGCTGACCGGCTTGCCGCGGCGCTCGCGGCCGGAGGCTGGCCGGTTCGCCGGTAGCATCGCCATCGTGACAAATTCGGCTGCCATCGGGCAGGAAGCACGCGCCGGCGCGGTGGGCGACCGGCAGGACCATGCCGCGGCGGCGCGCCGTCGCGGCATGGTGATCGCGGTCGACGGGCCGGCCGGATCAGGCAAGTCAAGCGCGGCGCGTGGCGCCGCCTGCGCGCTCGGGCTGCGTTACCTGGATACCGGAGCCATGTACCGCGCGCTCACCTGGTGGCTGCTCGCCCATGACGTGGACGTCTCAAGCCCGGCTGCGGTAGCCGAGCAGGCCCGCCGTCCGGTGCTCGAGATCGGCACCGATCCGGTCGCACCGGACATCCATGTCGACGGGACCGATGTCGCGGCGCCGATCCGCTCCCGCGAGGTGTCCAACGCGGTCAGTGCCGTCGCCGCGGTCCCCCAGGTCCGCAGCTACCTGGTCGGGATGCAGCAGCAGATCATCGCCGAATCGCGGGCGGCTGGGGATGGCATCGTAGCCGAGGGCAGGGACATCGGTACCGTGGTGGCGCCTGACGCGCCGGTGAAGGTCTTCCTTACCGCGACCGAGGCAGTAAGGGCCAGCAGGCGCAGCGCCGACCTAGCCGCCGACCCGGCCGCGACTGTCGCGGTGACTCTCGCGGAGCAGGCAAGGCGGGACGCCGCCGACGCGCCCCAGATGGCCAGGGCGCCCGATGCGATCGAGATCGATACGACCGGCCTGGGCCTGGCTGACGTGATTGCCGAGATCGCCGCGCTCGCCGACGCCCGGACGGCAGACGCATGGCGGACCTGAGCCTTCCCGGCCAGGCCGGTCTGACCGGCATGGAGACCGGCCGCCAGACCGGCGACGAGCCGGACGCGCTGCCCGGCCCGGACGCCGGGCCGGGCCAGCCGCCGGTTCCGGTCGTCGCTGTTGTCGGCCGCCCTAACGTCGGCAAGTCAACCCTGGTGAACAGGATCCTCGGCAGCCGCCAGGCCGTGGTGGAGGACACCCCTGGAGTCACCCGCGACCGGATCGCCTATGACGCTACCTGGCGCGGCCGGTCGTTCACCCTGGTAGACACCGGTGGCTGGGAGCCAGCGGCGGAGCGCTCCAAGGACCTGACCGCGCGGGTCGCTGCGCAGGCGCGGGTCGCGGTGGATGCGGCGGACGCCGTGCTGTTCGTCGTGGACGCTGTCGTGGGGGTGACCGACGCTGACGCGGCTGTCGCGGCGGTGCTCCGCAGGTCACGTAAGCCGGTCGTGCTCGCTGCCAACAAGGTGGATGACGCGCCTGGTGAGCCCGCTGTCGCAGCGCTGTGGTCGCTGGGGCTTGGCGAGCCCCAGGGCGTGAGCGCGCTGCACGGCCGGGGTAGCGGAGATCTCCTTGACGCGGTGCTCGATGCGCTTCCGGCCGCGCCTTCGGAGCCATTCGGAGCCGAAGGCGGCCCGCGGCGGGTTGCCCTTATCGGGCGCCCGAACGTCGGTAAGTCCAGCCTGCTGAACAAGCTCGCCGGCCAGGAGCGGGCGCTGGTTGACGAGGTTGCCGGCACTACCCGTGATCCGGTTGATGAGCTCATCGAACTCGGCGGCAGCGTCTGGCGATTCGTCGACACCGCCGGGATCAGGAGGCGCGTCAGGGAAGCGCAGGGCGCTGACTACTTCGCCGCGCTGCGCACTGAGCGCGCGCTGGAGCGCGCCGAGGTCGCTGTCGTGCTGGTGGACGCGAGCCAGCCGCTGGCCGAGCAGGACCTGCGGATCGTGTCGATGGTCATCGAGGCCGGACGGGCCCTGGTGATCGCCTACAACAAGTGGGACCTGGTCGATGAGGACCGCAGGCTCTTCCTCGACGCGCAGATTGACCGGCAGCTGCACACCGCACGGTGGGCGCCGAGGGTCAACATCTCGGCGGCAACCGGCTGGCACACCGACAGGCTCGTCCCGGCGATCGAGCGGGCGCTTGACGGCTGGGAGACGCGAGTGCAGACCGGCAGGCTCAACGCGTGGCTGGCCGGGCTGATCGCGGCCACCCCGCCGCCGCTGCGCGGCGGGAAACAGCCGAAGATCCTTTTCGCCACGCAGGCAGGGGTGCGTCCGCCGCACTTCGTCCTGTTCACGACCGGCTTCCTGCAGGCCGGCTACCGCAGGTTCATCGAGCGCAGGCTCCGGGAGGAGTTCGGCTTCGAGGGCAGCCCCGTGCACGTCTCGATGCGGCTGCGGGACAAGCGCCAGGGATCAGCCGGCGGCCAGCGGCGCGGCCCCAGGCGTGGCTGAGCTGCAGGCCAGCGCCGGGTCGAGCCAGAACCAGACAGTCGTGCTGCCCGCGGCGCGCACGTAACCCCACTGATGGGCCAGGCTCTGCACGAGGAAGAGCCCATGTCCGTCCGAGGCGTAGAGATCGCCCTTGACGATGGGCGCCGACAGGTCGGAGCCATCGTCGGCCACCTCGACCCTGATGCCGTCCCCGATTTCGATCATGAAGAGCCGGACCGTCCCGTCAGCACGGCGGGATTTGCTGTGCGTCAGGGCGTTGGTCACGATCTCCGAGGTCAGTAAGACTGCGACGTCAATGACGGGGTGCTGGTCGCCGAGGATCTTGGCTACGAACGCACGTGCCTCGGAAACGTGCTCAGGGCGCCCGGGGATGGTGAGACTTCCCAGGACTGCGGCGCCCGCCATCATGGCTAACTCCTCGGTGACGTCGCTAGCTACCAAAGCTGCCATCTCGGTCCGCTCCCTCCCCGGCAGCTGCCGGAACCTAGCGTGCGCCGCGGCTGACGATTACCGCCGGGCCCGTACCGGGGCGGGGTCGGCGCGGGCCCGGCTTGCTCTCATAATGGTGCGGGAGTGCACGCGGTGCAAGTGCGTGGAACAAATTTCGTGAACGAAATCTCAATTGCGATCTCATCTGATCTCCGTTTTTCCGGTATGGTGAGTCCAAGTCCAGCAGCTGCGCGGTCGTGGCGGCTCTTGCCCGGAGCCGGTTCGCGGCGCGCTAGCCCTCCCGAGGGAGGCGAGAATGACCGTGTCGATCGGCCCGACCGTACGCCGACGTCGGCTCGGTACCGAGTTAAGGCGCCTGCGTGAAGCGCAGTCCATCAAGCTCGAAGAGGTAGCCGAAAAGCTCGGGCTAGCGCCGTCGACTTTGTCGCGGATCGAGACGGGCAAGGCGCCGACCCGTTCGGTCTACCTCTTTTCCATGTTTGATCTCTATGGAGTGAGCGACTCGGGCCAGCGGCAGGTGCTTACGGAGATGGCGCGAGAAGGGCACCGTAAGGGCTGGTGGGCCGCCTACGAAGACGTGCTGCCCACTGGCTTCGGCATCTATGTGGGGCTGGAAGCCGAGGCGTCGTCAGTGCGGGCGTTCGAGTCGCTCGTCGTGCATGGCCTGCTCCAGACCGAGGACTACGCCCGTGCCGTGATGAGCACCGTGCGCAGGAAGCTCAGCCAGGACGAGGTCGAGCGGCTGGTCAAGCTGCGGATGCAGCGCCAGGAGGTGCTGCTGCGCGCCGATCCGCTAGACCTATGGCTCATCATCGATGAGGCGGTGGTCCGCAGGACAATGGGGCCGCCTCAGCTGATGCGCCGTCAGCTTGATCACCTTGCCGATGCGAGCCTGTGGCCGAACGTTACGCTTCAGGTTCTGCCGTTCTCCAGCGGGCCGCACCCATCGCTGAACGGCCCGTTCTGCATCATCGAATTCCCAGAGCGCTTCGATCCCGACGTCGTCTATACCGAGGGCGTCGGAGGGCATGCGTACCTGGAACGGGACAAAGATGTCCGCATGTGTACAGAGTCCTTCGACCTCTTGCGGGCGGCGGCCCTGTCACCTGCCGATTCAACCGATTTGATCAGTAGCCTGGCACGACAAATCACGTAATCGACAGTAATCGATAGAAAGGAAAGTCGGATGAATCCCGATTTCGCCGATGTTCGGTGGATCAAGAGCCGCAGCTGCAGCGCGGATGGCTGCGTGGAAGTGGCCCACCTCCCGGGCGGGAATGTCGCGATACGCGACTCCAAGGATGTCACCAAGTCCGCCCACCTCTTCGACCGTGACGAATGGACCGCATTCATCACCGGGGCCAAGAACGGTGAGTTCGACCTGCCGGTGAGTTAGAGCTAACCGCGAACACAGCGCCGCCGCTGCCGTCCCCGGGAACCCCGCGGGGTTCCCGGGGGCCGCTGGCCGACTCGGATGCCCGGATCAGCCAAAGCCGAGGTGCTCGAATTCGCCGTCGGCGACGCCGCCGCTGAACGCTTCCCACTCCGGTCCGGTAAAAATCAGGGCCGGGCCGTGCGGGTCCCTGGAGTTGCGCATTGCTATGTCGCCGCCGGGTAGGACGGCGACCTCCACGCAGTTTCCTCCGGTCGGTCCACTGCGGCTGCTCTTAAGCCACCGCACGCCGGTCAGGGCGGTGGCGGCCATTCCATTGCGGATGCTGCTCATGGGGATTCCTCCATATCCTCGAGCATTGCGCGGATGATCTGCCGAGATTGGCCTGGCGGTGCGCTCGCCGCGCTGAGCTTGTCCATGGCGGTCACGTACCGGTCCACATCGGAGGGCTTGTCCAGGTACATGGCGCTGGTCAGCTGCTCGAGGTAGACCACATCTGGCAGGTCCGGGACGGCGAAGCGGAGGATGCAGAAGCTTCCTGGCGCATAGCCGCCCGCGGGCAGCGGGGCGACCTGCAAGGTGAAGCCCGGCATGTCGGAGCTGTCGAGCAGGTGCTCGAGCTGGTCCCGCATCAGGCTGATGCTGCCTACGGGCCGGCGGAGCGCTGCTTCGTCGATGATTGCCCAGAGCCGCAGGCCGCCAGAACTGAACCGGCGCTGCCGTTCCTTGCGCAGGTAGACTAGGCGCTCGGTCTCCTCAAGAGAGAACTCCCCGAGCGCGATCACCGTGGCTGCGTAGTCCTCGGTCTGCAGCAGCCCCGGGATGAACTGCGCGTCGTAGCTGCGGATCGACTCCGCTGACTCCTCCAGGCCGATGTACGCCTGGAACCAGCCGGGCAGGATGTCCTGGTAACGATGCCACCAGCCGGGCTGGTTGGCCTGGCTGGCCAGCGTGAGCAGCTGTTCCCGCTCGGTGGTGTCGGTGATCCCGTAGAGACTGAGCAGGTCGGCGATGTCTACTTCGCGGACCGCGTTCCGGCCCAGCTCGATCCGGCTGATCTTGGACTCCGATCCCCTGATCGCCCTCGCCGCTTCCTGCGCGGTGATCCCTCGTGACTCGCGCAGCCGGCGTAGCTGGGTGCCGAGGAGAATGCGCAGGACGGTGGGCCCGCCTGCCCCGTCCGCCATCTGTCGCGCTCCCTTCCGCCGCGGAACCGCTCACGTCAATATGCCTATACCGGAACCCTGCCATCCCCCCGGTTTGAGCTTAGTCGCACCGTTAAGGGTAATAGTCCGGATAGCAATTGCGTAGCGAACTTGTTCCGTATCGCCGGTTACTTCATGATATCGCATGTGCGATTTCATGCCAGCCCTAAGTTTGGCCTGGAGCGGCGCGGAGGCCACCTTCCGCCTCCCGGTCACTGCAGTGCTGCTCCGGTGGCTGCTCTCGGTGGCTGCTCTGGGTGCTCAGCTGACTCTACGCGCGCTGCCGGGGGGACCGCTGGCCTCTCGGTACCATCGGGGCCTGGCATGGTCGGCATCAGGTGAGGACGGGACGTTGCGCTATCGGGCACTTGGCAATTCCGGGCTGATCGTCTCCGTGGCCGGGCTCGGCTGTAACAACTTCGGCGGCAGGCTGGACACCGGTGGGACGCGCGCGGTGGTGAACGCTGCAATCGAGGCGGGGATCACGCTGCTCGATACGGCGGACTCCTATGGCGGCGGGGGCCGGTCGGAGGAGATGCTCGGCGAAATGCTGGCCGGCCGGCGTGATCAGGTGGTGCTGGCCACCAAGTTCGGCCACCAATCCGCCGACCTGGGCTACGGCCCTGCCGCGGGGGCCAAGGGCGGGCGTGCCTACATCCGGCGAGCTGCCGAGCAGTCACTGCGCCGGCTGCGGACCGACTACATCGATCTCTACCAGCTGCACACGCCGGACCCGGCGACGCCGATCGCGGAGACCATCACCGCGCTCGGCGAACTGGTTACCGAGGGGAAGGTCCGCTACATCGGGCACTCCAACTTCTCCGGCTGGCAGCTCGCCGAGGCAGCCGCCGTGGCCCGTGAAATCCGCGGCACGCCCTTCGTCTCGGCCCAGAACCACTGGTCGCTGCTCGAGCGCGGGGTCGAGGCCGAGGTGGTGCCCGCTGCGCAGCACTTCGGGCTGGGCGTGCTGCCCTACTTCCCGCTGGCGAACGGCCTGCTGACCGGTAAGGTCCGGCGCGGTCAGGCGCCACCGGAGGGAAGCAGGCTGGCCAGCCGGGCGGGCTATGTCACCGAGGCGAAGCTGGACAAGGTGGAAGCGCTCCGCGACTGGGCTGCCGAGCGCGGGCGGACTGTGCTCGATGTGGCTATCGGCGGCCTGGCCGCGCTGCCCGGCTGCTCGTCGGTGATCGCCGGGGCCATGTCGGCCCAGCAGGTCAAGGCGAACGCGGAAGCGGCGAGCTGGATCCCGGCACCGGAGGAGGTCGCTCAGCTCGACGTGATAACGGCGCGGTCGGCTTGATCGGACTGACGCGGGCGCCCGGTCAGCCCGCGTCCAAGCCAGGTCAGCACGATGCGATGTTGCTGGGGCAGCCCGGTGCGGCGTTGCCAGATCCGCCCGCTGCCGGCGGCGGCTTGCCGGATGTCGCCTCGGCGTACAGATCCCTGACATTGGCGAAGAACCGGGGCGAGTACGACACGTTGGGCGAGTCCCCGCCCGCCTGCCAGCCGCCGATCACGCCGATGACCGTGCCCTCGCCCGTCTTGGCGCTGACATGCGCCAGGAACGGCCCGCCGCTGGTTCCTGCCGTGTAGGCGTCACAGTCGAACACCAGCTGGTGCGGATCGGTGCGGAAGACCTGGGCGGGCGCCGTGCAGGTGATCGGCTTGCTGGTGCTGTCGGGATAGCCGATCACGTCCACGAGCTGGGCCGGCTTGTCGATGCCGAGGGTTTCCGCGCCGGTATGCCGCTCGATGTGCGTGCCGGCCCGCCCCGCGATGAGGAAGGCGACGTCGTTGTTGACGTTCCGGCGCAGCTTCCACGCCTTGTCGACGTAGACCGCGGTCACGGCCCAGACGCCGTGCGGGTCCTTGCCGCTGTGATAGCCGGGTACGAACGCGACGCTCCCGCGCCGTGGCGGCCCGCCGCTGTAGACGCAGTGCGCGGCTGTAATGAGGAGATTCTCCGCCTTGCTGTGCACGACGCTCGCGGTGCAGAAGTGGGAGACCAGCTTGTGGTTGGCCACCGTGAACAGCGCGCCGACGGCGGGAGTCCCGTTGAATGCCCGGCCCGTCCGGGCGGGCAGCCGGGCTGCCTGGGCGATCGGGGTCAGCAGGTACCCGCTGAGCGCGCCGGCGGACATGACGCCGGCGAGCCCCCAGGCAGGGCGGCGTGCCCAGCGATTAATCCTGCGACGCAGTCGGCGAGGCGCCCGGCCGGTCAGCTGCCGGCCCGCACCGGCGGCCCAGAAGATGACCTCGTCCGTGGTCCGCCCCGCGCCGCCGCCGGCGGGGCCACGCTGGCCTTCGGCGCTGGCCGCAGCCCGGCTCGCCAGCGTTTCGCCTCGGCGCATCCGCGCTCCTGCCTGTCGGATCACCCGCCGCGCCGCGACGGGGCATTTGCGAGGTACTGTCGTTACCTGATTGTGCTGTTGGAGCCTTTTGAATTCCATCGGACGATGCTGAGAGAAGGCTGAGTGACTGGTGTGCCAGGTGGCGTCTTCGTCCGCCGGAAACTGCCAGAGTACCCGTCGGGGTGCCGTGCGGCCCTGATCCCGCTACCCGGGCCGGATTCCTGCGGCCCCTGGCCTGACGCAGGCCTCGTCGGCTCCGCGGCTGCCCGGCGTCCCGCGGGAGTGAGACAATCGCCGTGCGGAAGAGGAGCCCGGAGGCGACGAAGCGATGAGAGCTGCGCTGTATGACCGGTACGGCCCGGCCCGCGAGGTGCTGCGGGTCGAGGACATGGAACGGCCCGAGCCAGGGCCCGGGGAGGTCCGGGTCAAGATCGAGGCGTCCGGGATCAACCCGACAGACTGGAAGTCAAGGAGCGGAGCCACCCCCCGGCCCATCGAGGGCTTCCAGATCCCGCACCATGACGGCGCCGGTGTGATCGACGCGGTCGGTGAGGGTGTCGACGCTCGGCGCATCGGCCAGCGGGTGTGGACCTGGCTCGCTGCGGGCGGCCGCCGCTGGGGGACCGCTGCCGAGTGGACCGTCGTACCCGGGCAGCAGGCAGCCCCGCTGCCCGATGGCAGCTCGCCCGAGCTCGGTGCCAGCCTGGGCGTTCCGGCGCTCACCGCGTACCGGTGCCTGTTCGCCGACGGCCCGGTCGAAGGCAAGGCGATCCTCATCGCGGGCGGCGCAGGGGCGGTCGGGCATTTCGCCATCGAGCTGGCCGTACGCGCGGGCGCCCGCGTCGTGACCACCGTCAGCGGGCCGGAGAAGGCCAAGCTCGCCGCCGCGGCTGGCGCGCACCTGGTCGTTAACTACCACGATGCTGACGCGGCCCGCCAGATCCGCGGCTTCGCTGGCGAAGGCGGCGTCGACCGGGTGGTCGAGCTGGCGCTCGGCGCGAACCTGCAGCTCGACCTGGACGTGGTCGCGCCGCACGGTCAGATCATCACTTATGCCGCTGAGCCCAGGGATCCTGTCCTCCCGGTCCGGGCCTGCATGACCGCTAACGTGACGCTCAGGTTCGTGCTGCTCTACGGGGTCCCTCCGGCCGCCCTTGAGCAGGCGGCGCAGGACATCACGGCCGCGCTGGCTGACGGCGCGCTAACCGAGCTGCCGGTCACCAGGTTCGGCCTGGACGATATCGTCGCGGCGCAGGACGCCGTCGAAGCCGGCGCCGTCGGCAAGGTGCTCGTGATTCCCCGCTGACCATGGCGACCTGCCAGCCAGGCGCGGAACTCAGCTTGCCTGCAGATCGCTGTGGTGCTTGCGCAGGTAGTCGAGATAGAGCGGGCGCAGCGAGTCGGCGATATCGCCCTCGCCGGATTCGAACGCGTCGGAGATCAGCGAGGACAGCTTGATCGCATCCCAGCCGGCCGCATCGGGGTGACCTGCGGCCGCCTCGCCTGCGGGGATTTCGCGCAGCAGCTCCCACAGGAAGTGCACGTCCAGGTGGCGCAGCGCGCGGTGCACCGCGAGATCGTGCAGCTGCTGCGAGGAGAGCGCGTCAAGATTGTCCGGGTCGGTCATGGGAAGCACCTTACCTGGACCGGGCGGGTTGGTTGTTCCGCGCAGGCCGGCGCGGCGGGCGGGCGTCCGGCATGGTGAGGTGTAAGACATGAAGATCGCAGTATTCGGCGCCGGGGGCGCCATCGGGCAGGCGATCACCGGGGAGCTACTAGCACGCGGGCATACCGTCATCGCCGTCACGCGGACCAGCGCGCCGATCGCCGGCCTTGTCGTCCAGGTCGCCACCGGCGACGCTACTGACCCGGCGTCGGTCGCCAAGCTCGCGGCCGGCCAGGATGCGGTCGTGTCCGCTACCGGACCGCGCCGTGGTACCGAGAACGCTGAGGACAGCCTGGTCGGCGCCGCCATAGGCCTGATCGACGGGCTCCGCAAGGCAGGCCTGCGCCGCCTGGTCGTGGTCGGCGGGGCAGGCAGCCTTGAGGTGGCGCCGCGAATCCGGCTGGCTGACACTCCGCAGTTCCCGCCAGCGGCGAGAGCCGAGGCGCTCGCGCACGCCAGAGCGCTTGATGTTTACCGCGATGTCGACGATCTTGACTGGACCTATGTCAGCCCGGCCGCGGTCATCGGGCCGGGCGAGCGGACCGGGGCGTTCCGGATCGGCGGTGACCAGCTGCTGGCCGACGCGGCGGGCCACAGCCGGATTAGCATCCCCGACTTCGCTATCGCGGTCGCCGACGTAACCGAACGCGGCGAGGAGATCCGCCGCCGTATCACCGTCGCTTACTGAACGGGGCCGGCCGCTACAGGTCGCGCAGGATCGCGTGGATGATCTTGGTGCTGGCGGCCGCCGGCGCGGCTTCGAGGCACAACCGCTCCATGACGGCCAGGTAGTGGTCGACAGTTTCCCGCTTGTCCAGGTATAGGGCGCTGGTCAGCTGTTCGAGATACACGACGTCCGGCAGGTCGGGCTCGGCGAAGCGCAGGATGCTGAACGGGCCGCCGGCCGCCGCGTGGCCGCCGACGAGGAACGGCATGACCTGGAGGGTGACGTTCGACCGCTCGGCGGCCTCCAGGAGATGCTTGAGCTGCCCCCGCATGACGCCCGGGCGTCCCACCGGCCTGCGCAGCACTGCCTCGTCGAGTACCGCCCACAAGTGCGGCGGCGCCGCCCGGCTCAGCAGCGCCTGCCGCGCCATCCGCAGCCGGACCCGGCGCTCGATATCGTCGGCTAGCGGGCTCGGATGACCGAGCAGCGCCACGGCGCGGGCGTATTCCTCGGTCTGCAGCAGGCCAGGGACGAACTGGATCTCATACGCGCGGATGCCGATGGCCGCCTCTTCAAGACCGACATATGCCTCGAACCACGTTGGCAGGATGTCGGAATAGTCATGCCACCAGCCCTGGTCGCTCGCGGTGCTGGCCAGTTCCCGCATGGCGTGACGCTGCTGATCATCGGCGACACCATAGAACGTGAGCAGGTCGGTGATGTCCCGGTCCTTGAAGCCGACCCTGCCGGTCTCGAGCCGGCTCATCTTCGAGGCAGATGCACGGATCACCTTCCCCGCGTCTTCAAGGGTGATCTGCTGGGCCTCCCGCAGCCGACGGAGCTGGGCGCCCAGCAGGATGCGCAGCACGGTCGGGCCGCCGCTGCCCGGAGCGGCGACCATGCTCCGAACGCGGGAACTGCCGCCCGCAGCGGGCTGGACAGTGGTCATGCGCGCCCTCCCCCGAATGCCAGATCATGGCAGTATCCCACGAGTGCCCGATTTCGTGCCAATAAGAGTGCCTGAGGGAGTCGCGGCGCGAGCTGCCATCCGCTCACGGCCTGCGCAGGGGTGCCTGGCAGGCCGTGACCGGGCTGGCAGCTCGCGGGATATCGCACTTCAGCGGCTAGGCGAGCATGCCGTCGAACTCACCGGCCTTCGCTCCGCGCAGGAACGCGTCGATTTCGGCGCGTTCGTACACCAGCGCGGGGCCGGATGGATGCCGGGAATTGCGGACCGCAATCTTCCCGTCTGGCAGCCTGGCCAACTCAACACAGTTGCCGGTTGGGTTGCTGTAAGTGGCCTTCTGCCAGGCTGCGCCGGACAGCGATGTTGCCTCGATGCCGTTGTAAGCGAGAGTCACGTTACGTCCCTTTCACCCGCCCCTTGCTAGTTGACGTCGGGCCGCGGTTTCCGTCCAGCCGCGCAGGCAGCAGGCTTGCGTTCGCTGCCTGCCCCCCGGCGCAAATGCATCGGAACTTGCACCTGCCCGCATTATGGCTGGAACAGTATCGGATGTCAGGACTCGCTGTCTGCGCGATTTACATCAGCCCGCCGCGCCAGCCGCCGCGTGGCTGGCCCGGCGGGCCCGCTCGCGCTTGTTCACGGCCGCTGGCTCACGGGCTGAGCCGGTGCAGGTCGCGGGGGAACAGGGTGACTTGCCGGATGTTGGCCGCGCCGGTCAGCCGTGCGGTCCAGCGTTCCAGGCCGATAGCGAAACCGCCATGCGGCGGTATCCCGTGCTCGAAGACCTGCAGGTACCCGGAGTATGGCCGCGGGTCCTCGCCCCGCTCCGCCAGTGCGGTCAGATAGTCGGCATGCCTGTGCAGCCGCTGCCCGCCCGTGACCAGCTCAAGGCCGCGGAACAGCAGGTCGAAACCGTTGGAAGAGCCTGGTTGCGCCGGGTCGGGATGGGTGTAGAACGGCCGCTTCGCCATCGGGTAGCCGGTGACGAACAGGAATTCGGACCCGTGTTCGCGCACCGCCCACTCACACAGCCAGCGCTCGTCAGCCGGAGACAGGTCGGGCTCGCCGCGCGGATCGCGGTCCGATCCGGAGGCGATCAGTTCCTGCGCGTCGCGGAACGACAGCTGCGGAATCCTCGCGGGAACCGCAGGGAGCGCCAGCCCGAGAACGTCCACGGCAGACCGCGCTCGTGCGCCGACTCCCGTGATCATGCCCGCGATCGTGTCGCGGAGGACCGACATGACGTCCTGGTGATCGGTGATGAAACCAAGCTCTGCGTCGAGACTGGTGTACTGCGCCAGGTGCCGGGCGGTGTCGTGCGGCTCGGCACGGAACACCGGCCCTACCTCGTAGACTCGCTCGAACACTCCGACCAGGGCCTGCTTGTAGAACTGCGGCGACTGCGCCAGGTAGGCGGGGTGGCCGAAATAGTCGATCCCGAAGGTGGTCGCGCCGGACTCGGTGGCGGAGCCGACGATTTTCGGCGTGTGCACCTCGGTGAATCCCATGTCGTCAAGCGCGGCGCGGAAGCCGGCCACGCTGGCTGCGGAGATCTCGAAACCGGCCCGCAGCTGGGGATGCCGCAGCGTGGTCGGAGCGTGGTCGAGGATCGCGGGCAGGCCAGCGGTGATGGCGGGCCGGTAGAGGTCAAATGGCGGCGGCGCGGCTGGCCCGGACAGGGGAGTGATCACCGGATCGGTCAGCTCGGCGCCGCCCGGCGCTTGCGGGCTGGCGGTGACGAGGCCCTCGACCGAGATCACGGTCTCTTCGGGCAGTGCAGGCTCATCGCGCAGGGCAGCCGCGGTCGCGGGATCACGCAAGACGACCTGGGCCAGCCCGGACCGGTCCCTGATGACCAGGAATGTCACCGACTTGAGTTCTCGCCGCCGATGCAGCCATCCGGCGATCAGCACCCGCTCGCCGACGTGCGATGGCACGTCGGCGGCAAGAATCCGCGAGTTCATCACGCTCCTCCATCGGATCGTCTGACCCCTTTGGAGCGCGGGCGAGAAGGGAACTCGCGGTGCCACCGCACTTCACCGCCATCGCCGCACTGGCCGGCAGCGGCCTCGTTCGGCCCGGTCACGGGGGCAAGCCGACGGGGCATATGGGCGCCGCTGGCTGCGACGGCCGTTCCTCCCCGCACTCGGGAGGGTCTTCGCTGTCGGGTCCGCAAGGCCGCCTTCTCAGCTTCCGGCGGCTCTCTGCTGCATGCGATCCCGCGCTACTCGTCTCCGTCAGCGCGTTGTGTCAACGATAGCCGGTGTCAGAGCGGGCAGCCCCCGCCGCCCTGGTAGTCCTGGCGGCGTCCGGCTGCGATGATCGACGCGCTGATCTTGTGCAGCTGCTCGATCTGGCCGGCGCTGAGCGCGTCGATCAGGGACCGGCGGACCTGCCCGACGTGGCCCGGTGCGGCTGCCGCCAGGGCTGCCAGGCCTGCATCGGTGAGCGCGGCAATCTGCCCGCGGCGGTCGGTCGGGCAGTTTGTCCGCTCGACCCAGCCGCGGTCCTCCAGCCGGGCGACGGCATGGGAGAGGCGGCTCTTGCTCGATGTCGAAGCCTCGGCTAGCTGGCTCATCCGCAGCGCCCGCCCGGGCGCCTCGGAGAGCCTGACCAGAATCTCGTAGTAGCCGTGCGGGAGCCCGGAGTCGCGCTGCAGCTGGCCGTCGACCGCGCCGAAGAGCGTCTGGCAGGCGGTCAGGAAGGCCCGCCAGGCCTGTTGCTCATCCTCGGACAGCCACCTTGGTTCCGGTTCCGGAGTGTTCACCCGTTCAGCATACAACTAGGTAGTTGAGCGTTTGACAATCAGCGGACCACCGTGGTACTTATTGAGTATTCAATCATCGACTCTACAGGAGTGATCATGACCGCTCTTACCGAAGTGACCGGCATCCCCGGCTACGTCGCAGGGACCTGGACCATCGACCCGGTGCACTCGGAGGTCGGCTTCTCGGTCCGGCACATGATGGTCAGCAAGGTCCGCGGCAAGTTCACGAGCTTCTCTGGCGAGATCGTGACGGGGGAGGACCCCGCTCAATCCTCGGCGATCGCTGAGATCGACCTGGCCTCCATTGACACCGGCGCTGACCAGCGCGACGCGCACATCAGGTCGGCCGACTTCTTCGAGGTAGAGACCTACCCGAAGATGATCTACCGGTCGACCGGCGTACGCGCCGACGGTGACGATTTCATCCTCGACGGCGACCTCACCCTCAAGGGCGTTACCAGGAGCGTGCCGCTGCGCCTCGAGCTGAACGGCTTCGGACCGGATGCCTACGGCGGTACCCGGGCCGGGTTCACCGCCACCACGGAGATCAACCGGCGTGACTTCGGCGTCAACTTCAGCGCTGCGCTGCAGAACGGCGGCGCCGTGGTCGCCGACAAGGTGACGATCCACCTCGAGATCGAGGCGGTCCTCGCATCCTGACGGCTGAACGTCTCAGCAACCGCTTCAGCAACGAGTTTGTACCGGATTTGCTGGCCATGACTCAGGCATTGCGGACGTGATTGGTCAGCAAATCCGGTACAAGCGTCTGGTCGGCATCATTCCCGCCTCGGGCTGGAAGGCGCGTCCGACTGCGCCGTCCGGACAACGTGACTTGTGACCTGGGCCGCACTTCAGGCGGCTGGGTCAGAGCATCTGGATGAGCAGGTAGCCCATGGTGACGCCCATCGCGATTTCGCACCGCGCCAGCGGAAGCGCGAGCCCAGGGGAGTTTGCTGCATCGGCCGACGGCCCGCCCACGGCCATCACCCCCGGTCCGGTCCTTGCCGTGCCTGCCGCGAAGAACATGTAGAGCATGGCGCGCAGGCGAGCAAATGCGGCAGAGGATCTGCGGGCGGGTGCCTGTCGGCAGGACGGCCGCGGCGAGACCGGATGACCTGCCAGCCGAACCACGCTGTCGCTGCCGCGAACACGATCTCCCAGGCGCCATGACGCAGCAGGTTCAGCTGCGGTACCAGCATCCCGGCCATCGCCACCCCCATGACGGCGTGCATCAGGTCGACGTCATGCTCGGTGGCCCGCTGCCACCGGCGCGCTGCCGCCAGCCGGCTGGTGCAGTAGCCGGCGGTGACGAGCATGAGCGTGGCGAAGATGCCCGCGAGCCAGGAGGGGCCAGCCATCTCAGCAGTCTCCAGCCGGTTCAGGAGGGGCAGCCGGGCGTGCCGGGCGGGCCGGATGAGCAGCCGGGTGATCCGGATGGGCGGCGGCCGGGGGTGCACCCGGGGAAGCAGCGGGTGGTGTCCTCGACGGCCAGTAGGCGATTGCAAGCAAGGCGAGCAGCGGGCCGAGCTCGGGTCGGTGCCGGCGCCGCTGAGGAGTGACCTGAGGGCCGGGAACAGGTCGCCGACGCCTAGGCTATTCTGGCGCCGCGTATGGCAGGCGCACGGATGCAGCATCATGAGAAGTGATCAACCTGGACATTCCGGCTAGGGCCAACGACATCGACGTGACGGGCGGCACCATGCGCGTGCTGTCCTGGGGCACCGGCCCGCGGACGGTGATAGCCGTCCATGGCATCACCGCCAACGCGGTCTGCTGGCAGGCGGTGGCCAGGGAGCTTCCGGACGACTGGGCGCTATACGCCGTTGACCTGCGCGGCAGGGGGCACAGCGCCGGGCTGCCCGGCCCGTACGGTTTCGATCAGCACTGCGCCGACCTGCGCGATGCGGTGCTTGCGCTTGGCCTGGACCGGCCGGTGCTGGCCGGCCACTCGCTGGGGGCTTACATCGCGCTGGTCGCCGCCGACGCCCTCCCGGAAAGCTTCAGCCGTCTTGTGCTGGTCGACGGCGGGCTGCCGCTGCCCGTTCCGGCCGGCGCCGACCTCGATGAGCTGCTCGCCGCCAGCCTCGGGCCGGCGCTGGCCCGGCTGACCGAGACGTTCCCGGCTGCCGACGCTTATGTTGAGTTCTGGCGTGGCCACCCGGCGTTCACCGACGCATGGACCGATGACGTCGAGCTGTACGTCCGCTACGACCTCACCGGGGAGCCAGGCGCCCTCCGGTCGCGCGTGGTGCCGGAATCGGCGCGCAGCGACGGCCGGGATCTGCTCGCGTCGTCCGACCGCATCGCGGCGGTGCTTGGCCGCATTGCCGGCCCGACCCCGTTGCTGCGGGCACCGGCCGGCATGTTCGGCCAGCCGCCTGGCATGATCCCTGCGGAGCTCGCCTCGTACTGGCAGGCCGAGGTGCCAGCGCTTGAGGTGCAGACCATCCCGGGGACAAATCATTACAGCATCCTTTTCGGCCAGGCAGCCGCCAGGGCCATCGCCGCGCAGATCGCCTCCGGCTGAGGGCGCTGCCCTTGTTGCGGTGCTGATCCCGCTGCCTGAACCGGATAGCTACCCCTGATGGCGCCACTGCGGGCCTACTACCAGCCATGCGGTCTCCCAGGCCGCCAGCCTCTGCCGGTCCAAGACCCGTCGGCTGGCCAGTGCCAGGCCAGCCAGGAGCACCGCGAGAGCCGCGATGGCCGTTGCTGCCACGGCGATGGCGCGGCGCTCGGTCTGGGCCGGTGTCATGGCGGGCTGGCGTACGTTGCCTGCGCGGTCAAGCCAGACCGGCACCGTGCTGCCCGCCGGTGTGCCTGCGGCGGCAGGGATCTTACCGATCCGCAGCCGCCCGTCAGCGGTCCACCGGGCGGGCGTCCAGTCAATCCAGGAGTTCGCGCCGTTGTCGGACATCATCGGCCCGGGCGGGGCCGCGAGCAAGACCGCGGAAACCCGTTGCCACGATAGCTGGGCGTGCGCTGTCGCGGCGTTGTCCGCCCGGACCCACAGGTCGGCCGTGGCTGCGAAGATCGGGCTCAGGGCCAGGAATGCGACGAGCGCCGCGGGCGTGATCCAGGCCTCGATCAGGTCAGAGCGCCGCCGCAGCGGGTTGCGCTCGGAGCCTAGCCGACGGGTCAGCCGCCGCCACGTCGTTGTGGGCACAGTCATACGTTCATCCATCGGCGAATCCAGCAGCACCGTTGCGGCCGCTTCCCAACTGGATTGTCCCTCTCCGCACCATGCCGCGGCTATAGGTCGCGGCGCCGGTTTGCACCCGTCGGGCCGATCGCCCACGGCACCGGGAACAGCTTCCCCAGCGGGCCCGCACCGGCAACGCGCTGGGCGACCGGAGATAATTACCTATTTATACTATCGAGATACTCGCTTATACTAGAGGGCATGCGCGACCTTAATCCTCCCGAGTACCGCGGGCCGGTCATCGCAGTCGTCGGCGGGGGCGCCAGCGGTACGCTGGCCGTGATTCACCTGCTCCGTTCCGCCGCCGCACAGCAGCGCCCGCTGCGGGTCATCCTGATCGACCGGCATGGCCGCCACGGACTGGGCCAGGCGTACAGCACGACGCATCCCGCTCACCTGCTGAACGCACCCGCCGGGCAGATGAGCGCGCTGGACGGCGACCCGGATCACCTGACCCGCTGGGCCGCCGCGGCCGGCATCGCGCATGACGGGTTCCTGGCCAGGCAGGTGTACGGCCGCTATCTGCGCGACACGCTGGCGGATGCGGAGCGCTGGGCGCAGCCGCTGTCCCGGGTTACGCAGGTTACTTCGGATGCCGTGGCGATCCGGCAGAATGCCCGTGGCCGCCCGCTGCGCCTCCTGCTCGCCGATGGCTGCATCGATGCCGACATGGCCGTGCTAGCGATCGGTAACCTGCCGTCCTTGCCGCCGTTCCCCGCTCCCCAGAGCCGCCGGATCATCGCCGACCCGTGGGCACCCGGCGCGCTGGACATCGTGCGGGACGGCAGCCCGGTGATCGTGGTGGGCACGGGGCTGACCATGCTGGATGTGGCCGTCGCCGTGACGAGCGGCAACCGGGATACCGCCGTGCACGCGGTGTCCAGGCACGGGCTGCTCCCGCGCGTGCACCGCGGGCCGCCGCCGCCGGGTAAACCTATCTGGCTCCCCGTCATCTCCGATGCCACCGGACCGGTACGGCTCACCGAACTCATGTGGCAGGTCCGTTCGGCCATGGCCAGCAGCCCAGGCAGCTGGCAGGACGTGATGGATGCGCTGCGGCCGCATTTCCCCGGCCTCTGGCAGCGGATGCCGGCCCGCGACAGGCGCCTTTTCCTCCGCCACGTCGCCCGCTACTGGGAAGTGCATCGTCACCGCGTGCCTCCCGCTACGGCCCGCCGGATCACCGAACTGCGCTGTACTGGGCGGCTGTCCGTGCTTCAGGGCCAGGTCACCGATGCCGCCGAGCAGGCCGGGCAGGTGCGCCTGCGCGTCGACCAGGGCGGCAGCACGGCTGACCTCACCGCGGGCTGGCTCGTCAATGGAACCGGCCCGGCCGCAGACATCACGCGTGCCCGCGATCCGCTCCTGCGTGATCTCCTTGACCGCGGGCTGGCCCGGCCCGATCCGCTGCGGCTCGGCATCGATGCCGGCCACGACGGCGCCGTGCTCGATGCTTCGGGCCTGCCCAGCGGCACCCTCTTCACGCTTGGGCCACCGCTGCGGGGGCTGTTGTACGAGACGACAGCGATCCCGGAGATCCGGGCTCAGGCCGCTACGCTGGCCCGCCGCCTGACAGCCGGGACCCGGGCGCGCCAGCGCCCGGGCAGTGCCGCCTGAGCGCGTGCCGTGGCGCCGCCCACGCGCCGAGCCGGAACCCCTCAACTGCGAGCGCCGCGATACTGTCTGACCAGCGCAGGGAGCTGGATTGGCCAGATTTCCAGCGCTTGCTGCGGGGGTGTGTCCCGATGCCATCGGTTGCGGACGCTATCAAGGAGAAATATAAAGCGGTCATCTCGAAGACTGATATCCACGAGGTCAGCGAGGACCTCCGCCGTATTGCCGCTGAAGCTGGACTTGGAGTAGCCATTCTGGTGGCATGGCAGCATGGCCTCGCGATCGGATACATTCCGCTCGTGCACGATGCCGACGGGAATGCGGCAGACGCTCAGTCCCGGCTGATCCCCGCGGGTGACGGCTGCCCGTACGTGTTCGTCCATGTCCCGGTACGTCAGATCCGTCGCGATAAGGTAAAACTGGCGCAACGGGGAATCATGAGCCAGAACGCCGACCCGGTCTTGTTCATCTACCACGAAGATGGGCTCATCGGTACCTTCAGCTTCCGGAACCCAGGGTCGGTCCAGCTGACCGAGCAGGACATCAGGGCGATCCTCGACTCACTCGCTGAACAGGGCGTTCTCATGAGGGCGAACGTCAACAACAGGCAGATCCAGTTCAAGGACCTCGTGGCCAAAAGACGCATCGAGGCGTCTGGCGAGAACGTCTATGTACGGGTCGAAAATCGGCCTCTCGACGGGAGCGTAACGCTCGAGACGGAACTCGCCCGGGAGGAGGTCCGGGACTACATCGTCAAGGCGCTGCAATACAAGTCGGCGTGCAACTACTGCTCCGTGCGAACGCTCAGCCCGCAACAGGTGACGATTCACTCCTCGCGCATCCCGTCCCGGGCCAGGCCTCAGCAAGACGATCTTGCAACGGTCCGCAACTACCAGTTCGGCTTCACGTTTGCGCCATTCGGGGATCCCCGGGATGTCTGCCATTTCGTCGCCTGGGATTTCCCGCACGTAAACGATCTGGTTATGAACATGGAACCACAGGCCTACTCCTTCAGTGACCTCATCAGGCTGGTGCGCGTGATCAACAGGGACATCGGGAAGTTCTGCGAGATTAGCGAGGTGGACCCGGCACCCCAACCTGTCTCGGGGACCTGTAATCACTGGGCGGGGAACAGCATCTACCACCAGCACTACCAGTTCGTCCGCATCAATGGGCTTCCGTTAATGCGTGCCTTCGAAGCCAGCGAACTGCTGGTCACGTACCGGGGCGTAGAAGTGCGCAAGGTCGCGGCGCCGTGGCCGTCATCGGCGTACCTCATTACGTCATTGACGTCGGGTGGGGACGAGGATGTGATGCGTGTCGCGGACCGAGTGGCCCGGGAATGGCGTGGCCTTAGCGAAGGCGAGGATCTGTCTTACGGCAATGGAATTGCTATAAAGAACCACACTCAGAACACCTTCGTGACCATCGAGGGCGACCGGATCATTGCCATATTCATTCCCCGCCATCGACGGAAGATCAGCACATCCGACCCGGCGAATGAGATTCAGAAGTCGAATGCCGCCGTACTCGAGATGATGGGCTATTTCATCATCGACGACCCCGATGATTTCGACCAACTCGGGAGGATGTCACCGGGCGCCCGGAAAGTCCTCGGCGACTCCTGGCTTTCGGAACTCGCCCCCGATGCAGAAACCATCCGGGAGTTCGAGGCCAATATCCGCATCTGCCTGAACGAGGTGGTCACCCCCCACGAGGAGCGGATTGATAAGGTATTCGGCGACACGCTTGCGGACTCGAGACGGGAAGCACGGATACTCGCGTCCGCCATTCACCGCGACATCCGCCTGTTTCCGGAGCAGCGCGAGCACCTTTACCGGGAACTCCTCTGGGCCGTTCTGGATTCTGGCGCCGGAGATTCAGCTTAGGAGTCGCACCGGGTCCGGCGCGTAGTAGCGCTGCACCGCGCGGTTCCCGGGCGCGTTGCCCGCCGCAGCCATGATCATTGACTGATCGGGCCTCAGTCGCGGTGACCGGCCGCTCCCGTCGTCGGGTTGACGGCGTCGAAACCGTCGCGGCGGTAGCCGCCGGGGTAGCGCTTGCGCAGTGCCCGGATGCTGGCTTGGCCCGCTGCGGCGGGGCGGCCAGGGAAGGAAGGAGCGCGGGGTCACAACGTCCTCGTCGCGCAGCCGTGGCAGCGGGAGTTTCCATGCCCGGGTAGCTACGTCCGGGCCGGAACGTCCTGCAGGTGCGGGCACCCGCGCGCCAGAAATCAGAAATGACCTTCGAGACTGGCATTGGCTATGCCCATCCCGACAGGCATGATGCTGGTAGAGGGTGAGTCGGTCGGCCTGGCCCGGCGGGTGAGCCGCGTGGTGCTCCTCCCGGCAAGGCTCGGTAGCCCCGGCGCCGGGAGCAGGAGGAGGGAGCGTAGGCGAGATCTCACCGCTGAGTCGACATGGACGGTCAGGCTGCGACCTTGCGCCTATATAATATTGGCCACGGTGACGCCATCCGGGGACGCAACGACGCAGGTCCCAGGGATACGAGGACCTTCGGCCCTGTCCCGGGCGCATTGAAACCGGGCAATACTTGATTACACGGACTTCTAGATTATACGGACTTCTAGCGCAACCGTCGGCGAGGCCTTGACTGTGGGCGCGATGACTTGCTGCGCCTGTAAGTCCTATGCAGGGGAGATAGCAGTGTCCAGCGCAGACCCTATTGATGAGCAACCCGAAACGAGCCTCCCCGAGCTGGCCAAGTGGGTCCGCGATCTCTCGGAGCTGACCCAGCCTGACCAGATCGTCTGGTGTGACGGCTCGGAGGACGAGTGGCAGCGGCTGACCAGCCTGCTCGTCGAGAACGGAACCTTCACCCGGCTGAACCCGAAGCTGCGCCCGAACAGCTTCTACTGCGCTTCCGACCCCAGCGACGTGGCACGCGTGGAGGACCGCACCTTCATCTGCTCGGAGCGGGAAGATGACGCGGGCCCCACAAACAACTGGATCGCGCCCGACGAGATGCGCAAGACATTCGCGGAGATCTTCGAGGGCTGCATGCGCGGCCGCACCATGTACGTGATCCCGTTCTGCATGGGCCCGATCGGCAGCAGCATCTCCCAGCTCGGAGTGGAGATCACTGACTCGCCCTACGTGGCCGTGTCGATGCGGATCATGACCAGGATGGGAACGCCGGCGCTGCGCTCGATCGAGGAGACCGGGTCGTTC
This sequence comes from uncultured Actinomycetes bacterium, assembly GCA_963774825.1. GTDB lineage: Bacteria > Actinomycetota > Actinomycetes > Streptosporangiales > Streptosporangiaceae > DATBGO01. The sequence continues at coordinate 179,584 of CAVZGW010000026.1, read as the reverse complement.
GTTCGTGCTGTCCACTCGGTCGGCGCCCCGCTGGAATCCGGCCAGGCGGACGTGCCGTGGCCTTGCAACAAGACCAAGTACATCTCCCACTTCCCCGAGACCAGGGAGATCTGGTCCTACGGATCTGGATACGGCGGGAATGCGCTGCTCGGCAAGAAGTGCTACGCGCTGCGGATTGCCTCGGTGATGGCACGGGATGAGGGCTGGCTGGCCGAGCACATGCTCATCCTCAAGATCACCCCGCCGGAGGCGGAGCCGAAGTACATCGCCGCGGCCTTCCCGTCCGCGTGCGGCAAGACCAACCTGGCCATGCTGCAGCCCACCATCTCCGGCTGGAAGGTCGAGGCCGTCGGCGATGACATCGCCTGGATGCGGTTCGGCGCGGACGGCAGGCTGTATGCGATCAACCCAGAAGCCGGCTTCTTCGGCGTGGCGCCCGGCACTGGCATGAAGACCAACGCCAACGCGGTGGCGACCATGTGGGGCAACAGCATCTTCACCAACGTCGCCCGGACCGACGACGGCGACGTGTGGTGGGAGGGCTTGACCGACGAGCCGCCCGCGCACCTGATCGACTGGAAGGGCCGGGACTGGGCCCCGGGCTCGCCCGAGCCCGCGGCGCACCCGAACGCCCGGTTCACCACCCCCGCGTCCCAGTGCCCGATCATCGCGCCGGAGTGGGATGATCCCGCAGGCGTGCCGATCTCTGCCATCCTGTTCGGCGGCAGGCGCGCCAGCACCGTGCCGCTGGTGATCGAGTCGTTCGACTGGGACCACGGAGTGTTCCTCGGCGCCAACATCGCTTCCGAGAAGACAGCTGCGGCCGAGGGCAGGGTCGGCGAGCTGCGGCACGACCCGTTCGCGATGCTGCCCTTCTGCGGCTACAACATGGGCGACTACTTCGCGTACTGGCTGAAGATCGGACAGACGGCCGACCCCGAGAAGCTGCCCCGGCTGTTCTACGTCAACTGGTTCCGCAAGAACGCCCGTGGCAAGTTCGTGTGGCCTGGCTTCGGCGAGAACAGCCGAGTCCTGAAGTGGATCATTCAACGGCTGTCCGGCGACGCCAAAGCCACGGCGACCCCGATCGGCTATCTCCCGGCACCTGGCTCGCTGGACCTCGACGGCCTGGACGTCAGCTGGGCTGACCTGGATCTGCTGCTCACGGTGGACGCCGAGGCCTGGAAGCTGGAGGCGGAGCACATCCCCGAGTTCTTCCGCACCTTCCACAGGCACCTGCCCGACCAGCTCTGGGACCTGCACCGCGACCTGGTCGACCGGCTCGGCTGAGCGTTGCTGATGCCTGCGCGATTGAGGACTGTAACTGCGACGAGCGTCATCGTTTTTGATGTATATCGTCTCTGCGGTCACAGATCCGGGCCATCGCCGATGCCGTCGTGAAATGCGCGGCACGCTGCGCGATGTCGGGTGCGTGCGCCGCGATGATCTGCTGCACCCGGAGTTCCGCAAGCGGCCCGAGGCCGTCATAGACCCGGATGAATATTTCCCGCGACCGCTGCCGGGGCCATCGATCAGGGAGCACGCCGGACGGAAGCTCCGGATCCAGGTTCGGGAACCGCCGCCAGGTGTCCATAACGGCCGTCCGGGCCACAAGCGCTTCGGACGCGGTGACCTGCCCGAGCCGCACCCGATCCAGGATCGGCGCGAATTCCTCGACGAACTGCTCATAGCTGTCCCGCAGCTCGTCCAGGTTCCAGGCCGACAGCGGATGACCAGGGCCGCTGGATGAAGGATAAACAGCTGTCGAGCGGAGCACGGTCGCCGTCTGCACGCCAAGACCCGATACGGTCGACTCCACGGCTGAATCATCACTGCGCGGCGAGACCCAGACGCCGTCGTACAGCGGAGCGAAGCCCTGCCAGCGCAGCCGGGAGCGGAGCGCATGCCGGACGTCACGCTGTTCCTCTGGCACTGAGAACGCCACCACAAGCCAGCTGCCGTTCCAGGATTCGCCGGGCTCCGCCCCGAAGGAGAGAATGCGGCCGAGCCCTTCGTTGAGCACTCGCTCGGCGAGCGGCGTCAGTCCGTAGAAGGTACGGCGCCCGGACTTCGATGACTGCAGCAGCCCGCGCCGCGTCAGCCGGCTGAGCGCGGCGCGCGCGCTGGTCGCGGAGATGCCGAATTCGGCCAGCAAATCCACGAGTCCTGCCGACGGAATCTGCTCCTTATGGTCGAACCAGTAATCACCGAGCAAAGTGATCAGCAGGTGCTGCGGCTGCGCGCCGATCTGCGAGCGCGGCATGACCGCCTCGTCGAGTCCGGCCACGCCGGGCACCGCCAGCGTCGTCATCTCGCCTGACCCTCCCGTGGCCGCTGCCCACGTCACCGGCAGCTTGTTATCGCCAGAAGCATCGCCAGAAGCATAGTCGGCCGGTCCGTGATAGTCGCTCAAGCATGCTTCGCCACTCGAACACTCAGCCTCAAATTAATGACAGTTATCATCGTGACCGCTAGTACTACGCATAGTATCCTGCCAGCAGGCGGCCCAGCCAGCGACGGCTGGCGGAATCCGGAGGTCATGGTGGCGCACGGAACAGCGGCCGCGCGGCGAGACGGAGTCGGCCCCGGCCTGCAGCCGCTATTCCAGCCGCGGAGCATCGCAGTCGTGGGGGCGTCGCCATCGCCGGGCAAGGCGGGGAATTCGCTGATGCGCTCGCTCGCCGCCTTCGCCGGCCCGATCTACCCGGTGAACCCGAGCGCGCGTGAGATCGCCGGCTATCCCTGCACCCCGACGGTTGGCGAGATCGCGGATCCGCCTGATCTCGCCATCCTGACTGTGCCTGCCGCGGCAGTCCCCGCAGCGATTGAGGACTGCGGCCGCGCCGGTGTCCGGGCCGCCATCGTGTGCGCAGGCGGCTTCGCCGAGTCACCGGCCGGCGCGCCGCTCCAGGAACTGGCGGTCCGGACCGCGCGGCGGTACGGGGTCAGGCTGCTCGGGCCCAACACCTCAGGTTTCGTCAGCCCGGCCGACGGAACCTTCGCCACCTTCGTCAGCTCGGCTTCCCGCCTGCTGCCCGGCCCGGTGTCGATAGTGGCGCGCAGCGGCGGAGTCAATCTGGCCACCTGCTTCCTCGCGTCCAACTCCGGCACCGGCATCAGGTTCGGGGTGGGCCTGGGAAACGGTGCTGACGTCAGCTTTTCCGATGTCCTCGACTTCATGGCTGACGACGACGCGACAGCCGCCGTCGGCCTGCACCTGGAGGGGATCGCGGACGGCCGGCTGCTCTGCGACGCGATCACGCGCCTCGCCAGGCGCAAGCCAGTCGTCGCGCTCAAGGTGGGCCGGGGGCCCGTCGACGACTTCGCGCAGTCGCATACTGGCGCGCTGCTTGGCGACTACGAGCTGGCAGTTGCGGCGGTAACGCAGTCGGGTGCTGTCGTGGTCGAGGATCTGGGCGAGCTCGTGGACGCGCTGCGCACGCTGAGTGCGCGAAGGCTACCGCCCAAGCCGGTCCCGGGGGTCGCGATCGTGACGGCGCAGGCCGGGCCGGGGCTGATCATGGCCGACGCGCTGAGCACCGCGGGCGTAGCCATGCCCGAGCTGGCCGAGTCCACCATCAAGGCCGTGAGCGAGCTGCTACCCCCGCTCACCTGGATCCGCAATCCGGTCGATACCGGCCGCCCGGCCGGCACCTTCCCGCAACTGCTCGCGCACGTGGCGCAGGACCCGGGGATCGACGTCATCGCCGTCTACGCGCTGGACGAGCCCGACGCCCTGCGGCCCGCCGAGGCCGTCGCGGAGTCCGGCGTGCTGGCCGCCGTGCCCGTCGTCTTCGGCACCAGCGGTCCCGCGGAGGCCATCGCGGCCAGCGATGCGAGCCTGGCCAGGCTAGGCGTGGCAACGTTCGCCGAGCCCAGGCGCGCCGCGCGCGCTGCCCGCGCGCTTGCCGCCGATGCGCAGGCGAGCTGGCGGCTGTCCGAAGGCGCCCCGCAGAATGAGCAGCTGAGCGGGCCGCCTGTTACCCAGACACTCGACGAGCACCAGGCGAAAGAGCTGTTCGAGACCTTGGGCGTGCGCACCACCCGGCGGCGGCTCTGCCGGGACCGGGCCGAGGCGCTCCTGGCTTTCAGCGAACTCGGCCCGCCAGCGGTCGCCAAGATCGTCAGCCCGCAAGTCCGGCATAAGTCGGATGTGGGCGGTGTCCGCCCGAATCTCCGCACCCGGGACCAGCTGACCGCCGCGCTCAACGCCATCGATGCGATTGAGGTATCCGGGCCAGTCAGCTACCTCATCGAGGCACAGGCCTCGGCAGGACCCGAGCTGCTGGTCGGCGGCGTCAGGGACCCGTCGTTCGGGCCCGTGGTTGCGCTCAGCCTCGGCGGCGTGGACGTGGAGCTGCTAGGCAACGCGGTGCTGCGGCTCGCGCCGCTCTCGCTGGGCGAAGCCGCCGCCATGGTTGACTCGCTTCCGCAGGGGCTCCTCGAGGGGCACCGTGGCGCCGCACCGCTAGACCGGCGCGGCCTCGGCGGGATCATCCTCGCCGTCAGTGCGATCCTGATGACGTCGCCCGCCGTCAGCCAGATCGACCTGAACCCGGTCCGGATGACCGAAGACGGGCTCGTCCTGCTTGACGCGCTCGTGCTCTGCGGCTGACGGCACTGCCCGGGAGGATCAGTAGATGGCCTCGGTGCCGCGCGCGGCGGCCCGGGGACCGTAGGGAGATGAGTCCAGCCAGCTGCCCGCCCGCTGGCCGATGATCGCGGCGGCGGCAGCTGCGCGGCGCTTCCATTCGGTCGCGATCGAATCGGCCCGCATATGCGCCAGCGCCAGGCCCGCGGCCTCCCGGTTATAGATAGCCGCGGCCTTGCGCCGCCCCGCGAACGCGTCGATGGCGCTGGCCGCCTCGGCGGGCGTGGCGGCCTGCAGGGCCGCCCTGATCGCGGCGGCCGCCGCTGCCGCATCGGGCACGCCGGAGTTCAGCCCCCGGGCGCCGAACGGCGCGAACAGGTGCGCCGCCTCACCCACCAGCAGCACCCGGCGGTGGGCGTCTGTGAAGGACGAAGCGATGACCTGCAGGAACTGATACGTCGAGACCCACGAGATCCGGTCAGCGTACTTCTCGGGCAGGACCCGGGCGATCCACCTGGCCACGGCGGCGGGTTCATTGAACCGGTCGGGCTCATCATCACGCCGCAGCTGCAGATCGGCCCGCCAGCCGCCCGCGAAGGGCACCAGCAGCACATTCCGGCGCCCGACCGCCGGATGCTCGTAGTAGTACACCCGCTCGGGCCGCAGCGGCCGTTCGGCGTCCTCAAGTAGGTCCACGATGATGAACGAGTTAGCGGACCGGTCTCCCTCCAGCACGATCCCGGCCGCCGACCGGACAGCCGACCGTGCGCCATCCGCCGCTACGACATACTGCGCGCGCCGCTCGGTACCGTCCGCGATGGTCACGACGACTTCGTCTGGGCCTGCCGACACGCCGGCAACCTCGGCACTCCAGATGAACTCGACGCCCGCCTGCTTGCATGCCTCGAACATCAGCCGCTCGGCGTCGACCTGCGCCAGGTTGGTCGAGTGCGGCAGCTCCGTGGGCACTTGCGGCTGATAAGTGCGCTCGTACACCTGGCGCTCGCCCCAGAAGGTGCGCTTGGTGCTCCAGACGAGGCCAGCATGGCTGATCTGCCACCCCAGGCCGGGGCTCATCGCCTCCCAGCGCTGCAGCGTCTGGCGGTGATAGAAGATCGCCCGGCTGCCGGGGCGCTCCCGGCCGTCCGGGCCGGCCTCCAGCACCGTTACCGGCAGGCCCTCGGCGCGCAGCGCCAGCGCCGAGGTCAGGCCTACTGGCCCTGCGCCAATCACGAGCACCGGTAGCACGCCGGGCCGCATGCTCATGTGAGCCCCCATTAAACGACTGTATCCTTCTCGTCCGACATGGATACTGTAGAACGTTAGAGGGGAGAACGTCCACTCCCGCCGGTTCCGGCGGGAGGTCTACCGGAGGACCGGATCGGAGCGATGACCCGGGGATCCTGAGTTTGCGTATACAGACACTCGACCAGTTCTGCCCGCCGTTCCAGCACCACGGCCTGGTTCAGGTAACCCTTGTCCGTGATCTCGCCGGCGTCGAGGTCGGGCGGCTGGTCGCAGAGAACGATCCTGGCCACTCGGCCCCGCCGGCCCTGTCACTGATGCCAGCGCTGCCAAGGTCGCCGCGAGATGATCCCGGACCACAGGGTGATCGAGCGGTACGTCGGCGCTGGGGTCCAGTTCGCAAAGCGCGCGTGCCTCGGCGACGTTCAGCCAGGCGAGGGCGGTCACGTCGGCACGGTCGTGACCAGCGATGACCGCGTCGGTAAGGATCCGGGCCTGAGACACCAGGCTGGACCGGACGGTTGCCACGCAGACCCAGGTCCCCGTGGTGAGCTTGAAGTCCTCCGCGATCCGGCCGTTGAACATCAGGCCCTGGTTGGGGTCGTCGGGGTCGACGAGGCGAACGGCGTCCCCGGTGCGGTAGAAGCCCTCGTCGTCGAAGGCGCCAGCGGTCGCGTCGGGCCGGTTCAGGTAGCCGGGTGTGATGCTGGATCCGGTCAGCCGGATCTCCCGCTTATCACCTTCCGGCACCAGCTTGACAGTCACGCCAGGCAGCGGAACGCCGATGCAGCCGCACGGCGACCCGGCCCAGTGCGCCGAGGTGGCCGCCGGAGCGGTCTCGGTGGTGCCCCACGATGCGGTGAGCGGGACGGGATGGCTGGCGTTCCGCTCGACGAGGCGTTCCAGACGGTCCCAGAGGGACTGGGGGAGCGCCGCAGCGGCATAGAACAGCAGCCGCAGCCGGGAGAAGAAGTGCCTGGCCAGCGCGTCGTCGGCCTCGAGAAAAGGCACCAGCATGGCGTAGCCGGCGGGCACGTTGAAATAGATCGTCGGCTGGATCTCGCGCAGTGCGGCGATGGTGTGGCCGAACAGCTGCGGGGTGGGCCTTCCGGCATCGATGTGCAGGGTTCCGCCGTTGGTCAGCGCCATGTTGACGTTATGGCTGCCGCCGAAAGTGTGGCTCCATGGCAGCCAGTCGACCAGCACCGGAGGCTCGGCGGCCAGGAACGGCCACACCTCACGCATCATCTGCTGGTTGCTGGTGAGCATCCGGTGGGTGGTGAGCACCCCTTTGGGCTGGCCCGTTGATCCGGAGGTGAAAAGGATCTTGGCGATCGTGTCCGGCGTCACTGCGTCAAACGCTCGGCTGACGCCAGAACCGGGTTCAGTGTCGGCGAGTTCGCGAAGCGACGTTGCGCCCCGGCGGCTGCCGCTGGCGACGACGACGACGGGGTCGTCGCCGGTTTCGACGACCGCGTCGAGGGCAGGCCGGAAGGACTCGGCGTCGTCGGCGAAGATGACACTGGGATGTACGAGCTCGGCCATGGACCGCAGCTGGTGGTGATCAGCGGACATGAGGGAGTAGGCGACGCTGGCAGGGACGGCGGGCACGCCTGCGGTGTAGCAGCCGAGCGTCACGAGCAAGTGCTCGAGGGAGTTGCCCGAGAGCAACAAGACTGGCCGCTGCGGGGCGGCTCCCCGGTCGAGCAGGCCCTGAGCCAGCGCGTCCGCGGTGCGGCGGGCCGCACCGTAGGTGAGCGCGCGGCGTCCGCCTGCGCCGTCGGGTGCGGTCGCCAGGACCGTGCCGGGACTGGCGTCGGCCCACCGGCGGAGCTCTTGGCCTAGGTGATCGGCGTGATCGCCGACTTCGAGGCGTGACCGGAGCAGGATGGCGCCGTCGGGTCGGTGCTCGATCGTGATGTCAGGCCGGGCGAAGGTCTCCATGCACACGCCCCCCTGCCCGGACCAGTCCCCGGAAGAGGGCCGGGCCAGAGGGCGCTGAGGTGACCCGCATGGAACTCATCGCGCTCAGGCACAGCCCCGGCACGGCCCCCGGGACAACTGACATCAGAATGGGACTTACCATACAGAGGAGCTGAAGGTCTGACAACAGTCTGCGGGGTGGCCGCCGACACCGGCTGGTCCCGCGGGCTAGCGCGACCCGGGCCGGTTCAGCCGCGTCCATTCGGCCGTGGCATCGCTGGCCCACCTGGCGTGCATCTTCGCGAACAAGCCGGCGGCCTGCTCGCCGCTCCACTTAGGCGGCAGCAGCTCAGTGGGCAGGCTGGGGTCGATCCACGGAAAGCGGCGCCAGCAGTGGACAAGATCGACAAGCCGGGCGAACGGGTCGTCGGTCTCGGCCGCGGCGAACTCGTCGATGAACTCGCGGTAGCTCGCCTCGATCGCGTCGAGGTCCCACGCCCGGCTGATCAGGCTCTGCAGATCACCCCCGCAGTGATATTCCGCTACGAAGATCTGCGTGCCGTCCAGTACGCCGGCCTGCCGCGAGCGCCCGCTCGGCCTCGTCAACGCGCTCGGCATGGGTGCTGATCCAGACTCCGGGCGCGGGGCTGCCAAAACCCGCCCGGCTCAGCAGCGTCCGCAGGACGTGCCGCGCCGGACGATCCGTCTCGGGGGCGCGCGCCAGCGCGAGCAGCCAGCGGCCGTCCCATTGCGGCACCGATCCGGTGAATCCGTAGATCCGCTCCCTGCCCTCGGCCAGGAGCCGCTCGGCCTCGGCTGTCAGCTGCCAGCGAGTGCGGCGGCCGACTCGCTCGGAGGCCAGCCAGCCATCTGCGGCAGTTCGCATCAGCGCCTGGCGGCTGGCCTTCTCCGCTACTCCCAGCCGGGACAAGGCGCCGATGAACGCGGACGTCCATGCGGGCCCCTCGCCCGCCAGGACGAACTCCCCGAGCACCGTGAAAAGCAGGCCCCGGGCACTTTCGGCCCGGGCGGCATGCCGCCTGGACACTGCGGGGATAGCTGCGGGGACGGAGGACTGCAAGCTGCCGCTCCTCCCGCGTCCGCGCCGCGTCGATGCGGTCACGAGTCATGCTACACGCCTCGGTGCTGCTGGCATGGTTCGTGTAGCAAGAATTCAGAGCGCCGGGCCCTGGCGCGGCAGGATGTCAGCTTTCCGGACCGAGATATACTACAGAGACTTGACGTATATATATCTAAATGTAGAGTATCAAGAACGGCAACCGAACCGATTGGCGGGAGACCGACCCAATGGCCAGCGTGGCATCGCACGACACCGTCGCGCCGACGGACAGCCCACCTTCGGGCGCCTCAATTACCCGGCCGCTCGTGGAGTTCCGAGTGGCCCCGGACAGTTACAAGCACTGGCGGATCGCTGTCGACGGCCCCATCGCGACTCTCACCATGGACGTTGACGAGCATGGCGGCCTGCAGGACGGCTACGAGCTGAAGCTCAACTCCTATGACCTGGGCGTGGACATCGAGCTGTATGACGCGGTGCAGCGACTGCGATTCGAGCATCCCGAGGTGCGCGCTGTCGTGATGACCAGCGGCAAGGACAAGATCTTCTGCGCCGGCGCGAACATCCGCATGCTGGCTGGTGCCGCGCACTGGTGGAAGGTGAACTTCTGCAAGTTCACCAACGAGACGCGCAACGGCATCGAGGACGCCACCGCGAACTCGGGGCAGACCTACGTTGCAGCGCTCAACGGCACCGCATCGGGCGGCGGCTACGAGCTGGCACTGGCCTGCGACTACATCATGCTGGTTGACGACCGGTCGTCGGCTGTCTCGCTGCCGGAGCTTCCGCTGCTCGGGGTGCTGCCAGGCACCGGGGGGCTGACGCGGGTCGCGGACAAGCGGCACGTCCGCCGTGACCTGGCCGACTACTTCTCCACCAAGTCCGAGGGCGTAAGCGGCAAGAAGGCCGTGCAGTGGCGGCTGGTCGACGAGGCAGTGCAACGGCAGAAGTGGGATGAGATCGTAGCCGAGCGTGCCGCCGAGCTCGCCGGGCGCTCCTCGCGGCCAGCAGACGCGACCGGCGTCACCCTGACCCCGGTCGCCAAGCAGCGGACCACCGACACGATCCGATATCGCTACACCTCGGCGAAGCTCGACCGGGCGGCCGGCACGGTGGAGATTACCGTCTCCGGGCCGGCGCAGGACGCGCCGTCCGATGTCGCGGCGATCCACGCTCAGGGCGTGGACTTCTATCCGCTCGCGCTCGCGCGCGAACTGGACGACCTGATCCTGGATCTGCGCGTCAACGAGATCGAGCTGGGCACCTGGGTGCTCCGCACCGCGGGCGACGCGCAGCGCGTTCTCGGCTACGACCAGCTGCTGCTCGACAACCGGAGTGACTGGCTGGCCAATGAGATCGTGCATTACCTCAAGCGCACTCTCAAGCGGCTGGATGTCACCAGCCGCAGCCTGATCGCGCTGGTCGGGCCGGGCAGCTGCTTCGCCGGCTCGCTGCTTGAGCTCGCGCTGGCCGCGGACCGCTCCTACATGCTGGCCGGGGTCTTCGAGGATGTCGACCCTGACGCCGCGCCGGCTGCGGTGAGCGTGGGCGGCATGAACCTCGGCCCGCTGCCGATGGGCAACGGCCTGACCCGGCTGCAGACGCGGTTCCTCGGCGACGAAGCTGCGCTGGCCGCGGTGGCGGACAGCGCGGGCACGCCGCTGGAGGCCGACGCGGCCGGGCAGCTGGGCCTGGTGACTTTCACGCCCGACGACATCGACTGGGAAGAGGAGGTCCGCATCGCGCTGGAGGAGCGGGCCAGCTTCAGCCCGGACGCGCTCATCGGCCTGGAGGCGAATTACCGCTTCGCCGGTCCGGAAACCATGGAGACGAAAATTTTCGGCCGCCTGACAGCATGGCAGAACTGGATCTTTAACCGGCCCAATGCTTCCGGCCCGGACGGCGCGCTGCGCAAGTTCGGCACCGGCCAGCGTGCCATTTTTGATCGGAGAAGAGTCTGAGCAGTGACATCCACCGCTGATTACACCGAGAAGATCCCCAACAACGTCGACCTGCACGAGGACCGGCGGCTACAGCGGGCGCTGGAGTCGTGGCAGCCTAACTTCCTGTCCTGGTGGGAGTCCATGGGCCCGACGCTGCCCACGCAGGACGTGTACCTGCGCACCGCCGTCAACGTCGGCCGCGAGGGATGGGCGCACTTCGGGCACGTCGCCATGCACGATTACCGGTGGGGCATCTTCCTCGCCGAGCGAGACCGCGACCGGCGCATCGCCTTCGGCGAGCACAAAGGCGAGCCTGCCTGGCAGAAGGTCCCCGGCGAGTACCGCGCTGACATGCAGCGGCTGATCGTCATCCAGGGCGACACCGAGCCCGCCTCGGTGGAGCAGCAGCGCAACCTCGGCGCCACCGCCCCGAGCCTGTATGACCTGCGCAACCTGTTCCAGGTCAACGTCGAGGAGGGCCGGCACCTGTGGGCGATGGTGTACCTGCTGCACGCCTATTTCGGCCGCGAGGGACGAGAGGAAGCCGAGGAGCTGCTGCACCGCCACTCCGGCAGCGAGGACTCACCGCGCATCCTCGGCGCATTCAACGAGGAGACACCGGACTGGCTGTCGTTCTTCATGTTCACCTACTTCACCGACCGCGACGGCAAGTACCAGCTCGGCACCCTCAAGGAATCCGCTTTCGACCCGCTGTCGCGCACCTGCGAGTTCATGCTTAAGGAAGAAGCGCACCACATGTTCGTCGGCACCACCGGCATCGATCGCGTCGTCGAGCGGTCAGCGCAGCTGATGAAGGAGAAAGACACCGACGAGGTGGGCCCGCACGGCGCTGTCCCGCTCAACGTCGTGCAGAAGTACCTGAACTTTCATTACACGGTGTCCCTGGACCTGTTCGGCGGCGAGACGTCGACGAACGTGGCGAACTATTTCACGGCCGGGCTGAAGGGCCGCTGGTCGGAGGAGCGGCGTAAAGATGATCACCAGCTGACCAGCGAGGGGATCTGGGTTGACTCCGTCACCGACGACGGTGAGATCGGCCAGACCGAGGTGGCCGCGCTGCTCGGGCTCAACGCCGACCTGCGGCGGGAGTACATTTCTGATTGCCAGAACGGCGTCAACCGGTGGAACCGGATCCTGGAAAATGCCGACGTACCGCAGCGGCTGAAACTTCCGAGCGTGGCGTTCAATCGCAAGGTTGGCGCGTTCTCCGGGATCGAGGCGACGCCCGAGGGCGAGCCGATCTCCGCCGACGAGTGGCGGCGCCGGAAGGACGAGTGGCTGCCCAGCGCGGTCGACAAGACGCACGTCCGCTCGCTGATGCAGCCGGTGCACGAGCGGGGCAAGATCGCGGCCTGGATCGCCCCGCCACGGCAGGGGATCAACGGCAAGCCGTTCGACTACGAATACGTCCATCTGCAGTAGGAGAGCCCTCCGCGATGCCAGACAAGCGGTTCAACGCCTGTGAATACCTATTGGACCGGCGGGTGGCAGCCGGGGACGGTGACCGGCTCGCCATCACCGGCGTCGCCGGTGACCTCAGCTACGCCGCGCTGCTCGACCGGGTGCAGCGGACCGCGGGCGTCCTGCGCGATCTCGGCCTGCAGCCCGAGCAGCGGCTGGTCATGTTCATGGCCGACTGCCCGGACTTCATCAGCGTGTACCTCGCGGCGATGCGGATCGGCGCGGTGCCGGTGCCGGTGTCCACGATGCTGCGCGCCGACGGCCTGGTCGGCCTGCTGCGGAACTCCCGGGCCCGGATGCTGGCGGTCACCCCGCAGTTCGCGCCGGTGGCCCAGGAAGCGATCGGCGACGCGCCGGAGCTGGATGGCGTGCTCGCGGTCTCCGGCGCGGTGATCGCCGGTACCGCCGGCCCGGCGGTGCACGATCTGCCGGCGGTGCACGATCTGGACGCCCTGGTGGCGGCGGCGCCCGGCGGGCCGGCGCCGGTTTACCCGACGACCGCGGACTCGCCGGCATTCTGGCTCTACACATCCGGGACGACCGGCGTGCCCAAGGGGGCCATGCACCGGCACGGCTCAATCGCCGTGACCTGCGAGACCTACGGCGCGCAGGTGCTCGGCATCCGCCGGGATGATCGCTGCCTGTCGGCGGCGAAGGCGTTCTTTGCCTTCGGCCTGGGCAACTCGGTGCTGTTCCCGCTGTCGGTCGGCGCGTGCACGATCCTGGAGCCGGCGCCGTCCACGCCGGAGACGATCGCGGGCCGGGTCAGGCAGTACGGGGCCACGCTGTTCTTCGCCGGGCCTACCTTCTTCGCCAACATGCTGCACGCCGAGCTGCCCGAAGATGCGATCGCCGGCGTGCGGCTGACGGCATCGGCGGGGGAGGCGTTGCCTGCCGCCCTGTACCAGCGGTGGACGAGCCACTTCGGCACGGACATCATCGACGGCCTCGGGATGACCGAGATGCTGCATATTTTCCTGTCCAGCCGGGAGGGCGCGGTCCGTCCCGGTACGACGGGCGTCGCCGTGCCGGGATACGAGCTGAAGATCCTCGACGAGGAGGGTGCCGTCGTGCCGCCCGGGACGCCCGGCACCCTGTTCGTGCGGGGGGAGTCGACCGCGACGGGCTACTGGTCGTCTTACGCCGCGAGCCGGCTCGTGTTCCAGGGCGAATGGCTGTGCACCGGCGACACCTATGTTGAGGACGCCGATGGCTACTACGCCTGCCTCGGCCGGACCAACGACATGCTCAAGGCCGGCGGCATCTGGGTGTCACCCGCCGAGGTCGAGGACCGGCTGCTCGCGCATCCGTCGGTCAACCGCGCGGTCGTCGTGGCCGCGCCTGACTCTGACGGGCTGGAGAAGCCCGTTGCGTTCGTGCTGCTCGGGCCGGGCATGGTAGCGACCGAGGACGAGCTCACCGAGTTCTGCCGGGCCGGCCTGCCGTCGTTCAAGCGGCCCCGCAGCATCGTTTTCGTGGACAGCTACCCCGCGACCCCCACCGGCAAGATCAGGCGCAACGAGCTTCGGCAGCTTGCCGCGGCCGGCTTCGCGGGTCCGGCGAGCACCGCAGGAGCGGGCGGGTGACCGGCGACGTCATTGCACGCGACCTGACCGTTCACCGGCGGCCAGGTCAGCCGCTACGCGGGAACGCCCCGGGCGACATGACCGGCCCGCCCGGCGTGGACACCCCGTTCGTAGCTGCTGACCAGGCCTGCTGATGCTCGTTGCCCGCCCGCTGCGCGCGGCGACACCGCCCGGGTCCGCGACAGGAAGGTGGCGTCCGGATGGCCATATACGCACTCGGTGACCAGGTCCCCGAAATTCACCCCGAGGCGTTCGTCCACCCGGACGCGACCGTGATCGGCTCGGCGGCGATCGGCGCCCTGGCCTCGATATGGCCCTGCGCGGTGCTGCGCGGCGACTACGGCCGCATCGAGATCGGCGCCCGTACCTCGGTCCAGGACGGCACGGTCCTGCACACCACAGTGCGCTGGCCAACCGTCGTGGGCGCGGACTGCGTAATCGGGCACAACGCGCATCTGGAGGGCTGCACAGTCGGTGACGGCTGCCTGATCGGCTCCGGGTCGATCGTGCTGAACCGAGCCGTCGTGCAGCCGGGCGGGGCGGTGGCCGCTGCGGCACTCGTGCAGGAGGGCACCATCGTGCCGGCCGGGCAGATCGCGCTCGGCGTCCCGGCCCGCGTGGTGCCCGCTCCCGCAGCGCTGGAGCGCTGGGTAATCGAGGCCGTGGACACCTATGTCGGCGCCGGCAAACGTTACCGCGCCGAGCTACGGAGGATCGGCTGAGAGGACAGTAGAAACGATGACATCGGCATTGCAGAGCTACAGCCAGGACTGCTGGCAGGACGGCAGCGGTGACGCCAAGCCGCTGCTGGACGCTGCCACCGGCGCGGAGGTGGCCCGTATCCCCGCGCGCGGGCCGGACATCGCCGCGATGCTGGCCTACGCTCGTGACACGGGCGGTCCCGCGCTGCGCGAGCTGACCTTCCGCGAGCGCGCAGCGACGCTGAAGGCGCTTGCCAAGGCCCTGTCCGGGCACCTCGACGAGTTCGCTGAACTGTCGCTGCGCACCGGCGCGACCCGCCGCGACACCGCCGTCGATGTTGACGGCGGCATCGCGACGGTTGCCTTCTACGCCAGCAAGGGCGCCCGTGAGCTGCCCGACGCCACCACGCTGGACGACGGCGCGACTGAGCCGCTCGGCCGCGGCGGCACCTTCGCCGGGCGGCACCTGTATTCGTCTCGGCTCGGTGCCGCGGTGCAGATCAACGCGTTCAATTTCCCGGTCTGGGGGATGCTGGAGAAATTCGCGCCGGCATTCCTCGCCGGCCTGCCGTCGGTGGTCAAGCCTGCCGGGCAGACCGCCTACCTCACCGAACTGGTGGTGCGCCGGATCATCGAGTCCGGGCTGCTTCCGGACGGTGCGCTGTCGCTGTTGTGCGCCGGTCCGGCCGGCCTGCTCGACAACCTGACAGCGCAGGACACCCTGGCGTTTACCGGCTCGGCCAGCACTGCCGGGGCAGTGCGCGCACATCCGGTGGTGGCGGGGCGTTCCGTCGCGTTCACCGCGGAGGCAGACTCGCTGAACTGTTCCATCCTCGGCCCTGATGTCGCGGTCGACGAACCCGAGTTCGGCCTGTACGTTGACCAGCTCGTCACCGAGATGACGGTCAAAGCCGGGCAGAAATGCACCGCGATCCGACGGGCCCTCGTGCCCGAGGCCGTTGCCGACGCGGTGGCCGAAGCGGTGTCAGCGCGGCTGGCCGCGGTCGTGGTCGGGCACCCGGCCGAGCCGGACGTGGGCATGGGACCCGTTGCCAGCCTCGCGCAGCGCGGGGAGGTTCGCGAACGCGTGCGGGAGCTGATGGTGGCGGCCAGTCTCGTTTATGGCGACCCCAGCCGGGTATCCGTGGCCGGCGCGGACGCCGAGCGGGGCGCTTTCCTGTCGCCGATGCTGCTGCGCTGTGACGACCTCACCGCCAGCGAGCCGCACGAGGTCGAGGCCTTCGGCCCGGTGAGCACGCTGCTGCCGTACCGATCGCCGGCCGATGCGATCGCCGCCGCAGGGCGGGGCGGGGGCAGCCTGGTCGCGTCGGTCGTGACCGCGGACGCGGGCCTGGCGCGCACGTTCATCGGCGGCCTAGCTGCCTGGCACGGCCGGATCCTCGTCCTCGACCGGACCGACGCCACCGAATCGACCGGGCACGGGGTTGCCATGCCGCAAATGAAGCACGGCGGGCCCGGCCGGGCAGGCGGCGGTGAGGAACTCGGCGGGCTGCGGGCCCTGAGCCACTACCTGCATCGCACCGCTGTACAGGGCAATCCGCAGCTGCTTGAGTCCCTGTCAGCATCAACCGAGGAGTGACGATGGGCTGGACCTGGACGAAAGAGACCCGCCCGCGATGGGACGCGGACAAGCAGGAAGCATTTGATGCGGTCGCGCTCGCGTCTGTCGGGATTCAGGCACCGGCTCCCGGCTCGGCGATCGCCGATGAATGGTGGCGCGTCGCCGACGACGCCGGCAACCTGGTCGGGTACGGCTGGCTCGACTCGGAATGGGGCGACGCCCAGATCGCGTTTATCGTGCTGCCGCAGGCGCGCGGCGGCGGTGTGGGCGAGTTCATCCTGAGCCGGCTCGAGGCCGAGGCGGCCGCCCAGGGGGTGAATTACATTTATAACGTTGTCCCGGACAGCCATCCTGACCCCCAGTGGATTACCTACTGGCTGGAATTGCACGGCTTCTACCCGTCGCCGCACGGCGACCTGCGACGGCAGGTACACATGGCCGCTGAGCGTGGTCAGTGAGATGCCGGATACGGACTTCGGCGGCCGCACCGTACTCGTGTTTGGCGCGGCGGGCGCACTCGGCGCAGGACTGGCCGCCGCGTTTGCTGACGCCGGTGCCGACGTCACAGGCGTTGACCAGGCGTTGCCCGCAGCCGAGCAGCGGCGGGACGGAGTCAGTTACCGTGGGGTGAACGTGCTGGATGATGCGGCGCTTGCCGGGCTGTTCGACCAGGGGCCGCCGCCTTGGGCGGTAATCAATACGGTGGGCGGGTTCACTGCCTACGCACCGTTGCCGGAGCTGGATCCGGCCGTGCTCACTGGCCAGATTGAGCTGAACCTGGTTAGCGCCGCGCTGGTGACCAGGCACGCGCTGCGGCGGATGACGGCAGCCGGCGAGGGCCGGATCGTGCACACCGCCAGCCGCGCCGCGCTGGTCACCGAGGGATCCCACTTCGCGTACTCGGTCAGCAAGCTCGGCGTGCTGCACTTGGTGTCGATGGCGGCAGCCGAGACCAGGGGGACCGGCATCACGGTGAACTGCGTCGTGCCGAGCATCATCGATACCCCGGCAAACCGCACCGCCATGCCGGACGCCGACCATGCCTCCTGGCCCAAGATCCCCGAGATCGCGCAGGCGTATCTGTTCCTTGCCGCACCCGCGGCCCGGCTCATCTCCGGGGCCGCCGTCCCGGTCTGAGCCGATCCCCGGGCCAGTCGGCCGCGGCGTTCTAACGGGAGCGAGGAAGGAACCGGCGGGGCGCCTAGGGTGCCAGCAGTCTGCGGTCCAGGCCGGCGATCCGCATGAGTTTGGTCAGTGACGGGCTAGGCGAGGCCAGCCGGAATGGGCGGCCGGCTTGCTCTGCGTAACTGAACATCCGTAGCAGGGCGCTCAGGCCCCGCGCATCGCAGAAACGCAGCGAGGTTAGGTCCACGACCACCGGTCCGTGGTGGCGGTCGATGATCTGCCCGACGTACTTGACCGCCATTTCGGCGGTGGCTATGTCCAGCTCGCCTCCGATGTCCGCGACAGCCTCGCCAGCCGGCAAGATCCGCTGGCTCAGCTTGATCGGCGGGCCTTTCTGGCGATCGTCTTGGGCCTCCGCCACCATGATTGCTTTCTCCGCTCTTGCGTCAACCATGCGCGTGAGGATCATGGTCTTCGTTACTCGCGTGATCCGCTGCCCGGGTTCCACGGTGCTGTTGGCGGACGGCAGTGCCGAAGGCTCGACTGTCTTGGCTCCTCCAGCGGGGCTTGTGATGTCGCAACTGATCCATCTCATGTCTCCGGCGTTCTCCCTGGGCCTTCCAACTACGATCTTCCGTTGTATGCAAGGCTGCTCGCAGGTGCTGAATTATGGCCTGCGCCTGGCTGAACGATATTTCGCGCTGGTGGCACTGACCGGGCCGGATTGGGAAAGGTCATGTCGTACGCAGCCATCGGGCCGGTGAGGTACGGGTCCAGTACGGGTGCAAGTACGGGCGGTCCAGTGCTCTGCAAGGACACCCGGACCTGCCCGGGCTGGTCGCTGCCGGGCCGGGCGGTTGGAACATCGGCCTAACCGTGCCCACGTCCTTCCCAGCTGGGAAGAGGGGTATCTCTATGCGTTGAGACAATCTCGGGGAGGCGCGTTGCAACGGCGCCACCTTTTGATGCCGGGTAGCACCGGTTTCAGTTTGATCTTGTCAAATTCCGCTGGACGCACCCGGGGATTAGGCCGAAATACTATGCTATCGCCGTACTGTTCATTGTAGGTCTGTTCGGCGGTGCGGGCCGGTGCGAGCCAGGTCTCGCGGGGGAACACGGGTGGTCGGCGGTCGCGACAACGCTGGGCTGGCCTCTGAGAGCGGCGGAGCGGTGGATCAGACGGGTGCCGGGCAGTCGGATTGGAGTGCGGGGGTAAGTTCGCTGCTTCGAGTCCGCCGCCGGGCCGTGGGGCTTACTCAGCGGGAGCTCGCTGACCTGGCGCAGGTCAGCCTGGGAACGGTCCGGGACCTGGAACAGGGCCGGACTAACCGTCCCGGCCGGGGCTCGGTGACCAAGCTTGCCGGGGCGCTTGGCCTGGACGCTATCCGGCTGCAGACACTCGTGCGAAGCGTCCCTGAGCCTGCCAGCAGCGACGGCAGGCGGCGACAGCGGGTCTTCGGCCTGCGCCTCAAGGTTCTCGGGCCGGTGGAGGCGTGGCGCGACGGCGTGCGGGTCGGCCTGGGCGAGCCCAGGAAAGCGCGCGGTGCTGGGGCTGCTGGCCCTGAACCCGGGCGTCGCGGTGCACCGGGAGACGCTCATTGACGCGGTGTGGGGTCATGAGCCGCCAGCGCGGCGAGGTCGCCGCCGATCGCGGCACGGACGTGTCAGCTGCGCTGGCGGAGCAGCTGCTGGCGCTGGTTGCCGAGCAGTGTGCCGTGCAGCCGACCATCCTGGTCATCGACGATCTCCAGTGGGCCGATCAGGCCAGCATCGCACTGTGGGGGCGGCTGGCCAGGTCGGTGCGGCAAGTACCGCTGCTGCTGGTCGGGATGACACGGCCGGTGCCGCAACGGGATGACCTGCTGGCGCTGCGCCGAGCGGTGGGCGATGCCGCGCGGCTCCAGCTCACCGGGCTCACCGAGGCGGCGGTAGCCGAGCTGGTGGCAGCCCTGGCCGGCGGCACGCCTGACGACAGGCTGCTGCGGCTCGCCGAGGGTGCGGCGGGCAACCCGCTCTATGTCACCGAGCTGGTCGCAGCGCTGGCCCGCAGCTCCAGCGTGACCGTTACCGACGCGGGAGCCGCCGAGCTGACGAGCGGTCCCGCACCGAACTCCCTGTCGGCAGCAATAGCCGACCGCCTTGGCTTTGTGTCCGGGCCGGTGCGCGAGGTGCTGCGGGCAGCGGCGCTGCTCGGCGTGGACTTTGCCGTGCCGGACCTGGCGACCGTTCTGGGTCGCGGCGTGGCAGACCTGATCCCGGCAATTGACGAGGCACGCGCCGCCGGCGTGCTAGCCGAGTCCGGCAACGGCCTCGGGTTCCGGCATCCGCTGATCCGGGCGGCACTGTACGACGAGATACCGGCGCCGGTACGCGCCGCCTGGCACCGCGAAGCCGGGCGCGCCCTCGCCGAGTCCGGCGCACCGGCAGACCGGGTTGCCCGGCAGGTGCTGCAGGCAGTTGGCGGACACGGCGGCACGGCCGACCCGATGGATGAGTGGATACTGCATTGGCTGGCCCGCACCGCCGAGCTGCTGGTCGGCCAGGCGCCCCAGGCCGCGGCAGAGCTCCTCCGCCTGGCGGTCGCGAGCTCCCCGGCCGGGTCGGCCCGGCATGACTGCCTTGTCGGCCGGCTCGCTGACGCTCTTTACCGGGTCGGCGATACAGCCGGCGCTGAGCAGGTGGCCAGCCGGGCACTGAACCATGCCGCCGAGCCCGATCTGGTCGTTGACCTGCACTGGACGCTGGCGCAGTGCCGGATACGGGCCGGCCGGTCCGCGGAATCCCTGGCCACGCTGAACCAGGCCCTGACCGCCCCAGGGATCTCGGCCCGGCACCGCGCCCGGCTGCTCGTTCTCACCGCACGGACACACAGCCACCTCGGCGAGGTCGAGCAGGCCGGCCAAGTAGCCGCCGCCGCGCTCGCGGCGGCATCGGAGGCGGGCGACGACTGGGCGACCGGCTGGGCTTTGCACGTGCTGACCATCGTGACCGCGGTGCAGGGACAGGCAGCTGATGCGCTGCCGCTGTTCGACCGGGCGCTGAGCGTGACCCAGGCCGAACCGGCCCTGACCGACCTGCGGCTGCTGCTGCAGCTCAACAAGGCCATCACGCTGGGCGGCCTCGACCGGTACGAGGAGGCCTTCGCCGCGGCCCGCCAGGCCAGGCACCTCGCGGACCAGGTCGGCACCGTGGTCCGGCTGGATCAGGCGCATAGCGCCCTGGGCCAGCTGCTCTTCGCCACCGGGCGGTGGGACGAAGCGATGGCCGAGGTGCAGGTCCTGCACGAAGACCTGAAGGAGCCCGGGGCGGCCTGCAGCGATCTCGGCATCGCCGCCGTGATCTGCTTCCATCGCGGCGATATCACCGCGGCGCGCCGCCATCTCGCCGCCGCCGTCCCGTATGCCCAGCGGATCGGACACCGGGTTGTCGGCCTGCTGGCGCTCGCCCGCAGCCTGGACTCCGAGCATGCTGACGCGCTACCGGCGGCACTGGACGTGCTGACAGCCGGGTTCGCGGACAATAAGGAAGAACTCGAGGAGATCGAGGACCTGTTCGCTGACGCCGTCCGCCTCGCCACGCGGATCGGTGACCTCGGCACCGCGGACGCCATCGCGGGCCACGCCGCTGCGCTGGCCGCTGCATCACAGATCCCGCACCGGCAGGCGAGCGCGCTCTATTGCCGCGGCCTGCTGGACCATGATGCGCCCCGGCTGCTGGCGGCCGCGGAGCGTTATGGTGACGCCCTCCGGCCATTGCTCAGCGCGAAGGCGCTGGAGGCGGCCGCTGGAGACTTCGTCTGTGCCGGTGACCGCGACCAGGCACGGGCCGCCTTCACCCGTGCCGTGCAAATACATGTCTCGCTTGGCGCCGCGACGGACGTCGCCCGGTTGCAGGCTCCGGTCAAAGCGCCCGCCACAATCGAGCCAGGTAGCTGCGGGTCAGATCCACATCTTCCACCGCGGCCCAAGAGACTTGCCTGGAGTAGTAGGGGAGTCCCGTGACCGAGTCCGCGCCTTAGCGGTCACTCCGCCACCGCCGACATCCACTGGTCATGCGCTGGCTCCTGCGGCGGGCTGCGGGTCGGCGAGGACGGTCACGGCCGTCTGCCGCAGCTCAACACGGCGGATCTTGCCGCTCGGGGTGGACGGGTAGCTGTCCACGAAAACGACCCTGCGGGGCCGCTTGAACGACGGCAGGCCCTCCCGGCAGAACTCGATGAGCTCATCCTCGGTCGCCTCCTGGCCTGGTTCGAGCAGCACGAACGCGACCGGCTTCTGCAGCCCGTCGCCGTCAGCCGCGGCCACGACGGCCGCATAGCTGACCGACGGATGTTCGAGCAGCCGCTCCTCGACCTCGGCGGGCGACATCCAGATACCGCTGACCTTGAGCATGTCGTTGGTCCGGCCGAGGCAGGTGTAGTAGCCGTCGTCGTCCTGGACGTAGGTGTCCCCGGTGCGTAGCCATTCGCCCTGGAACGCGAGCCGGCTCGCGGCGTAGGCCGACCAGTAGCCCGTCGCGGTTGACTCGCCCCGCACGAAGAGGGTGCCGGGCGTCCCGGGCGGCACGATGGCACCATCATCGTCGAGGATCTTCAGCTCATATCCCGGCACGGCGACGCCTGACGTCCCGGGACGGACCGCGCCCTCCCGGTTGGACAGGAAAGTGTTCAGCATCTCCGTCGTCCCGAGGCCGTCGAGAACGTCTACGCCGAAGTGGCTCGTCCACCGCTCGTACAGGTGCACAGGCAGCGCCTCCCCGGCCGACACCGCCAGCCGCACCCCGGCGATCGCGTCGGCGGGCAGATCGGCGCGCAGCATGTTGGCGAAGAAGGTTGGCCCGGCGAAGAACAAGCTGGCGCCGTACTGCCGGACCCGGCCGGCGACCGCATCGGGCGTGGGCGCCGCCGGGCTCCAGGACCGTGCACGCGCCGGCCGACAGCGGGAACAGCACCGAATTGCCCAGGCCGTAGGCAAAGAACGCCTTGGCGACCGACAGGCAGCGATCACCAGGGCGGATGCCGAGCACCTGCGCGCCGAAGGCCTCGCAGACCGCGGGGACCGAGCCGTGCCGGTGCATGGCCGCCTTGGGCGCCCCGGTCGTCCCGGAGGTATACAGCCAGAACGCGGGCGAGTCCGCGGTGGTCGAGTACACCGGCGCGGGCCCGCCGGGCGCCGCCGCCGCCAGGGCGTCCAGATCATGCACCGCCGGGCCGGCCCGGGCGCGATGACCGCGCCGCCGGCCGCCAGCACGCCGAGCAGCTCCGGCGCGGCGCCGATCGCCTCCCGGGCCACCGGCGCGAACTCCGGGGTGACCGCCAGCAGCCGGGCCCGGGAGTCCCGCAGCAGCCCGGCCAGCCCGTCTGCGTGCAGCATCGTGGACACCGGCACCGGCACCGCGCCGATCCGCATCGCCGCAAGATACACGCCGATGAAGTCCGGGCAATCGGTCATGAACATGACCAGCCGCTGCTCGGGCTGCAGGCCGAGGCCGCGCAGCACGCCCGCGATCCGCTGCACCCGCTCCAGCAGCGCGCCGTAGCTGAGGTCACCGGCGACGCCGGTGACGGCGAGCCGGTCACCGTAGCCGGCGGCCACCCGCCGGTCCAGCAAGTATTCACAGGCATTGAACGGCTGGTCTGGCATGGCGCTCTCCTACTGCAGATGGACGAACTCGTGGTCAGACGGCTTGCCGGTGGGCAGCGGCCGCGCGGTGCAGGAACCGATGCTGCGGACCCGGCTGGTCATGCGCTGGCTCCTGCGGCGGGCTGCGGGTCGGCGAGGACGTCCACGGCCGTCTGCCGCAGCTCAACACGGCGGATCTTGCCGCTCGGGGTGGACGGGTAGCCGTCCACGAAAACGACCCTGCGGGGCCGCTTGAACGACGGCAGGCCCTCCCGGCAGAACTCGATGAGCTCATCCTCGGTCGCCACCATGCCTGGTTCGAGCAGCACGAACGCGACCGGCTTCTGCAGCCCGTCGGCGTCCGGCGCGGCCACGACGGCCACGTAGCTGACCGACGGATGTTCGAGCAGCCGCTCCTCGACCTCGGCGGGTGACATCCAGATACCGCTGACCTTGAGCATGTCGTTGGTCCGGCCGAGGCAGATGTAGTAGCCGTCGTCGTCCTGGACGTAGGTGTCGCCGGTGCACAGCCATTCGCCCTGGAACACGCTCCGGCTAGCGGCGTAGGCCGACCAGTAGCCCGTCGCGGTCGACTCGCCCCGCACGAAGAGGGTGCCGGGCGTCCCGGGCGGCACGATGGCACCATCCTCGTCGAGGATCTTCAGCTCGTATCCCGGCACCGCGACGCCTGTCGTCCCGGGACGGACCGCGCCCTCCCGGTTGGACAGGAAAAGAACGCTCATCTCCGTCATCCCGATGCCGTCGAGGATGTCGATGCCGAAGTGCTTCGTCCACCGGTGGTACAAGGAGGCCGGCAGCACCTCGCCCGCCGACACCGCCAGCCGCACCCCGGCGATCGCGTCGGCGGGCAGATCGGCGCGCAGCATGTTGGCGAAGAAGGTCGGCCCGGCGAAGAACAAGCTGGGGCTGTACTGCCGGATCCGGTCGACGATCACCTCGGGCGTGGCCGACGCCGGCTCCAGGATCGTGCACGCGCCGGCCGACAGCGGGAACAGCACCGAGTTACCCAGGCCGTAGGCAAAAAACGCCTTCGCGGACGACAGGCAGCGGTCATCCCGGCGGATGCCGAGCACCTGCGCGGCATACGTCTCGCAGGACACCGGGATCGAGCCGTGCCGGTGCATGGCCGCCTTGGGCACCCCCGTCGTCCCGGAGGTATACAGCCAGAACGCGGGCGAGTCCGCGGTGGTCGAGTACACCGGCGCCGGCCCGCCGGGCGCCGCCGCCGCCAGGGCGTCCAGATCGTGCACCGCCGGGCCGGTCCCGGCTGCGATCACCGCGCCGCCGGCCGCCAGCACGCCGCGCAGCTCCGGCGCGGCGCCGATCGCCTCCTGGGCCACCGGCGCGAACTCCGGGGTGACCGCCAGCAGCCGGGCCCTGGAGTCCCGCAGCAGGCCGGCCAGCCCGTCAGCGCGCAGCATCGTGGACACCGGTACCGGTATCGCGCCGATCCGCATCGCCGCAAGGTATACCCCGAAGAAGTCCGGGCAATCGGTCATGAACATGGCCAGCCGCTGCTCGGGCTCCAGGCCAAGACCGCGCAGCACGCCCGCGATCCGGTGCACCCGCTCCAGCAGCGCGCCGTAGCTGAGGTCACCGGCGACGCCGGTGAGGGCGAGCCGGTCACCGTCGCCGGCGGCCACCCGCCGGTCCAGCAAGTACTCACAGGCGTTGAACGGCTGGTCTGGCATGGCGCTCTCCTACCGCAGATGGACGTACTGGTGGTTCGCATGTGGACGTACTTGTGGTCAGAGGGCTTGCCGGTGGGCAGCGCGGGGTGAAGGTACCGATGCCACGGACCCTGCTGGTCATGCGCTGGCTCCTGCGACGGGCTGCGAGTCAGCGAGGACGGCCGCGGCCATCTGCCGCAGCTCGACACGCCGGATCTTGCCGCTCGAAGTGGACGGGTAGCTGTCTACGAAAACGACCCTGCGGGGCCGCTTGACCGACGGCAGGCCGGCCCGGCAGAACTCGATGACCTCGTCCTCGGTCGCTGTCTGGCCGGGTCCGAGCAGCACGAACGCGACCGGCTTCTGCAGGCCGTCGGCGTCCGGCGCGGCCACGACGGCCGCATAACTGATCGACGGATGTTCGAGCAGCCGGTCCTCGATCTCGGCGGGTGACATCCAGACGCCGCTGGCCTTGAGCATGTCGTCGGTGCGGCCGAGGCAGGTGTAGTAGCCATCGGCGTCCTGAACGAACGTGTCGCCGGTGCGCACCCATTCGCCCTGGAACGCGCGCCTGGTCGCGGCGTAGGACGACCAGTAGCCCGTCGCGGCCGACTCGCCCCGCACGAAGAGGGTGCCGGGCGTCCCGGGCGGCACGATGGCACCGTCCTCGTCGAGGATCTTCAGGTCGTATCCCGGCGCGGCGATGCCTGTCGTCCCGGGATGGACCGTGCCCTCCCGGTTGGACAGGAAACTAACCACCATCTCCGTCATCCCGAGGCCGTCGATGATGTCCGTGCCGAAGTGGCTCGTCCACCGCTCGTACAGGTGTACAGGCAACACTTCCCCGGCCGACACGGTCAGCCGCACGCCGGCGATTGCATCGGCGGGCAGGTTGGCGCGCAGCATGTTGGCGAAGAAGGTCGGCCCGGCGAAGAACAAGGTGGCGCCGTACTGCCTGACCCGGCTCGTGATCACGTCGGGGGTTGACGGAGTCGGCTCGAGGATCGTGCACGCGCCGGCCGACAGCGGGTACAGCACCGAGTTGCCCAGGCCGTAGGCAAAGAACTCCTTCGCCGCCGACAGGCAGCGATCATCCCGGCGGATGCCGAGCACCTGCGCGCCGTAGGTCTCGCATACCACGCGGATCGTGCCGTGGCGGTGCATAGCCGCCTTCGGCACGCCGGTCGTCCCTGAGGTGTAGAGCCAGAATGCGGGCGAGTCCGCGGTCGTCGGGTAAACCGGCGCCGGCCCGCCGGGCGCGGCCGCCGCCAGGGCGTCCAGATCGTGCACTGCCGGGCCGTCGGTACCTGCGATGACCGCGCCGGAGACCGCGAGCACGCCTTGCAGCTCCGGCGCGTCGCCGATCGCTTCCTGGGCGACCGGCGCGAACTGCGGGGTGACCGCCAGCAAGCGGGCCCGGGAGTTCCGCAGCAGGCCGGCCAGGCCGTCGGCGTACTGCATCGTGGACACCGGCACCGGCACCGCGCCGATCCGCATCGCCGCAAGATACACGCCGATGAAGTCCGGGCAGTCGGCCATGAACATGACCAGCCGCTGCTCGGGCTGCAGACCGAGGCCGCGCAGGACGCCCGCTATCCGGTGCACCCGGTCGAGCAGCGCAGCGTAGCTGAGGTCACCGGCGACCCCGGTGATGGCGAGCCGGTCACCGTCCCCGGCGGCCACCCGCCGGTCCAATAGGTATTCACAGGCGTTGAACAGCTGGTCTGGCATAGCGGCGGCCTCTCCTACTGCAGGTGGACGTACTCGAAGTCAGACGGCCTGCCGGTGATCCCCTGCCGCGGCGGGGCGATCCAGGCCGCGATCTTGCCCAGCTCGGGCACCGGCCTCATCAGCGAGCGGACGTGCGTCTTGTTGACTGCGCTGGGCAGCCACTCGTCCTTCCGGCGCCGCCGCTCGTCGGCGGAGATCGGCTAGCCCTCGACCGCCGCCCCGATCCGGAGAGAGCTACCGCGAGTTCATTGACGGGTTCGCCGCGGCTGAAACCGACGACCCGCTCGCCCGGCTTGTCGATCTTCTCCAATGCTGGTCCCGCTTCCCGTGGACCGACCCCAGCCTGCCCACTGACCTGCTGCCGCCCAGGTGGAGCGACGAGCAGGCCGCTCGCGTGTTCGCGAAGATGCACGCCAGGTGGGCCAGCGCTGCCACGGTCGAATGGATACGGTTGAATCGGCCCGGGGCAGGCTAGCCCCCGCGCCCAGCAGGTGTCGGCGGTCAACCGCCGACTGTTGTCAGACGTTCGGGCCGCCCCCTTTGGTAGGCCGGGCCTAGCGGACGCCGGGAAAAACCCGCTCGCCACGTGGGTGAGACGAGCCCGGCCTGGTCCTGAAGACCCGGGATCTCGCTGGTTTTCTTCGTGCGATAGCTGCGGACTTAGCTTCTTGACCGCCTCGTCGCTTCTTGACCGCCTCGTCGCCAAGACTTATGGTAAGCCTAATCCGATGTCCGTTGTCAGACAATAGCTGACGATTTCGTACGCTGCGGCGACAGGGGGAAACCTTGACCAGACCAGGTGCCGTCACGACGTCTGCGGAGTCGCCGTGACGGTGAAGCAGGCAGCGCACCCGGGCGTGCTGCGGGGATAGCGTGATGGTCTCAAAGGAACTCACAATGGCCACCCCAGGCACCCGTGTCACATTTGAGCCCGTTGGCGCTGGTCGAGGCTTCGACCGGATCGTCTCGAATCTGCGGGGGATGATCGTCCAGGGTGTTCTCGCCGAAGGCCAGCGCTTGCCATCGGAGCCGGACCTGGCTCTTCAGCTTGGGGTGTCCCGGCCGATGCTGCGCGAGGCGCTGAAGGCCCTGGAGGTCTCGGGATACCTCGAGGTGCGCCGCGGCTACCGCGGTGGCCGCTTCGTTTCCGCGCCTAAGGGCGACGAGTTCGATGCCATCACCTCAGCGCCGCTGTCCATGATGAACGTTGACCTGTGCCATCTGATGGACGTCCGCTTGGCGATCGAGCCGATGGCCGCGCGCCTGGCGGCACAGGCCCGTGACGGCGCGGGCCTCGGTAGCGCGCTGCGCCAACTGGCGCTTTCCGGCGCGAGGCCGGCCAGGACTGTCGCAGCGATCGTGGAGTTCCACCTGGCGCTCGTCGAGGCCTCCGCCAACCCGGTGTTCGCCGCGATCTACGAGAGCCTGCGCGACCCTATCGCTCTCCGTCTCGGCGACCGGGTCTGCGATGCCGACTGGTGCATCGCTGCAGGTGATCGTCTCACCCACGTGATGAGGCTGGTACAGGACGGCGAGGCTGATGCAGCCGAGCGAGCCGTCCGGCGATATCTGACCGAGTTCGAGGACACCGATGAGCGGGCGGCGGCAGGGCAGTGGTGAATCCCCGGAGGCCCGGGTCACTGGCTGGGCCGGGCAGCGGGCCTGTCGGGAGGATGGTCAGCCCCGAGATAGCGACCTTGCCGGGAGCGGCGATGCGTGCGCTGCAGCTTGAGCGGCTGCCAGCCCGGCTGGAGTGCGTCGCTGACCGCTCAATCGTTTATTGCCGATCCTTGGAAGGCCGAGGGGCTCGACCCCGAGGCATGACCTCGATGGAGGACTTCGACGCTCGGCCGCCGTCCGCGGCTGGCCTGCCCGGCTGGACCGTAGACAGCCAGATCCCAGATCCCCAGCTACCTGAGAGATAGAAGGAAGTAATCCTGTGAGATACACCGATGTCGCCATTCCCCTGGGCTACCTGTGGTCCTCGCCGTTCGCCAAGTGGCAAGGATCGCTCGGAGAGACCTCCAGCCTCGATCTTGCCGTAGCAGTGACCACCCGGGCGCTCAAGGACCGGGGCGTGGAAGCCGGGCAAGTCGACGGGGTGGTCCTGGGATGGACCGTTCCGCAGCCGCAGATCTTCTTCGGCGCGCCGACCGTAGCGGCACGGGTGGGCGCCACCGGCGTCTCCGGCCCGATGATCAGCCAGGCATGCGCCACGAGCGTTGCCGCTCTGAATGCCGCGGCCGGCGCCGTAACGGCTGGCGCGGGCATCCAGCTCGTCATCGCCACCGACCGGACATCCAACGGCCCGAGCTTGTCCTGGCCGGCCCCGTCCCGGCCGGGCGGGGCACCGCTCACCGAGCACTGGATGCTCGACAACTTCGCCAACGACCCATGGGCCAAAGCCTCGATGATCTCCGCCGCCGAAGCTGTGGCGGCGGAGATGGGCGTCACCCGCGAGCAGATCGACGAGCTGACAGCATTGCGCTGGGAGCAGTACACCCGGGCGCTCGCCGATGACCGCGCATTCCAGCGGCGGTATATGGTCCCCATAGAGATTCCCCGCCGCAAGGGCGCACCGCTGATCGTCGACGCAGACGAAGGGGTCCGGTCCAAGGAACTGGAGACCATCTCCAAGCTGCCACCCGCATCCCCCGAGTACGTGCATAGCTTCGCCTCCCAGACCCACCCAGCCGACGGCTGCGCCGGCGCCGTGGTTACCAGCGTGGCGCAAGCCCGGGAGATCTCGGCCGGTGAGGGAGTCGCACGGATCCTCGGTGTCGGTCTCGCCCGGGTCGGCAAGAGCCGGATGCCCCAGGCCCCTGTGCCCGCCGCCCGCTCCGCCCTCGGCGCGGCCGGCCGGGATGTCGGTGACATCATCGCGGTGACGACTCACAACCCCTTCGCGGTGAACGACCTGTATTTCGCCGCCCAGACCGGGATCGCCCCCGAGGCGATGAATGCCTACGGCTGCAGCCTGATCTTCGGCCACCCGCAGGGCCCCACCGGTCTGCGCTCCATCGCCGAGCTTGTCGAGACGCTCCGGCTGCGCGGCGGCGGACTCGGATTGTTCACCGGTTGCGCGGCGGGTGACACGGGGGCAGCTGTGGTGCTCGAGGTCACCGACTGAGCACGGACACCTTCGCCGGCGTGTGCGTGCCGAGGTGCGTCCTGAACGCAGGCAGGGGCCGATGTAGGTCGGGTCCTTGATGCGGTGCTGCGTAAGGCGATGATGGCGAGCGAGTTCTGACCCGATTCCGCGAGTAAGTCGGTGACACGACCCCGCAAATGCCGATAGGTGCCGCCCTGACCTGGGATGATGATCATTGCGACGTGACGATCATCTCAGTAGGGAAGGCACCTATCTGGTGGCCAGGATACTTTGCAGGCGACGCAAGCGGCGGCATGCGCGGATCGGCGCGCCGGATGCGGTGCTCACACCGAACGCGGGCAGGACCGCGGTCAGCGAGCTGTGTGACTGGCTGGCCGGGATCGCGGCGGCGCAGCTGGCCGGGGAGGACTTCCTGGTGGCCTGGACCGCCAGCGCGCTGATGCGGCCGGGCAGCAGATCACGCCGGTGCCGGGGCTGAGTTCCACGACCGCGGCGGCCTGGCCCGGCGGATCACCGCGGGGCAGTGGCAGGCCGTGGAAGCCGGCGTCGCGGCGGTCACGCAGCGGATGCTGGAGCTGCTGCCGGCGCAGCGTGTCGGGTCTGATGCCGCTGCCGCGTTGCGGCTTGCAGCTTGCAGCGCGATGCCGCATGGCCTTCCCTCGGCGCGCGTGGCGCAGCTCGCTCGCGCCGGAGAGGCCAGCGACCGCATGCATGGCCAGGGTGGTGCGGTTCGCGCCGCGCTCAATCAGGCGAGCCGTGAGCAGCTTGTCGCGGGCAATGGAGCACGCCGAGAGCGGCCAGACCACGTGGCCCGGCGAACCGGGCCACGTGGTCTGGCCGCCAACCGGCTACTGCGCCAGGGCGTCGGTGGGCTCGGGCGGCGCGGGTGGCTGGAAGGGCCACCGGCCGTAGACGAGGTAGATAAAGATGATCACCGGAGCGATGAAGTTGAGGCAAATAGTCGCCACATAGAGTTCGACGGGCACCGTCGTCCACGTTGACTGGGCAGCCAGCCCGACAGACTTGATCACGATGTACGCCACGAACGCTATTCCGACGACGTTCATCACTAGGCCGAGCCGGGCGAGATACGGCTTCTCCTGGTGGAACGGATAGCTCTCGAACACCAGCGTGCTGATGTTGCAACCCACTGCGACAGCTCCGCCAATGGCGACGATAACCGGAACGGGGTAGTGCAGCACGTCCTTCTCGAAAAGGTAGATCAGCCATCCACCGCCGATGACAAAGACGTTGCTGACGACCAGCTGAGTGCTCTGCCTCTCGAAATTGCGGAACGGCCAGCCGTCGAGCACCTGGAAGAAGATGAGCTGCAATATGACGATGGAGACCAGCCAAGCGATGAGGTCAAGGGCGTTTACCGGGCCGCCCGGGTTCCGCAGGCCGATGGCATGCCGTACGGGCGCAGGTATGTTATCCCAGTTGATAAGGGTCAGGTTGACCACCACGCCGACCACCCAGACCAGCACGAAGGCGCACGCCCCGGCCGCGATATTGTTCATGCGGTCGAACGGCCAACGTGCGCACACGAACGTCAACTGCAGCATCGAGACGAAGATGGTCGCCGCAAGCGGGATCAGGAACGGGAAGGTGGGGACGGGTCCATTAGACTCGAAAAGGGAGTGGATATTGAGATGTCCTTCAACGATGATCTGGCCGAGGCCGGTGAGGATGTACATCGCGATGATGAAGATGACCGTGTTGGCCAGCCCGGCACCGAGGCGAGATTTTATCAGCGAGCCTGGCCAGTTGTGCCACCATGCGGCGACCACTATCAGCACCGGCAGCCAGAAGGTGGTCGGCCCGCCCATCGTTTCGATGGACCTCAGCGGGCCGAACACAATGCCGATCACATACCAGATGATGCCGACATACAGCAACATCAGAAAGCCGATGGTTGGCTGCCGTCCGTACCAGTGCGTCGCGGGCGGGGCTGTCGGCGTACCGACATATTCATCGTCTGCGGTGAACTCGCCCACGTGCGGGCCCTCGGCAGGCCGCTCAGTGCGCTCCCCGGCTCCCTGTTCCCCTGCCTTGTCCAGATGCGACTCGTCAGCGCTGCTGCCTATGGTCACCGTAAACCTCCGCGTTCGGCCACACGTTGGTCGGGCCCTACGGGGCGAAATATCACTGAAAGGATAGAAGGGACAGGCGAGTGTAGTCAAGGGCTGATGAGGAGCGGTCAACTCGGGTGAAATCCGCGGCCTCCGCTGAGAACGATCTACTCGGCGGAGCGTTTAATGGGCTTGAAATCCATGCCACCTGCGTGGCCGCCTCGGGCGGCCGAGGACTGGCCGCGGACGCCGGTCACAGTGGAGCCGTGGCCACGCCCAGGGAGATGGGTGTACGAGATGACCACATCGAGACCTGTTTAAGCACCAATAGTCCCAATTGTCACTCTAGTCTCACTGGATTTCTTGTCCTGTTCAGCCCGGCGGCAGGCGGCGAGGATTCCGGGGCCCATGTAGCGGCGGGCCTCGGTAGCGTCGATCCGGCGGCGGATCTCCTTGTCCAGCCGTTCCCGCGGGTTGCTGGACCAGATCTGCCGCCAGACGGGTCCTGGTGGCAGTCGGAGGTGACTATCGCCAGGCCGGACCGGCCGCGGGCAACCAGCCCGCGCAGGAACGCCGGCCACCCGGCGCGGCCCTCGGAGGAGGCCACCTCGATGCCGAGGACCTCCCGTTTGCCGTCCCCGCGTCGGGCCTTAGGAACGGGCACGGGCAGGCGTCCAGCTTCCGGGCCAGGAACCCGGCGACCATCTCATCGAGCTCGGCCGCCTTCAGGCTGACCTGCGACTTCGATAGCGATATGACGCCCGGCGCGGCAGCGAGCTTCGCCACCCGCCGGGTCGAGACCCCCAGCAGGTAGGTCGAGACCCCCGGCATGTAGCTAGTCGCCATTACCGGGCCGGCGCCCGCTCCGCCGGGCGCCGGTGCTCCAGGTAATGTCACCGGGCGGTGGCCCATTTTTCGGTCTGCGGGTGGCGCCTAGGTAGTCCTGCTGCCAGTTGGCGGGCCGGAAGGGAGCACCGCTCTCACCCATGGCGTGGCGGATGAGTGCGAACCAGTCGGTGCGCCTGCCGAACCACGTGGTCGAGGCGCCCCCGATCTTGTTGCCATCGGGGTCACGGTAGATCACCTCGCGGTCAAGGTCGCGCAGGGACACCATACGAACCACGCCCCGAAGTCTGTCCTCGCGCCGGGCCAGCGACCTGGGGAGGCGCGCTCGCTGGCCCGGCTTAGGCCGACACCCGGGGGCCTGGCGGGGTGCCGCGTTTGCCAGTTGCACAATAACTCGCGCATTGTGCCGGTGTCTACACCCAACGTCACGTAAGGTCTCTTGCGGAGGGCCACCACGGCCGGGTACTGCCGGGCGGGATGGTCCTCTTCCATGCTCACGGGAAAGGCCGGGATCGGCCTCGGCCTGCCCGGGCCGCTGGCCTAGCCATTGCCAATCCTCGCCGCGCCACTGTCCGGCGGATCACGACTTGTTGTTGCCGCGTCACTCGTCATGAACACCGAACGTCACTCCAGATGAATACTGGCCTACCGGATGGCCCTCGCCGGAGCCCGGATATTTCTCAAGATGACGCGATGATGCTCAACGTGACGGGTCTGATCGGCCAACATCGCCCGACCTGCCGACTCTGTGCTCTGCTGCAGCAGCTTGTTGGAGAACACTATTTCGTCACCGAGGGAGGTCCCTCAGCACACGGGTTCGGAGCCATGTTGTGCCGCGTCCGCTCAGCCGATTCCTTACCCTGGAGCTGGTCCGCCGCGCCGCCTTCGCCACCACCATCGCTCTTTTCCCCATCATAAATCGGGCGTAGCGTCCTGTTCAGAAGTCATGCTGGCTTACCTGCGGACAGGCGAGATTGAGACTCTGGCTGCTCTGGACCTGGGCGGCGCCCATCGCACAGCCGCGCTGAGGTGGAAAAATGGCAGCACCTTTTTTATCGCGCTCTTCGCTGTGTCGCGACACGCGGGCAAGCCCGCCCCGCGCTGTGCGGCGGTGCAGGTCAGCACCGATGTCCTCGCAGCCACGGAGACGCTGCCCGCAAGCCATATCAAGCCGCATATGGATCAAGCCGCATATGGCCTGGTATCAAGGGACAGATATCGGCAGCAGGCAGCAATTCCTCTATGCCCGATAGGCATTTTCCCGCCCCCCAGCCGCAGATCCGCTGCGTCTAACATCCGGCTGAGCGCCGCGCGTATCAGCTCGCCGGGAAGATCGGCCGTCTAGCCAACTGGAGAAGTTCATGAATAATGCCGCCTGGGCACGCCAGCGGATATTGGCCGTCTTCCTCCCCATCACGGCGCTGCTCTATATCAGCGCCGAGGCACTGGACCCCAGGGGCACCGACCAGGTGATCACTACCACAGCCACCGCGGCCAGGGTGCTGCCCATCGCGGCGGCCCATTCGGCTCAGCTGTACCTGGCGGGGTCGCTGACGATTCTGGCCCTCGGTGGCCTGGCCGTGTCGTATGCCGCGATCGCGCTGCGGGTCACCGGCCGCGGCTGGGTGATCGCCACCGTCGGCGCGCTGCTGGGCGGCGTGGGCGCCTTCTCCGGGGCCATGGTCAACGTTCTTGGCGGGGTCAACCTCGCAGCTGCGGCGTCGGCGCACCTGACGCGGGGCGCGGCCGCGCGGTTCCTGGTCACCAGCTTCCATTCCGTGCCGGACCAGGCGGCTGTGTATGTCTATTTCGCCTCCGAGTACGCCGCGCCGGTGGTGATGGGGTTCGCGCTATGGCGCAGCCGCAGCGTGCCGCGCTGGCTGGCGGTCTTGTTCACCGCCGGGCTGGAGGTCGCCGAGGGAATGGGGTCCTACGGCCCCATTGTGGTGCTGTTCATGCTGCCGTTCGGGGCCGCGATGGTCCTGCTGGCGGCCCGGATCTGGCAGGCCGCCCGGCCGTCCGCTCGGGCCGGTGACCGGCACTGTGCAGACGCCACCGATGGCAGCGCCGCCGGGCACCCCCACTGCACCGCTGCGAACAGGCTCGGGGAGCTGATGTGAGAACCGAAGACCGCCACCCGGCGCGAAGAAACGCCCGGGCAAGCTCACCGCCGCCGTCGCGACCGGCTCCTTACTCGGTGCGGCCGGGCTGCTGTCGTCCGGCGCCACAAGCGCCTCGGCCGCTAGTCCGGTGCCAGCCGTCGCCTGGCACCGGTGTCCCGCGGGCCGCGGAAAGCGCGTTCCTCGGCAAGTACGCTCTGTTTCCCGCCCGCCCGGGCCAGCAGGGCGCCTACATCCGCCGGTGGCGCGAGTTCGGCAAGATCTGCGCCGCGCGGGACGGCGCGCTACTCAGGCACGTCTCGACCGCGGACACGGCCCGCGACCTGGACCTGATGCGCCAGGACCTCGGCCAGCCCAAGCTGAACTACCTTGGCATCTTCTACGGCACGTTCCTTGGCGCAACCTACGCGAACTTGTTCCCGCGCCGGGTCGGCAGGCTGGTACTGGACGGGAACGTCCCGCCCGAGGCCTGGACCAGCGGCGGGCGGCCGAACCCCCGGCTGAGCACCTACCTGCGCTTGGGCAGCGACAAAGCGGCCGCCAGGGCGCTTGCTGCGTTCTTGCGCATCTGCGGCCAGCGCAGCACCCAGGCCTGCGCGTTCTCGGCCGGCAATCCCGCCGCGACCAGGGACAACTGGGATGCGCTCCTGGCCCGCCTCAGGCGAGCGCCCATCAACCTGGGCGGCACAGCCTTCACCTACGCCGAGGTTGTCACCGATGTCAGCGACGCGCTCCCGTTCGTGCAGCCGTTCAGCACGCCCGTACCTGGCAACAACTTCCCCGGCTGGTCCGGGGCTGCCCAGGGGCTCCACCAGCTCTGGACGGCCCGCAGCGGCACGGCGAGCGCCCGGCCGGGCACGCCGCCGGCCGCCGCGGTGCCAGCCGCGCAGCCCTACGGAGGGGCCGAGCAGGATTTCGCGGTCCAGTGCAACGAGGCACCGAGCCCCCCCGCCAGTGCCTACGCCGGCCTGCAGCGCCTGGTGCTGCGCCGCAGCGGCGTTATCGGCCTGCCGGATCTGTGGACCCTTGACGAGCCGTGCGCCACCTGGCCGCTGCGGGCAGGACACCTTCAGCGGCCCCTGGAACGCCCCTACCAGCCCGGTCCTGGTGATCGGCAACACCACCGACCCGTTCCTCCCGCTCAACGACGCCATCGCCATGACCCGCCAGCTCGCCAACGCCCGGCTCCTCGTCCTCCGCGGCTACGGCCACACTGCGCTCCTTAACCCGAGCACATGCGCCAGCAACTACATGACCGCCTACTTCCTGACCGGCGCCCTCCCGCCGAAGGGAACCGTATGCCGGCAGAACCTCCCGCCGTTCGGGGCTCCCGCCGGGTGACACGACCTGGCGCCGCTGTCAGTACGCCTCTAGCGCTGCACGGGTTGGGCGGCATCCCGCGGGTAGACGCTGATCCCACCCGCGGCTCGCTCATGGCGCCGAATACTGCTGCTCGCCAGCTAGGTCGCGAGCATGGCCAAGATCCGGGACCACGCGTCGTCGCGCGCCTGCCGGCTGAAGGCAGGCGTGCCCGGCCAGAAGAACGCATGTGCGGTACCGGGGTAGGTGACGAATTCGTGGTCGCTGCCGGCGTCCTGGAGAGCGTCGCGGATCTGACCGCGCTGGCCGGCGTCGATCAGGGCGTCGTCCGCGCCGACGAGGTAAAGAATCCGGCCGCGGATCCCCGCGGTGAGCTCAAGTGTCGGTGACGGCTGGCTCATCGGGATGTCAGTCGTGGGCAGCCAGCCCCCGTACAGGACGGCGGTCCGGCTAATCGGAAGCTGGCAGGCCGCGAGATAACTCAGGTGACCGCCGGCGCTGAAGCCGATCATCGCGGTTTGCTCGATCGCTGGCTGTGAGATCAGCCAGCCGGTGCATGCGGCCGTGTCATCCAGCGCCTGCTGGCGAGTGAGCCGGTTCAGGTAGGCGAAACCCTCCTGGCGGCCCGTGTCGTCGCGTCCGAGCCAGCGACCGGGTGGCGCCTCCCGGTGGTAGAACTCGGGCGTGATCGTGAGGTATCCGGCTGCGGCGAGATCGTCGGCCACCCCGCGGATATCTGGGTTCACGCCGAAGAGCTCATGTGCCACGATCACCCCGACCGGGGCCGGGTCAGCGGCTGGCCGGGAGAGATATGCCTGCAGGGTGGTGCCGTCCGCGATCGGGACCTGGATCAATTCGCTCGTGATCGTCATGCCCTCAGCATGTGCACGGGACGGCACTGGTAACCAGAGCAGGCCGTTACTGGTACCGGCATGAGTAGGCTTAACGCGTGGCGGATGCTGGAGACGGGATAGTCCGGGCGGCGCGGTCCGTCAGGGCGGCTGATCGCATATGCGGTAGCCGACGCCGGGCCTGGTCGCGATCACGGGCGGGTCGCCGAGCTTGCGGCGCAACCGGCCGATCGTCACCGTCACGGTGTTGGTAAACGGATCGGCCTGCTCGTCCCAGACCTGCTCAAGCAGATCCTCGGCGCGCAGAAACGCAGGCCAGGCGACGAGCAGCGCCTCCAGCACGCCGAACTCCTTGACCGACAGGTCGAGCTGCCGTCCGTCGCGTGTCACGGTCCGCCGCGTCGGATCGAGCTCGATCCCGGCGGCGCGCAGCGTGCGGGCTCGGACGGATGGCTGCCGACGGGCCAGCGCCCGGACCCGAAGGACGAGCTCCGGAAAGTGGAACGGCTTGCCCAGGTAGTCGTCGGCACCCAGGCTCAGACCGGTCACCCGGTCGCCGGGCGCCCCGGCCGCGGTCAGCATCAGGACCATCGCCCGCTCGTCGCGGTCCGTGATCATCTGGCACAGTACGTCGCCGTGGATGCCAGGCAAGTCGCGATCCAGGACCACGACGTCATAAGCATTGAGATCCAGCTTCGCGGCTGCCTCCAGGCCGTCGTGCGCGGCGTCTACCGCCATGCCCTGGTCGCGCAGGCCCTCCACGAGCACCTCGGCGAGCGACCGCGAGTCTTCGACCACCAGGACTCTCATCCCGGCACGCCCGCGGGAACGCTGGCCGACGTGGTCGCCGCGGCGGCCGGAAGCTCGATGCGGACCCGCAGCCCGCCACCGGGCCGGGCCTGCAGGTCCACCGTGCCGCCGTGTGCCTCCGCGATCGCCGCGACGATCGACAGGCCGAGGCCGGAGCCCTTGTCGGTGCCGATCCGGTCGGCTTCGAGGCGCCGGAACGGCTGACTGAGCTCGGCCACCTGCCGCGGGTCGAGGACGGCCCCGCCGTTCTCGACGACCAGCCTGGCCTGCCCGTCCTGAGCCAGCGTCGTGACGGCGACCCACCCGCCCTCGGCGTTGTGGCATACCGCGTTGTCGATCACGTTCTCCACCATGCGGCTCAGCAGGGCCTGGCTCCCGGCTACCCAGGCGCCGCCCTGGCCGCTGGCGTCCTGCACGGTGAGGTTCATGGCCCTGATGGCGGCCGCCTGATCGGCCAGCGCGGAGCCCACAATGTAGTCGAGCGGCAGGACTGCCTGACCAGCCAGTCCCCGGTGCTGGGCCCGGGCCAGCACGAGGAAGGCCTCAAGCAGCGTCTCGATCCGGTCGAGTTCGATGCGCAGCCGCCCGGCCAGCGCGATTGTCTGCGGCGGCGCGGGCTCGGGCTTGGCCAGCGCCACATCGAGTGCCGCCCGCATCGTGGTCAGCGGGGTGCGCAGCTCATGCGAGGCATTGGCGACGAACCGCCGCTGGGCGTTGAAGGCGACCTCCAGCCGCTCCAGCAGCCCGTCGATGGTGTCGCCGAGTTCCTGCAGCTCGTCCTTCGGCCCGTGCACGGCAAGCCGCTCGTGCAGGCTGTCCTCGGAGATCCGCTGTGCCGCCGCGGTCATCTCCCGGACCGGGCGCAGCGCGCGGCCGGCCACGAGCCAGCCCAGCAACAGGGAGACGGCCGTCATGATCGCCAGCGCGATGAGCGACGACGTCAGCAGCACATGCGACAGTTCGTGCTGCTGGACTGGCTGGGGGCTGGCCTGCGACTGCAGCTGACTGACCTGCGCCTGCAGCTGGCGCACCTGCGCCTCGGCATGCGCCAGCGATGAGCCCGGCTTGCTTCCGGCGGCGAAGGCCGGTCTGGCCTGGACGGACGAGCTGCTGACCGCCACGCCGCTGGCGAGCGCCAGCAGCAGCGCGCCGGACACCACGAACAAGAATCCGTACAGGATGGTGAGCCGCATCCGCACGGTGCGGCCGGGCAGCCGCAGCCAGCGCGGCCGGCCCGGCTGGCGCTGGGCCCGCATGCGCCCCTCCCTCCTGTCGGCAACGCCCTGATCAGGGGCTTGCGCCTGGCCATCCCACTTCAGCATGCCCTGCCGGGCCTAACAACGGGATAACAGGTTGCGTGCGGCCCATGTTATGGCCGTTCCCGTAGAACGAAGTCACGGCAAGTTCCACCCCGACCACAGAAGGAAACGGAAATGCAAGCCACGATCGAAGTGTCCGGACTGCGGAAGCGGTTCGGTCCGGCCCTGGCGCTGGACGGCATGTCGTTCACCGTCCAGCCCGGCCAGGTGACCGGCTTCGTCGGCCCGAACGGGGCAGGCAAGTCGACCACGATGCGGGTCATCCTCGGCCTGGATGCGGCCGACGAGGGCAAGGCGACCGTCGGCGGCAAGTCATACGCGAGCCTGCGGCAGCCAATGCGGGTGATCGGATCGCTGCTCGACGCGGGGGCACTGCAGCCGAGTCGGTCCGCCCGCAACCACCTGCTCTGGCTCGCGCACTCGCAGGGCCTGGACGCCAACCGGGTGGACGAGGTCATCGAGCAGGCTGGCCTGCAGGGCGTGGCCAGGAGGCGGGCGGGCGGCTACTCGCTCGGCATGCGGCAGCGGCTGGGCATCGCCGCCGCGATGCTGGGCGACCCGGCCGCGATCATGCTGGACGAGCCGTTCAACGGGATGGACCCGGAGGGCATCGTGTGGATGCGCGGGTTCTTGCGGTCGCTGGCTGCGGGCGGGCGGGCGGTGCTGGTGTCGAGCCATCTCATGACCGAACTGCAGGACGCCGCCGATCATCTGGTGGTCGTGGGCCGCGGCAAGGTCATCGCCGACACCACGGTGGCGAGCCTGCTGGCGGCCGCGTCCGGGGATCGGGTAACGCTGCGCACGTCCGCCCGGCCGCAGGCGAGGGCGGCGCTGGAGAACGCGGGGGCCACCGTCGTTGCCAGCGGCCAGGACGTGCTTACGATCTCCGGGCTGGCGGCCGAGCGGGTGGTCGCGCTGCTCAGCGGGCAGGCAGTGCCGTTCTCCGAGGTGTCCGCGCACCGAGCCACCCTGGAGCAGGCCTATATGGAGCTCACCAAGCAGGCCGTCGAATTCCGCCCGGCCGGCTTCGACGCCGATGCGGCGCAGGAGGTGCCGCGATGACGACCCAGGCCATCTCGGTACCGAGGCCCGAAGCCGGGCTCGGCGACGGACCCCGCGGCGGCGGCTTCGGTTCCCTGCTGCGGGCCGAGTGGATCAAGTTCCGCAGCGTGCGCGGCTGGGTGATCGGCATGATCCTGGCCGCGCTGCTCACCATCTTCCTCGGCGTGTTCGCGGCCGCCAACGCGAGCATCGGCTGCCAGATCAACGGCGGTCCGGTGAAATCCGGCAAGGCCTGCCTGCCCTACGTCCCGCACGGGCCGGGCGGCGAGGTCGTGACCGACAGCTTCTCCTTCGCGCGCCAGCCGCTAACCGGGAACGGCACCATCACCGCACGCGTTACCTCGCTCACCGGCGAGCACGCGAACCTCAGCTCGGGGCCAGGGCCTGTGCAGGCCGGGAACGGCAACATGGTGCCCGGCCTGACGGAGTGGGCCAAGGCCGGGATCATCATCAAGCAGAGCACCCGCCAGGGCTCGGCTTATGCGGCGATGATGGTCACGGGCGGTCACGGCGTCCGGATGCAGTACAACTTCACCGGGGATACCGCCGGGCTGCCCGGTGCCGTTTCGGCGGCGCATCCGCGCTGGCTGCGGCTGACTCGCTCGGGCGACACGATCACCGGCTACGACTCCGCCGACGGCGCGCACTGGACTCAGGTGGGCACGGTCCAGCTGACCGGGCTGCCGTCGACCGTCCAGGTCGGCATCTTCGCTACCTCCCCGAACTACACGGTGACTCAGAATTCATTCGGTGGCGGGAACACCAATAACAGCGGCCCCGCCCAGTCCAGCGGAGTCTTCGATCACGTCAGCCTGGCCGGTGCCGCGCCCGGCATCTGGACCGGCACTACAGTCGGTCGCGGGGGCCCGGCAGTCGGTGGCGGGGGCCCGGCCGGGGGACCGGGGCCAGGCGGCGGCCTGGGCTTCGCGCCATTCACCCGGAACGCCGGCACGTTCACGCTGACGGGCTCCGGTGATATCGCGCCGGTTACGCCGGGGCCGGGCGGCGGGCTCCCGACGGTGACGATCGGGCAGAGCCTGGTGGGCGCGTTCCTCGGATTGATCGTGATTGTCGTAGTGGCGGCGATGTTCTTCAGCACCGAATATCGCCGCGGCCTCATCCGCACCACGCTGGCCGCCACCCCGCGCCGCGGCGCGGTGCTGGCCGCCAAAGCCGTGGTGATCGGCGCGGTGGCCTTCGTCACCGGGCTGGTGGCCGCGGCGGTCTCGATCGCCGTGGGCGTGCCGAAGGAAGAAAACCAGGGTCAGGTGCTGCTGACCGCGCCCTTGCTGACCGAGGTGCGGGTCATCGTCGGCACGGCGGCAATGCTGGCCGTGGCCGCGGTCCTCGCCGTCGCCCTGGGTGCGATCCTGCGGCGCAGCGCGGCCGCGATCACGACCGCGATAGTAATCGTCGTCATGCCGTTCCTGCTGACTGCGCTCAATGTCGTGCCCGCCGGGGTCGGCGACTGGCTGTTGCGGCTGACCCCGGCTGCGGCCTTGGCGATCGAGCAGAGCATCCCGCGGTACTCGCAGGTCACCACCGTCATCTCACCCGTGCAGGGCTACTACCCGCTGTCGCCCTACGCCGGGCTTGCCGTGCTATGCCTGTGGGCGGCGGCGGCCCTGGCCTTCGCGCTGGTCATGCTGCGGCGGCGGGACGCATGAGCACCGGCGTGCAGACGCAGCCGGCGCCGACGATGGCCACGGCGGCAGCGCACGGGGCGAGCCTGCGCCACGCGCTGCACGCCGAGTGGACCAAGCTGCGCACGGTCTCCGGACCCGCCTGGCTGCTCCTCGGGGTCGCGGCGCTGACCATTGCGGTCGCCGTCGCGGCCGTCGGGGCCACGCACTGCCCGCAGAACCTGACCTGCCCGGTCGATACGACCAAGCTCAGCCTGACCGGGATCCAGTTTGGTCAGGC
This sequence comes from uncultured Actinomycetes bacterium, assembly GCA_963774825.1. GTDB lineage: Bacteria > Actinomycetota > Actinomycetes > Streptosporangiales > Streptosporangiaceae > DATBGO01. The sequence goes on along the minus strand of CAVZGW010000026.1, from coordinate 137,850 downwards.
AGTGGTCGCGATCCTGGCCGTGCTGACGGTCAGCAACGAGTACAGCTCGGGCATGATGCGCGTCACGCTCGCCGCGATGCCCAGGCGGCAGGCGGTGCTGGCAGCCAAGGCGATCCTGCTGGCCGCGCTGGTGCTGGTGGCCGGCGCGGTGGCGGTGTTCGGCTCGGTGCTGGCCGGGCACCTGTTCCTGCCCGGCAACGGCTTTACCGCCGCGCGCGGCTTCCACCCGGTCTGGCTCAGCTACGGGCCAACGCTGCGGGCCGCCAGCGGGTCGGTCCTGTACCTGGGACTGATCGCGCTGCTCAGCCTCGGTGTCGCGGTGATCGTGCGGGACTCGGCCGTGTCCATCGGCGTTGTCCTCGCGCTGCTCTACCTGTTCCCGATCATTTTGTCGTTCATCGGGAACGAGCACTGGCAGCATCGGCTCGAGCGGTGGACACCCACGGTCGCGGGGCTGACCATCCAGGACACCACCGGCCTGCGGAGCCTGGTGATCACGCCGTGGGCCGGGCTGGGCGTGCTGGCGATCTGGGCCGCAGCCGCGATGCTGGCCGGCGGCCTGGTGTTCGGGTTCCGGGACGTCTAGCCGGGGTTCGTCCAGGTGATGACATTTCGGTACTTGGCCGTTTCCGCCGCGAAGCGCCGGGCATAAGGGCCACTGGTGACAGCTGAGACGGTTACGTGCGTCGGCCGGGCAAAGCCAGGTGGATCGACGCTGGGGTTCCGGTCATGATGCAGCCCTAAGTGCATTCGCGGCCGCAGCCGCCTCGGCCATTGAATCGCGAGGGGCCAGCGACCGTGAATAACTTGCTAGAGCGGCTCGGCGGCTTCGCTGCGCGGCGGCACTGGGTGTTCATCATCGCCTGGGTGGTCATCCTCGGCGGGCTGCTCGCCGCCCGTGGTGCGTTCGGCGGTACGTACGTCAACAACTACACGGTGTCGGGCAGCGACTCCGCGGTCGGCCTTGACGTCCTGAACAGCACGTTCCCGCAGCAGGGCGGGTACGGCGGGCAGATCGTCTTCCACGCCCAAAGCGGCACGGTCTCGGCGCAGGAGTCGGCGGTCAACCAGTCGGTCACCAACGTGTCCAAGCTGCCGAACGTCATCAAGGCGGTCAGCCCGTTCTCCTCGGGCAACTCCGGCGCCGTGTCCAAAGACGGTACGATCGCGTACGCCAGCGTCGGCTGGAACGTAAATCCGAATTCGCTGGATGCCGCCTACCTGGACAAGCTCAACAACGCGGTGGCACCGGCCACCAAGGCCGGCCTGCAGGTCGAGTACGGCGGCGGCGCGGGGGAGATCGGGCAGCACACCAGCGACCTGAAGTCGGAGATCATCGGCTTGTCCTGCGCGCTGGTGCTGCTGCTGCTCATGTTCGGCTCGCTGATCGCCGCCGCGATCCCGCTGGTGTCAGCCATCTTCAGCGTTCTCGCCGGGCTATCGCTGCTCGGGCTGCTCGCCGCGGCCGTCACGTTCCCGACCACGGCTCCCACCATCGCGACGCTGCTCGGGCTCGGCGTCGCCGTGGACTACGGGCTCTTCCTGGTGGCCAGGCACCGCGAGCAGCTGGACGGCGGGATGGACGTCGTCACCTCCGCGAAACGGTCCGCCGGAACCTCCGGCGCCGCGATTGTGGTGGCCGGCTGCACCGTCGTCGTCTCCATCCTTGGCCTCTACCTCTCCGGAGTCGCCTTCGTCGGGTCGCTCGGCCTGGCCGCGGCGATCGTGGTCGTGGTCACGATGCTGGCGGCGCTGACCCTGGTGCCCGCGCTCATGGGGCTGGTTCGGGGGAACGTGCGGTCCCTGTCCGCCCGCATCCGGGCCAGGAAGGCCGGGCTGTCGGTGCGGGCGCAGGCGGCGCAGACCGCCGCGGCCACGCATGAGCAGCACGAGCACAGCGCGTTCGCCCGGTGGGGGCGGATGGCGAGCGGCCGGCCGTGGCCGTGGGCGATCCTGAGCACGGCCGTGCTCGTCGTACTGGCGATCCCGCTGTTCTCGATCACGCTGGGCCAGCCGGACAACGGGACGAACCCGACGTCGGACAGCAGCCGCCGGGCCTACGACCTGATCTCCCAGGGCTTCGGGGTCGGCGCGAACGGGCCGCTGGCCGTAGTGGTCAAGCTGCCGAATCAGTCGAGTTCCGCGAACAGCTCGCTGCTGAGCACTATGCAATCGGACGTCTCCAAGACCGCCGGCGTCGCGTCGGTGACGCCGGCAACCCTGAACTCGGCCGGCACCACCGCGGTGTTCAACGTGATCCCGACCACCCGGCCGCAGGACCCGGCTACCGCGAACCTGGTCACCACCCTCCGCGACGACGTGCTGCCCAAGGAGCACGCGACCAGCTACGTCACGGGAACTACTGCGGGGGCCGTCGACTTCACCAGCCAGATCACCAGCCGGCTGGCGTGGGTGATCCTCGCCGTGGTTATTATCTCGTTCATCCTGCTCACCATGGCCTTCCGGTCGGTGGTGATCGCGACCAAGGCCGCGATCCTCAACATCCTGTCGATCGGCGCGGCCTACGGCGTCATCGTCGCGATCTTCGAGTGGGGTTGGGGGGCGAGCCTGATCGGCCTGCATACGACGCTGCCCATCCCTGCCTACGTGCCGATGCTGGTGTTCTGCATCGTGTTCGGGCTGTCCATGGACTATGAGGTCTTCCTGCTGTCCCGGGTGCACGAAGCCTGGCTCGTCACCCGGGATCCGCAACGCAGCGTCGCGATCGGGATCGGCGCGACGGCCAGGGTCATCACGACCGCGGCCGCCATCATGATCGTCGTGTTCACGAGCTTCGTGCTCAACCCCGATCCCACGGTCAAGATGCTCGCCATCGGGATGGCCTTCGCCGTGCTCATCGACGCCTCCCTGGTCCGGATGATCCTGGTGCCGTCGGTGATGGCGCTGCTCGGTACGCATGCCTGGTGGATGCCGCGTTGGCTGGAGCCGATCGTCCCCCGGCTGCAGCTCGAGGGCAGCGCCTCGGCGGCACCCGAATCGCTGTCGGCTGCCCGAGCGCCGGCGACGCCGCTCGACTAGCGGCTTCCGTCCAGAAGCCTGAACCGACCATCTCTGCCGGCGACAGGGCGAGCCTCAGCGCAGATAGGCGCCGTCCACGCCGATCCGGCCCGGCCCGTCCAACACGTAGATGCCGGCCGAACTGCCCCGGACATCGAACGCCAGCGTTCCGTCGTGGACCGCGATCTCCCGGCCGGTGACGGCATCGCGGTAGGTGCCGTTGAGCACCCCCTGCACAATGATGGTCTGGTCGCTGCCGATCGCCAGGCCGACGACGACGTAGCTGCGCCCGCCGTCGTGGTCGCGCACGAAGCTTAGCCCGCTGCCCCACTCGTTCAGATGGCTCATGGGTGCCTTTTGCAGGGCGGGGAGCGCTCGGCGGATCTGGTTGAGGCGCTTGATGTGCTCGTAGAGGGGGTGCGCCTGGGTCGCGCCGATTCGTCCGGGGGCCAGGTGGTCTCCGAAGTAGGCCCGCCCGGTCTGGGCCAGGGTGTCCCGCTCGCCCTCGACGTCCTGCGGAGCGCCCTTCATGAACTCAATCTCCTCGCCGTAATAGAGGCAAGGGATGCCGCGGACTGTCCAGAGCACGTTGTAGGCGGCCGCCGCCATCCACTGTTCGCCCTTGAATCGGTACTTGAAGTCGTTGTCAGGGCCGACGTCGTGGTTCTGCAGAAAAGTGATGAGCGTGGTCGGGTCACCGTAGATCCAGTCCATCGACATCGCCTGCGCCAGACCGCTGAAGGTGCCCCGGCTCAGGTTGTCCCTGAACGAGGAGAACAACCCGAAGTCGAGCACCGCGAAGCCGGAGTCGCCGCCGGAACGGGGATTGCGCGGGTCGTCGCCGAGTCGGGTGTACCACCAGGGCCGGATCGGAGATGGGCCGTTGTCGCCGCCGCCCATGTCTCCCCATCCGTAGCCCTTGACCAGGTTCTCCCCGAAGACGAAGAGACCCGGCTTGTGGGCCTTCCAGGCGTTGACGAACTCGAGCAGGTTCCCCCGCTCCACGTGCTTGACGGTGTCGATCCGCAACGCGTCGACGCCCATGTCGAGGTAGCGGTTGATCGCGGTGATCAGGTAGTCCTTGACGTTCTCGCGCTCGGTCGCCAGGTCGATGCAGTCGCCTGCGATGTGCTTGTGCTGCAGCGGATATGCGCTTTCCCAGTCGCCGCCTGCGATGAAACCTTCCTGGTGGTACCACTGCGGGTCGAGTCGGCTCGGGTCCACCCCGAAGAACCGGCCGGGGTCGTACCCGGGCTTCGGGACGGTCTGGCCGGTCCGCGGATCGATCAGGGGTTCCCGGCCCTCCGGGTCGCGCTCGTGCCTTTCCCCATACCACTGCGGCGCCACCGGGTTGTCCAGGTCGTCTCGGTTGGGCCAGGCGTAGTTGCCGAGGTTGCCCTGATATGGCCCGTGGTTCACCTCACCCTGCCGGGACCCCTGCGGAACGTAGTACTTGACGGGCAAGTGGTCGATCCAGACCTTGCGTCGGATCCCGTACTGGCAGGAATGGTTGACGACGACGTCCTGAATGATCTTGATGCCTCGCTCGTGCGCCGCATCGATGAGGTGCTGGTAGGTCGCGTCCGGCGACTCCAGCCGAGGATCGATCCGGGTCCAGTCGTAGCCGTGGTAACCGTGATAGTCCAGCCCGCTGCGGTTCTCGATCGGCGGGGTGATCCAGATAGCGGTGAAGCCCAGGTCCTTGAGGTAGTCCAGTTGCTCGATCAACCCTCTGAAGTCGCCCCGCCAGTGCGGGTCCGTCGGACGGCCGTCGCGGTCGAAGGCGATCCGGTCTCGGCAGTAGAAGTTGTTCGTCGGATCACCGTCGTAGAACCGGGTGGTGATGAGGAAGTAGATCGTCTCCTCACGGAAGTCCGCCCCGGACGGCGGGGCCTGCGGGGCGGGTGCCCCTGCCGACGCGGGTGCCATGCCGGACGCCGCGGCGGTACCAGCGGTTCGGGGGTCGGCATCCTGCCACCGGCCATCGCGATCCATCCAGCCGTCCCGCTCCCGACGCAGGTCGGCTGTCTGCCGCCCGTGCAGGTCGTGGAACACCAGGCTTGCGGTGTCCACGCCCTCGATGCGGTAGACGTACCAGCCGTCCCCGTGCGCGTGCATCGGGACTCCCGGCCAGCCCGTGGCGGCCTGCCCAGGGTAGGTGCCCCAGAAGTGAACATGAATGGTATCGGCCCATCCGCGTGGCGGGTGGAGCCAGACCGTTAGATCAGGCACACCAAGCATCGTAGGAGAGCCGAACCGCGGCTGACTCTGAGGGGACCGCGACCGTCTGGGATCGGCGACTTGGAGCCGGCCTGTCAAGCCGGGCAGCCGGATGACGCTGCCACCGGCTGAGCAGGCCGCTGGGCCGGCGCGGGCGCCCGCTGCCCGGCGTGGTCGCGCCCGCGCGAGAGCCATTGCCGACGCGGAAATCCCTGCGAATGGGGACGTTAATATCTTCCAGTCTGGATCGGTGAATTACGCTTTCTGCGCACCAGGTCAAAAAGGTGACCGATATTCTGCAGGCTGCAGCGCAGCTACGGGATAAAGTCGGCAAGGAGAACTAAATAATGCGAACGCGTATCGTGCGCGCCATGCGCGCCACCGCATTAGGTGCCGCAGCGACATCGGTGACCCTGGCTGCGATAACTCCGGCGAGTGCTGCCGCGCGGGTCGCCGCGCGGCCCGCCGATCCTCCGGGCAGCGGCCCCGAGGCCGGAACGCCCATCCTGCCGCGACTGCCGACGCCGGCAGGCCCGGCGACCGCTTACATCGTCAACAACGGGTCGAAGACCGTCACCCCGGTCAACACGGCTACCAACGTCGCGGGCAAGCCGATCAAGGTGGGCAGCGACCCGGACCCGATCACGGTCACGCCGAACGGCGCGACCGTCTACGTCGCCAGCGAAGGCGCGGGCACGATCACCCCGATCAACACCGCCACCCACGTCGCGGGCAAGCCGATCGCGGTGGGACCCTCGCCGCTGGCGATCGCGGTCACGCCGAACGGCAAGACCGTCTACGTCGCCAACCAGCAGAATTCCGGCACTGTCACGCCGGTCAGCACCGCGACCAGCACCGCGGGCAAGCCGATCCCGGTCGGGAGCGACCCCCTGGCTATCGCGATCACGCCGAACGGCGCGACCGCCTACGTGGTCAACCTGCTCTCGCGCACGGTTACCCCGATCCGGACGTCCACGAACACCCCCGGCACCCCCATCAAGGTCGGGGCGGAGGCCGCCGCGATCGCGATCACGCCGAACGGGAAGACCGTGTACGTCGTCAATAGCCGCAGTAACAGCGTCACCCCGATCAGCACCGCGACCAACACGGCGGGCAAGGCGATACTGGTCGGGAACGATCCTTTCGGGATCGCGATCACGCCGGGTGGCAAGACGGCATATGTCACGAACATAAATTCCGATACCGTTAGTCCCATCAGCACGGCGACCAATTCGGCGGGCAAGGCGATACCGGTCGGGATGTTCCCCTTTGGCATCGCGATCACCCCGAACGGCTCAACCGCTTATGTCAACAATGAGGGTTCCAATTCGGTCACGGCGATCCGGACCGCCACCAATACCGCGAGCAAGCCGATCCCGGTGGGGGATTCCCCGCAAGCCATGGCCGTCACGCCCGACGGGAAAGCCGTCTACGTCGTCAACGGCTCGTCGAACACGGTCACGCCGATCGCTACCACTACCAACGTCGCGGGCAAGCCGATCGCGGTCGGGACCTTCCCCGTCTCCATCGCGGTGACGCCGTGACGCGCACCGCCCGCCACCGCCGCGGGACTGGGCAGCGACGCGACTGTCATGTCCGCCTACGTCGCAGCTTCTGTCTGTGCTTGAACGGGGCGTGAAGTGAACCCTCAGGTCCCGGGCGTCGGCGCCTCGCCGCGTGGATCGAAGAGTTCATCGCGGTCTCGGTCGGCGCCCGCCAACACCTGCCCATATTGGGCCGCGAATGCACTCATGATCTCCTCGAACGGCAGGTCGGCGAAGCTGCCTCGGTCCGCCACGTACTGCATATGGCGCCGGCCGTCCGCCGAGTACTCGTGGAACAGGGCGTCGCTGCGGCCATCAAACTCAAGCGGCCGTACCCCGAAGCGTTCACAAAGCTCGATGTTGAAGGCGGGGGTCGCTTTCACCCACCGGCCGGCCAGCCAGAACTCGGTGAAGCCGTGGAAGACGAACAGGTCCGTCCCGAGCCAGGCGAGCAGCCTCTCGCTTGCCAGGTGGTTGCGCACGTCCGCGAAACCCAGCCGGGCTGGGACGCCAACGGCACGGGCGAGCGCGGTCAGCACCGATGCCTTGGGGATGCAGTAAGCAGCCCCCTGCCCGAGGACCGTGCTCGCGCGGTAGTCGCCCGGATTCCCGGTGATCGAATAGGGGTCATACCGGATCCCGTCGCGCACCACGTAGAAGAGCCGCATTGCGCGTTCCTCATCGCTGGTGGCGCCGGCGACTACCTCCTCCGCACGGCGCCTGATGCCCGGAGTGTCGCAGTCGATGAACCAGGTAGGGCGCAGATACGGCTCAAGATCCTCAGCGACGGGCACAAGCCCAGTCTACGTTCGTTCCCAGCCGAAGTCTGGTGCTGACAGGCGGCGAGGTCGGGCGCTCGCCGCGAACCACCGGTGGGCGATTAGCTCGACGAGCCCCAGCCCTCGGCCGGTCTCGGACTCTGCCGGGCAGCAATGGGTCCAGAATGCCCGGCCGGCGCTGGTCATGCCACGCGCCAGTGCCCGCTTACCGGATCGGATAGCCGGACCTGAGTCGGGTATTAGATCTCGGTGGTGGCTTCGGCTCTGCCCTCTTTGACGGCGGTCTGGAGCGCGGCGTAGTCGCGTTCGTTCTGGTCGGCGTAGGTTTCGGCGAAGTCGGCGATGGCCTGGTCGAACTTGTCCGAGCCGCCGAGGTAGGCGGCCAGCGCGATGCGGTCCCCGGAGCGGGCGTGCGCCCGGGCCAGGGTCCACCCGCACAGCCGGGCGTACAACGTCATGCCCGCCGGGAGCATCTGCTCGATCGGCACGGAGAATTTCCAGTCCTTCAGCTGGCGGACGTAGAAGTCGCGGTCTATCCCGTCGAGGGGGTTGGGGACGCGGGTCCAGCCGAGGAAGATGTCGCTTTCGGCTTGCATCAGGTGCTGCCCGGCGACAGCGCGCTCGCCCTGGTTGGTGTACTGGCTGCGCCCGGCATACTCCGCCAGGACCGACGGCTGGGCCTCCTTGGCCTGCAGGAACAGCGGCTCGACGCCGTCGGCGGCGTCCATCAGCAGGACGTAGGCGCGGGTGCCGACGCTGCCGACCCCGACGACCTTGCGGGCCGCCTGGACCATGGCGAACTGCTCGAGCAAGTGCCGCCGGTCGGACTGCAGGGTGCGCCGGTACTCGCCCAGCACGGTGCTCAGCAGCTGGTAGAGCGCGTCGGCCTGCTGGTCGGGGAAGAGGTCCTCGATCGGGACGATCAGCGGGGGGTCGCTGATGATCCGCCGCTGCCCGTCGACCACGGTGGTCAGCTTGCCTACGGCCTTCATGGTGTCGCTGGTGTGCGCCTTGGCCAGCAGCTTCTGGGTTTCCTTGAACCTTTTCGCCTTGACCTGGTTCGCCTTGACCTGGGACCGGAACTTGGCCAGGACCGGCTCGATGTCCACGTGCGTGTACCAGACGTCCATCAAGGTCTGGTCCGCGAAGGCGCGCATCGCGGTGCGGTAACCTTCTCCCGCCGCCAGGGTGATCTTGCGGCAGGCCTTGGCGGGGAACCCGTTGTCCCGTCCGGCCACCGTCATGCTCGCGGCCAGCCGCTTGACATCCCATTCGAACGGGCCGGGCAGGGTCTCGTCGAAGTCGTTGACGTCGAAGACCAGGTTGCGCTCCGGCGAGGCGAACGCGCCGAAGTTTGACAAGTGGGCGTCCCCGCACAGCTGCACCCGCAGCCCGGAGGTGGGAGTGGTGGCCAGGTCGGCCGCCATCGGCAGCGCCGCGCCCCGGTAGAACGTGAACGCCGACACCAGCATCCGTCCGTGCCGGACCGGCACCAGCTCCGGCACCCGCGTCTTTTCCTGGTCTAGCAGCAGCCCGACCGGATCCCGATTCCCGGCCGGGGTGAACTCCGCCTGCGACTCCAGCGGAGCCGCTGCCCGGGCATCCTTACCCAGAGCCACCCGGTCCGCCCGGCTCAGCTGCTCATCCCCCGCGGCCCGCGCCGTACCCCGCGCCGCCGACCTCTTCGCGGCGACTCCCTCAGTCTTCACAGTCATGGCCACTCCTCCTGCTTCCGCCTGGGCCGGAGTTACCGGTAATCGTCCGGTTCCTCCAGCGCGGCCGCGATCTCATACCCGAGCGATTGCCACATCGGGGGGCAGCGCAGACGACCCGGCCGAGCCCGGCCACCGGAGCGATCGCCAGCAGCACGTCAGCCATCTCGTCCTCGATCACGCCCGCCGCCAGCGCCCGGCTGATGCTCCAGTCCAGGCACACAGCCGGTGACCCGATGGCCGCCGACGCCGCCACGTGCAGCACTGCCGCGGTCCTGGGATCCAGGGCTGGCCGCATGACTGATGAAGCCTTCGTCGATCGTCGCCAGCCTGCGCAACGTCTCCTGGAACCTCGCTGTCAGGCGCATGCGCCTCCTTTGCCGCCAGTACCATTCCACCTGGCGGCTGAGCCAGTTTCACCCCCCTGATGGGGTGAAACAGGTCGTCAACCCCGCCAGGAGCGCCAGCTCCTCGTCGAAGTCCATGCCGACCGTGCAGGGGCGGCAGCCTGAGCGGCCGGACACGACGATGCCCGGCGATAACAGCAGGCGCAGAGGTCTTGTGCCCGGCACCCACCGGGAGCGGTCAGGGACCATCTAGTTCCTCCAGTTCCTCCAGCGCGGTCGCGACGTCATACCCGAGCGCGATCGCCACTTCGGGAGCGGCGGCGACGATCCGGCCGAGCCCGGCCACCGGGGCGATCGCCAGCAGCACGTCGGCGATCTCGTCCTCGCTCGCGCCCGCCCCCAGCGCCCGGCCGACGCTCCATTCCAGGCATACCCCCGGTGATCCGATGGCTACCGACACCGCCACTTGCAGCAGCGCCGCTGTCTTCGGATCCAGGGCCGAAGTCCCGGCCGGACCAAGCCCGAGCCCGAGCCCGACCTGGCCTTCGACGAAGCCTTCGTCAATAATCGCCAGCCTGCGCAACGTCTCCTGGAATCTCGCCGTTTGGTCCATGCGCCTCCTTTGCCGCCGGTAGCCGTCCGGGGGGCACCGGCTGGCTGCACGGCGCCCAGTCCGGCGTCGAGTCCTGATCAGCGACAGGACCTGCGCCTCCGGCCACCTTGGCCCAGCCGGTCAGGCCCACCTGGCCCCACCAAGTTCCATTTCGGCATCGGCGCCGCTTCCCCCTGATAGCCCGTGACGGTCTGCCGGTGCGTCCGTCGGACACTGGTCACTAGCATTTGCTTGATACGGCGCTTTGCAGATTGTCTGCCGCGGTCTTCACCTGGGCGACCGATGACGCGACCGCCGCGGCCGCGGTCGCGGTCGGCTGGCCCTTCGCCGACGTGATCGCAGTCTGCAGGCCGGACAGCGCGGTGTTCAGTGCCGCGGTCTGCGACGAGAACTCCGACTTCGCGTCGGTGGCGAACGTCTTGGCGTCGGTCTGGACGCTGTTCAGCGCGGTCTGCAGCGAGCTGAGGCCGTTCGTGGCGACGTCGACTTTGCCGAGGTTCTGGACCGAGGTCTTGAGCTGGCTGGCGTCGGTGCAGTACGCCGGCGTGCTGCTGCACCCGGCGGCCAGCCCGGACAAGGCCAGGACCAGGACGGCGGCCGGTAGCAGCGCCCACCTGCGCGGGCCTGCCTGATGTGTTGGTCTCATGTGTCCTCCCGGGGGGTAGCCGTTCCGGGCGCAGGCGGCGAGATAGCCCGCCTCGGGCCGGGGACCGGCAGGTCAGCTGACTCGGCCGGCGGCTTCCGCGATGGCCTTGTCGATGTCCTTCGGCTTGACGTCGGGTTCCTTGGCGACCTGCTTCTCGGCCTTCAGCCCGGCCTTGTCCACCGCCTGCTCGATCTTGCTCGCCCCGACGATGACCAGCGCGGCCTGCCCGTCGTCGATGACGTCCCCGAGCTCCTTGCAGTCCTTGCGGGACATGCCGCGCCACAAGTGCCCGCTCACCGCGCCGACGGCCGCGCCGGTCGCGGTGGCGGCGACGGGCTTCGCCATAGCGCATCTCCTGTTCTCATTGCATCCGAAAACAGCGGCGGCTCGGTCATGTCAACCGCCACAAAAACCCTAAGCAGCAGGCCTGCTGACGCCCAGGGCTATGCTGTCTTCTCGGTCTATCCCACGATGCGCCCTGACGTCATGGCCGCGCTCCACCTCATCGGGGTGGAATATTCGGTGTGTAATGCCACGTGCTCACCGACGAGTGGCGCCTGACACGCCCGCGCTGGCTGGCGCCCTTCACGTTTCGAGGAGGCCGAGTTCACGGGACCGGGCGACGGCCTGGCTGCGTGAGGAGGTTCCCAGTTTGCGGTAGATCGAGTTCACTGTCGACTTGATGGTGTTGCGGGACAGGAACATCTCCGTGGCGATCTCGGGGAACGACAGGTGGGTGGTCAGCAGCGGCAGCAGGCGCAGCTCGGCGGCGGTCAGCGCCGAGGCTCCCAGGGCGGACGAGCCGGGGGCCTGGGCGAGTTCGGCCCGGAGTTCTCCGGCCTGCCGGGCGAAGACACCCAGGCCGGGGCGGCGCCGGAGGATCTCATCGGCCTCCCGCATGAGCGTCCGCGCGCCGGCTAGGTCGCCGAGCGCGAGGTGGACTTGGGCGAGCTCGGTCCGGGCCTGGACGGCCAGGTGCGGCACGGCGTAGGTCAGGGCGGGCCGCAGGCGCTGCGCCCGGGTCAGTTCCGCGCCCGCGCCCGGCCGGTCGGCCTGGTGCAGCGCCATCCGCGCGGCCGGCGGCATGCATGATCGTGACCGCGGGGTAGTCCGTCGATGTTGGTGTCCCGGGCCATGGCCCGGGCCTGGGACAGGTGCCGTTCGCCCAGGTCCCATTCGCCCCTGCCGATCGCCAGCAGCGACCGCTCGCTGAGCGCGATGCAGGCGCCGATCGTTCCCCCGGCGGCCCGGGCCTCGGCGACCTGGTCCTCGAAGACGACATCGGCCCGGTCCGGGTCGCCGGCCATCAGGTACGCCATCCCCAGGAACAGCAGCGCCGCTGCCCGCCAGAAGCTCCCGGCGGCCATGGCCTTGGCCGCGAGCTCCGCGTCGGCCCGCATCTGGTCCGCCCCGTCACGGCACAGCAGCGCCCGCAGCAGCGCGAGCCACGGCTCGATCGACGAGCTCCCGTCCGGCAGGCCCGCGACGGCAGCTCCGCGCTCGGCGGCCCCGGCCCGCCGTTCGGCGTCGGCCGGTCTCCCGGTCATGGCGGGGGCCATCGCCGCCAGGACGGCGACCGCCGGGTGATTTTCCATGGCGCCGTGGTCTTCGAGCCACCCGAACCACCGCTCGACCGTCGCGGCCCTGCCCCGCATGTAGGCTGGGAAGCGTCAGCGCGGCGGTCAGGCGGGCCGTGGCCTCCACGTCGCCGGCCTTCATCCAGTACTCCAGTGCCTCGCCGGGCGCCCCGTTGTCGCTCGTGCCACTGCGCGGCCCGCCGGTACAAGACGGGCATCAGCCCGGGCTCCAGGCGGTGCAGCTCCGCCAGCAGCATGTCCCGGAACAGGTGGTGGTAGCGGTACCACTCCCCGCTGCCGGTCCAGCGGCACCAGCAGCAGGTTCGACCGCTCCAGGTCCGCCAGCACCGCAGCCGACCCGGCCTGCTCGAGCACCGCATCGCACAGCGGCCCGCACATCCGCTCCAGCACCGCGGTCCGGGTCAGGAACGCCCGCTGCCGGCGGGAGATCCGCGCCAGGAACTCCGACTCCATGTACTCGCTCACCAGCCGGTCCTCCCCGCCGAAGGAGACCGCCGCGCTCGCCAGCGGGCCGCCCTCCCGCAGGTACAGCGCCGCCAGGTACAGCCCGGCCGGCCATCCCTCGGTCCGCTGATGCAGCGCCGCCACGTCCTCCTCACCCAGGGTCAGGCCCGCATTGCGCAGCAGCGATGACGCCTCCTCGGCGGTGAGCGACAAATCGTCCGGGCCGATCTCCAGGATCCTGCCCTCGGCGCGCAGCCGCGCGATCCGCAGCGGCGGCCCGGCCCGGCCGGCGAGCACCAGCCGCGAACCGGACGGCACGTGATCGGCCAGCACCGACAGCGCCGCCCGGCACTCCCGGTCCTGCAGCACGTGCACGTCATCCAGCACCAGCACCACCGGCGAGGACATCGCCGCAAACGCCGACCCCAGCCTCGGCACGACCGAGCCGGGCACCGAACTCCCCGGCGAGGCAAGCGCGTCGAACACCCGCTCATCGATCGGCTCCACCGCACCAAGGGCCTCGGCGACATAAGACAGCAGGACCTTCAGGTCGTTATCCCCCTCGTCGACCGACACCCACGCGAAGGACTGGCCGTTACGCTTTGCCCACTGCGCCAGCAAAGTCGTCTTCCCGTAACCAGACGGCGCAACCACCGAGACGACTGAGTGGGGAGCACCCCCCGCCAGACGTTCGATCAGGGACGGACGACACACGGCCCCCGGCGGGATCGGCGGACGACGGAGCTTGGATGCGACGAGGTCGGGCACTGCCCCGCCCGCGTAAAGTGGCCGGCGGTCCCGCTGACGCGCCTCGCCCACGCCCAGGATCCGGCGGTCCCCCGATTCATCCTCGCGGTCACGTCCGCGATCAGTGTCGCCTCGCCGCGGTTGATGACCAACAGCTCCTCGCGGATCTGCCCGGTATTCGACACGTCGATGTGCTCGGGCAGTGTCACGAGCGCCTCTCGTCCGGCGCACCGCACGGGGTAGGGGGTCGTCACCCATGACTACCGCTTGGGCATGCCCGGCACGCCCCGAAGGAGCGAACTGCCGCCGCTGCGCGGCCCGCCGATGTCGACTGGCGCATCACTAAAACCTCAAGCCGATCCGGCCATGACTCGCCGTGCCGCCGAGGTCCGGAGCGACGCGATCCGGAGCGACGCGGTCCCTGCACTCGCGCTGGCCAGATGCAGGTTGCTTTCAGATAGCCCACGTACGCGACAAATACGCCGCACCCCGGGCCGCCCGCTAGGGACGTTGGTCCCAGACCTCACGTCCGGGGACCCGTGGCCCGGGCTCCGCCAACGTGAATGCGATCTTGACGAATTAGGTTGCGCCGGTTCCAGCGCCGTCCGCAGGTGCAGCAGCCGTGCCTGCTGATCGGGTGCCCGCACCTTCGAACCAGGCCCGGGTGCTGGCCGGGCGTGGCGTGCAGCGGGAACAGCTGGCGGGGGATGGTTACGGCCGGGGCGGCCCGGGGGCCCGGGACCGCGCCGGCCGTACTGGTCATTGCTGGGCTTTGCGTGCCGCGTCGCGCAGGACGTCTCCGAGGGGGGGTACGGCGCCGTGGCGGCGCAGGATGACGTCGGCGATCAGGCCGGTCCAGCCGGTCTGGTGGAAGGCGCCGATCGCGGCGCCGTTGTCGCCGTGGAAGTACTCGCTGAAGATCAGGTTGTCTTTCCAGGCCGGGTCGGTCTGCATGATCTCGGTTCCGCCGAAGCAGGGCCGCCGCCCGTCGGCGTCCCGGGTGAACAGCGAGATCAGCCGGTCTTGCAGGTCGGCGATGACCAGGTCCAGGGTGAGCCGCCTGCCCGATCCGGTCGGGTATTCGACCTCGAAGTCAGCGCCGTAGAACCGGTAGTAGCGCTCGAGGGATTCGACTATCAGGTAGTTGACCGGCATCCAGATCGGGCCGCGCCAGTTGGAGTTGCCGCCGAACATCGAGGTGGTCGACTCGGCCGGCTCGTAGTCGATGGTGGACTGGTAGCCCTCGGCGTCGAAACTGTAGGGATGGTCGCGGTGGTAGGCCGACAGGGCCCGCAGCCCGTGCGGGGACAAGAACTCAGCTTCGTCGAACAGCTTGGTGAACAGCCGCTCCAGCTGGGCGGGCCGGGCCACCGACAGCAGCAGCCGCTGGCTGGCTCCCTCGCCGCGCAGCTGCGGGGTCTGGGCCAGCTTCTGGATGTCCCCGACGCCCTCTTTCTGCAGGAACCGCGAGAAGGTCTTGTTCATGGTCAGCGCGTCGTGCAGCATGTCGCCGTCGATGACCCCGGCGGCCAGCGCCGGGATGATCCCGACCACCGACCGGGTCTTGACCGGGACGCTGTAGCCCGACGGGGTGACCAGCCGGTCATAGAACAGCCCGTCGGTGTCGTCCCACAGGCCCTGCTCGTCCAGCGCGGCGCGGATGCCCGCGAAATGCTCCAGGAACTTCAGCACCAGGTCCTGTCCTTCCTGATGCTGGCCGGACCAGTTCAGCACGGCCGCGATGGTTCCCAGCGCCAGCGCGTAGGCGCCCATCCAGCCGGTGGCGTCGGACTGCTCCAGGGTGTAGCCGGCGGGCAGGTGCGAGCGGTCGATCGGGCCGATGTTGTCCAGGCCGAGGAAGCCGCCCTCGAACACGCTCTTGTCGCTGGCGTCCTCCCGGTTCACCCACCAGGTGAAGTTGACCAGCAGCTTGGCGAACACCCGGGACAAGAACCCGAGGTCGCGGCCGCCGTCGATGGCCCAGATCTGCAGCGCCGCCCACGCGTGCACCGGCGGGTTGACGTCGCCGAAGTCCCACTCATACGCCGGCAGCGCGCCCTGCGGGTGCTGGAACCACTCCCGGCAGATCAAGATCAGCTGGTACTTCGCGAACGCCGGGTCCAGGTGCGCCAGGGTGACGGTGTGGAACGCCAGGTCCCAGGCGGCGAACCAGGGGTACTCCCACTTGTCCGGCATCGAGATGATGTCGAACCCGTCGAAGTTCCGCCACTTGGAGTTCCGCCCGGTCTTGCGTACCTGCGGCGGCTGCGGCTGGGCCGGGTCGCCGTCCAGCCACCGCGCGACGTCGTAGTAGAACAGCTGCTTGCTCCACAGCATCCCGGCGGAGGCCTGCCGCAGCACCAGCGCCTCATCCGCGCTCGCGGCGGCCGGGGTCAGCTCGGCGTAGAACTCGTCGGCCTCGGCCTCGCGCTGGGCCATCACCTGATCGAAGTCCTTGCCGAGCGGGTCCGCCTGCGCCTTGGCGCGCTGCTTCCCGCTGGCGGCCGGCCGCAGCCGCAGCCGCAGCTCGGCGGTCTGCCCCGGCGGCACGGTGACCTGGTACCAGAACGCGCACTTGGTCCCGGTGCCCTCCGGGTTGACGGTGGCCGCGCCACCGATCACGTGGTCGTTGATGCCGTCCTTGGGATAGGGCGTGACCGGGTCGGCGCCGTACAGCCCGGCCAGGTTCGTCTCGTTCTCGCAGAACAGCAGCTGCGGGCCGGTACCGTCCGGCCCGGCCGCGGCGATCAGCTCCATCGTGCCCGCGAACGGATGGCCGATGGTGACCGACCGGTCCCCCGAGGCCCGCAGCGCCGGCCGGGGCTCATCAGTGTCACCCCAGGACCAGGTGTTGCGGAACCAGGCGGCGGGCAGCACATGGATGGTCTCGGCCTCCGGGCCGGCGTTGGTGACCTGGATGGCCATCAGCAGGTCATCCGGGCTGGCCTTGGCGTAGCGCACCTCGGTGACCCAGTACCGGCCGCCGCCGAACGCGCCGGTGTCCAGCAGCTCATACTCCGGCTCGGTGCGGCTGCGGCCGGCGTTGACATCGATCAGGTCCTGATACGGGTAGGCGGCCTGCGGGTAGTGGTAGCGCCACCGGTTCCAGGCATGGCTGGGCACCGCGTCCAGGTACCACCAGTACTCCTTGACGTCCTCGCCGTGGTTGCCCTGCGGGCCGGTCAGCCCGAACGCCCGCTCCTTCAAGATCGGGTCCCGCCCGTTCCACAGCGCCAGCGACAGGCACAGCCGCTGCTCGACGTCGCAGAACCCGGCCAGCCCGTCCTCACCCCACCGGTAGGCCCGGGACCTGGCCTGGTCGTGCGGGAAATTGTCCCACGCGTTGCCGTCCGCGCTGTAGTCCTCGCGCACGGTGCCCCACTGCCGCTCGCTGACATACGGCCCCCACCGGTACCAGTCAGTGCCCTGCGCGCGCAGCCCGTCCTCCAGCCGCCCGAACCCAGCCACCCGATCCCGTTCAGCACCCATCGCCAGCCCCTAACGCGTTCCGACATACCGCTGTATCCCTGTGCCGCGCCGACCCATGCCCGAGATGATCGTGACACCCGCTGACAATCAGGGTCGGCCTGTGTGTCCTTCCTACACGACCGGCAGCACGTGTTCACCACCCCAACGAGGTGAAGATGGCACTCCCGGCCACCTCCACCTTTGGAAAGTAACAAATGGCCGAACTGAAGCCCGCGTAACCGGCAGATGAACGGTTAGCAAATTAATCACTGACTGACTCCTGTGTCATAGGAGGCGGAAGTGACGACAAACCAGATCCGTGACCGGCGTCGGCCTGATTCTCGCTCCGCCGTGAGTTCCCAGGTCCTGCAGCCCCCCGCGCATTCCCGCGATCATTGTGTTGCTGCGGCCGGCTTCGTTGCGGGCGCACTGACCATCACGGCCGTTAAAGATCATAAAGTGAGGCCGGGGATGGCAAATGTGCCGATCCATGAAGGTTATCCAAAACCCCGCAGGGTGAGCAAATAGAGGAACCCTCATCTGAATATTGAAAACCTGGCGGCGCGGCCGCACTAGATAACAAGCAACGGCTTCTCCAGCCGATAGAAAGGAGGTTATCACACCAAACCTCTCATCGACGGAGAAGCCGTTGCGGTTCGCGCGTATGTCGGGACTGGACGAAGAGCAAACCCGACGAACTTAAATATCGCGTGACCGAGTTACTCGAAGAGCCATTGGATCCCCGACACCGCCTTAGCCAGCTTTCGCACTACAAGGCCTGGAGGACCTGGCGCGGGCCCAAGGCCGGCCTGCGCGAAGTCGCCTGGCGTGGCGCGCATCGGCGCTTTGCCTTAGGGTTTGGGCATGGCGGACCCGCAATCCAGCAGCGGCGGCCAGAGCGATCTGCCTGCCACCGTCGCGGGCGAGGAACTCCGCGCATCACACGCGGACCGGGATCAGGTGGTGGAACTGCTGCGGGTAGCCGCCGGGGACGGCCGGCTCTCCGCGGAAGAACTGGACGACCGGCTGGAACGCGCGCTGACCGCGAGGACCTACGCCGAGCTCGCGGCGCTGACCACCGACCTGCCGGCCACGCCGGGTGCCGCTGTCGTACCGCCCGGCGCGGGCGCGGTGACCGCCACGCCGAAGGATCTGGTACGGATCCACGTCCACGGCAGCAGCGCCCGCCGGGATGGCCGCTGGGTAGTGCCGAAGGAACTGGACGTCAAGGTGATAGGCGGCGGCGTGACGCTGGACTTCACCGAGGCGGTGATCACGCAGCCGCTGCTGCGCATTACCGCCGAGGTGAGAGGCGGGGAGCTCAGGCTGATCACCAGGCCGGGCATCGTGGTGGACGCCGGTGACATATCACAGCACGGCGGGAGCGTCACGCTGCCTGAGCCGCCCGGCCCTGGCGTCCCCGTCCAGCTGCGCGTCGAGATCGCAGGCTCGGTTCACGGCGCAGGCATCACCGCCGGGCCGCCCCCTCCGCCCCGACGGCCGCGACGCACGTTCTGGCAATGGCTGCGGCGCGCCCCGCGTCCCCCCGCCATCGGCGCCTAACGCGATGCCGGCTGCCCGATGGGAGCCGCAAATCTCCCGCGCACGCGGCCAGTCCACCCCATGGGGGCGGCCACTGGCCTGAATTGTCATGAAGTCGGCAATGTGAATGGTGAAGCTTCCGCACGACCCGTGGGACACCGCTGATAGTCACAAGAGCACCCGGCCAAAGGGTGCCGTGCAGGCACTCCAACCGCAATGGATGGCTGATACGGTCGATGACGCCGGACGGTATCGAGCAATGAGCAATGAGATAGTGTCGCCGGTGGCCCACCCTTTGACCTCTTCCGGCGTCCTGCCGTAGGGCCGCTGGTAGTTGCGCAGGTTCGATCGGATGGATCGTCGGCCGTGGACGCTCCGCCAGCGCCCCGGACGACACCTGGCGCATCCAAGCGGGGGTAAGGCTCTCGGCCTGGAGAACCTGGGCGCCCCCGAATGGTCTGGCCGCGTCATGCCCGGCCAGACAGTAGTGCTGCCACTGCGGCCTCCGCCGACGCGTTGACCGGCAGTGCGACCGGGAGCACGGGAACGGAGGTCAGGGCGCCGTCGGATTCGTAGCGGCGGATCAGCCGCGGATCGATGTAGGAACTGCGGGCTACGGCCGGGGTGTCTCCGAGCCACTCGGCCACCGACCGGATGCCGGCCGTAATTGCGCGCCTGGAATCGCGATCAGATGCCGGCGGACCGGCATTGGCCAGTTGCAGTGCCATCAGGACGGTCGCGTTCCAGGTCCGGAACTCCTTGGCGGTGAAATGACCGCTGGCGTGGCCGGCGATGTAGGCGCTGACATCGTGGGAGTGCAGCTGATGCCATCCGGCGCCGTCCTGCCAGCAGAACAGCGCGTCCAGGCCATTATCGCTGCCGGTCAGCAGCCGGAGCGTGCCGAGGACGGCGCGGTCGGTGATGGTGATTGCCCGTTCCTTGCCTTCCTTCGCGACGTAGTCGAACACGGCAGCGCCGCGTTTGACTGTGACATGCTGCTTCAGCAGCGTGACGGCACCGTAATGGTGGTCAAGGTCGGCGTACCGCTCACCGCCGAGCCGGAACAGGCCGAGGTCGATCAGCCGCACCGCGCTGGCTGCTACCTGGTCCCGGTCGAGTCGGCGCCTGCCCAGGTCATGAACGGTCGCGCCGCGCAACGCGGGCAGCGCGCCGGCGAACCGCAGCATATGGTCGAACTTCTGCGCATCTCGCTGCTCCCGCCACAACTGGTGATAGCGGTACTGGGTGCGGCCACGGGTGTCCACGCCGGTAGCCTGGATATGGCCGAGCGGATCCGGTGAGATCCAGATGCTTCGCCAGGCTGGCGGGAGCGTGAGCGCCCGGATGCGCTGCAGCGTTGCGGGATCGGTGATCTGCGCCCCGGTCGGATCACGGTAGACGAACGCGCCGGCCACTCCGGCCCGGCTGATACCAGGGCTGCGCGGATCAGCGCGGGACAGCCCCGCGACCGCTGACGAGACAGTCACGACCATGAGCCCTCCCAGCGCCTGCCCGCGCCCCCAGATCCGCCTGACGCCAGCACCTCGAGCCGCGGGGCGGCGCGTTCCGCCAATGCACGCGCGACATCGGGGGGCAGCGGCACCGTCGAGCCCTGAAACCCGCGGAAGGGACGGAACGAGGCGAGCGTAGCGTCGGCGAGCAATTCCGCTCGCAGCAGCGCCGGGTCCATCCGGTAGACAAACCGGATGTCGGTCCGCCAGCGCCCGAATGCGGTACCGGTGTCACGCCACTCAGGGTCCTCGTAGGTCGGGGTGGTGATGACCGCGACGTAGTAGATGCCGGGGTGATCGGCCCCGACGATCTGCAGCCAGACGCGATCACCGACTGCCGTCTTGTCCCGGTAGCGCGGGGTGCTCCACCGTTGCAGCAGCGACGCAGAGATGGCTGCATCTAGGTCGTCCCGCTTGCGGTTGCCCTGAAAAATCCAGTCTGTCATCCGCCGCTTCCGATGCACCGGGAGTTGTCAGGCGTCCTCAGGCGCCAGGGTACCGACCTGGCAGCGGGAACTTCCTTCGCGACGTCGTCGAACACGGCAGCGCCGCGTTTGACTGGTAATCGCGATCGTCTTGTTCCGCCGGTGGGTCACCCGCCTGGGCATCCCGCGGATCCTGCCCACCCGCAGGCCGGCACCATAGTGGTCAGCGGCACCCTTGACCGTAGCCGAGGTCGTCGGGCATGTCGCAACCGTAAGACCAGTGGGCTACGCCCTGAGCCTGAGGGTCCACCCTCGCGCCGCAAAAGGGGTGGCCGGGGAGGTCACCCGTGGCGAGGTCAGGACTGCGAGGACAGCGAGCCGGAGTCTGAATGTGGGTCACATACGATGCAGCGAGGTGACGGTGAACGACGCGCGAACATGTCGGGTTCAGCTCCGCGGCGAGGCCGCGCCCGCCGCGCAGGCTCCGGGTAGCGTGAGCGCGGCACCGGTCGGGGCGCGGATCGTAGCTGTGGTGGTCGCGGGGGCGCATGATGTGCTGGTGCATCGTCTGAACCGTCCGGCCGCCCGGACGGCCGTGCGGTTTACCACGGCGGTGGCGCTGGCGGGGATCGCGCGCGCCCCCGGTGTTTCTCCGGCCGGGCTGGGCCTTGGCCGCAGTGAGCTGGGCAGCGGCGTCCGCATCGGCGCGGCGGCGGCCGGGGCGGCGGCGGCCGCTGTGTTCGCGGGGGCGGCGCTGCCGGCCACACGGCCGTTCTTCCTCGACAAACGTGCCGCCGCGGCCGGGGGCCGCGGTGATCTCGCTGCCGGGCTGGCCCGGATTACGTTCGTCGCGGTACCGCCGGAAGAACTCATCTACCGGTCGGCGCTTCTCGGCTTGTGGCTGGGGCGCGACCGGCGGTTCAGCGCGGTGGCGTGGTCGAGCGCGCTGTTCGGGCTGTCACATATCCTGCCGACGCTGTCCACCATGGACCAGACCGCGCTGCACCGCCAGCTGGCGCAGCGCCCGCTGCGCCAGGCAGCGTTTGTCGCTGGCAACGTCGCGGTCACCACCGCGGCGGGCGCGGCGTTTGGCTGGTTGCGGCTGCGGTCGGGCAGCATTCTCGCCCCGCTGCTCGCGCACGCGGCGCTCAACGACGCGGCGCTGGTGGCGGGCCGGGCCATGCATGGCCTGGGCCGCAGGCGATCAGCCGGGAGTGGCTGCGCCAGGTAGAAAGGGGCCTTTGGGCCCGTTCTCACGACGTGAGCCCGCGGGCATGGTGGACGCAAGCCTGCCGCCCGCCGTTATCCTCGCCCAGGATGGTCTTAAGGCGCCCGGGCCGCTGTCCGGGGATGACCGCCGCCGGGCCGTAAGGGGGACCGTATGGATCTGGCCGGAACCGCGCGGCGCGCAGGGGCCTTGCTAGCCGGCGGTGACACGGTGGAGCGGACGGCGGCGCTGGTATCAGCCTCGATGGCGGGCACGAGCTTCGGCCCGGGATTGCTGCCGCGGCCTGGCCGGGATCAGGCGCTGGCGACCGGGATCGTCGCGGCGACGCAGCACGGTCTGGTGATGACGTCGCAGTCGGCGTGCGCGGCCGTTGCCCGGCTGATCGCGCGCGATGACGGGACATCAGCGGGCCGGGCGCGAAGTTTCGCGGCCCAGGCGGCCGTCAGCGGCGGGCTTGCCGGGGCGGGCGCGGTCGCGGAGCGGTTGCTGGCGGCGCGGCCGGGTGAGCCGGTGCGCCGGGCGGTGCTGCGGACGGCGGGACGGCGGGTGTCGCGGATCGGGCTGGCCGCTGCGGCGCTGTCTGCGGTCGCGGCCACGGACGCCGCCGTGGGCGGCCGCAGGCCGGCCCTGAGAGTGATCGCGGCAGGAGGCGGGCTGCTGGCCGGCGCCGCGTTCGCGGGCTGGCAGATCCACCGCTACCACGCGGACGAACAGGCGCAGGCGGCGCGGATCCCGCCGCTCACCGATCCGCTCACCGGTGAGGCGGCCGCCGGGAAGATCGCGCCGCCGCCGCCGCCGCTGCCGCCGGTGGCCAGGTCGTTGCTGATGGGCGCGGCGGTCAGCGCGGGGTTGCATGGGGTGGCTTTCGCCGAGGGCGCGTTCGCCCGTGGCCTGGCGGCCGGGATACGCCGGGTCGCCCCTGGTGCTGGCCCTGTCGCGGGGATGGCGGGCCATGCCGCTGGGCTCGGTATGACGGTGGGCGGGCTGGCTCTCGCCGTGGAGTACATCGACCGCCGCGCCGAAACCGGCGGGTCCGCGATCGATGCCGCCTACACCAGCCCGCCGGACGCCGTGACCGTCAGCGGCGGCCCGGCGTCCGCGGTCGCGTGGCCGAGCCTGTCCCGCGAGGGTGTCCGGTTCGTCAACCTGGCCCTGACCAGGCAGGAGATCGCTGATGTCACCGGGGCGCCGGTTGACCAGGTCAAGGCGCCCGTGCGCGCGTTCGCGGGCCTGGCGTCCGGGCCGACCGTGGACGTGCGGGTCGACCTG
Source organism: uncultured Actinomycetes bacterium (assembly GCA_963774825.1). Taxonomy (GTDB): domain Bacteria; phylum Actinomycetota; class Actinomycetes; order Streptosporangiales; family Streptosporangiaceae; genus DATBGO01. The sequence goes on along the minus strand of CAVZGW010000026.1, from coordinate 114,739 downwards.
GTGATGGAGGACCTGGCCCGGCTCGGCGCGTTCGACCGGTCCGTGCTATGCGTGGCGTCTCCGACCGGCAGCGGCTACGTCAACTACGTCGCGATCGAGACGCTCGAGTACCTGACGCGAGGTGACTGCGCCACGGTCGCGCTGCAGTACTCGCTGCGCCCGTCGTTCCTGTCCCTGGACCGGGTCGCGATGGGCCGCGAGCAGAATCGGGCGCTGCTGCACGCTCTGGAATGGCGGCTGCGGGGCCTGCCGGAGGGGCGCCTGCCCCGCCTGGTGGGCTTCGGTGAGTCCCTCGGCGCGCACACCATGCAGGACGCGTTCTTGCACGAGGGCGTGTCCGGGCTGCACCGCGTCGGGATGGACCGGGCGTTGTTCCTGGGCACCCCGGCGGAAAGCCAGTGGGCCAAACAGTGGCGCCTCGACCCGGAACACGCCGATCCGGACGCTGAGGTCGCCGAGGTCGCCTCGTACCAGGAGTGGCTTGCGCTCCCGGCCGATGACCGTGCCCGCTGCCGGTACGTGCTGCTGTCCCACCATGAGGACCCGATTACCCGGTTCGAGCCCGCCCTCGCCGTGCAACAGCCCGGCTGGCTCGGCCCGGCCGCCAGCCGGCCGCCCGGGGTGTCGCCCCTGACGTCCTGGTATCCGGTAACCACCTTCGTGCTCACCCTGGTGGACGTGAAAAACGCGATGAATATCATCCCGGGGACGTTCGCCGCCCGCGGGCACGACTACCGCGCCGACCTGGCGCGCATGGTCAGTGAGGCATACGGCCTGCCGGTCGGCGATGGCGAACTGCTCGCTATCGAGCACGCCCTGCGGCGCCGCGAGGCTGTGTGGGCGCAGCGGCGTCTGGTCGCCGAGCAACTGCGGCGGGCCAGGGAGGCCGTCCAGCGCCAGGCCAAGACCTGGGGTCTTGCCCCGGACGGCGTGGTGCCGGACCCCGGCGCTACCTGATGCCGAACCGGAGGTTCACCTTCGTAAGGCCAGGCCCGGACAGCACCGAGGACCATTGTGATTGGAGGTAGGGACGTTGAGACCAGGCGAGGGAACTTCGCGGACCTGCTCGTTCAGATGGATCCTTTCACCGGCCAGATCCTCGACAAACTCAGTTCGGCATCGCCGACGACACGATCGTGGTGTGGTCCTCCGACAGCGGCGCCGACTCCGACTACCGTTACCCGGCCGGTGATCCCGACCCGTTCGGCGGCGCCTGGCAGGGCTCCTCCGGTCCCTGGCGCGGAGGGTATTTCACCTCGCTGGAGGGCTCCAACCCCGCTGGAGTACGTCACCGCGCTCGTCCGGCCTCACGACGAGCTGCCGGACCCCCGCCACGGGATCGAACACCAATCCGGATAGGTGACACATGACTGGATACCAGCATGAGCAGGCCCAGCCGTCGACGGCGAGGCGATCTGGCCATGAGCGGTGATTCGATATCAGGAACCGACCGCGTGACGAAGCGCGGGGCAACCACGGGGCCAGGACAGCACCGCGGCCGTCCCGGCCGCGGGTCAGGCAGTCCCGGGCCTTTCGGCCCTCCTGCGACGGGAACTGGGACCCTGCCGCCCGGCAGGAGGCCTGCGGGAGCCTGCCCTTATGAGCCGTTTCTTCCCGGGGCACGCCGCCAGGCGCAGCGAACCGCCCGATCCCCGGCAGCCCGCCGGGGCCGCCGTTTACTGGCGCGCGCTCAGGACCGCCGACCGCGCCTGCTGCTGCCCTGCCAGGCCTTCTGTTGTCGCGGTCATGCCTGCGGTACCCGGCCGGGACCACCCGACGGACCTGCTGCTGTGCGGTCACCATTACCGGGTGTCCCGGCGAGCGCTCGCGGCGGCGGACGCGGTCATCTTCGACCGGGCTGGCATGCCAGTCCCGCCGCCAGCTGCGGTTCCGGCGGTGGCCCGCTGAGAGCAGATGGCGGCCCGCCCGCACCGGCCGGATGCGTGTCATCGCTCCGACCTGCGTGGCCGCCGCCCGCCTGCCCGGCCTGTCCGGCCGGGTTCCCGGGCCCGGGACGGCGAGCTTGGGCCCGTTCCTGGTCAGGGCGGGAATGGGTTTCTCCGGATCGTGATCGCGCACCCGGCCAGGCTCGGCAGGCGGCTGCTCAGCAGGGCGCCCACCCGGGAAGCCGGGTCAGGACGGGTTGCCCGGTGTCCGCGCACTGGAGCTAGCGGGTCGAGCACCTGGCCTGCCGGCAACCTGGACGCGATAGCGCGCCATCCCAGTCCCGAACACCCCCGGGTGCCGAAGCCTGGGCGCAATGCCCGCATCGACTCGACGTTGAGGATCAGCGGTCCGGCTTGCTTCGCTCACCCCCCGCGGACGTGCCGCGCCTGTCGGATTACGCGTTGCTGTGCTGGCGCTCGGTCGGCGGACGTCATCGATCTCGGCGCTCCCGACGGACTGTTCATCGACTCGGTATCCCCGCAGGCCCTGCGCGTCCTCGAACTGGCTGAACAGGATGCCCCGGATCTGGTGCTCATCGACGGGGAGTTCTTCCTGCCTCCGGCACTGGCTCACCTGGACGTGCCCGTGGTCTACCTGGCCAACCCCCACGATCTCAGCGGGGAACCCAGCACCTTTCGCCGCGTGAACCGGCTGCTGCTGGCCCACGCTGACGGCGTGCTGATCTCCAGCCTCTCCTGCACCCAGCCCGCATTCCGGCCGGACCTGGTGCCCGGTACCCCGTGCATGGAAGTACCGGCCATCACCAAGGACATTCCCCTCGATCACCACCTCGCGGGCGGCCCACCCCGGGTCCTGGTGTCGACGGGTGGCGGATCGCTGCGCGCCGATCCCAGCTTCCGCGCCGCCACCGACGCGGCACTTGCCTGCGTGCTGCAGGTCCTTGCCGAGCAGGTCACGCTCGGCCGTGTCGGGACAGTCACGGTGGTCCTAGGGGCCGACGCCCGCCTCGATAGCTCGTGGCGGCATTCGGCGGGATGGCTGCAGGTCATCGCTGAGCCTGTAGAGCTGGCCGGCCTGTACCCGCACCACGAGCTGCTGATGGCGCGCGCCGGGCGTAACGCCGCCGCCGAGGCCGCCTACTGCGGCATCCCTGCCGTCCTGCTCCCGGTCACCGCCGACCCGCAGCGAGGCAGTGAGCAGGCTTCCAACGCGGCCGCGCTCGCGCACCTGCCGAGCATCTTCCCAGCCCCCGGTTGGCGGGACGCTGCCGTGTTGCGGCGGGCTGTAGGGCGGGCACTGTCCTACGCTCGGCGGGAGCCCCGCGTGAAAGGCCGCCGCGGCAATGACAGCGCGGCGGCGTTCGCCAGCGGCCTGATCAACAGCGCCGCAGCGCACCGTCCGCTGACAACCGCCTGATAACCGAGGAGCCTTCCGATGACCACATGGGACATGACCTTCCGTGCCCTGCCCGGCATCCCCCTGGTCCAGCCGGGCGACAGCCTGCCCGCCATCATCGCAGCGGCAGCCGGGGAAGACGGGCTCACGCTGGCCCACAGGGATGTACTCGTTGTGGCCCAGAAGATCGTCTCCAAAGCCGAGGGACGGGTCGTGCGGCTCAGCGAGGTCATCCCGACCGAACGGGCGGAGAAGCTCGCCCGCGCCACTGGCCGGGATCCCAGGCTATGCCAGCTGTACCTGGACGAGTCCAAGGCCATCATCGAGGTCAAGGGACGGCACGTGGTGACCGTCCACCGGCTCGGCTTCACCGGTACCGGCGCCGGGGTGGACATGTCGAATGCGGGTAACAGCACCGAGGGCCAGGCAGTGCTGCTGCCGGCTGACCCGGACGCCTCGGCACGTGGCATCCGTGACGGCATCCGTGACCTGACCGGTGCCACCGTCGCGGTCATCGTCTCCGATTCCTTCGGGAGTGCCGTGCGGGAAGGCGCCTACGGTGCGGCAATCGGCATCGCGGGCATCCGCCACCTGGAGGAACCCGAAGGCGACGCCGACCTGTTCGGCACCCCCAGCAAACCGGTGATGAACCGCGTCGACGAGATCGCCTCCGCCGCCTCGATCCTGATGGGCCAGACCGCCGCAGCCCGTCCGGTCATCGTCGGCCGTGGCATCCCGTACACGCCCGATGACAAGGCCTCGTTGTCCGGCCTTCTCATCGATCCAGCGCTGCCGGAGACCGATTATGACGTCGCGCTTGGCGCCTGACCAGGCAACGGGCAGCCGGACGATGGACCGCACCGAGATCAGCGTGGACCGGCAGCCCAGCCCGGCGGATGCACCGATCGAGGTCGTCGAACGAAAGGGACTCGGGCACCCCGACACGCTCGCCGACGCCCTGGCCGAGCGAATGTCGGTGGCCTATTCGCGGTACTGCCTGCAGGACTTCGGCGCTGTGCTGCACCACAACCTCGACAAGCTCTACCTGCAGGGCGGGCATTGCCGGACCGGCCTGGGCGTCTTCGAGATGACCATCCCGGTCACGCTCTTTATCGGCGGCCGGGTCTCCACCAGCTTCGGCGGCCATCCGATCGAGCACCGCGACCTGTTCGAGCACGTCGCCCGCGACTACCTGGCCACCATCCTGCCCGGCTTCGACCATTCCAGCTGGCTGCGGATCGAGCACCTCACCACTGACCGTTCCCGCTTCCCGGCCTGGTTCCACCCCCACGACCGCGGCGACTTACCGGAGCTGGTCAGCCCGGCCGCCAGCGACACCGTTGCGGTGACCGGCTGGTGGCCGCGCACACCCACCGAAGGCCTCACCCTCGCCCTCGAACGTCACCTTAACCAGGAAGGTCGCGGTCCCCGTGACCCGTGCCTGGGCCAGGACATCAAGGTCATGGCCATACGCCGCGGCCTGCACGTCGATGTCACCGTCAATGTTGCGGTCAGCCCAGTGGCCGCAACCGACACAGGCACATACGAGGACATCCTCGCGATGCTGCACGCGGAACTCGACGCGATCGCCATCCAGACGCTCGGCGGCGCCATGAGCCACCGGCTCCGCCTCAACAGTGGCGACGCCAACCCTTACCGGGGCAAGCGTCATTATCTCCTGGGCAGCGGCTCCTGCCTGGAACTCGGCGAGGAAGGCTTTGTCGGCCGCGGCAACACCGTCAGCGGGTACATCCCCGTCCACCGGCCCAAAAGCGCCGAGGCAGCTTTTGGCAAGAACCCCACTTACCATGCCGGAAAGGTCTATGCCCTGCATGCCGAGGTGATCGCCCAGGCGATATACGCGGCAACCAGCACCCCGGTCACCGTCACCATCGTCGCGCGGCACAGCGACGCGCTACGCGAGCCCGCGTTAGTCCATATCGCCCTTCACGGCGATGCCAGCCCCGCCATCGTTACCCAGGTGACTTGCGAAGCGTTGTCAACGACTGATCACCTAGCGCTCGCCCTCGATGGCTACCTCATCCCACGGTGAGCAGGTCGCCCATTGAAGCAATCCTGTCTCCCACCAGAGCCGCTGGCGCTGCCTGCTTGGGGTGACGCCCTCGCCGATATGGCCTGCTAGACCCGCCGGACCGGGTGCGTCCTACGGCCAGGTGGCGCAAATATCGCCGTGCCAAGCCAGTGCCTCCATTGGGTCGCTCGGCTCGCTACCGGAGAAGGCTAAACGGCCCGATGGATGACGTACCGGGTTGAACCGTGCCGACTGGTCTCATAACCCAGAGGTCGTAGGTTCAAATCCTGCCCCCGCTACCAGCCAGGAAGTCGCTGGCCAGAGTCACGATCTTCCGGCTTGCTGGAACGTCGAACGGCCCGGCCACCCGGTTCAGGCAGCGGCGGTAGCTGACGCCGACGGCGGGCGGAAGTACCCGGCCAAGCTGCTGACGACGGCGGAGGTCGGCGCGCTGTGTCGGTGAATTCCCCTGACTGGTGTCAGCGAGTCATGCGCGGTGCAGTAATTGTCACCTGAATGACGGGCCATGTCGAATTGTGTCAGATGCAATCACAGAAACGCGAAGCGAAGCAAGATATTGCTATCCATTGTTTATCTCTGGACCGGGCGCGGCCCAGAGATAAACAATGAAGCCAGCACCACGCCGCCCGCCCTTTCCGGGCCCGGTCGGCGCTGGCGCTGGCTGGGACCGTGCGCGGTCCCAGAAGGGAGAGCCTTCAGCGAAGAGATCGGGGTGGTTCGTCGTGGCGGGCGGGACGGTGCGGCGGCGGTCCACCGCGCCAGCGGATCGCACCGCAGCGCGGCGCCCGGCCCGCGGCGAGACGGAGCAGACGGTTCGGCGCGGCTGGGCGGAGGCAACCCGGGTGTCCTTGCGCCGGGAGGTCTCCGCTGCGGTGGCCGGGGCGCGTACCGAAGAGGACTCGCACGGTAGGCGCCAGCGCCCGGGCCGACGGAGCCAGGCGTGCGGCCATCCGCGCGTGCGGATAGCCGTGGCGGCAACCCGCACGATTGTGCGGGCCGGTCAGATCACGCCAGCTCGGCGGGCCAGCGGCCGCAGTTGCGGTGTGCTGGCGCGATGCTCTCTGCGCAGCAGCATGGCCAGCAGATCATGCGTCGCGGTGTCGTAGCGGACCAGTTGCGGCGCGGTCTGTTCAGCGGACACGAGCATGTTGACGGCTGCCGCGTCGTGGCGCTGCTGCGCGTAGGCGCGGGCCAGATCCAGGCTGACCTGGCTGCGGCGGCCACCCAGCCCCGCCGGCAGGCGCTGCAGGTCCAGTGTCTCGCCGGTTTCCACGGCCGTGCTGGCGTCACCGAACGCGACGGCCGCGGAGACCTCGTGGATCCGGACGTTCGTGGGACCGAACGCGGTCCAATGATCGTTGCGGTCCGCGCCGAGCCGTTCGGCGACCCGCCGCGCCGCAGAGAGGGACCGGTCGGCGGCTGCGCGATCGAAGTCTGGCCGCGGCCGCGAGCGCATCCGCGAGGTGCAGCCCGCCCAGGACCGACAGCCGCTCGGGTCGCCTGTGCGGTCCGGACCGTTCGAGGGCGCTGGCCGCACCCGTTACCAGGCCGTGCGCCTGGGAGGCCTGCTTGCGGCGGATGAACACATGCGCCAGCCGGAACGCCGACACCGCGGCCAGCAGCCCAGCGTTGGCATGCTCGGCGGCCGTGACCGCCCGGTCCCCGGCTGTCCACGCCAGCGCGGTCTCATCGACCCGGCTCAGCACCATCGCGGTTGCCTGGTAGACCTGCGCCCGCACCGCGCTGACTGCGATCAGGTCCCGGCGCGGGCAGGTCCGCGCAGCGGTTTCCACCCCGCCGGATCAGGCCCGGCAGCATCCGGCCCGCCTCGTCATAACGGGCCGCCTGGTACGCACGGTTGACCCGGTCCACACCCAGCCGCAGCCTGCCCAGATCCGGGGCATGTGCGGCGATGTCGGCGCCGATCAGCGACTCCAGCGCGTCGTAGGCCATCATGGCGCGCTCGATCTCGCGGGCCGCCGCGTACTGTGACGCCCGCGGGTCGCTCGGCTCGTGTCCGGTCAGCTCGTTCACATCCACCCGGAGGATCTCGGCCAGGGACATAAGGACGCTGTGATTGTCCACCTGCCGCAGGCCGCGCTCGACCTGGGACAACCAGCTTTCCGACCGGCCAGCTAATCCCGCCAGCGCCGCCTGGGACAGGCCACGGCGGCGGCGAGCCCGCGCGATCCGCTGACCGCGTGCCGAGCGATCCACTGTCAGCCCCTCCCGTCTTGGCCTATCCCGGTAACAGCGTGCAATTCCGCCAGCACCCTAGGCCAGCCTGGCATACGCGACTGCGGTGGCGCCTGCGGATCAAACATGCACGCGCACCCCCATCCCGCGCAGCACCTCCAGGCTCCGCCCGAACGCCACGTGCCGGGCGAGTGCATCCTTGACCAGCGGGACCGCGACGATCGGCACGCCCAGGCCGGTCAGCTCACACAACAGCCCAGTCGCGAACGTGTCCGTGATACCCGCCGCCCACTTGTTCACGGTGTTGAACGTGGCCGGGGCCACCACCACCGCATCAGCGGCGGGCAGCTCGTCCGGCTCATCCGGCATCCGGAACCCGATCCGTACCCGGTCCCCAGTAAGAGCAGCCAGCTGGGCGACGTCGATGAACCGCTCACCCATCGGCGTAGCGATCACCCGCACCACCCAGCCCGCGTCCTGGGCCAGCCGGACGAACTCGTCCACCCTCGCCGCAGCCGGAGCGGCGCACACGATCACGTACAAGACGCCCGGTGACCCGTCGCGTCACACTCATCAACCGCGAGCGTAGCCCTTCGCCTGATTATGCGGATCTGGCCGCCACGCGCGGGCTGGCCCTGCCGTGCCAGAAGGGCTCACCAGCCATCGGCTTGTCCAAGCGCCGGCTGTTCATGACCGGACTGCCGCACTGTGACGTGCGCCACATTTGTTGAACATCAGATGTCGCAGAATGCCGCGGAATCCTGCGGTCAACGTGCGGTCAAAAGATCTTGAGGCCACTCCACCGGTCCGGTGAAATGGCCTCTGACCTGCTATTCCGTGTCGGGACGGCGGGATTTGAACCCGCGACCCCTTGACCCCCAGTCAAGTGCCCTACCAAGCTGGGCCACGTCCCGGTGCTAGCACCTGCCCGCCGATCCCGGCGAGCTTACTCACCTTAGCGCAGAGTGCACCTGCAGCGGTCACCGTGCTGCTGGCCGCAGCCGTATGCGTGACGTTGCGATTTGCCGCGGCGGCGCACGTAAAGCGTATGCCTGCTTCCCGCGACCCTGGCGCCGGAGTGATGGTGGAGACGGAGTTTCACCTGGGCCGAGGACCCGGGGAGGGATCATGAACTGTCCACATTGGCCGCCCTGCCCGCAGGCGGATGCGCCGGACCGTGAGGCCGCCCATGTCCTGGCCGCCCACCCGGAGCAGGGCTGGAGCCTGCTATGCAACGGCGTCGTCATGTTCGAGGACACCGGGGACCTGCTCCCCGACGGCCGGATCATAGCGCCCCACCGGGATGCGTGCGGTGGCCAGACGGACGTCTCAGCCGATGGGCACCACCCGAGCGGTCTGATCGTTTGAGCTAGCGGACGCAGCAGGCAGAATGACGGTTATCCATGGCCTGATTCACCGCAGGCCGGATCCGGAACGGCGGGCCGATGATACGGGGACCAGCGGGCGACAGCGCGCGCTCTGGTGACCCCACGGTTCCGCTGCGAGCCGGCGGCGCCGCCGGAGCCAGCGGGGGGCGCCCGGAGTACGTCCCTCGTGCGGGCTACCGTCCCAGGCGGCGGAGGTTCTTGCGGATCCTGCGCCGGATAACCGTGCTCATCGTCGTTCTTGTCGTCTTGGCGAGTCTCGCGTTCGGCGCCCTGCTGCTGCTAACGCCGTCAGTCGGTAATGCCCGCCAGCTGGCAAGGGAGCAGGCGACTGCCCATCATGCCGTCTACCCGGGCCCTCCCGTCCCGCACCGGTTCGCGGCATCCCTGGTGGCCACCGAGGACCACAGGTTCTACTCGGAGCCGGGGATCGACGTCCTCGCGATCGGGCGGGTGGCGCAAGGCTACCTGACCGGCAGCGGCGACCAGGGCGGCGCCACGCTATATCAGCAGCTCGCCAAAGTGCTGTACACGCCGGGGCGCTCAGGCCTAACGGTCGAGGCCGAGCAGGTGGCACTCGCGGTCAAGCTCGACCTGACCTATTCGAAGAGCCAGATCCTGCGGATGTACACCGGCGTGGTCTATTTCGGCAACGGCTTCTACGGGCTTGCGGCGGCGAGCTGCGGCTACTTCGGCGTGCGGCCCGCCGGGCTGTCCTGGCCTGAGGCCGCGATGATGGCCGGCCTGGTGCAGGGGCCTTCGCTAGATGATCCGCTGACCCATCCCGCGGCGGCCCGCGCGAGAGAGGTCCACGTCATAGGCAGGCTGGTAGCCACGGGAACGCTCCCGCAGGCCCAGGCAACCTCAGCCCTCGCGGTGCCGTTGTCGAGGATGCTCGCCAGGGCCGGTGCCGGCTGCGCCGCCTAGAGGCACCGCCCGAGCCGAGCCTTACTGCCGGTCCGCCCTGTGTCGTCCGGGACCTGAGGACACCACGATCCGGTCGTCCGGCTCATTTGCGCTCACCTGGGCTGCTGCGGCGATCGGCTCGATGGGAGTCGGCTCGGCCTCAGGCTCGGCGAGGCGCCACACCCACTTGCGGTACGACCAGAACCTGAACAGCGTGGCGAGCACCACTCCGACCAGGAACGCGGCGTTCACCGTGAGCTTGTCGTGCCGGCTGAATTCGTGCTTGGCCAGCTCGATGCAGGCCTGCTGGATCAGTATCCCGACCCCGTTGAGTAGGAAGAACAGGACGGTCTCGCGTCCCATGCCGGAGCGCTCGCGATGGCGGAACGTCCAGTAGCGGTTGCCGGCGAAGGCCACGACCGCTGCGAGCAGGGTGGATCCGGCGTTGGCCGCGAAGGTGTCCAGGCCCAGCTGAATCAGCAGGTTGAAGAAGAGCTCGGTAACAATGAACGCGATTCCGCCGACCACGCCGAACTTGGCTACCTCATGGAGCAACAGCCGGAATCGCTCGTAGAGCTTGCGGGCGAAGCTCACCTGACCCCTTTCCCGTTCCCGTGACCCTCCGGGCATGCCGGATCTGCCGAGGCGTTGCCTGCGAGGGTACCCCGAGCCGGACGGCCGGTGGCGAATCGGGGGAAATCCAGGCGTCGTGTATACGGACTCTTTCCCTTCACCCTAGCCGTAAACTCGCTCGGAAATGTCAGACCCGCCGGGTAGTGTCGCGGGCGTGTGCGCTCCCGACGTGCTGATTCATGCTCGCGGCCTGGCGAAGAGCTTCGGTGGTGCGGTAGCCGTCGACGGGATCGACTTCGATCTGCGCCGGGGCGAGGCTTTCGGATTCCTCGGGCCCAACGGCGCCGGCAAGTCCTCCACGATGCGGATGATCGGCTGCGTCTCGCCGCCCAGTTCCGGCGAGCTGACCATACTCGGCATGGACCCGGTCGCCGACGGGGCCACGATCCGGGCCCGTCTCGGGGTCGTCCCGCAGGAAGACACCCTTGACGTCGAGCTGACAGTCCGGGAGAACCTGCTCATATACGGACGCTATTTCGGGCTGCCCCGGGATGTGATCAGTGCACGGACTGCCCGGCTGCTCGACTTCGTTCAGCTGTCCGACCGCGCAAACGATCAGGTCGAGCCACTGTCGGGCGGGATGAAACGGCGGCTAACCATCGCCCGATCGCTGATCAACGAGCCGGAGATCCTGCTCCTTGACGAGCCCACGACCGGGCTGGACCCGCAGGCCAGGCACGTGGTCTGGGACCGGCTCTTCCGGCTCAAGCGCCGTGGCGTCACCCTCGTCCTGACCACGCACTACATGGACGAGGCCGAGCAATTGTGCGACCGGCTGGTGGTGATGGACCGCGGCAAGATCGCGGCCCAGGGCTCGCCCACGGAGCTGATCGGGCAGTACTCCACCCCCGAGGTGCTTGAGCTCCGCTTCGACCCGGCCGAGCACGAGCGGGCCGCCGAGAAGCTGGCTGACGCGCCCGCCGAGCGGATAGAGATTCTCGCTGACCGGATACTGCTTTATGTTCTCAACGGGGATCGCGCGCTGACCATCGTCCGTTCCCTTGGCCTGGAACCACTGACATCGCTGGTTCGCCGCAGCACGCTCGAGGATGTCTTCCTCCGGCTCACCGGCAGGCGGCTGGAGGACTGATGGCGGCCCGGGTTTCGCCGCCATGCGGCGCGGGCCGTCCGGGCGCCAGCCGCCACCACGTCCCAGTGGACGCTGGCCGTCCGGGCGCTCCGGTCCTGGCTGACCAACTACCGGCGCACGTGGCAGGGCACGATCTACTCCAGCGTGCTGAATCCGCTGCTCTACCTGGGCGCCATGGGCCTCGGCCTGGGCGCACTGGTCAACACGCACGCCCGCGCCCAGCTGGGCGGCGTCAGCTACCTGCAGTTCCTGGCCCCTGGACTGCTGGCCGCCGGAGCCATGCAGACGGCCGTGGGCGAGTCCACCTACCCGATTCTCGGGTCGATCAAGTGGCTGAAGACCTACCAGGCCGCCGTGGCCTCGCCGCTGCGCCCGGCCGACCTCTTCCACGGGCACCTGCTTTTCACCACATTGCGGCTGATCATGAACTCCGTGATCTTCCTCGGGACAATGGCCGCATTTGGCGCGGTGCGTTCGCATTCGGCCTGGGTGCTGGCCATCGTGCCGGTGGCCGTGCTCACCGGCCTGGCGTTCGCCGCACCGATCGAGGCGTGGGCGGTGACGCGGACCAAGGATCAGTCGTTCTCGCTCATTTTCCGGTTCGTGATGATCCCGCTGTTCCTGTTTTCCGGCACCTTCTTTCCCGTCTCCCAGCTGCCCGGCTGGATCCGCCCGGTGGCGTACGCCACGCCGCTGTGGCACGGCGTCGCGCTCTGCCGCGCGCTCAGCCTCGGCACGGCCAATCTGGGCGGAGCGCTGGTGGACGTTGCCTACCTGGCCGCGGTGGCCGCCGCCGGGATCGCAGTCGGACGGCGCACCTACCGGCGGCGGCTCTATGTCTGAGTCGCTGCGGGCGATCCCGCTCCGGGTGCTGCCGGCCCCGATGCTGGCCAGCGCCCGCGGGTTGGGCGGCCGCGGCAGCGTGCACCTGATCGAGCGGCACGCACGGGCCTATCAGCATGCCTGGGTGATGCTGCTGTCCGGGGTCTTCGAACCGCTGTTCTATCTGCTGTCGATCGGGGTTGGCATTGGTGTTCTGGTCGGCCCGGTGGCCGGGCCTGGTGGCCAGCCGGTCGGCTACACCAGCTTCGTCGCCCCCGCGCTGCTCGCCACCTCGTCGATGAACGGTGCCGTTTTCGACTCGACCTTCAACGTGTTCTTCAGGCTGAAGTACGCGAAGTTCTACGATGCCGCGCTGGCCACGCCGATGCGCTCGGGCGACATCGCGCTCGGCGAGATCGGCTGGGCGCTGCTGCGCGGCGGCCTGTACGCGTCCGCGTTCATGGTGGTCATGCTTGCCATGGGCTTGGTGCACTCGGTATGGGGGGTCGCGGCGCTGCCCGCCGCGCTGCTGATCGGCTTCGCGTTCGCCGCCGCCGGGATGGCCGCCACCACCTACATGACCAGCTGGCAGCATTTCGAGTTCGTCACCCTCGCCACGCTGCCGATGTTCCTGTTCTCGACGACCTTCTACCCGCTCAGCGTCTATCCGCGGCCGGTCCAGGTCATCGTCGAGTGCACGCCGCTTTACCAGGGCGTGGCGCTGCTGCGTGGCCTTACCCTCGGGGTGGTCGGCCCTGGCCTGCTCTGGCACGTGCTCTACCTGGCGCTGATGGGCCTGGCAGGCCTGTACGTTGCCGGCCGCCGGATCAGCCGCCTGTTGCTCAGGTAGCTGCCCCCGCTGCTCGGCAGGCGCCTGCTGCTCGGCAGGCGCCTGCTGCTCGGCAGGCGACTGCGGCTCGGGCAGACGGCAGCCGCAAAGATAGTTCGCCCGGCTATTTTGGCTGCTCGCTGGCCTGCCGTGCCGGTTACGCCCGCGATTGGCGTGAATTAGATGCTTGATCGTCTTTACCTGGGCTATGCAGAGCGTAGCGTGGGATCGTACCGGGCAGTAGATAGTCTTGTCCGGACCTGTGGAGGCGGCAGATGGACTTTGGGTACGACGCGCGCACAGAAGAACTTCGCGGCCAGCTGCTGGCCTTCATGGATGCCTTCGTCTACCCGGCCGAGAAGGTCTTCGCCGAGCAGGTGGCCGAGGCAGCCGCAGCCGGCGAGATCTGGCAGCGGCCCGCGGTGATCGACGACCTCACCGCCGAGGCGCGCAGCCGAGGTCTGTGGAATCTGTTCCTGACCAGGAAGCCAGGGGAACCGGAGGATGCGCCGCACCTCGGGGCCGGCCTGACCAATCTGCAGTACGCGCCGCTGGCCGAGATAACCGGGCATAGCCCCCATCTTGCGCCTGAGGCACTCAACTGTGCGGCACCGGACACCGGCAATATGGAACTGCTGGCCGAGTTCGGCAGCGCTGAGCAGCAGAAACGCTGGCTCCGGCCGTTGCTGGACGCCAAGATCAGGTCCGCGTTCTGCATGACCGAGCCCGACGTCGCCTCGTCGGACGCCAACAACATCGCCACCAGGATCGAGCGCGATGGCGGCGAGTACGTGATCAACGGCCGCAAGTGGTGGTCGACTGGCGCGATGGACCCGCGCTGCGAGATCCTCGTCGTGATGGGCAAGACCGCGCCGGACGGCGAGCGGCACCGGCAGCAGTCGATGATCTTGGTGCCGACCCAGACTCCCGGCGTGACCGTCAAGCGAGGCCTGCAAGTATTCGGGTTCCTCGAACCGACCCACGGTGGCCACGCTGAGGTTGAGTTCCGGGACGTCCGGGTTCCGGCAGAGAACCTGCTCGGCGCCGAGGGCGAGGGTTTCGCGATCGCCCAGGCCAGGCTCGGTCCTGGCCGGATCCATCACTGCATGCGCGAGATCGGGGCCGCGGAGCGGGCACTCGAGCTGATGTGCCGGCGGGTCACCGACCGGATCGCGTTCGGCAGTCCGCTGGCCACCCAGGGCGTGATCCAGGGCTGGATCGCCGAGGCCAGGGTGCGGATCGAGTCGGCCAGGCTGCTGGTGCTGAAGACCGCATGGCTGATGGACACCGTGGGAAACAAGGGCGCCCACACCGAGATCCAGGCCATCAAGATCGCGACTCCGTCGATGACCGAATGGGTGGTCGACAAAGCGATCCAGGCCCACGGCGCCGCCGGCATCAGCCAGGACTTCCCGCTGGCCCACTTCTGGGCCGGATCAAGGGCCCTCCGGTTCGCCGACGGGCCCGACGAGGTGCACAAGCGCTCGCTGGCCCGGCGTGAGCTGCGGAAATATAGCTAGCGCAGGGAGGAAACATGGCTGGCGAGCGGCCCGAAGGTGCAGCTGGCGAGCCGGCGAGGAAGACCTACAACAAGCTGACGACAACACCCAGCAACAAGCTGACGACAACACCCAGCAGGAGGACCAATGTCTAACGGAACACAGCGAGTGGCCATTGTTACCGGCGGAGCGCGCGGCATCGGCGCCGGAGTTTCCCGTAAGCTCGCCGCCGACGGGATGGCGGTAGGCGTGCTCGACCTGAAGGAGTCTGACTGCGCCGCCACCGTGGACGCGATCACCGCCGCAGGCGGGCGCGCGGTCGCGGTCGGTGCCGACGTGAGCAACGCCGATCAGGTCGCCGCGGCGGTCGAGGCCGTGGCCAGCCAGCTCGGCCCGCCGGTCGTCCTGGTCAACAACGCCGGGGTGACCAGGGATGCCATGCTGTTCAAGATGACCGAGGACGACTGGGACACCGTGATGGACGTGCACCTGCGCGGCGCGTTCCTGATGACCCGCGCGTGCCAGAAGTACATGGTGGACCAGAAGTTCGGCCGGGTCATCAACCTGTCCTCAAGCTCGGCACTCGGCAACCGCGGCCAGGTCAACTACTCCGCGGCCAAGGCCGGCATGCAGGGCTTCACCAAGACCCTCGCGATCGAGCTAGGCAAGTTCGGCGTCACCGCCAACGCTGTCGCGCCGGGATTCATCGTCACCGACATGACCGCCGCCACCGCGGCCAAGCTCGGAATGGACTTCGACGAGTTCCAGAAGGCGGCCGCGACCCAGATCCCGGTCGCCAGGGTCGGCCAGCCGGAGGACATCGGGAACCTGATCTCGTACCTGGCCAGCGAGGGCGCTGGGTACGTCTCCGGCCAGGTGATCTACGCCGCGGGTGGCCCGCTTTGCTGATCAGCGTCGGCGCTGATCAGCTGCGTGGCCAGGTACGCGAGTTCCTGGCCACGCGCCACCCGGCCGCGATGGACCGGCTGGACTTCCTGCGAGCGAGGTTCGACGCCGGGCTTGCCTGGGTGCACTACCCGGCCGGCCTCGGCGGGCAGGGCCTGTCACGGTCGCTGCAGCACGTGGTCGACGCCGAATTCGCCGCCGCAGGCGCGCCGACCAACAACCCGCAGCGGATCGGGATCGGCCTGGGCATGGCGGCCCCCACGATCCTCGCGTTCGGCACCGACGAGCAGCAGCGGCGCTGGCTGCGGCCGCTGTGGACGGGCGAGGAGGTCTGGTGCCAGCTGTTCAGCGAGCCTGGCGCAGGCTCCGACCTGGCCAGCCTGGCCACCAGGGCGGTCCGCAGCACGGACGGCGGCAGCTGGTTGGTGACCGGCCAGAAAGTATGGACGTCCGCCGCGCATCGGGCCAAGCGTGCCCTGCTGGTCGCCCGGACCGACCCGGACCTGCCCAAGCACCAGGGCATGACCTATTTCTCCCTCGACATGACGGCGCCGGGGGTCGAGGTCAGGCCGTTGCGCCAGCTCACCGGCGAGGCCGAGTTCAATGAGGTCTTCCTCACCGATGCGCCGGTTCCGGATGCCGACCGGATCGGGGCCGTCGGCGAGGGCTGGAGGGTTGCCACCGGGACGCTGATGAACGAGCGGGTGTCCATCGGCGGCGGGATTGCAGTGCCCAGGGAGGGCGGCATGATCGGCTCGGCGGCCCGGACCTGGCGGGAGCGGCCCGAGCTGCGCACGCCCGGATTGCATGACACGCTGCTGCGGCTGTGGGCAGCTGCCGAGGTAGCCAGGCTCGCGGCGGTGCGGTTGCGCCAGCAGCTCGCCGCGGGCCATCCGGGTCCCGAAGGGTCCGCGGCCAAGCTGGTCTTCGCGCGGCTGAACCAGGAGATTTCCGGGTTCGAGGTCGAGCTGGCCGGAGTTGACGGGCTGCGCTACGGGGACTGGACGATGCGCAGGCCGGACGTGACTAACTTCTACGGCCGCGACGCCGGGTACCGGTACCTGCGGGCGCGGGGCAATTCGATCGAAGGCGGCACCTCGGAGATCCTCAGGAACATCATCGCCGAGCGGGTGCTCGGCCTGCCGCCCGAGATACGGATGGACACCGGCGTGCCGTGGAAGGACCTGCCGCATTGAGCCACACTGCCGAGCCCGACGTCCTCGCCCGGCACGGCGAACGGCGCGGGATTCCCGACCTGCTCTACGGTGATCACGAGACGGAACTGCGGGCGGCTGTCCGCTCGCTGCTCGAAGACCGGTGCTCCTGGCGTGACGTGCTGGCCAGGACCGAGACAAACGAGCCCTATGACACCGGGCTGTGGCGGATGCTCGCCGCCGACCTGGGCAGCGCCGGGCTGCTCGTGCCTGACGAGCACGGCGGCGCCGGGGCGTCCTACCGCGAGGCGGCAGTCGTGGCGGAGGAGCTAGGCCGAGCGGTAGCCCCCGTTCCATACCTTGGCAGTGCCATCGTGGCGACCGCGGCGGTGCTGTCGGCGGCCGACGCCAACCTCCTCGCCGTCCTCGGCGACGGCAGCGTAACGGCCGCGCTCGCCGTTCCGTTCGCGGCCGCGCCAGGCACCAGGCCAGCGCTGACCGTCCGGCTCGGGGTGCCGGATTCGGCCGGAACGTCGGCAGGCTATCGCCTTACCGGGTCGGTGTCGTGCGTCGCCGACGCGCTGCCCGCCGATGTCCTGCTGGTACCCGCCGACGGCGTGCCGTTCGGGTTGTACGAGGTGTCCGCCGGAGACGCCGGCGTGTTCCGGACCCCGGTGACGTCGCTCGATGCGACCAGGCAGCTGGCCGACATCAGCTTCGACAACGCTAACGGCCAGCTCATCGCCTCAGGCGAGGCCGCCGAGCGGGCGATCGCCGCGGCGCTGACCGCCGGAGCAGCGGTGCTGGCCGCCGAGCAGCTCGGCGTCGCCGAGCAGTGCCTGGACATGACTGTGGCCTATGTCAAGGAGCGGTATCAGTTTGGCC
Source organism: uncultured Actinomycetes bacterium (assembly GCA_963774825.1). Taxonomy (GTDB): domain Bacteria; phylum Actinomycetota; class Actinomycetes; order Streptosporangiales; family Streptosporangiaceae; genus DATBGO01. The sequence goes on along the minus strand of CAVZGW010000026.1, from coordinate 97,078 downwards.
GCCCGGTCGGATCCTTCCAGGCGATCAAGCACCGGCTCGCTGACGTCTGGGTGCTCGTGACGCAGGCCCGCGCCGCGTCCAGGTACGCAGCTGCGTGCCTGACAGCCGGCGATCCCGACAGCCAGGTCGCCGTCGCGCTGGCGAAGGCCGCCTGCTCCGACGCCGCGTTGTTCGCCGCGCAAGAATGCGTGCAGCTGCACGGCGGCATAGGTTTCGCCTGGGACCATTCGCCGCACCTTTACCTAAAGCGGGCGAAAAGCTCGTCGATCGGTTTCGGCACCCCGGACTGGCACCGGTATTCCCTAGCGGGCCTTGCTGACCTGCCAGCCGCCGCCGCGGGCGGGGCCAGATGAAGTCCGTCGCCGGGGCCGGCGTCGTGGTGACCGGCGCTGGCAGCGGCATCGGCGCAGCACTGGCACGCAGGCTCGCGGCCGAGGGCGCGCGCGTTGTGGTCAATGACATCGACGACGGCGCCGCCAGCGCGGTCGCCGCATCCATCGGCGGGACCGCGATCGGGGCCAACGCGGCCAGCGAGGACGGAGTCGCCGGGCTGATCTCCGCCGCGCGCTCGCACCTCGGCGAGGTCGACCTCTTCTGTGCGAACGCGGGCGTGGCCGGTTCGGGCGGTCCTGAATCGGCCGAGGCCGACTGGGATGCGTGCTGGCAGGTCAACGTGATGGCGCACGTCCGTGCGGCGCGGCTGCTCATCGGTCCCTGGCTGGAGCGCGGCAGCGGGCACCTGATCTGCACAGTGTCGGCGGCTGGGCTGTTGTCCATGCCGGGGTCGGCGCCGTACTCGGTTACGAAGCACGCGGCGCTGGCGTTCGCCGAATGGCTGGCACTCAGTTACTCGCACCGCGGCCTTACCGTGCAGGCGATCTGCCCGCAGGGGGTGCGGACCCCGATGCTGTCAAGCAACGGCGTGGCCGCCGAGTCGCTGCTGTTCGACAGCGCTATCGAGCCGGAGGCGGTCGCTGCCGCCACGATTGCGGGCATAGCCGACGGGCGGTTCCTGATCCTGCCGCATCCGGAGGTGGCCGAGATGTACGCGGGCCGGGCGGCCGAGACGGATCGCTGGCTGCGCGGCATGAACCGGCTTCAGCAGGGCCTGGAGACGCCGCAGTAACCTAATGGTCCGCCCCATCGCTCTGGTCCTGGTGCTTGGAAGCTGTGGGCCCCGCGCACGTCGCGGCGGGCTCATCAGTGTTGTCGGCCATCCGCACCTGGTTCCGTCCGGCATGCTTGGCGCGATACAGGGCGACGTCCGCCGCCGCCAGCAGGTCGGTCAGCTGGCTGGTGCTGCCGTCCATGGTCGCCAGTCCCACTGAGACAGTAAGCGTGATGGTCTCGGCGCGGGACTTGTCGCCGACTTCGATGGGTACCTCGGCCACCTGCGCGCGCATGCGCTCGGCGATGCGCCACGCGTCCAGTTCGCCGGTCTGCGGCAGCAGCACGGCGAATTCCTCGCCGCCGAACCGGCCGACCAGGTCATACTCCCGCAGGAAGATCTTGACGGTACTTGCTATCGAAGTCAGGGCGCGGTCGCCTGCCAGGTGGCCGTAGCTGTCATTGACCATCTTGAAGTTGTCGATATCGATCAGAGCCACGGCCATGGCGGACCTCGTGCGCAGCGCTCGGGCGACTTCGGCGCTCGCCTCGCGATCCCAGGTGCCAGCGTTGAGCAGGCCGGTCTTGCCGTCGATCCGAGAGTCGTTGACCAGCTGCGCATGCCGGAAGGACCGCTGCAGCAGGGTGACGAACGGAAGGGCGAACGCGAGGGTAAGCGGGGTGATCGCCACGCCGATCGTGACCAGGACGGCAACGCAGAGCTCGGTGGCATCGTTCTGGAGTCCCTCGCGGCTCAGGACCATGTCGCGAATCCGGGCTGTGGGGTCTGAGCCCTTGATGGCGGGCAGCACCAGGCAGTTGTTCACCGCCCACTGGAGCACTCCGCAGCCAGCCACCGCCAGGATCAGGGCCGTGGTATGCCGGCCGGCGATGGCCGCCGGCGTGGCATTCATCCGGATAACGGAGTGAAAGACGAATGACGCGCTGCCATAGGACAGGCCGAGGACGGCCGCGTTGAACACTCTGCGGTAGACCGGCGCCGTCCGGACCCGCCACTGTATAAGCACAGTCCGCAAGATCGGTGCGATCAGCACATACAGCGGCGGGAGCAGGATGGCCACGGGGAGCTCCCAGACCCCGTAGACATCCTTGATCAGGCCGACGTTCTCGCCCGCCCGCCGGGTCATCTCCACCGTCGCGGCGCTGCACGCCAGCAGCAGGCAGAACAAGCCAAGGTTGCCAGGGTGCAGCACGGTGCCCTCAGCGGCGCGTGCGATGGCGATCGCATAAAGCGCTGTGACCAGGATGACGAAGGCGGCCAGCCACCGGGGCATGTCCCAGATCGCCCAGGTCCAGGGAGCAAGTCTGCGCCCGTGCAGACTGGTGCGCCGGGCGAGGTACATATTTTTCCTCCAGGGCGACCCGGCTGGGTCCGGGCGAAGCGAAGCGGCCTGAGGCAGGGTCGGCGAACGTTTAGGGCGCATTCTCGCAGATTAAGTGTACTCGCTGTCAATAGCGCGTCACTCAATGCTGTCAATCTGTACTTCTCACCTCAAATTACCTAACCTACTCTTCGGCCGGTATCGACTGATACAAACCTGTTCGTGAAGTATTGATGGCTGGAAACCGTCCCACACGTTGCAATTAGGAAAGTGTCATCAGCAACATGCATCTCATGTAAGGATGCCTCACGCAGTGCCGGGAGCCGGACATGAGGACGACGACTTGGGGCTGAGCAGCCCGTGTATGCGTCAGGCAGATCGCGCTCGCAAGTGGAAGGAGGCGGACATGAGGACGACGACTTGGGGCTGAGCAGCCCGCGTATGCGTCAGGCAGATCGCGCTCGGCAGTGGAAGGAGGAGGAGGCGGAGATGAGGACGACGACCTGGGGCTGAGCAGCCCGCGTATGCGTCAGGCAGATCGCGCTTGCCAGTGGAAGGAGGAGGAGGCGGAGATGAGGACGACGACCTGGGGCTGAGCAGCCCGCGTATGCGTCAGGCAGATCGCGCTCGCAAGTGGAAGGAGGCGGACATGAGGACGACGACCTGGGGCTGAGCAGCCCGCGTATGCGTCAGGCAGATCGCGCTCGCAAGTGGAAGGAGGCGGACATGAGGACGACGACTTGGGGCTGAGCAGCCCGCGTATGCGTCAGGCAGATCGCGCTTGCCAGTGGAAGGAGGAGGAGGAGGCGGAGATGAGGACGACGACCTGGGGCTGAGCAGCCCGCGTATGCGTCAGGCAGATCGCGCTCGCAAGTGGAAGGAGGCGGACATGAGGACGACGACCTGGGGCTGAGCAGCCCGCGTATGCGTCAGGCAGATCGCGCTCGCAAGTGGAAGGAGGCGGACATGAGGACGACGACCTGGGGCTGAGCAGCCCGCGTATGCGTCAGGCAGATCGCGCTCGCAAGTGGAAGGAGGCGGACATGAGGACGACGACCTGGGGCTGAGCAGCCCGCGTATGCGTCAGGCAGATCGCGCTCGCCAGTGGAAGGAGGAGGAGGCGGAGATGAGGACGACGACTTGGGGCTGAGCAGCCCGCGTATGCGTCAGGCAGATCGCGTTCGCGCATTCGTCAGACGGAACGCGCTCGCCAGTGGAAGGAGGCGGACATGAGGACGACGACTTGGGGCTGAGCAGCCCGGAGGCCTGCACAGCGCGGACCTTGCTAAGTCAGTGGTCAGCTGGCGAGCCAGGCTGGCTGCCTAGCGTGGCGCGTGACCGGGAGGTGCCCGGCTCTGCCGTGACGCCCCCGGTGACAGCGATCACAACCGCGGTGACGGCGCCAAGCGCGCCAGCCACCGCAATCACTTTCGCAGGTGCGAAGTGCTCTGCCGCGGCGCCCGCCAGGATCATTGCGGCGCCCTGGCCCAGGCTCATTCCCGCCTGAGCTAGGCCGAATGCCTGGCTGCGGTGCGCATGCGGCGCCGTAGTGATGAACGCCGAGCTCGCTGCAACCTGGAAGCAGTCGAATACGCCGGAGCAGAACAGGATTGCCAGCGTGAACGGCAGGGGAGGCTGCAGCGCGAAGAGGATCAGCACGGCGCACGAGGCGATAGCCAGCGGGCGCATCCAGCTGAGCCGCGCTGACGGCCGGACTAGGCGGCTGAAGGTGACAGCGCCTGCCGAGGCGCCAAGCGCCGCTACGGCGAGGATCAGCCCGGCAGCCGCACTCCCGGAATGCACCGACCGGGAAAGAGGCGCCGCTATGCCCTCGGGCGCGTTATAGAAGGCGGCGAGCCAGCCGAGCAGCATCGGGGTGCGCAGGGCGGGCAGGGCGAAGACGAGCCTGGCGCCCGTCAGCATGTCCGCGAGACGTGACGGGCTGCGTTCCTGCGGCGGCCTGGAGGCTGGTCTGGCATGTACCCAGATCCGGATCAGCAACGCCGAGGCCGCGAACGTCGCGGCGTCGGCCAGCAGCGACGTGCGAACGCCGGCGAACCCGACGATCAGGCCGCCTGCGGCGAATCCAACGACCTGGGCCAGCTGGTTCGTGGTCAGCGTGACGGCATTGCCGAGCAAGTATCGGTCGCCGGACAGGATTTCCGGATAGACCGCAGCGCGCGCGGACGAGAACAGCGTACCGACCATGGTCACGGTGAACAGCAGGGCCACCAGTGCGGCCAGAGGCATTCCCGGGACAGCCATCGCGAGGACACCCGCGGCACGGAGCACGTCACAGATGATCATCACGCGCCGGCGGGGGAGCCGGTCGGCTACGCCTGCCAGGGTGATCCCGCCGAGGAAGATCGGCACCACGCTCGCCGCAAAGGTGACCGCCGCGAGCAGCGCCGAATGGGTACGGTCGTAGACCAGCAGCGTCAGCGCGACCCTCGCCAGCTGGTCGCCGATGACCGACAGTAGCTGGGATAACCAAAGTGCGCGGAACTCGCCGACCGCGAACACGTCGCCGAACGTGGCCCGAGCGATGTGGAGCGTTCCGTGTGGATTGCTCTCAGTATCCTGTTCGTGCATCAGCGTCACGATATCCCGGCACTGCAGAGCAGGGCGTCGAGTTTGCGGAGACTGAAGCGGGCAGCATCGTTTCCATTCCGTCTCCGGGCCGCATGTGTCGCTGTGACCTCAGAGGTCCACCAGCAGAGCCGGACCAATCCGATCCACTCGGGCTGTTCCGGCGGCCCCGGTCCGGCGGCCCCGGTCCGGCGGCCCCGGTCCGGCGGCCCCGGTCCGGCGGCCCCGGTCCGGCGGCCCCGGTCCGGCGGATGCGCCAACGGCGGGCAAGAGCCACGATTTTCGGTCAGCGGGTCAGTTGCTGCTGACACCGCCATGAAGTGGGCACCCGCCAGCGGCCCGATCACGGTTGGGGCTGAGGCTGCGTCGTGGCTCGATACAGGCCGTCTACCTGCGGCGTTGGTCGACGCGGAGCTGATGGCGATTCCCGCCGGGGGAGTGGTCAGGGCACCGCCAAGGTCAGCAGGAAACAGGAAGTTAACACAAGCCGCTGCGGATCCAGATCTGTTGCCGTTCGCGTAACAACCGGGAAACATGGCCGAAACCCGCCCATGGGACACATAGAGCAGTCCTGACCGACGCCGATGCGGCACCGCCCCCGGGAGGCTTTATGGGTCCCTATTCGAGCTGGCTTAGTTCAGGCGATAACGCCTGGCAGATGACGGCGGCTACGCTCGTCGGCCTGATGAGCATCCCAGCGCTCGCGGTGCTCTACGGCGGTATCGTCCAGCGCAAGTGGGCGGTGAACACCATGATGATGGTGTTCAGTGCGTTCGCCCTGACGCTGATCGTGTGGGTCCTGTGGGCCTTCAAGATGGGCTTCGGGGACACGTGGATCCATATTGGCGGCTACAACTTCGTCGGCAAGCCAGGCACCGTAGTCGGGTCGGGCGGTGAGCAGGCCCAGGCCAACATCCCGCTGCTCAACGGGCTGATGCCCAAATTCAGGTTCCCTCAAGGCTCGCTTGTCTACTTCCAGTTCGTGTTCGCGGCGATCACGCCCATCCTGTTCATCGGCAGCGTGATCGGCCGGATCAAGTTCAAGGTCTGGCTGCTCTTCGTGCCGCTCTGGATCACCTTTGCCTACGCGGTCAACGCGTTCCTGCTCTGGGGCGGCGGCTTCTGGGCGCATGAGGGCGCGCTGGACTTCAGTGGCGGCTACGTGATCCACCTGGCGGCCGGCGTGTCCGGCTTCGTGGCGGCCGCGGTGGTCGGGCCTCGGCTGCAGCGGGACCGCGAGAAGGCGGTGCCGAACAACCTGCTGTTCGTCTCGGTTGGCGCCGGGATCCTGTGGCTCGGCTGGAACGGCTTCAACGGCGGTGACCCGTACTTCGCAGGCGCCGACGCCACCGCGGCCGTGGTCAACACCAACCTGGCCACCGCCGTCGCCATGATGACCTGGATCATCATGGACATGTCGTTCGGCAAGGAAAAGAAGCCGACTTTCCTCGGCGGTGTCAACGGCATGATCTGCGGCCTGGTCGGTATCACGCCCGCCGCGGGCTACGTGAACGGCGTGGGCGCGATCGTCATCGGCTTTGTGACCTCTGCCGCGGTCTGGGGCCTGTTCGGCTACCTGCCGCGGAAGGTCTGGCCGTTCAACAAGGTGGACGATGCCCTCGGGGTGGTCTACACCCACGGCTTCGCGGGGCTGTTCGGAGGCCTGCTGGTGGGCCTGCTCGCCGATCCGAAGATGATTGTCTATCTCGGCCTCGGGAAGAACCCGAATGTCACCACCGCCGGGCTGTTCTACGGCCACCCGAAGCAGTTGCTGATCCAGGCAGGCGCGGCGCTCACAGTTATCGTCTGGGACGGCCTGGTGACGTTCGTCCTGCTGCGCGGCATCGGGCTGTTCATGAAGCTCCGGATGCCCGACAACGAGCTGGTGGCCGGCGACATCCTGGTCCACGGCGAGGTCGCCTACCCGATGGAGGAGCTAGAGGCCGGGGCCGAATTCGGCGAGATCCCCGGCGAGCCAGGCGACCACCATCACGGCCCGCTCGAACACAAACACCATCACGGCGGCCCGCACGAGCACGAGAAGGTACTGGCGGAGGAAGGAGCACCGCCCCAATAACCTGACCTGCACCCGGGACACGGCCGGGGCACCCGCGGATCGGCCCCCGCGGGTGCCCCGGCCGTCTGCCTGCTGTCCACTTCCGGCTCAGTAACGGAACGCTCCTCGAGCCACCAGGACCCGTGTGCCTGCGGGCCACTTCCGGCTCAGTGACCGCGGAACGCCTCCTCGAGCCACCAGGACCCGTGTGCCGAGGTGATCTTCGCGTCGATCAGCAGCGGCCGGTCCATCGGACCGCTCAGCCAGGACCGGACCGGGCCCAGGTCGGCGAGCGAGCGGACGGTCAGGCCCTCGCAGCCGAAACCCCGCGCGATCGCGCCGATGTCCGCCGCCGGGAACCTGACGGTGCCAAGCGGGTACCCATCCGGCCCGAAATGGTGCACCTCGGCACCGTACGCCTCGTCGTCGTAGACCACGATCAGCATCGGCAGGCCCAGCCTGACCACCGTTTCCAGCTCGCTGATGCCCATCAGCGCCCCGCCGTCGCCCAGCGCGGCCACTGTCAGGCGGTCCGGCCGCGCGATCGCCGCGCCGATTGCTGAGCCGAGCCCCAGCCCGATCGACTGATAGGCCTGGGTGAAGCAGAAGCCATCCTGGTCGGGCACCGACAGGTACATGCTCGGGTAGCCCATGAAGTTACCCGAGTCCACCGCCACGGTCCGCTGCTCGGGGAGCATGTCATCGAGCGCGATCGTCAGAGCGCGCGGGTCGATGGCTACGGCGTCGCTCTCGTCGGCAAAAGGTACGTCGCGCCAGCGCACCTCACGGGCGAGCCTGTCCCGCAGCTCTGCCGTCCGGTAACCAGCCAGCCGACCGGACCCCACCGACCTCCCGCCCGCACCTGCGGCCCCAGGGGTCCCAGGGGTCCCCGGTTCGACCGCCCTTCCCGGCAGCAGCGCTCCAGGTTCCTTGATCATGGTGTCCTGGTGGGGTCCGGACCCCACCAATCCACCACGATCATGAAACGCCTGCTGCGGCCCGCCGCTCGCTAGCATGTCGGCGAGGGCCCGGGCGGTCGCCGCGACGTCCCCGGTGACGCCCACATCGATCGGCCGGTGCGCGCCCAGCTGCGCCGCGTCGCTGTCGACCTGGGCGACGACCGCGCCAGGGCCGATCAGCGTTCCGTGCCGGAGCGTCCACATGTTCAGCGAGCAGCCCCACCCGACCAGCAGGTCAGCGCCCTGGATCAGCTCAGCGGCCAGCGGCGAGGCGAAACCTCCGCTCACGTCGAGATCCCACGGGCTGCCGCGGAACAGCCCCTTCGCCGCCGCCGACGTTGCCAGCAAGGCCCCGCAGGCATCAGCCAGCGCCTCAATGCCGGCTCTGGCGTCGGCGACTCGTGCGCCGCGCCCGGCGATGAACACCGGCCGCCGGGCCCGCGCCAGCGCATCAGCCAGGACTATAACGGCATCCGCAGCCGGTGCCGCACCGCTCCGCCCGCCGGAAGCTGCCGCGCCCGGCTGCGCGGCCGGCCCCGCCGCGCCTGGCTGTCCGGCTGCCCCCGCCGCGCCTGGCTGCCCGGCCGGCCCCGCCGCGCCTGGCTGCCCGGCCGGCCCCGCCGCGCCCGGCTGTCCGGCCGGCCCCGCCGGAGCCCGGCCTACGGCAGCTGGCCTGATCATTGGTGCCTGACACTGGCCGGCCTGCACGTCCAATGGCAGCGCGAGCAGCACTGTGCGGCGCTCGTCGGCCGCGGTCCGGTATGCGCGGACGGTGTCGTCGACGGCGAAATCGGCCGAGTGCAACCGAGCCGGCACCGCGCCGATCGCGGCGGCGATCGCGGCGACGTCGATGCGGAAGTTGGACGTGGTCGCCGAAGCCGCGACGTCGGCCGCCAGGACCAGCAGCGGCGTGCGGCTCTTAGCCGCCTCGGTGATCCCGGTGAGCGCGTTGGTCAGCCCCGGGCCCTGGTGCACCGAAAGGATGCCGGGCCGCCCTGCCGTCCTGGCCCATCCGTCGGCCATGCTGGCGGCACCGCACTCGTGCCGCGCCGCGATGTACCGCGCGCCCCGTGCGATCAGGGCGTTGGTCACGTGGAAGTTGCCGCTGCCCACCACGCCGAACACGGTGTCGGCGCCAAGCTCGGCCAGGGCGGCGCCGACTGCCTCGCTGACCAGCATCAGGAATGCTCGACGAGGGCGAGCGCCCGGCACGGGCTACCGGATCCGCCGGCGATCGGCAGCGGGCCCGCGATCACCACAGCGCCGGTGACCGGCAGCCGGCCGAGGTTCTGCAGCTGGGTCAGCCCGTACTTGCCAGCCCCCAGCAGCGACGCGTGGCAGGGGAACGGCGGGTCGAAGGAATGCGCGGCCCCTGCGTCGGTGCCGACAGTCTCGACCCCGAGCCCGATGACCGGCGCCTCGCCGGCCAGCCACCTGGCGCAGTCGGCCGAGATCCCTGGCGTGTGCGGCCCTGTCTCGCTGGCGTTAAGAAACTCTTCCTGGCTGGCTGATCTGCTGTCCCAGCCGGTCCGGTAGAGCAGCCAGCCGCCCTCGGGCAGCGGGCCGTTGGCCGCCTCCCACTCCTTCACGTGGTCGATCTCCAGCAGGAAATCGGGATCGGCGGCTGCCTGCTCAGCGAAGTCAAGGACCACGGCGGGCGCGATCAGCCTGGTGAGGGGCACCTGGGCGATATCCTCGCGGCCGGCGCCTGTCACCCAGTGGACGGGGGCGTCGAAGTGCGTGCCGGTGTGCTCACCAGTGCAGATGTCGTTCCAGTACCAGGCCGGGCCGCGCTCGTCGTATCTGCTGATCTCGTGCAGCGCGAACGGCCTGGTGTTGCCGAACGGCTCCGGAAGCCTGATCACCGGCGTAGTGGCGTCCAGCGTGGCGGTGAGATCGACGACCTCGATCGTGGCGGCTCGGATCGCCGAGATAAATGCGTCGAGCACGGGCATGAGGCGGCCTCCAGTCGGCGTGACTGATTCAGCAGGATCTCAACAGCCTCCCGCAGTCGGCTGCGGCTGGGAAGTCGGGGCGGCGGCGCGGCGGGCACTGTGGGCTCTCCCGCAGAATAGGTGCATGAGCCCGCCGGTAACGAAAGTCCAGACCCTCGTGGCCAGGGACGGCATCGCCATCGACGCCGTCCATCTGCCCGGGGACCGTGGCCTCGCGATCGTGCTGGCACACGGCTTCACGCTGCACTGGCAGCGCCCGGCGGTCTGGGGGATCGCTACCAGGCTCAACCGGCATGGCGGCGTGGTGACCTTCGATTTCCGCGGGCACGGGAGGTCCGGCGGGCTCTCCACGCTGGGCGATCGCGAGGTCTGGGACCTGGATGTGGCGGTGGCCTACGCCCGTGAGCTTGGCTACCGGCGGGTCGCGACAGTGGGCTTCTCGATGGGCGCCTCGATCGCACTGCGGCACGCTGCCCTGCTCGGCGGCACCGACGCGGTGGTGTCGGTCAGCGGCCCTGGCTGGTGGTATTACCGCGGCACCAGGATGATGCGCCGCGTCCACCTGGCGATCGAGCACCGGGCCGGCCGGCTCGTGTCCAGGACGTTCCTGAACACCAGGATCTCGTCGCAGCGCTGGGACCCGGTGCCAATGCCGCCCGACGAGGCAGCGGCCAGGATCGCCCCGGTGCCGCTGCTGATCGTCCACGGCGACAAGGACAATTTCTTTCCTGTCGAGCACGCCCGCCGGTTGTATGAGGCAGCGGGGGAGCCTAAGGAGCTGTGGCTCGAGGCTGACTTCGGCCATGCTGAGTCTTCCGCGTCTCCGGCGCTCGTCCACCGGATCGGTGACTGGACCCGGGCGGCCGTGGCCATGTCAGCCAGTCCGAACGCGGTGGCCTAGACGCGGCTCCGGCCGCATGGCCGGCGGGCGATTGGCTGCCGTCTGAATGGCAACCTAACGGGCGACTAGACCCGCTATCCGCGGTGGGCTAGATTACGCGTGTTTCGTGCCCGTGGAGGCCCCATGCAACCCAGCCCGCCGGCCGGTAGACGCCTGCGCAGGCGCGGTCTTCCCCGGCGCCAGCCCCGTCGGCTCGGCTGCGTTGCGCTGCTCGTGCTGCTGGTTTTCGTGGTCGTCTTTGTCAATGTCCTGCCCACACCCTGGGCGCTCCATATCGGCGGCAGGTTCACGCCGCTGGGGAGCTGGGATGGTTACGGCCAGGTCAAGGCGAGTAACGGCGGCCGGTATGTCCTGTCCGCCAATTTGCAGGGCGGGCTCATCGGCACCCACTACCGGCCGGACTGCAGCATGCAGAGCGGGTGCGACACCTTGCACGGCAGCGCGAGGATGTGCACCGAGAGCGGGAAGACTTACTCCTTCGCGCTGAGCGGGGCCGTGCATTCCTGGCTGAGCACGAACGGGGCGAAGACCAATATTGACCTGACCGGCGGCTCGCCCACGCCGCTGCCTGATGGCTGGATCGTCGCGTTTCACGGGATGTGGCATGGACCCGTGCTGGCGCTCGCCAGCCCCGATAATTCCTTCACCGAGGTTTTCACGCCGCGCGGGGCGATCAGGACCACGACGTCGACCGCGGACGCGGGCACCGCCACCTTGACGCTGCAGTACGGCTCCGCTGCGGACTTCAGCCGCGCCTGCCGCGCCCTCGCCGCCCGCTGAGGCGGGCCCGACCCGCTGACGGACCGGGCTGAATCCCGGTCAGCTCGTCAGCTCGTCAGCTCGTCAGCTGGTCAGCGTGCCGACCCGTGGATGACCTGGCGGGTCCCCGTCGTCACGTTGACTCCCCACCGGGCTGCGAGGTGCAGCGTGAGTGCCGCGATGACCAGCCCGCCAGCCACCGAAGCGGTGAGCAGCAGCCAGCGCGCCCGGCGGCCGGCCAGAGCAGTACGGGCCCGGCCCCCGAACTGGCGGCTGAGCAGCAGCCGGGGCAGCCGGGGCGCGTGGGCCACCACGTGGATGGTCAGCACGCCGAACCACAAAACGAACGAGGCCTTGTGCGCAAATAGCCACAGGCCCCGTTGGCCGGTGAAGGCCAGCGCGACGCCGGTGCCGATGACGGCCGTCGAGGTGATGATTACCAAAGGTCCGAGCAGCCGCAGCAGCAGTGCTGGCGGCCCCTTCGTGACATAAGGCGTGGCGCCGGTGTAATAGCGTGCGAACCGGTAACAGGTCGAGGCGATCTTTAGCGCCACCGGCCCGATCAGCAGCATGCCGAGGAAGAAGTGCACTGTCAGCAGCTGCCTGATGGACAGGATGGTCAGGCCCTCGGCGGCGAACAGCACAAGCAGCAGGGCACCGGTCATTGCGGTGAGCCGCTCGTTGCCTTCCGCGCCTTCCTTGGCGTCTTCCGGTGACCGGCGGCGCCGGACACCTGCCACCGCACCTTGTTGTGGGGCTTCCCGCCGTGGCGTGCTCAACTGCGGCTCGCCCTGGCGGGCACGGCCAGTCGAGGCAGCCGGAGCGCGAGGGTCGGACAGGCGCTCACTGCACGGCGCGCGGCCCGCATCTTCCCAGGTACGACGTCCTGGCGCGCGATCATTGGATATCCCCACTCGTCAAGCTCAATGAACTCGGGCAACAGCTCCGCACAGAGGCCGTGGCCCGTGCACCTGATCGGGTTCAGATTCAGCTCCGTGGTCGTCATCTCCACCTTCCGTCCGGGTCGGGCCGGGGAACGGGCAACACTGGCTTGGCCGGACGGCCGCGCCCGGTGGCCAGGCACGGCCGCCGCTGGGCGTGGGCGAGGGCGTCCGCGGCGAAGGCGCCAAGCGCGGAGGCCGCCAGCCTGGTCGCTCCATCCGGATGGTGGCAAGCGCCGCGCCCGCTGACCACGCCCAGCCTGCGATCCAGCCGGTCAAGCACTGGCCCCTGTGCTCGGCCGGACGCGAGCTGGGCGAAGTCGTCAGCGATCGCGGACAGCCCGAATACGCACGGGCCGCACTGGCCTGCGCTCTGCGCTGCGAGGTAGCCGAGCACCCGGGCCGTCTCGGTCAGCCCGCAGGCCCCGGAAGGCAGGACGGCAAGCACTCCGGCTCCGGGCGCAGGGCTCAGATTGACTGCGGTGCCGGCCTGCGGCAACCGTCGTCCTGCCTGGGGCACCTGCGGTCCGGCCTGCGGCAGCCGTGGTCCGGCCTGAGGCACCTGCGGTCTGGCCAGCGGCAGGTCGGCCGCCGCCGCGTCGTGCCAGGTGCCGAAGTAGCCGCCGATGAGCACCGCGCTGGCCTCGGCTGACGCTCCGGCAAGCGCCAGGGCGTCCGCGACGCGGGTGCCAAGCTCGATCTCGTAGACGCCGGGTCCTGCGACTGCGCCGCAGATCGTGGCCAGCATCGTGCCTGGCGCGTGTGCCGTCCCGGCCTGCCGGAACCAGTCAGCGCCGTAGCGGGCGATCAGCGCGATATGCGCCAGCGTCTCGACGTTGTCGACCAGCGTCGGCCGTCGGCCGACACCCCGTTCGAACGGCCGCGGCGGCGTGTGGACAGGTTTGGCTTCGCCGCCATTCAGCCAGTGCACGAGGGCGGTCTCCTCACTTGCGACGTAGCGTTCAGGCAAGTCGTGGATCTCGATGCGGACGCTGTCCAGCCGGGACGCCTGTCGCTCCGCGACTGCGGCCGCCAGCTGCCCTGCCTGCCACGGCCTGGACCTGGACACGCACACGTGCACGGCATCTGCCCGGACAGCCGCGGCGGCCAGCACGGCTCCGTCCAGCACCAGATGCGGTGCCCTGGCGAGCAAAGCCTGGTCCTTCTCGCTGGCCGGCTCGCTTTCCATGCCGTTGGCGACCACGACAGCCGGACCGTGCCTGGCAGCGACGGCGGCGATCTTGGTCCCGGTAGGGAAGGCGGCGCCGCCGCGGCCGGTGAGTCCGGCGCGCGTGATGGCGTCGGCCAGCATGTTGCGGTTCCCGCGGGAGTCGCGGCCGAGTGGCGGGAGCGGGCCGTACCTGCCGACATGCTCGGGTAGTGTCGCCGGGCGGGACATCTGCTGCCATCCTGCGGTCAGCCGGGCCGCGCCGCCTGGCCGCGTGCCGGGCGGCGCGGTGGCCTGGCCCCTGGGCGCTGTCATTGCCCGCCGCCGGTGACAGTGAGCCGGCCTGTTGCCCGGCTGCCGTTTACCTCGAGCCTGATCGTGGCCCGGGCGGTGGATCTGGCCTGGCCGCTGAGGTCCGCGATGAGCTGCTGCCCGTCGAGCGCCAGCACCGGGCCCGAATAGGACGATGCGGCGCCAGCGGGGCCGACGAGTACCGTGCCGCGTTGCAGTACTACCCCCGCACCATCGGGGGTGCCCTGCAGGGTGATCGTGACAGGCTCGCCAGAGGGCCCGCTGGTCCTCGCCGTGACCGTGATGGTCACCTCGCCATCCTCCGGCCCGCTACTGCGGGCCGCCCGCCCGGTGAACCCGCCACCCGATGGCAGGGTGGGGGCGCCGCCCGACGACCCAGTGCCGCCCGACGACGCAGTGCCGCCCGACGACGCAGTGCCGCCCGACGACGCAGTGCCGCCTGGTCCAGTGCCGCTCGTGCCGCCTGACGACGAATTACCGGCTGCGCCGCCCGCCGATGGCCGCTGGCCAGCCAGCAGCCTGACTGGCGTTCCCGCCCGGCGTGCCCAGCCGGGCTGCAGCGGGCCGAGCGCAATGAACATGATCGTGACCAGCGGTACGGCTGTGACGGTGATCGCGATGGTCAGCGGACGGGGCGCTATCTCCGGCAGCGACAGCCGCCACCACACTGCGCCGGCGACCGCGGCGACGGCTGCCGCATCCAGCGCGAGCAGCCAGGGAAGGCGGCTGTCGGTTCCGGTCCCGAGACCATGCCAGAGCGCTACCGGCCACGCCACATAGGCAAGCCAGTGCACGATCCGCCAGCTACGGTAGCCGAGCCGCGCACGCAGCAGGCTGGTCACGACGAGCGCGAGCAGCAGGTCGAAGGCGATCGTGCCCAGGCTGAGCCACAGCGGCCGGTATGCAGAGCTGAACGGCACTACGACCGAGATCCAGCCGATCCCCGCGTAGCTGTCGAGCACCGCGGTGACGATGTGCATACCGACGAACGCCACCACCAGCAGCGCGACGTTACGGTGCAGGCCAGAGGTGATCACCCGGGGCCAGCGTGGCGTGGCGAACCGGGCTGTGCTCATGATGCCCAGCACGACCGTGATCGTGAGCAAGATCAGCGCTACCACTCCGGTCGCCCGCGTCGCATACCACAGCGGGCTCGGCGCGGCGCTGGACGCCGCCGCCAGGCCGGTCACGACCCGCCTGAAACGGTCTGCGGCGGTGCCTGGGTGGTCGCGGGCGGCTGCTGCGGCGGCGCGAGGCCCTGGCGGTGGCCGTGATGATGGCCGGCCGGTGCCGCGGTGCTTGGCGCGGCCCGCCCGGGCCCGGGCTGGACCTGCCCGCTCCCGGGCTGGAATTGCCCGGTGCCGGTCGACGGTGCCCCTGACGCTGCCGTCCGGTACCCGGGCAGCGCATGCGCGAATGCAGTGCCTAGTCCAAGTGACGCGGCGGCGGCGCCGCCTGCGACCCAGAGCGACACCCTGCGCGTGCGCCGGAGTCTCTCGTCACGGCGCCTTACGGCGTGACCGGCTGTAAGAGGCATGCGTTAGGGCTCCAGGTGATCGGTGATCTGGCTGGTGCGAGCCCCGGCGGGCCCGTCGAGAGTCCAGCCTGCCGTGCGCGTACCAGGGAATCGGTTCAGGAAACGTTCAGAAGCCGTAAAGGTGGCTGCGACCTCAGGATGAACCTGCGGCCGGCCCAAGTGATCCGTGATCTCTTGGCGCGCTCGGCAGATCGAGCGTTACGGTCAGCCCGCCGCCTGGCGTGTCGGAGAGCGTCGCCAAGCCGCCATTGGACGTCGCAAGCCGGTGCACGATAGCTAGGCCAAGCCCGGCACCGCCCGCGGTGGTGCTGGCGAACCGCCGGAGGGCGGACCGTTTTTGCTGGGAGCTCATGCCGGGACCGTCGTCGGCAACCACGATGAGGGTACGTGGCCCTGCGGCGCGCGCGGCCACCCAGACCTTGCCGCCGGCCGGGACCGCCTCAATGGCGTTGGCCAGCAGGTTGTCCAGCATCTGCTCCAGATGGCCAGCACCGGCCGATGCAGCCACCGGCTCAACGGTGACGTCGAGGGTGACGTCCCGCTCCTCCGCGGCCGGGCGCCAGGCGGCCGCCCGGTCCCTGATCACGATGTCAGCGGCGACGCCGATGGGCTCAGTCACCACGTTTTCTGCCCTCGCCACCGCCAGCAGGCCGTCAACCAGCCTGGACAGCCGCGCGACTTCCTCCTGTGCGCCCGCCAGGTCGCCGGCGACGGCCTCCCCGGCGTCTTGCGCGAGTACGTCGAGCCGCAGCCGGAGCGCAGCGAGCGGGGTCCGCAGCTGATGCGAGACGTCAGCCATCATGACCTTGTGACCGTCGACCAGCGCTTCGAGGCGGCCCGCCATCGTGTTGAAGTTGGCCGCGAGCCTGCGGACTTCGGTGGGACCGCGGCCGGCCGGTGACCGGGTATCCAGCGCGCCACCGCCAAGCCGCCGCGCGGCAGCATCAAGCGCCACGATCGGGCGGCTGACCCAGCGCACCAGAGCGACCGCGGTCGCCGCAGCGGCAACCAGCCCGGCCGCCGAGACGGCGGCCAGCCAGGTCCAGAGCGCCGTGATCCGCTGCTGGAGCGGGCCCGTGGAGCGCGACAGCGCGATCACGCCGATGGCGCGGCCGCCCTCATCGGTCAGCACCGGCGCCAGCACGACCAGCCGGTCATCGCCTGGGTATGTGGCGATCTTCAGGCTGGACAGGACGTGGTGGATTCGTGCCGCCGCGGTGGCCGGACCCGTGCCGGCGCGCCGCGCGCCTGCCAGGTCATACAGTGCTACCTGGTCGCCGCCGCGCTGGAGCCGGGCGATCGACGAGTTGAGCGCCGACGCGTCGGCCTTATCCGCGAGCGTCTCCTCGGCGGCGCTGGCCAGGGTCCGCGCCGCGGTGATCGTCTCGTCGGTGAAGTCGCGGCGGTCCTGCCCGCTGGTGATCAGGCCGAGCGGAACGGCGATGAGGAGGAGCAACGAGACGATCAATGTCAAGATCGTCAAGACGATCCTGCGGGCCATCAGGCCTCGCCGAGCCGGAACCCGCGGCCATACACCGTCTCGATCAGGCCGGGCGATCCGAGCTTCTTGCGCAGCGCCGCTACATGAACGTCGAGAACCTTGGTCGGACCGTACCAGTGCGCGTCCCAGGCGCTCTCCAGGATCTCCTGCCTGCTCACCACCCGCCCAGGATCGGTTGCCAGGCACTCGAGGATGTCGAACTCCTTAGGCGTGAGGGCCACTTCCTGGCCGGAGACCAGCACTTTGCGGGTACGCAGGTCCACTGTCAGCGGCCCGTGCCTGATCAGCTCACCGCCCGGCCGCACCCGGCGCAGCACCGCCCGGATCCTCGCCTGCAGCTCGGCCAGGCCGAAGGGCTTGACCAGGTAGTCGTCCGCGCCTGCGTCCAGGGCGTTCACCCGGTCCGGCTCCTCGCCGTACGCGGTGACGACGATGATCGCTGCGCTAGACCGCTCTCTGAGCTGCCGGCAGATCTGCACGCCATCGACGTCGGGCAGCCCGAGGTCGAGCAGCACGACATCGGGATCACCCCAGGCCAGGGCCGCGGTACCGGTCATCACGTGATCGACGCGGTAGCCGCCCCTGGACAGGCCGCGGACCAGCTGGGTGGCGATGCCCGGGTCATCCTCCACCACGAGCACGCTGGTTCCTGGCTCGTCGAGCGGCGCGACTGGCCTGGGGCGGGTGTTCGGCGCTGTCATGGCAACTACCGTAGGCGAACCAAGGGTGGCGGGCGCCGCTGTCGCGCTTCGATGGCGGCCTGAGCGACGCTAGTCGGAATAGCTGCCAGGCGACAGCCGGCGAAGCCGCAGCGGGCCGTCGGTGCGGCCGAAGCCCCAGTTCAGGATCCGGGCGGCGGCGGTAAAACGAGCGTCCGGGTTGGTCGGTGACGCATCAAGCACCACGCCGATGAGCGTGCGACCGCCTCGGCTGGCCTCGAAGAGCAGGCAGTAACCGGCCTGGCCGGTCCAGCCGGTCTTGATCCCGATGGCCCCCTGGTACGAACCGAGCAGCAGGTTGGTGGTCCGCCACAGGTAGGCATGATGCTGCCTGGTGGCGGGCAGGTAGTAGATCCGGTGGCGGACAAGACTGCGGAAGACTGCCTGCCGCATTGCCGCCAGGCCAAGGATCACCAGGTCCCGGGGGCTCGAGTAGGTGGAGCGCTCGGTCGGCCAGGGGAGCCCGTCGAAGTTGGCGAAATGAGTGGAACGCAGCCCCAGGTTCCGCGCCATCGCGTTCATTTTGGCCACAAAGGCCCGCCATCCCGGACCGTATGCTGTGGCCAGCGCGTAGGCAGCGTCACAGCCGGACGGCAGCAACATGGCAGCGAGCAGCTGCCGGGCAGTCAAGACGTCGCCGGCCCGAAGGCCGGCGCTGCCCGCGCCGTACCTGCGCACGTAGGCGGGGACGGCAGCGGAAATCCTGATCCTCCGGTCCAGATGACCGTCGCCGATCACCACCAGCGCGGTCATGACCTTGGTGATGCTGGCCATCGGGCGCCTGACGTTCACCGCCCGGCCCCATAGCCGACTGCCCGTCGCCGCGGCCGCCAGCTCGGCGCCCCGCGCCGATACTCCGCCCGGACCTGCGCGGCGCAGGCCAGCGCGGCCCTGGCGGGCAAGCCCCCCTGCTAACCGGGGTGCCCCCCGGCCGGAGCGGAGCGACGCGCGGGCAGCCGATGAGCCCGCGGCGGCGGCGGCCGGTGCCCGCGCGGCGGCGGGCGGTGCGGCGGGCGCGGTGGCATGTGCCGGGTGCGCGGTGGCGGGTGCCGCGTGCGCGGTGGCGGGTGCCGGGTGCGCGGTGGCGGGTGCCGCGTCTGCGGCAGCCGGCATCGACAAACCGACCGAGGCGATGAGCACACTCCCGGCTGCGGTGCCGGCGATCAGCCGGGCTAGCTGCGCAAGACCAGCCGGGGGAGTCACAGGTCCTCCGGCGGCGCCAGGAGGCCGCTTCCGGGCAGGTCACCATCCGGTCGGCAGCGGCATTCCCTCGGTATAACCCGCTGCTCCCTGCACCCCGACCACCGCACGCTGATGCAACTCGTCCAAGTCACACGCGCCAGCATAGGCACAAGCGCTGCGCAAGCCCGCGGTAATCGCGTCAATCAGGTCCTCCACCCCAGGTCGCTGCGGATCCAGGTACATCCGGGAAGTCGAGATTCCCTCCTCGAACAGCTCCTTTCGGGCCCGCTCGAAGGGCGAGTCGGTGGCGGTCCGCAGCCGGACCGCCCGCGCCGACGCCATGCCGAAGCTTTCCTTGTACAGCCGGCCCTCGGCGTCCCTGAAGACGTCGCCCGGTGACTCGCAGGTGCCCGCGAACCAGGAGCCGATCATCACGTTGGACGCTCCGGCAGCAAGGGCGAGGGCGACGTCGCGCGGATGCCGGACACCGCCGTCAGCCCACACGTGCGCGCCGAGCCTGCGCGCTTCGGCGGCGCACTCCAGGATCGCACTGAACTGCGGTCGCCCCACCCCGGTCATCATCCGGGTCGTGCACATCGCGCCGGGGCCCACCCCCACCTTGACGATGTCGGCACCGGCCGCCACCAGATCGGCGACTCCCGCGGCGGTCACGACGTTGCCAGCGACAACGGGGACCGAGTCGGGTGTGGTGCTGCCCATCGCGCCGCGTACCGCCCGCAGGGCATCGATCATCCGGTCCTGGTGGCCATGGGCGGTGTCCATGATGAGCAGGTCCGCGCCGGCGTCGGCCAGCAGCTTTGCCTTGGCGCCCGCATCGCCGTTGATGCCGAGCGCAGCGCCGATCCGCAGCCTGCCGCGGGCATCGGTGGCGGGCTCGTACAGCGTCGAGCGCAGCGCTCCGGTGCGGGTCAGGATGCCTACGCACCGGCCAGCTGCGTCCAGGACGGGGGCAAGCCGGTGCCTGCCCTCATAGAGCAGGTTGAACGCATGCTCAGGGTTGGTGCCGGCCGCCAGCGTGAACAATCCGGTGGACATGACCTGCCGCAACTGGGTGAACCTGTCCACGCCGTCGCAGTCGGCCTCGGTGACCACGCCGGCCGGATGCCCGTCGGCCACCACGATGATGGCGCCGTGCGCGCGCTTGGGCAGCAGGCTGAGCGCGTGGCCGGTCGTCGCGTCCGGGCCGAGCGTCAGCGGGGTGTCGTAGACAAGGTCGCGGCTCTTCACCCAGGAGATCACCTCGGCGACGACCTCGACCGGGATGTCCTGGGGCAGGACCGCGAGGCCGCCCCTGCGAGCCACCGTCTCAGCCATCCGGCGCCCGGCGACCGCGGTCATGTTGGCCACCACGATGGGGATCGTGGTACCGCTCCGGTCCCGGGTGGCCAGGCTCACGTCAAGCCTGGACGCCACCGCCGACCTGCTCGGCACCAGGAACACGTCGCTGTAGGTGAGGTCGTGGGGCGGCCTGTCCTCAGTGTGGAATCGCACCCTATGATTCTGCCCCGGCCGGCGGGCCCTGAGACCGGCTCGGCCCGGGCAGTGTCCTTTTCGTGCTCGGTCATTTTCGTGCTCGGTCCTTTTCGTGCTCGCCCCAGCCCGCGCGCCGGGCTGCGGGCAGCGCCTATCCTGGCGCCCGTGACGACCCCGACGGCGCTGCGGCTCGGCGGGCGGGAGTGGCCGGACGGCACGTACGGCATCATGGCGGTCGTCAACAGGACGCCAGACTCGTTCTTCGATCGGGGCGCTACCTACGAGTTCGGCGCCGCGCTCAGGGCGGTGAGCCGGGCGGTGGCGGCCGGCGCTGACATCGTCGACATCGGGGGAGTGAAGGCAGGCCCCGGCGCCGAGGTCGGCGTGGCTGAGGAGATCCGGCGGGTCGCTGGGCTGGTCAGCGCGGTCCGGGCCGCTCATCCTGAGCTGGTGATCAGCGTGGACACCTGGCGCGCCGAGGTTGGCGAGGCGGTCGCCCAGGCCGGTGCGGACCTAATCAATGATGCCTGGGGCGGCGCGGACCCACGGCTCGCGGAGGTCGCGGCCGCTTACCGGATCGGGCTGGTCTGCTCGCACGCGGGCGGCCTCGCGCCGCGGTCCGGGCTGCATCGGCCCGCCTACGCCGACGTGGTGGCCGATGTCGCCGGTTATGTCACCATGCAGGCGCGGCGCGCGGTCGCGGCGGGCGTGCGGCGCGATGCGATCCTGATCGATCCGGCACACGATTTCGGCAAGAACACGTGGCACTCCCTTGAGCTGACCCGCAGGCTCGGCGAACTTGTCAGTACTGGCTGGCCGGTCCTCGTCGCGGTCTCCAATAAGGACTTCGTTGGCGAGACGCTTGGACTGCCTCCCGATCAGCGGGGCGCGGGCACGATGGCCGCGCTCGCGATCTGCGCCTGGCAGGGCGCCCGGGTGCTGCGCGTGCATGATGTGCCAGGGACGCGCCGCGCGCTGCGGGCAGTCCGCTGGGCCCGCGGCGGGTAACTGCCTAGCTGCCTGGCCTATTACGAGTGGAAGGCGGCATAGAAGATCGCGCTGAGCCGGTCGATCATTTCCGCCCTCGGCAGCCGGACCTCCACGCTGAACAGGTAATTGACGCGCTCGAGCATCATCAGGAGCGCCACGCCGGTCAATTCGGCGTGCTCGGACAGGGCTCCCCCATCGGCGGGCCGCGCTGCGGTCATGCCCTGCGTGATCGCCTCGGACAGCCTGAACAGCATCTGCAGACCGTCGCCATAGACTTCCTCGCCGACCACGTCGGCCTGGCTGAGAATACGGATGACCGCGGCATGCGCCGCGTAGGTGTCGCAGAACTTCTCCACCCAGTCGCGCAGTGCCCGCAGGCCGGCCTCATTGCGGGTCACGACCGGGAAATCGCCCGTGATCAGGCCCATGTCGTGCAAGGCGTCGCGCAGCAGGGCCTTGAACAGGTCGTCCTTGTTGGCGAAATAGAGGTAGAACGTCCCGTGTGAGGTCTTCGCACGGCTGACGACGTCGTCGACGCGCACGGCCTGCAAGCCGCGCTCGTCGAATTCGGCCAGGCCGGCTTCGAGCAGCCTGCGCACGGTCTTCCTGCCCTGGGCGCCCAGCTCGCGGCCCTGGGCAGGCACGCCGCCGCCGAGCGAGGGCCGCCGGGAGTGGGCCCCGGCGCCGCTACCGGACCTCCCACGGGCCGCCGCGGCCTGGCCGGCTGCGGCCACCCCCGCGGGTGCCTGCGCCGGTACCGCCCGGGTGTCCGCTGCAACTCCAGCGGCGGCCTGCCCTGGTCCCGCCCGAGTGTCCTCCGGCCGGCCGGTCAATGCTTCTCGTCCCGCGGCACTGCCTCGGCTGCTGTCTCGCCTTGGTGGCCCGCTGCCAGGTTCGCCGTCCATGCAGGCGAGACTAGCCTTACTCGCCGCCTGGGCCAGCAGAATTTCACTGTCCGGCTGATCAGCCAGCCCGATACAGCGCCTCTGGCGCGAGCTGGCACGTCTCGTGGAGCCACCTGCCGTCCGGTTCGAGCCGGGCGTCCTGGCTGGCCATGATGGCGGCGCCGCATAGCTCGCAGATCCGGCGGGGTGCACGGCGGGCGATGTCGGGCTCAACCAGCCTGATCCGGTCGTGGGTGCTCCCGAATTCTGATGGCGTTGTCATTTACAGGTCCCCCAGGTGACTGCCTACGGCGGTCAGTTCCGGACCGCCTCTGTTATCAGGTGTGCCCCCCTGACCGGAGGCCATGCGCCGGGCACCGATCCCCGGCTAACAAACGGTTTTCGCTGCCGTGGTGGCCGGCCTGTTCAGCGCTGACCGGGCGCCAGTTAAAGTTGGTGGCACAATGGGACCTCTGAAATGGCGCAAGGCAACACGCGTCACCGTAGCCCCAGGCGGCGCAGCGTCAGCTTTCCGCGGCGTGGCGGCCTGCGGCGCGTTCGTCCTGCTCGCTACCGGTGCCGGTGTCGGCAGGACCGCGATGATTCCCGGCGGGCCGGGACCGGCGCGCTCTCCTGGCACGGCCGCCAGCACAGCGGGCCAGGTGCGGCCCAGCGCGGCATTCCGGCAGATCATCCTGCCGGATCTGCTGGTCGTGGCGCCGGCCGGGCTGACCGGCCGCCAGATCACCAGGCTGGGGAAGACCGCCCACGTCCGGAACATGATCGTGTTTGATGGCGCGGAGATCAAGGCGGGCGGCCGCCCCGCCAGCGTGATCGGCGTGAATCCGGCTCAGTTCCGCTCCTGGGTGCCGCTGCGCACCGCCTCGGATCAGGGACTGTGGACCACGCTGGCCAACGGCGGGTTCGTGGCGGCGCCGACCGCGCGGGCCAGGCTCGGCCTGCACCCGGGCAGTTCTTACGAGCTAACCGGGGCCGGCAGGCAGCAGGTGAAGTTCGGCGCTGCGGCGCCACTGGGCGTGGCAGGCGTGGACCTGGTGGTCGGCAGCGCTACCTCGCGCAAGCTCGGCCTGGTGCACCAGGTCGCGGCGCTGATCAGCGCGCCTGGCGCGAACATCACCTCGCTGACAGCCAAGGTCAGGGCCATTCTCGGGCCTGCCGCACGGATCTTGAGCCTGCGCCAGCAACAGCTGCCGGTCGCCAGCGTGTCCAGCAGCGGCGGGCAGCCAGGCACCTACCTTCAGCTGTTCAAGGCGTCAGCCGCGCGGTACTGCCCGGGGCTGTCGTGGACAGTACTGGCCGCCATCGGCCAGATCGAAAGCGCCGACGGCACCAACGTCGGGCCGTCAACCGCGGGCGCGCTTGGCCCGATGCAGTTCCTGCCGTCCACCTGGACGGTGTGGGGCACCGACGGGTTCGGCGAGACCGGGCCGCCGGACATCATGAACCCCTACGACGCGGTGCCATCAGCGGCGAGGCTGCTGTGCGCGGACGGCGCGGCGGCCGGAGGTCAGTCGCTGTCCGGCGCCATCTTCGACTACAACCACGCCACCTGGTACGTCAGCGAGGTCCTGGCGCTCGCCGCGCAGTACGCCGCCAGCTACGGCTGAGCCTGCCTGCCGGCGCCGCGGCTGTCCGAGTTTCCGGCCTGGCTGTCCGCCCCGGCCCTGGCTGGCTGTCCGCGCCCTCCGGGCCGGCCGTCCCCCTGCGCGTCCCGGCCTGGGCTGTCGGCCCGTGCTGGTTGGATGGTGGCATGCCGAGTTACGACGCCTTCCTACTGGTCTCCTTCGGCGGTCCCGAGGCCCGTAGCGACGTGATCCCGTTCCTGGAGAATGTCACCCGTGGCCGCGGCGTGCCGGCCGTCCGGCTGGAGCAGGTGGCCGAGCACTACTACCGATTCGGTGGTGTCAGCCCGATCAACCAGCAGTGCCGGGACCTGCTCGCGGCGATCGAAAAGGATTTCGCGGCTAGCGGCATCGACTTGCCCCTCTACTGGGGCAACCGGAACTGGGATCCCTACCTGACCGACACCGTCGCGGCGATGGCGGCAGCCGGGGTGCGCTCCGCGGTTGCCTTCGCGACCGCTGCCTACAGCTCATTTTCCAGCTGCCGTCAGTACCTCGACGACATCGCGCGGGCCAGGGCGCAGGTGGGAGACGGCGCCCCCAGGATCGACAAGCTGCGCCCGTACTTCGACCACCCCGGTTTCATCGAGCCGCTGGCCGATGCCACCGCGGCGGCGGTCGAGTCGCTGCCAGCGGCCCTCCGCAAGGACGCTGACCTGGTCTTCACCGCGCACAGCATTCCGGTCGCGATGGCTGCCGCGAGCGGGCCGCGCGGCGGCGCCTACCCGGCACAGCTGACGGAAGCGTCCCGGCTGGTCGCCGAGCGGGTCAGGGCGCGGTCCTGGCGGCTGGCCTACCAGAGCCGGAGCGGCCCGCCGTCCCAGCCGTGGCTCGGCCCGGACGTCGGTGACAGCATCGGCGAGCTCGCGCAGTCTGGATCCCGCGCTATTGTCCTGGTCCCTATCGGTTTCATCTCTGATCATCTGGAAGTGCGGTACGACCTCGATGTGGAAGCGGCGCAGACCGCGCAGCGGCTGGGTGTCGCACTGGCCAGAGCGGCGACACCGGGCACGGATTCTCGTTTCGCAGCCATGGTTACCGAGCTCGTAAGGGAGCAGCTTGACGGATTGCCCTCCCGCGCGCTTGGCAGTCCCTGGCAAGCGTGGCGACTTCTGCATGAGCGGATGCTGCGGCTCAGGCCGCCCGGCCGCCGGTTCCGGGGCGGCTTGATGGCTGACCCAGGTGAGCTGCTCGACCTGGCCCGGCAGGCCGCGCGCGGCGGCCGGCCTGCTCGCCGAGCGGCGCCGTGGCGGCGGCCCCGCCGTGGTAGCGACCAAGTCGAGCCCTACCGATGTCGTCACCGAGATGGACAGAGCCGCGGAACGGCTGATCAGGAAGATGATCGCGGCAGTCCGGCCTGGTGACGCGATCCTTGGCGAGGAGGGCGGCGAGACGGGCCACGGCGCGGCGGTGCGCTGGATCGTGGACCCTGTCGACGGGACCGTCAACTATCTGTACGGCCTGCCTGACTGGGCGGTCAGCATCGCCGCAGAGGCGGAGGGCTCCATCGTGGCGGGCGCTGTCGCGGTGCCGGCGCGCCACGAGGAGTACAGCGCGGTGCTTGGCGGCGGCGCGTGGCTGCGGCGCGCCGGCTCCGAGCCGGTGCGGCTGCACTGCAACCGGCAGGTGCAGCTGGGCCAGGCGCTGGTGGCGACGGGCTTCGGTTACGACGCAGCGCGGCGCCGGGTCCAGGGCGAGGTGCTCAGCGCGGTGCTCCCCGCGGTTCGCGACATCAGGCGCCGCGGATCATGCGCGGTCGACCTGTGCGCGCTGGCCGCCGGGAACGTCGACGCCTACTACGAGCGCGGCGTGAACTACTGGGATATCGCGGCGGGCGGCCTGATCGCCACGGAAGCCGGTGCTGAGGTCAGCGGCCTGCACGGCAAGGCGGCCGGCCCGTCGATGACGCTCGCGGCAGGCCCCGGCCTCTTCAGCGACCTGCATGACCTGCTGGCCAGCCTGAACCCGGAGCGGGATGGCTGACCCGGCCTAGTGCTTCACCAGGCTGCCATCGGCCTCCGGTCCCGCGGCCCCGGTGAACCTGAACTGCAGCGAGCCCGACGACCCCGGCCGGAGCGTGACGACTCCGTTGGCACAGGCTTGCTGCCCGACGATGATCCCCTGGCGCATGGTCACGACCCCGCCCGCGTCAGACACCAGGCTGAGATTCCCGGTGCAGGTGAACGATGCGCCCGAGTAACGGATTTCGCCTGAGGTGGCGCCGGTATCGAGCCTGACGTGCACGCTGAAGACGTCAGCCTGCTGCATCGCCTGACCCGACCAGGACCCGCCGAGGGACGCCGGGATCGTGGCCGTCGGGGGTGTCGGCGTCGCGGACGTTGCCAGGCGGGTGCCCGGACCACCTGCGGGCAGCTGACCGGTCGACGCCCCGCTGGCCGCGGCCGGCCTGGCGGCGCCCTGGTTCTGCAGCACGTGGACGGCCACGGCGATCGCCAGCACGCAGGCAACGATCCCGGCCGCCGACCAGATTGCCCTGGACCGGGCGGGAGCCGACTGCAGTCGCCTTGCAGGAGCCCCGGCGGGCGGCCGGAACGCCGCACCGATGGCGAGCCGTGACCCCTCCGCGAGCGGGTCGTCCGGCGGATCGTCAGTGCCCAGAAGCTCGAGCACGACCGACCGGGCGGGCAGGCGGCCGGACGGCTCCTGGCCCATGCAGCGGGCAACGAGGCCGCGCAGCGGGTCGCCCAGCTTCGCCAGGTCCCCGGCACCGGCGCCAGGCCGTCCGGTCGCGGCGAACAGGATCGTGCGTGCCCAGGCCAGCATGTCGGCGGCGGGCGTGGCGGACCCGTACGGCGGCGTGATGCCGAACCCGACGACCCGCGGTCCGCTAACCCCGAGGACGACGTGCTCCGGCCCGAACTGCCCGTGCACCAGCCCGGCCTGGTGGATGGCGGCGAGCCCGGTCGCGGTTCCGATGGCCAGGGCCGCCAGGCTGCTGGTCGCGCGCGGCCCCGCCGCGGCGATGAACTCGGCGAGCGACGGCCCGGCGACATACTCGCGGACCAGGTAGGGAATGCCATCGGCGAGGCCCGAGTCGATGATCCGTGCCGTGCAGTAGGGCGCGACCCGCCGGGCGGCCCTGGCCTCCGCGGTAAACCTGTCCGCGGCTGCGCCGTTTTGCGTCAAGTCCGCGTTGAGCAGGGTCAGGGTGACCTGGTCGCCGTTGGCCGTGGCCGCCAGGAAGACCGGTCTGTCGGCGGGCATCCCCGCGATACGCCCGGTCAGCCGGTAGCGGCCAACGCGCCTGGGGTCGCTGGCATGCAATGGCCCGACATTGGGCATACATCGTCTCCGCGAGGTAATGCCGGCCCGGGATGAGGTGCGGTTCGTACCATACGCACGTTGTGCCGGTAAGCGGCGGTGATCGAGCAAGTTACCAACGAGTAGAGGAGCGGGGCGGCGTCACAGGCGCCACGGCGGGCTCTAGGGGCGACACGAACCAAAGTAGCGACCCGCTACGTGTACCCGTCGCCGGGACGTGACAGAATTCCCCGCCGGAATCGGGCACAACCGAGCCTCCCCGAGCGTTACACCCGCGCGACGAGGCAAGAAAGATGGAGGGGTAAGGGCCAGATGGCTACCGACTACGACAGCCCGAGGAAGACAGACGACGAGCTCACCGAGGACAGCCTGCAGGAACTCCAGGCCCGCCGGATGGACAAATCATCCACAGCGATCGATATCGACCCGGACGACGTGGCCGAGTCGCTTGAGCTGCCAGGCGCTGATCTATCGAACGAGGAACTCTCGTTCCGGGTGATCCCGCGCCAGGCCGACGAGTTCACCTGTTCTAGCTGTTTCCTCGTGCACCACCGGAGCCAGCTCGCGGAGACCCGCGGCGCCCAGCTTGTCTGCCGGGAGTGCGCGGCCTGAGCTGACCGGGATGAGTACTCAGCTGCCCGCGGCCCAGAATGTGGCCGTCGGCGGCAGCAAGCGGGAGAGCCGCGGGAGCGGCTATTCGCCGTGCGCGCGCGTCTGCGTTACCGGGCTGGCAGCTGTGCGGTTGCCGCCCGGTAAGCGGTGACGCATGCCTCAGCGCCGCACGGCGATCCGCCCGATTGGGGCCGCCCGCCACGGAGCCGCCTGGTAGGGCCCGGAACGGGCCTCGGCGGGAAGGCTCGCTGCTTCTACCGGATTTGCGGTACCGGCGGTTGACTAATGTCCCTTGATGTCCCCGTCTAATCCAGTAGAAATCCCGCCTCGCGCCCCCGGCGAACCCCCGCGAGAAAACTTGCCGCCAAACGCTGACCACGGAGCGTGACGTACGGCTAAGGTCTGGGTACTCACAGTAATCATGCCTGGCTGGCGACCTGCTGCCAGGCGCAAGCACACACGGGGGAAATGTGCGCAGAGCAATCTTTACGACGATAGCGACTGTGGCAACCGCCGCGGCCGCGGTGACGATGGGGTCGGCACCAGCCGCCTTAGCGGCAACTGACCCGTCCGGCGACACACCCACCACGTTCACGATCACCAGCACCGGAGTGCTGGCGATCACCGTGCCGGTCAGCGCCGACCTGGGCTCGCAGGTCACCACCGCTGGGACGCTAACCGGCAGCCTCGGCTCCGTCGAAGTGCTAGACGGAACGACGCCGGACGACGGAACCTGGACCACGACCGTCGCTATAACGACTCCTTTCAACAACGGCGGTACTGCGGCGTCGGACACGATCCCCGACAGTAACCTCAGCTACGCCCCGGGGGCCTGCACGCCCGGCGGACCCGGCACCGGCACGTTCACCCCGGGGTCGGGCGGTGCCATGACCGCGAGCCAGACGGCGATGGTCGGGTCGGCACTGTTCGGTGACACCACCTGCACCTGGACCCCGAGCATCACGGTGACCTTGGACGGGTCTCCGGCAGGTACCTACAGCGGCACGATCACGCACTCCGTCACGGGCACCTGAGCCGGGCCGATGATGGTACTCCAGCGACTGCTGGCAGTGCTGGCGCTGGCCGCCACGGCTCCGGCCGTGGCGGCCACCGGCACGGCCTGGGCGGCGACCGGCGCTGCCGGGGCTACCCAGGCAGCGTCGGGCCCGGCCCAGCACGCCACGCGCATCTCCTCGTCACCGCCCCCGCAGACCAACTTCGGGATCCGGCTGGTACAGGCGCCGATCAGCGAGCGCAACAATCCCCGGGCGCAGACCGAGATCATCGACAACCTGCACCCGGGTACGGTCAGGCACTGGGTGGTCGGGGTGAGCAATCTCGGGACGACGGAGGTCAGGCTCCGCATCTACGCGGCGGCCGCGGTCATCAGCCGAGGCCAATTCCTGCCCGCCAACCGCGAGTACGCGCAGAACCTGCTGACCACCTGGTTCCGGCTGAACCACCATCTAGTGCTCCTCAAGCCTCGCCAGAGCCGGGACATCAAGGTGACCATCGCAGTACCGCGTCGTGCGCCCGAGGGGGAGCAGTACGCGGTTATCTGGGCTCAGGGGTCCAACATCATGCACGGGCACCGCGCGAACGTCACGCTGGTAAACCGGGTCGGCATCCGGACCTACCTGGCGGTCGGGCCAGGCGGCGGGCCGCCGACCAGTTTCACGCTCGGTGCGATGTCCGGGACCATCGCGCGAAACGGTGCCAAGGTGGCCAGCGTCGAGGTGCACAACACCGGTGGCCTCGCGCTGAGCCTCACCGGGACGCTCACCCTGACCAGCAAGTCCGACGGGTTGCGGGCAGGCCCGTTCAATGCCACCCCGACGGTCATCGCGCCCGGCCAGTCGTTCCCGGTCACTGTGCCGCTGCCTGCGAAAGTGCCGACCGGGCCGTGGCAGGCGGCGGTCAGCCTGCAGAGCGGGGTCTTCTCGCACAGCGAGCATGCGACCCTGGCCTTCACCGCCATCGGTGGCGGGGGCGGCGGGTTCCCCGCCAAGACCGTCATAGCCGTCATCCTGGCCCTGCTGGTGCTGGCCGCGGCGGCGGTGCTGGTCCGACGGAGCAGGCGCGGGCGTCCGGGGCCGGTCGGCGAACCGGTAACCGGCACGCACCGGGCATAACCGTTGCCGGGCTGGCCGGTCCTGCCGCGCCAGCCCGGCGGCGCCAGCCCGGCAGGGCCAGCCCCGGCAGCGCCAGCCCGGCAGGGCCACAGGGTCGGCCCCGGCATTGGATTTCCAGCGAGCTTCGCCGCCCGCCTGGCGACCGCCCAGGCGGACGGCGGAGACTAAGCCGGGTGTGGAAGAGCACCGCAAAGCTTGCGGACGGCCGCGAGATCATCTACTTCGACGAGTCGCCCGGGCTCGGCCGCGCCGACGTAGCCGACAAGCGGGATCTGTCACCCGGCGCCGCCCCGCCGCACGATCTGGCCGCCGCCGAGGAACTGCGTTGGGATCCCCTGCTCGGGGAGTGGGTGGTGATAGCGGCCCGGCGTCAGGAACGGACGTTTCTCCCGCCTGCCGCTGATTGCCCGCTCTGCCCATCGACACCGGACAGGTCCACGGAGATCCCGGCGGCCGACTACGACGTAGTCGTCTTCGAGAACCGCTTCCCCTCCCTGCGCGGCGCCAGCAGCGACGGGGCCGACAGCGACGGCGCCGACCGCGACGGCGCCCACAGCAACGGCGCCCACAGCACCGGACCGGCCCGGCATGGTGCTCCTGCCGCGGTGGCAGCAGGGCGCGCCCGCAACATCGGCCCGGAGCCGCGAGCCGCCTTCGGCCGGTGCGAGGTGGTTTGCTTCACCGCCGACCACGGTGCCTCGTTTGCCAGCCTGACCCCGCTCCGCGTCCGCACCGTGGTTGCGGCCTGGGCGGACCGGACAGCCGCGCTGGGCGCGGCTGCCGGGGTGGCGCAGGTGTACTGCTTCGAGAACCGGGGCGAGGAGATCGGCGTGACGCTGCATCACCCGCACGGCCAGATCTACGCGTTCCCGTTCGTTACGCCTCGGACCCGCCAGATGTTGGCCCAGGTCCGGGCACATGGGGCCGCCGGCCGCGGCAATCTGTTCGATGATCTGCTGGCCGGGGAACTGGCTGACGGCCGCCGCGTCGTGGCCCGCAATGATCACTGGATCGCGTTCGTGCCGGCCGCATCGCGCTGGCCCTACGAGGTGATGCTTTTTCCCGCGGTGCGCGCGCCCGACCTGCCCGCGGTTACCGAGGCCGCGCGGACCGCGTTCGGCGATGTCTACCTGGACGTGCTCGGGCGGCTCGATGCCCTGTTCGGAATCCGGATGCCCTACATCGCCGCCTGGCATCAGGCCCCCGTCTCGGATTCGTTCGCCCGCCGGGAATTCGGCCTGCACCTGCAGGTCATGCCTGTCCTCCGGGCGCCCGGCAAGCTGAAGTACCTTGCCGGGACGGAGTCCGGCATGGGGGTCTGGACTAACGACGTGATGCCGGAAGCCGCCGCGAGAATGCTCCGGGAGGCCGGGTGACGGAACCGGGCGGTGCCGGCGCGGCGGCGTGGTTTCGCGAGTGCTATGCCGCCGCTCCTGACGGCATCTGGCGCGCGCCAGGCCGGGTCAACCTGATCGGCGAGCACACCGACTACAACGACGGGCTCGTGCTGCCGTTCGCGATCGGCCCCGGCACGTACGCCGCCGCCGCGCGCCGCGATGACGACATCCTGGAACTCTGCTCACGCCAGGCCCCGGACGCTCCCGCATCGGTGCGCCTCAGCGACCTGCGCCCGGGCTCGGTCACCGGATGGGCGGCCTATCCCGCCGGGGTCGCCTGGGCCCTGCGCGAGGCCGGCCATCGGGTCGCCGGGGCGAGGGTGGCCATCGACTCCGACCTGCCGCTTGGCGCCGGCCTGTCCTCATCGGCCGCCCTGGAGTGTGCGGCCGCGCTCGCCCTGGCCGGCCTGTCCGGGCTGCGGGTACCGCGGACTGGGCTGGTGACCCTGGCGCAGCGCGCAGAGCACGAATTCGCCGGCATGCCGTGCGGGATCATGGACCAGTCGGCCGCGCTGCTCTGCCGGCCGGGCAGCGCGTTGCTGCTCGACTGCCAGTCCGGGGCCACGACCGCCGTGCCGCTTGATCCGCCCGCCGCAGGAATGGCCCTGCTGCTTATCGATACCGGGGTACGGCACGTGCTCGCTGACGGCAGGTACGCCGACCGGCGCCGTGAGTGCGAGCAGGCTGCCCGCGCCCTCGGCGTGGCTTCGTTGCGCGAGATAACGGATGATCCCGGGCTGGTCAGCCGGCCAGCGATCCGGTCCTCAGGCACCGGGCCAGGCATGTGGCGACCGAGAACTGCCGGGTGCGGGAGGCTGCCCGGCTGTTGCGGGCTGGTGAGCTTGCCGCCTGCGGCGCGCTGCTGACGGCCTCGCACCGATCGCTGCGCGACGACTTCGAGGTGTCCTGGCCTGCCGCGGATGTCGCCGTCGAGGCCGCTCTCGCCGCCGGCGCGCTGGGCGCGCGGATGATGGGCGGCGGGTTCGGCGGGTCGGTCATCGCGGCGGCTCCGGTCCGGCAGGCCGGGCGAATCCGCGCCGACGTGCGCGCGGCATACGCCAGCCGCGGCTGGGCGGCGCCGGGCTTCCTTGACGTGGCGCCCGCGGCTGCCGCGTCCCGGGTCCGCTGAACTGGCGCCCTGTCCACGCCGGCCACTCACGCGCTCCGCAGTCACTCTCCCCCCAGACGTCCACCGCACGCCCACCCCACCGGGTCGCCGTGGATGCCGATGAACTGGCCGAACATGGGTGCCACATGCTCTGCGGTGAACTCGAACACCGGGGCTGCACAAGGAATGATCTTCTAATCCACCCGGGGCCAATGCGGGCCGAGGTACGGATCTGGGTGCTCGTGGTTCCAGCGGTCCAGAACGGCTGCGAGGGCCGGGGCCTGCGCGCCGCCTGCGGGCAGGTTCCTCTTTAAGACAAAAACGAGCACGATGTCGCGTTCGGCGGAGAAGTCGGCGACGTTCTCGGTGACGACGGCCCGGCCGTCCGCACGTGCTTTTGCCGCGACTTGCGTGTCCGGAGCGCCGCGCAGGCCAACCTCGGTGACGTGGAGCGCGTCGTGACTGTATTTGTCCCGCAGCACGCCGGCCGCCGTCGCAGGGAACATCTCGTCTATCAGGAACGCGGTCACGCCAGCAGGGCCCGACGCTGTTGCGCCGTCTCATGGCTGCGCTTGGCCATCGCCCGGTTGCGGCCGATCCGCTCGCTAATCTCGTTGGCATGATCTGCGGCGTAGTCGAGGGCGATGCGGATGAGCCGGGGGTGCACGTCAGACTCTTCGCTCAGCAGAGTGATGCGCTGCTCTTCTGTGCCGGCCAGCTCCTGGAGTCTGGCGATGATCTCCCAGACGTCCGGGCCTGCGGCGAGGGCGGCTCTCCGGTCGTGCGCCGGGCCGCGGAAGATCACTCCGGGATAGTCGAGCTGGTCGATGCCCTCGACGATGAGCTGATCCAGTAGCGCAGTCGCAGTCACGCCCTGACGCGCGGCCCGGGCTGATAGGCGGCTCTTGGCCGTGTCGCTGATCCGGAATGACGTGCTTCTAGCCATGATTACCTCCAGCCATCCCCGCATTGTACCCCAAGGTAGCGCTGGTGAGCTACGGCGCGGGACCAACCATGAACGACACTGTTGGGCGGTGAGCCAGCCGACTACGCGGGCGTTTAGGCAGCTCGTCGTGGGCGCTGGCGCAGCAACGCGCTGCCTGGCCGGCAGAGCAGCGCGGCCGACTGGTCCATAATCCCGCACGTCATGCCGGCGAATTCGTGCTGGCTGTTTGATGATCGTGGGTGTTAGGTGGGCCTACCGACCCCCCAGCAACCATGATCTTGGAAGGGGCGCGTGATGCTGGTCGCCGGCGTCGACTCCTCGACGCAGTCCACGAAAGTCGTGCTCTGCCGCGCCGAGAACGGCCAGGTCGTCGGCCTGGGCAGCGCGCCGCATCCGGCCGGCACCGAGTGTGATCCCCAGGCGTGGTGGACGGCGCTGCAGCAGGCCGGAGACGGCATACTCACCCGGGCCGCCGCCGTGGGCGTGGCAGCCCAGCAGCACGGGATGATCGTCCTGGACGATGCGGGGCGGGTCATCAGGCCGGCGCTGCTCTGGAATGACCTGCGCTCGGCGGGAGCGGCAGCCGCCCTGGTCCGCGAGCAGGGCGGCGCTCAATGGTGGACGGACCATACCGGAAGCGTGCCGACCGCGTCGTTCACGGTGGCCAAGCTGCGCTGGCTCGCCGAGCACGAGCCCGCCGTTGCCGCCCGCGCCGCCGCGGTGCTGCTGCCGCATGACTGGCTGAGCTGGCGGCTAGATCGGGCGGGAGCGCCGCGGCTACCGGGACGCGGCCGCGGCCGAGTACGAGGCTGGCTGGCGCCGCCTACCTGCCACCGACCGTGGCGACGCATCCGGCACCGGTTACTTCTCCCCGTCAGCAGGCCGCTGGCTGCCCGACCTGGCCGCGGCAGCTCTCGGCCGTCCGCTGTCCCTGCCCCGGATCGCACGGCCCGCCGAGATCGTCGGGCGGACCGGCTGGGGCGCCGCGGTGTCGGCGGGCACCGGCGACAACATGGGCGCGGCGCTCGGCCTCGGCCTGGAACCCGGCGACGTCGTCGTCTCGATCGGGACGTCTGGCACCGTATTCACGGTCAGCGAGGCGCCCGCAGCCGACGCCAGCGGCGCGGTCGCCGGGTTCGCCGACGCCACCGGACGCTTCCTGCCGCTGGTCTGCACGATCAACGCCGGGCTGGTGCTGTCGGCGACGGCCGGACTGCTGGGCGCCGATCTGGGCAGCTTGTCCAGGCTGGCCCTTGCGGCGCAGCCTGGCGCGGGCGGGATCACACTGCTTCCGTACCTCGATGGCGAGCGCACCCCCGACCGGCCCGCTGCCACCGGCGTGCTGCGCGGTCTGACCACCCGCAACATGACGAGGGAGAATCTCGCCCGGTCGGCCGTCGAGGCGGTGCTGGCCTCGCTCGCCGAGGCCGCGGACCTGCTGACCGCCGCCTGCGGCGTGGCACGCAGGCGGGTCCTGCTGATCGGCGGCGGTGCGCGGTCGGAGGCTGTCTGCCGGATCGCACCCGCGCTGCTGCGCTGTGACGTCGTCGTGCCCGAGCCCGCGGAGTACGTTGCGATCGGCGCAGCGCGCCAGGCCGCGTGGGCGCTGGCAGGCACCGGGACCCCGCCGGAATGGCCGCGCCGTCCCGCCGCCGAGTACGGAGGCGCTCCGCAGCCAGGCGTGCGGCAGCGTTACGCAGCGCTGCGGGAGGACACCTCCCGCTGGGAAGACAGGACGGGCCCGTGACCGCAGATCCTTACGCTCCCTCCCGCGAGGACCGTTTCTCGTTCGGCATCTAACGGCGCCGGGCTGAACGGTACCGGGATAACCGGCGCCGGGATAATGGGCCCTGGCGCCGACCGGAGAGAGGACTCCAGATACATGCAGGCGGACCTGGTCTTCACCGGCGGGACGAGCTACACGCCAGACCAGTCGCTGCGCCGGCTTGTCCCGGTGACCGTGACGCCCGGCGGGCCGCCGGCCAGCGCCGTCGCCGTGCGGGCTGGCCAGATCCTCGCGGTTGGCGACGCGGCTGACCGCGGCATCGCCGACCTGATCGGCCCTGGGACTGAGGTCGTGCAGCTGGACGGCGGTGCGCTGCTGCCCGGGTTCCAGGACGCGCACGCCCATCCCGCGTTCGCGGGCGTGACCATGATCGGCTGTAACCTCATCGGCGCCAGCACCCTCACCGAGGCCCTGGACCGGATCGCCGCCTACGCGGCGGGGCACCACGGCCAGGAGTGGATAGCGGGCAGCGGCTGGCGGCTGGAGTGGTTCGATCGCGGAACTCCCGGGCGCGAGCTGCTCGACCAGGTTACCGGCGGTCGGCCCGCCTACCTGGTCAACCGCGATGCGCACGGTGCCTGGGCCAACACGCGCGCGCTGGAGCTCGCGGGCATTGACGCGCGGACCGCCGACCCGCCCGACGGCCGGATCGAGCGGACCGGCGACGGCGCGCCCCAGGGCACCCTGCATGAGGGCGCGGCCACCCTGGTGGGCCGCCTGGTGCCCGCGCCGACCTTCGATGACAGGCTCGCCGGACTGCTGCTCGCCCAGCGTCACCTGCACGAGCGCGGCGTCACGGCCTGGCAGGACGCGATCGTGGGGGAGTACCTCGGCTCGCAGGACCCGCTGCCGGTCTACCTGGCCGCTGCCGCTGCCGGGCAGCTGACTGCCCGGGTCCGGGGCGCCCTGTGGTGGGATCGCGAACGCGGCATCGAGCAGCTGCCCGACATCCTGGCCAGGCGGGAGCGCGGTCAGGCGGGCCGGTTCCGGGCGAACACCGTGAAGATCATGCAGGACGGGGTCGCCGAGAACTTCACGGCCGGCATGATCGAGCCCTACCTGGATTCCTGCGGCTGCCGGACCGGCAACAGCGGGCTGTCGTATGTCGATCCGCAGCAGCTCCAGGCGGCCGCGGCCAGGCTCGACGCGGAAGGCTTCCAGGTGCATCTGCACGCCATCGGCGATCGCGCGGTACGGGAGTCGCTGGACGCGATCGGCGCCGCCCGGTCCGCCAACGGCCCCAGCGACAACCGCCATCACATCGCGCACCTCCAGATCATCCATCCCGACGACATCCCGCGTTTCGCGCAGCTCGGCGTTACCGCGAACATGCAAGCCCTGTGGGCAGCGCATGAGCCGCAGCTGGACGAGCTGACCATCCCGTTCATAGGGCCGGACCGGACCAGCAGGAGCTATCTGTTCGGCGATCTGCTGCGGGCGGGCGCGCGGCTGGCCGCCGGGCAGCGACTGGGCGGTGACCAGCGCAAATCCGCTGCGCGCCTGCCACGTCGCGGTGAACAGGGCGCTCCCAGGCGCCAGCGGCCCCGACGCGGACCCGTTCCTGCCCAGCCAGCGCCTGGAGCTCGCCGAGGCGCTGGCTGCCTATACCATCGGCTCGGCCCACGTGAACCACCTCGATGACGTCACCGCCGCCATCGAGCCCGGCAAGCTGGCTGACCTGATAGTCCTTGATCGTGACCCGCTCGCCGGACCGCCTGACGAGATCGCCGACACCAGGGTCAAGCTCACCTATATCGAGGGCGAGCGGGTCTATACGGCAGACAGTATGTAACGCCGCTACAACGAGGTCACAGCACGTCGGTGCCCAGGCGGCGCGGCAGGCAACGGAGCGCCCAGGCGGCGCAGGATGCGGAGAGCAGATGGAGATGACGACGCTCGGCCGGGGCGGCCCGCGGGTATCGCGGCTCGGCCTAGGCCTGATGGGCATGTCCGGCATTTACGGGCCGGCCGACGACGCCGAGAGCATCGCGACGGTCCGTGCGGCGCTGGACGCCGGGATCACGCTGCTCGACACCGGCGACTTCTACGGCATGGGCCACAACGAGATGCTGCTCCGCGATGCCCTCCGCGGAGTCGATCGCGGCAGCGTCTTCATCCAGGTGAAGTTCGGCGGCCAGCGTGACCCGCGCGGCGCGTTCATCGGCCAGGACGCCAGCCCGAACGGCGTCAAGAACTCGCTGGCATACTCGCTGCGGCGGCTCGGCACCGACTACGTCGACTTGTACCAGCCGGCCAGGCTGGACCCGCGCGTGCCGATCGAGGACACCGTCGGCGCTATCGCCGAGATGATCCAGGCCGGTTTCGTGCGGTACCTGGGGCTGTCCGAGATGGGCGCCGGCACCATCCGCCGGGCCAACGCGGTGCACCCGGTCACGTCGCTGCAGATCGAGTACTCGCTGATGAGCCGCGGCATCGAGCGGCAGCTCCTGCCCGCGGTCCGGGACCTTGGCGTCGGCGTGACCGCGTACGGGATCCTGTCCCGCGGCCTGCTGAGCACGGCGAGCGCACGCGAGATCGGCGCCGGCGATCCGCGCGCCAGATTCCCCAGGTTCCAGGGCGAGAACCTGCAGCGCAACCTCGACCTGCTGAAACCGCTGGAGGACATCGCCCTGGCCCGCGGCGTGACCACGGTGCAGCTGGCCATCGCCTGGGTCATGTCGCGCGGTTCCGACATCGTGCCGCTGCTGGGGACCAAGCGCCGCGACCGGCTCGCCGAGGCGCTCGGCGCGGCGGACCTCGCGCTGACTCCCGACGAGCTGGCGGCCCTCGAAGCGGTGGTACCGGAGGACCAGGTGGCCGGCGATCGCTACGACCCGGCTCAGATGACTGCGCTGGACAGCGAGAAGACCGCGCGTTAACGAAGCTCCGGCGCCAGCCGCGCAGCCTGAGCTGAATCAGGTCACGTAAGTCGTGACGGTCCCGGTTAACAGCCGGGCGGGACGCCGATGAGATGGCCGGATTGTGCACCAGCCAGGATCCGGGAAACCGAAGCGGGGGTGCTGCCAAAGTGATCGCGGACCGGCTGGCGGCGCAGCTGCTGTCCGGGCCGCCCGCAGGCAGCGTCGTTGATGTCGTCGGGCGGATTCTCGCCGTCCAGGGCCAGGACCCGCGTGGCGCCCGGCTGGCCATCCGGGCCCGGTCGGCGGGCCTGCGCGCGGCCGATGTCGACCATGCGCTGACCGTCGAGCGCTCGCTGGTGATTACCTGGCTGAACCGCGGCACGCTCCATCTGGTCCGGGCCGAAGACTACTGGTGGCTGCATCAGCTGACCACGCCGCAGCTGCTCACCGGCAACGCCCGGCGGCTGGCTCAGGAGGGTGTGCCGCCTCCGGACGCGGAACGCGCGGTGGCGGCGGTCGAGCGCGCGCTGACGGCCGAGGGCCCGCTGACCCGGGGCCAGCTGCGGGAGCGGATCGCCGCGACCGGAGTGCGGACCGAGGGCCAGGCGATCGTGCATGTGCTCGGCCTTGCCAGCTTCCGCGGCATCGCGGTGCGCGGGCCGATGATCGGTAACGAGCACGGCTACGTGCTGGTCAGGGACTGGCTGGGGAGCCCGCCGCGGGCGGCTCGGGCGCTTGCAGACCGGGACACGGCGCTTGCCGAGCTGGCCCGCAGGTACCTGGCGGGCCACGGCCCGGCGGCCGATCGCGACCTCGCGAAGTGGGCCGGGCTGCCGCTACGCGACGCCCGGCGGGGGCTGACCGCGATCGCGCCGCAGCTGGATCAGCGCGACAATGGCCTGGTGGCGCTGGCCGGCCGCCGGGGCAACGATGCTGACCACGCCGCCCGGCCGGCCGCCGGGGCAACGATGCTGACCACGCCGCCCGCGCCGGCCGCCGGGGCAACGACGCTGACCACGCCGCCCGGGCCGGCCGCCGGCCCGGAACTCCCGCCGCCGCGGCTGCTCGGCTCGTTTGACCCGGTACTGCATGGCTGGGCTTCGCGTGAGCCCATCCTCGGCTCGCACCAGGGGATCGTCACGATCAACGGGATATTCCGGCCGTTCGCCCTGGTGGGCGGCAAGGCTGTCGCTACCTGGAGCATGCCGGACGGCCGGGTAGAAGTGCGCCCGTTCGCGCCGCTCGATGCCCAGGTATCGGCGGCGCTCGAGGCGGATGCGGCCGATGTCGTGCGATTCCTCAGTGGATTCCGCGCGGCCGGAACTGAACACTGATCCGCGGTCCGGCCGCCCGCGCCGTCTTGGGGACGGCGTGCTGCCAGGTGCGCTGGCAAGTGCCTCCCATTACGAGCAAGTCGCCATGGCCTACCTCGTGGCGGAGGGTGGGGCCGCGGCCGGCCCGCGGCCGGAGCAG
The DNA here is from genome assembly GCA_963774825.1 of uncultured Actinomycetes bacterium. GTDB lineage: Bacteria > Actinomycetota > Actinomycetes > Streptosporangiales > Streptosporangiaceae > DATBGO01. Next base: position 57,441 of record CAVZGW010000026.1, on the reverse strand, counting down.
CAGCGGACGTGGATTGCCCAGCGAGACAATCGCCACGATGGTCGTGCGGGCCTCGCGGCCAGAGGTGTCGCCGTGCCAGGCGACACTGTCGCGGCCGTCGCGGTAAAGACAAAGCCCCGCGGTGCACAGCGGCTCGCCGAGCTCCGGCAGGTAATGCGCGTCCAGCGCACGACGGGCCTCGTCAAGCGCCGGGTCGGGCAGTGCCTCGCCCTCGCCGTAGAAGTGGAGCAACCGGGGGACATCCACGACGCGGTCGTACATCTGGCGCCGCTCCGCTCGCCACGGCACCATGTCGGTGAGCCGCTCGAACAGCGCGTCAGCGCCCGTCACCCAGCCCGGCAGGACGTCAAGCCACGCGCCGTGGGAAAGCGACGTCCGCCGTAGTGCGGGACCGAGGTCGCGTAGCCCGACATCCTGGGACGCGTCGAGGAGCGAAGCCTGGAAGCAAGCCGTCATCGTCCTAGCATACGCCAGGCTCAAACAAGTGTTCGATCCCGTTCGGACGAGGTGGACCGGGCCTGGTGGGCGGGTCTGGTGGCCGGGCCTGGTGGTCGGGACGGGAGGCTAGCTGCCCTGGTAGCGGGCGGCCAGCTCACGCAGCCTGGCGTGGGTGCCGCCCATCGCGCCGGCCAGCCGGCAGGTAGCGCTTGGGCATCTTGGCGATGCTCGTGTAGTTGGGTCGCAGACGTTGGCCAGGGGCGACTCGACAGCCTGAGTGACGAGCTGGTAGGCGTCCAGCACATCGAGCCCGTACTCGCCGGCCAGCCAGCGGACCAGCTCGGACTGCGCGATGCGGAACGCGTCCTCGAGCGGCCGGGCCGATCCGGCCGTCATGATGTGGTTGTCGGATTCCAGCCGTGGCCACGGGCAGGGCGTGCCCTTGATGAGATCGACGATGATGACCGTGTTCATGGCGGTCTCGACGCCCACCCCGCAGGTCTCGCCCTCGCCCTGGCGGGCATGGCCGTCGCCGAGCGACAGCATCGCCCCCTCGACGTTGACGCCGAGGTAGCAGGTCGCGCCGGCGCGCATTTCCGGGGTGTCCATGTTGCCGCCGAACGCGTCTGGCACCAATGAGCTGCGCACCTCCAGGCATGGCGGGCGCCACGCCGACCGTGCCGTGCATTGGGTTCATCGGCAGGTCCACCGAGAAGTCGCCGTGGCGCGCGTTGAACCGGCAGGTCCCTGCAGCGGTGTCGAACTGCCACAGCCAGACCAGTTCGGGCAGCGGCTCGTTGAGCAGGGCAGTCAGCATGCGTCGCGGTGAGCGCGCCGAACAGCGGGATCGTGGTGGACGCGCCCCAGTTCTGGCCGGCTCGATGGACACGAAATGGACCGCGACCGTGTCGCCAGGCCAGCGCCCGTCGATATAGAACGGGCCGGTCTGCGGGTTCACGAACGGGAACTCGCACACCTGCGAGACCAGGTCGTGCTCGCTACGTACCCGCCCGACGAACGCGTCTTCGGTGAACACCTCGAGGACCGCGGGCGGCCTGATGCGGGCAACGGGCGCGGCACCGCCGAATGTCCACGCGTACTGGTCGGGCTTGGGCCGGAAGGTGAGGACCCGGATATTGTTCATTCGCCGTATTCCTCCAGCGGATCCAGGTGCAGCAGCGTGTCCAGGTGCACCAGCGTGTCCAGGTGCACCAGCGGTGCCTGGCGCCATCTCGGTACTGCTCTAGAACATGACCTCACGCAGGCCGGTTGCGTCCCGCCGCAGCCCGGTCGGCGCCTGCTGACTCTGCTGCGGGGTCGAAGCGGCCATTGCCAGCTCCGGGGCCTGAGGGAGCGGCGTTACGTGGATAATCCCACGCAAGGCTCCGCGGCAATAGCCCGGGAATGCCGCGCCCGGAGGCCAGCGCTCTGGCGGCTGACTGGACGGCCAGCACAGCGCCGAGCAGCAGTGCCGCCACGATTCCGTCCAGCCAGAAATGATTGGCCGTCACGACCACCGCCAGCGTCGTGGCCACCGGGTAGAGCAGGGCGAGCCAGCGCCATCGGCTGCGAGCGGCGCCAATCACCGCGATCGCGACCAGCAGCGCCCAGCCGACGTGGACCGACGGCATCGCGGACAGCTGGTCGGCATCGAAGCCTGCATGCGTGGCGTATACCGACTGGCCGTAGCGCACGGCGGTGTCCACCATGCCGCTGGACGGCAGCATCCGCGGCGGTGCTACCGGGATCAGCTGGATGAGCAGCGCGCCGCCGGTAAATGCGACCAAGGTAGTCCGCAGCTTCCGGTAATGATCGCGGTGCCGGAAGAACAGCCAGATCATGCAGCCGATCAGGACCGGGAAGTGCAGGCCGGCGTAGTAGAGGTTGAAGAACTCCACGAGGAGCGGGTGCGGCAGCATCAGCCGCTGCAGGCTTGCCTCGCTTGGCAAGTGCGCGATCCGCTCGGCGTGCCAGATCCACTGTGCCCTGGCCAGCGCGCCTGCCGGCCCCATCACGGCGAACGAGCCAGCTAGCTGCCACAGCGCGAATAGGCCGAGAACGAGTGCGCACTCCTGGCTGATCACCGCCGCCGCGGTGAGGCGGGGCCGGTGCGTGAGGCGCAACGGGAGCGCCGCCGCGGCAAGCGAGCCAGCGGCCACGGCGGCTTCGGGCCAGGAAAGCTCAAGGTTGAGCACGTACCCGGCCTGCCTGGGAGTGCCACCGCTCGGTCATGTAGGTCAGCGTACGATCTGGGCCGCCTGGCGTGCCGATCGGCCGGGGAGGTTCGATTGGCCGGGGAGGTCCGATTGGCCGGGGGACGGTCCGATTGGCCGGGGAGGTTCGATCGGCCGGGGAGGTTCGATCGGACGCGGAGGTCGATCAGTCACGGACCACGCGGCCGCCATCTCGCGGACACGGCGGCTAACAAGGCAGAATCTTCGTCATGCGACCGCCTGACTGGGCCAGCGAGCGCGGGGCCTTAGACGAACGGGGTACGACCGGCCGGGCCCGCGCGGCCGGCCATGACCTGCGGCAGCGGCTTGACCGGCTGCCGGCCAGCCATCCGTCGTCGCCGGAGTACGACGAGCTGCCCGGGTACGGCGAGCCTGAGCACTGGGAGCACGAGTACGGAGAGCCTGACGGGGAGCCTGAGTACGGGGAGCCTGGCAGCCGGGACAGCGAGCCAGCCGACCGGCCGGAGCCCGGCCGATCGGGACCTGGCGGGCCAGGACGTGGCCGGCCGGAGACTGGACGGCCGGCAGGCTGGCCAGCGGGCGGGGCTGGCGGCCGGCCGCCAGCTGGCAAGGGTGGCCTGGCCGGCCGACCGGAGCCGTACCGGCCCTGGTTCACCGAGGGCGAGTCACCGGAGCCCTGGTTCACGGCTGATCCCGGCGGCTGACCGTGGGCGCAACGGAGCGGCGGGCTGGCGGCTAGCTGGGGTCGGGGCTGAGCGGGGCGGGTGGCCGGGGGTGCGGCGGCTGACGGCTAGCTGGGGTCGCGGCTGAGCGAGGCAGGATCGGGCTCCTGGCGTGGCAGCAGGACCTCACCGGTCACGTCCGCGGCCAGCCTCACCAGATCGCCGTCGGCGAGACGCACGGCGGTACCAGGCAGCACGCGGTCGCCGTTGACGAAGGTGCCGTTGGTCGAGTTCTCGTCCTTGATGGTCGCGTGCCCGTGGTCGTCAACGGTCACGGTGGCATGCCGCCTGGAGACATTCACAAAGTCAGCAAAGGCCGCCGCGACGAGCGACTCCTGCGGATCCCGGCCGAGCAGCAGCGAGGTGCCCGCGGGGACCTCGACGTTGCCGGTGGGGAAGGCGATCCGGAGCACGGTGAGCGAGATCGACCCGGTCGTCTCTTCCCGCTTGAGGTACTCCTGCATGATCGTCGTAGGAGCTGGCAGGTCCTCATCTGCCGACCGCGTCCTGGGCAGGTTGGCGCCGCAGGTGAAGCAGATGAGGTCGCCGGGCTTGACCTCGGCTGCGCAGGCGGGGCAGGTCAACGTCACCATGATGACTCCAGGGCGGCTGTCGGAGCTCGGGCGCTTGCGGGCACCCACGAGAGCGTAACGCGAACGGGACACAGTCCGATCACCGTGAGACCATTATCTCGTTACGCGTATTCCCTGCGGCACGACGCCAGGGCCGTCCGTCGTTGCCTGATTTGCCGCCTGCTTCGGCTGTGCCTGCTTCGGCTGTGCCTGCTTCGGCTGTGCCTGCTGTGGCTCGCATCCGCCTGCTGCGGCCGGGACGGGCTGTGGGGAGCGGCCCGCTTCGCTGCGGACGGGCCAGCCTCGTTCACGGCCGGTAGCATCGCAACCATGGTCAGTTTCCTGCTCGACGAGGAGCACGAGCACCTCCGCGCGACCATAGCCGAGTTCGCCCGCGACGTGGTCGCGCCGGTGATCGGCGGATACTACGAGCGCGCCGAGTTCCCCTACGAGATTGTCGCCAAGATGGGCAAGCTCGGCCTGTTCGGGCTGCCGTTCCCGGAGGAATACGGCGGTATGGGGGGTGACTATTTCGCGTTCTGCCTTGCGCTGCACGAACTGGCGACAGTGGACTCATCGGTCGCGATCACGCTCGAAGCGGGGGTGGCGCTCGGCGCCATGCCTATCTACAAGTTCGGCAACGCTGACCAGCGGGATCGCTGGCTTCCCGACCTCTGCCAGGGCGACCGGCTGGCGGCGTTCGGCCTGACCGAGCCGGGCGGTGGCTCGGACATCGTCGGCGGCATGCGCACGACGGCCCGCCTCGAGGACGGCGAGTGGGTGATCGACGGGTCCAAGGCCTTCATCACCAACGCGGGTACCTCGATCACCTCGGTGGTGACCCCGTTGGCGATCACGGGCCGCGCGGACCGCAAACCGGAGATCTCCGCGATCATCGTGCCGGCCGGCACCCCTGGTTTCACGGTCGGGCCTGAATATTCAAAAGTCGGCTGGTGCGCGTCGGACACCAGGGAACTCTCGTTCGCCTCCTGCCGGGTGCCTGAGCAGAACCTGCTCGGCGCGCGGGGCCGCGGCTATGCCCAGTTCCTGCAGACGCTGGACGAGGGCCGGGTCGCGATCGCCGCGTTGGCGGCTGGCCTGGCTCAGGGCTGCGTAACCGAGTGCCTGAGTTATGTCGGCCATCGGACCGCCTTCGGGCACCGGCTCAACCACTACCAGTCCATCCAGTTCAAGATCGCGGACATGGAGGCTCGGGCCCAGTCCGCGAGGCTGGCCTGGTATGACGCGGCGTCCCGGCTGATCGCGGGGCAGCCTTTCAAGAAGCAGGCGGCGATCGCCAAGCTGACCGCCTCGAACGCGGCGATGGAGAACGCGCGCGACGCCACGCAGATCTTCGGCGGGCACGGATACATGAATGATTACCCGGTCGCGAGGTTCTACCGGGACGCGAAGGTCCTGGAGATCGGCGAGGGCACGTCAGAGGTGCAGCGGATGATCATCGCCAGGGAAATCGGGCTCAGCGGCTCGGGCGGGCGCCATTAGCCGGAGTCCGCGGAGGGCACCGGGAGGCACCCGCGACCGGCAGGCGCCCGCGGCTGGCGCCCGCGAACCGGAAGGCGCCCGCGGCAGGCGACCGGGAACCGGCTGGCGCCCGTGGCAGGCGCCCGCGAACCGGCTGGCGCCCGCGGCAGGCGCCCGGGAACCGGCTGGCGCCGCAGGCGCGAACCGGCTGGCGCCCGCGGCTGGCGCCCGCGGGCTGGCGCCCGGCGTTAGTGCGGATTACGATCTGGCGGCCGGGCTGCCCTTCGCGCCGTCGGGCCCGGCAGCGCTGACGGCGAGCTTCGGAACGTCGTCGATCAGGCGCCTGGTGTAGGGGTCAGCGGGGCGTTCGAGTATCCGCTCGACCGGGCCTGACTCGACGACGATGCCCTGCCGCAGCACGACAGCTGACTGGGCGATGCTGCGGACCAGCGCGAGGTTATGGGTGATGAAGATCATCGTGAGCTGCCGGTCCCGCTGGATCCTGCGGAGCAACTCCACGATGATGGCCTGGACCGAGACGTCTAGCGCGGATGTCACCTCGTCGCAGACGAGCAGGTCCGGCTCGACCACTAGGGCGCGGGCGATCGCGACCCGCTGGCGTTCGCCGCCGGAGAGCTGATCAGGGTAGCGGGGCAGGAAGTCGGCCGACAGCGAAACGTCCGCGAGGACCCGGACAGCCCGCTCGGAGCGTTCCCTGAACGACAGGCTGGACAGGTGCTCGAGCGGCTGGGCGACGATGCTGCCGACCGTCTTTCTCGGGTTGAGCGAGGTATACGGGTTCTGGAAGATGTACTGGATCCGCTTGAGCTGCTCCTGCGGGCGCCGCCTGGCGCCCGCCGCTAGCTGTGACCCCTCGAAAATGATCTCGCCAGTCCACTCGCGGTGCAGCCCGACGACGCAGCGGGCCAGCGTGGTCTTGCCGGAACCTGACTCGCCCACGATCGGCGACGCACGACTGGGGCGGTGCATCAAATTCCACTTCGGACAGCACCGGGGCCGCCATAGCTCGCGCTCAGCGCGCGCACCGAGAGCGCCTGGGTCCGGGTGCCTGCCGAGCCGTTGGCCGGGCTGGCCGGGAGCGGCCTGTGCAGTGCCGCCGCGTTGCCGAAGACCTCGTCCACCCGCAGGCAGCGCACCTCACGGCCCGCGATGCTGACCGGCCAGGGCCTTCGGCTGCGGCAGTCAGCCGCCGCGTACTCGCAGCGGGCGGCGAACGAGCAGCCGGGGCCGCGATCCGCCGGCCTGGGCTGCTGGCCTTCGATCCCGGTCAGCAACCCGGCGCGCACGGACGACGGGATTGCCGCGATCAGTCCACGCGTGTACGGATGCAGCGGCTCGCTGAACAGCTGAGTTGTCGGGCCGAGTTCCACGATCCGGCCTGCGTACATCACGGCGACCTGAGTCACAAGGCCGCTGACCACCGCCAGGTCGTGGCTCACGTAGATGGCTGCCACGCCGTAGGAATCGCACAGGCTGCGTACGGTGTCCAGGACGTGGCGCTGAGTGGAGACGTCGAGGCCCGTTGTCGGCTCATCGAGGACGATCAGCGACGGGCGGCAGGCAAACGCCATCGCGAGCGCGACCCGTTGCTGCTGGCCTCCGGACAGCTGGTGCGGGTAACGGTGCAGCAGTTCTGGCGCGTCGTCCAGGCAGGCCTCGGTCATCACCTCGGCGATGCGGCCAGCGGGCGAGCTGACCGTCCCCGCGTGGACCCGGAGCGACTCCTTCAGCTGCGTGCCGACGCGGAGTACGGGATTGAGCGCCGCCGCCGGATCCTGGGGCACGTAGCTGACCTTCGCGCCGCGCGCCGCCCGGAGCTCGTTCGGCGGCAACGTCAGCAGGTCAACGCCATCGAGGCGGACCCGGCCCGCGGTGATCGACAGGCCCCTGCGGGTGTGGCCGAGCATGGCCAGCCCGACCGTTGTCTTTCCGGACCCGGACTCGCCGACCAGGCCGAGCACTTCGCCCGCGCGCACCGCGAAGCAGATCTCGCTAACCACTTCGGGGCCGGCTGCCCGAGCCGGACCGCCAGGTCGGTCACCTCAAGCCGCGCCCGGCCGCCGGGCGCGCCGCCGCTTAGCGCCCCGGCGCCGGCCGCCCGGCCGCCGGGCGCCCCGCCGCCGAGGGCCCCGGTGCCGGGCGCCCCGGCGCCGGGCGCCTCGCCGCCTCGGGTCTGGCTGCTAGCCAGCGCCGGCCGCGCAGCGTCCTGGTTCATCGGTCTGATCCCGGTCATTCGGCCAGCTCCGGGCTCAGGTCGTCGAGCAGGGCGGCCTCTTCAGGCCGCCGGTCCACGCCGATCGCCACGCGGGCGACCGCGTCGGTAAAGGTATTGGTCCCGATGGTGAGCAAAGCGATCAGTAACGCGGGCGCGATGACCGCCCACGGGTTCAACGACAGGCCGGTCTGGTTCTCGTTGATCATGGTTCCCCAGTTCGGCGTGGGAGGCGGCTGCCCGAAGCCGAGGAACGCAAGTCCGGCCATGATGATGATCGAATACGTGAGCCGCAGGCCTGCCTCGACCATGAGCGGGCTGCTGAGATTGGGCAGGATCTCCCGCATCATCACCTTGGTCGGCCGCATTCCCTGCAGCTCGACGGCCTTGACGTAGTCCCGTTCGGCGATGTCGAGCGTTGCCGCACGCAGCACGCGGGCGACCGCGGGAGCGTGCGAGAGGCCCACGGCCAGCACGATCAGCCACCACTTCGGCCCGATCATGCTCAGCAGCAGCAGGGCGAACACCAGCTGCGGGAACGCCAAGATGACATCGACGGCCCGCATGATGATGCTGTCGGGCGGCCCTTGCAGGTACGCGGCTGACATGCCCGCCATCGCGCCGATGAGAATGCCGAGCGCCGTCGCCGCGACCGCCATCGCCAGCAGCTGCCAGCCGCCGTCGAGGATCCTGGACAGCACGTCCCGGCCAAGGAAGTCGGCGCCGAGCAAGAAGTGACCGGACGGCTTGGCGAAGGTCAGGGTGACCAGGGCGTCGGGTGACTGCGGGGCGAGAAAGGGGCCGAAGACCGCGATCAGCACGACGATCGCCGCCAGCGCGAGGCCAATGGCCCCCCGGGGGGTGCGCAGCGCGGTGCCGAGGACTGAGAGCCACTGATGGCGGCGCATCCGCGCGGCAGCCGGGCTCGATCGCTGCCCTGCTGCGGGACTGGCAACGGCCACGTTTACCTCGGGATCCTTCGCCGCGGGCTGACCAGCAGGGCGAGCACGTCGGTCAGGATATTCATGACCACATAGAACGCGGCGAGCACCAGGACAATGAACTGGATGACGGGGATATCCCGGTTATTCACCGCGTAGACCAGGCCCTGGCCCACACCGGGGAAGCTGAATACGACCTCGACGATAACCACTCCGCCGGCCAGGTAGAGAAAGTTGAGCCCGATCACCTGGATCGTCGGCGCGATAGCGTTCGGCAGCGCGTGGCGCAGGACGACCTGCCATTCCGGCACTCCCTTCAGCCTGGCCATCTCGACATAGTCGGACTCAAGAGCCTCGATCATCGCGGCGCGCATCATCCGGAAGATGTACGGCACGATCACGATGACCAGCGTGGCAACCGGGAGGATCAGCACTTCGGGCTGGCTCCAGCCATAGACACCAGGCGCCAGGAGGGACACCGCGGGCAGCACATGGAACACCACGGTCGCGAACACGATAATGAGCGCGATGGCGACCACGAACTCCGGCAGCGAGGTGACGGCGAGCGCGACGACCGAGCTGACATGGTCGAACCAGCTGTCCTTACGCAGGGCGGCTACCGCGCCGAGGGCGACGCCCGCCACCGAGCCGATCACCCCGGTCACGAGCACGAGCACGGCGGAGTTGATCAGCCGCGGCTCCACCAGGCCCCAGACGGCCTGGCCTCCGGCGAGTGAATGGCCGAGACTGCCGGTGAAGAGCCCGGAGATCCAGGTCCAGTACTGATCCGCCAGGCTCCGGTTCAGGTGCAGCTGCAGCGAGAGTGCCCGCACCCGGGCCGGGGTCGCGTTGTGTCCCAGGATGGCCGACGCCGCGTTGCCCGGCAGCACCTCGGTGGCGATGAATACCGTCACGGAGACAAGGAACAGCGTAAGGAGCCCGATGAGCAGCCGCCTGCCAGCCAGGTCGAGCAGGGGGTGGGCCCGGCGCAGGCCGGTCCTGCCGCGCTGGCGCGCGGCAGGCACGGCCCCGGTGGGCCGGTCCGGCGGGAGGGTACGGGCGTCTGCCAAGTTCTCGGTCCGCTCCCTTCGCCGGTGGTGCCCGTCCTGACGAGACTGGCCCGTCATGAGCGCCCGGCCGAGGATATGTCCTGAGGCAGGCAACCGCTGACCGCTGGCCCAGCCGGGTCAGTTCGTTCAGTGTCTTTTGTAGCGTAACCGGGCAATCGGAGACCGGGCAATGAATGGCTTATTGGCAGGATGGGCATTTATCGCGGGCGGAGGTAGCGGCCGCGGCCTGCCGCGTCGACGAGTTCCCCGCCGGAGACGGTCAGCCGCCCGCGAATCAGCACGGCACGGATCCGGCCGCGCAGCCGGAACCCGGCGTAGACACTGTCGCCCGTGCCGTCATCAAAGGTGGCGGCGGTGACGTCGGACTTCCCGGCTGGGTCGAAGACCACGATGTCCGCGTCTGAGCCAGCGACGATAGCACCTTTTTTCGGGTAGTGCCCGAACGCCCGCGCCGGGTTGGCCGCGGTCAGCTGCGACAGCCGCTCGATCGGCAGGCCTCTGGCCAGCCCTTCAGACAGCATCAGCGGTACCCGGGCCCCGATGCCCGCGATCCCGAACCCAAGGCTCTCGCCGGTGGGCGAGAACTCGGCAGCGGCGGGCGAGCGAACCTGGCAATGATCGGATCCGATCGTGTCGATCGTGCCGTCGGCGGCGGCTGCCCAGAGTGCCTCGGCGTGCCCGGCTGAGCGCAGCGGCGGCGCGACAAGGAAGCGCTGCGCATCGGCGCCCGCGTACCGGTCCTCGCCAAGCAGCAGGTGGTGGGTACAGGCCTCGGCGATGACGCGGGGCTGGCCGCGCGTCTTGGCGAGGCGTACCTGCTCGATCGCTTGCGCGGACGACAGGTGAACCAGGTAGCAGGTGGCGCCGGTGAGCGACGCGATCGCGAGGGCGCGGGCCACCGCTTCCTCCTCCACCTCGGGCGGCCGCGTCCGCGCGAAGGCGAGCGGGCCGCAGGCTCCCGAGCGCAGCGCACCGGCCGCGAGCGCCTCGATGAGGTGACCGTTCTCACAGTGCACCTGGACCGCCAGGCCCAGCAGGCTGGCGGCTGACATGAGCTCGAAGAGCCGTCGTGACGAGCACATGATCCCGAATTCGGGATAGGCGAGGAATACCTTGACCGCCGCCGCCCCGGCGCGCTTGGCGGCGGCCAGCTCAGCCGGGCTGACCTCGTGCGGGTGATAAAGCATGGCATGCAGGCCCACATCGACGACCGGGCGGGCGCGGGCCAGCTCGGTTCGCCGGCGGAGCAGGCATTCCACGTCGTCTTCGCCGTCCGCCGGGTTGGTGAACGACAGGGCGGTCGTGGTCCCGCCGAGCGCGGCACCCGCGGTGGCGGACCTGGCATCCGCCATCAGGTGGGCGTGCGGGTCGACCCCGCCGGGGAGGACGTAGCAACCTGCCGCGTCGATCCGCTGCCCCGCGGCTTGCGCGGTTCGGCCGGTTCCCGGGTTTCCTGCATCGCCGAGTGCGGCGACCTTTCCCCCGCTGATAAGGACGTCGGTCCGCCGCGCTCCGCGCGGCGTGATCACGGTGCCGCCTGACACCGCGGTGACAGTCCCGGCAGCTGGACGTTTGTCGCTGTTGATGGCATCGCACCTTTCCCGGCGGCCGCCAGGGTTACGGGCCGGGCGGCTCTGGTCCCAGGTGGGCCGGACCGGCGGGTGGCCGCATCATTTGGGATGGGGGGCTGTAGTTGATGACATAGTGCCGGGATCCCTATGCTGACTGCCACTGCTCGCCGGACGTGTGCAGCAGGCGCGAGGGCCGGGCCCGGCCATCCGTGCGGAACCGGCACGGCAAATGCGGGCGGCTGTGCGCCCGGACGGGAGTAACGGTGGGTCATGACGGCGGGCGGCAGCCCGGGCCGGTTCGCGACTTCGTCGGCTACGGCCGGCAGCCGCCGCGGGTGCGCTGGCCAGGCAATGCCAGCCTGGTCGTGAACATCGTTATCAACTACGAGTCCGGCGCCGAGTACTCGCTGCTCGACGGGGATGACCGCAACGACAGCTGGGGCGAGTACTCCTACCAGGTGGGCGCGCACACAAGGGACATCGGGACCGAGACGCATTTCGAGTTCGGCAGCAGGGCCGGGATCTGGCGGCTGGCCCGCCTCGCGGACCGGTACGAGGTGCCGGTCACCGTAGGCGCCTGCGCCGCTGCGCTCGAGCGCAATCCGGCGGTAGCCGACTGGATCAGCGAGACCGGCCGGGACGTCCTTGCCCATGGCTGGCGCTGGACCGAGAACTCGCTGCTCACCAGGGAGCAGGAACGAGACGACCTGCACCGGGCGATCGAGTCGATCGGGCGGCTCACCGGAGAGCGCCCGCTCGGCTGGTACGTGCGCTCGTTCCCGAGCGTGCACACGCAGGGACCTGCTCGTCGAGGAGGGCGGGTTCCTCTATGATTCCGACGCCTGCAACGACGAGCTGCCTTACTTCGCGACGTCCGGGCACCGTGCCGTTCCTCGTCGTGCCGTACTCCAAGGTCTACAACGACGTCAGGTACCTGCTGAACCCGGCCTTCGCCACGCCCGCGGCACTTCTTCGAGAACCTGCGTGCGGCCGTCGACTACCTCTGCGACGAGGCTGCCGCGGGCCACGGCGCCCGGATGATGACAGTGGGGCTGCACGAGCGCTGGAGCGGCCAGGCCGGCCGGGCCTCGGCGGTCCGCGATTTCATCGAGTACGTGCAGTCCCGCCCGGACGTCCGCTTCATGCGGCGGCTGGACATCGCGCGATGGTGGCTCGAGCATCACGCCGAGTGGGATCAGCCAGGCGCGGCGTCGCTGCCTGAACCATCGACGACGGGAGGCGGTCCGGGATGAGAGCCGTGACGTTCGCCGGGCATGGCGGCAACGAGGTCGTCAGCGTGCAGGATCGCCCGGACCCTGAGCCCGCGGCGCACGAGGTCCGGATAGCGGCCCGTTTTGCCGGTATCAACTGGGCTGACGTGGCGCAGCGGATGGGCAGTTATCCGCCTCCGGCCGGGGCACCGCAGGACATACCCGGGCTCGAAGTCGCCGGTGTCATCGATGCGGTCGGGTCCGGGGTACAGGCGTGGCGGCCCGGCGACCGAGCGTTCGGTATCGTGGGCGGCGGCGGCCTCGCTGACCGGGTGTGCGTGCACGAGCGGCACGTGGCCGCGGTGCCTGGCAATCTGGCCGACGACCTCGCGGCCGCGGTTCCTGAGGCCTACATCACCGCGCATGACGCGGTCTTCACGCGGGCCGGCCTCGGGCTCGGCGAGGTGCTGCTCGTCAACGGCGCCAACGGGGCGGTGGGATCGGCCGGGGTTCAGCTCGGCCTCGCGGCCGGCGCCCGGGTTGTCGCCAACGTCCGGTCGCCGGACGGGGCCAGGGCGCACGCCGAGGCGGGCGCCCTGGTGGTCTCGCCGGAGACGGCGGCCGGTCAGCTGGCCGCGCTCGGCGGCGCTGATGTGGTGCTCGAGCTGGTCGGCGCGCCCAACCTCGAGCTCGACTTCGGCATCCTCGCTACGCAGGGCAGGATCGTGGTGGTCGGCACGGCAGGCGGCGAGGCGACCGGCATATCGCTGCGCAGCCTGATGGCGAAGCGGGCCAGCCTGTACGGCACGATGCTGCGGGCCAGGCCGCTGGAGGAGAAGGCCGCGGCCGTGCAGGCGTTCGCGCGGTCAGTGGTCCCGCTGCTTGCCGCGGGCGTGGCGGTGCCGAAGATCGACCGGGTGTTCCCCGCGACGGAGGTCGCCGCGGCCTTTGACTATCTCGCGCGGCCAGGGAAGTCGGGGAAGATCCTGCTGGAGTTCGGGTGACCGTCCGCCCGCTGAGGGCGGGCATCATCGGGGCTGGCTGGATCGGGCGCCAGCACGCGCAGACGCTCGCCCGCCGGCCTGATGTGACGGTGAGCGCGGTCTGCGACCTCGATCGCGCGCGGGCCCTGGAGACCGCGGCACCGAGCGGGGCCGCTGTCTTCTCCGACTGGCGGGAAATGCTCGGCGCGGCCGAGCTTGACCTGCTCTGGGTCTGCACGCCTCCGACGGCGCATGCGGAGCCCGCCATCGCCTGGCTCGACCGCGGGCTGCCCCTCTACCTGGAAAAGCCCATCGCCCGCTCGCTCGATGATGCCAGCGCGATAGCGGCCGCTGCGGCCCGCGGCAGCGCGGTGTGCGCCGTCGGGTACCAGTGGCGCGCCGTGGAGATCCTCGACGACGCCCGGCTGGCCCTCGCCGGGCAGACCGTCGGCTGCCTGGTGGGGCAGAGCGCCGGCGGCACCCAGGCCCGCCCGTGGTTCCTCGACAACGCTGCGGGGGGCGGCATCCTCCTCGAGCGAGGCAGCCACCACATAGACCTCGCCCGGGCCCTTGCAGGCGAGGTCAGCGCCGTGCAGGCGGCCGCCGCGTCGGTCCGGCTCGCGCCGCGCACCGGGCCGGCGGGTGACATCGATGACGCGGTGACGCTCGTGCTGCACTTCGAGGCAGGCGGCCTGGGCACCATCGTGGTCGCGTGGACCAGCGATGCGCTGCCAGGCTCCTACTGGGTCGAGGTGACCGCCCCGGACGCCGCCATCCGCCTCGATCTCGATCCGCACTTCCGCCTGTCCGGGGTCAGCAACGGGGCGCCGGTGGCGGCTGTAGCGCAGGCACGGCCATTCGACCGGTCCGTCGACCGGTTTGTCGCGGCTGCTCGCTCGGGCGCGCCGGAACTGGTCTGCTGCGGTCCTGAGGACGCGATCGGGACTCTTGTGGTGGCCGCGGCCGCCGAAGCCGCACTCGCGAGCGGCCAGACGGTGCCGGTCAGGTGCCTGGGATAGGGCCGTGTGGGCTCTTTTATGCTCGTATGGCGCGCGGGTCGTCCATATGTCTTTTATGATCGTATGGCACGCTGGTCGACCATATGAGAGTATGACCGGCGTGTCTTAAACGCCCGATCCCAGCCCGCTGCGGCTGCCACTGTTGGTTGCAGTACGAAAAGGCACGTCCTGAGGCTGTCAACAGTGGCGGGTGCCATTCCAGGTTCAGTGGAGGTAGCGTCTGTGAATCGTTGGGGAGACAACGCGGGGTCGCCGGCCGGAGAGGGCCCAGGGCGGCGCCAGTTCCTCCGCGGGCTTGCCTTGACCGGAGCGGCAGCCGGCGCCAGCGGCCTGCTTGCAGCGTGCGGCGGCAGTTCGAATGCCACCCCGGCATCCACAAGCTCCCCGGGCGCCGCGAAGCGGCGCGGCGGGAGCTTGAAGGTAGGCCTTTCCGGCAGCTCAGGGCACGACACCCTCGACCCGCACCAGGGGCTCACCTATCTCGACACGGCCCGTGCTCAATCGCTTTACCAGCCGCTGGTCCAGCTCAACAACCAGGCACAGAACGAGTACGTGCTGGCGGAGGAAATCGTCCCGGATGGGTCGAACTCCAACTGGATCATCCGCCTGCGGCCCGGCATCACCTTCCATGACGGCCAGGACCTCACCGCCGACGACGTCATCTTCACGTTCCGGCGGATCATCGCCGGTCCGTACAGCGGGGCCAGCTCGCTCGGCCCCATCGACGTGAAGGGCCTGAAGGCGCTCGACAAGCTCACTGTCCAGGTGCCCATGACAAGCCCGTACGGCAGCTTCGTCGACCAGCTCGCGTTCTGGTACTACCTCTACATCGTTCCGGCCAACTTCAACCCGAGCAAGCCGAACGGAACGGGGCCGTTCGTTTACCAGAGCTTCACGCCGGGGCAGCGCAGCGTATTCACCAGGAACAAGAATTACTGGCGTGCTGGCCTTCCCTACGTTGACGAGCTCACCATTATCGACTTCAGCGACAATGTCTCGTTGCAGGATGCCCTGGTCACCGGGGTCATTCACGCGGCAGGCGCGCTCGAGGGCCCGCAGCTCGCGTCGCTGGCCACGACCAGCGGCGTGCAGACGGTGGCCTCGCACACAGGCGCGATCACGCCGTTCACGATGCGGGTGGACCAGCCGCCCTTCAACGACGTCAACGTTCGCCAGGCGATGCGGCTGCTGGTGGACAGGCAGCAGATGATCGACTCGGCCCTGGACGGCTACGGGGTTCCAGGCTCGGACGTCTTCTCGCCCTACGATCCGGACTTCGACAGCTCCCTGCGCCGGGTTACCGACATCCCGCAGGCGAAGTTCCTGCTCAAGAAGGCTGGTCAGGAGAATCTCAGCGTGGTGCTGACGACCTCAGCGGTCGCCACCGGTACCGTGGCCATGGCCACGGTACTGGCGCAGCAGGCCAAGGCCGCTGGCGTCACGATCAAGCTCAACACGGTCAACTCCGATACCTTCTTCGCGACCGGCAAGTACCTGAACTGGAACTTCTCCCAGGACTTCTATAACTACTCGCCGTACCTGGCTCAGGTGGCCCAGTCGATGCAGCCCAAGTCGCCGTACAACGAGACGCACACCGACAACGCTCACTACAACAGCCTCTACGACCAGGCCAACGCCACGCTCAGCGCGGCGACACGCAAGCAGATCGTGCAGGAGATGATGCAATTCGACTTTAACGAGGGCGGCTACATCATCCCGGCGTTCATTGACGCGCTCGACGCCTACAGCACCAAGATCACCGGATACTCGGCCGCCCGGGTGGGCCAGCCGCTGTCCGACAACGACTTCGAGCACTACTCATTCGTCTGACCGGCGGCGACGATGCAGATGACAGGCAGCCTGCTGGCGTCCGGCCTCGGGTTTCCCGAGGGCCCGGCGATCATGGGCGATGGGCGGATCGTGTTCTGCGACGGCAACACCGGCGAGCTGCTGGCCTACCGGGACGGGACCCTTTCCAGGTACGCGCTGACCGGCGGCTCGCCGTGGGGCACGGTGCTTGGCGCCGACGGCGCCCTGTATGTGACGCAGGGCGGCAACGTCCCTGGCAGCGGCGTCACTGACGCGGTATCAGGAATCCAGCGGGTGCTCCCGGACGGGACCGCCGAGCTGCTCTTCTGCGAGGTGGCGGGCTATCCGCTGTACGGGCCGAACGATCTTGCTTTCGGTCCTGACGGCAGGCTGTACTTCACCGAGTCCGGCTCGGAGCAGGACTTCCGCTTCGATGTCCGGTCGCCGGGACGGCTTTTCGCCGTCGACGCGTCCGGCGCCGGTGAGCTGCTGCTCGAACTGCCTGACGTCTACCCGAACGGAATCGCCTTCGACGCGGAGCAGCGGC
Source organism: uncultured Actinomycetes bacterium (assembly GCA_963774825.1). Taxonomy (GTDB): domain Bacteria; phylum Actinomycetota; class Actinomycetes; order Streptosporangiales; family Streptosporangiaceae; genus DATBGO01. The sequence continues at coordinate 40,648 of CAVZGW010000026.1, read as the reverse complement.
TCTACTGGACCGAGTCCATGGCGCACCGCATCTGCAGGCTCGACGACGGCAAGCCCGTGACGTTCTGCCAGCTCTCCGACGATCATGTGCCGGACGGCATGGCATTGGCCGCCGACGGGCGGCTGTTCGTGGCCACTACGGTTTCGGGAGGCGTCACGGTCATCTCGCCCGACGGCCGGATCCTGGCTGAAATCCAGCTCGGGGAGCACGCGACCAACTGCGTCTTTGACGGATCTGCCCTGTATGTGACGGCGACCCGCGAGGCGGATATCGAGGCGTCGCAGCGCACCGGAACGTTCTGGCGGGTCGAGACCGACGCCACCGGGCTTGAGCTCATTCCCGGCCGGTTGTAGCGCGGTCAGCGGAATCAGCCGCGGACAACCAGGTCCAGCTGCTGACGGGCGGGACCGGCCGGGCAGTCAGGAAGCCGAGCAAGTCCGCGGTGCTGGATGGGGTGATCTGGTCAGGAACCGGCAAGCCGACCGCCGCCAGTGCCGGGGAGAGTCCGTCGCACTCGCCCACAACGACGAAGTCATAACCGTGGCGGCTGAACTCCTCCAGCTGCTCGGCCACCTCGGCGAGGATCCGTGCGGCGATATCGGCCGGGTAGTCCCCGGTGGGCAGCTGCAGCACGCCCCAGCCCGCCTCGGCCAGGACAGCTAGTCCGTCCAGGCCGCCGGGGGGCGGGTTCAGGTACCGGTCGGCCACGAGCGCGATGCGGAACGAACGTTCGTCGGGTTTCACGAGCGGTTGTCCAGCACGGCCCTGAGCTTTTCGCGCTGGGATTCCTCATCGTGACCGGCGAGCGCGTGTGTCTCACCAGCAACGCGCGGGTAGGCGAGACCGCGGCGCTCCAGCTCGAGCCGCAGTTCCTCGACGAAGATCCCCTCCCCGGTGGTGTGCTCGCTGGCTCCGTCAGGCCATTCCGGCCTGCCGCCCCGGGACGGATCCGAGCTGGTGATCCGCATTCCCATGGACGGGCTGCCCTCGACGCCGATGAGGACAATGTCCTCGCCCTGGCCCGCGCGCAGCCCGATCACGTCCGCCACCGTTGCGGCCAGCCGCTGGCAGTGCCGCCGGTAGGCCGCGGTGTCGAGCTGCTCGCGTACCGCCCAGAACCGGTTCAGGCCAGTGAAAGCCAGCTCCGGGCAGGGCATCTGCTCGATCCGCCAGCCCTTCTCGCGGAGCACATCCACGATGGGGGAGTAGACGCCACTGCAGTGCGCGCCATCGCCCACTTTGGAGTTCTGATTCAGCAGGCAGTGAGCCACGAACGCGACAGCCATGGGCTGAGCTTAGCGGCGCCACCAAAGCCCGCACCGCCCCGTCGGCGGCGGCCCGCCGGCGGCGGCCCCGTCGGCCGCTCGCCGCCCGGCCGCTCGCCGCCCGGCCGCTCGCCGTTCGGCGCTCGCCGCCGGCCGCTCGCCGTTCGGCGCTCGCCGCCGGCCGCTCGCCGTTCGGCGCTCGCCGTTCGCCACTCGGCGCTCGGCCCCGGCCGCCGGCCGCGGCCTGGCACGGCGCCTATACTCGGCGGGTGCCGCGTTCTGCAGTAGTGACCGGTTCCTCGTCCGGGATCGGCCGCGCGATCGCTGGCAGGCTGGCGGCCGACGGCTTCTCCGTACTTCTTGCCGATGTGCGCAGGGAGCCGCTGACCGGTGGTGTGCCCACCGACGAGATCATCAGGCGCGACGGCGGCGATTGTGAGTACGTCCTTGCTGACGTATCGCGTCACGGCGACTGCGAGCGGCTGGTGGCCCGGGCAGTGGCGCGAACCGGGACCCTTGACGTCCTGGTCAACAACGCGGTGCTGGCAGGTCCGCACTCAAAGCCGCTGCTGGAGACCGCCGACGCCGACTTCGACGCCGTTATCGCGGTAAACCTCCGGGGCCCGTTCATCCTCTGCCGGGAGGCCATCAAGCAGATGCTGCGCCAGCCGCTGCGGACCGACGCACGGGGCAGGATCATCAATATCACGTCACAGCACGGAATGGTTGGTGCGCCCGGCCATTCCGCATACTCGGTCAGCAAAGGCGGCCTGGGCCAGCTGACCCGGCAGATCGCGGTCGAGTACGGGCGAGACGGCATCATCTGTAATTCGGTCGCGCCGGGGAAGGTCGTCACAGGTACGCCAGGCGATCTGAGCCAGGACGAGAGCACGGCCGCCTACGTGACCTCGCGCACGCCTTTCCGGCGGCTCGGCGAGCCCCGCGACGTCGCGGCGGCCGTTGCATTCCTCGCGTCCGATAACGCCAGCTTTATCAGCGGTGCTCAGCTGATGGTCGATGGCGGCTGGATGGCGTATTGAGGGCTCGAGCGCCCAGGCTCCAGGGTCAGCCGAAGGCCATGCCCCTGACATTGACCAGGTCACTAGTGACGCCCGAGTCGTAAAGGAGCTGCGCCACCCGCTGTACCTGGCCGATATTGAGGAAAGTCGGGTAGACCCCGAGGCTGACGAGCGCGGCATCCTGCGCGGTCATGCCAGCCGCCTGCGGCAGCGCCGCAGTCACCGGCCCGCGCATCGCGGCATTAGTCTGCGCCGCCAGCACGGCGGACTGGAAGTCCCGCAGGTCCGGCCCATTTCGCTGGGCGAAGGAGTTCAGGCTGAAGTATCCGGAGAGCGGCAGGCCGGCGGTCACTCCGCTGCACGAGTCGAGCACCTCGGTGGCGCCGAGCTGTTCCTCCGCCTCGAGGATGTATGGCTCGGTCACCAGGATCGCGTCAACGCTGCCGCTGCTCAGCTTGCTGAGCATGTCCTGCATCGGGGTCGGCTTCCAGGTCACTGCGGAAGGGCTTACGCCATTACTTTCCAGGACCGATTCGGTCGCCAGCATCGCCATGCTGTAAGGAAGGCTGCTGCCGCTACCGTTTGAGGGGATCGCGTCCGGCTCGGGCGTGGCGATCTTCTTGTCCTGCAGCTGCTGCGGCGTCTTGATCCCCGAACCCGGCAGGGTGAGCACTTCCATCACGTTCGGCGCCGCGTCGTAGCCATCTGCGATGAGCCGCAGCGACGTGCCGGAACTGGACTGCTTGTAGAGGAAATCGGCATAGTCGCCGGCCGCGATATCGATGCGACCGCTGGTCAGCGCCGAGAACTCGGCCGTAGCGGTGTCGAAGCTCTTGAGGGTGACGTTCAGGCCGTTCTGACCGAATAGCCCCTGTTGCAGGCCGATGTAGAGCGGGGCGTTGCCCATGCCCTCGACCACCCCGACTGTGAGTGCTCCATGGGTGCCACCTGACGCCGAGCTGCCTCCCACCTGGCATCCTGCGATCAGCAAGGTTGCCGAGATGAGGGCGATCGCCGTGCGGGCCCGCCGCTGGCTGATGCGCAGCGGCGGGATGCTGGCCTTGACTACGGCAAGCCGCATGAGGCTCCTTAGCGGGCAGGCATCGGGGGTAAGCGGACGTTCGGGACGCAATCGCCGCGCGACACGCTACCCTAGTATCTCCGGTTGTACTGATCACTGTCGTCGAATAGCCGGTTTTTAGCATCTATGTGGGTATGGGCATGCGTTGGCCGGTGACGCGTTAGAGTTTGGCACCTGGCCCCGCTGCGGCACGCAGATGGCCCTGCCGCGGCATGCAGACATATCCGCCGGAAAGAGGTGCGCGATGCCGGTTCCGCCGCCGGGCTTTGAGTCGGCGGGATCCGTCCAGTCCCCAGCTGAGAGGTGCTAACCCGGTGCGGTCCAGGGGCAAGAAGATTCGCAGTGCCTCCCCGGAGCTGGCGGCAGCCACGGCCCAGGCGCCTGCCGCCGCAGCCCACACAGCGGCCAACGGCAGCTCCGCTCAGTCGAGCCGGCCACCGGCCGGCGAGGAGCCGGCGATTAACGGACGCTCGCAGCCTGGAGCCGGATCGCCGGTGGCCGCGCCGTCGGCGGCGTCAGGCCGCCGTGCGCTGAAGAATTGGCGCGTCCGCTCGCGGCTGCTGCTGCTTGTCGCCATTCCGACGCTGACGGCGGTCATCCTCGGCGGCTTCCGTATCGCCTCGGCCGCGCAGAGCGCCACCACGTACCAGCGGGTGGTCCAGCTTGCCAATCTCAGCAAGCAGACCACCGCGCTAGTCCAGGCGCTTCAGAATGAGCGCGAGGACATGATCAGGTTCATCGTGCTGGGGACTAATGGTGGCCGCGCCGCCGCCCTTTCGCCCGGCCTGGCGGGGGCGTCGGCCAGCCCGGAGCAGTCGCTGCTTGCCGATGATTACAGGACCACGGCTCAGCTGGCGGGCCAGGTGAAGCAAATGGCTGCCGGGATCGGCGACTCGTACCCTGAGCTGGCGCAGCAAGAAGCAGCGAATGTCATCACGGCCGTTGACAGTCTCGCGCAGCTGCACAATGCCTCGATCCATAGCCGCCTTCCAGCGCTCGTGGTGACGCAGAAGTACGACAACGCGATCAGCCAGCTGCTCGCCCTCGATGACCAGGTCGCCGTGGACAGCAACGACTCCGCGCTGGTCGGCGCGGTCCGCGTCCTGGGCCTGGTCTCCCGCATGAAGGAGGACGTGGCCGAGCAGCAGGCGATTCTCACCTCCGCGCTAGCTCCTGACCTGATCACCAAGGGGCAGTTCGGGGCCAGTCAGCTATCGGCGATCACGGCAGCGGAGGCCGACCAGCAGAGCAGCCTGGCCGACTTCGACCTCGCCGCTTCTGCTGGCCAGCGTCAGCTGTTCGACAGTGCCCTGTCCGGAGCTGTCATTGGCCTGGCCCAGGCGCAGGAGCAGCAGGCCATCGCGCTGGCCTCGAATGGCGGTGGCCTGACGGCAGATCCGATCATCGCCGACGCGAGCGCGGCGGAGTCGTACACCGTCGCCGGCATGCGGTCAGTTGAGCAGCAGCTGGTCGCCCAGATCATCGCGCGGAGCACCTCGCTGCGGAACGGGGCGATCACCGCCGCGATCATCGGTGCCGCCGCAGTGCTCCTCGTCCTCGCGCTGGCCTTGCTGTTTACCACAGTGGTGGGCAGGTCGATGATCCGGCCGCTGCAGCGGCTGCGGACCGGAGCCCTGGAAGTGGCCGGGGTGCGGCTGCCTGAAGCGGTGCGCAGGCTGAGCGAGTCAGAGGACGCCACCACCGGGCTCGAGGTGGCGCCGATTGACGTCGACTCTACCGATGAGATCGGTGAGGTCGCGCGGGCGTTCGATCAGGTCCACAGGGAAGCGCTGCAGCTCGCGGCCAACGAGGCGGCGCTGCGCGGGAACGTCAACGCCATGTTCGTGAACCTCTCCCGCAGAAGCCAGTCCCTCGTTGAGCGGCAGATCCGGCTGATCGACGACCTAGAGCAGGGCGAGCAGGATGCGGAGCGGCTGGCCAACCTGTTCCAGATGGATCACCTGGCCACCCGGATGCGCCGTAACTCGGAGAACCTGCTCGTGCTCGCGGGCCATGACCTTTCCAGGCGATGGCACCAGCCGGTGGCCATGGTGGATGTGCTTAGGGCCGCTGTGTCCGAGATCGAGGAATACGAGCGCGTGTCGCTGAACGTGCAGCCAGGCATCGCAGTGCGCGGCCAGGCTGTCAACGACGTGGTTCACCTGCTCGCTGAGCTTGCCGAGAACGCGACCTCGCTGTCGTCGGCCGACACCCCGGTCAACATCTCCGGGCACCTGCTGACCAGCGGCGGAGTCTTGCTCGACATCACCGACCAGGGCGTCGGCATGGGCGCGGAAGAGATGGCGCACGCGAACTGGCGGCTTGACAACCCGCCCGTTGTGGACGTCGCGGTCTCCCGGCGGATGGGCCTGTTCGTGGTCGGGCGGCTTGCCGCCCGGCATGGCATCAGGGTCCGGCTGCGTCCTGCGGCATCTGGCGGGCTCACGGCCCTGGTCTGGCTGCCCGACGAGGTGATCACACACGAGAGCCCGACGGCCATGCCGGGCGCGAGCGGATTCGACACGACAGACCCGGGCGTGCAGCGCCTCGAAGCCGAGCTTGCCGGGCTCGGCCACGGTGACTGGGTCGACCCCGACCGGGCCGCCGCCGAGCAGGAGGTAAGCGCCGCTAGGACGCCGAAGTTCACGTCGCTGCGGGCGGACGCGGAGGAATCACCTCTCGGTCCGCGCCGGGTTCCCGGAGCCGCGCTGCGGACCAGCGCGAGCTGGGGGGCGACCGGCCCGCTGCCGGTGTTCCAGGCGGCCAAGGAACCGGACGACGGCGCGGGGGAGTCACCCGCGGGGACGGACGATGACATTGCGGCCACCGGCCAGGGACCCGCGGTCGGCGGGGACCAGGCTGACGAGGCCGGGGCGGTCGCGGAGCAGGCGGCTAGCGCCGGTACGCAACCGGTCGCTGACGCTAGCGGCCAGCCGTTCGGCAGCTCGTCTTTCGATGCTCGGTCTTTCGATGCTCGGTCTTTCGATACTCAGTCTCTTGATGCTCATCAAAGATCGGCAGCCGGTTCTCCGCCTTTCGATGCGCCGTCTTTCGATGCGCCGTCTTTCGATGCGCCGTCTTTCGATGCGCCGTCTTTCGATGCGCCGTCTTTCGATGCGCCGTCTTTCGATGCGCCGTCTTTCGATGCGCCGTCTTTCGATGCGCCGTCTTTCGACGCGCCGCTTTTCGGAGCTCGGCCTTTCGGAGGTCGGCCAGCGGGCGGCGGGTCTGTCGGCGGTGAGCCTGCTGGCGGTGAGCCTGCTGGCGGTGAGCCTGTAGGCGGTGAGCCTGCTGGCACTGAACCTGTAGGCGGTGAGCCTGTAGGCGGTGAGCCTGTGGGCACTTCACATGCTGACGGCGAGGCCGCTGGCACGGCTCCGGGGCCCGGTGGCAGCACGCAGGTCAACGGCAAGAGCGAAGCGCTCGGGTCTGCTAGCGCCTCGCTGGGCGCCCTGGCTCGCTACGACTGGGAAACGGGCGCGACCAACGGCGAGGTGATTGTTCCTCCCGCTGAGAGCCTTGCTGAGCAGAACCGGCTGCCGATCTTTGAGGCGGTGGAGTCAGACTGGTTCCGGCACGGACGCCACGCGCTTGGCTGGTCGGCCGACGACGCAGGCTCCGACGACACCTGGTCCTCGCCGGCAGACGAGGGCTGGCGCGCCGCCGAAATAGTCCCGGCGCCTTCCTCGGCCGGCCTGACGCCGGCCGGGCTGCCCAAGCGAGTGCCGCAAGCGAACCTGGTCCCTGGGTCGGCCAGCAGCTCTCAGCCAGAGGGACCAGCCAGGTCCGCGGCTGCGACTCGAGAGCGGTTTGCCAGCTTCCAGCGGGGGGTCAGAGAAGCGCGCGCTGCCAGCGGGGGCCCGACCGCCGACGGAGAGGACGAGACTTCCTGATGTGGGGTGGCACGAGATCGCCGAAATGGTCATGTTTAGGCCACGAATGCAATTGCGTCGGCTTGCCTCACGATCACCAACCTGCGTCTCGACCAGCGCAGAAGTACCAATTGGCCGGCCCGAAAGGAAGGAGCGCTCGTGAGTCCGCTAGTGCGCCCCGCGCAGGATCTGAACTGGCTCATCACGAACTTCGTTGAGCGGGTTCCGTCCGTCGCGCACGCAATTGTCGTCTCGTCCGACGGGCTCCCGATGGCGTTCTCGCAGGGATTTCCCGCGGATCGCGTCGACCAGCTAGCAGCCGTCACCTCAGGCCTGACCAGCCTGACCCAGGGCGCTGCCCGGGTTTTCGAGGGCGGCGCAGTGACGCAGACGGTCGTCGAGATGCAGCGCGGCCTGCTGATCGTGATGGCTATCAGCGACGGGTCAAGCCTCGCTGTGCTTGCCGCAGCCGACTGTGACATGGGCCTCATCGCCTACGAGATGACGCTACTCGTCGAGCGCGTCGGTAGTGCGCTCACCCCTGAGATGCGCAGCGGGCGGCTGTCCGCCTGGCGCGAGGACGGCACGTTGTGACGGGAGATACAGGTGTCGACCCCGGGCAGCAATGACTGGCTGCCCGCCGAGGACCGGAGCCTGCCCGGGCAGCGCAGGACCGACGCGGCAGCTGGCAGCTCTCGCTCGCCTCGTGAGCCTCGCGCGCCCCGCTTGCCCGACGGCAGGCAGTATCCGGTCCCGAGACCGACCGGGACCGCCCTGGTTCGGCCCTACGCGGTTACCGGCGGACGGACCAAGCCGAGATATCAGCTTCAGATCGAGGCTATGGTCGCGGCGTCTCACTACGAGGCGCGGGATCTGTCCGCGCTCAGCCCGGAATGCCAGGCCATCCTGGGGTTCTGCCGCGACTGGCGTTCGGTCGCGGAGATTTCCGCGGTGCTCAGGATGCCGCTAGGCGTCGCCCGCGTCCTTATCGCCGACATGGCGGTGGAGGGACTGGTCCGGATTCACCAGCTTGACCATGCGCGCGGTCGACCGGACCTCAACCTGCTCGAAAGGGTGCTCAGTGGACTTCGCAAACTCTAGAACCGCCACCGACGAGGTGACAGACACCGCGATGACGTCTGTCAAGATCGTCGTGGCTGGCGGTTTCGGCGTGGGCAAGACCACTTTCGTCGGTTCGGTTTCTGAGATCACTCCGCTGACCACCGAAGCGGTCATGACCTCCGCGAGCGCCGAGGTCGACGACTTGTCGCACACCCCGGAGAAGACGACCACCACGGTGGCGATGGACTTTGGCCGGCTCACTCTTGACGCCGGGCTGATCCTCTACCTGTTCGGCACCCCCGGCCAGCACCGGTTCTGGTTCATGTGGGACGACCTGATCCACGGCGCGATCGGGGCGGTTGTCCTCGTTGATACCCGCAGGCTCGCCGACTCCTTCCCGGCGGTCGACTACTTCGAATCCGCAGGTCTGCCGTTCATCATCGCGGTCAACGGCTTCCATGGCGACTTCCCGCACTCGATCGGCGACGTGCAGGACGCGCTATCGGTCAGCCCGCATGTCCCGGTAGTCGAGTGCGACGCCAGGGAGCGGACGTCGACCAAGGCCACGCTGATCTCCCTGGTAGAGCACGCCATGGCGATGCAGCTCAGCCCCCGGTAGGCTGAGACACCCGGGTTCCGGCCCCGGCCGGGCGCCTGGATGGCTGCGGCGCCAGCCAGTCGGGCTACCGGATTCGCGGTGTAGTGTTCATTCGGCCACCAGGTGCGTTAGCTTCAGGCGGTCGCCAGGGGCGGTAGCTCAGCCGGTCAGAGCAGCGGACTCATAATCCGCCGGTCGTGGGTTCGAGCCCCACCCGCCCCACCTGCGCTTTTACTAGTAGTCCAGGTCGAGCCGTGGACCGGATCGTGGACCGGTGGCCAGCCGCCGGACGGTCTCGCGGGAGACTCCCAGCCGGACCCCGAGCTGCGCCGCGGTCAAGAAGTCCGGGGCCTGCCCGGTGCCGGGCGGAGCGGGCTGGCGGGGCGGCGGGACGAGCACCGCCGCCAGGGCCCGGGCCACTGTTTCCAGCAGCTCAGGCGGGATTGCGGGGACGGGGGATCCCCTATCGTGCTGGGTGTTTGCCGTGCTAGCTTGCATGATGGGTCCTATTGCAGGGGCCTTGCCCCCTGGGTGATCTTGGCGGATGGTCCAGGGGGCCTTGCTATGCCCGGATCTGCCCGGGCGGTTGCTAGCGGCATCGTACGCCGCTATCTTCAGGCACGTAGTTGAACCGTCAAGCACCTGTGCCGGGCAGCACTTGGCGGTATCTGGGCATTGCCGTCGCTTGCGCGCAATTGCATCCTGAGCTGGGAGCGGCCGCCGTGGCATTGGCGGCGGCGAAGATCCAGTGGCAGCGAAGGCCGCGTCTTCGTTGTCGGTCTCGGGTCAGACCGGCCCAGGCCGCAGAGGCAGCCGTGGTGGCGGACAGCGCAGTCATCTCAGCACGTACGTCCCGGGCTAGAAACCCGACCGCGGGGCGGGCCACCACAGTAACCCAAACCGGTTTCATGATCATTTACGAAGACCGAATCCAGCCTGCCGCTGGCTGCTGAGCGCCCGGCCAAATCCGCAAAACGTGTGGAGACCCGGCTTACCGTCCGTGCATGCGCGAAAGCGATCCTAGACAGGCATCAGCGACAGATGCTTGCGGTCAGCGCCGCCGTGGTGGCCGTCCATGAGCACGATCACGACGCTGCATCCGGGCCATGACGTGGCATACCTGACCGCGGGCCAGGACGCGGGCGGCTGCACCGGGGCGATGGCCTACTACACCGCGGCCGGGGAGCCGCCCGGCCAGTGGGTCGGCAAGGGCGCCGCCGCGCTCGGCCTGACCGGCCAGGTCGACCCGGCCGTGATCGCCTGGCTCTACCAGCACAACATCGGCCCCGGCGGCCAGCTCCTGGTCAAGCCGCGCCAGTCCCGGGCGGCCGCGGAACGGGAAGCCGCGGCCGTGGCGGCCTACCGGGCCGCGCACCCGTATGCCAGCGCGACCGAGCTGGCCGAGGTCCGTGCCGCCGCGCGCGGCACGGACCCGCACCAGGTGCCGTACTTCGACCTGACCGTCGACGTGGCCAAGAGCGTGTCGGTGCTGCACGCCTCCTACCGGGTCGCGGCCCGCCAAGCCTGTGAACGCGGCGACCCCGTTCAGGCCGCCGCGCTGGACGCACGGGCCGAGGAGATCGAGGCCGCGCTGCTGGACGCGGCGCGGGAGACCGTGGGCTGGCTGGAACGGCACGCCACCTACACCCGTACCGGGCACCATTCCGCGCGCACGGGAGAGTGGCGAGACGGGGACGGCCTGGTCGCCCGCCTGTTCCTGCATCACATCAGCCGCGATGGTGACCCGCACCTGCACGTGCACGTAGCCATCTGGAACCGCGTGCAGCGCGCCGACCGGGCCGACGAGAAGTGGCGCACGCTGGATTCGCGCAGCCTGCACCATCAGCGGCTGGCGGTGGCCCCGGTGACCGACCGGATGGTGGAGACCCGGCTATCCACGCTGGGCTATGCCATGGTGCTGCGCGAGGACGGCAACGGCGCCGAGGTCGGCGGGGTCAGCCAGGACGTGATGGACACCTTCAGCTCCCGGTCCCGGGCCCTAACCCCGGAATTGAAGGCGCTGATCGGCCAGTACCTGAAGATCCACGGCAAGCCGCCGTCCAAGCGGACCATCTGGCTGCTGGGCCAGCAGGCCGCGCAGAACACCCGCCGCAGCAAAGCCGAAGCGCGGCGCACCGTCGCCGGGCAGGCCGGCACGGCTGAACCAAGCGAGGCACAACGGCTGGCCGCCTGGGAAGCGCAAACCACGCGGCAGGAAATGCGGGCGCTGTCAGCGGTAAACGAAGAAGTGGCCCGGTTCGCCACTCAGCACGCCGGGCGTGCACCAGCGGTGCTGGATGATGCGGCCAAGCGCACTGCGGCGCGGATCGCCGTCGCCGAGGTGCAACGCCACCACGCGGTCTGGTCGGTGGCCCAGCTCCGGTTCGAGGTGCACCGGGCGCTGCCCGTGCTGCCGCCGGGCGCCGACGCCGAGGCGGTGATCGTCGAGGTGGCCGAGCTGGCCGTCGGCGGACGGGCCGGCACCGAGGTCATCCAGGTCACCGCGCCGGACCTCACCGACGTGACCAGTCTGGGCGTGCGGGCCTCCGACGGCGGCAGCATCTACCGGCCGCCGAACCAGGACCGCTACTGCACCCTGGCCCACCTCGACACCGAACAGCAGATCCTCACCGCCGCCACACGGGCCGTGCCCCAGCTGGTCACCAAGGAGCAGGCACGCGCAGCCGCCGAGCACACTGGCCTGAACGCCGGGCAACGCGACGCCGTCGTCACCATGCTCACCGCCACCACCGCCACGACCGCGCTGGTTGCTGCGGCCGGGGCGGGCAAGAGCCACACCATGGCGGAGTTCGCCCGGCTGTGGACCTCGTTCACCGGTCGGCGGGTGATCGGGCTGGCCACGGCCACGAACGCGGCCCGGGTACTAGCGAGTGAGGGCCTGGCCGAGTCCTATAACATCGCGCAGTTCCTGGGCAAGATCGAAGGCTCCGGCGAGCTGCGCCGGCCCGTGCCACTGCATGAGAACGATGTGCTGGTGCTGGATGAGGCCAGCCAGCTCGCCACGACGGACCTGGCGATGATCCAGGAGGCCGCCCGTCAGGCCCGCGCGCGGCTGATCCTGGTTGGGGACACCGAGCAGCTCGGCGCGGTCGACGCCGGCGGGATGTTCCGGCTGCTCGCTCGGGAAGTGCCGTACACAGAGCTGCACGAGATCCGCCGGTTCGACGCGCCCTGGGAAGCCGGTGCATCGGTGCGGCCTGCGAGCCGGTGATTTCACCGCCTACGCGGTCTACGACCGGCACGGGAAGATGCGCGGCGCCGGCCAGGAGACGGCCATGGACCGGGCCGCCTCGATGTGGCTGGCCGACCACCTGCAAGGCAAGACCGTCCTGCTGCTGGCCGCGTCCAACAGCGAGGCAGCCGAGCTATCCCGCCGGGTCCAGGTCAAGCTGATCCAGCTCAGCGTCGTCCAGCGGCCGCACGCCACGCTCGCGGACGGTAACCAGGCCGGGACCGGCGACCTGGTCCGGGCCCGGCTCAACACCACGATCAACGCGGGCGGCCAGGAACTGACCAATCGCGACACGCTGAAGATCACCGGCTGGCACGGGTCCGGCGCCCAGGTACGGCGCCGGGAACTCGACGGGACCTGGACCAGCCCGTTCCTTGTGCCGAGGGATTACCTGGCGGACAGCGCCGAGCTGGATTACGCGGGCAACACCCACGTCGGGCAGGGCCGCACCGTGGACACCGCCCACTTGCTGGTCACCGGCACCCTGTCCCGCCGGTCGCTGTACGTCGGGCTGACCCGTGGCCGGGAGTCCAACATCGCGCACATCGTTACCGGGAACACCGCGCCACCCGGTCATGAGCGGTATCAGCAGGCGTCCCCTGAGTCGGTGGTCAAGGCCATCCTGGATCGCGACGACGCGGACCTGTCGGCCACCGAGCAGATCCGGCAGTCCCAGGACTGGGCCGGGGGGACCGGGCACCTGTTCACCCTGTGGTCCGCCGCGGTCGGGCAGTCGCTGTACCCGCAGATCGACGAGCAGATCAAATCCCGGCTCACCGAAGCCGAGGCCTGGCGGTATGAGCGGGAACACGCCCGCCCGGTTCTCCAGCAATGGCTCCGCGCCGCCCAGCTCGCCGGGCACGACATCAACGCCGTCATCGATCAGATCACCGCCGCGCCGCTGTTCCGGGCCCGGTCCATCTCCAGCGTCCTGCACGGCCGTCTCCGGGCGCTGCAGCTGCCCGACCTCGGCCACGGTGTGACCTGGGCCCAGCGCACCCCCAAGGACGCGCCCGCGGTGGCGCACGAGCTGGCCGCCGGGCTGGACCAGCGGGCCCGCGCGCTCAGCGAGCAGCTGGCCGTCAGCCCCGAGCCGTGGCTGGCCAGCCGCTCGGTGTCTTGGCCCCGCACGCCTCGCCGCTGCTGCGCGAGGACTACGCCCGGCGGGCCGCGGCCGCTGCGGCTTACCGGGAAGCCGCCGGGATCACCGACCCCGGCCAGGCCATCGCCCCCGAACCACACCGCGGCAACCCCGAACTCGAAGGCCTGCGCCAGGCCGCGATCCGCGCCCTGGAAATACGCGACGAAAACGAGATCACCCGAGGCATGACCCAAGGCGAGCTCGAGGCCCGCATCCTCGACACAGAACGCGCCCTGGCCAGCGCGCCGCCCGACGTGTCTGGGGAACTGAGGCTCACCGCGCAAGCCGAAGCCGACGCCTGGCGGCAGTCCGGCGCCGCCCAGACTGGGCACGACCCCGCCGGATTCGCGGACGCGACGGCGCTCGCCCAGCACCTGGCCGCCCGGCGCGAGCAGCTCGAAGCCGCCAACGCCCGTTACGAGACATGGGCCGCCGATACCAGCAGCATGAGGGAAGCAGCCGGGAAAGCCAGCGCCGAGCTGGAGCGGCGCGAGCTCGCGCAGCGCACGGCCGGACAGCGGCAAGCCGAGCCTAAAGACGAGCCACAGACCCTGATGGAGTGGTGGCGCCAGTTCGAAGCCGACGTCGCCGCCGTCGACCAGGCCATCGAACGAGAGCACCGCACCGCCATCGCTGCCGGCAAGCCCTGGCCACCCCACCGCACCTCACAAGCCGAGACCACACGTGCCCAGGCAGCTAGGATCTTCGCGCGACCGCAGCACGACGGATCCCTTCCGGAACCGAACCCGGATCCGGCGGCCTCCGCCTCTGAACCTGCGTCGGAGAACACAGCAGTGCCCGCGCCGCGGCACGAGCCCGGCGACCGGCCGGATCGCCTCGATGCCCTGCAGGCCCGCGCGGCCGAGGCCGTGCACCGCAGCGCCGCCGACGGCGCTGCACGGGAAGCCCGCGCGCATTACACGGCCCGCCTTGAACGCGAAGCCCACGCCCAAGCCGAACCGGAGGCCCAACGCCAGGCCGAAGCCTCGGACGGGATCGAGATGGAGCTATAGATCTGAGGGCCCGGCCGGACACGCCCGGCCCCGCTCCGATCCGCGAATGACGAAGTTTCGCATGGCAGCGGTACAGCCGCGGACGCGACGCTGGGCGCGACCTGACTGACGCCGATGTGCACCGATCAGCGCAGCGACCTGAACGCCGCTCGCATCTCGCCCGCAAAGAGTTCCGGTTGTTCCCAGGCGGCGAAGTGACCGCCCCGGTCGAGTTCGTTGAAGTAGATGAGCTTGGGATAGGCCCGCTCGGCCCAGCTGCGCGGTAGGGGGATTATCTCTTTTGGGAACCTGCTCACGGCCGCAGGGATCGATACTTCGCCGCCGACCTTGGTTTTGTGGGCGTTGTCCTCCCAGTACAGGCGGGCCGAGGACGCCGCTGTGTTCGTGAGCCAGTAAAGCGTGATGTCATCGAGCATCTCATCTTTCGTGAGGGCGCGCTCGGGTTCACCGTCCGTGTCGGTCCATTCCACGAACTTCTCGTAACACCACGCGGCCAAGCCGACCGGCGAGTCCGCGAGCGAGTAGCCGATGGTTTGCGGGCGCGTGCCCATGATCGCCCGAAATCCCGAGCCGCTCGTGGCGAAGTTCTTAGATGCTTCATAGGCGATCGTTTCCTCGGCCGAGAGGCCCGGCGGCGCCGGTTCACCGTACTTGAGCGCCTTCGCGACCTCGGGAGGCACGGCCGTTTGCATGTTCGGCGTTGGTGGCCGTTCGATCGCGCCGAGCAACGTGGTGACGTGGATACCCGCGAGACCCTCAGGCGCCTGGCGGCCCATCACGTCCGTGACGACCGCACCCCAGTCGCCACCCTGGGAGACGTAGCGCTCGTAGCCCACTCGCCTCATCAGCTCAACCCAGGCGCCGGCGATGCGTTCGGGATTCCAGCCTGTCGCCCGCGGCCTGGCTGAGAAGCCGAAACCGGGCATTGAGGGCACGACGAGATCGAACGCGTCCTCCGCGCGAGCTCCATGGGACTCCGGATCGCTGAGCGGCCCGATCAGCTTCACGAACTCGAGGAACGAGCCCGGCCAGCCGTGGGTCATGATCAGCGGCAGCGCGTTCGCATGCGGCGAGCGGATGTGGATGAAATGGATATCGAGCCCGTCGATCTCCGTGATGAACTGGGGGAGCGCATTCAACTTGGCCTCGAGCTTGCGCCAGTCATAATCAGTGGCCCAGTAGTCGACGAGCTCCTGTACCTTTGCCAGCTGCGCGCCCTGGGTGCGATCGCTGACGGTCTCACGGTCGGGCCAGCGGGGCACCGCCACACGGCGGCGGAGCTCTTGGAGCGACTCCTCCGGGATGTCGATCCGGAAGGGGCGAATGCCGTCATTCGAAGACATGTGGGTCTCCTTCTGTACGAGGTGACCGGAGCCATCCGCTGCATACGGCTGCCGTGCTGGTCACTGGATAAGCGCTCCCTAATCAGGACCAGAACGGACGTTCCTGTGCTCCGGCTGTCCATGGGACCCCCGTGAGGCGAGCACCTGGCTGGTTCCTACCATCGTCCCGGCGCGCCGCTGTGTCGTTGGCGATTTGGACCAACTTGGGGCAACAGTTTGTCCATCTAGACCATCGGCGGAGAACCAGCAGCTGACAGGGACAACCACTACGGGATAGAGTGGGCGGCAAGGTCGGCGACCGCGAGAGACCGCTGACCTTTGTTTTGCGGTCTTCTGTCGATCGGTCGTGATGTGATGCCGAGCCGCGTTGCCCTAGGGATCGGCGGACTCGAAGCCGAACCGGGCGACCACATCTGCGGGGTGTTCTCCAGCGAGGCGCAACGGGATCAGATCCTGATCCCGTTCCTGCAAGCCGGGCTGGCTTCGGGCGACAAGTGCATCTGTGTCGTCGATGGCGCGCCCCCTGGAGAGATCGTCGCGGCCCTCGGGCCGGCCGGTCAAGCCGCGGCGTTGACCGTCGGCAAGCAGCTTGAGGTCTACGGCGCGCCTGACCTGCTCTTGCGGTCAGGCGGTTTCTCGGCTGACGAGGTGATCGGGGCCTGGAAGGCCGCGGTATCGGCCGTGATGTATTCCGCGCACTTCGACCTCGTGCGGGCGGTGCAGGTGTGGTCGGGGCGCGACGTCCTGCCCGGCATGGCCGAGCTCCTGCTGCTTGAGTCCGAGATGAACCGGTACCTGCCTCTGTACCCGCAGGTCATGGTGTGCCTGTACGACATGAACCGGTTCGGGGGCGATGCCTTCATGAACCTGGTCATGACGCATCCGCGGGTGCTGGTGAACGGAGCGGTCATCGAGAACCCGCATTTCGTGACTCCCGATGAGGTGCTGGCCAAGGGGTCACCGGGCGTTGCTGGCCCGGTGACTCCGGTAACTGAGGAGGCGGGGCAGTGGTTCTCCGGCGTGATGACTGGCTAGACCTCGCGCGCAAGGTCGACTGGACGCCCCGCTACGTCGATGAGCGGGAGCTTTTCCCGGAGGAGATCAGCGGCCGTCCCTGGCTGGCGCATGAGGCGTGGCGCGACTGGAACGAGGTCTACCGCACGACCTATCGTGAGTATGTCGCGAATCAGCGGGAGAAGGACGCCGCCGTGCTCGGTGTACGCGCGGCGCTCAGCAAGCCCCATCTCTTCGATGACCTCGACCCGGGATGGGTTCAGCTGGTCAAGTTCCACAACGGCGCGTTTGCCCTGGCGGAATACGCGGCCACGGTGAGCGAGCAGCGGATGGCCCGGTTCGGGCGCGACAGTGCCTGGCGGACGATGGCCACCCTGGGGGCGCTGGATGAGATCCGTCACGCCCAGATCCCGCTGCTGATCGGCCACGACCTGCTGGCCCACGACGGCAACTTCGACTGGACCCACAAGGCGTTTCACACCAACGAGTGGGTGATGCTCGCGGCCCGGCACCTGTTCGATGACATGTTCCTGGCCGCTGACGCCATCGACGCGGCGATCCAGCTGAACTTCGTGTTCGAGACGGGCTTCACCAACCTGCAGTTCATGGCCATGGCGGCGATGGCGGACCGCGCCCATCATCACTTGTTCGAGAAGATGGTGGCGAGCATCCAGACCGACGAGGCCCGCCACGCCCAGATCGGCCATCCGGTGCTGCGGACGCTGCAGGAGAACGGCTCGCGCGAGCGGGCTCAGTACCTCATCGACAAGATGTGGTGGCGATCCTGGCGGCTGTTCCTGGCGCTGAGCGGAACCGCCATGGAGTACCTCGCCCCGCTCAGCGCGCGGACGCGCTCGTTCAAGGAGTTCATGACCGAGTGGGTGACCGAGCAGTTCATGAAGAACCTAGCCGAGTTCGACCTGGAAAAGCCCTGGTTCTGGGACCTGTTCATGGAAGAGCTCGACTACGCGCACCACAGCTTCCAGCTCGGCCTGTACACCTACCGGACCACCCTGTGGTTCGACGTCGCCATGCCCGACCCCGCCGAGCGCGAGTGGCTGAACGAGAAGTACCCCCGGTGGGAGGAGACCTACGGGGCACTTTGGGACCAGCTCGAGCGGCGCTGGGAGGCCGGCGAGGCCAACACGCTGTCCTACGGGCTCCCCGCGCTGTGCAACCTGTGCCAGCTCCCCGCGTTGTTCATCCGGCCCGGGCGGAACACGGCGTGCACCCTCGAGAGGGGCGGACGCCGCTACCTGTTCTGCTCCGAGCCGTGCCGCTGGATCTTCCAGCAGGAGAGCTCGCGGTTCGCGGATCACCACAGCGTGATCGATCGGGTCGTCGCCGGAGATGCGCCCGGCAACCTCATCGACCTGCTCGACTGGATGGGACTTCAGGCGCCGGTCGAGACCGGCAAGGACCTGCGCCGCGGCCTCGACCCCTGGCGCCTGGCCCCCGTTCCGACGGCTTGAGGACGCGGGAGATGCGGGTCTACCTGTTCGGCTTCGCGAGCGACGATTTCCTGGGCCGCGTGATCGTCACGCCGGATGAGCGCACCGTCGCGCAGCTGGCCCGCCAGCTGGTGTCCTGGGGCCTGGCGCCCGATCGGGGCGGGTCCCTGACGGTGCGCAACGAGGCCGGCGACATCCTCGATCCCGCAGCCACCATCGCCGAGGCCGGGCTCGGAAATGGCGACATCTTCAACGTCGATCGAGGATGACGGCACCGTGGCCGCGTGGCGGTACGCCGGGTCGCTGGACGACCTCTGGGCGGGCGAGATGCGCGCGGTGAACCTGGGAGCCGTCGACGTCCTGCTGTGCAACCTCGACGGAATGCTGGTCGCCTACGAGAACCGGTGCCCGCACCTGGCCAACCGCCTCTCCGAGGGCGTCCTCAGCGACGACGGCGTACTGACCTGTGCCGCGCACGAGTGGGAATTCGACGCGCGGACCGGCTGCGGAATCAACCCGGCCAGCGCATGCCTGCACCGCTACCCGGTGCGGCTCGACGGGCTGAGGATCTTTGTGGGCGTAGGGGAGGACGAATGAGCACATCCGGTGACTCCGGCCTGAGAGTGGGCCCGGTGCTGCACGCAACGCCGTTCGCGCGGGCGGTCGTCTCGGTCATTGAGGAGGAGAACACCCAGGTGCTCGTGCACGACGAGGGAGCCTACCTGCGCGTGCTAGTCCCCCTGGTGTGCCGGCTGTCGCGGGCGGGGCTCGAAGCCGCCACCGGCGGCGTCGTCCGGTTTCCCGGCGAGCTGGAGGTGGTGCTGTCGTCGTTCACGGGGGTCATGCAGCTGACCGAAGACGGCGCGGTCTGGCGGCTCGCGCGCCAGCCATCGGCGGGAACGGCCACACCTGTGGCAGGTGACCGATGACCACGCCGGCGGGACCGCCGCCGGGCCGCAAGACCTATACCCGGCTTGCCGCGGGCCGGCGCATCCCCACCGAGTACGAGCTGGTGAGCACCGAGCTGCACTATAACTACCCGAGGCGATTCGAGCTGGCGGCCGTCAACCCGGTGGTTGCCTGGTACTACCGCTACCGGGAAGGCTCCGCGCTGCAAGCCCGTGACTGGGAGCGGTTCTCCGACCCTCGCCGTACCACCTACCGCGGTTACACCCAGCTGCAGGACAGCCGCGAAGACGTCATCGACGGCCTTCTCCGGGAAATCGATGACACCGGCTACGACCGGGAGCTTGGCGAGAAGTGGGTGAGGTTCCTCGATCGCTGGTACTTTCCGCTGCGCTTCCCGGTACACGGGCTGCAGATGCTGGCCGCCTACATCGCGCAGATGGCACCCGCCTCCCGGATCACCAACTGCGCCGGGTTCCAGGCGGCCGACGAGTTGCGCCGGGTCCAGCGGATCGCCTACCGCACCGTGCAACTCGGCGGCCCGCCGTCCGAGACCGGGGCGGCACGGCGGCACCGGGCGGCCTGGGAGGACGCCGCGGCGTTCCAGCCGCTGCGTGAACTCCTCGAACGGGCCCTGATCGCCTACGACTGGGGCGAGGCGTTCACGGTCACCAACCTGGTCATCAAGCCCCGCATCGACAGGCTCGTCAACCAGGAGATCGCCGGCACCCTCGCCGCGGCGAACGGCGACCCGCTCCTGGCGAGCATCCACTTCTCGCTCGACGAGGACGCGCGCTGGCATCGCGTGTGGACCGCGGCGCTGCTGCGGCACCTCATCGAGGACACTCCCGCGAACGCCGACGTGGTCTCCGGCTGGATCCAGAAGTGGAGCCCGCTTGCCTCCCGGGCGCTGGAAGCCTTCGCTGAGATCCTCGCCGAGGCGCCGGTGCCGCTCGACGCCCACGCGGTGGGCGTCCGCATCAGCAACGAGGTGTCGCGGGAGACCGACGCAATGCTGACGGCATCGTCACGCGCCGCCGGGCCATGAGGCTGGTCAGGCCTGCCCGGTCCGGCGCAGGCTCTCAAGCGTGAGCCAGACCATGGTGGCCAGGTGCAGGTTCGTCCGGGTCGGCCCGTCGTTCAGGTCCTGACCGAGCAGCTCCCGGACTCGCTTCAAGCGGTACTTCAGCGTGTTCCGGTGTACGGACAGCGCTGCTGCTGCCTGGTCGACGTTGCAGCCGCTGTCGAAGTACTGTGCGAGCGTGACGAGAAGGCCGGAGCCGTGCCGCTTGTCGTAGTCGAGCAGCGTGCCGAGCTGTTCCTTCATGAAGGCTTCGATTCCGGCGGGGTCAGTGACCGAGGAGAGCATCCGGTACACGCCCAGGGAGTCGAACAGGAGCACCGGGACGGCGAGATGGCCGACCGCGGATGGGGGCAGGCTGGCCACGAACTGTGCCTCGCGGTAACTTGCGGCGACTTGCCATGCGCTGGGGTAGCGAGATCCCACGGCGAGCCGGCACATGCCGTCCCGCAGCTGGCTGGTAATGCCCGCCTGCAGCTTGGCCCAGTCGGCCTCGCGGTAGGCGATGACCACGACGTAGTTGGCCCGGCCGACGACCAGGGTGGCTACGTCGAGGCTGCGCACCTCACGGACGACGGCCTGGAAGAATTGCTCGTCGAGGCCATCCCGGGCCCGCCCCGTGGCGATGATGACGCGGTGGGGTCGCTCCGGGTCGTACCCCAGAGCGTGCGCGGATGCCTTGACCGTGGCTTCGTCCGCGCCCGCTAGCAACTCCTCGGCGAAATCCCGGCGGCTGCGCAGTTCCGCCTCGTCGACGCTCTGCAGCCGGGAGAGTTCCACGCTCAGCACGGTCGCGGCGTACTCCAGCGCGGCCAGGTCGGTCTCGGTCGCCGTGCGCGCGGGGTCGGCAAGCGCGATGACACCGAGAACGCCGGGCCGCGGGTTGGCCAGGACCAGCCAGGTCCGGCGGTGGTAGAGGGCCCGGCGGGTGACCTGCAGCTGACGGATGAGCTCTTGCCGCTGCCCGGGCGCCTCCTTGGCATGCGGACCGCTCGGCACGTCACCGGCGGCCGCGCGAGTATTGCCGTGCACGTCCTGGATGAGAACCGGGAACCTGGTGAGCTGGTGCAGGGTCTTGGCGATTCCGGCTTCCCCGGCGTTCGCAACGATCTCGTTCAGCTGCCGGTGAGTCTCCATGGTCTTCGTGAGCGTCGAGACCGTCGACTCGAGATCGGCGTTGAGACTGGCCACCCGCTCGGTGTTCGCTCGCTCGGCCGCGAGCAGCTCGAGCTTGGCGATCACCGTGCCGCACTGCTGCGCGAGGACCGTGAGCAGGAATTTGTCTTGCCCGGATAGGGGGCTGGTGCCGGCGACGACCAGGAAGATCGGGTTATCCGCCAGGGCAGGCGCAAGCGGGAACGCCCACCAGGAGGAAGACTCGTCCAGCTCAAGCTGCCCTGGCGCAGTGATGCTGGCTAGCGTGCTGCTGATGCCGCGCGGGGCGCGCTCGTAGTAGTCTCCCGACCTGCTCGGATGCCAGGCCAGGACCGTATGGCAGGTCGTGATCGACGGGACCGCAGTGGTGAGCAGGTGGATGGCCTGGCGGGGCGAAGCCGCCTGGGTCAGGAGCAGCGACAAGGTGAAGACGGCGTTGAGCGACGACAGCGTCGCGGTGGCGGCCTGGTCCGGGTTCGCCGCGGTCGCTTCACGGTGGGCGGCTGAAGTCATGAGGTGCCTAGGAACTGCCTGGCTGGGATGACGGGCGTGATCGACGACATGGCGTCCACGTCGCTGCCTCCGTGACCGAAGGCGCAAACGCGGTCACCGCGGCCTGGAGCCCAAGGTCAGTGATGTCTGCTGCGCGCAGGATGACCACCCACCTCCCGCCGGAGACTGGTGCCAGTCTACGCCCGGCGGTGGTCCAGATAGACAAACCGGCGGCCCAGGTTGGTCCAAATGGCTAACGACTGAGCGACACCGCGGGACGACAGTAGGAATCAGCCAAGCCGACGCCATCGCCGGCCACAGCCGACGCGGTGACGTGATCTCAGCGATTTGAGGTGACGTGGCCGTGCTCGGCGGCCGTACGCAGAGTATGGCTCCGGTCAACTCGCGCAGAAGGGAACTCCTAATGTCTACCACGACCGAAAGCCCGGCGGGCACCGCAACGGTCCGGCCGTTCACGGTTCCGGTCACCCCCGAGCCGGAACTTGAGGCGCTGTGCGCCCGCATCACGGCCACCCGCTGGCCCGACCAGGAGGTCGTCGCCGATCACTCGCAGGGCCCGAAGCTGGCCGTCATGCGGGAACTCGCCCGCTACTGGGCGTCAGAATACGACATGCACCGTTGCGAGGCGCGGCTGGGCGCCCTGCCGCACTTCATGACCGAGATCGACGGACTGGACATTCATTTCATCCACGTCCGTTCGGCACACGCCAACGCGCTACCGGTCATCATCACGCACGGCTGGCCCGGCTCCGTCATCGAGCTGCTGGGGGTCATCGACCCGCTCACTAATCCCACCGCCCACGGCGGGACCGCAGCGGACGCCTTCGACGTGGTGATCCCGTCGATGCCGGGCTACGGGTACACCGCCAAGCCGCGCGAGACCGGCTGGGGCCCGGACCGCATCGCCCGGGCCTGGACCGAGCTGATGCGGCGGCTGGGCTACACCCGGTTCGTGGCCCAGGGCGGCGACTGGGGCGCGATCGTCACCGACCTGATGGCCGTGCACGCCCCGCCGGAGCTGCTCGGCATGCACACCAACATGGCCGGCGTCGTCCCGGCCGAGGTCTCCGTCACGCTCGCGCGGAACGTGCTGGGGGCCGGCGGCCCGCCGCCCTCGGGGCTGTCCGCCGAGGAGCAGCGCACGTACGAGCAGCTGAACTTCTTCTACACCAAGGGCATCGGCTACGGGATCGAGATGATCACCCAGCCGCAGACGCTGTACGGGATCGCGGACTCACCGGTCGGGCTGGCCGCCTGGATGATCAACCACGACGCGGCCAGCTACGCCGACATCGCCGACGCGGTCGCCGGGCACCCGGTCGGCAACCTGACCCGGGACGAGGTCCTGGACAACCTCACGTTCTACTGGCTGACGAACACGGGGATCTCCTCGGCACGGCTGTACTGGGAGAATACCTTCGACTTCTTCGGCGTCAAGGGCGTGAAGATCCCGGCCGCCGTGTCCGTCTTCCCCAAGGAGATCTACAAGGCGCCGCGCAGCTGGGCCGAGCGGGCCTACTCCAACCTCATCTACTTCAACGAGCTCGACGCGGGCTGCCACTTCGCCGCCTGGCAGGAGCCGGCGCTGTTCACCGCCGAGCTCCGCGCCGCGTTCCGGTCCCTGCGCTAGCCGGCCGGTACCCGGTCGCTTGCGCATCCTTCTCCCGGCGGGACCGGTGGCTGCATTCCAGGCTCCGGGCCCGCCGGGACATACAACGTCGTCCCGGCAAGGCGGCTGGCCGGACAACTATAAGGATCTGTCATGACAGCACAATGGCGAACACCCGCCGGGCTCCACACGTCACCAGCGCGGCTGCCCGTCGAGAGCCGGCTGCCGTCTTTCGACGGTACGACCGGATGGCTCAACTCACCGCCGCTGACGGCGGCGGACCTGCAAGGGAAGATCATCCTCGTCAACTTCTGGACCTACACCTGCATCAACTGGCTCCGCCAGCTTCCCTACCTCCGCGCCTGGGCCGGCAGATACGCCGATCACAGCCTGGTGGTGATCGGGGTGCACACCCCCGAGTTCGGCTTCGAGCACAACCTGGACAACGTCCGCCGCGCCGTGCGCGACATGCGGATCGATTACCCGGTCGCGGTCGATAACGACTACGCGGTCTGGGCCGCCTTCGCCAACCACTACTGGCCCGCCCTGTACTTCGCCGACCCGCAGGGCCGCATCCGGCACCATCACTACGGCGAAGGAGAGTACCAGCAGTCGGAAATGGTCATCCAGCAGTTGCTGGCCGATTCGGGAACCACCAGCCATGACCATGAGCTTGTGTCGGTCGATGCCAGCGGCGCGGAGGCCCCGGCGGACTGGGCCAACCTGCGGTCACCGGAGACATACACCGGCTACGAGCGCACCGCCAACTTCGCGTCCCCCGGCGGGGCCGTACCGGGCGAGCGTCACCTTTACAAGGCGCCAGACATGCTGCGCCTCAATCACTGGGGCCTGTCTGGGGACTGGACGATTGAGGAACAGGCCGTCATCCTGAACGAGGCCGACGGCCGGATCGCGTGCCGCTTCCACGCCCGCGACCTTCACCTGGTCATGGGCCCGGCAGCGCCGGGTGCCCCGGTGCGGTTCCAGGCGCGCATCGACGGACAACCGCCAGGTGCGGCGCACGGGGCCGATACCGACGACGCGGGCAATGGCACGGTGGCCGGGCCACGGCTGCACCAGATGATCCGCCAGCCTGGCCCTGTCATCGACCGCACCTTCGAGATCACCTTCTCCGATCGGGGCGCCCAGGTCTACTCATTCACCTTCGGTTAGGGGCTTCACCATGACTGGCAGAGGGCTCCGGCCGTTCGTCCTCGCGCGGGCCGCGTGCTCGAACAGCCAGCTGAACCCGGATGACTGGTATCCGGTCAGCGTCCCGGTCGCAGCCGCCAGGCGTGAGGCGGCCGCCGCCATCGCGGTCTGCGCTGCCTGCCCGGTGCGCGGTGAGTGCCTGGAGTTGGCGCTGCGCAACTGGGCGATCGGGCAGTTCGGCGTGTGGGGCGGCACTGTCCCAGCCGAACGGGAAAAGCTGCGCGCCGGGCAGGTCACTCAGCTCGCCCGTGTGCTGCCCGGAAATCAGGCTGCTGGACAGGTGGCGTCGTGACCGCGGCCGGGCAGAGCCGTGACGCAGGCCGGCCTGGAGCTACCGTGAGCGGCGGCACTCCTGCCGCAGTCCAGCGCGAACCGGAACTGGCCGGGCAGACGGTCGTGGTGATCGGCGGCAGTGCTGGCATCGGGCTTGAGACAGCCCGGCGCGCCCGGGCGGAGGGTGCCGAGGTCATCCTCACCGGCCGTGATCCCGTCCGGCTCAGCCAGGCGGCCAAAGAGGTCGGGGCGCAGCGGACGGCGGCCTTCGACGCTAATGACACTGCTTGCCTGCAGCGGTTCTTCCAGGATCTGCCAGCGCCGATCGACCACGTGATGGTCACAGCCGGAGGCCCGGTCTACGGGCCCCTGCTGGAGATGGACCCGGCCCGGGCGCGCACCGCGCTCAGCGATCACATCGTGCTGGGACTTGAGGTCGCGCGCAATGCCGCGGGCATGATGCGGCCAGGGGGCACGCTGGTGCTCATGGGCGGTACCGGCGGCCGGCGCGTCGGGCATGGTCTCGGAATCGCCTCCGCGGCTACCGCCGCGCTGCCCCCGTTCGCGGCGGCCCTCGCGCTCGAGCTGGCGCCGGTCCGGGTCAACCTTATCGCCGCCGGCTTCGTTGACACCCCGCTGTCGGCATCGCTGCTCGGAGACCAGCTCGACGAGCGCCGCAGTGAGCTCCGGGCGACGCTGCCAATCGGCCGCGTTGTCACACCCGCCGACGTCGCCGCGCTCGCCGTCCACATCATGACCAATACAGCCCTCACCGGCGCAACCTACGACATCGACGGCGGGCAGCAATTCATCTGATCGGACCCCACAGCACGTCCAGTTACACGGTGGCTGCACTGCCCCGCTGCACGAAAGGAAGGCCCGGCATGACCTCCAAGGACCACGTCAGCGCCCCGACCAGGTTCGTCGAGGCCGACGGCGCACGCCACGCCCCGGCAGAACATGCGCCCTCCATTGACTACGCCAACCTGCCGGATCCCGCCGAGGGCGTCGTGGTGACCATATTCATCACCGTTCGCAGCATCGCGCGGTCCCGGGACTTCTACTCGCGTGTCCTCGGCGGCACCGTGGTCCTGGAGGAGAACCCATGCCTCGTCAAGCTGGCCAACTCGTGGATCCTCATGAACCCCGGCGGCCCGCCCACGCCGGACAAACCAGGCATCACCGTGGCGAACTACGAGCCCGGCGACACGACCTCGATCTTCCTCAACCTGCGGGTCGCTGACATCCAGGCCCGCTATGAGGAATGGAAATCGAAGGGCGCGGAATTCCTCACGCCACCGATCGACCGCGAGGCTGAGATCCGCTGCTACATGCGCGACCCGGACGGCTACCTGATCGAAGTCGGCCAGGCCACCGGCATCCTGCACGGCATTCACGCCAAAAAGCGCCCGGAAGACCTCCCAGGGTGAGCTGGTGGCCCAAATGGTACTGACTAGACGTGGAGAGCTATCGCACATGCCGGGTATGCGGCTGGCGCACTTGCACCCGCTGCGATGGCTCGGCCAGCGCGACCGCGGCTTCACCGCACTGCGCCGTGCCGCCCGCACAGCGATCATCATGCCGGCCATGTTCGCCTTGGGCGACAAGGTCATCGGCAACCCGCAGCTGGCGACGTTCGCGGCGTTCGGGTCGTTCGCGATGCTGCTCCTGGTCGACTTCGGCGGCCCGATGACCGAACGGCTCCAGGCGCAGGCCGCCCTCGCGGTGACCGGCGGGGTGTTCGTCTGCCTGGCCACGCTGGCTTCGCAGACCGCGTGGCTCGCGGCCGTTGCGATGGCGGTGGTGGGGTTCGGCGTGATCTTTGCCGGCGTGGTCAGCTCGGTGCTGGCCGGGGCGACCACGGCGCTGCTGCTGGCGTTCATCTTGCCGGTATCGCTGGCCGCCCCGGCATCGGCCGTGCCCGAGCGGCTGGCCGGCTGGGCAATGGCCGCAGGCGTCGCGTTGGTGGCGATCGCGCTGCTGTGGCCCGCGCCAGCACACGACCCGCTGCGTGGTGCCGCGGCCGCCGCCTGCCGGGCGCTGGCCGCCCGGCTGCGTGCGGGGGTCGCGTACCTGCTCAGCGGCATGGACGAACAATTTGCGCTGGATCGCGATCACGCGGCTGCACAAGCGGATCAGGCGGTCGAGGCGCTGTGCAGTTCCTTCCTGGCGATGCCCTACCGCCCGACCGGGTTGAGCACTCCCGCCAGGACAACCGTTCGCCTGGTCGACGAGCTGAACTGGCTGAACAGCATCGTCACCCAGCCGGGGCTGCACCGCGACGGCGTCCACCGCGTAGCGCTGAGGGTCAAGGAGGCCGCGGCCGCGGTTCTCGACCGTGCCGCGGATCTCCTGGACTCCAGGGGCGGGAGCGGTGATGAGCTCGGCGCCGCGGTGGCCGAACTGGCTGCTGCACGCACCGACATGCAGGAGAACGTGCTGACCGGCCTGCCGGCCGAGGGCGCGGAGCCGGTCAGCGAGTTCATCACCTCCCTTGACCCCGCCTTCCGTGCGGAGGAGCTGAGCTACGCGGTCTCGCTCATCGCGCGTACCGTCGGGCTGACCGCGGCCGCCGAACGACGAAACTGGCGGGAGCGGTGGCTCGGCCGCCAGCCCGCGGGTGTGCCGGGGACCCTGTCCGCGGCACGGGAACGGATCACGTCCTACCTTGAGCCGCACTCGGTCTGGCTGCACAACAGCTTGCGTGGTGCCGCCGGGCTGGGGCTGGCGGTGCTCGTCGCGAGGCTGACCGGGGTCCAGCACTCGTTCTGGGTGGTCCTGGGCGCGCTGTCGGTGCTGCGCTCGAACGCGCTGAACACCGGGCAGGACGCCGTCCGCGCCATCCTCGGCACGGTAGCGGGATTCATCGCCGGCGCGGCCCTGCTCGTGGGGATCGGCACGAACACCACGGTGCTGTGGTTCCTGCTGCCGCTGGCGATCTTCCTGGCCGGGGTCGCCCCGGCGGTCATCTCGTTCGCCGGCGGCCAGGCGGCGTTCACGCTCACAGTGGTGATCTTGTTCAGCATCCTCCAGCCGACCGGATGGCGCGTCGGCCTGGTGCGGATCGAAGACGTGGCCATCGGGGTCAGCGTGAGCCTGGTCGTAAGTGTCCTGTTCTGGCCACGGGGCGCGGCGGCCGCACTCCGCCAGGCCCTGGCCCAGGCGTACGCCGACGGCGCGGGCTACCTCGCCAGGACGGTGCGATTCGGGATGTCACGCAGCGATCCGGGCACGCCCGCGCTCCCCGCTCCGGCTGGCGCCGCGGCCCGGGCCGCGGCGGCATCGCGCCGGCTTGATGACGCGTTCCGGACGTTCCTGGCCGAGCGCGGCCCGAAACGGATGCCGCTGGCGGATGTGGCCGGGCTGGTCACCGGGGTCGCCGGGCTGCGGCTGGAGGCTGACGCGGTACTGGACCTGTGGCAAGGCGGAGACGGCCCGGCGGGCGGCCACCTGGCCGCCGCCCGCCTGGAGATCCTGGGCACGGCTGAACGCATCACCGGCTGGTACGACGGCCTCGCGACTACGGTGATCACCGGCGGTGAGCTGCACCGGCCGCTCGCTCACGACCAGGCCGCCGACGGCCGCCTGGCCCGGGCCGTCCGCCGCGACCTGCTCGGTAACGACGGCCAAGCCAGTGCCACCGCGATCCGGGTGATCTGGACCGGCGATCACCTCGACGTCGTCCGCCGTCTGCAGGCGGCCATCACCTCACCGGCGCTCGCCAACGCCGGGCAGCCCGTAGCCGCCGGTTCGCGAAACGGTGCGCCGCTGGCAGGCCGGTGGCAGGGCATGGGTCAACCGGTGGTGCCGGTGAGGGTGCTGCCCCCCGGGCCGCCCGCAGTCTGGACGTGGCCGTGACTGGGCGAAGATGGCCGTGCTGGCCGATCGGGGAGGTGGGCATGGACGCTGAGCTGAATCCCGCGCAGCGGCTGCACGCGCTTGGCCAGAGCCTGTGGCTGGACAGCATCAACCGGGTCATGCTGCGCACCGGGACGCTGGCCCGGTACGTGCGTGACCTGGCGGTCACCGGGCTGACGTCCAACCCCACGATCCTCGGGCATGCCATGGCCGCTGGATCGGACTATGACCGCTCGCTGGCCCGCCTGGCGGGCGACGGTGTCACCGATGCTCAGGACCTGGTGTACGCCCTGGCGCTGGAGGACCTGACCGAGGCGGCGGCGCTGTTCCGGCCGGAGTGGGAGCACACCGGGGGCGTGGACGGCTACGTATCGCTGGAGGTCCCGCCCGATGTCGCCTACGATGCCGCGGCGACGGTGGCGTTCGCCCGGCGGCTGCACGACCAGGCCGGCTTCCCCAACCTGCTGGTCAAGATCCCCGGCACGCCGCAGGGCCTGACCGCCATGGAAGAGGCCGTCACCGCAGGCATCGGAGTGAACGTGACGTTGCTGTTCTCCGACACTCACTACCTGCGCACCGCCGACGCGTACCTGCGGGCCCTGGAGCGCCGCCGCCGGGCCGGCCTGGACCTGGCGGTGCCCTCGGTGGCCTCGCTGTTCATCTCCCGCTGGGATTCCGCCGCCGACCCCTTGCTGCCGTCCGCGCTGCACGGCAGCCTGGGGCTGGCGATGGCGCAAAAGACCTACGCCTCCCATGTGCAGCTGCTCTCGGACCCGCGCTGGCAGGTGCTCGCCGAGGCAGGCGCCCGTCCGCAGCGTGTGCTGTGGGCATCCACCTCGACCAAGAACCCGGACCTGCCCGACACCTACTATCTGGGCCGGCTGGCCGCCCCCAACACGATCGACACCGTCCCGGAGAAGACCCTGATCGCGTTCGCTGACCACGGAAGCCTCGACGACCGGCTGGAGCCCGACTACGCGGCCGCGGAACGGGCCATCTCCGCGGCCGCCGACGCCGGCATCGACGCCGACGCCCTCGCTGAGCACCTGCAGCGCCAGGGAGCAGGCGCCTTCACCGCGGACTGGGCCGCGCTCCTGGAGGCAATCAAGGAAAAGGCGGCAAAGCCCACGACCTAAGCGGCGGCCTGGACTCGCATCCCACCCGGAGAATCGCAGTTCTGAGTGGAGGTTGTGGCCCGCCGCGAGGTACTTAACAACCGTCCGCATTGGTGAACGCGGACCCGACATCCTGACCTGCGCAGCCGCCAGGCCACCCAAGCTCGCCCGCGCGGCCGCGCGGTTATTTCGTCAGGTGGGGGCGTGGCGGCGGAACGGATCCTTGGAAGCGACAGCCCTGGCGGCCTGGGTCAGGGTGTGCCGGTCATGACGCGGTTGTAGCTGCGGCGGGCTCGGGCGCTGCGGGCGCTGGCGCCGTAGCGGCGGAGCATCTGCGGGGAGGTCCAGCCGTTGAGCTCCATCAGGTCGCCCTCGGCCCCGCCGCGGTCCAGCCAGGTGTGGCTGAAGTGGTGCCGGAACCGGTGGGGGAACACCTGCACGCCGCACTGGTGGCCCCGGCGGGCGATGACCTGGTAGATGCCGCTGGCGGTCATCGGGCCGCGGTTGTTCACCCCGAGCCACAGCTGCGGCCGGTGTGCCTGGGCATGCCGGGCCCGGGCGCGGAGGTACCTATCGAGGGCGCGGGCGGCGGCGTAGCTGATCTTGACCGTGCGGGTCGTGCGGCCCTTGCCGTGGACAGTGATCTCCCGGTGCCACAGGTCGATATCGCTGCGCTGCGGGTCGGCTGGGTCATAGCGGAGGCCCGCGAGTTCGGACAGGCGGATCCCGGTCGCCGCGAATATGGCGATCATGGCGGCGTCGGGGCGCTGCTGGAACGACCGGCCGGCGCAGGCGCGCTCCAGCCGGGCAAGGTCCCCGGCGGCGAAGACCGGGACGGGCCTGTCCGGGACGTGCGGCGGCCGCAGCCCATCCATCGGGTCACCGATCTCCTCCTCGGCAGCCAGCCATCTGAAGAACTGCTGCAGCGCGCGGAACTGGTTGCTGGCATACGCGGCGCTGTACCGGCCCAGCAGCCACACCATCCACTGCTGCACGTCGTGCTTTCCGGCCTGCTCCCAGCCGGTCCGGCCGGCCTCTCGCAGCAGGTGGGCGGCGGCGAACCATTGCACTGCCTCGACATAGGTCCGCACTGTCTTGGCGGCCTTGCCCTCGGCGGCCAGGTGCAGCCGGGCCGCTGATCTCAGGTCGTTGGGATCGGAGATCTCTACAACCAGGGCTTACGCCACGCGGACTCGGGTCAGCACCCAGCCCGCGCAAGGCTCGTATGCTGAGGCGTCAGCTACGCCGATGGAGGGGGGCACCATGAGCATCCTGTCGCTCTCGTCCCACCTCATTGCCTCCGCCAGGTAGTCCAGGCCCGCTGCTAACGTGTTCCGGTGCGGTGCTGAAGGAGTCCGGGTGCGGGTTTCGAAGAATGACACGATCTGCGGCCTCGCCGCGCCGACAGCGCGGCAGTTGATGCGTGCCTATTTCGACGACCGCCCGGTCGAGGTCGCGTGCGACATCCTCGGCGTGAGCCAGGACGCTGCCCGGGACCAGATGCGTGCATTCGAAGCAGCGGGATACGTCGAGCGCGGCGGGCTGGCACATGGCGCAGGTGACGGCTGGTGGGCGACCACGGTCAAGGGCAACGCGCTGGCTCACGCGAGCTTCGGGAAGCCGATCAGCCGGGCAACCGCTACACGCCTCCTGGGTCAGGTCATCGACCGTGCCCGCGCCTACAACGCCGACCCGGCCCGGCTGCTGACGGTCACGGAGATCGTCGTGTTCGGCAGCTACCTCGATCCTGCGGTCGACCTGCTCGGCGATCTGGACCTGGCTGTCTCGACGGTGCGCCGGGATACGGACGGAAAGCGGTACGTGGACAAGGTCCTGGAGTACGCCAGAGCCAGCGGGCGCAGCTTCAGCGCGTTCCATGACCGGCTTTTCTGGCCCGCCCGCGAGCTGCGGGTGATCTTGAAGAACCGGTCAAGCGCGATCAGCATCACCGACGAGGACATCCGCAAACTTACGGAACGGATCGAGGTCGTCTATGTCGTCGCCGACGATCCCGAGGCGATCCCTCCACCCGCGGACGCGGTGGCCGGTGCCTGACCAGCCGGGCGCCGGCGTGTCGCTGATATTGACGGTTGCGGGAGTTCACGATCGGCGTGATTAGCCCGCCTGAAAGTGAATGAAGTAGCTCCTGTGCTCGATGTCATCGTCCCAGTAGCCGTAGCGGGTCTTGAGCAGGGCTTCGAGGGCGTCGAAGTCTGGGGTGTCCTGGTTGATCTCCAGTCCCCAGAACCTCGCGATGGTCGCTGTTACGAGGCAGAGATGCATCTCGAATGTCTCGGCGATCTCTGTCATCGGCGGCGACGGGTCGCTGGCCTGTTCCTCCCTGCGCATCTCTTCGGCGGCTATGGTTTGCCACTGCCGGTGGGACGCTGTCATGGGCGGCTTGCGGGAACGGCGCATCCGGTAGTTCATCACGAGGTTTGCCAGTGTCATGAGCACGATCCATTCCGGGCGGCCCTCGTCCAGGAGGCGCTGGCACAACGTCCGGATTGTGGCATCGGCCATGGCACGCGGCAGCGTATAGCGGGTCACGGCCGCGCAGCTCTGGTAGCGTGCTCTGATCGCCTCCAGCGCCTTGTCGCGGCTGTAACCGGGGCCGGCGGCGGTGGGAGCGGCCAGTTCAGCGGCTTCGTGGATCGGGAATATCGATGGCTCGCCGAGCGGTGCTGCCCGGACGCTTACGGCAGGGGCCTGCTGACTGCGGGTGAAGTAAGCCATCGTCGTCCGGTAGTCGGCGGCAACGGCAAGCTTGCTCATCAAGCCGAGGCGGCCTGCCGTGTCCATGACTGCCTTGAACTTGTCCCAGGGCAGCAGCGAACTGCGATGAAGTATGACGACGAGCGTCGCCAGCAGTTCCACGTCCGGGTCGTGCGAGACCTGTGTGTGCTCTGCGGGAAGGTACACCTTCCAGCGCGCGCAGGTGTTGTCGGGGAGCGGCTGTACCAGGTCGGCCGGCTGGGCTGCGGCGCCGGACAGCTCGATCTCGACCTCGATCGTGGAGTTCAGGAGCACAGGATCGCCAGCGGTGAGTTCGGCGAGAACGATCTGGGCGGCGGCGCAAAATTCCTCTGCAGCGGTGACCACGGCGGGTTCGTTTCGGCACTGGATGCGCCATTGCTGGCCGAAGACGCCGAAGGAGAAGACGCGGACGGGGGCTGCGTCGCCGAACGGGGCGCCGGTCAGCTCCTTCTCGCTGTGGATGCGGAACGCCGCCTCGTCCCACTCCAGGAAGCTGCGGTCCGTAGCGAGGACTTCATCGACCTCCTCGGTCAGGGCCGCGTCGGCGAGAAGCTGGCTGACCGGTTCGACGAGCTCGGGTCGGTGGCGACTGGCAGCCTTGGTCACCGCTGCATGGATGATCGTCATCCCGAGGGCGTCGTGCCGGTCCGGGTTCCAGGGATCAGGAGCGAAGTTGTTCTGCAGGAGAATCGCTACACGAGTCAGGGTCAGGGCGGAGAGCCAGGCGCCGGCCTGATGGTCGTAGCAGGCGGCGTCGAACAGAGCCGCCGGTGCCAGGTCTCGCATTCGATGATCATGCGCGTGGAGCGCGGCATACCCGGCGGCCAGGGCATATTTCTTCGCCGCTTGCGGCAGCATCAGCTCGCTGTAGATGTGGGCGATATACAGCATCGCGAGGACCGAATGACGCTCGGTGTCCCCGTGCCACCAGTTCACCTTGGCCTCATGCAGCTCGCGCAGTGCCGCCAGTCGCTTGCCGCTCTTGTACAGGGCCATCGCCCGCTTGCGGCACCGGCTGGCGGTTGATGCCTCGCCGGCCTGACGGCTGGTGGCCTCGTCCAGCCCTGAGCGCACTGGCGCGTAGAGCGGGTGATCGACCAGCGCCGGCGTGACCATGTCGAACAGCCGCGCTGGTGAGCCGACTGGGAACAGCAGCGCCTGCGGCAAAAGCTCGACCAGTTCCAGCAGCGAGGTCATCCCATGGTCGATGTCGACGAGCGGCAGCCAGTGAGGAAACTCGATGCCGGACAGGTCGTCCGGCGCCATGTGATGCTGCGGTTCTGCTCGCGGGTCTGGACGCCCCGCGTGCTGCTCGATCGCGTCCATGTCTATGCGCAGTGACAAGTAGGCGGTCGCGTGGAGCAGTCCGGCCCGGCGTCCCGGTGAGGTCGCGTTGTCCAGCAGCGAGGTGACATGGTCGCGAAGATCCACCGCCCAGCCTTTGACTTCCGCCGTGCTGAGAGAGGATTCGCCGTTCCGGGAAGCCGCCTCCAGATAATGCAGCAAGACTCCCGCATCGCGCAGGTCATTAGGGGCTGTCAGCGACCGGACATCTGCGAAGAACGCCCGGACGTGATCCTCGGCGGGCCGCAGATCACCGGTCCCCCGAAGAGACGCGCGCGCGACTTCATAGCGCGCTCGCTGCACCGTGTCCGCATCAGCGATGTCCGAGATGAACGCGTCCATGAGCCGCAGCCAGTCGCCCAGATCCATGCGGGCGTCCCTCGTGTCGGTAGCGTGACGCAGGCCCTCTACGACCTGCATCATTTCCGCGAAGTTCCTGACAGCCCGGTCTCCGTTCGCCCAGTCGTCCCTCAGGCGCGCGTACCAGCCTGGTGTCTCCGGTCCGCTGGGCGGAGGCGCCGGAGAAAGCTCCGTCGGCAGATGCAGGTACGTCCGGGCGATCCAGAAGACCTCGTGGTCGGCGAGCAGGCGGGCGATGGCCAGGCCGTCGATCACGTCCAAGGTCACCTGGTACTTCCCGGAGGCCCATGCCTGGAGATCGTGGCGAACGCGTACCGTGACTGGTTCAGTGCACAGGACGTAGATCCTCTGCACGGGCGTGCCCTGAGTGCAGATCGACGTCACGTCTTCCTTGATCTTCGCCTTCTGGTCCTCGCGTTGAAGAGTGCAGGCGAAGACCAGCGTCTCAGCCGAGGCCAGTCCTAGGAAACCCCTGGAGAAACGCAGGCTGCCCGTTAGATAGGTGCGGAACGTCTCGAAATCCCGGCCTTGATCACCGCCCGCGGCTACCGGCCCCGTGGCCGGAAGGATATTGCTCGCAATCCTGGCCTGGGCCAGCTCGCGGCACAGATGCTCGAAGGCGTGGTGACCGTTCTCCCTGCTCAGTTCATCGAGCGCAAACCTGATCATGAGAGCCAGTTCCGTCGGAGTCTCCACCAAACCCCTCACACCACGTCACGTGGACAGTGCCGAAAATCGATACCTCAGGCTATCGGGAGCAGCGACAAAACCATGGGCACCGCCACTTGTGTTGCTCTTGTGTGTGCGCCGCGAGGCGCTGTTTGACCATATGGAGGTGAGAGACCGTCCATCGGCTCGCTGTCGCAGCAGCGGGCTGGAGCTGGAGGCAGCCTGAGTGCGCCACGAGGCGCTGTTGTTTACGGATGGAGGTGGAAGACCTCGATCTCTTCGCCGCCGCAGCGGTGGGGTGAAGCTGGAGGCAGCCCGAGCCGGGGGTCACCGGTGAGGACGGGAGCAGCCTCGACAAAGTCGCGTCGGCTCGGTACTGCCGGATGAGCCGGGCGCGGTGAGCAAGACGGGAAGGTATACGCGAGGAACCGGTGTCGTTACGCCTCTTGAGCCTCTCGCCAGCTCTAACCCGGTGGATTCGGGCTGGATAGCGGTGCGCACCCGCCCTTCATGACGGGCGGGGAACTCCGGGCAGGGTATTTAGGGCCTGGGTCCGGAGGCCACGGTGAATTGCCTGCGGCAGTAACCGTGGCGAAGCCGCAGGGGTAAAGCCGGGTGCCTAACCCGTTGACCGGACAACAGTGAACGTGGGGTGCGCCGGGATAAACCGGCAGGAGGAAAGGGATGAGAACGCCCGACATCGAAGGAGTAGCGACCCGCGATGGCCCCGAGTCATGCGCTGGTACCCGTGAGGGTGCTGGTGAAGCGTTGACAGGGGTACGTGCAGGCCGGGCTATTGAGCCGCGAAATCACCACTTCGGGGTGCCGACGCTGTCCCACGAGGCGGAAGGCCACATCGTCAGCAGCGTTAGCGCGAGCTGCTGGCGGACCCCGCGCGGTCTGAGAACCTGCGCATGCACGGAGTCCTCCTGCGCGAGAACCGGGAGGTCCCATGCTCGCCCGTCCACGGTGATCGCGGGGCGGGCCGCCCAGGGAACGCCGAGGCGGTAAGCCTGGGATGCACGAGCATGGGAAGTCAGACAGTCCCGTAGTACCGGCGAGACCGCCGAACAAGGCCAAGGCTGCGGAGGCGGCGGAGGAAAGGGGACTGGCCGAGGGGAACACGGACGGCACAACGCATCCCGGACGCAGTGCCGGGCACGATGCGCCAAGCGGGCTGGACCGTGTGCGTGAGGTAGCACGAAGGGATAAGGAAGCGCGGTTCACGGCGCTGCTGCATCATGTCAGCCTGGAGCGGCTGGTGATGGCTTACTGGGCGCTGAGCCCGAAGGCCTCGCCGGGTGTGGACGGGGTGATGTGGGCGGATTACGGGCAGGACCTGGTGGCCAACCTCCGGGATCTGCACGACCGGGTTCACGGCGGGCGCTACCGGGCAAGGCCATCGCGTAGGGCGTACATCCCGAAGGCGGACGGGCGGCTGCGGCCGCTGGGCATCGCCGCGCTGGAAGACAAGATCGTCCAGCGTGCCGTCGTCGGGGTGCTGAACGCCATCTACGAGACGGACTTCCTGGGCTTCTCCTACGGGTTCCGGCCGGGCCGAGGCCCGCACGACGCGCTGGATGCGCTGTCGGTGGGGATCTGGCGGAAGAAGGTGAACTGGGTGCTCGACGCGGATATCCGCGACTTTTTCGGCCAGCTTGATCGGGACTGGCTGCGGAAGTTCCTCGGGCACCGGATCGCGGACAAGCGGGTCCTGCGGCTGGTGGATAAGTGGCTGGCCGCGGGAGTCATCGAGGACGGGAGATGGTCGGAGACTCCGCAGGGTTCCCCGCAAGGGGCGTCGGTTTCCCCGTTGCTGGCGAACATTTACCTGCATTATGTCCTCGACTTGTGGGCCGACTGGTGGAGGCGTCACGTGGCGCGCGGCGATGTGATCATCGTGCGGTTCGCGGACGACTTCGTCCTGGGTTTCGAGGATTACCAGGATGCGTGCCGGTTCGTGCACGACCTTCGCGAGCGGTTCGCGAAGTTCGGGCTGGAGCTGCACCCCGGCAAGACGCGGCTGATCGAGTTCGGGCGGTTCGCCGCCGCGAACCGGCAGAAGCGGGGCGCCGGGAAACCCGAGACGTTCGACTTCCTCGGCTTCACGCATATCTGCGCGAAGATGCGGGACGGGCGCTTCTGGGTGCGGCGCATCACGGTCTCGAAGCGGATGCGGGCCAAGCTGGCAGAGGTCAAAGACCAGCTGCGGCAGCGCCGGCATCAGCCTGTCCCGGAACAAGGGCGGTGGCTGGGCAGCGTGGTGCGAGGGCACTGCGCCTACTACGCCGTGCCCGGCAACCGCAAGGCGGTGGCGGCGTTCCGCACCCAGGTGACACGGCACTGGCAGGCGGAGCTGCGGCGCCGCAGCCAGCGCTCCCGCCTGGACTGGAAACGCATGAACCGCCTGGCGGCCCGGTGGCTGCCGCCAGCCCGCGTGGTGCATCCCTTCCCCGACGTGCGCCTTGGCGTTCGTACCCGAGGCAGGAGCCCAGTGCGTTAGCAGCGCACGCTGGGATCTGCGCGGGGGGCCGCCCGCAAGGGCGGTCCCTACCGCGATGTGCGCCGGGATAAACCGGCAGGAGGAAAGGGATGAGAACGCCCGACATCGAAGGAGTAGCGACCCGCGATGGCCCCGAGTCATGCGCTGGTACCCGTGAGGGTGCTGGTGAAGCGTTGACAGGGGTACGTGCAGGCTGGGCTATTGAGCCGCGAAATCACCACTTCGGGGTGCCGACGCTGTCCCACGAGGCGGAAGGCCACATCGTCAGCAGCGTTAGCGCGAGCTGCTGGCGGACCCCGCGCGGTCTGAGAACCTGCGCATGCACGGAGTCCTCCTGCGCGAGAACCGGGAGGTCCCATGCTCGCCCGTCCACGGTGATCGCGGGGCGGGCCGCCCAGGGAACGCCGAGGCGGTAAGCCTGGGATGCACGAGCATGGGAAGTCAGACAGTCCCGTAGTACCGGCGAGACCGCCGAACAAGGCCAAGGCTGCGGAGGCGGCGGAGGAAAGGGGACTGGCCGAGGGGAACACGGACGGCACAACGCATCCCGGACGCAGTGCCGGGCACGATGCGCCAAGCGGGCTGGACCGTGTGCGTGAGGTAGCACGAAGGGATAAGGAAGCGCGGTTCACGGCGCTGCTGCATCATGTCAGCCTGGAGCGGCTGGTGATGGCCTACTGGGCGCTGAGCCCGAAGGCCTCGCCGGGTGTGGACGGGGTGATGTGGGCGGACTACGGGCAGGACCTGGTGGCCAACCTCCGGGATCTGCACGACCGGGTTCACGGCGGGCGCTACCGGGCAAGGCCATCGCGCAGGGCGTACATCCCGAAGGCGGACGGGCGGCTGCGGCCGCTGGGCATCGCCGCGCTGGAAGACAAGATCGTCCAGCGTGCCGTCGTCGGGGTGCTGAACGCCATCTACGAGACGGACTTCCTGGGCTTCTCCTACGGGTTCCGGCCGGGCCGAGGCCCGCACGACGCGCTGGATGCGCTGTCGGTGGGGATCTGGCGGAAGAAGGTGAACTGGGTGCTCGACGCGGATATCCGCGACTTTTTCGGCCAGCTTGATCGGGACTGGCTGCGGAAGTTCCTCGGGCACCGGATCGCGGACAAGCGGGTCCTGCGGCTGGTCGATAAGTGGCTGGCCGCGGGAGTCATCGAGGACGGGAGATGGTCGGAGACTCCGCAGGGTTCCCCGCAAGGGGCATCAGTTTCCCCGTTGCTGGCGAACATTTACCTGCATTATGTCCTCGACTTGTGGGCCGACTGGTGGAGGCGTCACGTGGCGCGCGGCGATGTGATCATCGTGCGGTTCGCGGACGACTTTGTCATGGGTTTCGAGGATTACCAGGATGCGTGCCGGTTCGTGCACGACCTTCGCGAGCGGTTCGCGAAGTTCGGGCTGGAGCTGCACCCCGGCAAGACGCGGCTGATCGAGTTCGGGCGGTTCGCCGCCGCGAACCGGCAGAAGCGGGGCGCCGGGAAACCCGAGACGTTCGACTTCCTCGGCTTCACGCATATCTGCGCGAAGATGCGGGACGGGCGCTTCTGGGTGCGGCGCATCACGGTCTCGAAGCGGATGCGGGCCAAGCTGGCAGAGGTCAAAGACCAGCTGCGGCAGCGCCGGCATCAGCCTGTCCCGGAGCAAGGGCGGTGGCTGGGCAGCGTGGTGCGAGGGCACTGCGCCTACTACGCCGTGCCCGGCAACCGCAAGGCGGTGGCGGCGTTCCGCACCCAGGTGACACGGCACTGGCAGGCGGAGCTGCGGCGCCGCAGCCAGCGCTCCCGCCTGGACTGGAAA
This sequence comes from uncultured Actinomycetes bacterium, assembly GCA_963774825.1. Classification (GTDB taxonomy): domain Bacteria; phylum Actinomycetota; class Actinomycetes; order Streptosporangiales; family Streptosporangiaceae; genus DATBGO01. The sequence continues at coordinate 1,381 of CAVZGW010000026.1, read as the reverse complement.
CGCATGAACCGCCTGGCGGCCCGGTGGCTGCCGCCAGCCCGCGTGATGCATCCCTTCCCCGACGTGCGCCTTGGCGTTCGTACCCGAGGCAGGAGCCCAGTGCGTTAGCAGCGCACGCTGGGATCTGCGCGGGGGGCCGCCCGCAAGGGCGGTCCCTACCGCGATAACCATCCGCGTGCGTTCCGCGCCTTTTCACCCGGGCCAGGGTGGCGGGGCGGGGATAGGTGTGACGCCTGCCGAAGGCGCGGGTGGGACGGAGCCGCCGTAGTACTCCGAGCCGGGGAAAGCCCGTGCGCATGGGGAAGGGCGGCAGCGTGTCAGTTAAGGAGAGGATGCAATGCCCGAAGATGCGCCGGCGAATACCGGCGGCGTGGCGTGGCCGAGTGCAGACTCGGCGTACTTCGCGGTACGGGAGATGCAGATCAAGTTGCACCGCTGGGCGGGAAAAGATTCTTCCCGCCGGTTCGGTGACCTGTTCAACCTCGTCTATGATCCGGCGTTCCTGGTGCACGCGTGGGAGCGCGTGTCCACTAATAAGGGCGCCAGGACTCCGGGTGTCGACAAGGCCACGGCGGCCCGGATCGAGACCTGGATCGGGGTCGAGGCTTTCCTGCGGCAGATCCGGGACTCGCTGAAATCGGGCGGGTTCCGGCCGGTTGAGGTACGGCAGGTGATGATACCTAAAGCGAATGGGAAACTCCGGAAACTCGGAATTCCCACTATCGCCGATCGGGTGGTGCAGGCAAGCCTGAAACTGGTGCTCGAGCCCATCTTCGAGGCGGATTTCAAGCCGTGCTCGTACGGGTTCCGCCCGAGCCGGCGTGCACAAGACGCGATCTCCGAGATCCACCTTCTCGCTTCCAGGCCCAGCAATTATCAGTGGGTGCTGGAATGCGACATCAAAGCCTGTTTCGACGAAATCTCGCACACGGCTTTGATGGATCGCCTCCGGGCGAGGATCAAGGACAAGCGAATATGCGCGCTGGTGAAGGCGTTCCTCAAATCCGGGGTCTTCACCGAACTCGGAGACCGGGAAGACACCCTGACCGGGACCCCGCAAGGCGGGATTCTCTCGCCGTTGCTCGCCAATATTGCCCTATCGGCGCTGGACGAACATTTCGACCGGCAATGGCATCAGGATATGGGCACCAGCAGGCAACGCGCCAAACGCAAGGCAAAGGACCTCGGAAGCTGGCGGCTCATCCGCTATGCCGACGATTTTGTCCTGATGGTAACGGGTGACCGGCACCACGCCGAGGCGCTGCGGGAGGAGGTGTCCGCCGTGCTCGCACCCCTGGGGCTGCGGCTGGCACCGGAGAAGACCAAGGTGGTCCACATCGACGAGGGCTTCACGTTCCTCGGCTTCGATATCCGCAGGCTG
>CAVZGW010000025.1:0-17123 GCA_963774825.1 uncultured Actinomycetes bacterium | reverse complement strand
ATCCCAGCGCAGCGCCCGCGCTTCTTCCGTCCGGATACCGGTGGTGAGCGACAAGATCACGTAGGCACCGAGGTACTCGTCGTCCTGAGCCAGGCGCAGCAACGCCACCGCCTGGTCCGCGGTCATGGCCCTGGACGGGCGCCCGGCCTGGAGCCCGTCTTCCTCGCCGTTCATTGTCCAGCTCGCGTCCGCCGCCTCGAGCCCGCCCTACGGGCGCCGCCGCGCGATGGCTGCGCCAGCCTTGACCGGCGGCCACTCGCAAGGATCTTGGCGCTTTGCGGGAACGGGAGTGTAGGCCGACGTCTCAAGCAAAGCCAGACGAGGCACAGCAGGGCGATATAGGTAAAGGATGCGACCTGAACGACACGGAGAGATTGCCAACGCCACGGCGCTTCATGCGCAGCTCAGGCATGTCTGCTGGATCGGCGGCGCGAGCGGCGCGGGCAATCGACCATCGCCAGCCAGTGGCAAATCCGTCCGCTCACTGAGGGCCTGGATAGAAATCGCTGAGTTCGTAGTGCAGGGTTGGAGTCCGCATGAGCCGGTGAGCCAGCGGAACGATGAAACCGTGCAATACCCGGTATTTACGGGCGAGCAGCTGCGCCGCCGTGCGGGCTTCGTCGCCGGTGAGTAGCCGGGCGCGGGCGTGCGTCGTCGGCCCGGTGGGCTTGCCGCGGAACGTGGACGGGCTGAACCGGACCTCGGGGTAGTTCCGCAGCCGTTTGCTCTTGCCGGCCTTGGCATAGGTGCGGATGTAGGCGTGGTCGGCGCGCACGGCGATGCTGACCGGTGTGGGAACCCAGCTGCCGTCACGTTTGCGGGTATTGCAGCAAGATCGTGCGCTGCCGGACGAACGGCTGCAGCTGAGCGGGTACCGGGTCTGGCCTGGTTGATGGTTCTCACCTGCTTTCTCAGGCCCTCGCGGATGCTTCCTCGCTTCCTTCGACGAGGGACCGGTCTCGGCTGTGACAGCCGTGCGTGATTGCATCACCCCATGACTGGTTCCGGGGCAGCAGCATCCGGCGAGCTGCGGCCGCTGATGTTCTCGATCGCCTACCGGATGCTTGGCAGCGTCACCGAGGCCGAGGATGTGGTCCAGGAGGCTTTCCTGCGCTTGCATGCCAGCGCACCGGACGGCATGCGGTCGCCGGAGGCCGGCGAGGCGTTCGGGGCGCACTGCTGAGTTCCAGGCTGGCGGTCCGGCGAGGTAGCGGCGCAGGTAGCTTGGGCGCAGGTGGTTGGCGTGAGCGAGCCGGCGGATGTAGGACTGACGGTCTCTCCTGGCCGTGGCCGGGTTGCGATGGGCAGCGGCTGGAGCTTGTCGTGGTGGCTGGCGAGGTTGCTCCGGTTCACGCGGTCGCCTGGGCGCGGGTGCGGTAATGGTGTGGTCGAGTTCGATGGTTTCCAGCATGGCTTTGGTGATTTTCTCTGTTCCGTCGAGGATGGTCTCGACTGCGGCGCCGCGGATCAGGTGCGACAGGCTGCCGATCATGCCGCCGGTGCGCTGGTGCAGATACTGGTCAAGGCGGCTGAGGGTTCCGGTTTGGTGGTGGTGCAGCCGGAGGGCTTGCTCGAGGGACGCGACGAGGCCCTGCCATTCCTGGGTGTAGGGAAACGGCACTGTTTCTATCAGCGAGAAGCGGATGGCGATTTCTATCAGCGAGAAGCGGCCGGCGATCTGGCGGCCGCGGGTGCCGGAGAAGTGGCCGTCTCACGTCACGCCGACACGCCCAGCCAGGACGGATCAGTCACAGCCGGATCAGCTACCCCATACACCACTCCCGTGGACGTGAACCCATGATCGGCGGTTTCCGTGCCGGTATGGGCGGCAACCAGCCCACGGTCGAGGGTCAGACTCACGTCAGGGTTTCTCCATCCCGCCCTCGAGGTCAGTAATTATCAGGGGGTGTGCCTCAGGTCAGCTTGGCAGAAACGGGTATCGTGGTTTAGCAACGCCTGGCTACATCCAAGCTTTGTGGGGATCAAATGAGCAAGTCACCCATCGCATGGCTCGACGACGTGGCAAAGCATGACTATGACGCGGCGTACAACTACCTGTCGCTGAAGTTCGATGAGAAGCGCGCTACTGAGATCGTAGATCGTATGAAGAAGGCCAAGCTGGACTCGCGCCGCGCTAATGACATTCTGCGTGCCACCGGCCTGCCTGCGCTGCCCCTGACTGATCCTGGCATCCGGCGCGACCTGCTCAAGCTGTTTAGCGGTGAGAAGCTGTCACCTGTGCTCGTGTACGATCAGGAACCACACGCAGACATAGCTGATGGATATCATCGCGTCAGCCTCGCCTATAACATAGACCCGTTCATGGACGTGCCATTGAGGCTGGGCTAGCAATCACGGCTCGCGACTACTTGGTGTTCACGACCAAGACGGGCCGTCCGATCGAGCCGGGCAAGCTAAAGATCTTCAATGGCGGGGGTTACGCCCCCGGCCTGGTGACGACTGGCCTGCTCTGCGGTATGCCGGAGGCATGAGGTACCCCGATGGTGGCGGGATGGATGCGGCTGAGCGGACCCGCCGGGAGCAGGTGCGGCCCGCAGCGCCTCGGTGGCGGCCTGGTGTTCCGCGAGATCAAGGAACGGCGCCGCAAGACGGTGGCGCTGCCGCCCGAGCTGGTCGGCCTGCTGCGTGCGCACCGGCGGGCTCAGGCACGCGAGCGCCTGGCCGCCGGGAACGTATGGGAGGACCACGACCTTGTCTGGTGCCAGGAGAACGGCCGGCCACACGACTCACGCGCCGACTGGCAGGAATGGTCGGACATCCTCGTCGCGGCCGGGATCGAGCACGCCGAAACGCACGCAATGCCGCCACTCAGCAGCCACCATCGCGATCCACCAGGGCGTCGCGTTGCCGGTCGTCCAGGAGATGCTAGGCCACTCCGACATCCGGGTCACCCGCGACTACGTGGACGTGTCCTCGCCCTTGGCGCAGGACGCTGCGAACCGGGTCGGGCGGGCGCTATTCGGAGTAACTGTCCCGAAAATTGTCCCGAAGGGATCACCGCAGTGATTCCCCGGGGAACGTTTGCGCTGGTCAGACCCGGAGCCGCCTGTCGGAATCGAACCGACGACCTGTTCATTACGAGTGAACCGCTCTGCCGACTGAGCTAAGGCGGCGTGCCGCTGGGAGAGCGGCAGCCCAAGGAGTCTACCGGTCCCCGGCCGGTTCCTGCCCTGGGTGGTACTTAGCCTCGTAGGCCTGCCTGGATCCGCACACGCTGGCCCGCGGGCACGCGCAACGCCGTCCGTCCTCTGCCAGCTTCACCACCACCTGATCGGCAGGCACGTTGTGCCCCACCACCGTGCCCGGGCCGTCCGGCGACTCCACCGAGGAGCCAAGACGCGGGGCCTTCTGCCGGAAGTCCTGATACAGCGGATGCTCGTACTTCAGGCAGCACATCAGGCGCCCGCACGCGCCAGCGATGCGCAGCGGGTTCACCGGCAGGTCCTGATCCTTGGCCATCCGCACCGACACCGGCTCGAAGTCCTTGAGAAACGTCGCGCAGCACAGGTCCCGCCCGCAGGGGCCGATGCCGCCCTGCAGCCGCGCTTCGTCGCGCGGCCCGATCTGCCGGAGCTCGACTCGCGCGCGCAGCCGCTCGGCCAGCTCGCGGACCAGCGCACGGAAGTCAACCCGGCGCGGCGCACTGAAGTAGATCGTTAGCACGTTAGGCGCGTCCAGGTAGTCCACCGCGATGATCTTCATCGGCAGCTCGAGCTCGCGCACCATCCGCCTGGCCGCGACCCGCGCCTCAGCCCGGCGGGTCCGGTTGGCCTCATTCCTGCTCAGCTGGTCGTCGGTGGCCAGGCCCGCGCAGACCGGCAGCCCCCCGATGTCATCGTCCACCCATTGCGGCGCCCAGATGCACTCAGCCACCTCAGGGCCTGAGTCCGTGGGCACCAGCACCTTCGCCCCGACAGCCGGCGAATGCGGCCCGGGGTCCAGGTAGTAGAGCCGGCCATGCCGCTCGAAGCTGACCGCCATCATCATGCCCACCGGCCCAGGTTACGGTGCGATCACAAGGACCGTCGCCCCCGGGCTAGCCGTAATGCCCTTTAACGGATATCGCTGCACGATCGCCGCTGTCCGCCCGGTCCCGCCGCGACGACAAGCACGCGCTGGCCGCGTGTCAGGCGCTGGCTGAGGCAGAGCCGCTCGTGGCAGCGGGAACTTCCGCCTCGCGGCGGGCGAGCTTGGACGGCCACCAGTTGTAACGGCGGCACAGCACCACGATCGCCGGGACCATCAGCGTCCGCACCAGGAAGGTGTCAAGCAGCACGCCGAGGGCGATCGCGGTACCAAGCTGCTTGATCTGGCTGGTGGCACCAGTAACACCGGCCGCGCCGAAGGTGGCGGCGAGGATCAGGCCGGCCGACGTGATGGTGGTACCGGTGTGGTGCGCTGCGGTCGCGACGGCCTCGCGCAGCGGCGCCTTCTGCGCCTCCTCACGGATCCGGGTCATGATCAGGATGTTGTAGTCCTCGCCGAGCGCCATCAGGAATATGAACAGCAGGAACGGCAGCACGAAGTTCAGCCCCGAGTCGCCAACCGCGTCCTGGAAGATGAGCACCGCGATGCCGAGCGCGGCGAAGTAGCTGAGCAGGACGGTAGCTACCAGGTACAGCGGGGCGACGAGGCTGCGCAGCAGCAGCCCGAGCAGCAGCGCCAGCAGGATGATCACCACTGGCACGATCTCCTCGAGATCGCTCTGGGACACCGTGCTCACGTCGTAGGAGGACGGCGCCAGACCGCTGACGCCGCTGTCGGTGGCTTTGACTGAATGCTGCACGCTGGTCACGGCGGTGCGAATGGCCGGGACCGCGTTCAGGGCCGCCGTGGTGGACGGTGAGCCCGCGGTGAGCGACGTGTAGAACTGGACGGTCTTGCCGTCGGGGCTGACGAACTGCGAGGTGGCACGGTAGGCCGCGTACTGCTGTGCAGAGACCGGCGTACCGGCGGGCTCGGTGGCGGGGAGCTTGCCCGGCGGCCCTAGCTCCTGGTAGAGGCTGGTCAGCTGCTGCGGGCTGGTCGAGGTGCCGTTGGCGTTGAACAGGCCGGTGACCGAGGCGAAGACCGATTGCTTGCCGAGATCGTTCTCGGCGTCCTGGACCGGCGTGAGGTTATTCCACACCGACGACGAATAGACCAGCAGCACGCTGGTCGGGTTGGCGACGGCGGGCGGGTAGTTCTCGTTGATCACATTGGTGCCTTCCGCCGACTGACTCCCCGGCGGCCCGGTCGTGGTGCCGCCGAAGCCACTGGAGGTGTAACCGGTCGCGCCCACCCCCAGGGCTCCGAGGAGTATGACGCCGAGGACCAGCGTGACCAGCGGGTGCGCGATCACGACGTCGGCGACCCTGGCCCACACCCCCTCGCGCTTGGCGAGCCGGACCGGGCGCGGCCAGAAGGTGGCCCGGCCGAACACAGCGATCAGCGCAGGCACCAGCGTGAGCGCGGCGGCCAGCATGATGGCGACGCCCAGGGCGAGGGCCGGGCCCAGACCCGAGTACAGACCGAACGACGCCAGCAGCAGGCACAGCAGCGCGACGATCACGGTGCCGCCAGAGAACGTGATCGACTCGCCCACATAGCGACCGGCCTGCTCGATGGCCCTGTGCGGAGTGGCGCCGCGGGCTATCTCCTCCCGGACCCGCATGATCAGGAATAGCCCGTAGTCGGTGCCCGCACCGAGCAGCAGCACCGTCAGCATCGTCTGGGTGATGGTAGACACCTGCAGCCCGGCCGTGGACATCTCGGCGATGATGCGGCCGGACATCTCCAGTACCCAGATCGCGGGCAGCAACGTCACCAGCGGCGCGAGCACCGCGCGAAAGACGATGACCAGCATGACCAGGATGATGACGATCGACAGGTCCTCGGTGAGCTTCTGCGCGCTGGCCTGGGAATTCTGGTTGTCCACGGCGCTGGGGAGCTGGCCGGTGAGGTATCCGGTCAGCCCGGCAGGCAGGCCGGCGTGGCTGATGGTCGAGCGGATCGCCGCGACGGTCGGCGATGCCTTGGTGCTGGATGTCAGGACGTTGATGACCACCTGGGCCTTGTCGACCTTGCCGTTCTTGGACAGGCCCTGGTCAGACACCGAGACGACGTGGTCGTCTTTGGCGATCTCGCCCTCGAGGCTGGTGATCGCGTTCTGGTCGCTGCTGGTCAGCGTGGCCGTGCCCGCGACGACGAGCGTGCCGGTCGTGTCGTTGGTCGGCTGGAACGGTGCGGCCAGGGTCAGCGCATGCTCGCTCGGCGTGCTGGCCGGCAGGAACGAGCTGTTGTCGGTGTTGATCGCACTGGACAGGGCCGGAAGCAGCGCGATGCACAGGACGCCGACGATCAACCAGCCAGCGATGATCGCATAACGGAACCGGATCGCGAATCGGGCGAGCCCGGCCATGAAGTTCCCCATCGGCCGCCCCCCCGTGGCGTGGCTCTGAACATACGGCGTCCCTGAACACGCAGCGTCACTCTAAACACGCAGCGTCACTCTCAGCACGCAGCATCACCCTGAGCGCGCTGTCACGATTACATTAAGCTTCCCTTCGACTGCGAAATGTAACCATAAGCCCATGCTCACCGCGCCGCCGACCCGGCTCCAAAAGATCTTGACGACTTTCCAGCGATATTTACTGAGAGGTCGTCAAGATCTTTGGAGGGGACTGGGACGGAGGGGAACGCGCGGCCAATGGGCGGCGAGGGCGAGAGTCATCTCCTCGACGGCGAGCAGCGGCGCGACGTTGGCGGCCAGCCGCTCCCGGCACGCCATGATCGCCTCGATCCTGCGTACCGTCGCCTCTGGCGGGCCCGCCGCGGCCAGCTTGCCGAGCTCCTCTTGCTGGGCCGCGTTGGCGAGCTCCACGTCAGCGCCGAACTGGACCGCAAGCACGTCACGGTAGTACCCGGCCAGGTCGAGCAGCGCCCGGTCAAGCGAGTCGCGCTTCAGCCGGGTGGCGCGCGATTTCTGCCGGTCCTCCAGATCCTTCATGGCGCCGGCCGAGCCGCGGACAGCGGTGGCCACGCCCTTGCCGGTCGAGCCCTCACCGAACGCCTGGCGCATCGCTTCCCGCTCCGGCAGATCGAGCTCCTCGGTCGCCGCGGCGGCCTCCCCCTCAGCCGCCTTGACCAGCGCGGCAGCCGCCGCGAGTGCCTGGCCTAGGCCGCCTCCCGGCCGGGCCATGCCGACCTGGAGCGGGACCCGCAGCACCTCGGCCCGGCGCCTGGCTGCCTCCGGGTCGGTGGCCAGCCGCCTGGCCCGGCCGATGTGTCCCTGTGCCGCACGGGCGGCAGCGAGCGCGTGCTTCTCGCTGACACCCTCGCGGGTCAGCACGTCAGCGACGGCCGAGGTGGGCGGAGTGCGCAAGGTGATCAGGCGGCATCTCGATCTGATCGTCGTGGGCAGGTCGGCCGCCGACGGCGCGCAGAGCAGCCACACCGTCCGGGGCGATGGCTCCTCGATCGCCTTGAGCAGGGCATTCGCCGCCTGTTCCGTGGCACGATCGGCGTCTTCGAACAAGACCACCCGCCAGCGTCCGTACACCGGCGCTGCGGCGGCGCGCAGCACCAGGTCCCTGGTCTGCCGCACGCCGTAGGACAGCCCGTCCGGGCGGACCAGCAGCAGGTCGGCGTGGGTCCCCCCGGCGACCTGGTGGCACGACGAGCACTCGCCGCAACCCCGGCGATCACAGAGCAGCGCGGCAGCGAAGCCGCGGGCAGCGACCGAGCGGCCAGACCCGGGCGGCCCGGTGAAGAGCCACGCATGCGCCATCCCCAGCCCCGATCCTGATCCTGCGGCACTGCGCGGGTCCCGGGCTGCAACCGCGGCGGAGGCGGCGGACGCGGCGGCGGTCAGCTGGCCGACCACCGCCTCCTGGCCGGCCAACTCGTCGAAGACCGGGCTGCCGGCCAGGCCCGCGCCGCCGGGATGACCCGGAATCTGGTCCCCGCCAGCCAGGTCCGCGCCGCCGGGATCACGCCGAATCTGGTCCCCGCCAGCCAGGTCCGCGCCGCCGGGATCACGCCGAATCTGGTCCCCGCCCGCCATGTCCGCGCCGCCGGGATCACGCCGAATCTGGTCCCCGCCGGCCATGTCCGCGCCGCCGGGATCACGCCGAATCTGGTCCCCGCCGGCCATGTCCGCGCCGCCGGGATGACCCCGAATCTGGTCCCCGCCGGTCACTCCAGCACCGCCGGGATGCTGCCGGTGATCTCCTCAGCGGTTAGCGGCACCGGGTCGGGCAGCAGGTCCCTGGCCCGGCTCTGGATCTCCCGGCTGAGCTCGGCCGACGGTCTGGTCGCGTCCAGCACAAGGTAACGACCTGGCTCCGCCTCGGCCAGCGCGAGGAACCCGCGCCTGACCCGCTCGTGGAACGCCGTGGGCTCGGCCTCCAGCCGGTCACCTGACCGCTCCCGGCGCTGCAGCCCCACGGCTGGGGCCAGGTCGAGCAGGATGGTCAGGTCGGGCATCAGGCCGCCGGTCGCCCATTGGTTCAGCGTGGCCACCTCGCTGACCGGCAGCAGCCGCCCCGCACCCTGATAGGCGAGCGAGGAATCCACGTACCTGTCAGTGACCACGATGGCGCCGCGTTCCAGCGCCGGCCGGATCACCGAGGCGACGTGCTCAGCCCGGTCCGCCGCGTACATCAGCGTCTCGGACCGGGCTGAAAGGCCGGTGTGCGTGGTGTCGAGCAGCAGAGCCCGCAGCCGCATCCCGACCTTGGTCGCGCCAGGCTCTTGCGTGGCCACTACGTCATAGCCCTGGTCGCGCAGCCAGATGGCCAGCAGCCTGGCCTGGGTCGACTTGCCAGCCCCCTCGCCGCCCTCCAGGGCGAGCAGCAGCCCGCGGCCGGCGGCGGGCCCGCGGCCGTTACTGTGCGCGGGCGTCGGCGCCGGCAGGAAAGGCTCGCTACGGAAGGCCGAGGTCAGGTCCGCCAGCAACGGCACCCCCCGGCGGTCATCCATCTGCCGGTAAGAGACGATGCCAAGGGTCAGCGCCACCGCGGCGCCGAGCAGCAGCACGATATTGATGCCGACGTCGGCGTAATCGACGTTGCCGATCCGCACCGTTGCCGAGCCTGTCATGGCGCGGATCGCCGCGCTGAGCCCCGCCGCGACGACCGCCGCGACCGGGATCACGGCGAAGAGGATCACCTTGATGGCCGACTGCAAGAACGCGAACGTCCGGCCGCGGGTGTCGTCGTCTACCTCAAGGCCGACGATCGTGTAGCCGGTCACGTACGCGATCCCCGCGCACGATCCCAGCGCCACGACTAGGATGGTTACCACGACAAGGTTCGGGATCAGCGCGATCAGGACCAGCATGATGGCCGCGAACACGATGGTCACCCCGAAGAGCTGGCGCCTGGAGAACCCGCGCAGTACCCGCAGGCCGACGACCATGCCGAAGGCTATCCCGACAAAGATCGCCGAGAAGACCACGCCCCAGCCCGCATCGCCGCCGTGCAGTGTGTACGAGACGTAGGACCGGCCGAGGCCGACGATCACGCCTGCCGCGGCGAACGCGCCCGCCAGGCCGATGACGATGCCGCGCACCACCGGGTTCCGGCCGATGAACCGCCAGCCATTCAAGATCGCCTTGGCCACCGACGGCTCAGAGACCTCGGCGCTGCGCCTGCGCTGCCCGATCTCCCTGAGCGTGAAGACCGTAAGAGCTGATACCACGAAGGTCGCCGCGTTGAAGTAAAGCGCCAGATTAACCTGATTGGTGCTGAAATAGTGTGATATCGAGCCGAGCGCCCTGCTGACCACCGCGAGCAGGCTGAAAACCAGCCCCGCGATCGGGGCGGTGCCGTAGGTGGTAAGCAGGCTCAGCTGATTTGCCTGCTCGAGCCGGTCCGGCGGAACCAGGTTCGGAATTACCGCGTCTTTGGCTGGCGTCCAGAACAGCGATGCGCAGGATGCCAGGAACTGCACTATGTACATCCAGGTCAGCTTGTTGACCAAGCCGAGCGACAGGTTAACCGGGATGGACAGGTACAGCGCCGCGCGCAGCACGTCGCCGACGATCATGTTGAGGCGCCGGTCGAACCGATCAGCGACCGCTCCGGCCAGCGGGCCGAGCACAAGCGCCGGAAGCAGCGAGGTCAGCCAGACGCCGCTGACCGCGGTCACCTGCGCCGTTGATCCGTGCCGTCCGGTCAAGTCGAACGCCAGCGCCGTCAGCGCTAGCAGGCTCAGCCAGTCCCCCAGACTGGACAGCGAGCCAGCGACCCAAAGCCGCCGGAACGGCCTAATGGACAGCGCGCCGCCCCGGCCGCCGCCCAACGGGGATCTAACGTTCACGGCGCCAGGGTATCGGCAGAACAGTCCGCTTACCCATCAGCCGACAGGAAGGCGCACGGATGTCCGCCACGCCGATTGCCGCAGGGAATCGGCCCGCGCCGCCGAAATCAGGTCTTCTTGCCGCGCGCACCCGCGGACGGCGCCGACGCCGGCTTGGCGGCTGCCGACTTGGCTGCCGGACTTGCTGGCCGCGGCCACTTGGCTAGCCGCGGCTTGGGGGCCGCCGATCTCGCGGTCGGCCGGGCGGTCCTGGCTGATCCGGTGGCTCTCCGGCGCGGCGCAGGCGCCGCCAGCCTGCGCTCGGCGAGCAATTCGACAGCGCGCTGCGGGGTGATCGATTCCGGTGCGTCGCTCTTGCGCAGCGAGGCGTTGGTCTCACCGTCGGTGACATACGGCCCCCAGCGGCCCTCCCTGAGGACGATCGGATTGCCGCTGGCCGGATCGCTGCCCAGCTCGCGCAGCGGCGGCGCCGCCGCGGCGCGGGCCGCCCGGCCGCGCGGCTTGGGCTGGGCGAACATCTGCTTCGCCTCGTCCAGGGTGACGGTGAACATCTCCTCCTCTGTCTCCAGCGAGCGGCTGTCCGCGCCCTTCTTCACGTACGGACCATAGCGCCCGTTCTGCACGGTCACCGGCTCGCCGTCCAGCTCGCCCAGGGTGCGCGGCAAAGTGAGCAGCCGCAGCGCGTCATCCAGTGTCACGCTGTCCAGGTCCATCGATTTCAGCAGCGATGCCGATCGCGGCTTGTCCGCCACGCCTTCGGCGAGCTGCTCGGTGACGTATGGCCCGAACCGGCCGCCCTTCGCCATGATCGTGGTACCGGTCTGCGGGTCGCTGCCGAGCACCTTGTCCCCGCTCGGCCGGTTCAGCAGCTCGGTAGCGAACTCGGGGGTCAGCTCGTCAGGCGCGGTGCCGTCCGGCACATTGACCCGCTGGCCGTCACGCTCCAGATACGGGCCGTACCTGCCGACCCTGGCCACGATGTCAGTGCCCGCTAGCGGGAACGAGCTGACGTCCCTCGCGTCGATGTCACCCAGGTCGCTGACCAGTTCCTTGAGGCCCTCCTCGCGGTCCGTGCCGAAGTAGAACCTGCGCAGCCACGGCACCCGGGCCGCCTCGCCCCTGGCGATCTCGTCGAGGCCCTCCTCCATCCGCGCGGTGAAGTCGTAGTCGACAAGCTGGGTGAAATGCCGTTCCAGCAGGGTGACGACGGCAAACGCCACGAACGACGGGACGAGTGCGGTGCCCTTCTTGAAAACATAGCCACGGTCAAGGATGGTGCCGATGATCGAGGCGTACGTGGACGGCCGGCCGATCTCGCGGTCTTCAAGCTCCTTAATCAGCGACGCCTCGGTGTAGCGGGCTGGCGGCCTGGTGGCGTGCTCGGCGGCGGCGAGGCTGAGCGCGGTCAACGGATCAGCCTCGGCGAGCGCAGGCAGCCGGCGCTGGTTATCATCAAGCTCGGCGTCGGGGTCGTCGGCCCCCTCCACGTAGGCCTTCAGGAACCCGTAGAAGCCGATCACCTTGCCGGACGCGGCGAACTCCGCTTGCTCCTGCGCAGCCGACATGCCGGTCACCCGGACTGAGACCGACTCCCCGGTAGCATCCTTCATCTGCGATGCCACCGTACGCTTCCAGACCAGCTCGTACAGGCGCAGCTCGTCCCCGTGCAGGCCGGTCTGGACCGGAGTGCGGAAGGCATCGCCGGCCGGCCGGATCGCCTCGTGAGCCTCCTGGGCGCTCTTCACCTTGCTGGCGTAAACGCGCGGGGCGTCTGGCACGTACTCGGCGCCGTAAAGGTCACGGGCTTGCGTCCTGGCGGCCGTTATCGCGGTCTGAGACAGCGTGATGGAGTCGGTCCGCATATAAGTGATGTGGCCATTCTCGTACAGCCGCTGCGCGATCTGCATCGCGTACTTGGCCGAGAAGCCGAGCTTGCGGGATGCCTCCTGCTGCAGCGTCGTCGTGCGGAACGGGGCGTACGGCGATCTGCGGTACGGCTTGCGCTCCACTGACGAGACAGCGAAGTTCGCGTCAGAGAGCCGGTCAGCCAGCGCCGCGGCGGCCTCGCCATCGAGGTGCAGGATGTCGGCGCGTGATCCCCGCTCGGTCCCGCCTATGTCGGCGGACCGCAGCTCACCGGTCGGGCTGAAGTCGCGGCCCTGGGCCACCCGGCGCCCGTCGACGGCCACCAGTGCCGCAGGGAAAGACGCCACATCGTCGGCGTCCGAGGACCCGGCGCCGCCGGGTACCGCGTTACTGGCGGGGGCGAACACGGCCTCCAGATCCCAGTATCTGGCCCCGCGGAACGCGATCCGCTCCCGCTCCCTGTCCACCACCAGCCGGATGGCCACCGACTGCACCCGTCCCGCGGACAGCTGCGGCATGACTTTCTTCCACAGCACCGGCGAGACCTCGTAGCCGTACAGCCGGTCCAGCACGCGCCGGGTCTGGTAGGCCTCGACCAGCCCGTTGTCCATGTCCCTTGGATTCGCCACGGCCTGGGCGATCGCCTCCGGAGTGATTTCGTGGAAAACCATCCGGTGTGCCGGGACCTTGGGCTTGAGCTCTTCGAGCAGGTGCCAGGCGATGGCCTCGCCCTCGCGGTCCTCATCAGTGGCGAGCAGTAGTTCGTCGGCGTCCTTCAGCAGGTGCTTGAGCTTGGAGACCTGCTGCCGCTTGTCCGGGTTGACGACGTAGAGGGGCTCAAAGTCGGCGTCGACGTTGACCCCGAGCCGAGCCCAGGACTCTTTACGGTATTTAGTAGGTATTTCAGCTGCTTTATCTGGCATGTCGCGAATGTGGCCAATACTGGATTCGACCACGTAACCCCTGCCGAGATACCCGGCGATCGTGCGTGCCTTGGCAGGCGACTCGACAATCACGAGCCGCCTGCGGCCGTTCCCGGCCGAGGCACCGTCAGCTTTCAGCTCTTTGGCGCCTGAACCTGTCCTTGCTGCCACACTCTTCATCCTCACATCCGCGGTCGCCCTGGAGGCTACCGCAGGCGGCCCGCGCTAGCGCCGACACTACGGCTAGTGCGCTACCGCTACGGTCAGGTCGCGGCGTCCGCCCCGGTGGCGACCGTCCGCTGCCTGGTCCTTCTCCGTCAAACTCGTCGTGGCGGGGCCGGTGTTCCCGCCATCGCCCGGCGCGATTTTCGCAACGCCGACTGAATCATCGCGAAGGTCGAGCACAATGAGGGTGATGGCTGACTACTCCTACCTTGTGCTCTATCTGCCGCGTGGCACAACCAGGGACGTGACCAGGCGCATCCTGACTGACCACGCCGAGTACGGGCGCTGGGAACTTGCCCGCGTCGCGTTGAACGCCGACGGCAGCGGGAAGGCCACGCTGCGGCGGCAGATCATACGCCCTGCCCGGACGCCGCCACAACGGTTCTGGACGCCATAGACCCGGCTCTGGGACCCCATAGCCGGAACTCCGCCCTGGCCGCGCCTGGCCTGCCGTCTGCCTCGCCGCGCAGGCTGCCTGGCCTGCAGTCTGCCTCGCCGCGCCGTCTGCCTCGCCTCGCCGTCCGCCTCGCCGCGCCGTCTGCCTCGCCCGCCGTTCGGCGGGCAGACCGGCCAGGGCCGGGCAGCCGGCCGGGCAGACCGGCCAGGCAGACCGGCCAGGCAGACCGGCCAGGCAGACCGGCCAGGCAGACCGGCCAGGCAGACCGGCCGGACAGATCGGCCGGCCTGGCCGTGCCCTTGCGCGTCGCCCGTGCCCCGAGCCTGCCCGGTCCCGGCTACCCATCGGACGAGCGCCGAGACTCGGGCAGACCCCCCGCGCCGCGGGCGACGCGCAAGGAGTAGGTGGTCAGCCGCGTGCCGTGCTGAGCACGCGGCTGGCCATGAACCATCTGGTCAGCCCGCTCGCGAAGCTGGCCCGGCGCCGGCCAGCGCGCGGCCGGCGAACATGCCAGTCATCCGGGTCACGAAGCCAGCGGGGGGCGCCGCGTGCCGTGGTGCACTGCGCCTCGGCTCAAGCCGCGGCTGCCGGATGGCGCTGCCCTCCCCGAGACGGTGCCTGCTCTGGTAGCCACCCGCGCCCTGGCCGTCCTTGACCCAGTCAGCCGTCTGGCCGTCCTGGCGCGACTCGCCCTGAGCCTGATCCGGTCCTCGATCGGCGGAGGGCACTTGGCGGCCGCGCTCGGGCTCGAACTTCTCCGCCGCTATGAAGTACCTGGTCCAGTCGGCGGACGGCTGGACGGCAGCATCGGCCGCGCGGGCGGCTCGCCGCCTGGCCCGCACCGGCATGATGATCATCGTGATGCAGGCGCCGGATATCAGGGCGCCGATTCCGAAGCCGTCCACCGGGCCCGTCCCGATGACCGGAACCAGGCCGGCTCCGAAGCCGGTTACGACGGCGGCCTGCTTTGCCGCAAGCACGGCAAATGCGCTCATCATTTGCTCCTCGCCTAGGTTACATCTTGTCGCTACTTATTAACGGATAGCTACTGACCGGCCGCGTCATGTGCACAGAATCGGCCTTAATGGCTTTTAGCGAACCAATGAGGAGTGGAAACGGGCGGTCACGGCCGACCCAGGCGTCGCTAGGACGCGGCCGGCCGTGACCGCGAGAGCGGGCCGCGGCCCGCCGCCGGCTCCGAGGATCAAGCAACCCAGGTACCAGGCCCTCGCGCCGGGCCCGGCACCGTGCCGCCACGGCTCAGCGCGGCCGCCCGGTGACGGCAACGGGACCCGTACCTGTTCCGGCGACACAGGCGACCCTCCTCGTCGATGCCGGCTTAGTGCTCGGCCGCCAACCCGGGGGACCATTGGCAGGGGCGCCCCCCGAAATGGCAGCCTCACACAGTGCGTAACGATATCACTACTGATTGTGGGCGGCCACCAACTGCTGAAACAAAGGCCCGGGTCCGGACACCTCCCGGGTCGTCCGTCGCTGGTCCTATCGTCCTGACCTGCGATGACGAGCTAACAGCGCGTCAAGAAACCGTCCAGGACCCGGACTCCGAACTGGAGCGCGTCCACCGGGACACGCTCGTCCACGCCGTGGAACATGCCGGCAAAATCGAGTTCGGCGGGCAGCCGGAGCGGGGCGAAGCCGAAGCACCTGATGCCGAGCCTGGAGAACGACTTCGCGTCGGTGCCGCCGGACAGGCAGTACGGCACGATGCGCGCCTGCGGGTCCTCCGCCAGCAGCGCGGCAGTCATCGCGTTGCACAGATCGCCGTCGAATGTGGTCTCAAGCGCGATGTCGTGATGGACCCACTCCCTGCGGATGCCAGCCCCGAGCAAGCCGTCGAACTCGGCCAGGAAGTCCTCCTCGTGCCCGGGCAGGAACCGGCCGTCCACCTGCGCGGAGGCCGCCTGCGGCACGACGTTGACCTTGTAGCCCGCCGTCAGCATGGTCGGGTTGGCGGTATTGCTGAGCGTCGCTCCCACCAGACTGGAGATCGGCCCGAGCTTGGCGACCGCGTCCCGGCATCCGTTATCACTGAACTCGACGCCCAGCGCCGCACAGGCCTCGGTCAGGAAGGCCCGCACCGAAGGCGTGAGCCGGACCGGCCAGGAGTGCCTGCCGATCCTGGCCACGGTCTCGGCAAGCTCAGTGACAGCGTTGTCCGGGTTCAGCATCGAGCCGTGCCCTGCCTTGCCGCGTGCGGTCAGCCGCATCCAGGCCATGCCCTTCTCAGCTACCTGGATCAGGTACAGGCGCTGCCCCCCGATCGTCGCGCTGAAGCCGCCGACCTCGCCGATCGCCTCTGTTACTCCATCGAAAAGGCCGGGGTGGTTGTCGACCAGCCAGCGGGCGCCGTAGCTACCGCCCGCCTCCTCGTCGGCGAGGAACGCCAGCACCACGTCGCGCGGCGGCCTGCGGCCCTCCCGCAGGCGCTGCCTAACCACCGCCAGGATCATCGCGTCCATGTCCTTCATGTCCACCGCGCCGCGGCCCCAGACGCAGCCGCCATCGATCTCGCCGGAGAACGGGTGTACCTGCCAGTCCGCCGCGTCAGCGGGCACTACGTCCAGGTGACCGTGAACCAGCAGGGCCGGCCTTTGACGAATCCTCCCCGGCGATCCTGGCCACGACGCTGGCGCGGCCCGGGCGGGATTCCAGCACGGTCGGCTCCAGGCCGACCTCGGCGAGCAGCGCGGCGACGTGCTCCGCCGCCTTGCGCTCGCCCGGGCCGGAGTGGTCGCCCGGATTGTTGGTGTCGATCCTGATGAGATCACTGGCAAGGGTGGCGACCTCGTCGCAGCCGGAGATGCCGCTTGCAGCCTGATTCTGGGTCATCCGGCCATCGTCGCACCAACCGCCGGGCTGCTCCAGGGCCAGGGCCGGGTAGGCCTGCGACGCCCGGAGCCTGCCGTTTCGCGGCTTACCCTCTCGCTGCAAGCCGCCGGATTTGCTATCGTGAGGCGGCCGGTCCGGCGCTCCCGGTGCCGTGCTCGTCCGGGTGGCGGAATAGGCAGACGCGCTAGCTTGAGGTGCTAGTGCCCGTAAAGGGCATGGGGGTTCAAGTCCCCCCTCGGACACATAGGGGTTCAAGTCCCTACGTACACAAGCCTCAGGATTCGACGGCATATGCCGGTGAGGCAACGATTCCGCAGGCGAGCGCCCGTCGGTCCCTGGACCATATGACGCCCTCTCAGTCAGCCGGTCGAGATTTCGAACGTCACAATCACCTGGGCACGGCCCCATTGCGGGTGTGCGACGCCGGGATCTTCAAGCCCGGCGCCGCGTCGCCATCTGAGCCGCCGCCCAGCGCGCAAGTAACGGCGCCCACCCGACGCGACAGCCGGGCGGCGCGCCACGGCGGACACCGAAACTGA